>JADGDU010000100.1 GCA_016744705.1 Candidatus Krumholzibacteriia bacterium
GGGGTCATGACTTCCGCCCCGAATACATGCAACTGTCCATCTTAGCAGAGCGGTTCCCACAAGTGCCGCGCATCGCCTTGACCGCCACGGCAGACCCCATCGTACGGGAGGAGATGGCCCAGCGCCTTCACCTCACCCAGGCCAAACGCTTCGTCTCCAGCTTTGACCGCCCCAACATTCGCTACCGTGTCGTGGTAAAAAACAGCCCCAAACAACAGCTTGAGACCTTTATCGCACAGGAACACCACGGGGACTCGGGCATCGTCTACTGCCTGAGCCGAAAAAAAGTCGAAGCCACCGCCGCCTGGCTTTCTGAGCGTGGTTACACCGCCCTGCCCTACCATGCCGGACTTTCCCAGGAGGTCCGGGCAACAAACCAGCGCCGCTTTATCACCGAAGATCAAGTGATCATCGTGGCCACCATCGCCTTTGGCATGGGAATCGACAAACCCGATGTACGCTTTGTGGCCCACCTGGACCTTCCCAAGAACCTGGAGAGCTACTACCAGGAAACCGGACGCGCCGGGCGAGATGGCCTTCCAGCCGACGCATGGATGGCGTATAGCCTGGGCGACGCTGTCTTCCTGCGGCAGATGCTGGACTCCTCGGATGGCGACGCGGAGTTCAAACGCATTCAGCACCAAAAACTCAGCTCCATGCTGGGATTTTGCGAAATCACCGGATGCCGGCGTCAAACCCTGCTCTCTTACTTCGGAGAAACCCTATCCTCCCCATGCGGCAACTGCGACACCTGTATAGAGCCCGTTGCCACATGGAAAGGCACCACCGAGGCCCAGAAGGCCCTCTCCTGCGTCTACCGCACAGGTCAGCGATTCGGCTCGGGACACCTC
>JADGDU010000101.1 GCA_016744705.1 Candidatus Krumholzibacteriia bacterium
TTACAAGCCATCCCATGCCGACAGCAAGTCAGCGATGGCCGCATCCGTGGATTTGGCGGCAATGGGAATTCCCGTGGAAGCCGTTCCCGCAGTGGATAAACCCAATTTGGAAGAGTCAGAAAATATTTCCGGTGAAACCGAAACGATGGCGGAAACCGTGACCATCTGAGGCCTCTCTGGGAAATTGTAAAACGGTCAAAATTGGCGGGAATCACCTGATTCCCGCTTTTTCCTTGGCGGTATCCGAGGTGCATGTTACCTTGCCGAACGCACTTTGTAGCTTTGAATAACTAATGACCGGAGGTCGGTGTGAGCCAGATGTGGACCCAAATTCAAGAAGCTGTCGCTTTTATCCGTGAAAAAACCGAATTTCAGCCAGAAATAGGATTGATTCTGGGCACCGGTTTGGGTGAATTGGGCCAGCAGATTGAAGCCGACTGCGTCATCCCTTATGGGGATGTGCCACATTTTGTAGAATCCACCGCCACCAGCCACGAAGGCAATTTGGTACTTGGCACCCTTGCGGGCCGCCGGGTCATGGCCATGGTGGGCCGTGTGCATTTCTACGAGGGCTACTCCATGCATGAAATCACCTTGCCTGTGCGGGTGATGCAAGCCCTGGGCGCTGGCACTCTTTTGATCAGCAACGCAGTGGGGGGCATGAATCCCCAGATGGCCGCCGGCGATGTCACCGTCATCACCGACCACATCAATCTCATGGGTGATAACCCCTTGATCGGGCCAAATGATGAGCGTCTGGGACCCCGTTTCCCGGATATGAGCGAACCTTACGATAAGGGCTTGATCAATACCATGGAGCAGGTGGCTCTGGATGAGGGC
>JADGDU010000102.1 GCA_016744705.1 Candidatus Krumholzibacteriia bacterium
CATACGCCTTGAGCTGTCCGGCCTGGGCACTCATCTCTTCTGCTGCTGAGGCGGATTCCTCGGCATTGGCGGCATTTTGCTGGACCACACGGTCCATCTCGCCAATGGCGTTGTTAACCTGTTCAATTCCCGTAGACTGTTCTTTCGAAGCCTGGGATATTTCCGAAACCAGGGTGCCGATTTTTTCCGAGCTCTTTGCCACTCGGGAAAAGGCCTTGTTTGTGGCAAAAACAAGTTCTGAACCGTCATGGACCTTTTTGACGGTACCTTCGATAAGTTTTGCCGTATCATTGGCCGCTTCAGCCGCCCGCATGGCTAGATTTCTCACCTCATCGGCAACCACGGCAAAACCGGCCCCGACTTCCCCGGCCCTGGCTGCCTCCACTGCAGCATTCAGGGCCAGCAGGTTGGTCTGGAAGGCGATCTCATCAATGGATTTGATGATTTTTGAGGTATCTTCACTGGCCTTTGAAATATCCGCCATGGACTGGGTCAGGTTCTGCATGGAGTTGTTGGCCGAACTGACGACCTGGGTGGTCTCTTTCATCAAGGCGTCGGCATTGGCTGCACTTTTGGCATTCTGTTTGGTCATGGAAGCCATTTCTTCCATGGATGAAGACGTCTCTTCTATGGAGGCCGCCTGCTGGGAGGCTCCCCCTGCCATGGACTGGCTCGAGGAAGAAACCTGGCCGGATGCGGATGCCAACTGATTGGCGCCTTCGGTCAGCCCTTCCACAACCCGTGTAATCGTCCTGGTGATGCCCCGAATGATAAATACAGAC
>JADGDU010000103.1:0-381 GCA_016744705.1 Candidatus Krumholzibacteriia bacterium
TCGCCATCCTCATGTCTATGGGAACCAGTCGGAGCCAGGTTCTCGGTGTCTTTTTGATTAACGGCATATATCAGGGGTTGTTGGGAGTGGGCTTTGGCAGCGCATTTGGCCTGGCGGCTATCTTTTCCCTGAAGCAATTCGGATTCCCCATACCTGGTGATGTTTATTTTCTAGATACCGTTCCGGTTCTCATACAATGGACAGATTTTGTTATGGTCATTGTCGTCACTCTCATAATGTCTGTTGTGGCCGGGTTATGGCCCAGCTATGAAGCTGCTCGTCTGAAGCCCATGGAGATTTTGCGTAATGCCTGAGAACAATTCCACAAATCTGATTCTGGAAGCCCGTGCTGTGCATAAGGTTTTTCCGCGAAGCGATGAT
>JADGDU010000103.1:391-762 GCA_016744705.1 Candidatus Krumholzibacteriia bacterium
TTGGTCTAGAAGAAGGACAGGCCGTGGCTGTCATGGGAGAGTCTGGTTCTGGCAAAAGTACTTTACTCAATATTTTGGGTTCATTGGATTACTCTACTTCCGGAAGTATTTTATTCCGAGGTAAGCCAATTAATTTTGGATTGCGCCAATTGGTCGACCAATGGCGTAGCCATCAAATTGGGTTTGTTTTTCAGAATAACTTGCTCCTTCCCGATTTCACTGCCTTTGAAAATCTTTTAATGCCAGCCCGACGGCTTGGGCCTGTCAACGATGAGGTGCGGCAGCGTGCTCTAGATTTTCTTGAAAAAATGGGATTGTCGGATCGGGCTGATCACTTTCCAGGTGAACTTTCCGGTGGAGAGCAGCAGCGA
>JADGDU010000104.1 GCA_016744705.1 Candidatus Krumholzibacteriia bacterium
GACCTAACGTGATCCATTTTAACATTTTCATGGACGAATCCTCTTTTCATCAAATAAACGTGGCGAGTACACGGGTGAACGCATGGAAAGGCAATAAATTGTTGCAAAACTGTCCCAAAAGAAAAACCCATGTTGATTATGTGAGCCTTTTCAACATATTATACCATGATTTGGGGTAAATTGAAACATAAAATCAATGAATTGGCTGGAATTTAGGCGAATCTTCTAGACAGGGTTGACAGGCGGGACCTGGACCAGGATGATGGTATCAAAGGAGTTGAAACCATGGGCAAGGGGCCAAACGAGCTGTATTCAGAAAATCCGCGTGTTTGTGGTACGGTGGAACGGGTGACTTTTCAAAGCTCCGAGTCGGGTTTCTGTGTCTTGAGGGTGCGGGATAATCAAGGCGCCTTAATAACGGTTGTTGGTTCAGCTGCGGATATCAATGAAGGTGTGATGGTTGATGCTTCGGGACAATGGGTGCAGGACCCCAAATTTGGGCGGCAACTGAAGGCAGATCAACTTCGCATCAGCCAGCCAGCCTCCATTGATGGGATGGAGAGGTACCTGGCCTCGGGGCTGGTTCCGGGAATTGGGCCCACTTTTGCCGAACGCCTTATTAATGCTTTTGGAACCGAAGTTTTTAATGTGATTGAAAATGAGCCCAAACGCCTGCTGGAAGTTGATGGTATTGGCCGTGGGCGGTATAAGAAAATTTTAGCGGCCTGGTCCGAGCAGAAAATCGTGCGAGATATCAT
>JADGDU010000105.1:0-265 GCA_016744705.1 Candidatus Krumholzibacteriia bacterium
CAGGAGGCGCGATCGATGCGATAGGCGAGCGCTATTACGCAAGCGCATATCGCGACCAAATTAAGTCCGACGAATATCGTGAGGTGTTAACGATTATGTCAGAGAAACTAAATGACTGGGTAAAGAAGGCAGAGATACGTGAACAGTTTTCCGGTGATGACACTACGCTGACGAACGCGCTACAGGCGTTAACTAGTCGAAAAATTGTCCTAAAGAATCCGTCTAAAATGGGAGAATATCGTTTGCAGCAAAAAGGATTCGCACT
>JADGDU010000105.1:275-723 GCA_016744705.1 Candidatus Krumholzibacteriia bacterium
GGATCAGGCTGTTCGGGAACAGAGGTAAATGATCTATATAACAAACGCTTGCAGCCGACAATCGCGTCTGTCACGACCCTGGCTGTCGCCAGGCTCGCGCCAAACCGGCGAAGCGCCGGACACGCTTGCAGCTGAAGCCAACGTTAGACCGACAGGGCGTTTGGTTTGCCCGAATAGCATGTTAAACAATATTCCGTAAGGAGCTCCAATGCGCAGGTGTACATCAAGAGTTTTTGCTTTGACGCTTCTAGTCGTGTTCGCCTCTGTAGCGACTAGCTCGGTGGCCCAAGAACCATCAAGCCGTCTCTCAATTTCAGCTTCGGGACACGATGGCCCTGTCCAGGTATCCGTCTATTTGTTGGTGGGGAGCGAATTGCCTTCAGATTGGGTTGGCTGGGTTGTTGATCGTACTGAAGTTGGAGTATGTAGCCCACAAACGTTACAACTT
>JADGDU010000106.1 GCA_016744705.1 Candidatus Krumholzibacteriia bacterium
GAGAGGAAGTTTAGTGTTTTTTTTATCGCCAGCCAAGGGGAATCCTTAAAAAAGTCAAAGAGTTAGAGCTGGCAAACGAGCCGCCTAAAGATTTACTTATATCTATAGCAACAACTTACAAAATGGGACTTTGGCGGCACCTTTTACCGAGTAGAATCTGGAAATTAACTTAAAAATGGCCGCATTTTTGTTGGTGCTGGCCTCAACAGCCCTCCCGGAGGGCGGAATTCGCCCTGCCGGAGGGGCCCCGGAGACCTTGAATGGACTACATCGGCCGCATTTTTCGTCCCCCCAGCGAGGCCCGAAGCCTACTCCTGCAAGTGAGCGTCGGTTGTATGAGCCAATCGATTTGCCAAAAATTTAGCACCACTTCCGGGGCAATTTCAAAAAGATCTTGGTGCATTCAATATACTTATAGGCCACTTCTCCGGCAATATTGAGCAAAAGTGGGGTAAACAGCAGATAAAAGTGGCCAGTAAGCGTGAATATGTCAAATATACTGATGGTTACTTAAGTCGCTCACAAGTCAGCTTCTCAAAAGGTGTAGTCACCGTTGAAACCGTCGCGACTACAGAGCAAAAAGCGCATTTAAAAAAAGCGATCATCACCACTCTGCTCACTCCAGATAATCCAAGAGAAGTCGATCTCTACTCTGCAGCAGAAATCACATTAAAAGGCACGCCATTTTTATATCAGCAGGTACTGGAT
>JADGDU010000107.1 GCA_016744705.1 Candidatus Krumholzibacteriia bacterium
GAAAACCACCTCGAGGATCGCCTGTTCCTCCCAGGCTCGTACCGCATCGGCAGCGGCGAGCGCTGCGAGATCAAGCTGCGCCACGACAGCGTCCTGCGCGTGCACGCGGTGCTCGAGTGGGCCGGGATCCCCAACCGTCCGCAGCTGCGCCCGATCACGGGTGACGGCTCGGTCCAGCTCAACGATCATCCGATCCACAAGCCGGTCGAGCTCGGCGAGGACGACGAGTTCTCGGTCGGCGCCTACCGGCTCGGTATCGCGTTTTAGAGCTCCCAGCGAGGCCCGCGCTCGAGCGCCCGAGGGCGACGGGAGCGTGTGGATGCGCCTGACCCGCGCGCGCCGCCTCCCTCGGCTCCAAGCCGGCCCCTGAGGACCCCAAACGCCTGCTCGCGCCCGGAGAGGATTGTCTCTTTGACAAGCTTCTGGGGCTCTGCTACCAACCGCGCTCGAAACGGGGCGTAGCGCAGCTTGGTAGCGCGTTCGGTTCGGGACCGAAAGGTCGGAGGTTCAAATCCTCTCGCCCCGACTGAGGGGGCTCACGACAGTGAGCCCCCTTTCCTTTTTGGGCCCCGGTCTGGCCGCGGCGAGGGCCCCAACGAGGTTCGCTAGCGCCCCACCAGGCTTCCCCGAGAGATCTTTTGCAAGCCTCGCGCGCGGCCAAGTGAGGCAGCGATATCGCCCCGGGCCCTTCGAGGTGCGAAGC
>JADGDU010000108.1 GCA_016744705.1 Candidatus Krumholzibacteriia bacterium
CCGGGAGTTGCTCCAAGACACCACAGGATTTCTGAGCGCCTCTCTGCCGTCAAATATTGATGTTCGGTTTATTGCCGGCCAGGGGAAACTCCGGGTGGTTGCGGACGCCGTTCAAATTCACCAGATTATTATCAATCTTGCCACCAATGCCTTTCACGCCATTGGGGATGAGGGTGGAGAGATTCGGATCCACGCCGATGAGGTGATGGTCGGAGAGGCTCTTGCCGTTGCCCTGCACCTGCCGGAAGGGTGCTATGTCCGCCTGAGTGTGTCGGATTCCGGTCATGGCGTGGATCCGGAAATTGCCTCAAGGATTTTTGAGCCTTACTACACCACCAAAGAGGTGGGGAAGGGAACGGGCATGGGGCTTGCCGTGGTGCATGGCATCGTTTTGAACCATGGCGGTGCCGTGAGCCTTGACAGTGAGCGGGAAAAAGGGTCGACGTTTCATGTCTACCTGCCCCTGGTCTCCGTCTCTTCGGAAAACGGTGAGGTACGGGACCTGCTGGGAGCTAAAGGGACGGTGCTTCTTGTGGATGAAGAGGCGATTCTTATCGATTTGGCCCGGGAGGTGCTGGGGCGGTTGGGGTATCAGGTGGAGGCTTTCACCGATGGGCAGAAGGCCCTTGAAGTGTTTGCACAGTGGCCTAAGAAGTATGTGGCGGTGGTGATAGACCTGTATATCCGGGGTGAGAGCAGTGC
>JADGDU010000109.1 GCA_016744705.1 Candidatus Krumholzibacteriia bacterium
GCCCGTCACCGTTCCCAACAGCCCCAACAAGGGGGCGATGGCGCCCAAAACGGCAAGGACTGCAATGCCCCGCTGCACTTCGGGCAACTCACGCAGAATGGACTCCTGAAGAACACTTTCCAGGGTTTCACGTTTTTCGCTTCGGACGGCCAAACCGGCTTTCAACATTCTCACTACGGGCCACTTTTGACCCTTGTGGCGATCAATAACCTGTTCACAGCCCACCCAGTCACCCTTATCAGCCAACTCGGTAACTTCACCCATGATACGGTCGGTATTGCCATGCAGGCGGTGCAGATAAACGGTTTTGTAGATGACCAGCAGCAATGCCAGCAAGGCAATGAGCATGATGGGCCAGACCACTGGTCCACCAGCCATCAACTGGTCTTTGAGGCTGGCGCCCTGGGTGAGTTGGCGCAGAGCCGCGCCATTGCTCATGTCCAGAGGTGCCCGGTCAGAATTTCCGGAGAGGTAACCTTCAATGGACTTTGTCACCCGACGGGGAGGGAGTTCACCCAGAGCGAAAAACCGTCGTCCATCAGGGGACCAGTTGAGAAAACCAACTTCTTCAGATATTTGATAGATGGTGGTGAATTTTCCCAGGTGATAAATGCGGCCTGTTGTTGGCTCGCCATCGCGGCCCACGAATGAGCCTTCTTCAAGGGAGACTTCGCCTCCGCGTTTGATC
>JADGDU010000010.1:0-50440 GCA_016744705.1 Candidatus Krumholzibacteriia bacterium
GCCTCGAGCATAAGCTCGGGGCCTTTCTTTTTGCCTATTGGTCAAGGCCTCCGGATGCTTTTTGAAGTGGATGGAGGCTTTTTTGTTGGGACTGCAAGGGTTACGTTATATGTTTGTCAGCAATAACGTGAGGTTCACCTGAGGGTGAAAATTTCTTCAGGAAAATAAAGGAAATGGGTGGTCGTAATGGACAGTGTCAGGGTTGATCAATATCTTGAATCAATTTCCGCCAGTTTACCCCAGGATGCTCCATCTTCTGGGGCAGTGCGTCTTCATGAGATTGAAATGTATGGGCTATTCGAAGCCATGGGACTCAATTCCTGTCCCGCCTTTTTTCTGCCTGCTAACTATTCACCAGCTCAAGGGGAGATTTGGGCTGACCAGGCGTTAGGACTTGCCGGTCCCGAAAAGAGAATTCTATTGAAAGTGGTGGGGAGAGAAATCCTTCACAAAACGGACATTGGAGGGGTGAAACTACTCTCCATTGAAGGGCTCACCGGCAAGGATGTCCTTGAAGAAATCAATGCCATGAAAAGTCTTTTGGCAGAAGGTGGAAATGTCGATGCCGTGGAAGGCTTTATGGCTGGAGCTTTCATTCCTCACAAAGCCAATACACCAGGCCAGGAAGTTCTAATCAGCCTCAGGCAAGATCCTGCTTTTGGACCATGTGTCGTTTTGGGAATTGGTGGGACTTTGACGGAATGGTATGGAAAAGGAACCCAAGGCAACAGCACATTAATACTCCCTGCTTTAAATTTGAACCCTTTGTATGTAGCTTCGGCCATTGAATCCCATCCTCTGCTGAATTTGCTTTGTTCTCCTTCCAGACTTTATCCAGAAGCTCCTGTCTCTCTTGACCATCTGGTGGATTGGGTTATGGCTTTGTCTAAAGTCGGCTCCCATGTGGGGCCCAATGGGGAATCTGAGTTTTGCATTGAAGAGATTGAAATCAACCCCGCTGTAGCCACTAAGGGGCAATTAGTTGCTTTGGATGGTGTGGGTTTGATCAGTAGAAGAAAATGGGATGACAACAAACGTCCAGTATCCAAAATTACCCCTCTTCTGAGCCCTCGCAGCGCAATGGTTTTGGGTGTGAGTGCCAAGGGACTTAATCCTGGTCGAATTATCCTGGAGAATTTGAAAAACAGTCTGGGTATTGATCAAAAGCGTCTTTATGTTGTTCATCATAAAGAAGAATCTATTGGCGGGATTCCCTGCTATCGCACGGTCAGTGAAGTTCCTGAAAAATGTGATTTGGCCGTTATCTCAGTACCTGCTCAAGGTGCCCTTGACTCCATCACTCAATTAGTGGCAGAGAATATGGCAGAGTCCATGATCCTGATACCCGGAGGTTTTGCCGAAGCCGGGGAAAAGGATTTAGCCCAATCAATCGAAAATGTTCTGCTTGAAGGCCATAAAAAAGGTGATGGTGGCCCGGTTATGGTCGGAGGCAATTGTCTTGGCATAGTCAGTCGGGACAATTACAACACCTTTTTTCTTCCTGACTACAAGCTCCCTTTCAGTCCTGGCTTAGGTGAGAATCTTGCTTTTGTGAGTCAATCCGGAGCCTATCTGGTCACTTTTGCCAGTAATTACGACGGTATTATTAACCCCAGAGCCAGCATTAGTTTTGGTAACCAGATGGACCTGACTATTTCCGACTTCGTGGAACATTTCACGGATGTTGATGGTGTCAATGTTATTGCTTGTTATGTTGAGGGTTTTCGCACTGGAGACGGCGCTCGTTTTCTGGAAAAAGCGAAACTAGCCAAAGCTGCTGGTAAGAAAGTCATTATTTTCAAAGCGGGGAAAACAGCCCTTGGTGCCCAGGCTGCTGCTTCGCATACTGCTTCTCTGGCGGGAGACTATGCTGTAGCCAGGTCCTGTCTGGAATCGGCAGGCGTCACTGTGGCAGAATCTCTGGATCAATTTGAAGATATGATCAAAACGTTTACCTTGCTGGCCGGCAAAGCGGTGGCAGGGAAAAAAGTGGGCATCATTAGCAATGCCGGATTTGAATGCAGCACTGTGATGGACCAACTGGAAGGACTGGAGTTAGCAGTCTTTGATGACAAAACCCAATCCCTACTGGATACCGTTCTGCCTTCATTTGCGCATCGAAGCAACCCCATTGACTGTACGCCAATGACTGGAACAGACGCATTTTCAGACAGTTGCGAGGCAATTTTAAATTCTGAGACCGTTGATCTGGCCATTTTATCATCGGTGCCGGTGACACCCACTTTGAATAATTTGCCCGCTGACCACCAAGGGAAGCACAGAGAAGATTTATCACAGGAAACCTCACAGCCTTCACGGATGATTGAGATTATCACTAGTTCAGCTAAACCGGCGGCTGTTGTGGTCGATTCGGGGAAGATATATGATCCGATGTGTCGCATGATTGAAGAGGCGGGCATTCCGGTGTTTCGTAAAATTGACCGGGCAGCCCGGGCCATGGCGGCTTACTGTCGCTCTTAAGGGAGAAACGAATGAAGAAGTTTTGGATAGTTTTCCTGATCATTGCGGTGGTTGTTGGCGGGGGATTTGGAATGATGATGTATTCCTTCTCCAAACTGAACGACTCTGTAGCCATTGATGGTGGAGTTTTGATCTGGCAAGTGGGCGGAAGCTTCCCTGAAGAAAGCGACCGTTCATTTTTGGGACAAGTCAGAAATGGTGAAGTCCTAACCCTCTCTAATGTGGTCTTTTCTCTTTACAGAGCTGCCGAAGATGAACGCATCACGGGTTTGGTTCTGGATATGCGGGCCGTTTCCACTGATTGGGCCAAAATTGAAGAAATTCAGGAGGCCATTAAAGTTTTCAAAGCATCGGGCAAACCGGTCTACGCCTATTTTGATGGGGCCGGAACCAGAGAATATGCCTTGGCTGTTGTGGCGGATGAAGTCTATATGTCTCCCGAAGCGAATCTCATGGTGTTGGGAGTGACGGCCGAACTGGATTTCATGAAAGACGTTTTGGATAAGCTGGGCATGGAAGCTGATTTCATCCATGTGGGTAAATTTAAAAGTGCCCCCGAACGCATGACGCGCACCGAAGCTTCAGATGCTAACCGAGAAATGATTGCGGCTATTGTTGATGATCGTTTTGAAAAATTGCTAGCCATGATCGCCAGTGGGCGAGAAGTGTCCACAGAAGTGGTCCAGGGGTGGGTTGACAGAGGAATGTTTGACTCTGAAACCGCCATTTCCATGGGCTTGGTTGACCGTGCTCTTTATTATGAAGAAATATTGGATGAACATTTTGCTGAAGAAGAGACGACTAATTTGGTTGATTACGTTTTGGACCGTCCGTCATTGGATGATACGGAACATACGGTCAGTGTGGTCTTTGCAACCGGTGTGATCATGCCAGGAGAAAGTCGTTTTGATAATTTCCAGGGTAAAATAGCCGGCAGTGAAACTATCGTGTCAGAACTGGAAGCCGTTGCTGAAGACGAAGATGTGGATGTGGTCATTCTGCGGGTGGATAGTCCAGGCGGCAGCGCTTTAGCCAGTGATCTGATTTGGAAAGCCATTGTTGATGTTCAAAAAGAAAAACCTGTCATCGTTTCCATGAGTGGCATGGCTGCCAGCGGCGGTTATTACATCTCATGCCTTGCTGATTCCATTTTTGCAGACGCAGGCACTTTGACTGGTTCCATCGGTGTTTATGCCGGAAAAATGAGTCGCAGCGCCATGTATGAAAAAATTGGGGTTAATCGTGAATTCATTACCCGCGGTGACAATGCCCTTTTATTCAGCGATGAAGGCGGTTTCTCGGCATCGCAACGGAAGCTATTTCAAAATCAATTGGATGGCTTTTACGAGCGTTTTCTGAGTAAAGTGGCCGATGGTCGAAACTTGACCCGGGATGAAGCTCATGCTGTGGCCCAGGGGCGAGTTTGGACAGGATATCAAGGTCTTGAGGCAGGGCTGGTTGATGAACTGGGAGGTTTGCACCGAGCCCTCACTTCCGCAAAGTGGACTCTTGGGCTGAAAGCCACGGACAAGATCTCTGTGATAACTTTTGGCGAAGAAATGACTCCCATGGAACGCATGCTTTTACGTTCATTGCGCCAAGGCGGCATGTTTGGCCAATTGGGCGCCAGCCTTGTTTCTCTGGACCCCATGCTTGCTGGCGGTGTCACCATTCCTCAGTTGTTGGATACTTTACGCAACGATGGGGTGATGGCAGCGGTGTCATTGATGGACGGCCGGCCTGTAGCTATGATGCCCTTCTCACTGCAGGTTAATTGAGCTGAGTGCAGAGTCCCCATAGCGGGACAGATCCAAACCATCTGGAAGGCCGTGCCACCATCGCGCGGCCTTTCTTTCGTCTGCACTAGGATCTGAAACCATGGGGGGAGCCAGTCCCCAAAGGCAATGAATGCGGTCAAGACTGTGTCCCCAAAGGAAAAGGGCGTGGCCCAGTTCGTGGACAAAACCGCGCACCACATAGGGTCGGGAAAGCAAACTGTGATAATTGTTACCCGCCAAAAGGTTGATGCGCAAAGGACGACCGTCACCATCCAAACGGGTAATTTGGGCTGCTAAGGGTGGATGCATTTCCCGATCTGGGAAAAAGACCAGGCGAATGCCCCAAGATGCTGTGGAATCAATGATGAACCAGGGGGAGTCTGCACCTTCATTCCAACGCTCAGTGGCTTCAGACAAACATTCTGCCATATCAATGGGACCATTAATTGCTGGAACCAACCGGACCGGGATGGGGTATTCTGGCCAGTGGGTTACTCGTTGCTGAAAATATGGAGTGGTCAATTCCTTGATGAGATGCAGAAGATCAGGATAAAGTGTCGAATCTATAGGAATACGTGGCAAAGGAATCATGCTGGATTCATGGGGGCCAAACCCTTTCATACAGTGCCATTTTTCTTGGTTCAGGGGTGTCAAAACCAATGAATTCTGTTCTTGGCTATCAGGCAGGGCTGGGAAGAATTCCCATTGGATATTCCAGCCCTTGAGAGGCTCGGCTAAGGGAGATATCTCTAACTTGGCTACACCAGAATAACTGTCGCCAGAAACAAGGGACCACTCCCAATTTCCAGCATTCCAGCCATCGGCTGTTCCCAGTGATGTATTCCAGGAAATATTAGAGAGAGAAGATTCTTCCTCAGGGGGATAGGCAGGGTTTGAGGTGTTTGAGCAACCATTGAGACAACAGATGAAGACGAAGAATAGACTTTGGATTTTCATGTAGGCATCAAGTTCCGGGAGAGGAATTCTTTGGGGATATATACAAATATTGGGCCAAAGAAAGACTAATAATGAATTGCCCATTGTGTTGATAACATGAGGGAATTCTCTATTTTGCTTAGGTTTGGGTAGTTTTAACCGACAATCCATGGAGTCGGGATTGAGGTTTTTGTAGTGGTGGGGATACATCCGAATTTGGGTCGCAGCAATATCTTGCGATTCTGACTGGGTTGGACTAGCCTAAACTCGATTCCCATTTCAAAATAATGCCAGAAGCAAGGAAGGCAGATTTGCCACCCAGCTTCCGGGAGAAAGGTTTCCGATGGACCCGTTTTTGGACGAACCCCAATCTTCAGGGCCTGGATTTGACCCCATGGCTATGGTGCGGGCATTTTGGCGTCGCAAATGGCTGATGATCATTCCGTTTATTCTCTGTTTCTCCATGGCTGTCGTGGCCATCAAAATCATGACCCCGGTTTTCTATTCCGCTGGTCAGGTCCGGATCATTGTCAATAATACCGAAACAGATTTGATTGAAAATTCTGCCCGGCGCTATGGCCGACCTCGGGATTTCGACAAAGTGGCATATCAGGATATGGACCTTTTGCTGACCAGTCCTGATTTTTTGGAAAAAATGGTAACGGATCTGAATTTGCATCTGACTTTGAGGCAGAGCCAGATTGAGGAGGGGCTTGAACCCATTTCAGAAGAAAGAGCCATCAGAAGGGCTGCCAGTAGGTTGAAGACCAACTTGCGCATTGACCAAGATGGGTCTCATCTTTTTCTGATTGGTGTTCGTGATCCCAATCCTGATCACGCCTACCGGATGATTTCCCACATTTTGGAAGCTTTTCTGGATGAATATAGAGCCAACCAATTAGCCGTCCGGACCACCACCAGGGATTTCCTGGAAACACAACTTGTGGGGTACCGCCAAACTCTGGCTGAAGCTGAATTGGAGCTGACTAATTTCCAATCAGGGATGGCATCATCCACTTTAATTGACAATCCCGTAAACGCCCGCAATTTAGGCAACGCAGAAATCAATCTGGCACAAATGAGAGACAGGCAGCGAGGCAGCGATCGCACCGAAATGGCCAGACTGCAAAAGGAAATTGAGGGAATTGTCAAGCCTCTGCCAAAATTGAGTCGTTTTCAAAATGATCCCACCATTTCTGCTGTGGTGCGAGAAATGGTCTCTTTGGCCGTGGGGCAAAGTCTGTTGGCCCAAACGGAACGGGGATATCAGGATTTCGATGAAAATTTGGGGCGCCTTCGTGTGCGGCTCAACAATCGTGTCGAAAACAAAGTGACTGCTGATTATCCGAATCTTGGGTTTATGGACCGCAATCGTATCACCCAATATTTATATTTTGGTCTTTTCCAGTCTGGCTTGAGGCAGGTTAGCAATTCCCTGGCACGGTGGACTGATGAGTTCCGGGCTTTCACTGCCAAGCAACCTGAGCAATCGGCCCGATTGGGTGAGCTGCAGGACGTGGTGCTTACATCGGCTGATCTGGTGCGGACCATGGAGCAGGAAATTATCCAGCAGAATTTGAATCTGGAAGCGAGCCAATCAGAAATTGGATTCCAGGTCAAAATTCGTCAAAAGCCTTCCCGGCCCTTGTCGCCCATTGAGCCCAATAAAATGAAGCTTTTGATGATGGGCTTTATGCTTTCCATGGGAATAGGAATCGGGCTTGTGGTCCTGGCTATTTTTATGGACCGCTCCTTCACATCAGTGGACGATATTGAACGGACTTTGGGGCTAATTGTGATTGGTACCTTGCCCGTAATTCAGGATGATATCTTTGAGCGAAAACGCAAACTGCGAATTTTACGCTGGGTCACTATTGTGTTGGGAATCCTGGCCGTGGCCACTGTGGGGTTCCTGGTAGTCTACCCCAAATTGAGTTAACTATGGCCGGCCCTTTGGGGGGCCGTCTTAAGGGAAGATAGAAAATGATCAAAGATCGACAAAAACTTCTGACCGGTGGCATCTTCGATATCGAGTCGCCGCTGGCTATCGAATTGCGCCGTATCATGATCCGTATCGGCCGCCATCTGGATCTGGACCGCAAACGAGCTATTATGGTGACCAGTGCCGAAAGGGGCGAGGGAAAGAGTCTTTTCTCATTGCACTTCGCTCTGGTTCTGGCCTACCATTTACCCTCGAGAATTCTCTTGGTTGATGCGGACATCAGGCGTCCCGTGCAGCACACTGTTTTTCAGAGCAATTTGGCGCCTGGTTTTTCCGAATTGTTGGGCAGCACCGTTTCAGTGAAAGATGCCACCCGGGAAACGCAGGTCAAAAACCTGGACTTTATGCCCGCAGGGAAAGCCGGCAAACACCCCAGCCGTTTGTTTGGTGGGAATAATGTTCGCCGTATGGTGGATGAAGCCCACAAGACTTACGACCTGGTGCTGCTGGATGCTCCTCCCGTTGTACCCGTGAGTGACCCCTTACATTATCTGGACGCCGTGGATGGTGTTCTCTACATGGTGATGGCAGGCAGCACACCCAAGGAGCTTTCCAAGCGTGGGGTGGAAATTCTCAACAGCGCAGGGGCCAACATCCTAGGAGCCATTGCCAATAACCTGGGCGAAGTCCTGCCTTACTATTATGACCAAAAATATTACGGCTATGAAAAAGGGAAAAAATAAAACGGTTTTCTGGTGGCATAAAAAAGGGCGCGGTTTATAACCGCGCCCTTATTTTTTACCTAATCGGTACTAGGCCTTAGTCTTGATATCTCCAACCCATTTCTTACCCACAACCAGCATAACAGTAGACATGATGGCGATCACGCCAAAGATGAACCACATGGTCTCAGGATCTTTGGGACCCTCAGCTGGTACATACTTATCAATCATGACACCAGAATAGAGAGGAACCAGCATCTTGGTCAGGAACCAGGGTAGCTGAGCCACTCCCATGTATTCACCGGTGCGCCCCTCTGGAGCAATTTCGGCGGCATACTGGAGGAACCGTGGTTGCCACAGGGCTTCACCAACGGTCATGACCACAAGATATGATCCCAAGGTCCAAATATTAGTTCCCATAGCCAGGAAAAAAGCCGGCGCAGCCATGATGAAGGTACCGAAAATCATCATAGTGTAGATTTTCTTCCTCATGGTCAGAGCGGTGATGATGGGGACAAAGAGGAAAATCAAAATGGGATTAAAGTTGGATGCCATTTCAAATTTTTCACCGATGAAACCATCGTACGCCCGGTTGATGTACTGGGGCAGAATCAACCAGTTGTAGGTGAAGAGAGTTTGCACGGGAATCAATGCAAAAATGAAGAATGCAAACCGAGCATCCCTGAGGGGATGGGTCGTAAAATAGCGAGCGGTTTTTTCCAGGAAACTGCCTTCAAATTTTTCAACTTTAGCGGCAACTTCCTTCTTTTCTTCTGTATTACCGGCGGCAGCTTCAGCCTTGGCAATAGCCACGCGTTCGGCTTCGGCTTGGGTTTCAGCTTCCTTTTCAACCTTGGGAGTCAGGATGAATAAAGTCAGGATGATAGCCACGGCTGTAACGGCAGTGTAGAACCAATAGGTTCCCGTGATGCCCAGACCCATGGTATCGCGAATCACCCATGCCCATGAAGGCAAATAGCCACCCAGATTCATTAAGGCGTACAGCATGGCAAATCCCATGGCTGCATTTTTGGGTGAAGTGTATTTTTTCACACCAGCATAGGCTGCCGGTTGGTACATTCCGTAACCGACAACAATCAGCACCATACCAATCAAAGTGGTGATGTGCAGACTGGACCACATGCCATCCGGCTCCATACC
Source organism: Candidatus Krumholzibacteriia bacterium (assembly GCA_016744705.1). GTDB lineage: Bacteria > Krumholzibacteriota > Krumholzibacteriia > LZORAL124-64-63 > LZORAL124-64-63 > LZORAL124-64-63. Next base: position 9,021 of record JADGDU010000010.1, read on the forward strand.
CAATACGGTTGGGGCGGCTGAAATCAGAGTCCGACCAGCCAATAGCAATCCAAAAGCCATCAAAAGAGTTTTTCGAATACCCTTTTTATCGGCCACAGTGCCTAAGAAGAACATGGAAATGGTGATACCGGCAGTCAACACCATGACCATGTGGTGGGCTTCCACATCGGGGTGGGGCAGACCTTGGAAAATGAAATCTGAGAAGTGCATGGCCAGATAGCCGAGCATCCCAAAATAAACCATGCCCTCCAGGAAGTAGGCCAGGTTGATGCCCCAAAGGGCGCGTGGTGCATGGAAAAGATCAATGAAGGGCTCACTGATCTGTTGCCACGGGGATTTTGTTTCTTCGGGTGGTCCAGCTTGGGCCATTGTGTTGCCTTTCTTTCTCGATGAAGACCAGCCTCAGGGCCGATCGAAATGATTTCCGATTAGTACGCAGAGCATTCTATCACGACTCGAGAGCTTGTTCCAGTTTCGTGCGTACGGCCTTGCGGCTTTCAGCAGCCAACGTTTCACTCTCGGCCATGGCATTCTTGGCGCGTCCCAAAGTCTCTTCCAGGAAACCAGGTTCGCCACTCTGATCCAATTCTTTCAGACCGTCGAGATTAATCAATACGTTATAATAAGCACCTTCAGCACCAGCCAGAGCAGTCAGCACTGCCACACCGGCATCACTGAGGCTGGCGGCGTTGCCTATCTCGCCAATTTCCGTGGCCAACTTCAGCAGGCCGGGCACTTTTTCCAACACCGACAAGGGCACTCTGGTGGCACCACGGGTGGCTTCGGCTATGGCCAGGTCGCGGGCCTTTTTCTGTGCATCGGTTTTCTTGGGCAAACCGAAGCAATCCATGACCACGTTGAAGGAGTTGGTATCGTCGTCAATAGCGGCCAGGAAGAAGTCTTTCAAATCCTGTCCCAGCTCGGCGATTTCCTTCACACGATCCTGGACTTTTGCGTATTTTTTCTTACCCACGCTCAAGTTGCCGACCATGGCCGTCAGTGCCGCAGCCTGGGCAGCGCACAAAGCGGCCACGGATCCTCCACCGGGGGCGGGGCTGTCAGTGCTGAGCACATCCACAAATTCGCGATTGGTCATGCTGACAAGGGTGCCGTCCACAAGACCGGCTTGGTATTCGATGACTTTGTCTGCAGGATCAAAAGGACCCAATTCTCTCAGGCCCATGCTCTGGATGGCTGTTTCCAGAATCATTTTCCGAGGAACACCGGCTGATTGGCCAGCTTTTTTCAAGTAGTGCTTTCCAGCGGCGAGCAAGTCACCTTCAGGGATCAACCCTACCAGCTCACTACCCGTAACCCGGGCCCCGCGGTCCTGAGCGCTGGCACTGCAGGCGTCGAATGCCTGGTGGGGTTTGGTGATGGCGGTGTTGACAAGGTTGATGGAGACCTGAGCCTTGTCATATTCTTCGATGACCCAACCGACGGCTTTGCAGGCGTCCAGTTTGTAGGGGCCGGGAACCATGACCGGCTTTTTCTTGGCATCTCTGACGATGACACCCTTGGCGTCTCTTTGGGCGCGGCCAGCTTCCTTGATGTCCAGGGCAATCTGAGAGCCGATGCTTTTGTTGCGGGTATTGAGGTTCACATTGTATGCGACCAGGAAACCCCGGGCAGAGACATTGGTGGCTCCGCTGCGCTTGGTGTTTTCATTCCACTCGTTAGGACCGAAGTCGGGCTTCCACTTATCAGTGCCCAATTTTTCTGACAGGGCTTCGTATTCACCCTTACGCACGAAGGCCAAGTTACGGCGCTCTTTACTGGAGGCGGCTTCTTCATACAGGTAAACAGGAACCTGGAGTTCAGCTCCGATGCGCTGGCCCACTTTACGGGCAATCTCAACACACTCTTCCATGGACACGCCACGCACAGGGACGAAGGGGCATACATCGGTGGCGCCGTGGCGGGGATGGGCTCCTTTTTGTTTGCTCATGTCGATGAGTTCGGCGGCCCGCTTGACCACTCGGAAGGCCGCTTCGGCTACACCTTCGGGATCGCCAATGAAAGTGATCACCGTGCGGTTGGTGTCCGCTCCGGGGTCCACATCCAGCAAATGCACGCCGGCAACTTCGCCCACAACGGAAGTGACAGCTTCGATGATGGCCGGATCCCGACCTTCGCTAATATTGGGAACGCATTCGACCAGCTTCTTCATATTCTGACCCTTCTTTGCATACATGTGTTCGGGAGATCGGCCGGCTTTCATGACATCCCACCGATCCCTGTGAAAGTAGCTCTCTGTCCCCGGGAATTCCAGCATCCAGACGGCAGAACGCAAAATAACCGGACAATCAATGCAACCAATACCCTTCTCCTGCGTCTTGTTTTCTGTGGGTCATTCAGGCCCGATCATTGCCTCTTCCTTTTCTGCGTAGGAGCTCGGACGATGTCATTCATAAAGAAACCCCTGTTTCTGGTCTTCATATTCATTCTGATCATTGGTGGCACCGGAGCTGGGTTGTATTTCAGCGGTAAGCTCCCGGCAGGTCTTGGCCTGAGTGCGGACCAGGCTGTGGCCGATGATGCACAGGACGGTACCGAACCCTCAGAAAAAGATGAGGATGACGACAAACCGGAAATTATGGCGGTGCCTGTAGAGTTGGCCTTGGCCCAGGCCCATGGAATCAGCTCGTACTATCGTGCCGCTTCGGTCATCGAAGCTGATCGCATGGTTGAACTGACCTGCCGCACCACTGGTCGGGTGCAGAACCTGATGGTGGAAGAGGGCGATTGGGTGAAAAAGGGTGATGTCCTGGCGGAATTGGAAAACGATCGGGAAAAAATCCAATTGCGCAAAGCAGAACTCACCATGCATGACAAAGAACGAATTTTAGACCGCAACCGGGAAATGCTGGATGCTGAATTGATCAGCCAGCAGGAATTTCATGATGTGGAATCTGCCTGGAAGTTGGCCGAAGCCGAACGTGATCTGGCGCGCATCGCTCTGGAGGAAACCCGGGTGCGGGCAGCTTTTGCCGGCCAGATCACCGAGCGAAAAATAGTGGTTGGGCAGCAAGTGGCCATCAGTGCTCCCGCGTTCACCTTGGGAGATTTTGAGCCTTTGCGGGTAAGAGTGAATCTGCCCGAAGCCGTGGCTCGAAAAGTCTCTGCCGGGCAGCGAGTCCTGGTTTCACCCGAGGCCTTGGATGAAGCCATGGAGGCCCGGGTGGAACGAGTTTCACCTGTGGTGGATCCAGCCACCAGCACTGTGCGGCTCACCTTATTATTGGAGGATGGCGACAATCTGGCCCAGGTGGGGGGATTTGCCAAAATCCGCATCACCACCGACTCCCATCATGACGCTCTTTCCATCCCCAAGTTGGCCTTGGTGGAAGAAGGCGCTTTGCGCAGTGTCTTTGTGGCCGCTGCTGATACCGTGCGAAAAGTGGAAATCCGTACCGGGTTATATGATGAAACCCACGTGGAAATTCTGGAAGGCCTCAGTGATGGCGATTTCATCGTGACGATGGGGCAGGGGGGATTGCGCACCGGAACCCTGATTAAGGCTCTCAATGCGGATGTCTTGGGCTACGAATCTCCAGCCGACGCCTTGAATGACGAACCTGATACAGTCACAGCCATGGCGGAGAACAACTGATGAAGGTCATACGATATGCAGTGACTCATCCGGTGACCGTATGGATGGTTACTCTGGCTGCCATGGTTTTTGGACTGACGGCTCTTGGTCGGTTGGATATGCGGCTACTTCCTGAAATCAGGTATCCCAGTCTGACGGTCCAAACTGAATTTCCCGGCACCGCTCCTGTGGATGTGGAGAACCTGGTGACCAGGCCCATCGAAGAAGCTGTCGGTGTGGTGCCTGGCTTGCGCAAGGTGCACTCCATAAGCCAGTCCGGGCTCTCGCAAATTACTCTGGAATTCAACTGGGGCACGGCCATGGATTATGCCGCCCTTGATGTACGGGAAAAGATCGACTTGGTCCGCTTGCCGGATGAAACCCGTGTACCCCTGTTGTTGAAGTATGACCCGGCCCAGGACCCGGTGGTACGCATCGGGCTCAGTGGCAACGCTCCACTGGTGAGTCTGCGGAACATTGCCGATGAGGTATTAAAAAAGGAACTGGAAGCCCTGCATGGTGTGGCCGCCGCACGGGTCTCTGGTGGTTTGGAAGAAGAGATCCGGGTCGAGATTGATGAGACCCGTCTCTCTGCCCTGGGATTGGAAATCGCCACGGTGAGTCAGGCTCTGGCCTCCGAGAATATCAACGCCTCCGGTGGACGGCTGCGGGATCGAAACGCTGAATATATCGTCCGCACTCTCAGCCGGTTTGAAAGCCTGGAAGATATTGAAAATGTTACGGTGGGCCTTGTGGCCAATGAACCCATACGGTTGGCTGACGTGGCCCGTGTTTACCGAACCCACAAAGAGCGATCCACTGTCACCCACATTGATGGATTTGAGAGTGTGGAAATTGCCATCTACAAAGAAGGCGATGCCAACATTGTGGAAATGGCCGGTGGAGTGACTGGTCATCTGGAAAGTTTACGCCAAAGGCTGCCTGATGGGGTCCAGCTGGAGGTTCTGTTTGATCAGTCAATTTTCATCTCCTCGGCGGTTCGGGAAGTACGCAACAACGCGATCATCGGGGGGCTGCTGGCCATTGTTGTTTTGTTTGTGTTTTTGCGGGACTTCCGCAGCACAATGATCATCGGCATTGCCATCCCCATTTCCATTGTGGCCACTTTCATTTTGATGTTAACCAGGGGCGTGTCCCTGAATATTATGTCCATGGGTGGATTGGCTCTGGGCGTGGGCATGTTGGTGGATAATTCCATTGTGGTTCTGGAAAGCATCCACCGGAAAAAGGAACAATCCTCAGGTGATGTTGATATGGGGGAAATTGCGTCTGCTGGTGCTGGCGAAGTGGCTGGTGCAGTGACGGCTTCCACTTTGACTACCCTGGCTGTCTTTGTTCCTATCGTCTTTGTGGTGGTGGGTGTGGCTGGGCAGATCTTCCGGGATCAAGCCCTGACCGTGACCTTCAGCCTGGCCATCTCCCTGATTCTATCTTTGACTTTCACGCCCATGGCCGTGGCTTTTGGGCTGCGAATTCGCGGATCACGCATGGGTGAAGGCATCATGAGCAAGGAGAAGTCCGGTGCCGAGGGAAGTTCCTGGTATCAATCCTGGTCCCGCCACGCTCCTGCGTCCAACCGGATTCTGCGTGCGATACAGTTGGGAGCTTTGTTCTTGGTTTTGGGAGGGCCCTTATTGGTCTTCCGGGGTTTACAATTTGTGGGAGCCGCCTTCAAATGGCTTGTCTTGATTGCCTTGTGGCCCCTGACCTGGCTCTTTGAACGCACTTTTCCCCTCATGCAGAAGAGCTATGACAATACCCTGAACTTCGCTTTGGGCCACCGCATTCCGGTGTTGTTTCTGGTGGTGCTGATGGCTGCTGGAGCGGTCATGTTGTGGCCCAGTCTGGGCACGGAATTGGTGCCGCCTCTGGCTCGGGGAGAATTCACCCTGGCTCTGGAAATGCCCGAAGGAACACCTCTGGCTTTGACGGACCGCGAAGTGGCAAGCCTCGAGAAGAAGCTGGCGGAACTACCTGGAGTGGCCCTTGTGGCTGGTGATGTGGGGGTATCCCGCGATGGTGAAACCAGTGCCCAGCGACGCAAGGAAAACCGTGCCGAGGTGCATGTGCTTTTGGATGAGTCCACAGCAGATGCCGAGGCCTTGGCTTTGGAGCGCATCCGGTCAGTTATTAAGGAACACCCGGACCTACAGATGAAGGTGCGGCGTCAGGCCCTTTTGGCCTTCGGCGCTCCCGTTGAAGTGGATGTCTACGGCTATAGCCTTCCTGATTTGCAGAAGACTGCCGACCTGGTGGCCGAACGCCTGGAAAAAGTTGATGGTTTGCGAGACATCAGGCTGAGCATGGTGCCCGGTTCTCCAGAAGTTCAGGTGAGTTTTGATCGTGACAAGTTGAACCGCTACGGCCTGACTCTCGGTGGAGTTTCGACACTCTTGCGGGATAAAGTGCGGGGTAATGTGGCCAGCCGTTTCCGGGACCGGGAACGTCACGTGGATATCCGTGTCATGAACAGCAGTGAACAGCGCAATACCCTGACTGCGGTGCAGGATCTCATTGTCACCGAGCGCGAGGGCATCCCCATCAAGTTGTCTTCCATTGCCAATATGGACGTTGTGACGGGACCTTCAGAAATCCACCGTTTGGGTAGCAAACGAGTGGCCATCGTCTCGGCCAATGTTTCAGGCCGGGATTTGGGCTCTGTGACGGCGGAAATTTCCGACGCCTTGCGTGGTCTGCCTTTGCCTGCTGGAATCTCTGTGGAGTTGGGCGGTCAGAATGACGAAATGACCAAGAGTTTCCGGTCCCTGCAAATGGCCATACTGCTGGCTGTTTTCCTGGTGTACCTGGTGATGGCCTCGCAGTTTGAATCTTTCGTTTACCCTCTGATCATCATGTTCACCGTGCCTTTGGCCATGACGGGTGCCGTCTACGGCTTGTACCTCGGTGGTATGAGTGTCAGCGTCATTGCGGTCATTGGGGCTATTATGTTGGCGGGTATTGTCGTCAATAATGGTATTGTGCTGGTGGACCGAATCAACCAACTACGGAGGGCGGGTCAGGATCTTGGCAATGCCGTGCGTCATGCCGGCAGCGAACGCCTGCGTCCCATTTTGATGACCACCTCGACTACTGTTTTGGGCCTGCTGCCCATGGCTCTGGGATTGGGTGAAGGGGCGGAGCTCCGAGCTCCTTTGGCCGTCACTGTCATCAGTGGCCTGCTCCTGGCCACGATGCTGACTTTGGTGGTTGTCCCCGTGATCTACACTCTGTTTTCGGGCAAACCCCTCCAAGCTGCTCCCAGTGGGGAGGGCCGTTAATATGTGGTTGACCTACATGGCCCTCCGGCGGCCCGTCACATTGGCCATGGTTTTAGTCTCGGTGATTCTGCTGGGCGCCGTGTCTATCCTCAAGTTGCCCCTGGATTTTTTGCCCCGGGTGGAATTCCCCTTTATTGCCGTGTACATCCCATACCAGAACGGGCTGCCCACTGAGAATGAAAAAGACATTGTTCGGCCCATTGAAGAAGTGCTGGCCACCCTGGGTGGAGTGCGGGAAATCCGCAGTTTCAGCGATGCTGATGCCGTTCAAGTGGGAGTTAATTTCGAGTGGGGCCAGGATGTCAACCTGCTGCGTATGGAGGTCAAAGAGCGCATCGATCAAATCCGCAGCGAGTTGCCGGCGGATATCCAACAGATCCTTCTGCTGACTTTCAACACCAACGATATTCCCATTATCGAAGGCCGTATTTCGGCTAAAGGTCGTGATCTGAGTGAAAGCTGGGATCTGCTGGATCAAAAGATTATTGCACCCTTGCAGCGCATTCCTGGCGTCGGCCGTGTTCAGATTGATGGAGTGAATCCGACCCAGGCTTCGGTGTATTTGCTGTTCGACAAAATTATGGAACACGACGTGGATGTGAGCCATCTCTTTGCGGAGCTGCAAGGTGCGAACGTAGAGTTGACGGTGGGCAAAGTCACAGATGATGGCTTGCGTTACGATGTGCGCACCGTCAGTGGTCTGTCTGGTGTCGAGGACTTGAAAGAGCTGCCTATTTCTGCCTCTGGCTTGAAACTGAAAGATGTGGCTGAGGTTCTTTATGGTGCTCCCGCCTTAAGCTACGGCCGCATCCTGAATGAAGAGCCTGCCATTGCCTTTTGGGTACAAAAAGCCTCTGGTTACAACACAGTGGAGGTGTGCCGGGCTGTAGAAGAAGAGTTGGCGCGCATCAATGATGACCCCGCCCTGGCGGGGATCAACAGTTTTTCATTCTTCAACCAGGCCGATGAAATTACGGGCTCCCTGAAAAGCCTTTTACAAGGAGGATTGTTCGGCTCAGTTCTGGCTTTAGCCATTCTGTATCTCTTCCTGCGCCGTTTGAGCATGACCTTGGTGGTCTCAGTAGCCATACCCATTTCCATTCTCGGCACGACCATTTTCATGTTTCTCAGCGGCAGCAGTTTGAATGTCTTGTCGATGATGGGATTGATGCTGGGGGTGGGCATGCTGGTGGATAATGCTGTCGTGGTATTGGAGGCCATTCACCGCCGGCAGCACATGGGAGCCAGCCCGGTGGCAGCCGCCGCCCGGGGAACTAAAGAAGTGGGGCGCGCCATTGTGGCTTCCACTCTTACGACCATCATTGTTTTTGCGCCTATCGTTTTGAGTAAAAGCGACGAATTGGCGGTTTGGTTGGGTGAAGTGGGTGTTACTATCAGCGTGACTTTGATTTTTTCCTTGTTGGTGAGTCTGACGGTCATTCCGGCTTTGTCCATCCGGTTGACACGCAATGCCAAGGATGAAAAGCTGGAGGATGCCCGCTGGTTGCTGGTGTTGAAGAAGCATTACCTGCGCGTGCTGTCCTGGACAGCCTTGAAGCATCCCCTGGTGACGGTTCTGGTGATTATGCCGCTGGTCTTGGTCATCACTGTTGGGGCCATGAAGCTCACCAATTTCAAGCCCGACGTGGAAGGCGAACAGGGGATCCAGCGCAAGAGTCTCCAGGTGCGTTTTGATTTTACTGATCCTGTGGATAAAAAGACTGCAAAAATCTACACTGAACGAGTTTCCGATTACCTGGAAACCCGGCGTGACGATCTGGGCGTTCGCGATCTCTATGCCTGGTATGGTGCCGATGGTGCCGCCGTCACACTCTTTTTCAGCGAAGGGGTGGTCACTCCTGATTTCTATACCGAAGTGAGGGAAGATCTTCGCACAAACCTGCCCGAACAAGCGGGATTGATCTACCGTTTTGGCGGAGATGACGGACAGGAGTCCGGGGCCAAATCCTTCAGTGTTACCATCAGTGGAGAAGAAACAGAGTATCTGGAAGGTTTTGTGGAAGAAGCTCAAAGACGTTTGGCCAGCATCGAGGGTGTCGCCGATCTGAAGAGCGACAACGATAACGGAAAATCGGAGATCCAAATTCACGTGGATCCCGATCAGGCGGGGCGGTTTGGGATTTCACCCCAGACCATATCCGAAATCATGTCTCTCACCTATCGCGGCATGATGCTCCCGCGACTGCAAACCGGTGAAAAGGAAATCGACATGATCGTTTCCCTTTATCCCGAAGATACTGAATCCATAGAAAATCTGGCCCTGTTGACGGTGGGGAGTGTGGGACAGCAGTCTGTGCAGTTGGGACAAGTGGCTGATTTCCAATTTGGCAAAAGCCCCGAACGCATTTTTCGTCTGGACCAGAAGAGTGGCATCACCATCACCGGAACTTGGGATGGCGAAAAACTTGATGAAGTACTTAAGAAAATCCGGCCATTGATGGACGGCATGGATTTGCCTTTGGGTTATGACTGGAATTTCGGATCCAACATCGTGCGAGCCCAGCAGCAACAAAATGATATGAATATCAATATGATTTTGGCTCTGGCCTGTGTGTTCTTTGTGATGGCCAGCCTGTTTGAATCTCTACTCTATCCTTTGGTGGTCATGGGAACGGTTCCGTTTGCCTCTCTGGGTGTTTTCTGGTTGATGATGGCAACGGGCACTCCATTCAACATGATGGCCATGATTGGCATTGTGATTCTGATTGGAGTGGTGGTCAACAACGGTATTGTTCTCATTGACCATATCAACAACCGCCGAAAAGAAGGGTTGCTGCTGGATCAGGCCATTGTCGAGGCCTGCGGTGAGCGCTTGCGCCCCATTTTGATGACCGCCGGCACCACCATTTTGGGTTTATTGCCGTTGGCGATTTTTCACGGAGCCAATGTGGGTGGGGCTGAATATTATCCCATGGCCAGGGCTATCAGTGGAGGTTTGGCCTCCAGTACTGTGTTAACTTTACTGGTTCTCCCCACTTATTATCGGCTGTCAACTTTAGGGACGCAGTGGTTCCAGAACGGCCGGAGTGATTGGAAAAAATTCCGCTCTCAAAGGGCTGTGGCCGGATCACAACTATAAGGAAAAGACTAATATTTCATTGCGTGTTTTGGGCCTTAAGCCTATTATTCCGATAGCAGGTCTCCTATTTGATACAGTATGACTGTCCCCGATGGATGTTTTACCTGATCACTCGCCTAGCCGACCGGCTCACCGGTCCGATGTCATGACTAAAAAGGTGATAAGAAAATGTACACCCCAAGTCCCAATGATCGTGTAGCTATTTTTATTGATGGAGAAAATATTCATTACAGTGCCAAGCACTTGAATATGCGACTGGATTATCTGAAACTTTGCCGCAAACTTGCAGGGCCCCGGCGCCTGGTTCGGTCCTATTTTTACACAGCAGTGAGCAGCCAATCCGAAGGGAAAATTGATTTTATCAACTTCCTTCGTCTCAATGGTTTTAAGGTCGTTATCAAGGAAATCAAATCCTTTAACGAGGCGGAACAGGGTGGGCGCAGTGTGCGCAGCAGCCTGGATATGGAAATGGCCATCGACGCTTTGGAATTATCCCCCAAACTGGATTCCATCATCCTCTGTACCGGTGATGGTGATTTCCGGCCTCTGGTGGAAGCTCTGGGACGTCGCGGATTGCATGTGGAAGTTTGTGCCTTGCGTGAAATGACCAGCACAGACTTGATTGCCACCGCCGATCGTTATACGGATCTGGCCTCCCTGAAAGATTTTGTTGCCCTGGCCGGCCCACCGCCCCGGGAAATCAAAAACGAATTACCTGCCGTGGAAGAAGAGGACTTCAATTCCTCTTCGTTCAAGGCTCAGGATACAAGCTTTGATTTCTAGTTTTTAACGGGACATCGGAATCTGCGAATAGCCGGCCTCCAGCAGGAGTCCGGCTATTTTTTTGGTTGCATGGCTGAGGCATACCATTGCTGGAGCTTGCGGGTAATGGGCCCCACTTTTCCTTCAGCCACGGGAATGTCATCAAGGGCAATGGCCGGAAGAATTTGGCGGACGCTGTTGCAGAGAAATATTTCGTTTGCGTCCTCAAGGTTTTGGCGGGTCAGTATTTGTTCAAGGCATGGCAGGCCTATTTCTTGGGCCCTATCCAAAATCTTTTGCCTGGTAAGGCCGGCCAGAATTTGGCCCTGGTCGGGGGGAGTTTGCAATACGCCGTCGTGGACCAGGAACACATTGCTGACGGCTCCTTCACAGAGCTGCCCGTTTTGATCCAGGATGATGGCCTCGGTGGCGCCGCTTTTGTGGGCTTCTCTCAAGGCCAGAAGAGAAGGGAGATAGTTCAGGGTTTTGAGATGGGGACAGTGGGTCCGTTGAAAACTGGAACCGAGAACCTTCACGTGGATTCCCTGGCTGTTGGGCTCATCAAAAGATTGGGGCAAGGCTTTGGTGGTCACCAATACCGTTGGTTGTTGGTGGGGTGAAGGAGTGATGGGAAAGGCCTGCTCAGGATCTGTCCCACGGGTCACCGTCCACCGCAATCGGGCATCGCAATTGTCCAGTTCATTTTCCTTTACAAGGCTTTTAATAATACCATTGGCCTCTGGTAAACTTATGGAAAAGGGAATGTCCAAAGCCATGGCCTGCCGTTGGAGCCGGAGCATATGGGCTTCCAGATCCGGGGCCAAGCCTTTGTATAATCGCAGGGTGGTGAAGACTCCCTCTCCATAAAGAAATCCTGCGTTGCCGGCGGCAACAGACGCCACCTTTTCATCAAGTAATTGGTTGTTAAGAAAAACGATCATGGAGGACTGCCTTTGGGCTGCCGGTCAATGAAACCATCAAGTTGGCCTCGGGGCCGTGAGCAAGAGTCATAGGGTGTCAGAGTAAAGCAAATTGCGCCATAATTAATTAGAAAATGGCCGCCTCTGGAGAGAAGCGACCATTCATAAAAAGCTAAAACAATATTAGAGCATGGGCACGGTTAAGGCCGTGCGAGCCTGGATCAATCGACCCAGTTCCATGCGAGTGGTATTATTCTCATCCCCGGCGCCAATGAGGGTTTCAGCCACTCGGCTGGCTTTGTCCAGAGCATCCCGACAGCCATTGCTGAGCAAGTCCAGAAGCTTGCGACGAACCTCAATGTCACTGTTCTTTTCCAAGTGCTTTTCGCACAGAGCCACGGCCTGGAAGCTGTTCCCCATGCTCTGTTCCACATCAATCAAATTCAACAGGGCATTGGTATAGGTGGGTTTTGCTTTGAGGGCTTTTTTGAAATGCTTTCGCGCCGACACCAGATGGCCTTGCATATAGTCCATGACACCCAGGTTGTTTAGAGTATCAGCATCTTTGGGATGCGCTTTTAAGACCACCAGGAAATCGTCTCTGGCTGAGTCAAATTTCTCCTGACGACTGCGCATCACGCCCCGGTTGTAATGGACATCGGGGTTGTTTGGTAATACGGCCAGAACCTTATCAAAACAGCTTTCGGCCTTGTCCAGCTCACCCAATGATGAGTACATGGCGCCAAGGTTGTTGTGTCCTTCAGGACGATCAGGAAAGGCGACGACAACTTTTTCAAAAGTATCCAGAGCCGCCATCAAGTCTCCGTCTTCCAGAGCCTGAGTTCCTTTTTTTACCAATACAGCCATATTTTGGGCATCGGGAGATTGGTTTTCGGTCGTATTGATCGGCTGGGTGACGGTGGTCATGATCCGCTCCTTAAATAGTGAAAGCGTTCCGGGCTTCATTGATATCACCTGCCGGGACGCCTGGCCGATAGATTTGCCTTCATACACTGCAACCTTCGTGCCTATTTGTTTTTGGTTGTTGAAAATCGGTTTTCCCTTCAAATAGATGGTAAACCCTTGGAATCTTATGTTTTGAGTCTGTACCAAAAGGCTCCGGAAAGGCATGCACTGTCGTGTCTATAGGGGGGCATGGCCAAAAAACTACCATCTGGGCATGGTTTTTGGCGTTATCAATAACCTTTGTTGACAGTTTTGCGGGGACTGTTATTTTTACAACAAAATAAACCCGGTGTTTATCTAGCTGTTGTACGCAGCGTGGTGCCCGGGTGTGGTGTTGGTGTGATTTCCCCTAGGGAGTCTTCATGTTCGAGCAATTCATGCCGGTGATTATGGTGCTGGCAGTGGCTGTGGGCTTTTCGGCCCTTTTCCTGGGTTTGAGCTTCTGGCTGGGTCCATCCAAGCCATCAGCAGTAAAGAACTCCACCTATGAGTGTGGTGTTCCGGTGCGTGGTACCACCCAGATCCGCTTCTTTGTGCGGTTCTTTCTGGTGGCGCTCTTTTTCCTTCTTTTCGACCTGGAAGCGGTTTTTCTGTATCCGTGGGTGCTGCTCTTTAATGAGCTGGTCGCCAATGGCCAGGCTATGTTTGCTCTCGGCGAGCTGGGGGCCTTCCTGGCTGTGCTTCTGGTCGGTTTTGTTTACATCTGGAAGAAAGGTGGGCTCGAATGGCAGTAGACCTCGAAAGCCCCAGCAATTTCATCACCACGCGGTTGCGTCAGGCAGTCAACTGGGGGCGGAAATACAGTTTATGGCCACTTCCTTTTGGTGTGGCCTGTTGTGCTATTGAATTCATGAGTACAGTCTCGTCCTATAACGACATCAGTCGTTTTGGAGCGGAGTTGGTGCGTTTTTCCCCGAGGCAGAGCGATCTGATGATCATTGCGGGGACGATCAGCTACAAACAGGCTCCCATTCTGAAAACCATTTACGAGCAAATGGCTGAGCCCAAATGGGTTATTGCCATGGGCGCCTGCGCCAGCAGTGGTGGTTTTTATAACAATTACAGCACCTTGCAGGGGGCCGATCACGTCATCCCTGTGGATGTGTATGTGGCGGGTTGTCCGCCTACCCCGGAAAATCTTTTGTTCGCCCTGACTCAGATTCAGGAAAAAGTGGAAAAAGAAGGATTTGAACCTTCGACGGTGCGGCATGCCGGGCGGGTAGAGGCAGAATAAGGGCCTTTGAGGCCAGAACATTCAGAATATTTCTGAATCATTTAGAATCTTTCAGACTCGCGGGGCTTTTGAGACCCTGCCAGGGAATGGAAAAAGATGAGCCAGAAGCTGGTCGAAAGACTGCAGCAGGAATTTGGTGCGGATATTCTCACCACCGGTAGCCATCACGGAGATGAATTCATCACTGTGGCGCCGGAAAAGGTTGTTTCTGTGTTGACGCATTTGCGCGACCGGGAGGGCTGTGAGCAACTTTCCGATGTGGTGGGTGTGGACAATTTGGATCGTCCCCAACGCGACAAGCGTTTCGAGGTCAATTACCTCATGCGGTCCTGGCAGAACAATCACCGGATGACGGTTAAAGTTGACACTGAAGAGGGCGCTCCAATTCCTTCAGTATCTAAGGTTTACCGTTCTGCCAACTGGGCGGAGCGAGAGGTGTATGATCTTTTGGGTGTTCCTTTCAGTGACCACCCGGACCTGCGCCGGATCCTGACCCATCACCAGTTTGAAGGCCACGGTTTGCGCAAGGATTATCCCATCGAACGCGGCCAGGAATGCCGTGTTCCGGAAGATCTTTTTACCGATGAGGATATCCAGCAAGGTGCCCGCCGGGCTACAGATTTGGCTCCTGAATTAGGGGGCGTGGTTGATGAGGTCTATCCCAGTGATTTGCTGACAGTAAACCTGGGCCCCAGTCATCCTGCCATGCATGGTGCTTTGCGGGTGGAAGTATTGCTGGATGGGGAAACGATTCTCGACAGCAAATCTGAAATCGGTTACATCCACCGTTGTTTTGAAAAAGAAGCCGAGGATCACACCTGGGCCCAGGTCATGCCTTATACCGATCGCTTGAATTACTGTTCGGCCATGACAAACAACAGCATTTACGCCTCCGCTGTGGAAAAATTGCTGGGCGTTGAAGTGACACCCCGGACCCAGGCCATCCGGGTCATTGTCAGTGAATTGGGCCGTATCATCGATCATCTGGTTTGTGTCTGTGCCAACCTGGTGGATGTGGGTGCCCTGACAAACTACTGGTACCTGTACAATGTCCGGGAAAGCATTTACGAGAGCTTGGAAAAACTGTGCGGTAGCCGGTTGACCACCAATTATGCCCGCATCGGCGGCATGAGCCATGATCTTTACGATGGTTTTGAAACCGAAATCCGTCACAAGATGGAGGAGTTGGTCCAGGGCACCAACGACGTCATGAATCTTATTGCCCGTAACGCGATCTTCCTCGGCCGTACTGTAGATGTGGGTGTTATCAGTCAGGAAGATGCCCTGAGCTTCGGTTACACGGGCCCCTGCCTGCGCGCCACAGGCCTAGCCTATGATCTGCGCAAGCACGCCCCTTATTGGGGATACGAAAAATACGACTTTGAGATTCCCACCGGAACAAATGGCGATACCCACGACCGCATCATGGTGCGTATGTCTGAAATGGTGCAAAGCCGCAGCATTGTCCTGCAGGCTCTGGACAACCTGCCCGACGGTCCCCTGAACATTGACGACCATTCGGTGATTCTGCCTCCCAAAGAAAAAGTCTACAACAGCATTGAAGGGGTTATGAACCAATTCAAGCTGATCTATGAGGGCATCAAAGTGCCAGCTGGAGAAGGATACGGGTACGGCGAAGGCGCCAATGGCGAGTTGGGTTTCTTCTGCGTCAGTGATGGATCCGGGATTCCTTACCGCATGAAAGTGCGCCCACCGTGTTTCCCTATTTTCTCGTCGTTCACTCATGTGGTCCAGGGAGGGATGGTGCCCGATGCCATCGCCACTTTGGGCAGTTTCAACATTATCGCTGGTGAGCTGGATCGCTAAATCCGTATTGCTTCAAACATTTCAGTTTGGAAGGTTGATAGATGAGCAAGTCGCAGGAACAAACGGAATTCAAACTCTCGGCTGAGACGCTGGCCAAAATCGATGGGTTCATTGAACAGTACCCAACGAAGGCCAGCGCCCTGATGCCTTGCATCTGGGCAATCACCGACGAGTTGAATCATGTGCCCCTTGATGGTGTGAAACTTCTGGCTGAAAAGCTGGAGGTCACCATCGCGAGGGTGAATGAGGTTTTGTCCTTTTATACCATGTACCGCACCGAGCCCCAGGCTGATCATGTGCTGCAGGTCTGTCATAACATCAGTTGCCATATTATGGGCGCTCCTGGTGTGATCGCTCACCTGGAAAAAAAGCTGAGTGTGCGCAAGGGTGAAAGCACTCCTGATGGAAAATTTCGTCTGGAAGGCGCCGAGTGCCTGGGAGCCTGCGGCAATGGCCCGGTGCTCCAACTGGGCAAGCATTTGTATGAACATCTGACCACTGAAAAGATTGACGGCATGCTGGATGATTTCAAACGGGGAGAAATTCCCCGGGCCGATACTGACCGGGAACTGGAGGAATAAGGGTGGCGAAAAGCGAACATCAAATCCTCTCGGCCCGATTTGGGCGTAAAGACGGGCACAAACTGTCCGTGTATGAAAACGAGGGTGGCTATCGCGCTTTGCGCATGGTTTTGGACGGTATGAAGCCCGAAGAAGTGCGTGAAGTGGTGAAAGATTCCGGGCTGCGTGGGCGAGGGGGAGCTGGCTTCCCCACCGGCGTGAAGTGGGGCTTTGTGCCCCAGGATGCTGAAGACGTCTACTTCTTCGTCAACGCCGATGAAAGTGAACCCGGCACCTTCAAGGATCGGTATCTGCTGGATTACGATCCACACCAGACCATTGAAGGCACCATCATCAGTTGCTTCGCCGTCAATGCCAAGCTGGCCTACATATATATCCGTGGCGAATTTGGCTGGTTGATTGACCGGGTCCAGGCTGCGGTGGATGAAGCTTATGCCGCAGGTTTCCTGGGAAAGAATATTCTGGGCAGCGGTTATGATCTGGAAATGATTGTGCATAAAGGCGCCGGGGCCTACATCTGTGGTGAAGAGACAGGGCTGATCAACTCTGTTGAAGGCGTCAAGGGACAACCCCGACTCAAACCGCCCTTCCCTGCCGTTTCCGGTTTCCTGGACAAGCCCACCATTGTCAACAATGTGGAATCTGTGGCGACAGTGCCCTGGATTATGAACAATGGAGCCGCCGCCTACAGTGCTATTGGTACAGAAAAAAGTTGCGGCACCAAGCTCTGGTCCGTTAGTGGGCCCGTCAAAAATCCAGGCGTATTTGAAATTCCCCTGGGCATGACTTTCCGGGAATTCTTCCACGACTATCTCGGTGGCATGGTGGATGGGGAAGAACTGAAGGCCGTCATCGTTGGGGGCTCTTCGGTGCCCGTATTACCTGCAGCCGAAATCATGAACGTGCCCCTGGATTATGAATCTCTGGGCCAGGCCGGCACCATGCTTGGCAGTGGTGGCATGATCATCATTCCCGAGAGCAGCGACATGGTGGAGCTGATCCAAGTGTTGATGCATTTTTACTTCGACGAGAGTTGCGGGCAATGCACACCGTGCCGCGAAGGCACTGGCTGGCTGCACAAAATCGTCAAAAAACTTCGCAGGGGTGAAGGCACCGCCGCTGATTTGGACCTCATAGAACACGTGTGCAATGGCATGGCCGGTTTGACCATCTGCCCCCTGGCTGATGCCGCAGTGATGCCCATTCGCAGCTTCCTTGACAAGTTCCGCCCCGAGTTTGAAGCCCTTATCCAGGAGACCGCGCCGGCTGAGCCTACCAGCCGCTGGCCGCGGGGCGAGCAGGAGTAACAGGACATGGCCAAACTGACCATTGATGGCAAAGAATTGGAAGTTCCCGATGGGAGCTCGCTCTTCGACGCCTGTGCAAAAGCCAGAGGCGAGGCCTTGCCTCATTTCTGCTACCACCCGGACCTGAGCATTGCCGGCGTATGCCGACTGTGTCAGGTGGAAGTGGAGGGCATGCCCAAGCTCACCATTGCCTGTAATACTACAGTGCGCGATGGCATGGTGGTTCATACCCGCAATGAGCGTGTGAAAAAATCCAGCCAGCAGATCCTGGAAATGCATCTGATCAATCACCCGGTGGATTGCCCCATTTGCGATCAGGCTGGTGAGTGTGGATTGCAGGATCAGTACATGAACTTTGGGCTGTACGATTCGAAAATTGAAGTTCTCGAAAAAGTGAACAAGAACAAAGCCAAGGTCATTGGTCCTCAGGTGATTTTGGACAAGGAACGCTGCGTGCTTTGCTCTCGCTGTGTGCGTTTCTGCGAAGAGTATACCAAAACCGGGGAACTAGGAATTTTCAACCGTGGGGACCGGGCCGAAGTGGATGTTCCCGAAGGTGTCGAACTGGACAATAATTACAGCATGAACACCGTGGATATTTGCCCGGTGGGTGCCTTGACCAGCCGTGATTTCCGCTTCCAAAAACGCGTTTGGATGCTGAAAGCCGCCGAAAGCATTTGTCCCGGTTGTAGCACTGGTTGCAACGTGCGTCTGGATTACGAGACCGATCGTATCTACCGTCTGAAGCCTCGTTACAATCCCGACGTCAATGGCCGCTTTATGTGTGATAAAGGGCGTATGACTTACAAGGCTGTGCATGATAGCAAACGCCTGGTGGATCCTGCTTTTGGAGAATCCAAAAAAGGATGGGCCAAGGCCATGGAACAGCTGAAGGCTGTGGTTGCCGTGGACAAAGTGGGCCTGATCGTCGGCAGTGCTCATCAATCTCTGGAAGAGCTTCATCTGCTCAAGGTTCTCGCTGCAACCACTGGCTGTACGGCTCTTTGCGGCGGAGTTGAGAATACAGAGATAGACGAGGCTGATGAATTGCTGTTGAGCGCCGACAGAACACCCAACCGCAAGGGGCTGGACTTGCTCGGATTGGCCGAATTCTCCGCCTCCAATCTGGCCGCCAAAATTCAGGCTGCATCCGGAACTGTTGTGATTCTCGGGGGTGACCCTGCCGCAGATGAAGCAGTGGCTGCGGCCTTGAAGTCCTGTGACGCTGTGCTTTATATCGGGACCCACGAAAACAATACTTCCAAAGTGGCTTCCCATGTTCTGCCTGGATGCACCTGGGCTGAAAAAGGCGGCGTTTTTGTGAATAAGGATGGCCGAGTTCAAGAGTTCAAGCCCGCCCTCAAGGGTAAAGGCAATGCTCGTGAAGATTGGCGCATTTTGACCGAACTTCTGGCTGGGGCCGGGCAGCAGGATGCACCTGCTGGTTTAAACCCAGTACGGGCCGCTTTGAGCACGGTGCTCTTTGCCGGACAGGATATCAATTTGAACAAACTGCCTGGCTGCGGAGTGCTGGCCGGAGGTGAATCCGAATGACCGTCGTGCTCGACACACTTTCAAAGATCGGTTTCATGTTTGCCCTGATCATGGGCATGGTCGTGGTGCTGATTTGGATGGAACGCAAAGGTGCGGCTTTCATCCAGGACCGGACCGGACCCAACCGAGCGGAAATTGGTGGCGTAAGACTCGCGGGTCTTGTGCATCCGGTGGCTGATGTTTTTAAACTCCTTTTTAAAGAGGATGTGACTCCGGAACATCGCCATAAGGCCCTGTACAATTTGGCGCCCATGTTGGCCATGATCGTAGCCATGAGCACCTACACCGTGGTTCCCTTTGGTGATTTTATCATGATTGGGGGGCGTAAAATCCCTCTGGTGATTGCCGATTTAAATGTGGGCCTGCTTTATGTTTTGGCCATTAGCAGTTTGGGCACTTATGCGGTGGTCATGGCTGGTTGGGCTGCCAATAATAAATTCACCTTTTTGGGTGGTATCCGCGCTACAGCTCAAATGATCAGCTACGAGCTGACCATGGGCCTGGCTCTCATGGGCCTGGTATTGATTTTCGGTACACTTCAAATTACGGAAATTGCCGCGGGACAAGCGGATCTCATTTGGGGATTCCTGCCCAAGTGGGGTGTGGTTGTTCAGCCTCTGGGGTTCCTGCTCTTCCTCACCGCTGTTTTTGCCGAGACCAACCGGAACCCTTTCGATTTGCCTGAAGGGGAATCCGAAATCGTGGCAGGTTTCCACCTGGAATACAGTTCCATGAAGTTCGCGCTGTTTTTCATGGCCGAATATGCCCACATGGTGATTGGGGCTGCACTCATTGCCACCTTCTATTTTGGTGGCTATCAAATTCCATTCATGCCGCGTCCGTATCTGGAAGCCCACGCTGGCACTTTGGTGACTGCAAAACTGATCGGTATTGCTCTGTTCTCCTTCTTTATCGCGGTGCTCTTTATGCGCCGGGTTCAAAAAGAAAAAGGAAAATTTGGTGATGCCCGTGACCGTGAGCCAGGCATCGGCATGGGACTCTGGCTGATGATTGGACTGGGTGCTTTGGCGGCCCTTGCTCTGAAGCCCTGGGGTATGGGACCGGAAGCGGCCTCTGTCACTGCGAGCATTTTTCAAATCACCAGTTTTGTGGCCAAACTGGTTTTCTTTGCCTGGGTCTTTATCTGGGTGCGCTGGACTTTGCCACGATTCCGTTACGATCAATTGATGCATTTGGGCTGGAAGGTTCTTTTGCCTCTGAGTATCGCCAATCTCGTCGTCACCGCTGTGGTGTCGGCTTTCGTTTGATAAAGGAAATGTCATGAGTTTCGAGGGATTGCCCAAAGGGGCTGGAAACAAAAAGCTTTCGTGGCGTGACAGCATCTACTTCTGGGAGATTTTGCGCGGCATGGGTGTGACCATGGGGCACTTGGTGCGCAACATCTTCAATACAGAAGCGATGCCCACCATGCAATACCCGGAAGAGAAGCGCGTCTATGGCGATCGTTTTCGGGGACGCCACCGCCTGATGAAGCGTGAAGACGGCAGTCCCAAGTGTGTGGCCTGCCAGATGTGTTCCACTGTTTGTCCCGCCGATTGCATCAGCATCGACGGTGCGGAACACCCTGATCCAAAAATTGAGAAATACCCGGAGACTTTTGTCATCGACCTGTTGCGTTGTGTTTATTGCGGGCTCTGTGAAGAGGCCTGTCCCTGCGACGCCATCAGGATGGATACGGGTATTTATGAGATCGCCGCGGACAGCCGCGAAAAATTCATCGTTGACAAGGATTTCCTGTTGAACAACAAAGACCAGGGCACCCGGTAGGAAAGTAGGATCGATTCCATGGAAGCTATTCTGTTCTGGTTCTGCGGCATTCTGATGTTCCTTGGGGGACTGATGACGGTGACTCAACGCAACGCCGTAGTTTCGGCTGTGTGGTTGATCTTCGCCTTCGTCTGTGCCGCAGGAATTTTCGCTCTGCTATCAGCGCCTTTTCTGGCCGTTATGCAAATTCTCGTTTATGCGGGAGCCATTATGGTGCTCTTCATTTTCGTGATCATGATGCTGCAGGGGCCTGTTCTTGATGGCGAAAAAAAGTCAATCAACAAAGGGTTGTACCCACTCATTGCTGTGCCGCCAATGGGCATTATCGTCGCAGTAATTGCCTGGGTCAGCCAGCATGGAACGCGTCCCTTGGGACCAACCCCGCCTGAAGGTTTTGGCACCGCGGAGATGGTCAGCCGTTTGCTGCTGGGCCGCTACCTGCTGGCCTTTGAATTGATTTCCATTGTTCTGCTGGTGGCTATCGTCGGCGCCCTGGCCATCGCCCAGGGAGAAAGGAAACTGCCATGGAAATAACTCTGACTCATTACCTCCTTCTGGCAGGGGCCGTTTTCCTCACGGGAATGGTGGGCTTCATTGTACGCCGCAACGCTATTGTGATGCTCATGTGTGTGGAGCTTATGCTCTGCTCAGTGAACATTGTTTTTGCTGCCTTCAGCCGTGTGCACGCTGATGGTGGGGGACACGTTTTTGTATTGATGAATTTTGCCGTCGCTGCCGCGGAAGCGGCCATTGGTTTGGCACTTTTGGTGGAAATCTACCGCCGTCGCCGCTCCGTGAACATCGATAACCTCAAAGCCCTGATGGAGTAAGCAGTGGAGAGCCTCGCAACAGAATCTTTGCTGAGGTGGATCGTGCTGGTGCCCCTATTGGGGGCCGCGGTTAACGGTTTGCTGAATCGGCGTCTGCCCAAACAGGCTGCCGGCCTTTTGGCGTGTGCGGCAGTTGGTGCATCTTTTGCCATGTCGGTGGTGGTCTTTCTGAGACTGACCGGCCTGTCGCCTGAGCACCGTTTTGTTTCTGACACAGTGGCCACCTGGATGAAATTTGGAAATTTCCAGGTCGACATCGGCTTTGCCATGGACCCTCTCAGCGCTATTATGGCGTTGGTGGTCACCGGTGTGGGATTCCTGATCCACATCTATTCCCTTGGTTATATGGCCCATGACGATGGCTTCCAGCGCTTCTTCACCTATCTGAACCTGTTCATCTTTTCCATGATGACGCTGGTGTTGGGTGAAAATCTGCTCATGCTCTTTGTCGGCTGGGAAGGCGTGGGGCTCTGCTCCTACCTGTTGATCAGCTTCTGGTTCAATGATGAAGCCAATGCCGCGGCCGGTAAAAAAGCCTTTGTGGTCAACCGCATTGGTGACTTTGGTTTCCTCATCGGGATCTTTCTCATTGGCGTGACTCTGATGCCTCATCTGGCAGGGGGCGAAGGCCTCTTCAGTTTCCGCACCATGCAACATCATGCTGGAAGCATGGCGCCTTGGGCCACGGCTATCTGTTTGTTGCTCTTTGTGGGAGCCACTGGTAAATCTGCCCAAATACCCTTGTACATCTGGCTGCCAGATGCCATGGCCGGTCCTACCCCCGTCAGCGCCCTGATTCACGCCGCGACCATGGTCACTGCCGGTGTCTATATGATCGCTCGCATGAACTTTCTCTTCGTGATGTCTCCTACGGCCATGGCTGTGGTGGCTGTGGTGGGGGTTGTGACGGCTATCTTTGCCAGCAGCATCGCCCTGGTCCAGAATGACATCAAAAAGGTTTTGGCCTACTCCACCGTCAGCCAGCTGGGTTATATGATGTTGGCTTGTGGTGTGGGGGCCTTTGCTGCGGGAATCTTTCACGTGATGACCCACGCCTTCTTCAAAGCTCTGCTCTTTCTCGGGTCCGGATCTGTGATCCATGCCATGAGCGACGAACAGGATATGCGAGTCATGGGTGGTTTGGGCAAAAAGCTGCCCATCACCTCCAAGACTTTCTATGTGGGGACCATTGCCATTGCCGGTGTCTTCCCGCTGGCTGGTTTTTTCAGTAAAGATGAAATTCTCTGGAAAACCTGGAGCAGTGGCAACCATGTGTTATGGGCCCTGGGATTCATTGCCGCCGGTATGACTGCCTTCTACATGGCTCGCCTTGTGGTGATGACCTTCTTTGGTGAAAACCGGGCCACTACTGAGGTCCAAAGTCACATTCATGAATCACCTTTGACCATGACCATGCCTCTGGTGGTTCTGGCGGTGCTTTCGGTAGTTGGTGGCTGGATTGGCATTCCTCATTTCATGGGGGGCGTCAACCATTTTGAAACCTGGTTGGAACCAGTCTTTGCCAGCCATGCTGCCCATGGAGCGGCTGCTGCTCACGGTGGGGCTCACGCTGCTGCAGGCCACGCTGCCGGCCATGCTGCCGGCCACGCTGATACGACCATGGAGTGGATTTTGGCCGGTTGCTCTCTGGCCCTGGGTATTTTGGGCTTGGTTGTGGGGTACATTGTGTACACCAAAAAACTCAGCCTGGCCGATTCCTTCAAGAACATGGGTGGTGGGATCATGCACCGTGTTCTGCTGAACAAATACTACGTCGACGAAATTTACGAGGCCATTTTCCTGCGCCCTGGATTTAAATTGAGCAAAGACGTCCTGTGGAAGGGCGTTGATGCCGGTTTCATCGACGGATTGCTGGTCACTGGCTCGGCTATGGTGGTCTATGTGACGGGTTCCTTCATCCGCATCTTCCAAAATGGATTGGTGCGTTTCTATGCCTGGTCGTTTGCCATGGGGGCAGCGGTCTTTTTCCTTTACCTCAGTTTCTCGGGCTAGGAGGGCGCTGGTTTGTCGCTCATAACTGATCACATTCTGTCTTGGGTCACCTTTGTGCCACTGCTGGGTGCTTTGGCCCTCTGGACCGTGGTGCGCAAGGACAGCTATGCTCGCGTTTTTGCGTTGGCTGTGGCTTTGATTGATTTTGTTCTCGCGCTGCATTTGTGGGTTCACTACGATGCCGCTTCGGGTTCAGATATGTTCGTGGAGAAGGTGGCCTGGCTGTGGAACGGACAGGTCAGCTACCATATGGGCATGGACGGCATCAGTCTGGTGCTGGTGATGCTCACGGTATTTCTCGGTCCCATCGTGATACTTTCCACCTGGAAGGCCATCACCGACCGGGTGAGCATGTTCCTGGGCTTTGTCCTGTTTCTGCAGACTGCCATGCTGGGGACTTTCTTTGCCCGGGATATGTTGCTGTTCTACGTTTTCTGGGAAGCCATGCTCATCCCCATGTATTTCCTCATTGGAATCTGGGGTGGCAAGCGCCGCATCTATGCCGCATTGAAGTTCTTTATCTTCACCATGGTTGGTTCGGTGTTCATGCTGGTGGGAATTCTTTTCCTGTATTTCAAAGCCGGAAGCATGGGCCTGACCGAATTCATGAATGTGCACTTGGATGTGCATACCCAGCGTTGGCTTTTTGCCGCTTTCTTTCTGGCATTTGCCATCAAGGTTCCGCTCTTCCCACTGCACACCTGGCTTCCCGATGCTCACGTGGAAGCACCCACCGCAGGCTCTGTCATTCTGGCTGGTGTGCTTCTGAAAATGGGAACCTATGGGATGCTGCGTTTCGCCATGCCCCTCTTTCCTGAAGGGGTGGCATACTTTGCCCAGACCATCAGCATTCTGGCTGTCATCGGCATCATATACGGTGCGTTGGTTGCCATGGTGCAACCTGATGTCAAAAAGCTGGTGGCCTACAGTTCCGTCAGTCACCTTGGCTTTGTCGTGTTGGGATTGTTCAGTCTGACGCCTCTGGGAATTGCCGGTGGTATTTTCCAAATGCTGGCTCACGGACTCAGCACTGGTGCCCTTTTCCTTCTGGTGGGGGTTATCTATGAACGACGCCACACCCGGGAAATTACCGACTTTGGTGGTCTGGCTCATCAGATGCCCATTTTTGCCACCTTCTTTATGATTGCCACTCTGGCCAGCATTGGCTTGCCGGGGATGGCCGGTTTCATTGGCGAGTTCATGATTCTGTTTGGCACCTTTGGCAGCTCCACACTGCCTCATGCCAAATTGATGAGCATTCTGGCTGCCACCGGTGTGGTTCTCGGAGCCATCTACATGCTTTGGATGTACCAACGAGTCTTCCTGGGTAAATTGAACAACGAAAAGAATAAAAATCTGCCCGATATGAGCATTCGCGAAATTGTCGTGTTGGCTCCCATCGTGGTGTTCATCTTTTGGTTGGGAGTTCAGCCCAGCCTCATCCTGGACCGCCTCGAAGCCAGCATCGAAAAGGTGATGGCTCCGTTGGCCATCGAAGAATCCCATCCTCAGGATGACAATCCTCACCATGCCCGCCTTACAGGTGACGCATCGAGCCCGGTCCTCGTGATCCGCGATACGGAGAATAAGTGATGAACGAAATTCTCATACCCGACTTCGGTGCCCAGGTTTCTTCGCTGCTGCCGTATCTTTTGGTGGTTGTAGGGGCGCTGCTGGTCTTGCTGGTGGATGCTTTTGTGCCCACCATGAAGAAGGAGCACCTGTCATACCTGACGCTCCTGATCCTCATCGGCACGGTTGTGGCTCAGATTGTTGGCGACCAAAGCGACAAGGTCCTTCTGGGCGGGATGATGGTGACTAATGACTTCACCTTCTTCTTCAATTACCTGTTCTGCGGCATTGCCGTCATGACGACGATTTTTGCCACCGGCCTTTTTGATCGAGAAGGGCGCTACCGTCCCGAGTTCTATCCCTTGCTTCTGTTGGCCACCTTGGGGATGATGTTCCTGGTGGCCGCCAATGACCTCATCACTCTTTACCTGGGATTGGAAACCATGAGTCTGGCCACTTACGTGTTGGCCGGGGGTGTTCGTGGTAACGTCCGCAGCAGTGAAGCGGGATTCAAATACCTGATTCTGGGTGGCTTTTCTTCGGCTTTCCTGTTGATGGGGATGGCTTTGGTCTATGGTTTTGCTGGGGGCACTGGGTTTGCAGAAATCAGCGCCGCCCTGGGCTCTGCCCAACCGGATATGGTACTGATTTCCATCGGCTCGGGCCTGATGCTGGTGGGCTTTGGATTCAAAGTGGCTATGGTTCCATTCCATATGTGGACACCTGATGTTTACGAAGGGGCCCCTTCATATATCACCGGTTTCATGTCGACGGCCATCAAAGCTGCCGGTTTTGCGATCCTTTTGCGCTTCGCCATACTCATGCAGCCCCAATTGGGCTTTGTATGGTTCCCGGTTTTGTCGGTGCTGGCTGTTTTGACCATGAGCATTGGCAATCTGGTGGCTTTGGTGCAAAGCAACATGAAACGCATGCTGGCTTGGTCTGCCATTGCCCATGCCGGTTATCTTATGTTGGGCATTTTGACTTTCATCAGTCCCTCAGCTGGTGGATCGGAAATGATGATGCGCACCCGTGAATTGGGCGGAGCAGCCGGGGCCTCGGTTCTCTTTTACCTGATTGGTTACGCGCTGATGAATTTGGCTGCTTTTGGAGTCATCAATGTATTGGGCAATAAGAATGGGGAAGATGGGGATCAAATCAGCCGCTACGCTGGTTTGGGCCGCACTCGGCCTCTTGCCGCCGCAACTATGCTGGTGGCCATGCTCTCTCTGGCCGGAATTCCTCCCATGGTAGGCTTTATGGCTAAATTCTACCTGCTGCAGGCCGTGGTCCAGGCCGGTATGGTGCCTTTGGCCATCATTGCGGTGATCAACTCTTTGGTTTCGGTTTATTATTATCTGAGAGTCATCGTCATGATGTACTTCCACGAACCGGAAGAGAGCAGTTACCAAGGCACTGAGTGGGTTTCAGTTGTCACTTCCTCTGTTTTGGCTCTGCTGATCATTTACTTGGGAGTGATGCCGGGTGCCTTTCACCGAGCCGCCGAGGTGATTTTCAGGAAAATGATCTTTTAAGAGGCAAAAGCTTCCAATAGAATTGAAAAAGCCTCAAGAGTTAAAATTCTTGAGGCTTTTTACTGGTGATATCCCGAAAATTTTAGAATTCATCACAGCCAATGCGTGGTAGTATCATGACAATTCATGCCTTCATTGGCACCCCTGTACTCAATCGCCAGGAGTTTGAAATGACATTTGTCCTGAAGTGTTGGCGTCCGGTCCTCATTTTTACTTTGATCTTAATCACAGCCGTGCCTGCCTTGGCGCAAGTCCCCAGGGCGGTGTTCACTGAAATGGGCTCGGCCACTTGGTGAAGTTATTGCCCGCGCGCACGCGCAGGTCTGGCGGTCATGCTGGACTCTTATGATTCCATTGAATTCGACACCATTGAATACCTGGCCACTTCCGGTGGTTTAGGCAGCCCCGATAGCGATGCCCGTATTACATATTATGGTAATAACGGTATGCCCCATATTCTGTTTAACGGGGGAAGCATGCTGGTGGGTGCCGGCACCGATGTGGTTGATGGCACTGTGTACAATCCCATCGTGCAAAGCATGCTGGATGATGCTACACCACTTAAACTCTCCATCAGTAGTTTCAGTTTTGATGCTCTGAGTGGGCATGTCACGGTTGATCTTGAACTGGAGGGTGATCTGGACAATATCAGTAGCACCAAGTTGCGGGTTGCCGTTCTTGAAGATGACCTCATCTCTGGTGGTACTCATTATCATAACGTTTTGCGGGATATGCTTCCTGATCAAACCATCACCATCAGTTCCAGCGGTGAAACCCAGCAAATCACCATCCCCTTCACACCCGACAATAGCTGGGTTGTTGAAAAAATGCGCCTTTTGGCTTTTGTGCAGGATGATAGCAGCAAAGAAGTGCTGCAAAGCTGCAACACCCGGCCCACACCCGATTATTCCAGCCGCTACTATGTGCTGGGAGATCGCATCATGATCGACTCTGGTGAGGTCGTTTTCGGTGAGAGCGCTTTGTTCAACACCGGAACAATGACCGACACTTATGACGTCAGTCTTGAAACAGATTCCCTGCCCGCAGGCTGGGGAGCCTCCTTCTCCTATGAAGGCGCAGACCAAACAAATCTCACCCTGACTATGGATCCCGATGAGCGTGCCTTGTTCAACGTCACCATCGACGCAGCCACCGCTGCCGAAGGTGAAGTTGTCTTGGTTTTCCACTCCCAAAGTGGGCAAGCTGCTGACCGTAGAATCACCTTCAAAGTCATTTCCCCAGAGGTCAATATCCTGTTGGTGGATGATGATGGTGGCCAGGATTACGAATCCCTGTATTTCATGCCTGCCCTGGACGATGTGGGCAAATCCTACGCCACCTGGGACCGTGCTTCCACTGGCCTTAGCAGCGCAGTTTTAGAAAACTTTGACGTTGTCGTATGGCAATGCGGATGGGCCTTCCCTACCGTTGATGCAGCAGATCGTGCCGCTCTGTCGACCTATCTTGACGGAGGGGGCAACCTCTTCATCACTGGCCAGGATATTGGCTGGGAAATGGATGACGAAGGCGGGGCTGCCGCCGCTTGGTACACTAACTATTTACATGCTGATTTTGTGGGCGACGATTCAGGCATGCTCACTCTGGATGGTGTGGCAGGGGATGCCATCTCCGATGGATTGAGCCTCGCCATTTCCGGGGGCGACGGCGCCAACAACCAAGATTATCCCAGCGACATTGATCCTGCTGACGCCAGTGGTTCGGTCATCCTGACTTACGATGCCAGCCGCAATGGAGCCATCAAGGTCGATACGGGTGTTTATAAGGTTGTTTACCTGGCCTTCGGTTACGAAGGCATCAACAACGCCGCCGACCGTTCAGCTCTCATGCAGGGTATCATCGGTTGGTTAAGCCCGGTGGCTGCTGCAGCCGGTGACAACATTCCCACCAAAACGATGTTGGTTGGAAACGTGCCTAACCCATTCAACCCCATGACGGAAATTAAGTTCAATGTGGGAATCAATTCCCGGGTAAAACTGGGCGTTTATGATGTGAAGGGCCATCTGGTTCGCCACCTGGACCAGGGTATGCTGGTGGCTGGTGAGCACAGTGCTGTCTGGAATGGTTTGGATAATTCCGGCCGTACTCTTCCATCTGGTACTTACTTTTGCCGTGTGGAGGGAGCTGGGTCTTCCGAGTCAGTGAAAATGATGCTGGTAAGGTAAAAGGTTTTCATAAAAAAGGCCGGCAGTCATGGGACTGCCGGCCATTTCATTATTTAAGAACCCATTACCGGTAGGCAGCTACTCCGGTTATTTCGGCCCCCACAATCAAAGTATGAATGTCGTGAGTGCCCTCATAGGTGATCACAGATTCAAGGTTGGCCATGTGCCGACCAGGGGAGAACTCGTCAGTGATACCGGCTGCCCCCAGGATATCCCGGGCAGTCCGGGCACAATCCAGGGCCATGGCCACATTGTTGCGCTTGGACAAGGAGACCAGAGGCACGTCATTGACGCCGTCATCCTTGAGGCGGGCCAGTTGCAGAACAAGAGCCTGGGCCTTAGTGATCTCCGTCAGCATCGTCACCAGTTTCTGTTGCACCAGTTGAAAGCCACTCAGAGGTTTGCCAAACTGTTCCCGTTGGCCAGCGTACCGCAGGGCAGTGTCGTAGCAATCTTTGGCGGCTCCCACAGCACCCCAGGCAATGCCGTACCGGGCTTCATTGAGGCAGGCGAGAGGGGCGCGAAGTCCCTTGGCTAATGGCAGGCGACTACTCTCAGGTAGGCGCACATTGTCGAAAACCAACTCGCCGGTATCGCTGGCCCGCAAGCTGAATTTTCCGTGGATGGGATTGGTGGAGAAGCCAGGGGTGCCTCTTTCAACCAGAAAGCCAACCACACCTTCGCTGCAACGAGCCCAGACCACAGCCACATCAGCAGTGTTGGCATTGGTTATCCACAATTTGGTACCGTTGAGAATCCAGTCTTCACCATCCCGCTTGGCATGGGTTTTCATGCCTCCGGGGTCTGAACCATGGTCGGGTTCTGTAAGACCAAAGCAGCCAATTTTATGGCCGGCGGCCAGAGCGGGAAGCCATTGCTGCTTTTGCTGCTCAGTGCCATAAGTGGCGATGGGCCACATGACCAAACTGCCCTGGACTGAGGCAAAGCTGCGCAAACCACTGTCACCGCGTTCGAGCTCTTCACAGATGAGGCCATACATGGTGTAACTCAGACCGGGACAATCAGGGCCATTGATAGCCGAACCCAGCAAACCCATGGATCCCATTTCGGTAGCCAATTCCAGGGGGAAAGTGCCATCCCGAAAATGCTTTTTAACATCTGGTAAAAACCGTTGATCAACAAAGCGGCGCACGGTTTCCCGTACGCCACGTTCATCTTCACTCAGGTTACGATCCAATTGGTAGAAGTCGACACCTTTGTAATGGCTCATGTCAGATCTGATCCACAGACTGGACTTCAGGGATGGCGGCCTTCATGCGGGCTTCGATGCCCTGCTTGAGGGTCATCAGGCTCATGGGGCAGTTGCCGCAGGCGCCTTTCATGCGCACCAGAACCACGCCAGTGTCTGCGTTAAAATCGATGAACTCCACATCGCCGCCATCTGCTTGCAGGGTGGGGCGAATTTCGTCTAAAACTTTTTCAATTCTATCAATCATGACAGGGCCTTTCGGTTGGGCACGGGGAGTCAAAGTCATTATCCTTTTGCCACAAGCTAAAGGACACTGACTCGTTGTCAACCCTTGGTTGGGGTTGTATCACGGCAGTCATTGCTCTATGATGGTTCCAGCAATGACATCCAACTGGTCCAGGACCCGTTCCTTGACCCCAACAATCTCCAGAAAGCAGTCTCCAGCCCATGAGCCCCAAAAGATCAGAAGAACTTGAATTGGTGCGAACGTTTGCTCTTGATGCGGGCAAAACCTTGCTTGAGAGCATGGGCCAAGTGGGGAAAGTGAGCCGGAAAAAGGCCACAGAACTGGTCACTGATCTGGACGGCAGAGTGGAAGAGAAATTGCTTGAAAGTCTGAGACGCCATTTCCCGGATGATCAGGTGGTGGCTGAAGAATCTGGAGTGCATGATGGGCACAGCGGTCGCACCTGGTATATCGATCCATTGGATGGCACCACAAATTATGCTCACGGCCTGCCTACCTTTGCCGTTTCCATAGCCTGTGCTTCGGCCGATCAATTGGAGCTGGGTTGCGTTTATGCACCTTATTTGGACGAAATGTATTTGGCTCATCAGGGTGGTGGAGCGGTGTTGCAGCGCCCAGCCCATCACACCACTCAAGCTTTGCAGGTGAATCCGGTTTCCCATATTGGAGAGGCCCTGTTGGCTACTGGTTTCCCCTATGTTCGGGATGATAATGTTGATTTGATGACCGGACTGGTGGCCGATTTTCTCAAAGCGCAATGTCATGGCGTGCGCAGGGCCGGCAGTGCGGCCGTGGACCTGGCCCATGTGGCGGCGGGAAAATTGGACGGTTACTGGGAATTGAATTTGCGCCCCTGGGATTCTGCCGCCGGTACCTTGATCGTGCGGGAGGCCGGTGGGGTGGTCAGCGGTTTTGATGGCACCAGCCAGGCCATGCACTATGAATCGGTTCTGGCGGCTTCTGAAAAATTACACAGGGCCATGTTACCAGTGATTTTGGCTGGCCTCAAGAAGGAACGCTCATGAGTTACGCAGCACTGATGATCGCCACGACCACCTTTGACGACAGGGATAAAGCCCTGGAGGTCTCCCGCCTTCTGGTGGATGCGGGGCTTGCTGTATGTAGCCAGGTGGGTGAAAAAATGGACTCCTTTTATCGATGGGAAGGGGCCGTGAAACAAAGCTGTGAAGTGCGGGTGACCTTCAAGGTCCTGGGTGATCGTTTTGACCTCTTCTGCGGCGAACTAAAACTGAACCATCCGTATGATGTGCCGCAATTGGTCTCCTGGCCTGCTGCTCACGTGGATAAAGCCTACCTGGATTGGGCCAAAGGGAAAAATCAATGAGCGGTGGTTGGGAGTCTATCATACCGCCTCTTTTGGCCATCGGCTTGGCTTTGCTCACCCGCCAGGTGATCGTGGCTCTGCTGCTGGGGGTGTTGGTGGGAGCTACCCTCATTGAGGGCAATCTTTTTTATGCATTCCTGCGCATGGGGGATCAATACCTGTTGGGTGCTCTGGCCAATAAGGACCACGCTTCCATCATTCTCTTTTCCACCATACTGGGCGGGATGGTTGGTGTGCTCTCACGCAGCGGCGCCACTGAAGGCATTGTTCATTGGCTGAGCGCCCATGTCAAAAGCAGGCGCGGAGGCATGATCAGCACTGCCGTCATGGGGACCCTGATCTTTTTTGATGATTATGCGAACACCTTACTGGTGGGATCCACCATGCGTCCCCTGACGGATCGCTTAAAAATTTCCCGGGAAAAACTGGCTTGGCTGGTGGACAGTACAGCTGCCCCGGTGGCCACGGTGGCTGTCATTTCCACCTGGGTGGGGTTTGAGGTGGGGCTCATTCAGGATGCTATGGCCAAATTGAACCAGGGGGGGCAGGCCTATACCTTTTTCTTGCGCTCCCTGCCCTATAGTTATTACCCCTTGCTGACCATGTTTTTTGTGTACCTGCTCAGTCTCACCGGGCGCGATTTTGGTCCCATGCTGGCGGCAGAAAAGAGAGCCATGGAAAAAGGACAGGTCCTGCGGCCTGGTTCCCAGCCAGCCAGTGACGCTCCGGTGGCCACCCGTTCCACTGCCGCCGCTGGGGGCCAGAAACCGGCATCGCCTCTTTTGGCTGGTTTGCCTATTCTTTCAGTGATCATGGCTACGGCCATGGGGTTGTATTTTGGTGGGCGCAATACAGCTCTAAATCAGGGCATCCTGGAGCCTTCTCTGCGCGATATACTGAACAATGCGGATAGTTTTTCGGTCCTGATCTGGGCCGCATTGACGGGGGCGATGATGGCTGTCATGCTCTCGGTCTTCAGTGGACGGTTGAAGTTGCGGGAGGCCTTGGAGGGCTACCTTGATGGCGCCCGGGCTATGATGATTGCCGTGACGATTTTAGTGCTGGCCTGGAGCCTGAGTGCTGTTTGTGAACAGTTGGATACCGCAGGCTTTCTGGTTTCTGTGAGCCACCAGGTCCTTTCAGCGCGTCTGCTTCCCCTGGTGGTTTTTGTTCTGGCTGCGGCCATCAGTTTTGCCACCGGCACCAGCTGGGGCACCATGGCTATCCTGATGCCCTTGGTCTACCCATTGGGAGTGGAGTTGCCGGCGGCGGCGGGATTCTCTCTGGCAGTGGCCACCCATATTCATCTGGCTTCCATCAGCGCGGTGTTGGCCGGTGCGGTCTTTGGGGACCACTGTTCGCCCATTTCCGATACCACTATCATGTCGTCCCTGGCTTGTGGGGCCGACCATGTTGACCACGTGAGAACGCAATTGCCTTATGCCTTGTCCGTGGGGCTGGTTACGGTTCTTTGCGGATACCTGCCGGTGGGGTATGGTGTCTCGCCCTGGATTTCTCTGGGAACGGGAATGTTGGTGATCTGCCTGATAGTTTGGCGCCTTGGCCGCAAACCGGAACTGGCTTCGGGGGCCAATGGGCCGTAATATTATCCGAGGACGAACCAATGAAACAGAACCTCGATGGAGTGAATATGTCCAGATTCTTAGCACTGATTCCTTTACTCTTGCTTCTGGCCTCTTGCAGCAGCGAAAAAATCATCTTCATCTACCCCGATGAACAGATGGACATGTCTTTACGCAATATGCAAACCCCGGCTGTATACATCGAAGACATCACCGACATGCGCTCTCTGGAACAACGCGCTGGTGATGGACATTTTTTCAAAATCAAATTTCCCAAGGATGAGTCCTGGTACAGGCCTGTTTCAGAAGTCTACGCCGAGGCGCTTGTTCAGGACGTACGCCAGACACAGTTGGTGGAAATTGTTTCTTTGCGCAGCGAAGCCGATTACATCCTGTCTGCTGATATCTTGTCCATGGGGTGTGAATTCAAACGGTCGGTGGCTTCCTTTCTGATTCCCACTGCTCTGGGTATGGGGGCTGGGGTTGCCATCGGGGAAGACAGTTCATCCAAAGTGAGCACAGGAATTGCATTGAGTGCTTTGGCTATCCTGGCCATTCCCATGCCAGCGCATAGTGAGGCGGAAGCAGAAGTGAGGCTGACCCTGAAAAACGTCCAGGGCGATATTCTGTGGCAGAAGTCCTGTCTCGGGACTTACGAAGATAAGGTTTATGCCTCGGCTACGGCTCGGCAAGACCAGGAGTATGTGGATGAGTTCCTAACTGTGGCGGTCAAACGCTGCAATGCTTGTCTGGTGGGACAAATGCGCCAGGCCCTGATGAATTTGGCAGAAGAATCCAAGTAAGGATCATTTATGCGTTTCTCAATATATTCTATCCGTTGGATCTCCCTGCTGTCGTTTGTGGGAATCGCTTTTTCTGGTATGGCGGCGCTAGCCAGTGATGACTCGGCCGTTATCAATATCGAACGTCTGAATGCCAGCATTGAGGAGGCTGTCTCCGAGGGTGCCTTGTG
Source organism: Candidatus Krumholzibacteriia bacterium (assembly GCA_016744705.1). Classification (GTDB taxonomy): domain Bacteria; phylum Krumholzibacteriota; class Krumholzibacteriia; order LZORAL124-64-63; family LZORAL124-64-63; genus LZORAL124-64-63. Next base: position 43,442 of record JADGDU010000010.1, read on the forward strand.
GCCGGCAGATCCCCTCTTGGTCACTGAAAAATTATTGGGGGAGGGAACCCGAAGTTTTGTTCCCATGGGGGTGGACGCTTTAGTCTGCAGTGAGGACGAATCATTGGTCACCGTGGTGATCATGAGGGGCACTTTTACTAAAGCTGTAGGACCAGGTGATTGGTGTGAAATTCATTTGCGGTGGGAGCCGGACGGAACTCTGCGTTTGTGTTACGTCCTGCCCATGAATAAAACCGGAGCCCGTACGCGCGATCCCAAGGCTCCCCTCACCGTCAGGCCGGTGGTGCATTCGGTTCAGTAAGTATCAACCACCCGATTTTTTAACGACCCAACCCCGTGTGCTCAATTCTTTCACGAGGACGTCCCGGTGGTCTCCCTGAATTTCAATGACTCCATCTTTGACCGTTCCGCCAGATCCACATTTTTGTTTTAAGGTTTTGGCCAGGTCTTTCAGCTCTTCCGCAGTTAAGGGTACACCCGTGATCAGGGTGACTCCTTTGCCTTTACGGCCTTTGGTTTGGCGAGCCACACGCACGATGCCATCACCCTTGGGGGATACTTGCTGGGGGTTGTGATCTGTAGGCTGGCTGCCGTCATCACTGGACCAAACCAGTTTACCTGAGTTTTTCTTCCGGGCCAAAATTAACCTTCTTTCGATTTCTTTAAAAGATCCAGGGTTTGGACTTTGCGTTTGAAATAATGGAATACAACCCATTGCCCGCAAGGCATCCAACCGGCGGCTTCCATTTCCCTTAATATTTTGGAGCCGTTGACTCCTGTGCGCCGCATGTATTCCCAATGATATGTCTGCTCTGAGATTAGGGGGCGGCGGCAATATAATGCGTAGGGTCCCACACCAGTCAATTCCCATCCTTCCTGACCGACCTTGAAAAGAATGTCCACTTCGTCGAAAGCGGTGGCTCTGAAAGTGCGTTGAAGGTATTCATCGTCAGCCAAAGTGGAGGTCTTCTTTTCTGCGAACACAGCCATTCTTTCGGCATATTGCCTGGCGGTTCCGAATGCCTCTTCCGGATTTTCGCCACTTTCCTCCAAGTGGGCCTCCACCTCTGAAATGATTTCTCCACAGCGTGTTTCTTCCACACCGCGAAAATGCAGTTGAGAGAAAAGGTCACTAAGGTAATTTTCCCTATTCATTATTATCTTCCTTTGGGCGGCAGAATTTTGCCAACTAAGTTGGAAAAGTCCTGCCAGTTGTCAGCCTGTTGCTGGAGGTGCGCTTTACCGCTTTTGGTCAGAAAATAGTATTTCCGCCCAGGGCCTTGAATTCCTTCTCGCCACTCGGTGGAAACATGGCCAGCCTTTTCCAGCCTGGCCAACAAGGGGTAAAGGGTTCCGCCCTTGATTTGACCAAGGCCAGATTTCAGCAGTTGTTGGGCTAGTTCATAGCCGTAACGCTCGCCGTCTTTTAAGGCAGTCAGGACACAAAGGTCCAAAACTCCTCGTAACCATTGGGGGTTTATTTCAGTATTCATGAGCTATATTGTAAGGCTATCTAGGTAGCTATGCAACCTAAAAAAAGACCGACTTCATCAAAGCCGGTCTTTCTCCCAATTTATGGTCATTAAATTAGAGTAAATCAGCGGCCAAGCTGGCCAACTCACTGCGTTCACTCTTAGCCAGAGTAATGTGCCCGTGGATGGGTTGATCTTTGAACCTCTCCACCACATAAGTCAACCCATTGGATGAAGCGTCCAGATAGGGGTTGTCAATCTGGAAGGCGTCGCCCGTCAGGATCACCTTGGCGTCCTCACCGGCCCGGCTCACCACTGTTTTTACTTCGTGAGGGGTCAGGTTCTGGGCTTCATCGATGATGATGAATAGCTTGGGCAGGCTGCGACCACGGATGTAGGTCACGGCTTCGGCTTCCACCACACCGGTGTCGTAAAGGTACTGCACCTTGTCGCTGGTATTCTCCATTTTGGGATCCACCAGGTATTGCAGGTTGTCGGTCACTGGTTGCATCCAGCTGGTCAGCTTTTCATCCTTGCTGCCGGGAAGATAACCGATGTCATTGCCCAGGGGCATGATGGGGCGGGACACCATGATGCGGCGGTATCGTTTTTCTTCGGCCACCAGATGCAGCCCCACAGCCAATGCCAGAAGGGTTTTTCCGGTGCCAGCCTGTCCTAACATTGTCACCAGTTTAATATCGGGGCGCATCAACAATTCCAAGGCGAACTGCTGGTGAAGGTTGCGGGCCTTCAATCCCCAGGGGTGGGAGTCAGCATGTTTCAGTGGTTCTACGAAACCTGACTCTGCTCTGAAGATTCCCCGGGCCGTGTGCTTGGGGTTGCCCATGCCTTGCAGCAAAACACACTCATTGGGCTTGAGCTCGGCTTCCAGCTCAACAGGCGATCCCTGATAAAAATCATCGATGGCTGCATCGGGTACGATGTGTTCGCTATAGCCATGGTACAGTTGGTCAAAATTGACTTTGCGATTGAGATAGTCGTTGGTCTTGATGCCCAGGGCGTCGGCTTTGACCCGGGCGTTGATATCTTTGGTGATAAATTCCACATCCCCGCCGCCTTTTTCCAAGGCGCAGGCCACCGACAAAATGCGGTTATCCATGATGGAGCGATCCATACCCTTGGGCAGGTACTCAGCATAGTTCTTCACCGTGATGTAGAGCTTGCCACCACCAGGCAAGTCTGCGCCTTTGCTCAATGATTTTCCATCGCGCAGGCTATCGATGGTGCGAATCACCCGGCGGGCATTGCGCGCTTTTTCATCATTGCCTCGTTTGAATCGGTCCAGTTCTTCGAGGACTTCAACGGTGAGAATGATGTTGTTTTCTTCAAATGAAGTGAGGCAATCGGCATCGTGAAGAAGCACGTTGGTGTCGAGCAGGAAACAGCGGCCATCGGGGATGGGGATGCTGTTTTCGTCGTCGATCCAGTGACCAGTTTTGTTATCCATATTGGCCCTCCGGTTAGTGATGCAGGTGGGTGGATCCTTCCACTCTGTTTCAGCTTTTGCTGGGAAGTGGGGCTTGTCCCTTAAATGATGATCGGGTATTTTGGGGCAGACCTTAAATAATGGAGTAACAACGATGATTCTGTTTGGCAAATGTTGCCTCTTTGTGCTGGCCATTCTGGGGCCCTCCACGGTTTTGGCTGAGAGTGTTGATCAAGGGCCTGTGTGGCCTCTGGACCTGTCCACACGTTATCTAACCAGTAATTTCATGGAGTTTCGCGGTGGCCGATTCCATGCGGGGCTGGATTTGAAGACCCAGTCCCGGGAAGGCTTCACCGTGCGGGCGGTTGAGGATGGGTATATCAGCCGTGTTCGCTGCACTCCCACCGCCTACGGCAGGGTTGTGTATCTGCGGGGTGCTTCGGGTAAGACTTATGTTTTTGCTCACTTGGCCCGGTTCAATGATGACCTGCGGGAGCGAGTGGAACATATCCAGGAGAGTAACCAAACTTACCGCGCCCGTATGGAATTCAAACCGGGAGAAATTCCCGTGAAAAAAGGGCAGGTTCTGGGCCTCAGTGGGCAAAGTGGTACCGGAGGGCCTCATTTACATTTTGAAGTGAGGGACCACAGCCAGCGTCCCATCAACCCTCTGGATCATGGTTTTGCAGTAAGCGATACTTTGCCTCCTGTCATCCATCGGTTGCGGGCCTGGCCGGTGCATGAGTCCAGCCGGATTAATGGGCAGGGGGGCGAATGGATATTGGACCCACAGAAATCCGGTGGGTTGCAAGGCTCGTTGGGTGTTCTCAATATTTCCGGGCCGGTGGCATTCAGTGCTCGCATGGTTGATGCTTCCGATATTAGGGGGCATAAACTGGAACCATGGCTCATCGAACTGACCTTGGATGGGGACCTGGTTTATCAATGCCGGAATGAACGGTACAGCTTTGACGAAAATGCTTTGCAACGTTTGGAGTGGACCGATGCGGCCGATTGGACAGAGGAGGGTGTGCCACGGGAGCATTGGTTGCATCGTCGTCAAGCCAACACCTTGAAGGGTCGTGAGGGCGGTCTTTGGTATTTGGGAAACAAAGGGGAGGGTCTTTCACCTGGGGATCATGACCTGGCATTGAAAGTGGTGGACTTTTCTGGAGGCGAGGCCTCTATGCGTTTGACTCTTCGAGTGCAGCAAGAGTCTATTGCACCTGACTATACGCCCTGGCAGCAGCAACGCATGGGGTTTTTCGGCGCCGAGCCCGCACCACACGGTTTGACTCCATTCTTTAGCTACGGCGATCCGGAAAATGCAGGCTTCCAAGTCCTGCATTTGAAGCCGGAAAACCAAATGCCGGTGTTGGAAGACCTGGAGCTTTGGGTACGCCCGGAAAAGCCAAGCGCTGAACATTTTCAGGCGGCTGGGAAGCAGGGATTAAAAGTTATAGGGCAAGGGGCTTCCTACCTGACTGCCGATTGGCCCATTGAAAGTTCCGTTCCTGTTATGCTGCCTGCGGCTACCATCCCTGAAACTGCTGAGCCCTTGTCTGCTTGTGGGATCTATCGTTTCAGTTCCCGCAAGAAATGGGCTTTTGTCACAGATATTACGGATACCGGAAGTCTCGATTTTCATCTGGGAAAACCAGGTTTGCATATGGTGTGTCAGGATCTAGAGGCTCCCCTCTTCATGGTTGGCGATTCTTTGCCGGATGTGCTGCCGGGACCTGTCTCCCGGGTGGAAGATGTTACATTTTCCAAATGGAAAAGAACGGCCATCACTTTGTCAGATTTGGGTTCAGGATTGGACACTGGCTCCATCATTTCCCTCTTGGATGATCTTCCTTTGATTGTAGAACCTGACACGCCACGGGATCGGCTTTTGGTGCATTGGCCTGATAGCATGACCGCCGGCGCTCATGTCTTGCACCTGGAAGCCACTGATCGAGCGGGAAACAAAAATACCGCCACTTATCACCTTCTGGCCAAGGAAGGCTCTCCTTGAGGGTCTGACTGCCTTGGCAGGAGTTGTTTTTCAGTTTAGTGGCCCATCCGAGTTGTGGGCCGCCCTGCAATCTGCTATTCTATCGAGAACCTTGCGGAGCACCTTGAGCGCCTCCACTGACCCGACCTTTAAAAGCATCAGGACTACTTAAGTTGAATCTTCCCAACGACTTTGTGCATTTGCATAACCACTCCGACTTTAGTCTCCTGGATGGCGCCATGAAGCCCGGTGTCATGGCCAAGAAGGCTGCTGATCTGGGACAAAAGGCTTTAGCTCTGACCGATCATGGCAACATGTTCGGCGCCGTGGAGTTTTACCTGGCCTGCCAAAAGAACAAGATAAAGCCCATTCTGGGGATGGAAGCCTACATTGCCGCCGACCGTTTCAATCGCAAAGCCGATAAGATCAACAACAAGGCCTACCACCTGGTACTGCTGGCCAAAAATGAAAAAGGATACCGGAACCTCTGCAAGCTTTCGTCCAAGGGTTACATGGAGGGCTTTTATTACCGGCCTCGCATTGATCATCAATTGCTGAGCGAGCACAGCGAAGGCATCATTGGCCTTTCAGCCTGTATGAGTGGCGAACCCAGTTTTCACCTGCACAACAGCGGGAATGTGAAAAAAGCCACCGAGGTGGCCAGTGTTTACAAAGAAATTCTGGGCAAAGAAAACTACTTCCTGGAAATTCAGAATCACGGCATTGAAGAAGAGGCCCGCATTCGGGAACTCATGCCTCAGGTGGCTAAAAACACCGGTTTGGGCATCATCGCCACCAATGATTGTCACTTTTTGGACAAATCTCATCATGAGGCCCACGATATCCTCATGGCCATCCAAACCAGCAGTTTGCTCAACGATCCCAACCGCTGGCGCAGCGCCACCCCGGAAATTTATTTCAAAGATACCCAGGAAATGCTGAAGCTTTTCCAGGATTGGCCTGAGGCTGTGGAGAATACTCTGCAAGTGGCCGACATGGTGAATTTCAAAATGGAACTGGGCAAGTTGCTGCTGCCAGAGTTTGAGCTTCCTGAGGGATTTAATACCCCTGATGAATATGTGGAACACATTTCCCGAGAGGGCCTGAAGGATCGTTATCCAGCCATGACCGAAGAGCTGGAAGAGCGCCTGACTTATGAGCTGGGCATTATTAAAACCATGGGCTTTGCCGGGTATTTCCTCATCGTCTGGGACTTTATCGATGCTTCCCGCCGGATGAAAATTCCCGTGGGTCCCGGTCGAGGCAGTGCCGCAGGATCCCTGGTGTGCTATTGCATGGGAATCACCGACATTGATCCCATCCGGCACCAACTGCTTTTCGAAAGATTCCTGAATCCCGAACGTATCAGTATGCCTGATATTGATGTGGATTTTTGCTACGAGCAACGCGGCGATGTCATCGAATATGTGGCCCAAAAATACGGCCGCGAAAATGTGAGCCAAATCATCACTTTTGGCACCATGGCAGCTCGTGCGGTCATCAAAGATGTGGCTCGGGTCCTCGACTTTAGTTTTGCTGAAAGTGACCGCATTAGCAAGATGGTGCCCGAAGAGGTGGGCATCACTCTGAAAAAGGCCATCGACGAGGCACCGGGATTGAAAGACTTGCCCAAGGAATCAGCAGACCATGCTCTGTTGATGCGCAACGCCCTGGTGCTGGAAGGCATGAACCGGAACACCGGTATCCATGCGGCCGGGGTGCTGATCACGCCCAGTCCCCTCATCGAACATGCGCCCATGTACAAAAATAACAAGGGCGATATCACCGTTCAGTTCGACATGAATATGAGCGAACGGCTGGGCCTGCTGAAGATGGATTTCCTGGGCCTGCGCACCCTGACGGTCATTGACAAAGCGCTCAAGCTCATCGCCGACACCACAGGCACCCTTATTGATGCCAAGGATATCCCCACTGACGATGAGGCTACATACAAACTCCTGCAGGAGGGCCGCACCGTGGGCATCTTCCAGCTGGAAAGCAGTGGCATGCAGGAGTTGGTGCGTAAAATGGCACCTACGGTTTACGACGACATCACGGCTATTTGTGCTCTCTATCGCCCAGGC
>JADGDU010000010.1:50450-149811 GCA_016744705.1 Candidatus Krumholzibacteriia bacterium
ATGTGGAACGTAAGCACGGCCGGGAAAAGGTAACCTACAAGGATGCCTGTCTGGAGCCTATTCTGAAGGATACCTTCGGGGTGATCCTTTACCAGGAACAGGTGATGCAGATTGCTTCTAAAATGGGCGGTTTCAGTCTGGGGCAGGCCGACCTTTTGCGTAAGGCCATGGGTAAGAAAAAGTTGGACATGATGGCAGAGATGAAAGTCATGTTCATGGAGGGTGCTGAAAAAGCCGGGTACAATCTGGTGGGCGCCGATGAAATTTACCGGGAAATGGAATTCTTTGCTCAGTATGGTTTCAATAAAAGTCACAGTGCTGCATATGCTCTGCTGTCCATCCAAACGGCCTGGCTGAAGGCTCATCATCCGGCCGAATTCATGGCCGCCACCATGAGTACGGAAATGCGGAAATCCGACCGCATCACCCAACTCATCGATGAAGTCAAGGCTTTGGGCATTACCATTCGTCCCCCTGATATCAACAAGCCCAGCGCCGAGTTCGGTGTGCAGGATGGAGAAATTCTCTTTGGCATGGGGGCCGTTAAGGGGGTTGGCTCTGCGGCCATTGACGTGATCCGCGATTGCTGGCAGGAATTGGGGCGGCCATTCATTGACCTGTTTGATTTGTGCGAGAATGTGGATCTGCAAAAGGTGAACCGCAAGGTTCTGGAAGGGTTGACCAACGCCGGGGCCATGGACAAATTGCCTGGCCATCGGCGACAGGTCTTGGAAAATGTAGGCAAGGCTATTGCCTTTGGGCAGAAAACCGCCAAAGACCGAGCCGGGGGACAGGCCAACCTTTTTGGTGGCAGCGCCGTGGCCGATGTTCTTAAGCCCACTCTGACGGAGTGCGAACCTTTTGATCCTCTGGTTCGGTTGAGTAAAGAGCGCCAGGCCGTGGGCTTTTTCCTTTCCGGTCACCCTTTTGAAGAGTATCGGGAATTGATCAAAACTTTACCCACGGGAACGACGGCTGCGGCTCATCGTCGCCACGAAAAAACCTGGGTTAATATGGTGGGTGTCATCACCTCCCACACCAAACATCGGGACCGTCACAAACGTGTTTATGCCCGCTGTAATTTTGAAGACAAAACCGGGGTCATGGGCCTGGTCGTTTATAACAAGGCTTATGCCGAATCTCAGGCTTTGGTGGAATGCGATAGCATCTTGCTCATCGGCGGGCGGGTCCAGGTGCGCAGTGATGAACAGCGCGAAGTGGTGGTCGATCGCATCACCCGCATTGATGAAGTATTGGGATGTTGGGTTCAGGATGTGATGCTGGAAATGGATCTGGACCAGGCTGGAAGCAAAGGTGTGGCCGAATTAGGCAAACTTTTTGATTCTTTTGGTGATCCATGTGAGCTGCGCCCCCTTGGGGGTACTGAGGCTTTGCTGGAAAGCGAAGATGCGGGCCACTCCTCTCTGGCTAAAATCAATCATGATGGTTGTTCGGTGCAAGGCGCTCTGGGCGGAGAAGTGGGTGGGGGCAATGCCAACATGCAACCTGCGGCCCCTGTTGCCCCCGAAAGCAGTTCCTCTGAGGAGCCTTCGGCTGAGGATAATCCTGCTTTGGGGATGGATCCTGAATTGATGCCCGAACCAGTGATGGCCCGGCCGGTGCCATTGGTTGTGGAAGTGAAGAGGGCTGGCAAAATCTGGTTGCTGAAGTCTGGTGGACGCAATTTGGCCCTGACTCTGGACAGCCTGCGCAAATTACGAAAAGTTCCGGGGCTGCAGGAAATGCATTTGCGAACCAGGCTTGCGGCGCCCATTGAACGAAAACAAAGATTCATGGGCCGGGGATAGGGTCGTATTTTCCCACCTGAAATCCTTGACAGCTGAGCTTTCAGGTGCCTAAATCAGGCTCAAAACAGGACCTCCATACCGGGGGGCCTCAACTTCGTATTATCTGGTCTCCACAAATAGGAAGCCAGCGAGGGTATAAGCATGGACTGGAAGAAAAAAGCACTCTGGCTCGATTTTGAGATGCCTCTGGTTGATCTTCACGAGCAGATCCAAACACTCCAGGATTCTGCCTCGGTTCGGGGCATGGATGTGAGCGAAGAAGTGAACACCCTGCAGGCCAAGGCCGACAAGCTGGGCCGTGATATCTTTGCAAAACTGGAACCCTGGCAACGGGTCCAGCTGGCCCGGCATCCGCGCAGGCCCACCACCAACGATTACATCCAGCACATTTTCTCGGATTTTGTGGAGCTGCATGGAGACCGTATGTATCGGGATGACGAGGCCATTGTGGCGGGCATGGCCTCCCTGGGTGAGCGTAAAATAATGTTACTGGGCCACCAGAAAGGCCGGGACACCAAGAGCAATATCCGGCGCAATTTCGGGATGGCTCATCCTGAAGGGTACCGCAAGGCGCTGCGCTTGATGGATATGGCCGTGCGTTTTGATCGGCCCATCGTCACCTTTATTGATACCCCCGGGGCGTATCCTGGATTGGGGGCCGAAGAACGCGGCCAGGCCGAAGCCATTGCCCGTAATCTGCGGGAAATGGCAGATATGCCGGTGCCCATCATCTGCATCGTCACCGGCGAAGGTGGCAGTGGCGGAGCTTTGGCTCTTGGAGTGGGCGATCGGGTCTTCATGCTCCAGAACAGCATTTATTCTGTGATTAGCCCTGAAGGCTGCGCTGCTATTCTTTGGCGTGATGGCGCAAAAAGCAAAGAAGCAGCCAAGGCTATGAAGCTGACCAGCGACGATGCCCTGCGGCTGGGAGTTATTGATAGCATCATCACCGAGCCCACTGGTGGAGCTCACCGGGACCACAAGGCCATCGCGCTGAGTGTGAAAGCTAAAATTCAGGATACTTTAGCCGAACTGGAGATGGTTCCTGCTGATCAGTTGCTGGACCAACGCCTGCAAAAGTTCCTGGACATGGGAAAATACAATGAAGCCGGTAAATCCTGAGCCCAGGATGGCTGGCTGCGGCATTCTTGATTTATAACTGGTCGTTCCGGCAAATGATTTGTTTTTCCCATGGAGGGGTTGACGGCATGCACGGATTGTTGTATTATCCTTTTGCCAACCTCTTCAAGAATATGTTCTTCTTTCCGGTCACCTGGGACGATCTTTTCGTCATATGGGTGCCGGTTTTGTGCTTCCCCCTCTATAATAGTGTTGTGACCTTTGCCAAAGGCTTTAGAATGCCATGGAAATGGTGTTGCAGCAGTCGTTGAAAGGAAATAGTCCATGCTGGATTCAAAACTTCTGGAAATTCTGGCTTGTCCCCAATGCCGCCAAGCGGTTGTGCCCGATGAACAGCACCAATGGTTGTACTGCAATCACTGTTCTGTCCGGTACCGCGTCGATGGTGATATTCCCATTATGCTTCCCGATGAAGCGGAAAAAGTTCCCGGCACCGCCGAGGAAACAACCGAGGGGAATTAAGAATAATGTGTTTGTTCACTCATTTTGCAGCAGGGGCCCTGGCGGGTGGTCTGACGGGTAATGTCTGGGCGGGGGCGGCCGCAGGAATGGCCAGTCATGCCGTTCTGGATGCCATTCCCCATTATGACCATCCGGATTGGCGTTTGGAGCTGGCTGCAGGAGTGATCAGTCTTATTCTTTTATTGCTGATGCCGTTTGCCACCTTGGCTGCCGTGGTCGGAGGAATTTTCGGTATGGTGCCGGATCTGGAAAACCTTTTTCAAAAGCTGGGTAAGATGCGAAGAGATCAATTTATTTTTCCATCCCATACAGGGTTGATTCCTCATGGACGCACTTTGGGGCCCCGCTCACTTGTCTGGCAGCTGGCCATCTTTGTCTTCTGTTTTGGTTTGTTGGGTTTGATTTCTCCTGAAGCAGCCAAGGCTGCTCAGGTCACAGATGCGCAGCCGGTCATGGGTGATCCGGTTGTGCGTCTGTTGTCCAGCAGTACCAGCTTGACTCGCATCCAGGTGGATTACCCCGTGGTGGTTCACCCTGACGATTGGTCTCAGGTCCATCTGGATAATGTGGAGTGGGGCATCCCCATGACTTACAGCCAGGATGATGCCATGGAGGTCACCTTGCTGCCGCCCAGTATTGGCCTGAATATTGCCGTACCCACCGCCGGTGATGTGAACACCCTTGTGAGTGCTCTCTCCTGGTGGAAAGAGCCCACTACTGCTGTTGACCCCAGCGAAATGGCCTCCTTTGCAAGGCCCGCTATCTTTCGTGAGGTTCCAATCACGGGGTGCACTGTTCCTCTGAGCCTTGGCGAAGGCATTTTGCGCAGCTTGGTTATTGAAATCCAACACTCTTCGTCCAATCGTTTCAGCAAGCAACTTCGCGCCTCCTCTGGAGATGATTCCGCGGATAAAAACAGTGCATTTCTGGATAAGGCTCCGGCAGGTATTTTGAATCCCAGCCTCTTCAACCAACTTTCCAGTGGTGGCCGTAAACTTTTGGTGGCGGAAAAATCAGGTGCTGATAAAGGCCAGTTCAATGCCTTCGATTTGACCGGAAACTGGGTGCGCCTATCCATCGATGAAAACGGTCTGCACCGTTTGACGGGCCAGGAGCTTTCTTCCATGGGAGTCTCCACGGGTGATGTTGATCCTGAAAAAATCCGCATTTATCGAGGGGGCGGCATTCATCTGGACGAAAACCCGGAAATACCCGAATCAGAGCAGCCTGAAAGAGTGGGGTTGCAAGAGGTGGCCATCCAGCTTTTGGATGGGCAGGATGGGGAATGGAATCTGGATGATGAAATTCGCTTTTATGCCTTTGGCACCGATTTCTGGACCGACCGCGCCGATGGCAATGCCGGGCATCTGGAACATTACAACCATCCTTTTGAAAATGAAGGCGTGTACTGGCTGACCTGGGAAAACATGAGCACCCCGTCTCCTATGGAGGGTTCTGCCCTGCGAGTGGAGGAAGTCAATACTCCGGCCAACGCCGGCACCGATTTGTCCATGGCCAAGATGCGCCAACACAATGAACGGCAGACATATGAAGGATTTGGACATTTCCAGGATGATTGGCTCTGGGATGATAGTATTTATTACACGAAGACCCTAACTTTTGAAACCTTCTCTCCGGTTCCTGATAGCGCAGCCACCTTTGTGGTGGATTACCGTGGGGATGCTCACGGGCAAGGTCCTACTGTCCTTGATTACGATTTCATGTCCCGAACCTGGGTCAATGATGATACAGCCCATGCTCAGGATGCTCTTGTTATTAACATAGCCCAGGAAGACAGTTTACGGGTTCGCACTGTCGGCTCATCTTCCACCATCCTGTCCGGGGCTAACGTCCTTTCTTTTTCCAGTACCAACCCGGATAGAAGTTGGCCCATAGCGCTGGACAGTTTCGACATTTTCTACTGGGCCTATCTGGATCTGGTGAGCTTTGGGGGGCAGCTGGAGTTTGCCACCTGGCGGGAAACGGTGGAGGCCGAGGGCCAGCAGGTTAATCTGCGCATTGCCATCCCTTCCGGAGAAAATATTATCATGTGGGAAGTGGGGGACCCTCGTTCCTCAAGGGTTCTCAATGGTGACTTGAGTCCCAACCAACTTACTTGTGGTCTGACTCTTTCAACGGCTGCCGACCGCCATTTCCTGGTAACCACAGAAGATGATCTGCATCAGGTGGCTTCTGGAAAGTTAGATTCTCCCATTGATCTGCGCAGCCAGCCCACGGATGCTCACTATGTTGTGGTCTATGCGCCTGAGTTTTCTGCCCCTGCCCGAAACTTGGCAGATTTCAGGTCTTCTTATCTTCCGGAGATCTCCAATCCCAAAGCCACCAGTGTCTCCGCCCAGGACATCTATGATAACTTTTCCGGTGGTCAAAAAGACGTGCGTGCCATCCGAAATTATCTCAAGTTCCTCTATGAATCCGGTGGCGGAAATCTGCGTTATGTATGCCTTCTGGGCAATGGAACTAAAGACCACCGCAACTACCTAAACCAGAACCCCAATTCGGATCTGGTGGATTTGTTGCCGGCGCACCACCGCACTCATTTTCCAATAAATGTCAACAGAGCATACAGCGCTGAGTCATATGGAACCGATGATACCGTGGTCTCCTTTGACCATGTTACCTCGTATGACGATGTGGATTTTCCGGATGTGGCCATTGGGCGTTTGCCTGCTGTTTCCTTGGCCGAAGCCAACAGTCTGGTGGAACGCATGATCCAGTACTCCTCTTCGGTGGAGCCTGGTTTGTGGGGCAATAGGTTTCTCATGGTGGCCGATGATTGCGTTAAACCCACTCTGGAGTTTTGGCCGCAACCTAGCGCTGGTGAGCATTCTCACACACTGCAGGCCAAAAGAATTTTCAACCGCTATTTACCTCCCAGTCTGGATGTCGTCAAAATCTATGGTGTCAATTACGATTTTCCTCCGGGAAGTAATATCAAACCTCAGGTTCAGCAGGACATCAACGCAATCCTGAATGAGGGAACGACCATCTTCCACTATGTAGGGCACGGTGATCAAAACAATTTGGCTGACGAGCAGTATTTTAAAACTGAGGATATTCCCAACTTGACCAACGGTATGAAACGCGGGATTTTTGTGGCCTTCAGTTGTGATGTGGGAATTTATGATAGTCCCGCCCGCCGGTCCATGGCCGAGATGTTCCTGCTTCCCAGTGGAGGAGGCGCCATTGGTAGTATTTGCGCCAGCCAGGTCAGTTACATTTCGGAGAATAACCACCTTTCAGAGTATTTTTATGCCAATCTATTCCCTGAGATGGAGACCCTGGACAACCAGACCATATCCGAGACCCTCCTGTTAGCTAAAGGCAGTATGGCCAATGCTAGACAGCGGCATAATTCCCAGAAGTACAATCTGCTGAGTGATCCGGCCATGAGCTTACCTCATCCTGTGAATGACCTGGCTTTTGCTGCCACCAGTGTGGATACATTGCGGGCTGGTGCCCGTGAGGTTGCCGTTCTTGAGGACCGCAGTGGCCTGATGTTGGGTGCTGGTGATATTTACAGCCTGAGGGTTGAAGAATCAGCATATGACGCTGGTTATATCTATACTTACACTGACAGTAGCTCAATCCGGGTTCCCCGCTGGGCCACCTATGTACAAAGCGGATCCACCGTTTTTGAGGGCTATGGAAATATGGAATCCAACGAGTTGCGGGTTCCATTTAAGGTTCCTGTCCAGCTTCGCTATGGCGACAAGGCCCGCTTGCGCATGATTTTGTCCAACATGGACGGCAATCATGTGGCCAATACTGCGGTTTCCGCCGTGCGTCAGGCCCTGGGACCCAATGACGATTTTGTCGGCCCTCAAATCACCATGGCTTTTGAAGATAATCGCCACCAGGTGAAGCCGGGTACCCAGCTGACGGCCACCTTGCAGGATACCAGTAGCATTGCCATTCTGGGCACGACTCCAGGCAACAGCTTGTTATTGGAATTTGATGATAGCGGTTTCATGACCGACATCACTCCCAGTTTCAATTTTGACGCCAACAGCTACACCCAGGGCCGCATTAGTTTTCCGCTACCGGGAGACTTGCCTCTGGGCAGCCATCAGGCGGCCATTCATGCCAGCGATGTCCTGGGCAATGTGGGCAATGACACCATTTCTTTTGTGATTGTGGCTGATAATGTGGTGGGCATGGATTCCATCACTCTTTTTCCTAACCCAACTCCCGGTCCTTGCCGACTCATATTTGAGTTAAGCGACGCCATGTTGGTGAAATGGGAGATCTACACTCTGAGTGGACGCCGTATCAAGTCTATGCAGGAAACTCTGTCCGCCGGTCCCCAGCTGATGCCTTGGGATGGCCGGGATGACCAGGGAGATGAAATAGCCAATGGCACCTATCTGTACGTTTTACGGGGTACAGTGGCAGGTGCAGGAGAGCGGGATATAACTGAGACGGGGAAACTCGTCATCATGCGATGATTCGTTAATAAAGTAGCCCGGGGTATGGCCCCTGGCATGATCAATTGAACCGGAGGTAAATCGGAAATGAAACGGAATATAACAACTGTGGCTTTGCTGGCCGTCCTCATCATGGGATTCTGTGGCAGTGCCCTGGCCGGCAGTGGTGCCGGAGCGATCAACCTGACCTTCCCCATTGGTGCACGCTTCAACGCTTTGGGAGAAGCTGGTACAGCCCTATCCCAGGATGTGACGTCCATCTGGTGGAATCCCGGCGGACTGGGCTTCCTGCCCCAACGCCCCAAGCAGCACGACGTGCACATTATGCAATCCAGTCTGGCCGAGGGCCTGGCCGATGATATCGCTCTGTATTGGGGTGGTTATGCCATGCCCATGGGCTCTCACGGTGCACTGGGTTTTGCCATGAACTATCTGGACATGGGTGAGCAAATGGGCACCGATGAAAATGGCCAGGAAACGGGTCTTTTCCGTTCCTATATGTTTGCCTTTAGCACCACTTATGGTGTGCGCCTGAGCCGCACCCTGGGTGTGGGTATTGGCGTGAAATATTTCCGCGATAAACTGGCTCCTTCCGGGTCCTTGCAAGACGGCGGCGGCGGTAGCGGTGATAGTTTTGGTGTGGATTTGGGTCTGCTTTGGAAAGTGCCTGCCATCCGCTCCAACATCGGTCTGGCTGTGGCCAACCTGGGCCCCGACATCAAGCACGTGGATGCTGACCAGAGCGATCCAATGCCCCGCAAAGTGACCTTGGGTGTGGCTTTCAGTGCCTACCACAGTGAGTTCATGGGACTGCTGGTTGTGGCCGATTATTTGGTGCCCCTGTACCAGTGGAAAAACGATGACTATGGCTTTGGTTTGGAAACAGACCAGGCAGAATACGGCATGGGTGTGGAGTGGAACTACCTGCGCAGTCTGTTCGTGCGCTTCGGTTATAAAAATGCCGATTATGGTGATATTGCCGATACGACCTTCGGGTTTGGTGTGGACTTCAACGAGTGGACTGGCCAGGCCATCACCTTTGATTTTGCTTCCGTACCCCAGGCTGAAGGTCTGGATCGGGTGAACCGTTTGTCCCTTGGTTACCGTTTCTAATTTAATTATTGCCCCCTGAGTAAGGAGAGAGGCTTTGCAGCTTCTTGACACAATGATACTGAAAAAAGTATCTCTTAAAAAAATCCTTCTGCTGCTGACTTGTGGATTGACCCTTGTGGTCGGTCCGCTGGTCGGCACGTCGGAAGCGGATCCCGATGTTCCTGAAACTTCCAGCCAAATGCCCATCATGTTCAAAGACTGGACCGATATCCGGACTTTGCCCGATGGCCTGGATAGAATGCAGAGTGAGCAATTGCGGCAGGGAGAATATTTTCGCCGCTGGCAAGCTGTGCACAAAATCGTAGGGGAGCAGCATACTTCCAAAATCTCACAGGATTTGCTGTCCAAGCGAGGTTTTGGCCCAGCGTTGCTAAAGGCCGATGCCGACTTGGCTGGCAAAGCCTTTGATGGTATTGATACTCTGAAGGTGCTCATTGTGCGGATATCTTTCGATACCAACCGCAATCCCGGGCTGACTTCAGTGCAACCTGATGGCGATTTTCTCCTGGAGCCTTTGGCTAATCCAGACACTTTATTTGTAGATCCGCCACCCAGGAATCGTGATTTCTACCAATCTCACTTGGTGGGTCTTTCCGAGTATTACAAGTTCCAATCTGGTGGGCGTTTGTTCATCGAGGGTTCGGTTTTACCCGAAGAGCAGGATGCCAGTTATAAGTTATCAGATATCGCCGACTATGGTCCCGGTAATAGTGGATTTTGGTCATTGGAAGGCCTGGAGCGCCTGGTGCGCGACATGATAGACACCGGGGATCTGGGCACTGCTGGAACCGAGTTCGATTTTTCCGACTACGATGATGACGACCCTTTGACTTATGTCATCTTTGTGCATTCTGGAAGCGATTGGCAAAGTGATATCAATGGTGATTCACCCAACGACATTCCCACCTTTTTTGTGACCCTCGGTGAGCCTCATGGTTTGGTCTCCGGCGGACAAATGAGTGAATGCTCAGTGATTCCAGAGACCACCAACCAGGATGGATATCCCGGTAGCATCGCCGCTGCTTTTTACCATGAATTTGGCCATGCTCTGGGCTTAGTGGATGTCTACAATACAACCACCGGATATCCTTCAGTGGGCATCTGGGATCTCATGGATTCCGGTACCAACTTGCCTGTCACTTTGGGACACGTCACCGCCGAAGACGATACCCTCATTCAAACGGCCACGGGAGTTTTACCTCCTTCGTTGTCGGTATGGAATAAGTGGTTTCTGGGTTGGGTGGAAATGGAAGAAAGCGACGGCCGCACTGGTGATTATCGGTTGCCTGCGGTCCAGGTGCCTCGTGACGACTACGCCATGTGGGATCTGAACAATGGCGATTTCAATTTGAACTACCCGCAGGCCATCCGGGTGGGAGCTTCGCCTCGGGAGTACTTTCTCCTTGAAAATCGTTATGTGCCTCCTGCTCCCGACAACTCTGGCACTCATACGCCTTTCGACAGGCTTTTCTTCGAACGGGATGATGAGACTAAAGTCATCCAATACCTGGCCGGTTTGCGCAATGGCGCCTGGACCAACAGCGGCATGTACGATTACTTCATGCCCGATGCGGGACTTCTCGTCTGGCACGTGAACATGGATCGCATTTCAGCCAACCTGCATGACAACACCATCAATGCTTACGGCGATGGTCTGCGCTTGGTGGAGGCCGATGGCATCCAGGATATCGGCGTTTTGGATGCTTATGTTTTGGGATGGTATGGCTCCTCCCTCGACGCCTTTGGTCGTGATGGTGGAGGAAAGAACCTTTATGCCAACGGAGTGCCTTCCAGTCGCAACTTCGATCGCTCCTGGTCTGGTGTGAACCTGACCGACGTAGAAGCCAATGGATCCCGCACCTCCAGCGTCATGCGTTTTGGAGCATCAGTTGAACCCTTGGCCATGGGATTTCCCTGGCAAGTTGAGTCAGTGAGTGATGATGAAGCTTCTTCTGCCGGTGGTATCGCTGGCCCCAGAAAGCTGGACATCTCCACCATGACTCCTTTCACCGTGGGCTCCAGCTCTGTTTTGCTCTTTTCCGATGATGCCGGTGAAAATTGGAACGGGGGAGAATTTCAATCCTCCTTATTCGCCGTGGGTTCTAATGGGCACCTGCCTTGGCCTGCTCCAGCCAACAAACCGGCTGGTGCTGTGTTGGGATTGGATGCGCCCCTGGCTGGTCCTCCCATCGTTTTGGATCCTGAAGCCACCAACCCCGTGGTGATATATGGTACCAAGGCCGGGACAATGGGCAGTGTCGAATTCGCCGAAAATGGAAACCCAGTATCTTTGTGGAGTATCAGTGTAGGCGATACGCTGGCCTTTGGTCCGATCCTGGAGATTGATGCTCAGGGACAACAATTTTTGCTGTGCCCAGTGTCTGGCTCTAATCTGGTCCACGTGGATCCTTTAACGGGCGCCATTGAAAGCACCGAGACCCTGACTCGAGGCACGATTGTTCAGCCCCGCGCTTATCGCGGCACTATTGATGAACCTGTGGATCAAGTTATTCTGGTGGACCGAAATGGATGGATTGTCCGCAATTTCTCGGTCATTTTACCCATTAATTTGGCAGAATTTGAATCCCCTGCCGTGGGCCCCATACATTCAGCCACAGTGGCCAATACTACTGGTGCTGCCGTGTATGTTTTCGATGATAACGGGTATGTCAAAACCACAGAATCTTTCGATGGATTTATCGAAGAATTTGCCGGTTTGGATGCGCCCCTTGTGTGCGAGCCAGCTGTAGCCGATCTGGATGCCGATGGCCGCGATGATATTATTCTCGCCACAGCCCAGCGCATCTTTGCCTATCATGGCGACGGTGTGCCCATGCGCGGGTTCCCCAGTCGCCTCTCTGAACTATTTCCTTTGCCGGACAGCACTCGCATCACCGGACCCTTGGTCATTGCCGATGCCACTGGTGATGGTGTGAATGAGATTTTCTACAATACCACCGGCGGCCACCTTATGGGTTTAAATGCCAGCGGTGAATTGCTGCCTTCGCTACCCTTCCGTTGGGGCGATGAAGGAACCGGTGGCCTGGCCATGAGCAACGATACCTCGGGCAACAACCTTCTGTGGATGGTGTCTCCGGGCAGTTACGCCACCGAGCCCTTTGGTCGCAACCATGTCAATGGCAGGGTGGTGGCCTATGGAATGGGCGTTTCTGCAGCTGATGATGCCATGACCAGCCGCTGGATGGGCCCCATGGGAGGCTCGACCCGCAGCGGTGGTGAGGGCCCCCCTCGAGATTTGGGCGTTCTTTCACCTCTTTCAGAAGAGATGAAACGAGTGATCATGTACCCCAATCCGGTGCATGAGAGAGACGTGACTATTCGTTTTTATGCTTACGCCGCGGCAAGGGCGCAGTTCATTCTGTACAACCTGCAGGGTGAAGAAGTGAAACGCATGGACTTTGAAACCACAGCCGGCAGCATCAACGAAGACCGCATGGATGTCTCGGGCCTGGCCAGTGGATTGTATTTGGGCCGGCTCATCTATCCAGGAGCCAATGGAACTGAAACTAAAACCATGACTCTGGCGGTGGAGCGATGATGCTCACCCCTCAGAGGGAGGATAAAATGTCTTTACGAAACAAATGCCGTGCTGGAAGTATGGCCCTGATTCTGATGCTGCTTTTTTCATACAGCACATCCCTGGCCGAATTCCAAGGTCAAACCCGAGCATCCTGGCTGTTGCAACGTGGGGACTTTGAAACCAGGGCTCTGACGGGGCTGAGTTTCGATCAGGGCGAATTTAGCGCAGATGATGGTCTCGGATCTGGTGCTTTAAAGGTGGAATCTGAAGATGAATACGTCGGCGGTACAGGTGCTGGCTTGACCATGTTGGCCTCGGCCATTTTACCCGGTTCGGGTGAAGCCATTATGGGGTACAAGCGTGGCTATCTGATGATGGCAGTGGATATCTTTGCCTGGACTCAGGTGTCCAAGTATCACAACGATGGTGAAGATCTGGCCACGGCCTATTACGATTTTGCCGATGAACATTATTCTGACGCCCGATTGGTGGAGGGATACAATCCCGCCAGCAGCGATTTGGAACGAGAAGGCCAGGGGGCCATCTACTTCCCGGATGTTGGCCCCATAACGGATGAGTCCGAACTGGTGAACCTGCCTTTGTATGTCACGGTGGAAGATGACCGCCGGGAATATTATGAAAACCTGGGCAAATGGGACCAATTTATTTTTGGCTGGGATGATTATACACGCGCCAGTGTAGATCACCCGGAGCACGATTACGAACCCACCATGACCATCAGTGATTTGCGCCAGCCCTGGGTCAGCCGCAACCGCGAAACATATCGTGATATGCGCGCCGCCAGCAACGACGCTTACAAGAGTCGTGATCGCTGGATGTATGTGAACATTGGGATGCGTGTCTTCAGTGTTTTGCAGGTGGCCTATTTGCAGGGATTATTGGGTGGTGGCGAGGACAACAGTATGGAAGTGTCCGGTCACAAAGTGGAGTTAATGGCTCAGCCTTACGGATTGACCCGTGGGACATTGGCAGCCAAGGTGTCGTTCTAATTTTTTGACCCTAAGGGGAGTAAAGCCTGATGAGTTCCAATTTGATGCGATTTCTTTCGGTAGCCACTTTGGTCATATGCTTTTCAGCAAGCTTGGCTCTGGCTGTGGAGGTACCTGAAACCAGTGCTTTCCTGAAAACAGAACTGGCCATCACCGGCGTCAGTCCTTCTGCCTTGTGGCACAGTGGCAGCCATTCCACAATTTTGGTTTTGGACCAAATTGGTGGCGATAGTATTAACCAACCTGATGAATTTGGTGGAGGCCTGGAGCAGAAGAAAAAAGAAGATCTGGACAATGGTCCTTCAAATTTAGGTGTCAAAGTTAAGGCTGGTTTGTTTTCGGCTTTGCTGCCCGGCGCAGGTCAGTATTATAACGGTCAGAACAAAAAAGCCTACATCATGGCCGGAACTGAAGTGGCCATTTGGACAGCCTATTTTGTCTTCGATAAACAAGGTGATAACCGCATGGACTCGGCTGCGGAATACGCCGGCATTTATGCGGGCACCACAGGCGACCATGCCAACACCTATTGGCAGAATGTCGGTCGGCACATGGATAGCGACGCTTACAACGATTCCCGCATGAGGGAAGCCAGGGCTTTGCAGGAAACGCCCAGTGGGTTGGTGGCCGGATCTGACGCTTGGCAATGGGTGAACGATGACCGTCGTTATGATTACACGAAAATTCGTGCGGATGGCAACAGTGCCTATGATCGCCGAGACTTCATGATTCTCTTTTCCGTGGTCAACCGCGCTATTTCCGTGGTGGACGCAGTGATCGGTGCGGGTAACAAACCCGGCGCTCTGGAAGCTGAAGTGCTGGGCATGAACCTGGAAGTGGAAATGTTGCCATCATGGTCCAACCCAGGGGCACAATGTGTTGTCTCCCGGAGATTCTAGTGAAAGCTCAGCTCTTAATAATAACCTTGCTGTGTTGGCTGTTGGTGGTCTCGGGTTGCGCTGGCAACGATGGCAACGGCAGTTCCGTCTCCCAAAGATCTGATGCCCAGATAGCGACTCGGCCAGGGTCCACACCTGTGGCTTTGGATTTCATCAGGGCTTATGAGAATGTGGCCAGTGAGATTTACTTTCCCCTGGAAGGTTTGGCCGGGTGTGTCTATACCACCGACGGTTCTCTGATCATCACTGACGAAAAACGCGGAAAGGTTTTTGGACTGGATTCCGGTACCGACCGCTGGTACGAGTTCGATACTCCCATGACCAGGCCTTACCGCCCGGTGGCTGTGGCTGTGGACGGATTTAAGGTCCTAGTCCTGGATTCGGGTGGCAATACGGTGCAGCGTTTTGATCTTTCCGGTGCCCATCAGGACCAGTTGCTGGAAATGAGCAGGGTGGATCCAGGCATCATCAGCCAAGTGGCTTCTTTTGCCATGGACCGGGATGGTCGCATGGTGATTACAGACCAATCCCAGCAACAGGTCATCCTCCTGGATTCATTCCTCAATTTGAGTACGCGCATGGGGGAGCCTGGAGTTCAGGACGATCAATTTACCAATCCTGAAGGTGTGGTCTTTCTGCCGGATGGAAAAATTTTAGTGGCAGACACCGGCAATTCCAGACTCTGCATTTACGGCCGCATGGGTTTTTTCGAAAGAGAAATTGGCGGACGTTTTGATGCCAACAATCCATTCTTTACACCTACCGGTGTGGATACTGATCGCCATGGCAATCTCTTTGTTACAGATGTTGCCGGGGCGCAAATCCACGTCATTGGTTCCCGTTTTCGGCACCTCTTCAGCACCAACCACGATTTAGATCTTGCGGGCTTGCCGGAAGCTCCCGTGGGAGTTGCTGTGAGCCCTGATGGTTATTTGGCGGTGACAGACCGCGTTCGCCAGGCCGTTCTCATCTACCGGATTATCTACGAATGATTGTTGCCCGGCAAACGGGCCTCACTGTATTTCTGTGCCTCATATTTTGTTTTATTTCCCCGAGCTCTGGCCGGGGAAATGAAAATCCTTCTGTAGAAGATTCCTACCGCGAAGAAACCGAATTCATCCTGGGCCCTGAAACAACTAAAACCCTAAAGCTGGCCCATGGCTTTTTGGACCGTGAATCGGTGCGCCTCTTTGTGGATGGTCAACGCTGGATACAAGGGGAAGATTTCCAGGTCAAGGCTCGCACCGGTTTGGTGGTGCCCCTTCGTCCCTGGACCCAAAATACCGAAAAAGCGTTGGTGGTTATTAGGTACCGGTTTTTACCTGTTGGACTGCCATCGCGCCGGGATCTGCGACCTGTATCAAGCCCACCCAAGCGGAATCCGGAAACCGGACGCGTGGAATTTCAGGACTCGTCCTTTGAAGAGAATTTGTGGCAAAGTGGAAATTTGGAGGTCCGAGGAAGCAAAACCGTCCAGGTCAGCTCTGGAAACCGCCGGGAAATGACTGTGGATCAGAATCTCCGTCTGACCATCATGGGGCAACTCACAGACGATATTGCAGTGAGGGCCTTTTTATCAGATGACAACCTGCCTGTGATCCCCGAAGGCAACACCGAAGAACTCCGGGATATTGACAAAGTGTTGGTGGAAATGCGGGCCAGCAATTGGTCGGCCACTTTGGGCGATTTTGTGGCCCAGCGTTCGGGTAGTAATTATGGAAACTACCGCCGAAAGCTTCAGGGATTCGCACTGGATGCCCGTCCCGGAGATCTGGATTTCGAGGTTCTAGCGGGTTCACCCCGAGGGCTATACAGGACTTTGCAAATCAGAGGTGAGGAAGCCAACCAAGGGCCCTATTTCTTGGCGGGCTCCGGTGGCGGTGAAAATTTGTTTCTGGTGGCTGGCAGCGAGCGGGTAACTCTAAATGGCGAATTGTTGACCAGAGGTTCTGATGGTGATTACACCATCGACTATGTGCGCGGTTCGGTAACCTTCACCTACCGCCGGCTTATTACTGCCGAAAGCACCATTGTGGTGGAATATGAACAGGGGGAGGGCCCTTACGGCCGGACCGTGGTCGGTGGGGGCGCCGGTGCCGCCTTCCGGGTTCCCGGTCTGGACATTCCCGGTCATTTTCACGCCCGGGTGATCAAGGAACAAGACGACCCCAATCGGTTGCGCACTGGAGAATTGGATCCTGCTGACGAAGCCATTCTGGCCGCAGCCGGGGACAATCTCCTGCTGGCGGTGGCTTCCGGAGTGTCGTTGGTTGGTACCGGCGAGGGTTTGTATGACCTCACCGTGGTGGAGGGAAAAAACATATATGTCTACAATTCCAGTGGAGGCGATTACAACCTGACACTCTTTCATGTTGGAACCGGAAAAGGCGACTATGCCTTGGATTTTCTCACCGAAACCGGACAGAAAGTTTTTGAGCATAAAGGTGATGGCAACGCCAACTATCTCATTGGGCGGCCTCTGGACCGCCCCCAAATGCAAAGCATTGCCACGTTGAAGAGCACGTTGGGCGATAGCAACTCCACGAACCTCACGGCAGAATGGAATTTCGGCAATCTGGATTTGAATCAGCTTTCTGAACTGGACAATGAGGACAATCAGGCCCAGGCTGGGCGCATCAGTGCGCATGTGACCCCGCAGTCCATGAATGTGGGAGATTTATCCCTGGGTACCCTGGCCTTGGATGGATTCTGGGAAATGAGTGAAGAAGGCTTCAAGCCATTTCAAGTGCACAAAACGGTTTTTGATTATGACCGCTGGGGATTGTCCGACCGTGCCCGCAGAATCGGTTTTTTGGATCTTGAAGACCGTGAATCAGGAGCCATGGCTTCCTGGAAATTGGGTAAAAAAAATAACTCCATGGAGGTTACCGGAGATTGGGGCAAACTGGAGCATGGAGACAATCTTCAAGCTGATCAACTGTCTGGTAAAGCAGTTTGGTCGCTGGCTGGCGGTTCAGGTTTTCATCGGGAACAATCGGCCACAGCTTTTGATTCCGTCGATCCGCTGGACATTTCACGCACAAGTCGGCTGCACACTTTGCGCTGGCGATTGGGACCCGTGGAACCGGATATCCGTTACAAATTCCAATCCTGGCAGGATCGTGCTATCACGGCCGGACGCGCTGCTGGATTTCGTCTGGAAGAGACGGGCTTTGGTCTCAAATCCACCCCTGGGGGTTCCATAGATTGGCGGGCCTCGTTTGTAAGGGGTGTCTCAGATTCTTTGGAGGTTGACACTTGGCAAACCCAACGCGATAGCAGAACCTATAATGTGGGTGTCACTACTTCCCGGGTGGCGGGCATGCGGCTTGTGGGAGAGGGAACCATGCGCAGCATTGAGCAGCCAGATCTGCCGGAGCAAACCACACGCTTGGGCCGGCTCAATCTTTCTGGTCAATGGGACAAAACCGCCAGTGATTGGTCGCTTGGATATCGATTGGATAACAGCCGCACCCGAGTGCTGGACCGACAGATTATTTTTGTAGGGGCTGGTGAGGGCGACTACAATGAAAATGGAGATTATTTGGGACCGGGTCTGGGAGATCATAATCTGGTGACGGCTGCCACCGACAGCATGCTGGCCACCACTTCGGTGGTGACGGATCTGCATTGGCGCCAGGGATTCGCTTTTCTGGGACCCAAGAAGTGGTACGGAGCCTGGAATGCCATGACCCTAGCTTCGGTGGAAGGTCGCAGCACCACCGACGACGTGGGTGGGCTGCTGGCCCTGGATCCGTCCGTGATTTTTGACCGGACCCACACGGTGTTAGGTGATTTCAATTTCTCCGAAGAGCTGACCTTTTTGCAACACATTCCCACTGTAGATTTACGGGGAAAGTTGGATTACCGGGAGACCATGGATCGCCAGTTTTCAGATCATCCGGAGGATCGTCTCAACCGGGGATTTCAGATCAATACAACCATCAACTTGGGTCGGCGCTCTTCGGTGAGGGGCAAATGGTTGAACCAAACTGAAAATCGCTATTCCAGTGAAAGTATTACTAGCAGCCGGCGCAGTTTTGAAAGTCTTTTGCGGGAATATGAACTGGGGTATGGTTACCGTCCCAATCCAGACTTGCGTCTGAATCTGGCCGCCGGCTACATCACCAGGGTGGATCAGATTTCCGGGGTGAGCCAAATAGAATATGCATTGCATCCCAACGCCCGGCACAAGTTCCGAGGCCAGTGGACACTCCAGGCGGATGCCCGTTTTTCGGAAGTTAAAAGTGAGGAATCCGGAGGGGCCTTGCGGCCCTGGTTTTTTCCTGTTCCCGGTCGCAATGTTGAGTCTACCATCCGTTTGAATTGGGAGCCTTCCACATTTTTGGACGTTGGGTTGAGTTATTTTGCCCGTAAACAGGGAGACAGGGGGTGGCAACATGATGTGCGATTGGAATCGACAGCTCGTTTCTAAAGTTATCCTGATTTTGTTGTTTGCAATGATGCTGCCTCCTTTGACGAAAGCAGCTACTGAGGTGGTTACCCTGGTGGTGCCCAATCTTGAGCAGTATTCCACTCAGGAAAAAAACTGGGTCGAAAGTGACCGCAAATGGTTGAACACATTGGGAAGTACATTAACCCAGGATGATTTGCCCGATCCTTTCACCACCTCGGCCGATAGTGTGACTTTGTTGAAAAATTGGGTGGCTAAATCGGCTCAGCCTGATTCCGTGCAACGCTTGCGTCCGGCCGCTTCCCTGCTGCGGGAGCGTTGGTTGGATCGAGGGTATCTTTCCGCACGGGTTACGGGAATGGATGTCATAACCCTGGTTCCTGGCTCGCCATTCCATTGGCAGGAGTTGGATATCAGCGGAGACGATTTTGTAGGCCGGGATCATTTGCTGGAGCTTTGGTTGCCCCGTGCTGGTCAGATATACGACCGGGTAGAGATGGAACGCAACATAGAAATGATTTTGTTGGGGGTGGGAGAATCCGGATATCCGTTTCCCCGATGGGTAACCAGAGAATTGATACTCAATGAAGAACAAGCCACGGTGACTCTCAAGGGACGTTTGTTGCCTGGATATCAAGGAGTTATCGGGCCGATCAGCAGTACGTTGGAGAGCCAACGCTCTTCCCATTTCCTGGCTCGGGCTACTGGGTTGCAACATGGAAAGTTGTTCCAACATTCGGATCTGCAGCGGGCCGTGGATCGATTGTTGAGCCGAGATCTGTACTCTCACGTAGGCACACCCATGGTCTATCTGACATCCAGCGTGGACACAGTGGGGATTCATTTTCCCGTTACCGAGCGTAAGAAAGTGAACCGGTTCCAGGTGGTCCTGGGATTGAGCCGCAAAGTAGAAGGTGAGCCCAGCCGAATCAGTGGTGAAGTGGACATGCAACTGCCCAACATGGCGGGCACAGGCCGGAAATTAGGGCTTGGTTGGCGTGATGATGGAGCCAATAAATCATGGTTTGGCTTGTCCTATTTGGAACCCATGGCCTTTGGCACACCCCTTGATATGGAATTCATTCTGGACAACGAAATCCAGACTGATTCCTATACCCGGTTTCGTTTGGACAACCGCTGGGGTATCCCGGTGGTGGCTCTCTGGGGCATTGAGCTGGGCGTTGGCTGGGATCGTTCCACTTTCCCCGTGGGAGATTTGATCAATACCAGTCGTTTGAGAGGACGGGGCGCGGTGCTGCACCACCGGGGCGACCGTTCACGCAGTGGATGGAGCGGAATTTTTGCCCTGGAAACGGCCTATCGTTCATCCCAGCTACGGCCTGAGGATGAAGAGGGGACAGTGACCAATCCCCAACTGGGAGAGGCCGTGACCCAACGCATTATCACCGGTGATCTTTCGGGTGAATGGTGGTTGGGAAATACTCTCAGCCTGTTTAGCCGGGGCAGTTATCGCCAGCAGAACGGCGGATCTTCTGAGGTTCCCTTGTCTGAGCAATTCCTCTTTGGCGGGGCTGCCACCCTGCGGGGCTACCGGGAGGATGAATTTCATGGCTCTCAGGCCGCCTGGGGGGCATTGGAAATGAGGATTGGCAGGGCAGGAGCCTCCCGCCTTTACACTTTCTACGACCTGGGGTATTTTGAATTTTCGGCCAGTGATCCGCTCCTTGATAATCCGGACCACCGCTCCCTGCAAAAGGGATGGCCCAAGGGCTATGGCCTGGGAATTCTGGCGCGCACCCCGGGTGGAGATATCAGCCTGGCTGTGGGTTTTCCCGGAACGGTCGATTTTGATCAAGCCAAACTTCACGTCACACTTTTGGAATCTTTTTAGCCCATTGCCGGGCCCGGAGTAGCCATGGATCGCAAGCAGGCTCAGCTGCGAATGGAAGAACTGCGTGGAGAAATCCAGCGCCATAACCAGCTATATTACCAAAAGAGCTTGCCGGAAATCAGTGACCAGCTGTACGACCAACTGGACCAGGAGCTACAGGACCTTGAAACCGCCTGGCCCGAGTTGCGTTTAGAAGACAGCCCCACAACCCAGGTGGGCAGTGATCGGGACGAAAATTTTCCCAGTGCTATCCATTCGGCACCCATGCTCAGCTTGCAAAATAGTTACGATCTAACCGAAGTTGAGGCATTTGATCAACGCATGCGTCGGGGGTTGGGCCAGAACCGGGTGACATACACAGTGGAGCCCAAAATGGACGGTGTGGCCGTGGCTGCCCGTTATCGTGATGGTCAGTTTGTTATGGCTCTGACCAGGGGCGATGGGCGGCAAGGGGATGTCATCACCGAGAATGTTGCCACCTTTCCTGAGGTGCCTTTGGAGCTGCCTGAAAACTGGCGCGATTTATTCCCCAACAAAGACGTGAATGAATTTGAAATTAGGGGGGAAGCCTATTTGACCCTCAGCAGGTTTGCCCAGCTGAATGAAGAACGCCGCCTGGCGGAGCAACCGGAACTGGCCAATCCGCGCAATGCCACCGCTGGAACGTTAAAAACTCTCGACACCAATGAAGTGCGCCGGCGCAGACTGTCCATTTTCTTCTATCAGATTTTTCCCTTGGTTGATGGTATGAGAGCGGAAGAAAAACCATCACCGGAAAATGTTGGATCTGATTTGTTTTCGTCACCCCCGCAGACGTCCTCTGAATTTCCAGACCACCAATCGGAAATGGCGGCGCTGATTTCCCTGGGGTTTAAAACCAACCCATTCTTGAGGGTGGCGTCCGAGCCTCTGGAGTTAGCCCAGCATCTGCAAGATCTGGAAGCCCTCAGGGCTGATTTGGATTACCAGATTGACGGTGCGGTGATCAAAGTGGACAACAGGCAAGCCCAAATGCGGCTTAAGTCCACATCCAAAGCGCCTCGCTGGGGCCTGGCCTTCAAGTTTGCTGCCGAAGAGGCTTTGACCACTCTCAAGGGAGTCACTCTCCAGGTTGGACGCACAGGCGTCATCACCCCGGTGGCCGAATTGGAGCCGGTCTTGTTGGCAGGCAGCACAGTCAGCAGGGCCACTTTGCATAATTGGGATGAAATGGGACGCAAAGATATTCGCCCCGGCGATCAAGTGGTCGTCGTCAAAGGAGGGGATATCATCCCCAAAATTATCCAGGTGCGTTTGGATCTGCGCTCAGGAGACAATGTTCCCTTGGCCGAACCCACAGTTTGTCCCATTTGTTCTGCACCGGTGAGCCGGGATGAACAGGCTAGCGCTCTGCGTTGCAGGAATTTATTTTGCCCTGCAGTGGTGGCTGGCCGGTTGCGGCATTTCGTGAGCCGCGATGCTTGTGATATTGAAGGCCTGGGTGGTCAAAGTCTGGATTCGTTTCTGGAATTGGGGCTGGTCAACAGCCCTGCCGACCTTTTTCGACTGAAGCGTGAAACTCTGGCCACTTTGCCCGGGTGGGGAGATAAAAGTTCTGACCGAGTCTTGACTGGGGTAACCCAGGCTTCTCTGCGTCCCTGGGAGTCCAAAGTCTTTGCCCTGGGTATGCCTCAAGTGGGAATCACCACGGCCCGAACCCTGGCCCAGGAATTTCCTTCCATACAGGCTTTGCAGGAAGCCACCAAATCAGAGTTGGCCGCATTGCCCGATGTTGGGGCAACGGTGGCCGGTCAAATATCTGATTATCTGAAATCTCCTGGAGGCAGTGCTTTGGTTGCAGATTTAATATCGGTGGGCTTTCTCCTGGAAAAGGAGACGGAATCATTAACATTGGATGAGGCTGCTGAAGAAAACTGGTTTTTTGAGCGAGTGGTGGTCATTACAGGAACCCTTGAATCCATGGGCCGCTCCGAAGCTAAAAAGGCAATGGAGGCCCTGGGGGCCAAAGTCACAGGATCCATCACTGGTAAAACACAAGTTCTGATTGCTGGAGAAAAAGCTGGTAGCAAATTGACAAAGGCCGAAAAATTGGGCATTGAAATTTTGGATGAAAAGGCTTTTCTCCATCGTCTTGAGGAAGCTCGTCAAGACTCGGGACAAGGGCAGGCAAGCTCATGATGGAAACAGATCTGCTACACTCCCGGCGCTGGCGCGAAGGCCGGGAAGGCGGCTGGTTGGCCCTGGATTTATCCGGTGGTGTGCGCCTCTTCGAATTGCCTGATGAGCACACAGTTCCTTCAGAACTGCCGGCACCCATTTTGGTGGGACCAGGTGATGGCTCATGTGTGAAATTACCCGGTGATGGCATCTTTATTTCCGAAACCGTTCTTTGGTCATTCATTGATCCCTTGCATCCCCGGGCCTTTTCCGACCTGGAAGCTGATGGCCGCCTGGCTGCTGAAAAAGAATTGCGCGATTTGGCTCTGCGATTTCGAAGCCGGGTTCAATGGTGGCAAAGTCTGAAGAATGAAGCCAAGGATGGCTGCCGTCGTCTTCTGAAAGGCCGCCGACCGGATTTGAACCCCTTACTGGATATTCTGGATACTTTACCCACGCTGCCCCCAACGGAAAAAAGCGAATCTCCGGTGGCGGACGATCCTTTGGCACACATCACTCTGGACCCTCCGTCGAACTCCTCTGAAATGCATGGCTTCTTTCTGGAGGAAGAGGGATTGGGCGCCTTATATGGCGAAAATTTCCGCCCTCGCCGGGAGCAGGCGGAAATGTCCCGGGAAGTGGCCATCAATCTGGAAAACAATGATGCCCTGATGATTGAGGCGGGAACTGGGGTGGGCAAGACCCTGGCTTACTTGGTGCCTTTAATTTCGGCCATCACCGGCAACGACCACCGGGCTGTGGTTTCTACCCACACCAAGGCTCTGCAGTCCCAGATCCTGGATCAGGATCTTCCCCGGCTGGAACCCTTGTTAAAAGGACAGAGCTTCAATTTGCTCATGGGCCGTGCTAATTACCTTTGCCTGAGACAACGGTTGGCCTTCTTTTCCAAACCTGTGGACAACCTAACCCAGGCCTTACAGGCGGCGGCCTTTCGTCTTTGGCTGCAGGTGACATCCGACGGTTTGCGGGATGAACTGGCAGACCACCCGCTGCTGGGACCCGATTTGGATAAGATCTTTTTTAAGTCTGATATGTGTTTGCCGGGGCAATGTTATGAGGGCAACAAATGTTTTGTGCAAAGAGCCAGGCGCCGGGCACGGGATTCCGACCTACTGGTGGTTAACCACAGTTTGCTGATGCACGACCTCAAGGCGGGGCATATTCTCCTGGGTGAAATTGATCATCTTGTAGTGGATGAAGCCCACCGCCTGCCTGTGGTTGCTTTGGAAAGCCATGCCATTGTTTGCGGCACTTGGCGTCTGGATGAAATTGCCGAGCTGCTGGGACGTACAAAGTCCCGGGATAGCCAGCGTTTTGACCGTCTGGATCTGCTCTCGGTGCGGTTGGGGGCCATCGACAAGGATGGTGAAAAAGCCGCCAAGGCTGTAGAAGATTTTTCCCGCTCCATCCGCCAGGTTTTCAGCGTATACCGGATCTGGTGGCAGGCCCTGGGCGACCGGGTGGACCAGGTCATGCCTCCGGGAAATATGCGCATGGGACGGGCCAGGGTCAGGGATAAGGATGAAGCTTTTGCTGTGCTTCGCCAACAGACCGCCGACCTGCTGGATTCTCTGGCTGAATGTGAAAATGTCTTTGGCCGGGTAAAACGCACTACGGAAGTTTTGGAAGATCTCTCTTCGGGCCTGGAAGATGATTTGGCCCAAATTGCTTCGGCCGGTCTGATGGTCCGAAAGCTCCATCAGGATGTACGATTCCTCATTGCCGAAGATGACGAAGAATGGGTGACTTGGATTGAGCCACATCCCGAATCCGGGTGCCGCCTTTTGGGCGCTACATTACTGGAGGCCGGGGGCATTTTGAAAAATTATTGGGGTGATGCAGAATTTGCACCCATCATGACCAGTGCCACATTGGCCGTGGGAGAAGATTTTACTCACCTCATGGGAGAATTGGGACTGACCCGCCGGCAGCCCTCCACCCAGACATTCACCTGTCCTTCACCCTTCGATTATCATAACCAGGTGCAGATTCTCACTCCCCGCAATTTCCCGGCCCCCAATGATCCCCAGTTTGGACGTGCGGTGGGGGAGGTCATGCGGTCTTTGGGGTTGCATGCAGATCATAAAACCATGGGGCTTTATACGTCCTACAAAATGATCAGGGAATCGGCTCAGGTTTTGGATGAAGCAGGGTTGACGGCCGATGAGAAAACCAGTTGCGGGCCTGTTGTGCTGGCCCAATCTTCCCGCGTTCCAGCTGCCACCCTGCTGGATAAATTCCGGCGCCACCGCCGAGCCATGTTATTGGGCACGGCCACCTTCTGGGAAGGTGTTGATTTCCCTGGGCGGGACTTGGAGATTCTGGTGGTCACGAAACTGCCTTTCCTGGTGCCCAACGACCCCTGGGTCGAAGCCCGTTGTGAAAAAGTGGCCGCCTCAGGGGAAAATCCCTTCACCAAATTCATGGTTCGCGACGCTGTTCTGCGTTTGCGGCAGGGATTTGGCCGCCTGATTAGGCGCATGGGTGACCGGGGTGTGGTAATCATCCTGGATAACCGTTTGCACACCAAAAACTACGGAGTTACGTTTCTGGGTGCACTACCTGCGGTGCCAGCCTCTTTTGACGACAACGATGATCTGGTCGCCCGCATTGATGATTTTTTTAGCAAATGCTGAGCGAGCCTTCGTACCTAAATTCTGGAGTTTTTACCCGTGAATCCACAACAACCTTCCGCCTTTGTCATTGGCGAGTCGTCCTTGGACTTGGCCATTTTTGAAGATATTTGTCATGGTCGCCTGGCCGTTCAGATGGCCGAATCGGCCCGTGTTAAGGTTCGGCGCTGTGATGACTTTCGCCGCAGCTTGGCCAGCTCATCCAAGAAGATTTACGGAGTCAATACGGGGTTTGGGAAGTTGGCCGACACCGTCATTCCCCTGGAACAGCAGGCTCAATTGCAGAAGAACCTCATCCGTAGTCATGCTGTTGGGTGGGGAGAGCCGCTGGCACTTCCTGAGGCCCGGGGCATGATCTTCCTCCGGGCCATGAGTTTATCCCATGGCTTTTCCGGGGCCCGGGAAGCAGTGATTGATCAGCTGTTATGGCTTCTGGAAGAAAATCTGCATCCCTTTATTCCCAGCAGGGGGTCGGTGGGGGCTTCGGGAGACCTGGCGCCCCTGTCGCATCTGACCCTGGTGCTTATGGGTGAGGGGCATGTGCTGGATGAGGATGGTATGCGTTTGCCGGCAGGTCCGGAGCTGGCCCAGAGAAATCGTGAACCTCTGGAACTGGAAGCCAAAGAAGGCCTGGCTTTGATCAATGGCACCCAATTCATGAACAGCGTGGGGTTGTTGGCGGCCGGAGAGGCCAAAGAGTTGATGCGCTGGGCCACGTTGGCCGCAGCATTATCTTTGGAAGCCCTGGAGGGCAGCGCTCTGCCTTTTGGGGAAAAGTATCATCAAGTGCGCCCACATCCCGAAATTGGTGATATTGCTCATTGTTTCCGGAATTTGTTGGCTGGTAGCCAGGTCCTGGCTGGGCATCATGATTGCGCCCGGGTCCAGGATCCCTATTCCGTACGCTGCAGTCCTCAAATCCTGGGATCCACTCTGGGCATTGTCAGACAAGCCGAGGCCGTTTTTCTGCGGGAAGCCGGCTCAGTGACTGATAACCCTGTGCTCTTGGTCGAGGAAAAAGAAGTGGTCACCGGTGGACACTTTCACGGCCAACCCCTGGCTTTCCAGCTGGATCACCTCTATCAAAGCGTGTGCGAGCTGGCCAATGTGGCTGACCGGAGAGTTAATTTGCTGCTGGGGGGCAACGGTGGACGCTTGCCGCGTTTCCTGGCTGGGCAACCGGGACTGGAATCGGGCTTGATGATTGCTCAATACCTCACCGCTGGTTTGGTTTCAGAAAATAAATCCAAAGCCTTTCCAGCCGCGGTTGATTCTGTTCCCACCAGTGATGGCCAGGAAGATCACGTGAGCATGGGCAGCGTGGGGGCCGTCAAATTAGCGGGTGTTTTGGCCCGAACCCGCACCGTTATTGCCGTGGAATTGGTCACTGCAGCCCGGGCCTTGCAATTTATCACCCGGGAAGACTTGGCTCTGGCCAAGGGCCGCCCCGCACTGCAAATTTCATCCAGTTTGCAGGAGTTGGTTAACAAAATGGAAACGCTGATAGATCTGAGTCCCAGTGACCGACCTCTGACAGATGATCTGGAAATTATCAACGCCTGGATGCAAGGCCGCAATATACCGGTCCAAACTCTGAGCTGCCTTGACCCCATCGGAACAAAGGATGGAAAATGAAACCCTCTGCTCGCATTCATGAGGACCTGCTGGAAGGCAAAATTCAGCCCACTCTTTTCGTTCGGAACATCGGGCAACTTTGCACCATAGATGCCGGTGCTGCTGATGGTGAGGGCCCCCGTAGGCGCACTGCCATGCAGGATCTGGGATTGTTTTCCGATGCAGCCATAGTGGTCGCCGGAGATCAGGTTGTAGCTGCCGGCCCAGAGCAGGAAATACTGGAAAATTTGTTCAAGCAGGGCCTTCCCTCAGCCTTGAAAGTGGTGGACGCAGAGGGGAATGCAGTGATTCCTGGTTTTGTGGATCCGCACACCCACACTGTGTTTGGCAAGACTCGCCAAGATGAATACGAACGCCGCATAAAAGGCGAGACCTACCTGGAAATTGCCGCAGCTGGAGGCGGAATCCATTCTTCAGTGCGAGATTTGCGAGAACGCTCAGAAGAAGAATTGGTGCAGTTGGCCACGGTTCGATTGCAGGAAATGTTATCCTACGGCACGACCACAGTGGAAATCAAAAGCGGCTATGGCCTCAGTCTGGAAGACGAATTGAAGATGCTGCGAGCGGCCCGAGAGGCTGCCCGCAATGTTGGCATTCGTTCTGTACGGACATGTTTGGCCGCCCATGAGATGCCTCATGAATTCAAAGAAAAACGGCAAGAATATGTTCGGCTTGTGACCGAGGAAATTCTGGTCCGCGTTAAGCAGGAGAATCTGGCCACCCGGTGCGATGTGTTCTGCGAACCTACAGTTTTCAATTTGGAAGAAACCCTGATCATTCTCAGCCGAGCCAAAGATCTGGGCATGAGTCTGACGGTGCATGCCGATGAACTGACATCCTATGGGGGGGGCGCCCTGGCGGCCCGCATGGGGGCTAACTCAGCCGATCACCTGATTCGCATTGATGAGGCTGGCCGGAATGCTTTGGCCGCATCCGATACCGTGGCGGTGATGTTACCGGGTACTGTCTTTACCCTCGGGCTGAAAGGTTACGCTCCCGGTCGCGGAATGATTGACCAAGGCTGCGCTCTGGCTTTGGCCAGTGACTTCAACCCCGGCAGCTGTCCTATTCTTTCCATGCCCCTGATTATGGCCATTGCCTGCACTCAAATGCGCCTTTTGCCTGCTGAAAGCCTGGTGGCTGCCACTCTGAATGCCGCTTGGGCTTTGGGCCGGCAAGAGGAAGTGGGATCCCTGGCTCTGGGCAAAAAAGCTGATTTTCTCATCCTGGACGGGGAAGATTACCGCTTGATTCCCTACCGGGCCGGCCATAACCCGGTGCAACAGGTTTACCTTGGTGGAAAAAAGATTATCGATAATTAAAAAAAATGTCTTAACTCTTAGCAATCTTGGGCGATGAATAGGCAATAGGAGTCACCGGAATGGGCTGGGATTCCAATCAGCAGAACAATAGGCAGGGATTGTCTGCGGAGTTGTCAATTGTCCAAACTTAGTACACTTAAGCAGGAAGCTTACCAGGCAGGAAAGAAGCGCGACTGGGTTCGTGCCGTCTCTGTTTATGAACAGATCCTGGAACTGGACAAGAATAATCCTACAGTTATTAATGAACTGGGAGATCTTTGCCTTAAATTGGGTGAAACTTCCCGGGGTGTGAAGCATTTTCTGGGTGCTGCCGCTAAATACAGGCAGAGCGGGTTGTTGAATAACGCCGTGGCCATTTATAAAAAAATCCTTCGCTATGAAGAAGACAATCAGAATGCCCATTGGTACCTGGCTGAGAGCCGCGCCAACCAGGGTCTGCTTGTGGAAGGTGAACACCATAGTCTGATTTTCCTGGGTCACCGGGAAAGCCTCACGGGTGAGATTAAGGAAATTTTCCTCAAACGATGTGTCACTCTCTTTGACCTGTACCCGGACAGCCTGGAAGTTCAAGACAATCTTCTGCAGGTTTTCCGCATGTGGAATATGGCTCTGGAAGCGGGGCGCACCCAAATTCAACTGGGTTGTCTGCGCTGGATTAATGGGGAAAGTGAACTGGCGGCCCAGCTGGTCACCGAAGCTTTGTCCAATGTCCCTGAACTTTCCAATTACCCGGAAAATGCCCGGTGGATGGAACTTCAGGGGAAATCTCGCCACTCAGAACCGGAACAAAATTTTGATTCTGTGGCTCTGGATGACCCTTTTGCTTCCATTCCGGAACCCATTCCGGAACCTATTGCGGAAGCCACTTCTGAAGCCATTGAAGAAGTTATCATTGGGGATTCCGTTGATGAAGTGACTATTCCTGAAACCAAGGAATTCATGTCAGATGAAACCTCATTTGGTGAAGTTGATTTCTCATCCTGCAACCCTGAACCTGAAGCCTTCGACCTCTCTCCGGATGATCCAGAAGAGATTCCGGTCATCCCACAGCCGTCCGTCCCTGAAATGGATGCCCCCGATGATAGTGGTTGTTTCAACCTGGACACGGGCTCCGGTTCGAGTTTTGACGATCTGATTGCCCAGGCCAGTGCCGGGCTGCCGGAAGCTTCCAAAGATGTAGAAGAAGCCCCGGAAATAATACAAACCCAACCGGAAGAATCATTTTTTGGTATTGATGATGATATTCCCGCGGTTGCAGATTCACCCAAGGTGAATTTGCTTGATGAGCTTCTGGCGGAAGACACGGATGAGGACTGGACTTCAAGCGACAGTGAATTGGCCACAATCAGTAAAGAGATTGGTTCCCAACTTTCCGGAAATGCGGATTCTGACGATCCAGAAAGTCTTTATGAAATGGGAATGGTCTATTTGGATATGGGGCTTCACGACCAAGCTGCTGAAAGCTTCCAGAAAGCCACTTGCCACAGTGAATTTGCTGTGCGGGCCTATGAAATGTGGGGAATTGCACTCCAACGGGCAAACCGTATTGACGAAGCCATTGCTGTTCTAACCGATGGGCTTGATGTGCCAGAAGAAGGCAGCCGAGAATACCTTGGCCTGCTCTATCACATTGCCAGAGCCCACCAACAGGGTGAAAACAGAGAAGAAGCCCAGCGCTTGTTCGAGATGATCCAAAATCAGGATCCCGGTTTTCTGGATGTGGGGCGGCGGTTATCGACCATGGTGAGCCAGCCCTGATCTTCTGCAGAAAAATTCCAAAAATATTCAATTAAGCGAAACCTTGCCCCGCTTCGTGTGTTCCATTAAAGTGCGGGCATGAATATTCCCGAGACAAAGAAGCCCCAAAACAAATCAGTGCGCCAATCGGTGCTGCTGGGGCTTTTTGCCGGCACCGCCGTGGGAGCTGGTTATCTTCTTTCCAGTGTGCCCAATGTGGAATTGATGTCACTGATTGTCGCCCTTTCAGGCGCAGTGTTGGGACCTCTTGGCGGGAGTATTTGTGGGGTTTTGGCCGGAGCTATTTTCTCTCTTGGAAATCCCTTTGGTCCGCCACCGCCTCTTTTGTTATTAGCCCAGGTGATGGGCCATGGTTTCATGGGTTTTGCAGGCTGGTTCTGGGGACGGAAAATTTTAAAAATTCTACCCGAACATGGCCGGGTGAAGCCCATATTGTATTCCGTGGCGGTGGCTATCGGTGGCACATTGTTATATGAGTTGCTGACCAACCTAGCCATTGTGGCCATGTTTGAAGATGCTTCCTTGAAGGTGATTCTGATCGGTGCCATTCCTTACAGCCTGATACATGTGGGAGTCAATACTCTGCTGTTTGTCATGTTCTTCCCTCTTTTGGTGCGTCGATTGGGTCATGCTGCCGAAGCTCCCCTGGTAGGGCGGAGTGCTCTGGTACTGCTTTTGATAGGGATGGGAGCATTTTCCTTTGCTCCCTCCAGTGTGTGTGCCCAAGGGGCGCCAACTGACAGCCTTTCTGCTGCGCTTCCTGACAGCCTTCTTCCTGCAGCTTTTTTGCCTGAACCAGAAGGTCTTCCCAATGGCTGGAAGCGCCCGCTTTGGGTGCCTTTTTCCAGCAGCATGGTGAGTTGGCTGGATAAGCACACCCATTGGATTCCTGTTGTGGACGGAGGATTGGGCTCATCTACCATGATCTTGGGAGAAGCCACCACATCCCCGGCTCCAACCATCTTGCGTGATGGAATTCCCCAGGGCACAGGCCACATTGTGACCGATGATCCGCAAATGGTTTCCAACCAGGGATTGGTTTTTGTCCAACAGAAAATGGGCAGGGATTGGGCTGGCGGAACCGATGGCATGTTGAATCTTGGCACCGATGAAAAAGACATGACTAAGGCTGTTTCTTTTTACCGCGGAGTGAAAGGACCTCATGAATCTTACATGCGTGGCATCAGTCTGCTGACACCCAAAACTGCCTGGCGCTTGGGTTTTGAATTTGATGAATCCATTGATCGTGAAGGATATAATTACACGGAATCTCCGGATGATATATTTTTTGATGGCAATGAGTTTCGGGGGCACTCGAGCATTCGCCGGAGCAGGACGCGGCT
Organism: Candidatus Krumholzibacteriia bacterium; assembly: GCA_016744705.1. Classification (GTDB taxonomy): domain Bacteria; phylum Krumholzibacteriota; class Krumholzibacteriia; order LZORAL124-64-63; family LZORAL124-64-63; genus LZORAL124-64-63. The sequence continues at coordinate 82,007 of JADGDU010000010.1, forward strand.
GATTCGGCATTTGGATGAAGACAATAGTCTGAGTTTGGAATACAGCACTTCCCGCAAAACCAAAGACGACCTGCCGGCTTTGGGGGCTGAGCATCAGGAGATTTGGTCTGATGGTGCGGCAGCCACAGCCCGCAGTCGAAAAGGTGACTGGGTTTTCCGCTCATCATTATTTTGGAACAGCCGCACGGCCGAGTGGGGCGACCGACCGGTGGGAATCACCCCTTCAAGTAATGTGCGCAAATTGGAATCTGGCCGGGAAGGCATGGTTGTGGACCTGATACACGTGCCTCAGGATTCCAGCAAAGTTTTGCCTGAATTTCAAACCGATGCCGGATTGAGAAATGAAGATTTCCAGGGCCCAGGCACAGGGCTGCGTTTGCTGGTCAAACATTGGGACCTTCATGATGACGGAGTGACCTGGGACACTCTTCCCAGTAGCGCCTCCAGTGGGGATGGAACCGAAGCCCGGCTGGCAGCCCGAACGGGATTGGGGATGGGGTTTGCCCGACTCAATTTTGGTGTATTTGGTGATTATCAGGATCGCGCGGGTGTGCGTCCGGGTGGGTTTGTGGCTTTGCAGCAGGCCCCTCATGATTCCTGGTGGAAATTGGTTCTGGAATCTGGCGGCCGGGCCCCTCGCAGTGACGAACTGTTGACACCTTTGCTGCATTCTGTCGCCATCGGGGACATTCAACTTTTGCCCAATTCCGATTTGAAACACGAGAATACCTTACGGGCCAATCTCTTACTTAATATCCAGATGTTGGGCTTCGATTTTGCTTTTGATGCCAGCGCCAGACGACTGCGTGATGGCATCACCTGGGTGGCCGATGAGGGTGAAACCAAGATCGGCCATTGGCAAAATCAGTTGGATATGAATAGCTCGCGTCTCACTGCTTCCATTGCCCGGCAGGGGCGCTTCCTGGGCTGGGGTCGGGCGCGCCTGGAGGGCACATGGCAAAAATTCGACGAAACAGGGATGCAAGCGGCCTTTCTGCCTCCCGAAAAATACCTGCGTCTGGAACTGATGTGGGAGCAACACTTCTTCGAGGAGGACGGCATCCTGCAATTGGCTCTGCTGACCACCCACCGGGGGGAAATGAACGACCCGTGGGACGTGACCCGGAATGTGGTGCTGCCTTCGTCCACCCTCAGCGACCTGCTAGTGGGATTCCGCTTGGTGGGCACCAACATCTCTCTCAACTTCCGCAACGTGACGGATCAAAGGGTCCGCCTCAGCTCAGCTTCTTTGAGCCCGGGGCGAGAGATGGATCTGCGCCTGCACTGGGTCTTCCTCTACTAAAACCCGATTCCAGTTCTTCACAACATCGTCTGATCATGCCCCGGAGACAGGCCCTTGGTCTGGTTCTGGCGGTGTTATTCTTAGTGGGGGGACGGCAAATACGCACTCACATGTTGCTGGATGACAACGGTTATTGGAAGGAGAAGATGTGGTTGGATGAATTGGTCTTGCCCGCCAATGCCCTGGCCGCAGAAGGGGCTGGGAAAACTCAAATGCCAAAACTGACCACTCCGCTGCCCATTAACACATGCAGTGCCGACAGCCTAACCCTATTGCCGGGAGTGGGAAAAGTCATGGCTAGCCGTATTGATGCCGCCCGGCAGCAAGGGCATCTCTTCACATGTAAAGCAGATTTGCGAGAAATTAAGGGCATTGGGGTCATGCTCTCAACCCGCCTGGATACCCTTGTTCTTTACTCTTTAGAGCCAATTCCGTCTTCTTTGCCTGATGATTTTCACAAAAATCGCGAATCTCCCTGATTTCTCTTCAAGTCACCTCTCCTGCGGTCGAAAAAAAGGATGGACAGAAAAATTCACCAGGCCGATGAGGTCGAGGGGTGAGCCACATGCACCGGACGGGATAGGGAATCGACACCATGAATGCATCGGGCACAAAAGTTAAAGATAAGGTAGCCAATTTACTTTTGAGCTCCGGAGTTATTGACGAGGCCGGCCTTGCCAACGCTCTGGAAATTCAGAAGAAAGATGGCGGAACACTCGGACAGGCGCTGGTCAGAACCGGAGCCGTGGATGAGATAACCTATACCAAGCATTTGGGACAGGTTTTCAATCTGCCGGTGGTGGATCTGGGCGAAGTTGAAGTGGAAATGGAATGCATCGATCGCATCCCCGATGATGTTGCCCGCAAATTCCAGGTTCTTCCCATCAGCCGTTCGGGTCGTGTTCTGACCATTGCCATGGCCAACCCAAGCAATATTTTTGCCATTGATGATATCAAATTCATCACCGGCTTGGAAGTCAGGTCCGTTGTGGCCGGCGAAATGGCCGTGAAACAGGCCATCGACAAATATTACGCATCCTCTGATTCGCTGGCCTCAATTATGGAAGGCCTCGAAGACGACATCGAATTGGTGGAAGAGACCGATGACGATGATTTGATGGGACAGGAGGGTCAGAATGCTCCGGTCGTCAAGCTTGTCAATACTCTCTTGTCTGAAGCTGTCAAACAGGGTGCCAGTGATATTCATATCGAACCCTATGAAAGAAACATGCGGGTCCGTTACCGCATCGATGGTGTTTTGGAACAGGTGATGGAACCGCCGGTTAAGTTGAAAAATGCCATTATCAGTCGTTTGAAAATTATGGCTGAGTTGGATATTGCCGAACGCCGGATTCCTCAGGATGGGCGTATCAAACTAAAAATTGGTTCTAAAAAGATTGATCTTCGTGTGAGCACTTTGCCCTGTATTTATGGGGAAAAAGTTGTGATGCGTATTTTGGATAAAGGTAATTTGAACTTGGATTTATCCGATTTTGGCATGGAGGACCGAGCCAAAGAGGATATCTACAAAGCCATCGCCGCACCCTTTGGCATGGTGCTAGTAACGGGGCCAACGGGGTCCGGAAAAACCACCACACTGTATTCCTGTCTGTCCAAGCTCAACAATGATGGCACCAACATCATGACCGCCGAGGACCCGGTGGAGTACAATATTGACGGAATCAATCAGGTTCAGGTGCGGGAATCGGTAGGCCTGACTTTCGCCACCGCCCTGAAGGCTTTCCTCCGGCAGGATCCCAACATTGTCATGGTGGGTGAGATTCGTGACCTGGAAACCGGTGGCATCGCCACCAAAGCGGCCCTGACGGGTCACCTTGTTCTCTCCACTCTGCACACCAATGATGCCCCCAGCACTATCAACCGGATGATGGATATGGGAATTGAACCATTCCTGGTGGCCAGTAGTACGGTGCTGATTATGGCCCAACGTTTGGTGCGCCGCATTTGTAAAGATTGCAAAGAAGAAGTGAAAATATCAGAAGATGCCCTCAGGGATTTGGGGATGCCTCCTGGAAGCTCAACGTTCAAAGGCAAAGGCTGCGATAAGTGCAACGGCACGGGCTATTCCGGCCGGCAGGGACTTTATGAAGTCATGCCCATTTCACCAGGCATTCGTGAGCTGATTCTGGATCGAGCATCCACCACTGAAATCAGGCATCAGGCCGTGGATGAGGGGATGCTCACTCTGCGGGATGACGGTCTGATCAAGGTGGCCAAAGGGATCACCACTGTGGAAGAAGTTTTACGCGAAACAGCAGTAGCCGATTAAAAATTTGGATTTGTTTAAATAGAAAAGGGAGATACCAGTGGTTGGAATGAGGGAACTTTTAGAAGATATGGTCGGCAAAGGGGCCAGCGATCTTCATATTACTGCGGGATTGCCGCCGTTGATTCGAGTGGATGGAAAAGTTATAGCCAGCCAATTTGATGTGCTATCGGGTGATGATACCCGCCACCTGGCTTACAGTGTTTTGAATGACGAACAGAAAATGCGCTTCGAAAATGAGAAGGAATTGGATCTCAGTTTTGGTGTCCAGGGCCTCAGCCGATTCCGGGCCAATGTTTTCCAGCAGCGCGGTGCCACTGCCATGGCTATCCGCCAGATCCCTTACAAAATCAATACCTTTGAAGAGCTGGGTTTACCGCCTGTGGCCCGTGAACTGATCAGTCGCAACCAAGGCATGGTCCTGGTTACGGGACCCACCGGAAGTGGAAAGTCGACCACTCTGGCCACGATGATTGATACCATCAACACCAGCCGTCAAGGCCACATCATCACCATTGAAGATCCTATTGAGTTTGTGCATCAACACAAAAATTGCATTGTCAATCAAAGGGAAATCAATAGTGATACCAAGAGCTTTCCCTCAGCCCTCAAATTTGTGCTGCGGCAAGACCCTGATGTGATTCTCATTGGTGAAATGCGCGACAGAGAAACCATCGGAGCAGCCCTCACTCTTGCCGAAACTGGTCACTTGGCCATGGCCACTTTGCACACCAACAGCACTTTTGAAAGCATCAACCGTATTGTTGATGTCTTTCCTCCCGAGCAACAAAATCAGGTGCGCAGCCAATTGGCCTTCAGTCTTTCGGGTGTCATCACCCAGCAACTTGTGCCGCGTCTGAGAGGTGGCGGAAGGGTTTTGGCCTTGGAGATTATGGTCTGTACTCCCGCCATTAAGGCCATGATTCGCGATAACAAAGTGCACCAGATTTATGGACTGATGCAGGCCGGTCAAAAACACGGTATGCAGACCATGAACCAGAGTTTGTACCAAGCCATCATAAACAAGTGGATTTCTGTTGAAGATGGCCTTGGCCGCAGCGGTGATCCCATTGAATTGTCCCAGATGCTGGGTGAGCCAGCGTTGTCCATCTGAGGAAGGAAAGTCTCGTGAGCAGCACTACTATTTATAAATGGAAAGGCAAGAGCGCCAAAGGTGAAAGCCTTTCCGGTGAGTATGAAGCCAACGACCGCAAGGATGTTGGAGAGCACTTACGGAAGCAACGCATTGTCATCACTTCCATAAAGAAAAAGCCCAAAAACATGGACATTAAGCTCTTTCAAAAAAAGAGTGTTGGGGTGAAAGATTTGTCGGTCTTTACCCGACAGTTTGCCACCATGGTCAATGCAGGCCTGCCTTTGGTGCAGTGCCTGGACGTTTTGGGGAAACAATTGGAAAAGCCTTATTTCAAAGGCGTCGTGCAAGAAGTTATGTCCGACGTGGAGGGTGGTACCACTCTGGCCGAGGCCATGGAAAAGCATCCCGGAGTCTTCAGTGACCTTTATGTGAACATGATTGCCGCTGGTGAAGCGGGCGGTATTCTGGATGTCATTCTCAGCCGCTTGGCCGTCTTCCTGGAAAAGGCAGATGCTTTGCAGCGCAAGGTTAAAGGGGCCATGACTTATCCGATCATCGTTCTGACGGTGGCCGGTGGTGCATGCATCTTCATGCTGATGTTTGTGATTCCTGTTTTTGCCAAGATGTTCAGCGATTTTGGCGGTACTTTGCCGGCTCCCACTCGCATCGTCATGGCACTATCTGACTTCCTGCGAGTCTATTGGTGGGCACTACTGTCTGGTTCAGCAATTTTTACAGTTAGTTTCAAAAAGTTCCGGGCAACCAAGAAAGGCCGGTACCTCACCGATAAGCTGGCTCTCAGGATTCCAGTCCTGGGCACTGTATTGCGAAAAAGTGGTGTGGCCCGATTCACCCGTACTCTGGGTACCTTGATTGGTTCCGGTGTGGGGATTTTACAGGGGCTTGAGATTACCAGCCGCACGGCAGGAAACATGGTTATGCAAAAAGCCATTGAAGATACATCAGCGGCTATCAGCCAGGGGGAAACCATTGCCGTACCCTTGAAAGCCAGTGGAGTCTTTCCGCCCATGGTGACCCAGATGATCGCCATTGGAGAGCAAACTGGTGCCCTCGATGAAATGCTTTCAAAAATTGCCGATTTTTATGACGATGAAGTGGACTCCGCTGTGGATGCCCTCACCGCAGCCATTGAACCCATCATGATTGTAGTTATGGGGACCATGGTTGGTGGCATGCTGGTGGCTATGTATTTGCCCATGTTCAAAATGTCCGAAATCGTGGGAGGCTGAGGGTTTGAACCTCTTTGCCGGTGCTGGAAAACAAAAAACCACGGACGCACGTCAGCTTCTGGGCCGGTGCACTCTTTTGGTGGTCTTGTCCCTGGCTGCGGTTGTGGCTCACAACTACGCACCTGACAATACATCAGGCACTGGTCTTATGGGCACTCTGGCAGTGCTGGGCACGTCCATCGCTTTGGCTTGGATGGCCAAAATGGGACGTTGGTCGGGGAAAACCATCGTTCCTATCCAGATGGCCATCGATATTATTTCCGTAGGTCTGGTGGCATATTTTGCCGGCCAAACTCCGGGAATTGTGGCTCTGATTGTGGTCATTGGAGTGGGAGTTCAGGTCTTTGCCTGGGATTTTTTCCGGCGCAATCTCTTGATGGAACAAGATGAAACCCTGAGCCAATTGCGAGTCCAGAAAGCCCGTTGGGAAGTCCGTAATATTATTGACAACATCCGCAGTGGTTTGCTCACTGTGGATCGTCATGGCATGGTCATCCGAGTCAACCCCGCGTGTTGCCGTATTCTGGAAATGGAATCACAGGACATGTTGGGTCGTAAGTTGGTCGACATTTGCCGCGGTGGCATGGAGGAACTCAACGATACAATTTGCCCTGTTGCCAACGGCAAGACTCCGGTGGACCGAGGGGAGGTTCTGCTGAAAAGAATGGGCCGCAGTATTCCATTGGGTTTGAATGTGAATCACGTGACTGCTCCCAATGGGAAAATCATTGGGGCCATTTCCATCTTTACGGATTTAACTCGTGAAAAAGAAATGACTGAACGGGTGAGGGAAAGTGATCGTCTGGCAGCCATTGGTGAACTGGCGGCCAGCATTGCCCATGAAATTCGCAACCCCCTGGCCAGCATTCGCGGCAGTGTGGAAATGTTGGATGATGATCTGGATTTGGATGGAGACCAAGCGGAATTGATGGCCCTGGTTCTCAAAGAAAGTGGCCGCGTCAATACCATCATCAATGATTTCTTGGCCTATTCCCGCATGCGCCCCACCAGCCGCCGCAGGTTTCCGGGCCACGAATTTAAAGATGAAATTTCTCTGCAGATCCGCCAGCACATTGCCGCCAAAGGTGGCCGGGTGCATTTGCATTGCGACATCCAGCCCGAGGATATGGATGTGGTGGCCGATCCAGGGCAGCTCACCCAAATGACCTTAAACTTGGTTATCAATGCCTGCGAGGCCATGAAGTATCATGGCGATCTGCACATCTGTTTGCGGTTGTTGGCCGCCGGCACAAGCCAGGAGTTGGTTGTTACGGATAATGGGCCAGGCATAAACCATGAAATTCGGCATGAGCTTTTCACCCCCTTCGCCACTGACAAGGATGGGGGAACGGGGCTGGGTCTGAGTATCGTTCAGCGCATTGCCACCGCCCACGGCGGGCATGTCAGGGCTGAGGATGCTCCGGGTGGAGGCACCACCTTCAGGGTGAGATGGCCCTTGGTTCATGTGCCCGAAATGTCTCCTGGTCCGGTTGACTCAGAAGAGGATTCAGTGATTACCCCAGTGCAAACCCCAGCCAGCGGTAGCCTGGAAAATTTGCTGTCCGTCTGACCTCGCATTCTGCAATTGCTTCCTCTTGAAAATTCTCTCCAAAATTAGTCCAAACCTGGAAAAAACTTCCAATTGGTGGTTAAGTCCCCCTGCTCGGGGGCCGATACCTCAATCAACACTGCAATTTGCCCTTAGATATTGAAGGAGTGGCTATGGCCAAGGACAGGATTCTGGTAGTTGATGATGAAGAGTCCATGTGCCAATATCTTGCCATCCTACTGCGTAAGGAAGGCTATGCTGTGACCACGGTCAACAGTGGGGTTCAAGCCCTGCAGGAGATCGGACAGCAACAGTTTGATTTGGTGATGACAGATATACAGATGCCCAAGATGGATGGTATCCAACTGCTCAAGGGGATCAAGGCGCTGGATCCCACAACTCCCGTGATTATTATGACGGCCTACGCCAGCGAACAATCCGCCATCGATGCGGTGAACCTGGGGGCCTTTTCATATTTGCAGAAGCACTGCAAAAACGACGAAATTCGCATGGTGGTGCGCAATGCCCTGGCTCTGGGAAAAGCCCGCAGCGAAAACCAGGAACTGAAAAAGAAGCTGACCAAAAGCACCAAGGCCAAAAAGATAATCGGCCAAAGCCCCCGCATGCGCTCGGTCTACAAAATGGTGGAAAAGATTGCCGCCACCAACGCCACAGTCCTTATCAATGGTGACAGTGGTACTGGTAAAGAACTGATTGCCAACTCTATTCACCAACAGAGTGACCGGGTGGATCAGCCTTTTGTGGCTATCAACTGTGGGGCCATTCCCGAAACATTGCTTGAAAGTCAATTGTTCGGGCATGTGAAAGGTTCGTTCACCGGGGCTGACAGGGATCATAATGGATTCTGTCAACAGGCCGAAGGCGGCACAATTTTTCTGGACGAAATTGGCGAAACTCCCCACACCATCCAAGTCAAACTTCTGCGCATGCTTCAGGAACGGGAAATATATCCCGTGGGAAGCAGCAAGCCCATCAAGGTTAATTTGCGAGTGGTTGCTGCCACAAACCGCAACCTTGAAGAGGAAGTGGCCAAAGGAAACTTCCGTATTGACCTTTTTTACCGGCTGAATGTGATCCCTTTGGATTTACCGGCTTTGCGCGAACGCGCTGATGACATCCCTCTGCTGGCCGATCATTTCCTGCGCCAATGTTGCCCCCAGGAGTATCAGGGAACTCTGAGCTCAATCATTGATGATTCTGCTCTGAAGGCCATGCAGTCCTATGAATGGCCGGGAAATGTTCGGGAATTGGAAAATGTCATTGAGAGAGCCAGCATCATTCGCGACAGCCAGTTGATCACGATCAACGATCTGCCTGCGGACATGCATGATGGATCTTCAGCGGATAGCCCTGCTGGCAACATGACCGTGGGGGGCCATATCACTTTGGACGATTTGGAACGAGCCCACATTCTGGCTCTGCTGGAAAATACCGGGGGTGCCCGGAAGCAGACCAGTGAAATTTTGGGCATCAATGCTTCCACTCTTTACCGCAAGCTCAAAAAATATGGTGTTCAGGATCCTGAAGATATGGACATGGAGCTGGATGATGAAGCATCCGTACCAGGAGAAGACGTGATGGATACGGTGGAAGCAGTGCTGCGTGAAACGGAATTTGAAACTGAAATATCCCAAAAGGATTTTCAGCCTCTGGGCTGAGCGTTTGGGGATTGGTGATACGCACGGTTTTTCCGTGCAGGTGGGCAAAATGCACTTCTCTACACCAAGTACAGAAGAGGGATTAGCTCACGAGGGATTTGTAAGGCGTTGTAAAAGACCACCTTACGAAGAGTCGAGGATCGAGAGGCAAATGGCATAGCCATTGCATCACTAAGACTGCCATAGGCAGGCATTCGAGAGACCGGTTTCAAACTTGACCGGTGTCTATCACACAAGTGGTCAATTGGGACCGAACAAGGAGGACAGATAGTGTTAAACCGTAAGGGATTTACTCTCATTGAGCTCATGATCGTTGTCGTTATCATCGGTATTTTGGCAGCCATCGCCATTCCTAACTTTATTAGCATGCAAGATCGTGCCAAGGAAGCCAAGGTTAAGGGCGCTGCTCACACTGTACAGTTGGCCGCAGAAGATTATGCTGTCCGTAACGACGGTATCTATACTGCAGCTTTGGCTGACATCCAGGCTTTGCTGCCTGGTGGCAATCTTCTTGATAACGCCTTCACCGGCGCTGCTGCTGAGCCTAGCGTTGCTGGTCCTGCTGCTGCTATTGGTGCCATTGGTATGGCTGCTGTCGCCCAGGGTGGCGTCAATGTTGGTTACACCATCACTGGTTACGGCAAGGAAGCCATCGTTGTTACTCTGACTAGTGGACAATAAGTCTTCCGGTTCCAGGTAATAGAAGCGGGACCGGTTACCGGTCCCGCTTTTTCCATAAGGTGATGTTTTGAAACTCAATTTAAAAATTCCCGAAAACTACCCTGACTTGGTGCTGGCCATTGGCTCTGCAAGCATGATCGTGGTTTTTCTCTTTCTTTTGGGAATTCCGGCTTTTCACTATCTAGAAGGCCGGGCCCAACAAGCTGCTGTCAGGGGAAACGCCGCCACTTTACAATTGGCCGCAGAATCTTATGCCGCGGCAAATATGGGGGAATATCCGGAAGATCCGGTGGATTTAATCAGTTATCTTCCCGGAGACGAACCTCCAGTGAATCCCTTCACGGGCAAACAATCGCTGTTCCGCTTTCAGGCCGGAGATATGACCTACCGTTCTCCTACCAATGGCAAAGATTACGTTATTGAGGCCTGGGGATATGGAAAAGATAACCATCCCAAACGCCTAATGGTTCTCAAGGGCCGCAAGCCACGCTGATTTTATTTCATCTGAATTCTCTGCTAATTTCCCCATTAATCCTGCAAAAATCCTGCAAAAAAACCTCAAAACACCCATTCCGCAGCCGATATGACTTGAGTGTCAAGTGGATGGTAACCTATTGAGGAGGTCTCTCTTGCGAGTGCGTCAAGGATTTACAATTATAGAATTGATGATCGTAGGGGTGATCATCGGAATACTCGTCACCGCCGCCATTCCCAACTATTTAAGTATGCAAAACAGGGCCAAAGAGAGCCAGGTGGCGAGTAATGCTCACACCCTTCAATTGGCCGCAGAAGATTTTGGGGTTAGACACGACGGTTTTTATTCCTGCGCACAGGCCGACTTGCTCCCTCTTTTGCCGGGTGGCCACCGATTGGCCAATTCCTTCACCGGAGGTATGACTGAACCGCGGTTTGGTGCCACGGCCACCACACCTGGGGAGTTAGGCATTGTGAACATCGTTCAGGGTGGAGAAAACGTTGGTTATAGCATCAATGGCTGGGGCCAGAAGGCCGAAATCCTCATTTATTCCAGTGGACAGTAAAAGCTGATTCAGGAATTGGCACCGACTTTGCAAAAATTTCTCCAGTGTGACACATATCATCCATAAACCTGATCTGCGGCTTCTTGCGCAGACGGAGGTGGACGTTGAGTTTCCAGAACGTGGTTATAAACAAGCCAGATGCGGACCTTTCTATTGGGGCAGTTTTGGACCAGGGAGCTTTGGTCGGCTCCCCGGCAGCGAATATTGAACAAACATCCAGGCCAGGTTCTGCCCATGTGGACGCCCTGAGAGTGCTGGATCTGAATAAAAGCTTTCGTTCAGGTTTTCTACGCAAACGTCTACGGGGAATCCAGGGCGTTTCCTTTTCTGTAAGCAAAGGGGAGGTCTTTGCTTTGCTGGGCCACAATGGCGCGGGAAAAACCACGACCATCAATTGCATTCTGGATTTGATGCATCCCGATCATGGACAGGTTCAAATTTTTAATACCCGCAGCACTGACATCTCCTCCCGAGCCAGGGTAGGGTACCTTCCGGAGCGTCCTTATTTTTTCGAACACCTTTCAGGACGTGAATTGTTGGTGTTTTACGCTGATCTTTTGGATGTACCCAAGGGGCAACAATCCTCTCAGATTGAATTGATTTTAGAAAAAACCGGGATGGCTTCCGATGCGGACCGGCCCTTACGAAAGTATAGCAAAGGCATGCTCCAGCGCATTGGACTGGCCCAGGCCTTAATCGGGGATCCGGATCTGCTCATCCTGGATGAACCCATGAGCGGGCTGGATCCAGTGGGCAGGCGGGAAGTCCGGCATTTGCTTCAGGATTTGAAAGCTCAAGGCAAGACGATCATTCTCTCGTCCCACATTGTTCCGGATGTAGAAATTCTGGCTGATAGTGTAGGAATTATGTGTGAAGGGCGCCTGGCCGTAACCACATCCATGAGCGAATTGAGCAACCAAAGCAGTTATGAAATCCGAGTTTTTGATGAGGCCGCGGTTTTGGGATATTCCATCATTGCCGCCGGTGATATTGATGCTTTGAGAAGCACCCTTGAAAATTGCCGGCAAAATAATCGTAAGGTTCTGTCAGTGGAAACCAAACGTTCCGGTCTGGAAGATTTGTTTATGCAGGTTCATGACGCAAGGAAGGGCGCTTAATGTTGAGCAATATCGGAGTTTTGGCCCTGAGTACTTTTCGCGAAACCGTGCGCGATCGAATTTTTTACCTGGTTGCCGTTTTTGGTTTTGTGATGCTGGTTTCGACCGCGGTGGTTTCTCCTCTGACGATCGGTGCCCAGGGCAAGATCATGTCTGATGTGGGACTGGCGGCCATGACGGTTTTTGGCCTGCTGGTGGTGGTTTTTGTGGGCAGCAATATGGTGCGTAAAGAAATGGAAAAAGGAACCATCCTGACCATTTTGTCGAAACCGGTGAGCCGCCGTCAGTATCTATGGGGTAAATTTCTAGGTTTGAGTATGACCCAGGTCAGCATGATTGCTGTGATGGGCGTACTCTTTTTGCTGATGACCTTTCTTGCTCCAGGAGAATTTTCCCTGCGTTATCTACCTGTGATCTATCTGACTTTTCTGGAGATGATTCTGATCACTGCTGTGGTGGTGCTGTTTTCTACCTGTGTGTCTCCGGTATTATCGGCTGTGCTGGCCTTGGGTGTTTTTGCCATGGGACATTTGAGTGAAAGCATTCGTGATTTCGGTATCATGCAAGGGTCTGCTTTTCAGGCAAAAACAGCCCAGGTTGTGTACTATCTGGTGCCCAATCTGGAAGTCTTTAATGTGCGCGGAGCTGTGGTCCACGGAGCTTCCGTGGGGGCAAATCATTTGGTGTTGGCCACAGTTTATGCTTTAGCATATTCCGCTTTGTTGCTGATCATTGCCAGTTCTGTATTTTCCCGCCGGGAGTTGCGCTGATGTTAAAGTCGCATCTGGGCTCTTTCATTCGGGTGGGAGTTTTTGCTGCCCTGGCTGTGGTGATGAGCTTCTCTCTTCATACTTTTGATGCCCAAAAAGATCTGAAAACCGAAGGGGAACAATTGTATTTTCCCTCTGGTCATTTCCTGAAAGAATCCAGCCTTTGTTTCAGTGAAGTAAATGCCGACTATCTCTGGTTTCGTTTCATCCAATATTATGGTTCCTTTGCCCAGGGTGTGAACAACTTTCAACATTTTAAATTATTAATTGATGGCATCACCACTTTGGATCCTCATTTTGTGGAGGCCTATCATTTCGCTTCATTGGTTTCCTGGTCTGACTTGGGAAAACCATATGAAAGCATCGATATTCTTAAGAGGGGAATTCTTCACAATCCCGATTCTGCCCGACTTCCATTCCAGATTGGAATGATCTATCACGCAGTAGCTAACGACTTCCCACGGGCCGCGTTTTGGTTCAAAGAAGCAGCCAAGTGCAGTGACGCCACTGATTTGGACCGGCGATTTGCAGCCTATTCGACTTATCGTTCCGGCAATAATCTGGGTTCTCTGAACTTGTGGATCGAGCTTTATGAAAATACGGATCAACCCGGAATGAAAAAATTGGCTGAAAAAATGATTCTTATGATTCATGAAAAAATGGAAACACCAGTGACGGAAGTTTCCCACCTAAATGTACTCACTGCGCCGGGAGCCTGATGTGGACGTTTCTCTGTACCCACCTGTTTTTATGCTTACTATCGCTTCTGTTTTTGGGGCCTGTTTTGGCAGCTTTTCCAACGTTCTGATCTATCGATTGCCCAGAAATCTGAGTGTGGTTGGTCCACGTTCCTTTTGTCCTTCGTGTAAGACACAAGTGTCCTGGTACGATAACTTGCCTCTTTTGAGCTGGCTGTTGTTGCGTGGTAAATGCCGTCATTGCCAAGCTGCCATCAGTGCCCGATACCTCATTTTGGAAGTGGCAGGAATTCTATGCACCCTGGCTGGTTTTGCAAGATTCGGAATCACTGCTGAAGGGGCTGCAGCGGCAATATACCTGCTGCTGCTTTTGAATATCGCCATCATCGACTGGCAGCACATGATTATTCCCCACACCCTAACCATTACAGGCATGGTTTTGGGTTTGGTTTTCAGCTTTTTTACGCCCTTGGGATTGGTGCCATCCCTTTTGGGGTTGCTGTTGGGTGCAGGGATCATCCTGGCAGTGTCCTATGGTTATAAACTCTTACGGGGCGTAGTGGGCATGGGGGGCGGAGATGTCATGTTGATGGGAATGGTTGGGGCCTTCCAGGGACCTTGGGCTGTGCCGGCCGTGCTCTTCGGCGGGGCCGTGATGGGGACAGTTTACGCAGTGACCGCAGGCAAAGGCAAAGTTGCCGGCGAAGCCAAGTTACCCTTTGGTACTTTTTTGGCTGCAGCTTCTCTGGTGGTTCTTTTGGCTGGTGATTGGTTGTGGGCCACGTACCTGACTCTTTTCTAACCCTTTGGGTCGCCGACCGGCAATTTTTTCCCCCCCAGTTTTTGGAAACCCTTTCTTCTCAACCGATTCCCGCTCTTCAATAACCCCAAAATAACTCTGTAATCCGGGAAAAAGAGCTTAAGTGTCTCCGATATCAAGCCGATTTGGATAGTGGCACGCAAGTTGCCATTCTGGAATGGGGAATTGGGGTCATGAGGACCGACCAACCGTAAATTAGCTCCAGCATCAAGGCAGGATCGACATGTTCGGTTTCCTGAAGAAAAAACGCAAATCACTCACAGGCATTGACATCGGGTCAAATGTCATCAAGGTCTTACGGCTCGAAATGAGCGAAGAAAGACCGGTGATCACTCATTTCAGTATGAAAGACCTCCCACCGGAGGCCATCGTAGATGGAGAGATCATGGACCGGGAACTGGTCATCCAGACGATTCAGGATTGTGCAGCTGAAGCTGACATTCCTGATGAACCTGTTGCCAGCGCCGTGGCCGGTCGTGCGGTGATCGTCAAAAAAATAGTCATGGATAAAATGAGCGAAGAAGATGCTCGTGAGGCTATCTATTGGGAGGCTGAACAGCACGTTCCTTTCGACATCGACGACATCAGTTTGGACTTTCAGGTTCTGCAGGATGACGTGGGTGCCGATCAAATGGAACTTATGCTCGTGGCAGCCAAAAAAGATATGATTCTGGGTCAGGCGGAGCTCATTCGTGATGCTGGCTTCTTCCCATTGGTCATTGATGTGGCTTCATTCGCCAACCAGAATTCCTGGGAACTTCTCTCTTCGGACTCTCTGGCTTCTGTGGCCGATGTTATGGAGTCAGTAGCCGCTGAAGGCGATGGCGACGACATCGATGGTTTCGAATCTGAAGAAAGTGAAATGGTTGACCAGGAAGAAGGCAGTGATCAATTCATCGCCCTCATGGATGTGGGTGGGGGTGTGACCAATGTTCACATCATCAAAGGTGGCGTGCCGATCTTTACGAAAGATCTCCCTATTGGTGTGGCCCATTTCACAGAAGAGTTCCAGAAACAACTGGGATTGACCTGGGATACTGCCCAACAGGTAGGGCGGGGAAACCTGGAAGATGTGGACAAAGATCTGGTGCTGGATATTGTCCGCACCGTGGGATCTGAAATTTACAAAGGCCTGGAACCCAGTCTCAGTTATTTGAAGACTGCGGGTGAGGCTGATGGCATTGACCGCATCGTTGTCAGTGGCGGTGGAGCCCATCTGCCTGGACTGACTGCCTACCTATCTGAAATTTATTCCGTCCCCAGTGAAACAGCCGACCCTCTGGCTGGTTTGGATTTCGATCCCGATCTGTTCGGTTCCGATGATCCAGCCCACCTCAGTCCGTTGCTCACTGTTTGTATCGGACTGGCTCTTCGCGAGGGGGTGAACTCATGATCCGCATCAATCTTTTGCCCCGGGAAGAACTTCCCAAGCAAAGAAATATCAATTTGCCCCAGGTGGGAGCCTTTGCTCCCCTGGCCATCGTTTTGGTGGCTGTGGTGGTCATCGCTGGATCACATTTCCATCAATCAAAGCAAATTTCGGCATTGAATGTGACAATCGCCGAAGAGGAAGCTGAAAGCCGGCGTCTGGCTCCGGAGATTGCAAAAATCAAACGCCTGAACAAACAGCGCAAAGATTTGAACGATCGCCTTGATGTGATCACTGATCTGGACCGGGATCGTTATTTCCGCGTCCATCTCATGGATGAATTGAACCGCAGTCTGCCTGACCATATGTGGCTGACTCGTTTTGAAGATGTGGGAGGGGATAGCTATCAGGTGGAAGGTGTGACCTTCAGTAATTTCCTGATCAGCGACTTCCTGCAAAGTGTTACCAATAGTCCCTGGTTTGCGGGGGTTGATCTGACCGTGGCCGAAAAAGGCGCCATCGGAGAAGTGCAAGTCATCAAATTCAAGGCCCGGGCACGCGCGGTACGACGCGCTCCCAAAGCGGCCTTTGAAGGGTAGGAAGGTCCACCATGGATATCGACATCAAAGATCCTAAAATCCTACGCTGGGCCATGGCTATTCTGCTGGTTGTCGTGGCCGTCCCCATGTACTTCATATCGGATATGTATCCGTTTACGTACGCAGCCCGCAAGGCCCAGGTGGTCACACTGGAAACTCGGCACCAGGAATTGAGCCGCGACCTTGAAAAAGCGCGTCTGCTGGTGCGAAATCTGGAACGGGTGGAGCAGGAGTATGCCATTCTTCACGATCAGTGGGATGTGGCGCAAACTCTTTTGCCTGAGAAAAACCAGATGCCCGACCTGCTGCGCAAAGTCACCGCTGCAGGTCAACAATCGGGTGTGGAATTTCAAGTGTTCCGTCCCAAGCAAACGGCATCCCGTGGTTTTTACACAGACAATCCCATTGAGGTCAGCATTGAAGGTGGCTACCACCAAACCGGTGTATTCCTCAGTCGTTTGGCAAACCTTAATCGGATCGTCAATGTTTCGGATTTAAGGGTTCAGGGCCTGGAAGATCAGGACGAGCAGCCTTTCACCATGAAAACGGATTTGATCCTCACAGCCTACACTCTGGATCCGGGAAATACCGCTCCAGCCAAGTCTGCTGATGGCAAAAATTCCACACCTGCTGCGGCTAAAGCCGCCAGCTCGCATTAGGGAGGGTGATCATGTTTCACCATGGAAATTTTAAAACGGCGGTGATGCTCGTAACCCTTCTGGCAATTCTGGTCGCCGGCGTGGCCGTAGCATCAGATGATCCTGGCTCATTGTCTCCATCCCAGGAGGCGCGAGAGCGCATCAATGCCTTGCGAGCCAATGAATTTTTCTACCAGTCCTATGGTAAGGATGATCCTTTCAAAGTGCTGGTTGATGGAGACTACCAACAAACCGTGGCTACGGAATTGGTGGATATGAACAGCGCCCACCTGGTGGGTGTGATGTGGGGCCAGGAAGATCGCTTTGCCCTGGTCGAAGATGGAGAAGGTTTTGGGTATATCCTGCGTGTAGGCGATCGGGTCCGAAGCGGCCGGGTTGTCAGCATCCGCAAGCACTCACTTACTGCGCGGGTCACTCTTTACGGGATCACGAACCAAGTGGTTCTTAAGCTAGAGAAAACGGAGGGTTAGAAAATGTTCGGAAGGATCCGCATTGCCAATTATCTCATGCTGCTGGTTGTCTTAACCATCGGACTGAGCCTGCCGGCCCAAGCACAGAATGAGCTTGATCCCGCACCTGAATTCATGGGTCGCCCCATTTCCCTTGATGTGCAGGAAGCCGAAATCGGCACCGTCCTGCGTTCTTTGTCCAGTTTCTCGGGAAGCAACATTGTGGCTTCACCAAGAGTCTTAGGCAAAGTCACTGTGCGCTTGGAAGAAGTGCCCTGGAAGGAAGCCCTGGGTGTCATTTTGCGCGCCCATAGCTTCGATTATATTGAAGAAAACGGCGTCATCCGCATCGATACTGCAGAGCAGTTGCGGGGCGAAAAACTGGCCGTGGAGCGTTCACGTAAACAGGTTGAAGACTTGGCGGTTTTACGCCTCGGTATGGTCACCCTGCATTATGCCAACGTGGAAGAGGTCAAGGATAGCCTTGAGAAAATGCTCACCGAACGTGGTAACATCGATGTCGACCAGCGCACGAACAGTCTGTTGGTCAACGACATTTCCGAGCGTGTGGACTTGATCACCGCCATGGCCGTGAAGCTGGATTCCAGCACGCCTCAAATTGAAATTAATGCCCGTTTGGTGGATATGAATGTCAGGGCCACCCGGGAATTGGGAATCAACTGGGGTGTGAATAATTTTGCGCCATCCGGTGGCAATATGGCCGGGAGCATGGTGGTTGATAATACCTTCCAAAGCCCGTCCATGGATTTAAAAGTGGCGACGGTGCAGGACTGGGGCGAATTGATGATGCAGGTGCAAGCTCTGGAGCAATCCAACGATGCTAACCTGATCAGTAACCCGGTCATCACCACCACGGATAATCGTGAAGCCAAAATTCTGGTGGGGCAGAAGATTCCCTTGATCGTAGCCGATGAAGCAGGCAACGCCATCACCCAGCTGACGACCATTGGGATCATGTTACAGGTGACGCCTCACATCAACAGTGAAGAGCGCATCACTTTGGACATTCACAATGAAGTGAGTGATCTCTCCAGCCAGGCTACAGTCCAGGGTGGCGTGATCATCAACACCAGTGAATCTGATACCCGGGTTGTGGTTGAAGATGGAGAAACCGCCATTGTGGCCGGTTTGATCCGTAAAGTGGAAAGCGAACTGGAAAGCGGCATTCCCGTTTTGAAAGATCTGCCTCTGCTGGGATCCCTTTTCAAGCATTCCAGCAAAACCCGCGACCATCGTGAATTGGTGATTTTTGTCACTCCGCACATCGTGACCAACGATTACATTCGCCGGGCTAATCTTGTCCCCGACGGTGCCGTGCAGTACGAACCTGAAGAGTTGGCAGATTTCAAATAGCCATTCTCTGCCCTGCTAAATGCCCTCCCAGATTGCAATCTGGGGGGGCTTTGTATTAGAATTGTTATATGTGGACTTCATTCATTGGATTCATGGCCAGCGGAAAATCAAAGGTGACGGCTAATCTCATGGCCAGCACCAGTCGCCCCGGTGTATCTGTTGATGATGCCGTGGAAGAGGCCCATGGCCGTTGCATTGCCGATATTTTTGAATCTCCTGGGCAAACGGCTTTCCGTCAGATGGAATTGGATGTTCTGGAGGATTTGGATCCAACTCGCAATCTTCTGGTGGACACCGGGGGCGGCATTGTGGAAACCGCTGCCGCAGTAGAGTTACTGCGCGCTCATGGGGTGGTGATCTGGCTGGATTGTCCCTGGGAAGTTGTTCGGGCCCGGCTTAGAAAAGCACAAAGTGGGCAGAGGCCCTTGGCGGATGAGTTGGGGTGGGCAGGCCTGGAAGAGCTTTTCCACCGCCGCCGGCCCCTTTATGCCGCAGCTGCCGATTTTCGTCTGCGATCCGATGATGATATCGAAAACATTTCCCGCACCGTCACCCTGCGCAGCATTATCTGGCAAAGGCACGTGGAAAAGAGAAAAACATGAGGGTTGTGTCCGGAGTTTGGCGTGGGCGAAAACTGATGTCTCCCAAGGGAGATCTCATCCGGCCCACGGCCGATCGAGTTAAGGAAGCTATGTTTTCCATTCTGGGGCCGGCCGTGCGCGGCAGTCTGGTTCTGGATTTGTGTTGTGGCGCCGGCGGATTGGGAATCGAAGCTCTCAGTAGGGGCGCAAGCCGGGTCGTCTTTCTGGACTCCAGCCGTACATCCTTAAATCTGGCCCGAAAAAACCTCGAATTATGCCAGGCGGACACCCGTTCTTATGAATTGGTCAGGGCCGACGCCGAGGTCTATTTCAACCAGTGGAGCCCCCCGGGCGATGGTACCTCCTGGCTGCTGATCACCGATCCGCCCTATCATTCCAGCCTTGGCAAGAGTATTCTGGAGCGCCTGACTCATGGCCAACCCCATGCCGATTTTCTGGTCGGGGTGATCGAGCATGGAGATGCCCGGGCCATTGAAGAAGTGAATGATGGCCCTTGGCGCATCAGCAATCGTAGCTATCGAGACACCTGCCTCACCGTGGTGCGGCCAGGCTAAGAAAGAGGATTTCATGGAACGTCACGTGCTGTATCCCGGATCATTCGATCCTGTCACCCTCGGGCATCTGGATATCCTGGAAAGGGCTTGCACCCTTTTTGACAAAGTCACCGTTGTGGTGGCTGAAATGGGCAAGGCCGGGCTTTTTACCGTCGATGAAAGGGTGAGGCTTTTTCGTGAATCCGTGACTCACCTACCCAACGTGGAAGTGCACTCCTTTGGGGGGCTTTTGGTGGATGAAGTTCGCACTCGTGGGGCCGTGGCTGTCATCCGGGGAATCCGCACGGCGGGGGACTATGAACATGAGTGGTCTTTGGCCGGCGTGAACGCGCTTCTGGCTTCAGAGGTGGAATATGTGTATTTTCTGGCTCGTCCCGGCATGGCCGCTGTTAGCAGCACTCTTGTGCGGGATGTGGCTCGCCACCATGGGCCTTTGGAAAAATTGGTTCCAGAAGCTGTCGTGCAGGCCTTACGCAAAAAATGACCTGCCTTTCTTTTATCTGATTTGCCAGCGGGAGTGTTGAATAGTGTTTTTGGATATTGCCACCATCACCTTGGTTTCGGGTCGCGGCGGAGACGGTTGTGTTTCCACAAGGCGCGAAAAATTTGTGGCCTTTGGCGGTCCTGATGGCGGCAACGGCGGCACCGGTGGATCGGTGTGGCTGGAAGCCAGTAAAGAGCTTTCCACACTGCTGGATTTTCGTTACAAGCGCAGTTACAAAGCCAAATCAGGTGAAGCTGGTGGTAGCAGGAAAAAGACCGGGGCCGATGGTGAAGACATCGTGCTCAGAGTTCCCTGTGGCACTTCCATCCACAGCCTGGAGGACAATCGCCCACTCGGAGATTTGCTGGAACCGGGAGACCGGGTGCAAGTTCTTGCTGGCGGCAAGGGCGGTAAAGGTAACTGGGAGTACCGAAACTCCCGGAACCAGACACCCATGGTTGCCGGCGAAGGTAAGGATGGATCACAGATTCAGGTACGGCTTGAGCTCAAACTCATTGCTGACATCGGTCTGGTGGGAGAGCCCAACGCAGGCAAAAGCACTCTGCTGTCGGTGATCACAGCCGCCCGGCCCAAAGTCGCCGATTACCCTTTCACCACCTTGGTGCCCAATCTGGGCATTGTAGACTTGGGTGATTTCACCAGTTGCACCATCGCTGATATTCCCGGTCTCATTGAAGGCGCTGCCGAAGGCAAAGGCCTGGGCCATGAGTTTTTGCGCCATGTGGAACGCACCCGGGCCTTGATTTTGCTTGTGGACTCTACTTATGAGTCGCCCAAACGGGCTCTGGATGTATTGAGAGAAGAGCTCATACGCCATGGCAACCGTCTGGCCGAACTGCCTTTTGCCGTCGTTGTGACCAAGCAGGACGTTCTGGATGAAAGTCGCCTGAAAGAGGTTATGGATGAGG
Organism: Candidatus Krumholzibacteriia bacterium; assembly: GCA_016744705.1. Taxonomy (GTDB): domain Bacteria; phylum Krumholzibacteriota; class Krumholzibacteriia; order LZORAL124-64-63; family LZORAL124-64-63; genus LZORAL124-64-63. Next base: position 103,317 of record JADGDU010000010.1, read on the forward strand.
CTCGCCAGTGGTGCATGGACAATGGTGGCATTGAAACTCTGATGATTTCTTCGGTGGCCCGCAAGGGCATCGAGCCCCTGCGGTTCCTTATCAAGCGCATGTTTAATTACGATTACGGCAGCGCCGAATAGGAATAAGCGAAACATTTTTTTCCTGACAGACCCTCGTCCTCCCGGACTGGCTGTTGCCTCATGTTCCAACCCTTGGATTCATCGCCTGCTCCTATTGCGCGCCTCCAGGCCCATGATCCTCATTGGCCTGCCCTCTGGGCTGAAATCAAAGATCCTCCCCAGTTCATCCATGCACAGGGCTCTTGCGAGCATCTGAAGTTGCCTTCGGTGGCCATTGTCGGCACCAGACGTGCCAGCCAGCGAGGCTTGGCCTTTGCCCGGGCTCTGGGCTTTGTCCTGGCCAGCCGGCATTGGTGCGTGGTTAGCGGGATGGCTTTGGGGGTGGACGCGGCGGCTCACCGGGGAGCGCTGGAAGGAGGAGGGCCCACGGTGGCTGTCATGGGCACTGGGTTGGGGCGCATATATCCGGCAGCGCATGCCTCTCTGCGTCGAGAAATTGAATCCAATGGTTGTTGTATCAGTGAATATGAGGCAGATGTGGGGCCGCGAAAATATCATTTCCCCCAACGCAACCGATTGATTGCCGGAATGGTCCAGGCGGTGATTGTCGTGGAGGCTCCTTTGCGTAGCGGCGCTTTGGTGACGGCCCAGTTGGCACTGGATTATAACCGGGAAGTATTCGCGGTGCCCGGCCCGGTGGATCAGGAAACCAGTCGAGGATGCCATCACCTGTTGAAGCAGGGAGCGCATTTGTTGGAAACAGCCGACGATTTGCTGGCTGTACTGGGAACCCCAACAACAAAGAACCCTGACCAGATGGAGTTGCCTTTGGAGGGCACCAGTCCTGCTCATGGTTCGGCAGCCAGGTGGATCCTGGATCGGCTGGACTTTGAAGGAGTCAGCCGGGATGTTTTGCACCAACGATTTCAGGGCACGGAGGAAATGTGGGGCGAAGGATTGCTGGCCCTGGAATTGGCTGGTCTCATGGGCCGATTGCCTGGAGGCCAATTGGTTCGAACCAGGTGGCGGATCTGACATCTTGAAAATTGAAACCCCTATGGTACTGTTTCCGTAAAGATGATTCCATCATCAACACACCAACAGGGAGACTCTCTTGATCAAGGTCCAGAACCTGGTAAAAAAGTACGGCTCACATCGGGCTGTGGACAGCATCAGTTTTGAAGTGGGAAAGGGTGAACTGTTTGGTCTCCTGGGGCCCAACGGGGCAGGAAAAACCACCACCATCAGCACCTTGGCTACGCTTTTGCCACCCGATGGTGGAAAGGCCAGCATTGGGGGGCATGATGTGGCCAGCAGCCCTGGGCAAGTGCGGCGTCTGTTAGGCGTCGTTCCCCAGGAAATCGCTTTATATACTGATTTGAATGCCAGGGATAACTTGCGATTTTGGGGCGAGCTTTATGGTCTGGGCGGAAAATCTCTGGATATGAGGGTGGGCGAATTGCTGGAATTGTCTGCCCTCGGTGAACATGCTACCCAAAAAGTGAGCACTTTTTCCGGAGGAATGAAGCGCCGGTTGAATCTGGTGGTGGGCCTCATCCATTCCCCAGAGGTCTTGTTCCTGGATGAACCCACGGTAGGCATTGACGCCCAGGCTCGTACCCGCATTCTGGATATGATTCGCCAGCTGGGGGAAAGTGGCCTGACGGTGATTTACACCACTCACTATCTGGAAGAAGCGGAGCAACTCTGCGACCGGATTGGGGTCATCGATCAAGGACAAATGGTGGCCTTGGGTGATAAGGAAGAACTCATTGCTCAGGTGGGGGATAATGATTTTGTCCGTCTGCAAGTTGCCGCCGCCCAACAAGACAACCTCCTGATGGTTTGCAAGGATTGGCTGGGTTTTCAGTCCGTGTGTGTGAAACGCGGGAAGGTGGAAATTGAAACCCAGGATGGCGCCCGTTTATTACCCCAACTGCAAGCCTGGCTGAAGGAACAAAACCAGCCATTGGAGCAGCTGGAAATTGAGCGCCCCAACCTGGAAACGCTTTACCTCAATCTCACGGGCCGTGGCCTCAGGGAACAGGTGAAGTGATGCGGCTTAATGCTCTGGTAAGAAAAGACTTGATCCGGTTTGTCAGCGACCGCCGGGCTCTGGTTGTAAACATGGTCCTGCCTCTGCTTTTGACTTCCATCATGGGGCTCAGTTTTGGTGGTGGTATGTTTGGCCAAAGCAAAGGCATCAGTGCCATTCCTTTGGCGCTGGTGGGTAGCGATCTGCCTGAAATGCTGAAAGAACGATTGGCTGAGGGCCTGCGCGAGTCGGAGTTTTTTGAAGTGACCTGGACCGACAGCCTGAATGCAGATGCCATGGTTCGCCAGGGCACAGTCACCGCTGCGGTCTTTCTGCCGCCTTCCTTTGGCGAAGATTTTTTCCGCCTCAGGCCAGTGGAAATCCAACTTTGGAAAGATCCCGGCAGCGAACTCAAATCCGGTATTGTGGAGCAAATTATCACTCGTGCGCTGCGCCAGTACCAGGCAGGAGAGGCTGCGTATCTCAGCCTTTGGCCCAACGAAGATTACCCTGATCTGCTCAGTGAAGATGGAGAATTCGAGGATGCCTTTATCAACGGAGATATGACCACCATTTGGAAGCGGTGGCGCCAGACGCAAAATGATCCACAATGGGCCGAAGCTCGGGATAAAATGATTTTGTCGGTGGACCGACATCTGGCCTTGTCTGAGGCTATGGAATCTTCAGTGGTGAGTCTTACAGTTCACGACAAGGCCCCCATGGGGGAAGCCGAGACTCCTAAAGACATGAATCTCTATGACTATTTCCTACCTGGTTTTTCCGTGTTTTTTCTGATGTTTGCTGTTTCGGCCAGCGCCCGTGACCTGCACCGGGAGAAACTCAATGGGACCTTACACCGACAACTTCTCTCACCCGTTTCCAGCATTGATTTTCTCTTGGGAAAATGGATCTCATCATCTCTGCAGGGAGTTTTCCAACTGGTGGTTTTGTATTTGCTGGGCGCCGTCCTGTTCCAAGTAAATCTGGGCCCCAACTTTTGGTCACTGCCTGTGGTTATACTGCTGTGTTGCATGGCCGGCAGCGGATTTTTCCTTGTGATCGCTCTGCTCACTCCTACGGAAAAAATGATGGATAATATCAGCACCATGGTGGTTCTGGTTTTTGCCATGGTGGGTGGAAACATGATGCCGCTGGATCAACTGCCCTCCTGGGTGCATACCTTTGGTCGCTTCGGATTTAATTATTGGGCCAATGTTAGTTTCAACGACATCATGGCCAAAAACCAGAGTGCCGCTGCCAACCTGCAGCCTCTGATCGTACTCGCGTTTATGACGGCAGGATTTTTGGTGGTCAATGTTCTCATTGTCCGGCTTAAAATGCGGAAGGGGGTATGGGCGTGAACACCAAAATCATTATGGCCATCATCAAACTTCGTCTGCTGCGTGTCTTTCGCGATCGCACAAACCTGGTCTGGCTTTTGTTAATGCCCATGATCTTCTCCTTGATCATGGGGCAGCTCATGGGAGATTGGGATAGCGACGGTCCGTCCCGAAAACCCCGCTTTATGGTTTATGATCTGGATGGCGGCCCGGCCACAGATCAGTTGCTGGCCCCCATGGTAGATCAGGAAAACTTTCTCATGGTGCGAGCTGACTCCGTGATCACCGAGGCCCGGGCGCGGCAGCTGGTGGAAGAGGGACGCATCACGGCGGCTCTTTTTATTCCCGCTGATTTTTCCGCTGCGGCTGAAGCGGGGCTGCAGGCCAACCTTGAGTTGTTTTACAACAGCGAAAGACTGAGCAGCCAGACGGTGCGAACCCAGTTGGATGAAACTCTTCTGACAGTCAATACATTGACCGCTGCCAATTCATTAGTTTCGGTTCCCGACAGTGAAGGCCGAATTCCCCCCGGACACAGTGCCCATTTAGACAAGGCTGTCTTTCAGGAAAGCTGGAGCAATCCCCGGGTCCAGTTGCAGGTACAAACTTTGGGCAGGCAGGAAGAAGTAGACTTTCCCCTGACCCGATCCGCCCAACACGTAGGGCCTTCCTACACTCTGTTTTTTATGATGATGTTTCTGATGATGTCGTCCAAAGACCTGGTGGAAGAACGCCGGAACCGCACTTTGTCACGGTTGGTAATCAGCCGTGCCAGCAGTCTGGATCTGGTGTTGGGATTCTTTCTCGGAGGACTCATTCTGGGCTTGATTCAGGCTACGGTTCTACTGGTGTTGAATATGATGCCGCCCTTCCGGGTGGACTATGGCGATTCCCTCGCTGGTCTTGTCCTGGTGGTCTTGCTCTTTGGCGGTTTCTGTTCTGCCGCTTCGGTGTTGCTGGGCAGCATCGCCCGCAGCGGTCCCCAGGCCGATGGTCTGGGCATGACCTTTACCATGGTCATGGCTTCCCTTGGGGGCTTGTGGTGGCCTTTGGAAATCGTGCCCGGCTTCATGCAGAAACTGGGACACAGCCTTCCATCCGGCCAGGCCATTTCTGTTTTTCATGATATGATTGGGCGTGGTTATGGAGTGTCGGAAATATCCGGCTGGCTAGTGGGCTTGGGGATATGGTTTTTGGGTGCCTTGCTGCTGGCGGTGTGGCGTTTGCGGCGGTTGGTGGCCTAGAAAACCAACTGGTTTAAAGGAAATGGCTGGTTCCGTAAGGCACCAGCCATCTCTTTGACAACTTATTCTGACTGAAAGCCGATTCCCGGTCCATCCTGGCCAGGTTGCCCGGCCAGCTTGATTTCCCCATGAACTTTTTCATACCGCTCAATATTGGCGCCGAGGGTTTTGTGCAGAGCCTTCACGGCCTGGGGTGTCATGATGATGCGGGCGTGCACTTTTGTTTTCTGCATTCCCGGAACCAGCCTGGCAAAATCCATAATGAATTCTGCTGGGCTGTTGGTGATCAGGGCCAGGTTGGCGTAAATGCCTTCGGCCTCTTTTTCACCCAGATCAAGGGTGATGCGTTGCTGGGGTTGCTGCGGCTTAGTCATGGGATACTCCTTGTAAAATGAAAAAACTTTTTTCCACAATACTACTCAAACCCCCATTTGGAAAATGCATTTGCATCCTTGGGGCGGGGACAAATTTGACACTCCGGCGCCCCGATGGTAGCTTCCGCCCTTCAGATCTTATCATTTTCAGGGATGAATTCAGAAAGCCAGTGGCATGAGTCAACTTCCTAACACACCGGATGCAGCCATCGTAGCAACCTTTGCCACCCGCCGTCTGGCTGTCATTGGCGACAGCATGGTGGACCGTTTCCTTTGGGGTAAGGTGGACCGTATCAGTCCCGAAGCCCCAGTGCCGGTGGTCAAGCTGGAAAAAGAAACCCGCAAGCTGGGAGGGGCGGCCAATGTGGCTGCCAATATCTGTGCCCTCGGGGCCGAGGTGGTTCTTTTTGGACTCAATGGAAAAGACGAAGCCGGTGTTTGGATGAATGAATTGCTGGCAGAGCACGGCATCGATGCCCAGGGCATGGTGGAGGCGGATGATCGTCCTACCACCATCAAGACCCGCATAATTGCCCACAACCAACAAGTGGTGCGCACGGATCGGGAAGACGACAGCCCCGTTTTGGATTCTCAGGTCAATGAGCTTCTGGGTCGCCTTGAAGCCATGGGGCCTTTTGATGGATACGTCCTCAGCGATTATGGCAAAGGCGTACTCACCGACGCAGCCTTAAAACAGTGCATTTCCATCGCCAAAGCTGCCGGCAGCCCCATCATTGTTGACCCCAAAAAAGGCGATTATAGTCAGTACCGGGGAGTGACCAGCCTCACACCAAACCAGAAGGAAGCAGAGCAGGCCTGTGCTCTTTCCATTACCGAAGAAACCAGCCTCACCAAAGCAGGAAATGCTCTGCTGGAGCGCACCGCAGCCGACGCTGTCCTGATCACTCGGGGCGAACATGGCATGGCTTTGTTTGAAAAAGACGGCCAGCAACACCACCTGGCCACAGAAGCTTCTCACGTATATGACGTGACTGGAGCTGGCGATACAGTGATCGCCGTCTATACCACCGCCCTGGCTGCTGGAACTGATTTTTCCACCGCTGCCAGTCTGGCGAACCACGCCGCGGGTGTGGCAGTGCGGGAGCTGGGTACGGTGGCTGTGACGGCCGATCAATTGCGCGAAGCTCTGGATGAAGCGGGGCAATCATGACTTCTGGCTATAAAACAGGCATCGTGCTGGCCCGAAATGATTTGGCTGCCTGGGCTGAAAGAGTCCACGCCGCCGGCCGCACCATCGCTTTCACCAACGGGTGTTTTGATCTTATCCACCGAGGCCATCTGGAAAGCCTGAAACAAGCTGCGGCCCCTGCCGATGAATTGGTTGTGGCTCTTAATTCTGACCTGTCGGTCACAGCGCTTAAGGGCCAGGGCCGACCCATCCTGCCTGAAAATGACCGAGCCGCCTTAATTGCTGCCTTGCGGCCTGTTTCCGCGGTCACCATATTTGGAGAGCCGACACCGCTGGAGTGTATTCTCCAGATCCGGCCGGACGTGCTCGTCAAGGGGTCCGAGTACAAGGAAGAGGACATCGTGGGAGCCCGGGAAGTCAAATCCTGGGGTGGCCACATCGTCCGCGTGCCGATGGTGGAAGGTTGGTCGACCTCCCAAATCATTGCAGCGATCCAGAATTTGAGTTGATCGCTGCAGCCCGAGGCCTCACACCGAGGCGAAGGAGCGATTATGAGCAGGATTAAGGTTATTATTTTAGGCGCAGCCGGCCGTGATTTTCACAACTTCAATTGTGTGTATCGTGGCAACGAAACTTATGAAGTTGTCGCATTCACTGCCACCCAAATTCCTGACATTGACGGCCGCAAATACCCCGCCGAACTGGCCGGGGACCTTTATCCCAATGGTATTCCCATTGAAGATGAATCCAACCTCCTGGAAATGATCAGCAAATACGAACCGGACATGTGTGTCATGAGCTATAGCGATCGCAGCTATGAGCAAGTCATGAGCTTGGGCAGCATCGTCAATGCCGCTGGCTGCGACTTCTGCATGCTGGGTGAACGCCACACCCAGATCAAAAGCACCAAGCCTGTGATCAGCGTGGGGGCCGTGCGCACCGGTTGTGGCAAAAGCCAAACCAGCCGCCGCATCTGTGAAATCCTGCGGGCTGCCGGGAAAAAGGTTGTGGCCATTCGCCACCCCATGCCCTACGGCGATCTTGTAGCCCAGCGTGTCCAGCGCTTCGCCACTTACGAAGATCTGGCTAAGCACAAGTGCACCATCGAAGAGATGGAAGAGTACGAACCTCATGTCATGGCCGGTGGCGTAATTTACGCTGGTGTTGATTATGAAGCCATTCTGCGCGAGGCCGAGAAGGAAGCTGACATCATCCTTTGGGACGGTGGCAACAACGATACTCCCTTCTACAAGAGTGATATGCACATCGTGGTGGCCGACCCTCACCGCGCTGGCCATGAAAACACTTATTTCCCCAGCGAGACCAACGTGCGTCTGGCTGATGTGGTGATCATCAACAAAGTTGTCGAAGCCGAATTCGAAAATATCGAATTGGTGCGTGATAACATTCGCGAGATCAACCCCAACGCCGTGATCATTGATGGCGCCAGTCCACTGACCGTCGAAGGTGATGTGGACCTCATGGGTAAGACGGTGCTGGTTGTTGAAGACGGCCCAACTCTGACTCATGGCCAGATGGCTTATGGTGCCGGAGTCGTGGCAGCTCTGCGCAACGGCGCCGAAGAGCTGGTGGATCCCCGGCCTTGGGCTGTGGGTAAATTGGCAGAAACATTTGAACTCTATCCTGAAATCGGCACCTTGTTGCCGGCCATGGGATATGGCGACCAACAAGTGGCGGATCTGGAAAAAACCATCAACGCCGTGCCCTGCGATGTTGTGGTTATCGGAACGCCTATCGACCTGAACCGTATTGTCAAAATTGAAAAACCAACCGTTCGGGTGAGTTACGAGCTTCAGGAAATTGGTTCGCCAAACCTGAATGAATTGCTGGCAAGGTTCGTCGACTAGTAATATTGTACGTGTATGCAACAAGATGGTCGGCCGGTCATGGGGACCGGCCGGCCGACACTAATGTCAATTTCCGGGGAGGAAATGCGTGAATATCCACGAATATCAGGCGAAGGAGATCTTTACAAGCTTTGGCTTGCCTGTGCCCGGCGGAACAGCGGTCCAGACCGTTGCCGACGCCGTAGCCAGTGCCGAAGAATATGGCTTGCCTGTGATGGTCAAGGCTCAGGTGCTGACCGGTGGCCGCGGCAAGGCCGGGGGCGTCAAATTCTGTCCCACTATGGATGATGTGAGGGCCAATGCCGAGAGTATCCTGGGCATGGACATCAAGGGTCACACAGTGAACACTGTACTGATCACTCCTGCGGTTGATATCGACAGCGAGTTCTATGTGGGTATGCTCATTGACCGCAATACCAAACGCGTTTTGCTGATGGCCAGCGCCGAAGGTGGAGTGGAAATCGAACAGGTGGCCAAGGACACTCCTGAGCTCATCTTCAAGTTTGCCATTGATCCCCGCTATGGTCTGCTGGACCATGAAGCCATGGACATGGGCATGCGCCTGGTCCCTGGCGACATCAAAAAGGCCCGCCAATTGGCCGCCGCCATGCAGAAGCTGTACACCGCTTTTATGGCTTCCGATTCCAGCCTGGCTGAAATTAACCCTTGGATTTTTACTCCTGCAGGCAAGGGCCACGCCATTGACGCCAAGGTCAATTTGGATGACAACGCCATGTTCCGTCACCCGGATTACGAACCACTGCGCGACCTTGACGCAGAAGATGCCAGCGAACGCATGGCCCGCGAAGCCAATCTGAGCTTCGTCAAGCTGAGCGGAAACGTTGGCTGCCTGGTCAACGGCGCAGGCCTGGCCATGGCCACCATGGATTTGGTGAAATACTACGGCGGACAGCCGGCCAACTTCCTGGATATCGGCGGCAGCTCCAATCCGGAGAAGGTTGTCGACGCTTTGCGAATCATTCTGTCAGACGAAGAAGTGAAGGTAATCCTCTTCAACATCTTCGGAGGCATCACCCGTTGTGACGATGTGGCCAAGGGAATTATCGAAGCCACCAAGCGCATGGATATCAACGTGCCCATCGTCGTGCGGTTGACGGGAACCAACGAAGAAGAAGGTCGGGCCTTGCTGTCCGAAACCGATCTGGTTCCTGCTGCCACCATGGATGAAGCCGTCAAAAAGGCCATCGCACTGGGTTAATACCCCGTCTGGTCTAAGAATGTTTTTAACGGCGCCAGGGGCGCCTTGAAGAGGAGATAGTTAAAATGGCGATTTTTGTCGACGACAATACCAAGGTTGTCGTGCAGGGAATCACCGGCCGAGATGGCGGTTTCCACTCCAGTCAGATGCTGGCTTATGGGACCAAAGTTCTCGCAGGTGTTACTCCCGGCCGCGGCGGTCAGATGTTTGAAGATAAAGTACCTGTTTATAATACAGTCAAAGAGGCTGTGGATAATCATGGGGTGAACACCTCCGTGATCTTCGTGCCTCCATTTGGTGCCGCTGGTGCCATCTACGAAGCAGCCGATGCCGGTTGTAAGCTCATCGTTTGTATCACTGAAGGCGTTCCCACCTGTGACATGGTCAAGGTCATGCCATACCTGGAAGAGCGTGGCGTTCGTTTGATCGGGCCCAATTGTCCTGGCCTGCTTGCTCCTGGCATTGCCAAGCTGGGCATCCTGCCCACCAGTATTGTCAAGGAAGGCAACGTGGGGCTGGTTTCCCGCAGCGGCACCCTGACTTACGAAGTGGTCTACCAACTCTCTGAAGCAGGCCTCGGCCAAACCACCTGCCTGGGCATTGGTGGCGATCCCGTCATCGGAACCACTTTCATGGACGCCATCAAGGCATTCAATGACGATCCATTGACAGAAGCATTTGTCATGATCGGTGAAATCGGTGGCGACGCTGAAGAGCAGGCAGCAGCCTGGATCAAAGAGAACTGCAAAAAACCTGTGGTTAGCTTCATTGCTGGCCAGACGGCACCTCCCGGCAAGCGCATGGGCCACGCGGGAGCCATCGTCAGTGGTGGTGCAGGAACCGCAGCTGAGAAGCGCAAGGCTTTGGAGGCAGCAGGTATTCCTGTGGCTGATCGCCCCATGGATATTGTGCCTTTGTTACAGGAAATCTGGAAGAAGTAGGCGCAAGCTACTATATTGCGCGCGCTTGAATGAACTGTTGGCCCGGTGTATAGCCGGGCCAACCTTTAAATCAGAAAATTGGGTTTCATAAGCGGCTTTATCCGCACTGAAAAGGAAGAATAGGGACATGCAGCAGACATATTTTATGATCAAACCAGAAATCGTGGCCGCCGGTGAACAAAAAATCGGAGCCATCCTGGCCATCGTCAATGCCGCCGGATTTCGCATCACCGGTTTGAACATGCGCCAGATGGATCGTGCCCTGGTGGAAGATTTTTATGGTGAGCACAAGGAACGCCCTTTCTTCGGTGAACTGTGCGATTACATCTGCAGTGGTCCCGTAGTGGCCATCCGTATGGAACGCGAAAACGCCGTGGCTGCTCTGCGTGAGCTCATTGGCGCCACTAATCCTGAAGAAGCTGCCGTCGGTACCATCCGCGACCTGTTTGGTGCTTCTTTGAGCAACAATGCAGTGCACGCATCGGCCAATACCGATGATGCTGCTCGTGAACTTGGCCTTATTTTCGGATAACTCTGGGCTACTTGACACAGGCCCTGGTGGCTATTAAGGTTTGGCGCTTGCATGAAACTGGATATCGATACACAAGATTGGGGCCAATCGGAAATGGAAATTTCCGGTGATTTGCGCCTTGAACTGGGAGAGGGATGCCCTCAAACGGTTCAGGTTCAAGGCTCCTTAACCGTGGATAACCTCGAAAACAGGTTTCATCTCAAAGGAAGCGTGAAGGCCACCGGAGACATCCCATGCGGACGTTGTTTGGAGACCTTCACTTTTGTGTGGAAAGCACCCGTCGAAATCATTATTCTACGGAATATTGATCGTGGTGAGGATCAGGGCGATACGGTAGTATTGCACCAATCCAAGGGGCTGGTAGATCTCAGTGAAGCCGTCACCGAATGTGTCTCACTGGCCTTCCCGCTGACCACAATTTGCCGGGAAGATTGCCAAGGCCTTTGCCAAACTTGCGGTATCGACCGGAACAAGCAATCTTGTGAATGCAAAGAAGAAGACATAGACCCTAGATGGGCTGCTCTGGACAATCTATAATCCACCGCTGCCTTACTGAAAAGAGAGAAAGACCATGGCTGTACCAAAGAAAAAAACGTCTCACTCCCGCAAAGGTCTTCGTCGCGCCAACTGGCACCTGACCAAACCGGATCCCAACAAATGCCCTCACTGTGCTGCTCCCCGTTTGCCCCATCGTGTCTGTCGCGAATGTGGCTATTATGGCGAGCGTGAAGTCATGGTGGTTGAGTCTTAGAACTTCGTTCTAGGACGGGATCAATAATCAGGTGGCATAGGGCGCTTTTAGCGCCCTGGACGGCACGGAGGTCGGACAATGAGTGAAAACAGCAAACCCATGATCGCTCTGGATGCCATGGGCGGAGATCACGGCCCTTCGGTGATTGTACCTGGTGCTGTGGCTGCCTTGGCTGGTGACTCTCCTTTTGGAGTCACTCTTTATGGCGATGAGTCTGCTGTCCAAGCTGAATTGGATAAGCTGGACACAGATGGTCTGACCATCAAGGTTGTGCACTGTAGCCAGGATATCGAAATGGGGGAGTCCCCTGCTTCGGCCATCCGGACCAAAAAAGACAGTCCCATCGTTCGGTCCATTATGGATCACAAGAAGGGGCAAGTGCAGGCTGTTGTTTCCGCAGGCTCCACCGGGGCCATGGTTGCGGCCAGTCTCATCCTCCTGGGGCGCCTGCCGGGTGTTGATCGTCCGGCTATTGGTACCCTAATTCCCACCATTAAAGGCGAATTGCTGCTTCTCGATGCTGGTGCCAATGTCCAATGCACTGTGGAGCACCTGATGTCTTTTGCCCGCATGGGCGATGTCTTTGCTCAACACATTCTGCAAGTTGAAAATCCCACTGTCGGGCAACTCAATATCGGGGGCGAACCCAAAAAAGGCACGGAACAGAACGTGGAGCTCTATCAGGCTCTCGAAAATTCTGATCTGAACTTTGTGGGCAATGTCGAAGGCAACCAGTTCATGCTGGGGCCTTGCGATGTAGTTGTCACTGACGGGTTCACTGGCAATAACACCCTTAAATTGGTGGAAGGTTTTGCCCGTTTTCTGTATGCCCTGGCCCAAAGACCGGGACTCAGCGATGAGGAACGTGGGGCTATCAAACCAGTCTTAGGTTTGTTGATGCGGGAATTCAGTTATGAGGTTTATGGCGGCGCTATGCTCCTGGGCGTTTCCGGCAACAGCATCATTGCTCATGGTCGCAGTTCCTCATTGGCCATCACCAATGCCATCAAAATGGCCTGGCGTGAAATTGAAATCGATTTGCCAGCCAAATTGGCCGCAGCCCATTCCGGTTGATACAACTTTAAATAAGGATTTGAAACAATCATGATTCAGGTTCCCATGCTCTTCCCCGGCCAGGGGTCACAGGCTGTCGGTATGACTGCCGATTTAATGGATCATAAAAGTCCTGCTTCTGGCTTTCTTTCAACCGTCAACGAGGTTCTGGGGTACGATCTCCTGCATACTATGCATGAGGGACCAGGAGAGGTCCTGACAGAAACTCACCACGCCCAACCAGCCATCTTGGCCCATTCTGTAGCGGTCACTTTGGCTCTGCGCGAGCTGGGAGTGATCCCTTCATTGGTGGCCGGCCATAGCATTGGCGAGTTCAGTGCAGCCGTGGCCGCAGGGGTTTTGGCGCCTGCCGATGGTCTGAAGGTCGTGCGCCGCCGGGGTGAACTGATGTTCGCTGCCGGCCAGGAAATTCCGGGAACCATGGCTGCTGTCATGGGATTAAAGGGTGCTCAAGTCACTGAGATCTGCGCCCAGGTCAATGCCGACTCCGGTGTGGTGGTTTTGGCGAATCATAATTCCGATATGCAGGTGGTTATTTCAGGAGAAGTGCCTGCCGTAGCAGCTGCCGGAGAGGCCCTGAAAGCCGCTGGTGCCCGCCGAGTGATTCCTTTGAATGTCAGCGGAGCCTTTCACTCTCCTTTGCTTGAAGGTGCCGGGACCAGTTTTACCTCCTTCCTCCAGGATATCAATCTTCAGGATGCCCAAGTGCCTCTGGTGGCCAATGTGTCTGCTACCCCTGAGACTGATGTTGGGGAATTATTAACGGGCTTTGGCCGCCAATTGACGGCGCCCGTACGCTGGCATGAAATCATGGAGCTGATGGCCGGTAATGAAGAGGATCGCCCTAAAATTATTCTGGAAGTGGGACCGGGAAAAGTGCTTTCCAATATGGCCCGGCGCACATACCCTGAAGTGAAGTTTGTACCGGTAGGCACAGCCGCCGATTTGGATGGAATCCTTGACATCCTGCAAGAAAACCTTTAACTGACCTTCGAGGAGGCATGAAGCCATGAGCAATCGAGCCATCATCGTGACAGGAGCCAGCCGGGGCATTGGTGCCGCCATTGCCCGTGAGCTTGCTGCTGCCGGATACGATTTGGCCCTTGTGGCCCGCAGTGAGGGACCATTAAATGAACTCGCTGCAGAACTGAATGGCGACGTGAAAGTTAAAGCCTGGCCTGGAGATATCTCCAACTGGGAAGAGGTCGAAACCATCGTCAAAGAGGTTCATGCTGAGTTTGGTGCCATCTATGGACTGGTGAATAACGCTGGTGTGACCCAGGATGGTCTCTTCGTGCGCATGAGCCCGGAGAACTGGCAGAAGCCTGTTGACATCAATTTGAACGGCACCTTCTACTTTACAAGGGCGGCCGCACCCATTATGATGCGCCAGCGTGAAGGCCGAATTATCAACATTTCGTCCGTAATCGGCCTGACCGGTAACGCCGGCCAAGCCAATTATGCCGCCTCCAAGGCAGGCATTATTGCCCTGACCAAATCAGTAGCTAAGGAACTGGGCGGTCGTGGAGTCACTGCCAATGCAGTTGCTCCCGGCTTTATAGCTACTGAAATGACCCATGACCTTCCTGAGAAGGTCCGCACGGATATGCTGCGCCAAATCCCTCTGAAGCGATTTGGTGAAGGCAAAGACGTGGCGGGTGTGGTCAAGTTCCTGTTGTCCGAAGAGGCCTCCTATATCACCGCACAAACGCTGGTGGTTGATGGCGGCATGATTTCCTAGTCCCAACACGTTACCCAGGAGGGTTACCTGATTATGGCAAGCATTGAGGAAAAGGTGTACGAGATTATCCAGCGCAAGCTGAGCGTCAACGCCGAGCAGATCACCCCTGAAGCGTCGTTCACCGAAGATCTCGGTGCCGATAGCCTTGACACCGTCGAATTGGTGATGGACCTCGAAGAAGAGTTCAACATTACCATTCCCGAAGAAGAGCAGGAAAACCTGAAGACTGTTCAGGATGCTATCGATTATCTCGAAACGCATCTGGACTGAACAAGGCCCTGATCTCGGACCGGACCAATTTATTTGAATATGGTTCGGATTGAATTACCGGTCCCATTCGCTAACTGAGTGGGACCGGATTTAGTATAGACCTGGAGGTTACTTTTGGAATTCCGTAAAGTTGTCATCACGGGCCTGGGTATGGTCAACTCTGTCGGTAACGACCGTGAGAGTTGTTGGACGGCCATCAAGGCTGGGAAAAATGGAATTGGCCCTATCGAACGTTTTGATACCGAAGGTTTTAAGGTCAATTTTGCTGGTGAAGTCAAAAATTTCGATCCTCAGGACTACATGGAAGCCAAAGAAGCCCGCAAGGCGGATCGCTTCTGCCAATTGGCCATGTGTGCTGCGGTTCAGGCCATGGATCAGGCTGATATCAAAGACATTGCGGATCCCTATCGGGCCGGTGTCATTATCGGATCTGGTATCGGTGGCATGATCACCTTTGAAGAACAACATACAAAACTGATGAACCGTGGACCCCGTGGGGTTTCACCCATGTTCATCCCCATGATGATCGGCGATATGGCCAGTGGTCTGGTCAGCATTCGTTACGGTTTTCGCGGTGCCAACTATTGCACCGTCAGCGCCTGTGCCAGTGGTGGACACGCCATCGGTTCAGCCTACGACCAAATTGTGCTCGGCCATGCAGACGTCATGATTTGCGGTGGCGCCGAAGCATCGGTCAGCCCCATGGCTCTGGCTGGATTTGCCAACATGAAGGCACTTTCCACCCGCAACGAGGACCCGACCAAAGCCTGTCGTCCTTTTGACAAAGATCGGGATGGGTTTATCCTGGGTGAAGGCGCAGGAATGCTGATTCTGGAATCTGAAGAGCATGCCCTGGCTCGCGGCGCAGAAATTTTGGGTGAATTTAAAGGTTATGGCATGACGGGTGATGCCTATCACATGACCCAGCCTGATACTGAAGGTCGTGGTGCCTTAGGCAGCATGTCCCAGGCCCTACGCACCAGTGGATTAAAACCGGAACAGGTGGGTTACATCAATGCCCACGGCACGAGCACCCATTTTAATGATAAAGTGGAATCGGGAGCTATTCGCAAAGTTTTCGGTGCCCATGCAGATAACCTGAAAATCAGCGCTACAAAGAGCATGATTGGCCATTTGCTGGGAGCCGCCGGTGCCGTGGAAGCGGTCGTCACTACATTGGCTCTCAAAGATGGAATTTTGCCGCCGACAATGAACTATGAAACACCCGACCCCGAGTGTGACCTGTTCTATTGTCCCAATAAGGCCATTGAAGAAAAGGTCGACTTTGCACTTTCCAATTCATTCGGATTTGGCGGTCACAATGTGACGCTCAGCTTCGGCGCACGCCGCTGATTCGGTGAGGGCGGATGGAGCCCCCTAACCATGGGATTGAAAGATAGCTTACAACAAATACTGTCCCGGCTGGGAGGCACAACCCCGGCTGGGACAGATTTAGCTTATAAAGAAGGGGATGTTCCTATCTCCAAGACGAGTTTGCCGGTGGATCCCATCCAACTGGGTGTTCTGGAAGCAAAACTGGGTTACACTTTTCGTAACCGTTCTCTCCTGATCAACGCCCTGCTGCATCGTTCCCACATCCATGTGACAGGCCAGGATCGTGAACAGAGCAACGAGCGTCTGGAATTTCTGGGCGACGCGGTGCTGGGTTTGGTGGTCAACGAAAAATTGTATCACAAATTTCCTGAACGCAGCGAAGGTGATCTGACCAAAATGAAATCCCTTTTGGTCTGTGGGGTGCGTTTGTCGGAGGTGGCCGTCAATTTCGATCTGGGTGTTCATATCCGCATGAGCCGCAGTGAAGCGGCCACGGGAGGACGCCAGCGCTCCTCTATTTTGGCTGATACGACAGAAGCTCTCATCGGTGCGGTTTATTTGGACGGGGGATTGGCTCCCGCCGCGGCTATGATCGAAAGAGTGGTTCTTTCTGGCAGTGATAAAATTTTGGCCCGGCGATCCTTACGAAATTATAAAAGTCGTCTGCAGGAAATGATTCAGGCTCGCTTCAAAACCCCGCCACGTTACAAGGTCATGGAAGTCACAGGACCCGATCATGACCGGGTATTCAAGGTGTCGGTGAAAATCAATGGTGCGTCCATGGGTGAAGGTGAGGGGCGCAACAAGAAATCAGCAGAGCAGAATGCGGCCCGGGAGGCCCTTGCGCGCATAGAAAAAGATCCGAAACTTTTGGAAGATACCGAGAGTTAAATACGGGCGGCTATTTCTTTTCCAACCAAGCTGGAGTTCCGGTGCCTTTAATGAAACAATTTTCCCTTCTCATGGTGTTGGCATTGCTTTTAATGTTGGCACCTTTGACAACTCTTCAGGCTCAGGACGAGCTTCTTTCTGAAGAGGACGTTCCTTATGGAGTGGCCTCCAGTTGGCTCTATGGCCACTACCAGTTGGCTGATGGGAATATCGAAGAAGCCCTTCGTCATCTGCATTTCGCTTACCGCACTCATCCAGGTGTCCCTGAAATAGCCTGGGATTTCCAGGAAGCCCTCGTGGCAGGTAATTATTATAAAGATTCACGCGAAGTTTTAGACAAACTGGTGGATGAATATCCTGAAATCCCCATTTACCGTTTGCAAAGGTCTCATGTGCATCTCCAGATGGGGAATGAAAAGGATGCCCTGGCGGACTTACAGGAGCTTCGCCACCTGGGCCTGGAAAACCTGGATGTCGTTGTTGGGGAAGCCACCATTTTGGCGAGCATGGGCAAAGCCAACCGAGCTTTGGATGTATGCCGGGGTGGTTTGCAGAAATTTCCGGAAAGTGGCCCCCGCCTGTATTTGACCATGTCTGTAATTTTGGATCAGGAAGGGCGCCAATCTGAACTTCCTGAACTCCTTGATGAGGCGGTAAAGAACTACCCGGATTCTCCTCAGCTGCATGATATTCGCATGCGTGGTTTGCTGACCCTCGGTCGTGAAGATGAGGCCCTGGAAGCCGCTAAAGAAGCGGACAATCATTTTAAAGCGATGGTTGATACTGAAGCGCAAAAGCCCAATGGACCTGATTCAGAAGAACCCGAAACCCCTGCCATCGTGAGCAACCCACCATTATTTGTGGTGGAATTGGCTGACATGTATACCCAGCAAGGCAAACACGATAAAGCCATCGCCATCCTGGATCCCATGTTCGAAGCGGGACAATTGGGTAAAGAGCCCAGTTTATGGTTGGCCCGTCTCCATGTGGGGACCAATGACGTAGAACGTGGCATGGAGATGGTGGATACGATTCTGGAGCGTTGGCCCACTTCCGGCCAGGCCTGGTTTATCAGGGGCCGGGGCCTTGAAAGTGAAGGTAAATCGGAAGAGGCCCTGGATAGTTATGCCAAGGGGGCCCGTTATGCCCCGGATGATCCCCAGGTTCGTCTGGCCTATGTCCGGGGAATGCTCCTGGCGTGGGAAAACGATTTTCAGGTAAAATCCAAATCCAAGGCTCAAATGGAAAAAGTGGCTATCATGCGAGAGCAGGCTTTGGCCACCAAGGACTTGATCCCTGAGGCGGACGCAGAAGGCCAGCTTGTCATGGGGTACGCCTTACGCAGCGCTGGAGAATGGGAGTTTGCGGTGCAGGCCTTTGAAAAATCTGCCAAATTTCCCAACCTGACGATTCCCTCCACTCTTCAAATGAGTGTGTGTTATGACGAAATGGGGGATATGGAAAATGCCCGGGCTGTGCTGACCGGTTTGATGGAGGAATATCCGGATGATCCAGAAGTGGCCAATTCCCTGGGATATTTCCTGGCTGAGAAAGGTGTGGATCTGGACTATGCTCATGAACTAATCAGTCTGGCCCTGGAGGCCAACCCAGGCACGGGTGCCTACCTGGATTCCATGGGCTGGGTCCTTTACCAGCAGGGCAAGAACGATGATGCTTTTGATTATATGATTAAAGCAGTGAATGTTCTTCCTGATGATCCCGTCATCCTGGAGCATTTGGGATTAGTTCTGATGGAAATGGGCCAACATACTGAAGCCGAAGAGATGCTTCGCCGGGCCATGATTCTGGGGGGCGACAAAGATCGCCTCGAGGGACTTCTGAACAAAATGTCTGATAAGGTTGGCCAGGAGTGATTCCCTTAGGGAAAAATATCAGTTCCATTTTTCTCTGGTCGATTCTCCTTTTGACATGCTTGGGCCCGGCAGGAGCTGTTTCCGGTCAAGATCTCTCTTCCCCAGCGGAGAAAAATCTATATTTTGCCAGTTGGGAGGGGAATTTCCTCTCTTGGCACCGCCAGGGCGTGGCCACCTGGGTTCACGATGCTGAGGGCAATTTACGTTTTGAACTTATGCTTGGGGATGATGGCGTTTTTCCCGGAAATTTGTACAAAATATTGGATTGGAACGGACCCCAGGGCTGGACAGTAATTTCGGTAGAATCAGGTGGCGGAACTTTCAGCCGCTGGAATGAACAGTGGCAGGAGTTGCCAGATGCCCTGGATACGTGGCTGCGTGTCTTGGTGGCTGAATCGGTTGGAGGACTGAAATTGCCATCATCGGTGCGGGATATTAGCCCTCAAGGTCGCTCTCTATGTTTGCCATTTTTTGCAAACGCCCAAAACCGAGTGGACGTCAAACGCTTGCAACTGCCAGGACTGAATGACCATGATGCTGCAAAATTGAGGGAAGAGCCTACCTCTTTCCGACAGCAACAATCCTGGCGGGGACGCGGGAGGGGTGGGCGCGAGGCCGTTCTGAGTATTGCTGGGCCCCTTCCTGATGGTGAAGGCTTCCGCATCACTTCATCGCACCGTCCAGGCTCCTTGCATCTCTTTTATCCCCGGACTATCAAAGCAGAATTCCAATCGGAAGAGGTGTTTTTACCATGGTGGCCTCTTTCGGAAATACTCCAGTTGAAAATTTGATAAAAAGGGGAACTTGTGCAAGCCATTCCGGTTCATAACACCTGCGGTTCCGTCTGTCAGGAAGCAAAAAGGAGAAACCGGTGAACCTATCGCGAGATGAACAATTCCCTGTGAGCCCGGCATCAGCCAGGGTTGATCTCAGAGATATCCGCGACGAAGACCTCATCGTGCAAGTTCAGCAGGGTCAGCGAAAGGCCTACGATGAACTGGTGTCCCGTTATAAGGGTCGCCTCTTCAGTTTTATTCTGCGGATGGTCAAAGATCCGGATCTGGCCGAAGAGCTTACTCAAGAGACCTTGATCCGAGTTTATATCCATGCGGCTAAATACCGGGAAATAGCCCGGTTCTCCACTTGGGTCTTCACCATCGCCACGAATTTGGTGCGCAATAAAATGCGCCAACGGTCGAGGCGACCTTGGACCATCAGCTTGAATCCCGCTCCGGACGAGGACGAAATGCCCGTCGATCCGGCTGACGAAAGAGCTGATGCCTCGGAAGAAGTGCACCGGGCGGAATTGGCCGAATTGATTAATGAAGCCACCAGCAAAATACCGGAAAAGTATCGCATACCTTTCCTTTTGCGTGAGGTGGATCAACTTAGCTATGAAGAAATACAACAGGTTACGGGGCTCAAGTTGGGAACAGTGCGTTCCCGCATCAACCGGGCAAGGAATCGTTTTCGGCAGCTGATCAAACCCATGCTGCGCAACGAAACCCTGCTTTTGGAACTGGAGCAAATTGAAGCCCGGGCCGCTGAACGAGACAACCGTGAGCATTGAGCCCTTGGAGGAAGATAATGCGTTGCAATAAAGCACAGGAGTATTTGGGACTGGATCTGGATGGAGTGTTACCTCCGGATGCCACAGTTCAACTGACATCGCACCTTGATGGGTGCAGCGAATGTCGGGAGTTCCGTGAAGATCTCCTGATGGGGCAGCGCATTCTCAAAGCAACTGAACCTGAGTTGCCCGAGAATTTTGACTGGAAGCTGCAATTGAGATTGAACCAGGCTCTCAAGGAGACCGCTGGAGAAGTCTCTTATCCCTGGGAAGAGAAGACAGTAGACCGTCTGCGTTGGCTGCGGAACTTTGGCAGTGCTGCTGCCGTGGGCATGGCCGCCGTACTGGCCCTGGCCATTTTCACTGGTCCTTCCAATCAAAATCCCATGCCCGCAGCCTACGAACAGTCGGTGTCCTTTCAGGGAAGTGATCGCCTACCCATCCAACAGAAATATGATTTTGGCACTGGCTTGACTCGTCAAGTCAGCGGCGGGTCCCCACTGATCAGGCCCACCAGCAATTCCCGTAGCCTGGACAAGGGTTGGTCGGGAGAACAAATGGAAGATGCCCTTACCATCCAGTCGCTGCGTGAAAAGAACCGCCGACTGAGCACTATGCTCTATCAATCCCAATGCCAGAACAGCTGGATGCGGGCTCGACTTGACACCAACCTAGGCAGTGCGCTAAATCTAGAGGATAAGTAGCGTTTGATCCTATCCTAATCTGGGAGTGATGCCTTGAAGCGTATTTCGCTGGTCGTAGTGCTGATGGCCTTGTTGGCGTCTTTAGGGTGCGGTTTTGATAAAGAAAAAGGTATCCTTATGGCCGCCGGATCTTATGGAGATCTGGCGGTTGTCGTTTCCGATAGGAACCTTGAGCCACTTGCCGCCCGGTTTGTGGCCGGGTTGAACCTAAAAAAAACCTTCATCATCAAAGAAGAGGGCCTCTTCAATCCCGATATTTTTCTCCCCAACCAGCTGGATATGGGCAAAGGGTACAAAAATGCCATTTTACTGGTGCGCATTGGAGATGGCGGCCCGGTTGAGAAAATTGTCCGCAAAAAGTTAAGTGATGAAACCTGGGCCAGATTGGCCACAGGTGCCGGGGGAATGGTCCAGCTCAATGACCCTTGGGCTACTTATCAAACTGTCCTGGTGGTGGCTTCTCAGGACCGAAATAGCTTAAGCAGTCTTTTGCGCAACAAAACCGACAAAATCCGTGATCTCCTGGAAGAAAGCAGCCGCCAACGCATCTTGCGCCGCAACCGATATAACGGCTTGGACACCAGCCTGATGAATGCCTATCGGGAGCGTTTCGGTTTTTCTCTGGAAATCCCCAAAGAGTTTGTACAGAACCAATTCCAACCCAAGGGGTTTCCTGGCTTGGAACTCCTCAAGCAATCTCCTTCTCGAGGCATCAGCATCAGTTGGATGCAAACAGAAGATGTGGATTGGTTGATGGAGCAGCGCAGTGCCCTGCAACTCATGAGGCAGGAAATGGGGGACAAGCTGCATTCTGAAGAGATAATCCCCGAAAGCCTGGTTTGGGAAAATACCGAACTCGGGAAAATGGAAGTGCTGAAATTGGAAGGTGCCTGGACTAGCAAACGTTTTGCCGGTGGTGGCGCCTTTTGGTGTTATTTCATTCCTGACCCAGTGAACAACCGGGTGATATGTTTGGATTTACTTGTTTACGGCCCTGGGTTGGATAAAATGCCCATGTTCCGTAATCTGGCAGCCATAGCCTCCAGTTTCACTTTTCAACAGTAATGGAAGCGACCATGCCCCAACCCAAGATTTTGATACTGCTGGCCATCCTCATGGTTGGATTGGTATGCGCTGACACGGCTTTAGCCCAGCAAAGAAGCGATACAGGTCGCCACAAGCCTGTGTCTGCTGTGGTGGAAGCTGAGCCCGAATTTGAAACCATCAGCGAAGCCGATGTAGGGTCTTGGGTTTTTGAAGTCAATGGCGGTTTGATGGGCGGGGGAGATCTATTCAATGCCCGACATACTTCCGGCGATACCATCGCCTGGGTTCCCGAAGGACAGGGAGATTGGGTTTCGCAACGCATCCGGGTGGGGTTGGAAAACAGCTTTGGCATGGGGTTGCAGGTCCAGCGTCGTATGGGGAAATGGTACTCCCTACGCGCTGGAGTGAGTTATTCCCGCATGGACATGAATGCCGAAGCGCCAGTTGGGGAGTCGGCTCAAGTTTTTCTTTATGATCAGGCCGATTTGTTGATTCTCTCTGCGGGAGCTGAGGTCCGTCTCACCACTTTGACGGAGTCTTATCCTTATGTGACGGGGGAGGTGGTCTACTTGGATCTGGCGCCTGATAACAGTGCATTCCTTTCTCAGAGCAACCTTGGTGGACGGGTGGGGTTTGGTTATCACCATCAGTTTGATCCGGCCTGGGCTTTTAATCTGGAAATTGGCCTAACCAGATCGGCTTTATCCTCCATCTATTTTCCAACACCTCCTACTGCAGAACCTGAAAATATTGAATACGAAAACGAAAGTCATTTGTCAACATTTGAAGCTAAGTTTGGGATTCGTCTGAAAATTTGATGACAGGGGCTCTTTTGTGCCAGAAAATTGATCGATTTTAACTTGAAATTTGTTTTTATTTCCGATTTTACCGTTTCTGAACTATATTGATTGGTCTTGTTTAGTAAATCTCTCGTCCCCAATTTGTCTTAAAATGTTCAGGGGTGTATTTCATGAGCAATGTCATTGCAGTTGTCAATCATAAGGGCGGAACCGGCAAAACCACCACGGCCATCAATCTGGCTGCGGGATTGACGCGTTACAGCGACATCACCTCTTCCTGTTTGATCATTGATATGGATCCTCACGGCAGTGCCACCAGCACTCTGTTGGGCAAGATGGACGGCGCGCCGCCAGCCCGTAGCATCTTTGATGTCATGCGCCGGGCTATCACGCCTCAGGATGGCATCACTTCCACCATTTATGATGAAAATATCGATATTCTGCCTGCTAATCCTTCATTGGAGAGCATGTCAAAAACACAGATTAACGATCGCTTGTCTAAAGTGGTCCAGAGTCTGTCCACATCTTACGGCTGGATCATCATTGATACGCCACCAAACCTGGGAGTATTGACACAAAATGCTCTGGTGGCTGCTGATTATGCTTTGATTCCCACCCAGTGCAGTGGTTTGGCCATTCCGACCCTGCACCAGATGAAGGCCATGATTGAGAAGATTCAGGAACGTCAAAATGTTTGGCTTCAGGTCATGGGTGTCTTGTTGACCCAGAAAGACGGCCGTACTCCCTTGCTGAAAAATATTCGCCGGGAATTGAGCCAGATTTATCCTGCGGCCGATGTCTTCAAGACCGTCATCACCAACAATATCAAAATTGAAGAAGCTCCTTCCAACAGCCAGAGCATTTATGCTTATGACAGCGGCTGCCTTGGTGCCTCTCTTTACAGAGATTGGATCAAGAAAGAATTCTTGAAGAAACACGCCAAGCTGGAAAAGCTGAAGGTTGAAAAACGTGAAGCTTTGGAAATCAGTAAGGAAATGGAAGGATAAGCCGGAAGCATTCGGTTTGATTTCTGTTTTAGGTGCACAATAAGAAGCGCGAGCGTTGGTCAACGCTCGCGCTTCTTATTGTGTCATTGTGATGGCCAGTTAATCCCGGACAAAGGGATTGCTGGCTCGTTCACGGCCCACAGTGGTGTCTGGACCATGCCCAGATACAACGATGGTCTCATCATCCAGAGTGTAGATTTTCTCTCGGATGCTTTTTTCCAGGGTTGGGAAATGTCCACCTGGCAAATCAGTGCGTCCCACGGAACCAGCAAAAAGACAATCGCCCACCAGAGCGTAGCCGGGAATGCGGAACATCAATTGACCAGGCGAGTGGCCGGGAACATGGGTGATGCTGATTTTCTCCCCGGCAAAATCGACGGTGCCGCCATCTTCCAGATCCGTTTGATAATTGGGAAAGGGGGTGACGGGCAAACCGTAACCAGCCTGGGCCTGCTGCATGACTTCAATAACCGGCTTATCCTCAGCGTGGCAGCGCAAGGGCAGATCATGCACCTTCTGGATGGCTGCTGCCCCTTCAATATGGTCAAAGTGGCCGTGAGTGGCGAGCAGGGCCGTCAACCGGCAGCCTGATTCCTCAATCAACCGCAAGAGACGCTCCGGATCTCCACCAGGATCAATGAGAATAGCTTCGGGACCCTCTGGCCCATCTGCACTCAGAATGATCGAATTCATTTGCAAGGGTCCCACCGGGACCACGGAAACATTGATTTGCATACTGCCTCCCCATTAAAAAAATCGGCCGACCCCGTGAAAACAGGGCCGGCCTGGAAAATCACCCGATACCAGGTTTTAGTCTTCGCCGACGTGAGTGATGACTTCTTCACCCATCATGGTACGAAGAGTATTCTTAAGCTTGGTCTGCTGGATGAAAATATCATGCTCAGCAGTCAGGCCTTCAGGCATCACTGGGCTCTTGAAGTAGAAGCTCAGCCATTCCTGGATACCGCCAGGCATGCCGGCGCGCTTGCCAAGATCCAGCAACAGGGCCAGGTCCAGCACAAGGGGTGCAGCCAGGATGGAGTCGCGGCACAGGAAGTCGACTTTAATCTGCATGGGGCGTCCGCACCAGCCGAAGATGTCGATGTTATCCCAACCCTCTTTATTATCTCCACGAGGGGGATAGTAGTTGATGCGCACCTTGTGGTACAAATCGCCGTACAGGTCAGGGTACAGGTCTGGTTGCAGGATGGTGTCCAGTACGCTCAACTTGGAAACTTCTTTGGTTTTGAAGCTTTCCGGATCGTCAAGCACTTCGCCATCACGGTTGCCCAGGATGTTGGTGCTGAACCAACCGGCAATACCCAACTGGCGGGCTTTGAAGCCAGGAGCCAGAATGGTTTTCATCAGGGTTTGACCTGTTTTGAAGTCTTTGCCACAAACACCAGCTTGGTTCTCTTTGGCCAATTCTTCCAAAGCCGGCACATCGCCACTCAGGTTGGGAGCGCCATTTGCATAGGGGACACCCATTTTGATGGCAGCGTAGGCGTAAATCATGCTTGGGGGGATGTCCACACTGTCATCCCGCAAGCCTTGTTCGAATGCTTCGAGCGTTGCATGTGTAGGGGTGTTTTCCATGTAGATCTCAGTGGAACCACACCAGACCATCACCAGACGATCGCACCCGTTCTCTTTTTTGAAATTCTCCATGTCTTGCATGAGCTGCTCGGCCAGTTCCATTTTGGTACCGGTCTTTACATGCTTACCGTCGAGTTTTTTGACGTAATATTTGTCAAAAACGGCTTTCATGGGTTTGATCTGCTCCAGCTCGGGTTTGAGTTGGTCCAGCAGTTCTTTTTCCAGGACGCCGGCGTTGATGGCCGCGTCATAAACTGAATCTTCAAAAATATCCCAGCCACCAAAGGCGATGTCGTTAAGATCGGACAGAGGGAGGAAATTTTTGACCAAGGGCTGACGATCGTCGGTGCGTTTGCCCAGACGAATGTGGCCCATTTGTGTGAAACTGCCGATGGGTAAACGCAATCCTTTACGGATGGCGACCACTCCAGCGACGAAAGTGGAAGAGACCGCACCCATACCGGGGGTCAGGATTCCAAGCTTCCCGTTCATGGGTTTGATCTGCATCTTTTCTGACATTATTAAAGCTCCTCTTCAAAATGAACAGCTGTGTGGATGATAATCCTTTTTGAAACGATAGTTTTTACCGAGGGTAAAGGCAAAAAAAATGTTATTAACAAAATGTCATATATCCTATGCTAAAAGAGGGTTTTGGGCTTTATTGAGATTGAGAGTCAAAATAAGAGTGGCTTTATCTCTGATTAAATGCTAAAATATCCTAACGTTCGAGGATGGAGAAAATCAAAAAAAACGGGATTTAGGGGTAGACTTCATTGATTGTCATGTGCTATAATACAACATCAACAAGTCAAAGAAACCAATTGGCTAACTCTTTAAGTCTGTCTCCTGCAAAGGAATTGAATGGCCCTAAGCTAACGCGTTCATCATTTTTTATGTTCTCTCTTACCCACAACTTTGCTTTAGCAAAGGGAGACTGTGCACTATGAAGGAAGACGCGACGGCTTATGCGGTCGACGGCAATTTTGCCGCTACTTCGCCCAGACTGTTCATACCTGCGGATACGACACAATACTTCGGTTCCACCGGATGGCTGAAAAGAGCATTTGATTTAGTCTTTGCTTCTATGATGCTTTTGGTTGCTGGGCCGGCTATGGTGTTGATTGCTCTGCTGGTCAAACGTTCCAGCTCCGGTCCGGTCCTGTTTGTTCAGGAGCGCCTGGGTCGTGACGGTACGCCATTCAACTTCTACAAGTTCCGCTCCATGAAGCATAATAGTGATGATGCCATTCATCGCGAATTTGCCGCCATGTTTATCAGCGGAGACGAAGATAGTTGTCCGGCCAACGATAGCGGTGAGAAAGTATTCAAGATGAAGAGTGATCCCCGAATCACGGCCATCGGTGCTTTTCTGCGCAAAACTTCTTTGGATGAGCTCCCTCAGCTCTTCAATATCCTCAAAGGTGACATGACTCTAGTGGGGCCACGTCCTCCTATCGCCTACGAGATCGAAAATTACCAGCCTTGGCATATGGAGCGTCTTAAAGCTGTTCCAGGGCTGACCGGTCTGTGGCAAGTCAGTGGCCGCAGCTCCGTCTCCTTTGATGAAATGGTCCGCCTGGACATTCGTTACATCAACGAGTGGAGCATGTGGAAAGACATGGTCATCATTGCCAAGACATTGCCTGTAGTCCTTAAGGGCACGGGCGGGTACTAAAAGCGCCAAATGCCAAGGCCTGGGCTGAAAGTCCGGGCCTTGCTTTTGGAGGATTCAATTTCCTTGACCCCGCAACCTGGGCGAGGCATCTTCCAATTCAATTTTTAAGTTTTCTGGACTATTGCCGATAGACAGCTTTGCGGCGGGATCTATTGTCCTGCCTTCACTTACAACAACCTTTCAAGGAGAGTTGGACATGATCAAAGTGGGCGTGATCGGATGTGGCTATTGGGGCCCAAACCTGATTCGGAATTTTCATGCACTTCCCAATGTGGAATTAGCCATGATTTCTGATTTGGATGAAAACCGTCTGGCTCATGTGGGGATACTCTACCCTAACACCACCCAAACTACCGATTATCAGGATATCCTAAAAAACCCGGAAATCGACGCAGTGGTGGTGGCAACTCCTATGTCTACCCACTTTCCCATCGGTACTGAAGTTCTGGAAGCTGGAAAGCATCTCTTCTTAGAGAAGCCCATGGCTACCAACAGCGCTGATTGCCGCTCCATGATTGCTCTGGCCAAGAGCAAGGACCTGCAAATCATGGTGGGCCATACTTTTGTTTACACTTCAGCTGTACGCAAAATCAAATCCCTCATGGACGGCGGCGAAATGGGCGACATCCACTACGTGAACATTGCACGTGTGAATCTGGGGCTGTTCCAGAAGGATGCCAATGTAATTTGGGATTTGGCCCCTCACGATGTGGCCATGTTGAATTACCTGTTCGAGTCCAAGCCATGTAGGGTCAACGCTACAGGACATTGTTATGTGCAGAAAGACCTTGGAGTTGAAGATGTGGCTTTTGTCACTTTGGAATACCCTGATGGACGGTTGGCCAATATCCATGTCAGCTGGCTGGACCCCTGCAAAATCCGGCGCTGTACTTTCGTTGGCAGCCGCAAGATGCTCGTTTATGATGACATGAGCCCCTCAGAAAAAATCCGGGTTTATGACAAAGGTGTCGACGTGCAGCCTCATTATGATAATTTCGGTGAATTCCAGTTATTGTATCGCTCTGGTGATATTTTCTCACCTCAGATTGATACTGCGGAACCGTTGAAAGCTGAAGCTGCTCACTTTATTGATATCATCGAAGGCAAGGCCATGGGATTGAGCACTGGCCTGCATGGTTTAGAGGTTGTCCAGGTTCTGGAGAAAGCCTGTGAATCATTGAAAGCCGGAGGTAAACCTTTCGACCTGGTCTACGATAACTAGGTTTTTAGGCGAAAATATGACCGACCGTCCTCTTCGCGTGGCCATGATTGGCCAAAAAGGATACCCTCCCATCCATGGGGGTATTGAGAAGCATGTGGCTGAACTGGCTGCGCGTTTGGGACCCATGGGTATTGGGGTCGACATTTATAGTCGGCCCCATTACAGCGCCGACTCCGGCCCAGCGGACCTGGAAGAAGTCCAGGTCATCAAGCTACCCAGCGTTCCTACCAAACATTTGGATGCTATAACCCACACCGTTCTCAGCACCGGTCATGCCTTGTTCCGTCAGGCCGATGTGGTGCATTATCATGCTCTGGGGCCAGGTTTGCTCTCGGGAATTCCACGCTGGCTGGCAGGGAAAAAAACCGTGGTCACTGTTCATGGTTTGGATTGGCAAAGAGATAAGTGGGGCTCTTTTGCCACCAATGTGCTGCGGGTGGGAGAGAGCGCCAGTGTGAATCTTCCCGATGCCACCATAGTCGTGAGCAAGGCCTTGCGGGAGCATTACCTGAAGGAACACAAGCGCGGCACTCACTATATTCCCAATGGCATCGTCAAACCTGTCTATCGGGAACCGGAATTGTTGGTGCAACAGGGGATCGATGGTCCCTTTGTACTCTTTGTGGGGCGCTTGGTGCCTGAAAAGGGATGCCACTTGTTGTTGGAGGCCTGGTCCCGCTTGCCAGGGCCTTTGCGTAATAAATACCGTCTGGTCATTGCCGGAGATGCGGGTTTCACACCCGGTTATGTGGAAAAGCTGAAAGCCATGGCGCCCAAGGGAGTGGAATTTTTAGGTTACATTCACGGACCTTTGTTGGAAGAACTTTACACCAATGCAGAGATGCTGGTCTTGCCCAGTACCCTGGAAGGCCTATCGATAACCCTGCTGGAGGGCATGAGTTACGCCCGATGCTGTTTGGTGAGTGATATTCCGCCCAATGTTGAAGCCGCTGGCGGACACGGTGTGCTTTTCACCAGTGACGACGAAGCTGACCTTGCTGCAAAGCTTGCTGCCACCCTTGAGGATGCCAAACTGAGAGAGTCTTTGGGGGCCAGTGGCCAGATCCACGCTATCGAGCACTATTCATGGGATAGGGTGGCTCAACTCACCGCAGATCTTTATCGAGAAATCTGTGAAAAATGAATTTGACAAAAGCACGGTTGGTTATTATCTCTCCTTAACCTTCGGAGCGGGCATAGCTCAGCTGGTAGAGCACTACCTTGCCAAGGTAGCTGTCGCGAGTTCGAGTCTCGTTGCCCGCTCCATTTTTCTTTTTAAGATGCAGGAATGTTTAAGGGCCCTTGGCCCTTTTTTTGGTCTCAGGCAGGTTGACATTTGCCTCCGGAGACAACATTATTGTGAATCTCGGAGGCGGCATAGCCAAGTGGCTAAGGCAACGGTCTGCAAAATCGTCATCCCCAGTTCGACTCTGGGTGCCGCCTCCAGAGCTTACTTTTTTGAAAGATCATTTCGAAGTGTTGTTCAAACGTTTAGTGTGAATTTATTTTTACCGTCTCTGGAGACGGTTTTTGTTTTTTTTGCCGGGCTTTCAGAGTATTCTGGGCTCCGCGACATCCCGTGCCGGGATGGCGAAATTGGTAGACGCAAGGGACTTAAAATCCCTCGGAACGTTGTTCCGTGCCGGTTCGATTCCGGCTCCCGGCACCATCCTACCCTTCTCATGGCTCGGAGGTAGTTTTGCGCCTCGCTTTCCTCTCCATCGGACGACACATCCATACAGAACGCTGGATCCAGTGGTTTGCCCAGCGGGGGCACGAATGCCACCTGCTAACGGTGCAACCCGGGGATGTTGAAGGTGTCACCGTCCATGACATCACCAGCACATCCGGTCCCAAACCTTTGCGATATTATTTTTCTCTGCTCAAAGTCAAAAAGCTGCTGAAGGAAATCCAACCCGATCTCCTCAATACGCACTTTCTGACTGGCTATGGGTACTGGGGACATTTCTCAGGTTTTCAACCCAATGTGCTGACGGTGTGGGGGGATGATGTCTATGTCACCCCGTTCGAAAATGAGTTGAAAAAAATGTTGGCCCAAAAGGCCCTGGGCAGTTGCTTTGCCCTGACCGGAGATTCGGCCGACATTCTGGAAAAAAGTGTGGAACTGGGAGCCGATGCTCAGCGCAGTTACCGGATTCTCTGGGGTGTGGATTTTGAAAAATTCCGTCCCTTTGATGCCTCCCACTGGCGCCGGGAGTTGGGCTTCACCGATGATGAGATCCTTTACTTTTCACCCCGCAGTTATACCCAGCCCTACTATAACATTGATACGGTGATTGCTGCAGCGGCCCAGGTGGCATCACAGGAACCCAGGGCCCGTTTTCTCTTTGCCGGATACGAAGGCGATCCTGAGCCCTTCCGGGCCAAAGCCAGAGAAGCTGGCATTGAAGAAGTGATGGCCATGGTGGGGCGCTTGCCCCATGACGAATTTGCCACTGCTTTGAACGCTTGCGATGTGTTCATCAGTGTGCCCTCCGTTGATGCCACGGCGGTCAGTCTTCTGGAGGCCATGAGCTGCGGAGCGGGCATCATCATATCCAGCCTTCCTTCTTCCATGGAGTGGATCACTCAGGGGGAGAGTGGCCTCATTGTGGAGCCCCGCAATGTTCAGGAGCTGGCCGATGCTATGATGCGCTTTGCCAAGGACGACGCGTTCCGGCATGCGGCTGGGGTTAAGGCTTTGGCCACCGCCCATCAGTATGCTGGCTTCGATTCCAACATGGAGTTTGTGGATCGCATTTTCCGCCATGCTCTGGGTGAACTTCCGGCAGGTCCCCAGGAAGTCAGCCTGGCACAGTTGGCTGCTCCGGAAGCGGGAGCGTAGTTTTGATTCTTTCGGTGGTCGTGCCCAGCATGAACAAGGTTGATCTGTTGCGGCAGACTCTCGCAGCCCTGAAACTGCAAGATGCCGGAGCTCATGGATCCTGGGAGGTGGTGGTGGTCAACGATGGCAGCACCGATGGCACCGCTGATTTTTTGCAACCCCTCGATGGCACCGGTTCCAATCCTCTTTTCAGAGTGGTGAGTCCACCGCATAATGTTGGCCGCGCCAAGGCTCGTAATCTGGGTGCGAGAGCCGCCGCGGGAAAATTCATTCTCTTTATGGATGATGATATTGTGGCCCCAGAGGGCCTGGTGTCAGCCCATCTGGATTTGCTGGTGGCAAAGCAGGGATCCGGTACCATTGGGTATGCCGTGACGGATCCTTCCGTGGTAGATGCTCCCCATTTTTCCTATATCGATTCCCGTGGGGTAGCCAAGCTTTCTGATGGGCCCGCACCAGGGCGTTTCTTTGTCACACAGAATGCAGCGGTGGACCGGGACGCATTTTTGTCCATTGGTGGATTTGATGAAGATTTTTCTTCTTACGGTTTTGAGGATATGGAAGTGGCTTTCCGTTTGGAAGATTTGGCAGGCGTTGGTTTTCAAGCTCTGATCAATCCTGTTCCTCATCACGTGCATCACCACACTCTTGACGAATATCTGGATAAGAAGGTGGAGTGTGGGAGACACAGTCTGCCCCACCTGGCCAGGCTTCATCCCCAGCGCATTGTGGAAATGAAGCTGCATCATGTAGTGGACTATGAGGGACAGGATAGCCTCGGCTTGCTCAGTCGTTTCATCCGCCTTTGTGCCAGCACTCCTTTTAGTGCTCTATTGAGGAATGTTTTGGGTCATTGGCCCACTGGGGTGTCCTCTCAACCCTATTGGCCTGCCTTACATCATCGTTTGATGGATTTGATGGTCCTGGTTTGCTTCAGGAAGGGTGTCATGGAGGGTGACAGGTCAGAATGACTGGCGCCATTGTGGCGGGTAATCCTGCCAAAAGGACAGGCCCTTGTTTTCTCTATTCTTCTCTCAAAATCACCTGGATTCTTAAAGTACAATATTGCAAAGAGTTAAGGGGTTTTCTCTCCTTTTCTTCCTTTGGCATGTGTCTTGGTATAGTACTTCCGAGATAAACTTTTTGCCGAACCGTGAAATCAGAGGAGATTAGAATGGGCAAGATTATTGGAATCGATCTGGGAACCACCAACAGTGTGGTCGCAGTCATGGATGGTGGCGAAGCCAAAGTCATCCAAAATAACGAAGGAAACCGGACTACTCCTTCTGTAGTGGCTTGGAATAAAGCAGGGGAACGTCTGGTGGGTCTTTTGGCCAAACGCCAGGCCGTGACCAATCCCACTCAAACCGTGTACTCCATCAAGCGTTTCATGGGCCGTCAATTCGACGAAGTCTCCAATGAGATGACCGAAGTGCCATATGAGGTCATCAAAGGAGCTAGCGGTGAAGTTCGTGTGAAAACTGATCACGGTGAATTCTCACCCCCGGAAATCAGCGCCCAGATTTTGCGCACTCTGAAAGAAACGGCCGAAGAATTTCTCGGTGAAACGGTGACCGAAGCGGTGGTCACGGTTCCTGCCTATTTCAATGACAGCCAGCGCCAGGCGACCAAAGATGCCGGTAAAATTGCCGGTCTTGAAATCAAACGCATCATCAATGAGCCCACGGCTGCGGCCCTGGCTTATGGCCTTGAGCGCAAGGGCGAAGAAACCATCGCCGTATTCGATTTGGGTGGCGGTACTTTTGATGTGTCCATCCTGGAAATGGACCAGGGCGTATTCACTGTTCTGGCCACTAATGGCGACACCCACCTTGGTGGCGATGACTTCGATCAGGTTATCATTGATCACTTGGTTGATACATTTGTCAAACAGGAGGGCATTGATCTGAGCAAGGATCCGATGGCCTTGCAGCGCCTGAAGGAAGGTGCAGAGCAAGCCAAGCGTGAGCTCAGTAATTCTACTCAGGCCGAAATCAATCTGCCATTCATTACGGCTGACCAAAACGGTCCCAAGCACCTTACGATGACTCTGACCCGGGCTAAATTTGAAGCCATGGTTTCAGACCTTGTGGAACGCACCTTAAAGCCTTGCCTGAACTGTATCAAAGATGCCGGTCTCAGCACCAGTGACATTGATGAAGTGTTGTTGGTTGGTGGCTCTACAAGAATTCCAGCTGTGGCGGCCAAGGTTGAAGAGATCTTTGGCAAGGCTCCCAATAAAACAGTGAATCCTGATGAAGTGGTGGGCATGGGCGCCGCTATCCAGGGTGGTATTCTGGCTGGTGACAATGAAGATCTGGTCTTGCTGGATGTGACTCCTTTGAGTCTTGGCATCGAGACCATGGGTTCAGTGATGACCCGGTTGATTGACCGGAACACCACCATCCCTACGGAGAAATCTCAGGTCTTCTCTACCGCTTCAGATAACCAGCCCACCGTGGACATCCACGTGCTGCAGGGTGAGCGGGAAATGGCTTCTGATAATAAAACCATCGGCCGTTTTCAGCTGACTGGTTTGCCGGCTGCGCCCCGTGGCGTACCGCAAATCAAGGTGACCTTCAATATCGATACCAATGGTATTTTGTCGGTCTCGGCTGTGGACCAGGCTACGAGCAAAGAACAATCTATCCGCATCACTGGTAGCAGTGGATTGACCGATGAAGAAATTGATCGCATGGTGCAGGATGCCGAGGCTAATGCTGACACCGATAAGACCAAACGTGAGCTTATTGATGTCAAAAATGAGGCCGAGGCCCGCATCCACTCCGCCAAAAAGAGCATGGAGGAGTTGGACAAGGATCTTGAAGAAGCTTTACGCACAGACGTGGAGACCAAAATTAAGGCCCTTGAAGAAGTGCTTACTTCCGATGATGTGGAAATGATCCGCACCGCCAGCGACGCTCTCATGCAGTCGGTTCAGGAATTGGCCAGCAAGGCTTATGAAAAAGCGGCTGCCGCGGAAGGTGGTTCCGGTGCCGGCCCTGAAGCTGGAGCTCAGGGTGCTGGTTCTGCTGAAGAGCCTAAAAAAGACAATGATGGTTCCGTAGATGCGGACTATGAGGTCGTAGAGGACGATTAAGGCCTTGAAGCGATAAATATTGACAGATATGGAATGTGTGGTAGGCTTGGTGTCCAGATACAGATAGACACCCTGCCTGCCACCTTTCTGGTAAATTTTTTAAAGTAGACCAAAATAGTCTTTGACCTTGCGGGTTTGAACCGATATACTCTTATCAAGAACGGTTCTTGTTAGTTCTTTTCCACCTAAACTGGGTATGGGACGGGACTTTTGGGAACTAAATCTTAAATCAAACGTAGATAGATTTTAGAAATATTAAAATTTGATGGCCCATGAGGCCATAATAAAATAGGCCAACCGTAACCCTAATGGAGCGCCAGGCCAAGGAGGACGCAGCATGTACGAAGTAGAGTTGAGCAGCGACCGCCGAGAAGACCGTAGTCTTCAGCATTACCTGCAGACCATCGGAAAACACAATCTGCTGACCAGGGAAGAGGAATTTGAACTGGCTCGGCGCATTCACACCGGAGACAAAGCAGCTCTCGACAAGTTGGTTAACTCCAACCTGCGTTTTGTGGTCAGTGTGGCCAAAAAGTTCCTCAACCAGGGACTCAGCTACATGGACTTGATCGCCGAAGGAAACATCGGTCTGATCACTGCTGGCAAGCGTTTCGATGAAAAACGCGAGTTCCGTTTTATCTCTTATGCCGTGTGGTGGATCAGGCAAGCCATTCAAAAGGCTATTGCCGAACAAACCAACACAGTGCGGCTGCCCATCAACCGCAGCCAACAAGCCCAACGCATGAAGCGTGTCAGCCAAAAGCTGGAGCAAGAGCACCACCGGAAGGTTGCCGAATCTGAAATTGCCGAGGAGATGAGCCTCGACATGCGTAAAATGAACCAGATTCGGGCAGCTAGCAAGCCTCTGGTCAGCTTGGATAAACCTCTTTATGAGGATGATGTGACCCTTGCCGATACCCTGGCTGATCCTGATGAGTTGACTCCCGATCAGAGTTTCATCGTGGACGAGCTGGAGCAGGAGCTTTCTGATGCCATGACCAGTCTCACAGACCGTGAGAAAGATATCGTGGTTCGGTATTACGGACTGGGGTCAATCGAGACCTGCAGTTTGGAAACCATCGGGCAGGATATCAATCTGAGCCGGGAGAGGGTCAGGCAGATCCGCAACCAAGCTTTGAACAAGATGCGCCAACAGGGCAGGGGCGAACGCCTTGTGGATTATTTGACCTAAAAACATTGGTGACCCGTCAAAGGTGTGAATTCTTTTTGACATCGGGCGGGTCATCTGTTTAATTTCCCCGTTCTGGTGGGCGATTAGCTCAGCTTTGGTTAGAGCGCTTGTTTGACAGACAAGAGGTCACAGGTTCGAATCCCGTATCGCCCACCACCCAGAACTATTAGAGAACGAGCTGCACTGAATGTGTGGCTCGTTTTTTTTGTACAATTGAGCTGGGGCAACTGTGGGGCAACCGTTGTTTTTATGAATTATTGGGAAAATTCCGTTCCGAGGGAGTTCTGAAAAATATTTTTATTGGATTGACGGATGGCACAGCCGTGGCTAGGCACCCACTGGGAGCAACTTTATGAGGAAATCTATATTGAAACCATGGGGAGTCTGTGATGAAACACGCCTGTTTTTCAATTGTTATGTCTTTGTTTTTATTGTCTATGTTTTTTGCAACCTCAGAAGTGATCTTCCCCTGAAATAATGGACACCAAGAAAAGAACGTTTAAGATAGACGTTCAAGGAGGTGCCCATCATGGGAAATGTGCTTAACTGCGTGTCCACTATTTTGGGAGAAGATCAGATCTGGACGAACTTGCCGAATGGACATATGATGGCAACGACAATGATCTGGTTTGGTTGTACGCCATTTACGAACCTCTTGCCGATGGGCCTGTCTCCACTGAAACCACCACTTTGGATGGCTTGAAAGCTATGTTTCGGTGATTTTTTGAGTTCTGTAGGCTGTTTGGCAGGACCACCGCAGGTCTATTACTAAATATATGACTGACAAGAGGTCGCAGGTTCAAATCCCGTATCGCCCATCACCCAGAATATTTGATGCCGGCCTACAAGTGGGTCATTTTTTCTATAGTGATCCCAACTTGCGGGGTTAAGAACTCAATGTTAGCTTTGCACTTCACCTAGCTCTGCCAAATGGCAGGCCTCGGTAATAATTTGAACCCAATTCCCGAAGGATGCTTCCCTCATGTCGAATCTCAGCCTGATCCTCCCTGATGGCAATTCCATCGAAATT
The DNA here is from genome assembly GCA_016744705.1 of Candidatus Krumholzibacteriia bacterium. Classification (GTDB taxonomy): domain Bacteria; phylum Krumholzibacteriota; class Krumholzibacteriia; order LZORAL124-64-63; family LZORAL124-64-63; genus LZORAL124-64-63. The sequence continues at coordinate 139,815 of JADGDU010000010.1, forward strand.
GAAAAGGGCCAGCCTTATGCTGAGGCCGTCCGCCAAATTGGCGAAGGTCTGCTCCGCAATGCTCTGGCTGTGACTATCGACGGCGTCCACCATCCTTTGGATGAAGCATCCACCGCCGGTGGCCAAATGCAGGTCATCACCAAGAACAGTCCTGAAGGCCTGGAAACTCTGCGGCACAGCACCGCGCACCTTTTGGCGTGGGCAGTCCAGGATCTCTTTCCCGGTGTGAAGTTTGCTTTCGGTCCGTCCATCGAGCATGGCTTCTATTATGACTTTGATCGTGGCGAAGCTTTCAGCACTGAAGAGCTGGCCAAGATCGAAAAACGCATGCTTGAGTTGGCTAAACAAAAAGAAGGCATTAAGCGGGAAGCCGTCACTCACGACCAGGCCCGTGAAATGTTCAAAGATCAGCCCTACAAGCTGGCTCAAATTGAAGACTTGAAAGGCGAAGCTCTCTCCATCTACCGCATGGGGGAGTTCACCGATTTTTGCGAAGGTCCGCACATTCCTGATACCAAAGATCTGAAGGCTTTCAAGTTGACCAGCGTTTCGGCTGCCCACTGGATGAAAGATCCCAGTGCGCCCATGCTGCAGCGCATTTACGGCACCGCCTTTTTTAAGAAAAAGGATCTCACCGCGCACCTGGAAATGCTTGAAGAGGCCCAAAAACGAGACCACCGCAAATTAGGCCGTGAACTGGATCTCTTCGGGATCACGGAAGAAGCGGGTCCTGGTCTGAGCCTCTGGTATCCCCGGGGCGACTTACTGCGGGAACAAGTCATCGATTATTGGAAAGGCGTGCACCGCCGGTACGGATATAAAACCGTGACCACTCCTCACATCAGCCAGGCTGACCTGTGGGTGACCAGTGGGCATATGGAATACTACCGGGATGACATGTACGTCTTTGAGCAGGACGAAAAAGATTACGTCGTCAAGCCCATGAATTGCCCTCTGCATATTTTGATCTACAAGCGAAAGAGCCGCGGCTACCGCAACATGCCCGTTCGTTTGGCGGAACTTGGTACTGTGTATCGCGCCGAAAAACGTGGAGCCCTGCATGGCCTGATGAGGGTCCGAGGCTTCACTCAGGACGACGCTCATATATTCTGCACCCCCGAACAATTGGAATCTGAAGTGGGGGATTGCATTGAATTGGTCAAAGAAATCCTGGGTACTTTTGGGTTTGACGATTTTAAGGTCGAACTTTCCGTGCGCGACCCACAGAACAAACAGAAATACGCAGGCAGTGATGAAGAGTGGGAAGCGGCAGAAGCTTCTCTGGTAAATGCCATCACCAAACATGGCCTGGATTACACTCGCGAAGAGGGTGAAGCGGTATTCTACGGCCCCAAAATTGATGTTAAGCTCATTGACGCCATCGGGCGCAGTTGGCAGGCCAGCACCATCCAGTTCGACTTTAACCTGCCCCGCCGTTTCCATGTGGTTTACACGGACAACGAAGGCCAGGAAAAATACGTTTATATGGTGCACCGGGCCATCATGGGATCACTGGAACGCTTCATAGGTATTCTGACCGAACATTTTGCTGGCGATTTCCCTGTGTGGCTGGCCCCTGAACAAGCCCGGGTACTGGCCGTGAGCCGGGACCAGGCTGAATATGCTGAAAAAGTGGCCGACAGGCTGCGCCGTGCAGGAATTCGGGCCGAAAGTGATATCAGAAACGAAAAGATCGGATTCAAAATCCGTGAAGCTGAAGTCATGAAGGTTCCCTGGATGCTGGTTGTGGGTGGTCGCGAGGCTGACAATGACCAGGTTTCTCCCCGTGTGCGTCACGCTGATGAAAAAGGCGTCATGAGTGTGGACGAAGCCATCAAGGAAATTCTTGACGTCTCAGCAAATAAGAGCTAGTTTAGTCTTCAAATTGAATAAAAGTTGCCAGGGGTGGGTACCCCTGGCAGCAATTTCAAGAAGAGGTCCGCCCTCTCACCGCCCCCGGCTGCAATAATCCGGATCGGTTATGAACCCGCGGCGGACCAATGTGTCCGCTTTTTTTATACCCATAGGTGTGGAAAATTGCGGATGTGGTTTCTTCAGGAGGTAGAGGCTTATCAAGGGTACCAAGTTGACCAGGGTCAACCGGATGATCAGGATCCCTCGGGTGATGGTCGTCGACGATGATGGAGAGCAGTTGGGCGAGATGGACACTCAGGACGCTTTGCGGCTGGCTGAGGAAAAGGGCCTTGATCTTGTGGAAGTGGCTCCCACAGCGCGCCCACCCGTATGTAAAATTATGGATTACGGGAAGTTCAAGTATGAGCAGAGCAAGAAGGCTCGCAAGGCCAGGCAAGCATCTCATACCGTCAAAGTTAAGACGATCCAGTTCCGTCCCAAAACTGACGATCACGATTACCAGTTCAAGAAGAAACACATTATTCAGTTTCTTGGAGCCGGCAACAAAGTGAAAGTTGTCATGAGGTTCCGCGGGCGGGAGATCACCCACATGGACCTGGCTTTGGAGTTCTTGAACAACCTGAACGATGAATTAGCTGAATATGGAACACCGGAGTCCAGACCCCAGCGTGAGGGTCGGCAAATCAGCTTTATTGTCGCTCCGAAAAAAGTCTGACGTTCTCGCTTTTTTATGCGGGAAGAACGAGAGGCCAGCCGGTCCAAGGGAACGGTTTGTCCTCCAATGATAGACAGAGAGGCAGAGTACCAATGGGTAACAAAATGAAGACCAACCGGGCAGCCGCCAAGCGGTTCAAAATTACCGGCAGCGGTCGCATCAAACGAAGCAAGGCTTTTAAAGGCCACTTGTTCACCGCCAAGAGTCCCAAACGCCTGCGCAACTTGCGTAAAGGTAGCATGGTGGCCTCCTGTGACGAATCCCGAGCCCGCAGAATGCTGGGTAAATAGTTTTTGTGCTTAACCGCCCAGTAATAGAGGAGGCATGATATGCCAAGAGCAACAAATAATCCTGCTGCGAAGCAACGACGCAAAAAGTATCTGAAACGGGCCAAAGGTTTTGTAGCTGGTAGAGGAAATCAGTACTCAACCGCTCGTGAAGCTGTAGAGCGCGCACTTTCTTACGCTTATCGTGATCGCCGCAACAAGAAGCGGGAATTCCGCCGGTTGTGGATCACACGGATCAACGCTGCTGCTCGTTTGAACGGTCTGTCTTACAGTCGTTTCATGAACGGTCTGAAAGTTGCCGAGATCGAGATGGATCGGAAAATGTTGGCCGAGATGGCCGTTGCCGATTCCGCTGCATTCAGCAAACTGGCCGAAGCTGCCAAGGCTGCACTGTAGGTATTGCTGAAGACCGCTGGTTGCTCCAGTTCCTGTCCCGGCAACAGTGAAAACATTCACCTGGCCGGGGTGACCTGGCAGAGGGGATCCTGAAATGAAGGATACCATCGACCGGTTGCGGATCGACGGTGCCGAGCGAATTGCCTCGGCAAAAAACGAAACGGAAATCGAGACGCTGCGCACTGCTCTTTTGGGGCGCAAGGGAGAGGTTACCTCACTCTTGCGCGGACTAAAAGATGTGGCCGACGCGGATCGACCGAAAATGGGCGCCGAACTCAACAAACTTAAAGTTGAGCTCGGCGCCTTGTTTGATACCAGGTTGGCTGATCTTGCGGGCGAGGGCCAAGCTGATGGTCCAGCCTTGGATTTGACTCTGCCGGGAACACCACCCACGGGAGCAGGCACCAATCATCCCTTGCTCAGTGTTCTGGAATCCGTCTGCGATATTTTCTATGGCATGGGTTTCAGTCGGGGTGAAGGACCTGAAGTGGAGTTGGATTATTACAACTTCACCGCTCTTAATTTCCCCGATGATCATCCTGCGCGAGACATTCAGGACACCTTCTATATTGACCCCAAGGTTTGTTTGCGGACGCAGACTTCCCCTGTACAGGTGCGGACCATGGAACAAACAGAGCCACCTCTGGCCATGATTTTTCCCGGCCGTGTGTACCGCAATGAGAATGCCGATGCCTCTCACTCTTCCGAGTTTTATCAAATCGAAGGTTTGGTGGTGGACAAAGCCGTCAGTCTGACGGATTTGAAAGACACCATCGATATCTTTGTCAGAAACTTCTTTGGCGCTGATGAACCCACACGTTTCCGTCCTCACTATTTCCCCTTCACCGAGCCTTCGGTGGAAGTGGACATGCAGTGCGTGGCCTGCCGGGGTAAAGGCTGTGGCATTTGTGGGCAAACTGGTTGGCTGGAAATCATGGGCGCCGGCATGGTGCACCCCAATGTGTTCAAGGCTGCTGGTTACCCTGATGACAAATATACCGGGTTCGCGTTCGGCATGGGTATCGACCGTGTGGCCATGCTCAAATATGGGATCGGCGACATCCGTTTGCTCTATGAAAACGACTTGCGTTTCCTCAACCAATTCCGAGGTGTGCTTTGAAAATCAGTCTGGACTGGCTTGGAGATCTTGTCTCCTGGGATGACAGCACCGAAGAGTTGGCCGCCAAATTGACGGCTGCCGGCTTGAACGTCGAGGGCATCGAAGAATATAAAGTGAGTTTTCCCGGTGTGGTTATCGCCAAGGTGATCAGTCGGGAACAACATCCCGATGCGGACAGATTGAGTTTGTGCCAGGTTGATGCCGGTACCGGCCAGCCGGTGCAAGTGGTGTGTGGGGCTCCCAATGTGCGTGAAGGAATCACGGTTCTTTTTGCCACCGTGGGATCTGTCCTGCCTGGAAATTTCAAAATCAAGAAGTCCAAAATCCGCGGCGTGGAAAGCTTTGGAATGATCTGTTCTTCCACGGAACTGGAACTGGGCCTTGATGGCGACGGCATCATGGAACTGGATACAGAATTGAGCCCTGGAACTTCAGCGGATGAACTGTATGGCTACAGTGATACCGTGTTGGATATTGAAGTGACGCCCAACCGACCCGACTGGCTCAGCCATGTGGGAGTGGCTCGGGAAGTGGCCGCCATTTATCGGTCCAAGGTTTCCATGCCTCGCTCATGGTCCAGCCAGCAGACTGGCGAAAGCCTGGGTATGAAGGTGCGCATCGATGAATACACGGATTGTCCCCGATACTCTGCTTTCGGAGCCCGTGATGTTGTGGTGCAGCCCTCTCCTGATTGGATGCAAAATCGTTTGCGGGCCATTGGCAGCCGTCCCATCAACAACGTAGTGGATATCAGTAATTACGTCATGTTTGAGACCGGCCAGCCCATGCATGCTTTTGACCAATCCAAGCTTTCAGGTAATACCATCACCGTGCAAAGATCGACCAAAGGCCAGAAGGTTGTGACCCTGGATGAACAGGAAAGGGAGCTGGATGAAGGCACCCTTTTGGTGTGTGATGATAAAGGCCCTATCGCTCTGGCGGGTGTGATGGGTTTGGCTAACAGCGAAGTGGACAAAGGCACCCGGGATGTCCTTCTGGAAAGCGCGTTTTTCAACAGCCTACAAGTTCGCCAAGCCAGCCGTGATTTGGGCTTGATCAGTGAAAGCAGCTACCGCTTTGAACGGGGTGGCGACTGGGAAATGGTGATCAAAGCGGCCCACCGAGCTTTATATCTGCTGCAGGAACACGCCAATGCTCACATTGTCACCGATTGGGCCGATCGTTTTGATCCGGACCGGGAAACTCCGGCCAACATTCCCTTGCGTATCTGGCAAGTGAACCGTGTTTTGGGCACCAAAATCAGCACCGACGAGGCTGCCCAAATGTTGCAGGCTCTGGGATTGAAAGTTCAGCCCATGGGGAACCCCGAAGCCAGCACTGCCAATGCCGTGAATATGATGGTCAAGGTGCCCTCTTTCAGGCGTGACCTTTTTCAGGAAATAGATTTAATTGAGGAAGTTGCCCGCAGCTACGGCTTTGATAATATGTCCGGTGGAAAAGGTTTCACTGGGGCCCAGGCTGGCGTTCGCAATGTCAAAGATGTGGCTCTCGCCAAAATCCGTTCCTGGTTTGGAGCCTGTGGATACAACGAATTGGTCACCTCCAGTTTCCAGGCAGCCGGAGATCTCCAGCGCATGCAAATGCCGGAGGATGATTTCCGCTTTGAATCTCTGTCGGTGATGAATCCGAATCATGGGGGAGATATCAGTCTGCGCACCCACATGTTGCCTTCGTTGCTGCATGTGGCCTGCCGGAATATCAACAGTGGTGCTGCCGTGCCATTGCATCTTTTCCAGGCCAACCGCGTCTATCTGCCAGGTGGCAAGAAGGCCGATGTCACTTTTAATGCTGACAACGCCCTGCTTCCCGAAGAACCATTTTTGCTGCAGTTCGCGGTGGCTGGTAATAAGGAAACGGGCCTGGACGGCGTTCCTGCTGACTTGTTGGCCATTAAGGGCGTGGTGGAGGCATTGTCTTCCTATCTGCGTCTGCCATTGGTCTTGAAGGTTCAGGATTGTGAACCTTGGCTTGTCCCTGGACAGCAATGGGCCATTCTGAATGAAGAAGGTCAGACCGTGGGTAATGCCGGTCGCGTTTCAGCCAAGGTCCTGGATGCCTTTGATGTCAACCTGCCTGTGTCGGTGGCTGAAATCAATCTGGACCTGGTGGATTTGAACCCCGTTGAGATGAAATATAATCCCTTCACAAGGTTCCCAGCTGTTAAACGGGACTTGTCTCTGTTGGTACCCGGAGGGATCGTTTATGAAGATATTGAAAAGGTTGTGATGGAGGCTGGCGGTGTGCATCTGAATTCGGTGCAACTGTTTGATGTGTACCGAGGCAAAGGTGTTGCCGAGGGTCACGGAGCCTACGGAATTCGCTTGAAGTTCCTTTCAGCAAAGGGTAACCTCAAGGGTAAGACGGTTGATTACGCCATCAAACAAATTGTTGAGGCGTTGGCCAGCCGGTTAAAGATAGAGCATAGATAGTAGCAGATAGTCCTCAAGAGATTGGACTGATTCCCAGTCCAACTTGGGATACACCGGGATCATGGAAGAGAGCGGACCCCACATGGAGAGCAATCTGAATTCACTGGAGACAAAGGTTCTCGAAGCGATCAAACTGATCAAGGAATTGCGCACTGAGAATACCCGTTTAAAAGACGGAGTCGAAGACCTCGAAATGCGCAACCTGGAACTCGAAGAACTGAACTCCAAGTTAAACCACCAACTCAACGATGCGCAGCAACAGGCTGCCAACGTTGAGGTTTATGAGGAAAAGAGAAAGGAAATCGAGACCAGGGTTGGCGGGCTGCTGGATCAGCTTGAAGCTTTGGGATAGTCGATTTCTTGGGAAACAAAGTACCTGTGTGAAACGGAATGTGGTCCATGCGGGAACCTACGAGTGTAACAGTAAAAATTTATGGTCAGGACTACACCCTTAAAGGTGGAGCCGACCCTGGTTATGTGCAGGATGTGGCTGCTTTTGTAGACGAACGCATGAAAGAGGTTTCTGAAAACTCTTCCGTGGCTTCGGCTACAAAGGTGGCTATTCTGGCTGCGATTAATATTGCTGACGAACTTTTTCGCGAGCAGCAGAAACGCATCCAGTCCATGGCCACACTCGAAGATAGATCGGTACAAATTGCCCGCCTCCTGGATAGAGAGGTCGGCAAGGACAGTTCCAGTATTCAAGAAGGTGATTCCCTGCCCGGCACGTGATGTGTCGTACAAGTGAGCCAACATTTCTGTATTGGGATTCCGGAGTTTTTCGTTAAAAGTCATGCCTTTCGGGGAAGACTGGATTCGGGAACAGGAAACCCACTTGGAGCAACACGGTTCAGTTGCTTCACGACTCACACGACCGGGCGGGGTGAAACACCAACAGCGTTTTGTTTCCCTTTCTTAAAACCGAATAAACCGGGAAGGAGTGACCATGTCGATTCTCATGTCGTACTGGCCTGTCATTGCTGCCGCGGTTGTATTTTTTCTGGCAGGATGGCTGCTGACCAAGGCTAGCTTCGAAAAGAAGCATGGCCAGGCTCAGGTCATGCATGATCGTTTGATTGACGATGCTCAGAAGCAGGCGACGGACACTGTTAAAAGTGCCGAACTGGAGGCCAAGGAAGAGTACTTCCAGGCTCGCCAGCGCTTTGATGATGAAACCGTGTCGGCCCGCAAGGAAAGCCGCCGCCGGCAGGATGCCCTGGACCAGCGCGAGGAAAACCTCAATCGCAAAGTTTCCTTCATCGACAAGAAGGAAAACCGTGTGGATGAGCTGGACGCTGAGACCAAAGAACGGCAAAAAGCACTGGATATCAATGAAACAAAAATTCAGTCTGCTTTGGCCGAACAGGCTCATAAGCTCGAACAGATAGCCGGGCTTTCGGCCGACAAAGCCAAGGGCATTTTGATGGAAAAAATGATTGGCGACGCCCGCATGTCGGCCGCCAAGACCATCAAACAGGTTCGTGAAGAAACCGAACGCAACAGCAAGCGTGAGGCTATGAAAATTTTGAGCCTTGCTGTCCAGCGCTATGCTGCTGAACACGTGGCTGAAAACACGGTTTCGGTGGTGGACCTGCCCAGTGACGAAATGAAGGGGCGCATCATCGGTCGTGAAGGTAGGAACATTCGTTCTTTCGAATTGGCCACCGGCATTGATCTCATCATTGATGATACTCCCGGTGCTGTCATCGTTTCAGGGTTTGATCCCGTGCGCAGGGAAGTGGCTCGCCAGAGCCTGGAAATTCTGATTCGCGATGGCCGCATTCATCCGGGGCGCATTGAAGAAGTGGTCCGCAAAACCTCTGAAGAAATGGACGCCCGTATTAAGGAAATTGGGGAACAGGCTGTGCTGGATCTGGGCTTTCCCAATATCCATCATGACATGTATTACTACATTGGCCGCCTCAGTTACCGCACCAGCTATGGGCAAAATCTCCTGAAGCACAGCATGGAAGTGGCGGCAGTCTCTTCGGTGATCGCCTCGGAGTTGGGGCTGGATCCCCGTCTGGCCAAACGCTGTGGATTCCTGCACGATCTGGGCAAAGCCGCGGACCATGAAATTGAAGGTCCTCACGCTCTTATCGGCGCCAGACTTTGCAAAAAATTCGGTGAAAATGAAACGGTGATGAACGCCGTGGGTGGTCACCATCAAGACATTGAAGCCACCACACCCTATACATTCCTGGTCTCAGCAGCAGACGCAGTCTCTGCCTCGCGGCCTGGTGCACGGCGTGAAAGCGTGCAAAACTATGTAGAACGGTTGGAGAACCTGGAACACATTGCCGATGGTTTTGATGGTGTGGAGAAATCCTTTGCCATCCAGGCCGGTCGTGAAATCAGGGTGCTGGTGAATCATAACCTGGTCAGCGATGCTGAGGCTGCGGCCTTGGCCGAAGAAGTGAGCCGCCGCATTGAAGGTGAGCTGGAGTATCCTGGACAAATCAAAGTGATGGTTATTCGCGAAACCCGCGCAACCTCCATCGCTCATTAATAGCCTCGTGCTCGGGAGGGCATTTTGGAAACTCTGTTGCTCAAAGGCAAAGCGGTTCGTGATCAAGTCTTCGCAGAATTGAAAGAGAAAGTGGCGGGAGCGCCGCGTAAGCCCGGCCTGGCTGTGGTGCTGGTGGGTGAGGATGCCGCCTCTTCTGTTTATGTCAGTCATAAAGAGAAGGGATGCGAAGAGGTGGGCTTTCATCATGAAACCCACCGGCTGGAAGCATCCACCCCAGAAGAACCACTGTTAGCGCTGATTGAAAAGCTGAATAATGATCCGGCCATTGATGGCATTCTCATCCAGCTGCCACTACCAAAGGGATTGGATCAGGACAAAATTTTGCTGTCCGTAAATCCCGCGAAAGACGTGGATGGATTCCACCCGGAAAACCTGGGGCGATTGGTCTCCGGAGCTCCGCGGTTTGTCCCCTGCACACCCAAGGGCATTTTGCGCATGCTCACCCATTATGGGTTGCCAATGGCTGGGAAGAATGTAGCCATTGTGGGGCGCAGTGTCATTGTGGGCAGACCTCTGACGATGCTTCTTTCTCTTAAGCGGGATGATGCCAACGCCACCGTGACCATGTGCCACTCAGGTACTAAGAATCTGGCCGACATCACCAGCAAAGCTGATGTGGTGGTG
>JADGDU010000110.1 GCA_016744705.1 Candidatus Krumholzibacteriia bacterium
ATTTCAAAGAGAAGTGTGGCATGGGCCTTCTCCTCCTCCCTCTCCATTTTTTGCAGGGAGACCCGGATGCAGATCTCTCCTGCCTCGGTGAACTTAAAGGCATTGCTGATGAGGTTGGAGAGGACCTGGCGGAGGCGGAGCGGGTCTGAGACAAGCTGCCGAGGAATGTTGGGGTCGATGTCGATGACGAACTCCAGCTGCTTGGCCATGTTTTTTTCAAGGAACATGGCGGTGCTTTCATCGATGAGCTCATGGAGAGAGAAGGGGATGCTCTCGAAGGAGAGCTTGCCCGCATCAATTTTAGAGAAGTCGAGAATATCGTTGATCAGGGCAAGAAGTGAGAGTGAAGAGGTGCGGATGATGCGCGTGTACTCACGGCCTCGTTCCATGTGGGCATTTTTCAAAAGGAGGTCGGACATCCCCACAATGGCATTGAGGGGGGTTCGGATTTCGTGGCTCATGTTCGCCAGGAATTCACTTTTGGCCCGTGTTGATTGAACGGCCTCCTCTTTTGCCCGTGTCAGACGCTCATTGGTCAGGATCAGGTCATGTGTGCGCTCTTCTACACGTTTCTCAAGCTCATTTCTTGCTTTGGCCAGCGCGTCTTCGGCCCGCTTTCGGTGTGTGATGTCCCGGGCCACACCGCGAAACCCAAGGGGGTTGCCCTGGGCGTCACGTATCAGGG
>JADGDU010000111.1:0-235 GCA_016744705.1 Candidatus Krumholzibacteriia bacterium
GAGCAGGACTTCTTCCTGAACTATGGTGCCAACGTGTTTGACATTGCCCTTGATGCTGCCCCTAGTGGCGTGCTCACCGGTACTGTTGTTGACGCTGAGTCCTTTGAAGGACTTCTGGCCACCGTGTACGTCTACCGTTCCGACAATGGTGAATTGTACACCGAGGCCAACTGTGACGAGACTGGTGCTTTCACCACCTCGGCATTGCCATACTTCACATACAACGTTCGCGTGA
>JADGDU010000111.1:245-678 GCA_016744705.1 Candidatus Krumholzibacteriia bacterium
GCTTTCCATCACGTGCCTGCCACCATCGAGTTGGATATTCTCCAACCTGAGACCATTAAGAACTTTGCCCTGGACGCCACCAATGGCGACCTGCTTCTCATTGACGACACCGGCGCCACTGCGGTCAAAGACGTCAAAATGGGTGGCAAACGTGGCGAGATCTTCCTGGCCGATGGTTATGTTTCTTCAACGACCAAAAGCAGTGCCACGCAAATGGCTGAAGATCTGACCAACATGGGATTCTTCGTCACAGTTGTTAGCGCAGCTGACGTGGATCCTGCTCAATTTGAGCTGGTTGATCTGGTTATTCTTTCCTGTGGTGACAACACCTCTTCTTTGAGCAACTCAGCTCTGAAGAACGCTCTGACTGACTTCGCCATCGCTGGTGGCCACATCATGCTCGAAGGTGGCGAACTTGGTTACAGCCATGCAA
>JADGDU010000112.1 GCA_016744705.1 Candidatus Krumholzibacteriia bacterium
GGTTGTCTTCGCGCTGATCCAGGTTATCCAACCGTTGACGCGTATCGGTCCGCAGTTTCTCGGTCTCCTGATCAAATCGGTGCCGCGCCTGAAAGACTTCATCCTTCGCCTGGTGGTCGGCGTCCTTCAAAATGATCCGCACTTTTTCCTCAGCCTGGGCGATCATATTGTCGCTCTTCGAACCCGCTTGACCTTCATGCCGGGCAGCCTGCGAACGGAATACTAACCGAGTTGCTCCAGGTGGGTTTCCTGCTCCGGTTTCCAACCATCCTCAGCAAGCTGGGGCGCAGTTGTCGACCGGAAACTCCGGAATCCCTCTTAGAAAGTGTTGGCTCACTTGTACGACACATCACGTGCCGGGCAGGGAATCTTATTCTTCACCGGCTGCAGAGGAGTCAGGATCGCTCTGCGACAGATTTGGAGTGCCTTCAGTTCCAACTTCTGCGCTCAGAAGTCGCATCAACTGTTCGGAGCGGTCATCGATGGTCACGGCGGATTCGAGGCGTTTCTGTTGTTCCCGAAAAAGTTCGTCTGCTATGTTCACTGCCGCCAGGATAGCCACCTTGGCCGTGGACGCAACCGAGGAGTTGCGCGCGACTTCATTCATCCGCTCGTCGACGAACTGGGCCACCTTCTGGACATAATCCGAGTCAGCGTCACCCTTGAGGGTGTACT
>JADGDU010000113.1:0-395 GCA_016744705.1 Candidatus Krumholzibacteriia bacterium
CGTGAGTATTGAAGGTGTTTTTTACCTTTGCCGATGACTATGAATGCTTCCGAAGCGGGGTTCTTCTTGACGCCTTCCCGATGATGATCTATTTTTTTTATTCAAGATAACCTCAACTTCGGGGCGGGGTGAAATTCCCCACCGGCGGTTAAAGCCCGCGAGCTTGCGCAATTTATTGTGTTTTGCTGACTCGGTGAAATTCCGGGGCCGACAGTGAAAGTCTGGATGAGAGAAGTTGGCGGTCCAAAGTGGAGCATCGAAGAAGGGATAAATCCCTCATTTGCTGGTGCCCACCGCCTGCCTTTTCTCCTTTGTTCCCCGTGTGTGAAAAAAAATGAGTATTTCCGATATCGGTTGCGATTGTCAGCATCTGTCCGGCGGGGATGCCTCTGGGC
>JADGDU010000113.1:405-650 GCA_016744705.1 Candidatus Krumholzibacteriia bacterium
ATAGTTGTTTCATGTCCGCAGCTCTCTCTCAGGCCCAACGCCTGGAAACCCGTACCTGGCCCAACCCACCTGTAGGTGCGGTGGTGGTAAAAGATGGAATCATCGTTGGTCGCGGTTGCCATTTGGGTCCTGGTTCCCTCCATGCTGAACCGGCCGCCTTGGCCGACGCGAGGGACACGGCCCGCGGGGGAACCCTTTACTCCCCCCTCGAGTCATGCAATCATAATGGCCGAGCTCCCCCCTGC
>JADGDU010000114.1 GCA_016744705.1 Candidatus Krumholzibacteriia bacterium
CCCCTGGGCAGATGGTGGAACAGGTTACGGACCTTGAGTCCCTTTACCTGTATCCGGAACAACGCCGGGAATTTATACGGATGGCCAAGGAAAATCGAGCGGTCTCGGGATTTGAAGTCCAGTGCTTTAGAAAGGACGGATCTGTAATCTGGACCTCGTTGAGCGCCCGGGCCGTATTAGATCCGGAAGGCGAACTGCTCTATATTCTGGGATCCGGCGAGGACATAACTGAACGAAAAAAAGCCGACACCGCCGTAAAGCAAGCGTCGGAGCTAGCAAGGGAAGCCAGCCAGGCCAAAAGCCGCTTTCTGGCCACCATGAGCCATGAAATCCGGACGCCGGTGAATGCCATTATGGGAATGACCGACCTGGCCCTGTCCACGGTGTTAAACCGGGAACAGCGCAAATATCTCAAGGTCGTTCACCACTCTTCGGAACACCTCTTGTCGCTCATTGACGACATTTTGGATATCTCCGCCATTGAAGCCAGAAAAGTTGAACTCGAACACCAGCCCTTTGATCCGGAGCGGCTCATTACAGAGGTGGTGGATATGTTCTCAAATGCTGCGGCCCGGAAAGGCATCCATTTGTCCCATACGGTCATAGGGCTGCCCAAAGGCCTCAAGGG
>JADGDU010000115.1 GCA_016744705.1 Candidatus Krumholzibacteriia bacterium
GTGATGTGGAACCGCGCCGCCGAGCGGATCTTTGGCTGGACCCGCGACGAGATCATGGGCCAGCCCTATCCCCTCGTGCCCCGCGACGAACTGCCGCTGTTCAACGAGTTGTTCGAGCGCGTGGTCATCAAGGACCACGGCTTCACGGGGATCGACGGCATCCGCTTGCGCAAAGATGGCTCGCGGGTCGAGCTGCGCATGCACACCGCCCCGATCCACGACGCCGAGGGCCAGGTCATGGGCGGCATGGCCATGTTCGAGGATCTGACCGAGCATCGTCAGCTCGAGGCGCAGATCCGCCACAGCCAGAAGATGGAGGCGATCGGTCGCCTGTCCGGCGGAATCGCCCACGACTTCAACAACCTGCTCACCGTCGTGATCGGGATGGCCGAGCTGCTCGAGCTGGACCCCGGCCTGTCCGCCGACTCCAAGGAATTCGTCGCCGAGCTGCTGCGCGTCGCCGACTCGGCGCGCGCGCTCATTGCCAAGCTGATGACCTTCAGCCGCCGCCAGGTCATCAACGCAGAGGTCGTCGACATCAACGAACACCTCCACCAGGCCGAGAAGGGGCTCAGCCCCCTCGTCGGGGATCTCATCACGCTGCGCGTCGAGCCCGACGACGTG
>JADGDU010000116.1:0-326 GCA_016744705.1 Candidatus Krumholzibacteriia bacterium
CCTATTTACCTTCCCAAAGGGTTTTGACCGGACAACTTAGCCCCCATATTCACGAACGGCAGCAAGTTTTTCTGATCTGAATCAATGATATATTTATTTTCCAGTTTGGGCAGAACCTCAAGCATGGATTCCAGATACATCCGTTTCCGGGTCACATCCTTTGCCTGGGCATACTCAGCATAGATGGCCTTGAATTTGGTAGCGTCACCCTGGGCACGGTTCACCCGGTCAATGGCATACCCTTCGGCATCTTTGATCAAACGCTTTGCTTCACCCCGGGCCAAGGGAATCGCTTTGTTATATTCTTCCCGGGCCTTATAGATGGT
>JADGDU010000116.1:346-619 GCA_016744705.1 Candidatus Krumholzibacteriia bacterium
CCGGTTCCGGCACATTGGTTTTTTTCATTTCAATATTGACGATACTGATCCCGGCTTCTGCATCGTTCAGTTCCGTCTGAAGCATTTCCTTAGCCGCACTGGCAATCTCTGCGCGGCTTGAAATAACCTCATTGATACTCCTGTCTCCCACAACCATTCTCATGGTTGCTTCGGACATATGCCTTAGCAACGATCTGACATCTTTTACATTAAACAAATACGCCCTGGGGTCAGATCGGCGGTACTGAACAATCCAGGGGACAACGGCAACAT
>JADGDU010000117.1:0-307 GCA_016744705.1 Candidatus Krumholzibacteriia bacterium
GACCCGTTAGTGTATTATGTCCGGCACTTTTTAGGTAAAGAAAAACAGGAAAGTAATAGATTGCGTCAGTTTTAGTGGCGGCACCGAAGTGGTGCCTGCGTGAGCATATAACAAACGCTTGCACCCGACAACTGCGTCTGTCACGCCTTATGCGAGGCACATAAGCCGCGCTAGCCACACTTGCAGGTTAACAAAACGTTAGGCATCACAACCCGACCCCACACTTACCAGCGGAGAAACCAAATGAACAGTTTCAAGACCACAGTCGTAGTAGTAATTCTTTCCATCGCCTCGCTTTCCATCGCCG
>JADGDU010000117.1:317-612 GCA_016744705.1 Candidatus Krumholzibacteriia bacterium
ATGGATAAGCTCGAAATGATCGTCAAGGACAAGGGCCTCAATGTCTTCGCACGAATTGACCACACTGCTGGCGCAGCCAAGGTCGGAAAGACACTGCGGCCCACTGAGTTGCTCATTTTCGGCAACCCACAGGGCGGGACACCATTTATGGAGTGCGCGCAGTCTGTCGGCATCGACTTGCCATTGAAAGCATTGGTCTGGGAAGACTCATCGTCGCAGGTCTGGCTTGGATACAACGATCCAGTGTACTTGGCCGAGCGTCATGGCGTTTCGGAATGTCCGGTGGCTGAGAAAC
>JADGDU010000118.1 GCA_016744705.1 Candidatus Krumholzibacteriia bacterium
GTATTAATGCCAAGCTATTAGGCAATGTTTTAACTGGTAAATATCCTTGTAAAATACCAGGGTGTATTTCGGGTACAGGCTCGAGTTTACTCTGCATTCCAAAATGCGAGCAGCCAGCTAGCAATGTAATACTCACCAGACCAATAATATTTTTGGCTTTAGCGACTCTTTTATTTTTCATAGAAATATTTCCTTTCAACATTTTGAACGTCATCACTCTTTCTGGTTCTAGCTCTATCTAGTAACCAATGATGAGCAACAGTAAGTTGAGAGATAATTTACTGTTGCTGTCAAAGAGTTGAGTCAGACTATTGCTTAATCATTGGAGGATTAACCCATTGACCTTCACGAGCCTCAGCTTTTGGACCATAAAGTCTCATTACTGCATAAAAAGGACCATCAGGAGCTGGTAACCAGTTTGCTTCTAGTTTTTTACCTGGAGAGTCTTTTTGAATATAAAACGTTAATGAACCGTCTTCATTTAAAACAAACTGATCCATCATAGGAGAGTTAAGAAGGTAGCGCTTCAAAGGGTTATCAATCAACAACTGCGTTTTACCGTCATACATAGTCAGAGACCAGAATGCAGAGACAGGAGGAAGGT
>JADGDU010000119.1 GCA_016744705.1 Candidatus Krumholzibacteriia bacterium
GTTATTGTTAAAGTACTTGTGGGACCAGACGGTAGTGTGAAGGATGCGCAGGTTCTGCAGGGCATCAATCCCATGTTGAACACAGCAGCGTTGGAAGCTGCGCGCAAATGTAAGTTTATCCCAGGAAAACAGCGGAATATTCCGGTGAAAGCTTGGATGGCCCTTCCATTTGCATTCCGGTTGCATTGATTTTTCGAATATTCTGAAATCAATTGGAACCTGAAACTGCTTGGCCGCGTCTTAATGGACGCGGCCACTTTATTTCATGGTGGTTTTTTCGATCTATCATTTTTGTCAGCAAACATGCAGTTTTTTGAAACTGAAAGATGAAAAATGCGTAGAATGTTTCTGCTGGTGGCTATTTATTTTGCGTGACATCAGGCACCATCATGTTCGATGATGGGCACAAGTTTCCAATCAACGGTATCAATCTTACCCCCACGGGAGTTGCGGAATGTTTCAAGTGAGCAAGCAAGGTATTTTGGGAATCGTGTTTATGGTGGCAATGTTTGGTTCTGTCGTTGTTTCGGCACAGGAGGGACCGGAACCAGATAGTGATTTGCCTGTCCTGTCTCTGGACCAATGCCTTGGGTTGGCCTTACAG
>JADGDU010000011.1 GCA_016744705.1 Candidatus Krumholzibacteriia bacterium
GCACGGGAGCCTTCACCAGTGTTTTGACGGGACCTGACCTGCCTGACAGATCGGGTAACATGACCTTACCCGTCAACGTTGAGGTGGATGCGGCAGCCCAACGGGCAAAGTTTAAAATCGGGCCTGAAAGTTTTTCATTGGGGGCTGAAGAGTATTCAGAATGGATCCCGGTGGTCTTTGGATCGGGAGCTGGCAAGGCCCATGGCATCTGCAAGGTGCGCGTGACCTCTTTCATTCCTGGTTTTTCGTTCTACATCACCCCCGTGAATATAGATCCACGCAACCCGGCGATGCCCATTAGCAACCCCCCTCATTTGGCCATGGCTTTGTCTCGCTTGCAGGGGCGGTTTGCCACTTTGGGATTGGCCGAAGATACCTGGGCCCTGAATGAGCGGGTCATTGACGAACAGGCTTTCCTGGATCAGGCCTGGGCCATCCACGAAGAGCGGCGCACACAGTTCTTCCACGCTTTGAAGCGGCAGCCTGATGGTGTCGTGTCCTGCGTTTTTGATGCCACGGACCGCATCCAGCACATGTTCTTCCGCTACCTCGATCCAGACCATCCGGCCAACGAGGGAAAGGATGTTGAGAAACACAAAGACGTCATCCCCGATCTTTACCGCACTGCCGATGCTCTCGTGGGTGAAACCAGAGCCAAGTTGAGCAAGGGTGATGTGCTGCTGGTCATCAGCGATCACGGTTTCAAAACATTCCAACGCAACGTGAACCTGAACACCTGGTTTAGAGATCATGGATATATGTTCCTGAAAAGCGACCCAGCCCAGGGCCCGGTGCCTGCTATTGCTTCCGGCCAACGGTTCGAAGTGGCCGATATTGACTGGCCCCGGACCCGCGCCTACACCAACGGCCTGGCTGGTTTCTTCCTGAATTTGAAAGGCCGTGAAGCTGGTGGTTGCGTGAAACCATCCGAGGCCACGGCCCTGAAAAATGAACTGATTGATGCCCTGCGCGGGATGCCCGATACCGGTCGCGGTGGCGCCGAAGCCATCACCGAACTCTGGGATTGCGACGACATTTACCACGGCCCTTACAAGAATAATAGCCCCGATGTGATTGTGGGTTACAAACCAGGGTACCGTGCCGATTGGGATGCGGCCGTGGGCGCGGTGGGTGCTCATGTGATAAGTGATAATACACGCAGTTGGTCTGGTGATCACTGCATGGACCCGCGGCAGGTGCCTGGGGTTCTGTTCAGCTCACAACCCTTTGAAGCCACCAAGCCGGCTTTGGTTGATATGGCACCATCCATTTTGGATCTGCTGGGTGTGGACGCTCCGGCGCACATGACCGGCAGTACAATTTTCAAACGACGAGGTTCTGAATGATGCGCAGACTGACATTCCTGGTACTGCTTTTCATTTTGGTAGCCCCTGGCAGCATACTGGCGGGAGAAACCAAGGTCCTGGTTCTGGGTTTCGATGGCATGGACCCGGTTTTGCTGGATGAGTATCGCCAGGCTGGGTTGATGCCCAACTTCGATCGCTTCATCGCTGGTGGCGCTGAATTACAACCCTTTGGCACGTCCATTCCTCCGCAATCGCCAGTGGCCTGGAGTAACTTCATCACCGGCCGCGATCCGGGGGCCCACGGCATCTTTGATTTCATCCACCGTGACCCGGCCACCATGCTGCCCAAATCATCCACCAGCGAAGCCAAAGGGGCCACCCGTTTCTGGCAATTTGGATCATGGAAAATCCCTCGGGAATCAGCAGACATTCACAATTTGCGCCAGGGAACCGCCTTCTGGGAGATCCTGACCGACCACGGCATTGAGTCCACCATTTTCCGCGTTCCGGCCAACTTTCCACCTGTGGAATGTGAAGCCCATAGCTTGTCCGGCATGGGTACACCCGATATTACAGGTAATTACGGCATCAGCACTCTCATCACCGACGACCCTCCTTTGAACCGTGATTTAGGTGGCGGCCGCGTGGTTTCCGTGTGGCTGGATGATGGCCTTTTCACAGCTGACCTTATCGGTCCCCGTAATTCTTACCGTGAGGGAGATCCTGAAACCACCGTGCCTGTTGAAGGCCGGGTTGATCGCGAAACTCATACTGCCTGGTTGAAGGTGGGCGATACGGAACTGGTGCTCAACCAAGGGGAATGGAGCCAGTGGGTGACCGTGGAATTTGAGCTTGTCCCCAACATCCAAAAAATCAGTGGCACCTGCCGCTTGTATTTGATGTCCACCGATCCTGCCTTGCGCATCTACGCCACCCCGGTGCAGATCGATCCCCGCAATCCCGTGATGCCCATTAGCACACCCGATTCTTACAGCCGTGACATCGTTGATGAGACCGGCTATTTCTACACACAGGGTTTGCCTGATGATACCAGTGGCCTGGAAAACGGTTTTCTCAGTGATGATGACTACGTCCAGCAGAGCGAATTGGTGCTGTCCGAAAGAGTGCAGCAACTGGGTGCTGAATTGGACCGTTTTGCGACTCTGGATGAGGGTTTTCTCTTTTTCTACTTCAACTCACCCGACCAGACCTGCCACATGGTGTGGCGCAACATGGACGATACTTCGCCCACCCACGAAGAGGCCGATCACCAGCACGCCGACCGCATAGCCCAGGTGTACGCCGAACTCGACCAGGCTTTTGGCACTGTGCTGGAGCAAGTGGATGAAAAAACCATGGTCATGGTCATGAGCGATCATGGCTTTGCGCCTTGGAACCGGGCTATCCATGTGAACGCCTGGTTGCGTGACAATGGGTACCTTGTGGTGAAAGAAGGGGTGGACCAATCTTCGGTGGACATGCTCCAGGGAATCGACTGGTCGCGGACGAAGGCTTATGCCGTGGGCATCAATGGCCTGTATGTTAATCTGAAGGGGCGCGAGCGCGATGGCATCGTCGAGCCCGCAGATAAAGACGCGCTCCTGGCGGAACTGAAAACAAAATTGGAAGCGGTTGTGGATCCCCAAAACGGGAAAAGGGCTATCAAGGTGGCCGACCGTGCCGATCAGGTTTATCACGGGCCGCTGCGCGATACGGGGCCTGATATCATCGTAGGTTATCACCGTGGATGGCGAGGAAGCAATGAATCGGCTTTGGGTAAAGTCCCCGACACCGTGTTCATGGATAATATGTTAAAATGGAGTGGCGATCATTGCATCGCCTCGGACGAGGTGCCGGGAATCATCATGGTCAACCGTCCTATTCTGAGGGAAGATCCCGCCTTGGTGGACATGGCCCCGACCATCCTGAACCTCTTCGGCATCACTCCACCGGAAGAAATGGTGGGTGGCGATCTGTTCGCTCCCCGCGTGAAAGGAGACCGCTGATGTTTGGCGGCAGCAAAATTAAAATGGATAAAGATCTTCTGGAGAAGGTCAAAAAGTATTCCTCCATTGCGGGGTACGCTTCGCCCGAGGAATTTGTGCATCACGTGCTCGAACGGGAAATTGCCAAGTTCGAAGAAACCGGTGATAGCGAAGAGGAAATCAAAAAACGCATGCAGGGGTTGGGCTACATCTCATGACCTCCGTTGCGCGGAGCATCAGTGGCGCAGTGAGTTGGTTTTTTGACCTGCTGATGGCGCCGTTTGCCTCCATGCCAGCGGTGGGGATGATCCTGATCAGCGCCCTGACAGCTGTCTGGGCTTTGTTGCTCTTCAAAGCAGTCACGCCTCAGGACCGACTGAAGGTCACCCGCGACAATCTCTTCGGGCACATTTACGAAATGGGTTTGTACCAGGACCACCTGGGCGTGCTGGCGCGCATCCAAGGGGATTTGGCCAAGGCCAACTTGCGATATTTGGCGTTCACTTTGCCCGCTTTGGTGGCGCTGACCATCCCGATGATACTTACTTTGGGACAACTGGACAGCCGCTACGCTGAACGCCCCCTGCAGGTGGGGGAAAGCACCGTGCTGACCATTAGTGTGGCCGGTGAAGTCAGTGGTGTGCATTTGGAAGCCGCCGACGGTGTGAAGGTTGCGGCGGGCCCCGTGCGCAACAAACGAACCGGAACCTTGGCCTGGCGTTTGCAAGCCGAAAAAGATGGCTCCCACCAACTCCGTTTCTGGAATGGTGAAACGCTGCTGGGGACTCACGATTTTTTGGTTGGAAAAGGGTTGCCTCGTCTTCATCATCAAAATGAAGACACGGCTTTGGGAATTCTGCTGTATCCTGGTGCTCCTAATTTGTCGGCCAGTGAAGAGCTGGCTGGTTTGAGCATCCAATGGCCCCAGCGGAAAACCTCTTATTTGGGATTTGAAATGCATTGGATGCTGGCTTTCATGGTCTTTTCAATGATTGCCGGTTTGCTGATCAAAGATTTGCTTAAAGTTTCTCTCTAGAATTGAACAGGATGGCTTAGAAATGAACGCAGGGAATTGGCGTAAGGTGTGGTTGGTTGCGGCTGTTGTTTTTTTGGTTGGTTGTGGCGGTGGTCAGGAAGATTCCTCGTCTGCTGATACGGATGCCAACAAACTTTTGGTCATTGGTATCGACTCCGCTGATTGGCGGCTGCTGAAGCCAATGATGGAAGAGGGCCGGCTGCCAGTCATTTCGAAGTTTATGACAGAGTCTGCCCATGGCCGCATGAAGACTTTCTTTCCCCTGGAAAAATCTCCCCTTTTATGGGCGAGCATCTGCACCGGGGTTCAGCCGGAAGTGCATGGAGTCAGTCATTTTGTAAAAGGCTCAGACCAGAAACCATTGACTGGCAGTGCCTGGTTTGCTCCCGCTCTCTGGGATATTCTGGGGGCGGCAAATCGTTCCACTTCTTTGGTTGGTATGTGGACTACGTTCCCCGCAAGACCCATCAATGGCGTCATGGTCAGTGACTATGTTCCTTATGGCAGTGACCGGGGAAAGCCGCTGGCCGGACTGTGTTATCCTGATTCCCTGGCAGATATGGTTGTTTCCCACCGCATCACTCCTGAGGAAATTACGGACGAACAGCTTTCTCTCTTCATCCCCGCCGAGCAACTGGCCATGGCCAAAGAAAAATTCCCCAAGGAAGTGGACAAATTAGCCGGCGTATTGGCTGCAGACCTTACTTATCTGGCAATCAACCGCGAGTTGGCCAAGGGCGATTCTTTCGATTTATTCTTCTTCTATCTGCGTGGCCCCGACATGATCAGCCATTATTTCTACAAATACATGGACCCGGAGAAAGGCTATTTCCAACACAAAGAGGGAGACTTGGATGCCTTCGGTGATGTCGTCAAAAACTATTATGACTGGTCCGATGAAGTGACCGGTGAAGTTTTGAGCTGGTTCCCTGCTGACCGGCAAACAGTGATTCTTTCGGATCACGGTTTTTACGGTCCGCGCAAAAGCAGCGAGCGTGGAGCAGCTGAGCACAGTGAGTGGGGCATTTTCCTGGTTCGCAGCGACATGTATGAAGCGGGAACATCGTTCAATCACTTGGAACTGTTGGATATCTGTCCCACCTTTTTGGCTCTGATGGGACTGCCGCCTGCCAAGGATATGCCGGGGTACATTCTGGACGCCGGGCTGACGGTGGAGGGGCACAAAATAGTCTCGGGTATGGAAGAGCATCGGGTGGATAGTTATATGCCTCTGCGACCTGCGGAAGGGCCTGCAGGAGAGCGGGATGAAGGGGTGGATGAAGAGATTCGCAAGCAATTGAGGTCGTTGGGGTACATCAATTAAGATGAATGTTTTTGCTCAGTCATGTGCCCCTCATGCTAACCCGGAGTCCTGATGCCTCAGATCCATAAAAACTTTGAAGTTCACGATAATTATCATTTCGAGATGAAGCTGGACTACTGGTTGAAGCTCAATAGGCGTGAGGACTACCAGGTCGACTTGTTTCTCTTTCTGCCCAAAGCCCTGGGTTTGAACCAACACAGTTATCCGCGGGATGCGTTTTACGAGGACATCAAAAACCATGTGCGGTTGAAGACTCCTGAACTCACTCTGGATCAGGTGGCTTCCCTGGATGAGGGCCGGCCAGCCAGGCTGCTCACTGACAGTGTGGCGGCCTTTAAAGAGTCTGGTCCAGTGGAAGAATCATGCCGCGAGGTTGAATACCATACAAAAATGTTTGTCAGTATTACGGTCAAAGCCTTGTACGAAAATCTGGCCTCTTGCCGTGGCGATTTGGCCGTGGGCGATCACCTTTCGGCCATGAATATGGTTCAGGAAATTGATAGCGTCATGGCTATATTTCGGGCCCTTGCCGAAAAAATGCCTGCCCAATGCGAAAGCTCCGAAGCTAACCGGCTGCCCACGGTCATTTCCAGTGCCGATGAATATCTTACTTCGGAAATTACCCAGGTTCTATTGAAGCTACTTAGGGCTTCCCAAACATGGGAGAGCGAACTGCGCAACGTCTTGCTGGAGGCCATTAAGCAACAGTCTGACTATCGATCTCTCAAGGGGTTTTCCCAACTTGATGCCCAAAGCAGTGGGCAAGACGAAACGGTGCTTTTTCGCCGTAGCATCTTCAAAAAATTCTTCCGAAGCCCACTCTTTCTGACCCAGGAGCGTCAAACTGATGGTCGTCTGGCCATTCAAGTGGCCATGGGCTTCGCTGCTGGCCTCTCCATGGTTTTCGCCACTCTGATCGCTTTCCTGGCTCAAAAGCAATTTGGCAATTTCACGCTGCCTCTGTTTGTGGCCCTGGTGGTGGGATACATCTTCAAAGACCGCATCAAGGAATTGACAAAAATCTACCTGGAAAAATGGTTGAGCCGGAGGGTCTCCGATTCTAAAACCAGTTTTTATGATCAGGACGGCCACCGTATGGGCGTTTGCCGGGAGATGGTCAGGTTCGTCCCCTCAGATCAGGTCCCCAAAAACATACTGGAGCTTAGAAATAAGGACCACCTGACGGAACTGGCGAACTTTTGGCAGTCGGAAACAATTATCCAGTATCGTAAAAACGTATCCC
Source organism: Candidatus Krumholzibacteriia bacterium (assembly GCA_016744705.1). Taxonomy (GTDB): domain Bacteria; phylum Krumholzibacteriota; class Krumholzibacteriia; order LZORAL124-64-63; family LZORAL124-64-63; genus LZORAL124-64-63. Next base: position 6,896 of record JADGDU010000011.1, read on the forward strand.
TCTTTCGCAAGCCACTGCGCCGTGTGCATCCGGGTTACAAAACAGCTGCCGTCAACGATATCATTCGTTACAATGTGCACCGGTTATTACTCAATATGGATGAACCGGAAAAAGAATTATTGGCCCTGGGGGAAAATGATTCGGTGGTGGCCGTGGCAGGAGCGAGGGTCTATAAAATCAATCTGCTACTGCGACTCTCCGGTGGTAGCGATGAACAGTTTAGTCGGTTTCGTTTAATATTGGATCGCAATGGGATCCGCCATTTGGAGAAGATCTAAAAAAAGGGAGCCGCCCTCAAGCGACTCCCTCTTCCAGTTCAAAAATCTAGCCTTTATTCTTCTCCTGAAGAGCAAGTTCAAACTTGGCTAATTGAGTCTGGTAATAGTTCCGGTCCGGACTCAGTTCTACCGCCCGCTTCATCAAGGCCACGGCCTCTTCGCAGTTTTCCATGGTGAGACAAATTTCAGCGGCTGTGTCGAGGATGTTGGCTTTTTGGCCGTCTTCTTCGGCAATGTCCACTCCTTGCAAAGCCAGGTTTTTGGCTTCCTCAAGGTTGGTTTGATTCTCGTAGCACCACCAAGCGAAATTATTCAAGGCGTTGGGGTCTTTTTCCCAATCTTCGGGCATGCTTTTACGTTTCAATTTAAGGGCTTTGGATTTGTCTTTGTCCACAAGCAGGGCATAGTCGATTTCCAGATTGATCCGTCCCTCGGCCAGTTCATCGTGTCCTTCAGAAGCCTTGAGAGCTTCGGTGATATAGGGAATAGCCGATTCCAGATCACCCATCTGGGCAGCCATTCCGCGCACCATTAAAGCCACATCAACTTTGTTTTCAGGGGAGCTGGTTTCAGCGGCCATCACGATGTCAGCTTCGGAAGAAACATCTTCGAGAGTGAAGGCACCACTGCGGGCTCCATAAAACATGTTGGTCAAAATTTCTGATGTGTAGTCTGGTGCACCCGCGGGATCAAATTCTCTAGCGCTGCGGAAATATTTCACAGAGCCCTTGAAGTCGTAACTGGCAGAAGCTGAGTTGGCCAAAGAGCAGGCCAGCTCTTTGGTGGCTTCTTTTTCAAAGGCGGCTTTTTTCTCCACCAAAGTGCGTTGGTCTTTGTCGCCAGCCAGGACATTGGCTGCCCATTTTTCCGGACCGGGGTAGCCAATCCAGGCGCTGGCCACTTCACCATCGCCATTGGTCATGATGAAGGTTGGGTAACCTTGCACATTGTACTTTTTGGCAATGGCCGGGCCTTCGCCAACTTCACAATTGTTGCTGTAGAAAATGACGTTCTTCAGAGAATTCTTAACGGTCTCATCGTTGTCCACCGCACGGGCGAACACTTTGCAGCTGGGTCACCAATCGGTGTAGAAATCGATCACCAGCATTTTGTTTTGGGCTTTGGCTTGGCCAAGGGCTTCGTCGAAACTGGTGAACTCTGAAGCCATGGCGGAACTGGCCATTATGGTCATGGCAGCCAGCAGTATCAGCTTGCCGATGTGGGCTTTTGAACGCATGGATGGTCTCCTTAATTATGGTAGAAGGTCGCTTTGCACACTTAATAAGTAGGACAATACGGTCATTGTGCCACTTGGTTCCACTTAAATCAGGGCCTCTGGTAAACGATTTGGCCTGCAACGATGGTCATTTTCACTTTCATATCCAGAAGCTCGGATGGATCGCAAGTTACGGGATTGCCGTCCAAAACCGTCAAATCGGCATAAAAACCATTCTCGATCTGGCCGAGACGGTCTTCCATAAAGGCCGCATAGGCTGATCCGGAGGTGTACAATTCCAAAGCGGTTGCCCCACTGATGATTTCCTGGGCCTGCCAGCCGCCAACGGGGGTTCCGTCAGGATGGGTGCGGGTGCGTGCGGAATATAGTCCTGCCAGGGGATCCACACGCTCAACGGGAAAGTCTGTGCCGAAACACAAGTGAGCGCCGCTTTCCAAAAGTGTTTTCCAGGCGTAGGCTCCGGGCAGTCGGTCAGCACAAAGACGATCTTCGGCCCAGTCCATGTCGCTGGTGCAGTGTACTGGTTGCATGGCGGCGATGACACCGAGTTGGGCAAAACGGGGGATGTCTTCCGGAGATAAAATCTGGCTGTGTTCAATGCGCCACCTTGGGTCCTCCGGGTGCATGCTTTTGTTCAGATCTTCAAAAATATCCAGCATGAAGCGGTTGGCCTCATCGCCAATGGCGTGGGCTCCCACTTGGAAACCTGCCTCGGTTGCCTGTTGGGTGGCTTTGCGCAAATGGTCCAGATCCGAGACGAAGAGCCCCCGGTGTCCAGAGTGATCGCAGTAGTCTTCCAGGAGCTTGGCTCCACGGCTGCCGAGGGCTCCATCGGAATATAGTTTTACGGCGCGAACGGTGAGGATGTCGTCGGGAGTGTGAAGGGGGCCATGGGCAAACCCGGGTTCGGTGGTTGATGGAGTATCATCCAACATGCCGTAAATGCGCAGATGCAAATCTCCGGCATCGGCCAGCATTTTATAATACTGAACTCGAGTCCAGGAGACGCCAGCTTCATGAACGGCGGTGATGCCAAAACGGTGGCAATGATCGATGGCCAAACTCACACGCCGGGCCATTTCTTCGGCGCTGGCCCCAGGGATGATTGCCCGCACCAGGTCCACTCCATTGTCAATGAGCACACCAGTGGGGATGCCGTTTTCATCCCGCAATATTTGGCCGCCGTCGGGGTCTGGAGTGGAAGCAGTGATGCCAGCAAGTTCGAGGGCTTTGCTACTGGCCAGAGCGGCGTGCCCATCCACTCGGCGCACCAGAACGGGACGTCCGCCCACGGCATCGTCCAAAATTTTCTTGTGTGGATATTCCTGAATTTCCCAGTCATTCTGGTCCCAGCCGCGGCCCTGTAACCAGGAATCGCCGGGCAGATTCTGATGGGCCAAGGCCACTCGGGAGGCCACCTCAGCCGGGCTTTTGGTTCCATTTAAGTCAATTTCGGACAGGGCTTTGCCCAAACCATAGAGATGGCAGTGGCTATCGTTGAAACCAGGAACCACGGTGGCGCCGGCCAGGTCTACGATTTTGGTTTCTGGGCCCTTCAAAGCCACCACAGCTTTGTCCTGGCCTACCATGAGGATGCGATCGCCAACCATGGCCATGGCTGTAGCTGCTGAATCCTGGGTGATGATGTGTCCGCCATGAATAATCAGGGTGGCTTCAGGTGCGGGAGTTTCTGATTGGCAACCAACCCAAAGGACCAGGGAAATCAAAAGGAGGGCCAGACGGCGCATGGGGTTCTCTTTCGCTGAAGTCAGAACAAGACAGATCCGTTTATAGACCTTACATTACTTCAGATTGATCAACGTACAAGTCGAACCTTGAAAGGCCCACCGTGGTTTCAAAAAAAGCATTCGCCGATCAAGTTCTCACAGCCACGGCCACCCTGCGGGACCAGGTTGATGAGATGAGTTTTGCCGACCCCGTGGCCTATGTTTATAACCCCTTGCAGTACGCTTGGAAAATGCACGCCAAGTATGTGCGAAAGTGGGGAGCCACCCCCCGGCGGGTATTGTTGTTGGGGATGAATCCAGGGCCCTGGGGTATGGCACAAACTGGTGTGCCCTTTGGGGAGGTTGCCATGGTGAAAGATTTCATGGGGCTCAAAGGAAAAGTGGAGCGGCCCGATCCCGAGCACCCCAAACGGCCGGTGCTGGGACTGGAAACGACCCGGAGTGAGGTCAGTGGGAAGCGCCTTTGGGGATTTTTTGGTGAAAAATTCAACGGTCCCGATGGATTTTTTAAAGACCATTTCGCCGTGAATTATTGTCCCCTGGTCTTCATGGAAGAAAGCGCCCGCAACTATACACCCGATAAATTACTGGCCAGCGAACAGAAACCGCTTTTTGCAGCTTGCGATGAACGGTTGGTTGCATTGGTGGATATTTACCAACCGGAGTGGGTGGTGGGTGTGGGCGGCTTTGCCCGGAAGAAGTTGGATTCTTTGTTTGGACCCAAAGCAAAGTCTCCGCGGGGGGAGCATTTACCCGCCAACATCGGCACGGTTTTACATCCGAGTCCGGCCAGTCCTGCCGCCAATCGGGGTTGGGCCGAGGCGGCGCAGAGGCAGTTGGTGGATCAGGGAATTTGGGAGTAGATCAGCTGGCTAAACCGAGGGCCAGTCATAATCTGTTGTTCATAGCCGAATTGCACTCCAGGTATGAACAACGGTCAATAGGCTCTGTGAATTGACATCCATCCCCTCAATCCCTATCAAATATCAGGGCTTATCAATTTGTTTTGGAGGGAAATGATGTTTCAAGAACCGTTTCAGGTGCTGGGCATCCGTGTGCCTTTTACCGTTTCACTCACCGCTTTAGCCATCATGTTATTCACATTTACTCCTGCCCTTTCGGGGGATATTGAGGCCGCAACGCCTGATCATTCCGCGGAAATTGAGTGGATCAAAATGATGAACGCACCCACGCACCCAGCACCCAATCCCAGGCCGGATTTGCGGCCGTCGGGAAAAGACACCGATTGGCAGGCCATGATCGATGCCGTATGGGGGCCAGGTCGCATCGCTGCTGAGCAGTCTTCCATATTTGATAATTTCATCACCGCTCTTGACCAGGAATACGCCCTCTTCCGCAACCGCGATGTGGATTTGGTGGGACTGGCCACTCCTCACGTTTCCGAGATCCAGGGTGGAGTCAGCAAGGGACGCTTTCAAGGCATCATGACCAAGATGTGTGTGGCTTTGCAAAACGGTCATACTTCGTTCCGGAATGGGGATGTGGTGAATACTACGCCCGAACCGGGCGTGCCACTTCTCATTGGGCATAGATACCTGACAAACCCCTATTTTGGCGCTTGCCTCACCACTGGAGATGTAGGGATTTTTGCTTACGAAGTGGTGGAGAATCATCCGCTGGGTTTGGAAGTGGGCGATGTGATTTTGGGTTACGATGGCCGGCCCTGGGACGAATTGTATCATGAACTTCTGGAGGCGGAGCTTCCGGTGGGTGGCGGTGGCTGGCTGACTTCCGATGCTTCCTATGATTACGGCTGGGCCACGGCCGCAGGCAGCAATTGGCACCTCTTTGAAACCATCGACATTCTCAAATTCGACAGCGGGCAAACCGAACATCTGCCCACCAGTTTGATGGTGAATTCAGGGGTGGATCTTTCGGTCTATTGTGCTGATCAATTGAATGAATACATCGATCATCCGGCTTCCCCGGATTGGGTTAACTGGGGTGTGTTGGAAAGGGGTGCCAGCCGCATTGGCTTTATCATCGTTGAAGCCTGGATTGAATATGTTGAAGCGGCCTGGTGGCAGGCTTGTTGGGAGATGGTCACGGATCCGGAGCTGGATGGGTTGATCATTGATTTCCGCAACAACATTGGTGGCAACATGTACTTGAGTAATGCGGGGCTGAGCCTCCTGTTTGAGGAGACTGTTCAGACCGTCAGTTTTGGCTACCGAATCAACCCCCATAATCATTGGTACATGAGTCGATTTAACGATTCTTCATTTTATGATATCCCCGGAGATCCAACCGAATATTTTGACAAGCCTATTGCAGTATTGCTGGGGCCCAAAACCATCAGTTCTGGTGATCAGGTTGCTCTTCGAATGACATATCACCCCATGGTTAGGACTTTCGGCCGGCCTACATCGGCGTCATTTGACAGTCCAGTGGGGTATGAGTTAAACCAATACGAAGAGTTCTCTGCCCGGTATTCCAAGTACGATGCAGGACGAGCTGAAACTCCCCAGGATTACCTCTCTTATCTGGGCTTTCCTGTGGATGAAGAAATATGGCTGGATCCGGCTGATTGTCGCCAAGGGATTGATACCGTTATCGAGGCGGCCATTGCCTGGATTGGTCCGGATGTGAACGCAGTGCCTGAGAACGAGGCTCCCGTTGGAAGCGCCATCGTGGGCATTTCACCTAATCCTTGCAATCCCCGCACGGTGGTCAAATTTAAGATCCAAACTGCTGGGCCTTGCCGCTTGGATGTCATTGATTTGGCGGGTCATTTGATATGGTCAGAAGATTGGACCCATCTGGACGTGGGGAATCATGAATACCTTTGGGACGGGAAGACTGCCTCCGGTCGCCATGCCGCCAGTGGAGCCTACATGGTTCGGCTGACGGCACCAGATCTGGTGACGGGCTCCCGTTTGACTCTGGTGAGATAATTCTCGAGCCCCAGGGATGAATATTCATCTCTGGGGTTTGATTTTCCCAGCCAAATCAAAGGCCTTTTTCCCATACCCCTGACCGGCAACCAACAGCTCCACTACATGCTTTCCCAGATACAGTTTCCTAACTGACCGGTGTGCAAACTGCTGCTTCTTCTCAAGAATAATTTCCTGCCCAGGTTCGAGGTCCAAAACCTTCCATTTAAAAACTTTTGCCGAAAGCGATCCGTTGGCTTTCTGGTAATGAACGGCATAATCGACAACCAGCTTCTGGGTTCGTGTCCCCTGGGATTTCAACTTTGCTTTCATGTGCAGATACTGGCCCATGTGCAGTTGTTTGCTGCTGATGGAGAGGGAGGTTTTCACTTGGGGGGCAACTTCATAACCCAAGGCCGCCAGGGCTTTCGGGTGGCCCTTTTTGATCAAGGTGCGCAACCCGTGTTTGACCAGCCGCTGCCGGTTCTCCGAAGCACCATCCATCCACTGAGCAGCCACATCAGCCACCAAGTCGGGATGATCCTTGGCAATGTCGTTCAGGTTGTTGGCCACCGAGCGGCGCACATATTCTGATTCATCGTCTTTCAACTGTTCGAGCAATTCCAGCACCGGCTCAGGGTTGGCAATAAACATGGGCAGCTGTTGACCCCAGGGGAGCCGAGGCCGGGAGCCTTCGCTGATCAGGCGCCGCACATGGTGGTTCTCGTCATCGATCCAGTGGTGCAACTCTTCCAGGGTGGACTGGGTGTGCTCAAGGAAGAAAGGCCTGATGGCAAATTCTGCGGTGAATAAGCTGGTGAGTTTGCGCAGAGCTTGCAGGGAAAGGACAGGATGATCCACACCCTCGGCGCCGATCCAATCGATGAGGGGCCAGGCCGCAAAACCGCCCAAAGAGTCGCTCGGATCTCCAGCAGGCCAGTGGCTCCCGGCCTTAACGACAATGTCCAAGGCTTCTGGGTATTGGGGGGGAAGAAAACGGGTCATTTGGGCCATGAGGTGTCGCACGCGGTCCTTTAATTCCAGTTTTTTGAGCCCCCGGTTGCTGGCTTTGACGAATAAGTCTTCAGGGAATTCAGGCCAGGCTAGGGATAAGGCTGAGGCCAGTTGATTAATTGCCTTCCGGTCGATGCTATCTTTGAACAGAGTCTTGGTTTCATCACGGGGCATGGATTCTCGTTTCATTGGGAATGAGGAATTTGCATAATAGAGGAATTATCAGGATATTCAAGAGTCTCCCGGGGGGGGGACAAAAATGATTCAACTGAGTTTTAATATTCACTGATTTATCAAGGATACGGGCGCTAATCCAAAGGTGAACAGATGCGAAAAATATTGACCCTTTTGCCATTGCTCGCGGTTTTCCTCTCTGGGTGTTTGTCGGCCACCCCTTTCCAATCTGCCAGGGTTGCTGAATCGGGGGAGCACACTTTGACCACTTCCATCATGCACAGCTCCGAGGAGGTTGGGAATTTTCGAACCGGCTGGACTCAGCTGGATTTTGCCTTTCGCAGCCCCGTAGTGGGTGGGCGTTTTGAGTTTGCGGTCAACAGTGGATTGATGATTTTTGATGCTCCCAGTATTGGCGTCCTGATGGGTGCTGGATTCAAAGTGGAATTGCTGGAGGATATTCTCTCCTTTGAAATGCCGGCCCGGTTCGTTGTTGGTGGTTCCAACCCTTTTGATACAACGCATTTTTATCCCCGGCTTATCGGGTCGGTTCCTTTCAGTGATTCAGTGGAATTGAATCTTTCGGCCACCCAATATTATTATGCCAGAGGAGAAATTAATGGCCCGGTGGGGTATTCAGCAGGCCTGGCTTTTGGCAGGCGAGGCGATTCGATCACACGGCCTGAATTTGGGGTGCTGGTGTACCCACATACGGACCAACTCACCTACCAGTTTGGCATTTCCATTACTCCGGCCGTGGAAGTGAAAAGGGGTAGTACGGAACCCGAGTCCGATTTTGAATCGACCCCTTATTAGAGGATAAAGATGAATGTGCACCTAATATAAATTTCCAGTTTACCTTGTCTCTGCGCCGTCCATCTCATGCGGGGCCAGATTTTTGTTTGTGGCGTGACTGTGTAACCTATTGTTATGGTGGGATTTGCCTGAATCTTTTCCTTGTGAAGCCACCGTTGAACGCCCTCATTGGAATCTCAGGCATTCTGCTGATCATCTGAATAGTGAAAGGTGGCACCCATGGAAACCCAGAAAATTGGAATCATCATCTGTGATCGCTATCGCCGTTGCGCCGGTGGGAAATGTTTCCGATCCGCCCGCCTCCGCGAAGGTGCTTTTGAGCGATACAAGGGTATGGCTGTGGAAGTGGTGGGTTTCACTTCCTGTGATGGTTGCCCCGGCGGTAATATTGAATACGCCGTGGACGAAATGGTGGCCAACGGAGCCAACGTTGTGCACTTAGCCACAGGCATGGTGGTGGGCTACCCCCCTTGTCCATACATCCAGGACTTCCATGATTTCATCACGACCAAATATGGGCTGGAAGTTGTGTATGGCACCCACCCCATTCCGGAAAAATATCTCACGGTGCACAGTAAATTGGGAACCTGGGATGAACAACCCTGGGATGTCATCACCCAACCGACCATGACCACCGAGGAAGTCCGCTTGTCCTATGACTGATATCCAGGGCTCAATACAAAAACAACCTGGAGATGAGTTCCAGACGGGGAAAGTGGCGACCATCTCGGCGGCTCACTTGAGCCATGATGTCTTCTCTGCTTTTTTGGCGCCCTTGTTACCTTTGTTGATCACCAGATTGAATCTCTCTCTTTCTGCTGTGGCCATTTTGGATATTGCCCGTAAAATACCCCAACTCCTGAATCCCGTCATTGGCTTGTTGGCCGACCGCATCTGTGTGAAGTACCTGGTGATTTTTGCTCCAGCGGTGACCGCCATCTGCATGAGTTTGCTGGGGCTGGCTTCTTCATTCCCGGTTCTGTTTATCCTGCTCTTTGTCAGCGGCCTTAGCGCTGCGGTTTTTCATGTTCCTGGTCCAGTGCTGATCAAACGCTATTCCGGAACGAACACCGGTCGGGGCATGAGCTTTTATATGTTTGGTGGAGAAATGGCTCGCACTCTGGGGCCACTGTTGATCACGGCTGCTGTCTCCTGGTGGGGGTTGGAGGGGTCCTACCGGGTGTTGCCCGTGGGGTTGGCGGCCACGGTGGTGATGTTTTTCATGCTGCGAAAACTGCCCAAAGTGGAGCGTGGACAAACCAAGCGTTTCTGGAGCGGGAGCAGACAGGCCATCAATGAGACAGCACCTTTGTTGGCGGGATTGATGGGTTTTATGGTGTTCCGCATGGGGTTGAAATCAGCTCTGACCTTGTATCTGCCCACGTATTTGACGGGCAAGGGAGAAACGCTGTGGATGGCGGGTCTGGCCTTGTCGCTGCTTCAATTTTCAGGTGCGGCAGGCACCCTGGGTATTGGTTATTTTGCCGACCGTTTTGGGCACCGGAAGATGCTGCTGGTGATTGGCCTGCTCACGCCGGTGGCTGGTTTGGGTCTTACTTTTTTCCCGGGGATTTTGACTGTTCCGCTGTTGGTGGTCACAGGGATCCTCATTTTTGCGTCCAGCCCCATCCAGTTGGCTCTGGTTCAGGACTCGGGGACATCCAGACCCGCCTTCGTGAACAGTTTGTTCATGACTTTGAATATTATCTCCAGCGGCTTGGCGGTGTACTGTGTGGGAAGCATGGGCGACTGGGTGGGATTGGACCTCACTTACAAGATTGCAGCGGGACTGACCGTATTGTCAGTCCCGTTTATGATCTTGCTAAAAGGCCAAACTCACAACCGTTAGCCTTTAACCTGAAAATCAGGCGGCCCCACCGTTGCTCAGTAGTGTGGCTGGCATGCTGGCCCGGTCCAGGGGATGGATAACGGCGTCGCTAATGTTTTCAACGCCCATCAGGTACTGCAGCAGAGGGGTGAGTCCCAGACCAAACCCCGCTCGTTGGAGTGGTCGTTTTTCAAAGAGAGTCAGGTAGGATTCAAACCCTTCCTGATTGCCCAGGGCTTCTCTCAAATTCTGGGTATTGGTTTCACGCACGGCTCCATCCATGACCTCGCCACAGTAAGGCAGGATGTAGTCGATGCTGTCGGTGACTGTAGGATCTTCGGCGTTGAGCCGGGTGGTGAAGAACCGCAGCTGGGCGGGAAAGTGAGTCACCAGCACGGGCATATTTCCAAAAAAACGGCACAGGCTGGATTCGGCTTTCCAATTGAGATCTTGCCCGAATTCAAGATTGATGCCGCGACCGTTGAGTATCTCCAGGGCCCGGCGGTAGGTGATGCGCGGATGAGGTGTTGTAATCATATGGTTCAAGCGGGTGACCTGGCGGCCTCCCAGCAGGTCGGCGTTCAAATCTGAGGCCACACTTTTGAGCAGAGTTTCCATGAGGTCTGCCAATTCATCCAGACCCAGGTTGATCATTTCGGCTTCCATGCGTTTGAAGCCCGAAAGACGAAGGTTCATGGACTCAAACTCCTGGGGCAGGCATTCGCTCTCACACCAAACGGCAGGAAAGCCCTGGGCGATCATGCCGTCCAGATAAAAACGGCCGGTGGCTTCCCAGGTGCGGGTGGGGGCATTTAAGGCTGGTACGGGAATTTCATTGAAAAGGCGTTCTTCCATGAAATGGCGGATATGACGCACCACACGGTTGTGCACGGCCAGGCGGCGGGCCAGGGGCAACGGGCGTCCAGGAAATTCGAAGCGGGCGGATTGCATATTGGTGGGCTGGTTCATGATCATTCTCCTTGGGGTGTTCACTGACACCAGTTAAAGGACTTTGAGCAGAATAATTGAATGGGTCATGAGGGTCAAGTCAAAGTTCCGCGGGAATTGGCCATTTTATTCTTTCCAAGGATAAAAAAAACAAGTTACAATTGTAAATGTGGATAATACTCAAAACCGAAGCATTGCAGCACCGAAGGGACTGACCATGCCCAAGACGGAAATCAGAAATAAACGAAACCTCATCGCTCAGTGGGCTTTTGATACTCGTCCCATCCTGGGTCGATTCCGGCTCTGGTTGGAAGATGTGGAAGTGACCCGATTGGATGATAGTGGTGGGGTTGAATTTCTGAGCGAAATCACATTTGCAGGTGGGGCCATGGAGCGCGGTTTTATTATGACCGCTGCGGTCACTGCTTTAGGCACCCGTCTGTTTGGCCGCCATGGTGAAGGCAAGGGGTTGGATAAGAAGGGCCTCAACGGTGTCAAAAAAGATGCTGACGCCATCAGCGCCTACATGATGAGTGAATCATTCTGGTTCCTGACTCGCAATCTCCCTGAAAATCATGCGGTGATGGTTTGTTTGGGTGAAGGCTTGATGCCCAAGGGTGGCGAATCGCCGGATATGGGCAGTAACCCGCTGTTGGGCTTCGGGCGCATTTATGCCCGGCCTCAAGTGGCGGTTTTCCTGGATCGCCAAGTGCAAAAGCTGATCAACGATCCCACTTTCACCTGGGAAGATTTCATCAAACGGGTGGACCGGGAAGGCGTCACCATCTGGGGAGCGGCCATCGATACCCTGGAAAATACTTCTCGCTTTGCCAAAGGCACAGACACAGGCCCCATGACGGTGTTGCATTTGTTCAATCAACCGCTGTCCGTGACCCGCCCTTATGAAGGTTACATGGGCAACTTATTGCTGCCCTGCTCGGTGACCGAAAAGGCCGCCGACAATTCGATTCTGGTGGATTTCCACACTCCTCGCAGCAAGGTCATGGATGCCATCAAGATGACCTGGCCTGAAATAAAAAATGAAAATGTTCATGTGTGGACTCTCTCAGGTGAAAGTCGGGAAGCGCGCATTGGTAGCTTGTGGGCTCAGTGGCGTGAAGTGGGCGCCCATATCATCGAAGACGGTTGGGTTTTGCCCACCTCCGGCATGCCGGTCTTTACCGACTCCGGCACATACGCACCGACCTACAATGTGGGCACCTGGCTGGATGACGATGGCCAGCGCCACCTATTCCTCGTAGATGGTTACGCCGCCAGCGCCGAGGCCATGCAGGCGGCCAGCTTGGCACCCATCCTCAAAATCAATGTTTCTCTGTCTCTGTTCAGTTCAAAGTTTGATCTGCCTTGGCATCTGGAGAGCAGCATCATGCACTTGAATCCTGAAGCTGAAAATTTTGCGGCCAAATTGAACGAATTGGTGGGTAAGAACCTCAGCGATGCCGATGTTGACGACTACCGTTTCTGCATTCGGGATGCCCGGGATTCTCACATACCTTTGGGCCGGCGAACCCTTGGAGCAGATGATTTCCTGCCTCGCAAAACATGGGACGTGATGGCCCTGGCGGGATTCATGTTGGACGATCCTTACACCGGTTCTTCCGGGGTGGAGAAACTCAGCGATGATACTTATGCCGTGACCGTGCGCATGTCCACGCCTCATGGTGTCAAGCAGGTACGCTTCAGTCTGCGGTTCATGGAAGATGAAGATGTGCGTCCTCTGGTGTGCAATCCCTTGCTCATTAGGTTCTTTCACGGAGAAAATCATCTGGACCGGGCCATTAAGATTTCAGATTCCGGCCGTATTCGGAATGAATTGCAAACCCTTTGTTCCGAAGCTCTTGAGCACTTGGATGACAGCGGTATGCGGGTTTATTTTGACCGCATCAGCACTGATGTTATCTCGGTGGCTGATCAGAAAATTCTCCGAGAGGTGCTGGTTTGGTACAAACAGCATCATCCTCGCTGGTTTAACTGGCTGGAATTGTCTTAAGACTAAATGAGGTTTTTTGAAGATTCCTGAAGCACATTGGGCCTCCGTGCTGTACAATACACGGCACGGAGGTAGGACTTGCAAGCTAAACCAGACATCACGACCTTATTACTCGATTGGAAAGATGGGTCTCCCCAGGCTTACGAAACCCTTGTGGACGTTTTGTACGATGAGTTGCGCCTGCTAGCCAGGCGAAATCTTCGCCACCGGGGCAACAGCCTGACCCTGAACACCAGCGGTTTGGTTCATGAAGCCTACCTCAAGTTGGCCGATCATTCTCGTTTGGGCATTGCCGATCGGGGCCATTTTCTGGCCGTGTACAGCAAAGTTATGCGCAACATCCTGATCGATATGGCCCGCAGCCGGGCTGCCGTCAAACATGGCGGCGACCTTTCGCCCATCACTCTTGATGATACTCATTTGCAGATTGATGCCCAGGCCCATGAGCTTCTGGCCATCAACGAAGCGCTCACGCAGCTGGCCCATTTGGATGAGTGTTTGGCAAAAACGGTGGAATGCCGGTTCTTTGCTGGTCTGACGGAAGTGGAAACGGCTGAGGCCATGGGGATTTCTGATCGAACGGTTCGCCGCAACTGGATCAAGGCCAAAACTCTTCTGCATCAATTCCTGGAATAAGATTCCCTGTCCGCATTGGCTGGGAAAATTCGTAGTGTCAATCAGAACAACTGATCCTATTTGACAAAGTCGACTTAGCCCATGAAAAAGAAAATCACCACTGATCAATGGCTTCAGATGGACCCCATCCTGAATGAAATCCTTGAGCTGGACTCTGCCCTGCAGGAGTCCCGAGCCAGGGAGCTGTGCCAGGATGAAACATTGCTGGGGCATGTTCTGGAATTTCTGAACACCAGCCATAAGACTTCCAGTTTTCTCAAAAAAAGTGCCGGGGAAAGATCTGCCCACCTGGTGGATAATGGCACCAGGCAATGGGATCCATCCCGGCGTATTGGTGAACGTCTGGGCCCTTATGAACTGATGGAATTGCTGGGCGAAGGCGGCATGGGGGTGGTGTATCTGGCTGAACGGGCTGATGGCCAGTACCACAAAAAAGTGGCCATCAAGTTGATGCTTTCTCTGGGTAAGGATTCCCATTTGCGGAATCGATTTTTGAACGAACGAGAGTTGTTGGCGCGGCTCGAACATCCCAACATTGCCCGCCTTCTGGATGGAGGCCTCAGTGACGACGGTTACCCTTACATCGTCATGGAATTGGTGGATGGTCTGCCTTTGGTACAATATGCAGAATCTCACAATTTGGATTTGGAAGAACGCCTGGAGCTCTTTCTGGAAGTCTGCAAGGCCGTGGACAGTGCCCACCAGAAATTTGTTCTGCATTGCGACCTGAAACCATCCAACATTTTGGTGACTCCCCGGAAGCAGGTACGGCTGCTGGACTTCGGTATATCCTGCTGTTTGGAAAAAGCCGTCCAGACTCCAGGTAATCTCCAGCCCGGTTCCCTGTTGACGCCGGGCTTTGCTTCTCCAGAACAAAAAGAGGGAACTGTTCTGACAACGGCCACGGATATCTTTAGTTTGGGGGTTTTACTCTTCGAATTGGTGACCGGGGAGCGTCCTTTTGGTGATTCCGAATCCTCAACTCGGGTGGAACCTGAGCCTGCTTCCAATGTGGGAAAATCGAAACCCTGGGCCTGGCGCCTTAAGGGTGATCTGAACAATATTTTACGGACCATGCTGAAGGAAAACCCTTCCGATCGTTACAATTCTGTCCAGGAAGTGGTGGATGATCTGCGCCGTTACCGGGAGCATTTACCAGTTCGGGTGACACCGGCCACTCCTCTATATCTGGTGCGGAAAGTGCTGGGGCGAAACAAACCTCTGACCATAGTGATCCTGGTGGGGTGGTTGGCTTTGACCGCAGCAGTTTTTAGCACCTCGCGTTCTGCAGACATTGCCAAAAAAGAAAGAGATCTGGCCAGGATTGAAAACCTGAAAGCGGAGGCGGTCTCTTCTTTTCTGGTAGAGCTATTTGAGAATTCTGATCCCAATGTAAAACCCGGGGAAACAGTGACGGCCAGAGAGTTGTTGGATCAGGGCACTTCACGTATCAGAACCACCCTCGCCGACCAGCCTGAAGTGCAGAGCGAGCTGATGTTCACCATGGCCTCAGTGTATGCGAATTTGGGGCTTTATCAAGAAGCGACCACGTTGAACCAGGAAGTGTTGGATTTTTTGCAAAACCGTTCCGGTGGTCATGAACAGAAATTGGCTGAGGCATTCACGGTCCAGGGATATGTGCTGATATTAAAAGGGGAGTATGAAGAAGCCGAAGTGGCTTCCCGCCAGGCAGTGGATTTGCTGCGGCCATTGAATCTGGATGATAGTGCGTCTTTGGCAGGCGGCCTGCAGGTGCTGGCGCACTCGGTCAAAGAACAAGGCCGGTTGGATGAATCGGAAATTCTTTATCGGGAAGGGTTGGAACTACGGCAGGCAGCGGCCCATCCGGACACCGTAGAGTTGGCCTCAACCATGGCCAGTCTGGGGGAGTTGTTGAGAGTTGCCAGCCGCCCGGAGGAGGCCGAATCCCTGGAGCGAGAGGCCCTGGCTCTAAGCAGACTCGTTAAAGGTGGCGTTCATCCTCTGGTGCTCGACTGTATGAACAATTTGGCTCTGTCGGTGCGGGATTTGAAGCGATACGACGAAGCGGAGGTCTTGACTCTTGAAGCGGTGGAGATGACCGAGGTCCTCTTTGGAAACCAATGCAGTCGTATGGCTGTGGTCCTTAATAACCTGGGTGCTTTGTACAAATTGCAGAAAAAGTTGGACGAAGCCGAGCAAGCGCATCGTCAATCGCTGGCCATCCGCAGAGAGGTTTTAGAACCTGGCCATCCCGTTATAGCTGCCAGTTTGAACAATCTGGCGGTGACTCTGGAATCTCAGGGTGAGTTGGCAGAGTCTGCCGCTTTGCTGCAGGAGGCGCTGGTGATTGTGCGTGATACACGGGGGCCAAGGCATCGTCATGTTGGAGTGAGTCTGTACAATTTGGGCAAGGTTTTATTCAAGGACCAAAACTATTCTGAAGCGGCAGCAGTTTTGGAAGAAGGATATGGAGTCATGGCAGAAACTCTACCTTCCGGTCATTGGATCCTGGGAAACACCAAAAGCATGATGGGCTTTTCCCTGGCGCAAACGGGGGACATCCTCCGGGGTTATGAACTTTCAAAAGCTGGCTACGATTTGGTGAATGAGGCCAGAGGACCTGAGAATGCCCGCACCAAACGTACTTTGAGGCGTTTGGCAGATGTTTGTCACTTGATGGGAGAGGATTCCGAAGAGGCCGCCTATCGGCTAATGTTGGATCAGTAAAAATATCTTGTCCGGTTTTTATGATCAATTTCGTATTTCCAAGTAGAGAGTGCCGGTGGGGGAGTCGCCCAAAACGACTGGAGCCAATCGCCCGGACAGATCTCTAATACCCAGATGAAAAAAATCAATCCCCAAGGGAAATGAAGGAGAAGATCATCATGAAAAGGTTATCTGTTGTTTTGATGTTGCTTGTGGCCACATGGGCTCTGGCGGCTGATCCCGAAACTGTGGAGAATGACCGCTCTTCCGCAGCAGGAAACGAAGAACCGGTAGAGGTTCGTGGCGTTCCCGATCTTCCCATAAACCAGGCAGAGATCCAACAATATGGAGCCGAAGATAAGAGTGCCGGAGTGGACGAGACCGACATTCAAATGAGCAATCCCTTGATGAAAGAGTTTATCCAAATTCAGGAAACAGCGGCTCTGCGTCTGGATGAACTGAACACGCAGCTGGCGAATCAGAGCAATGAAGAGGAAGCTCTGCTGTTGATCAAGGAAATGGAACGAGTCAAACAAGAAACTGAGTTGGATATGTTACGCCTGCAAGCCAACGCCGCTTTGGCCCGGGGAGACCAGGCTACTGCCGATGAAATCAACCAAGCCCTCACAACGATGTCCACGCCTCGTCCTGCCCGTCCGGCTGTGGAGCGAAGTGCTTCCGCCGGTTCGGGACGATAGGAGGGATCATCATGAAATTATTAAAGTTTTTTATCACAGCCATGCTGTGTTTTGTGTGGTCAGCCTCGGCGCTGGCCGATGTGGCTCCGCCCATCAAAGTGAAACTGATGAAGGGGTCGGATACACCTGTGGAAGGCGAACCTTTCAAAGGGCGTCTTGAAATTACCACCGGATACCCTGGGGAAATGACTGGCTTCCGTTTTGAGAGCGACAGCTGGTTGACGGTGAATCTGGATGCTCCCAATGCGCAGACTATCAGTCAAGGGGATCGATTGGAAATTCCTTTCGAGGTGCGTCCGTTGACCGGTTCCGGAGAATTGCTTTTCCTGTTTGAAGTGGATGGGTACACCATCCGCAAGAACCTGGATCTGAGTAGGGCCCATGCCTTAAGAATGGAAACTCAGGCTCCGGTGAAGGAAGTCCGGGGAGATTTTGCTCCGGCCCCACTTCATTCCCTTGAAAGTGTTCCTGTTGACGATACGGAACCCCTGGGCATGCGTGGAGAGAGTGATCCTGATGAAAGCGCGGCCTCCTCGACCAATAGAACCATCCGGGTTCATGGACGTTTTTCCTATGTTCGTGAAGACGGCACCAGGATTGGCGCCGATGGGATTAACATCCGCATTTATGATGAAGACGTAGTGTCAGATGACCTTCTGGCTAATGTCGTGACCGATGCCTACGGATATTACGATGTGAACATCAACACCGACGATGGCGGCGAGACAAATCCCGATTTGTTTGTGCAATTCCGGGCATCCAATTCCAAGGTCAGCGTCAAGGACGTAACCCACGAAGAAATTTATACATGGAAGACAGGCACCTGGAATAATTATTCCGGCAGTGATCTGAATGTGGGCTCTTTGGAACCTGGCAATGAAGGAGAACATCCAGCGCTGCACATCCAAACCGATATTACCCGCACCTGGCGGTGGTTGCTCAATCACGAAGGTTACAACGTGGATTTTGTTGGGGCTTTCTGGCCAGACGGCGCCACCGGTGCCTGGTACGAACCCTGGTCATCGGAGATCCATATTTCCGTCGGTCGTGAGTGGAATGAAGCGACTCACAGTCATGAATATGGCCACCACTTTCTGACCAACTACTCCACCACTGTGAACCCTGATTATTGCAATGGAATTTGTGATAGTCCTTCCGGTTGTGGGCATTGCATCTGGTGTCAGGAAACCGATCATGATGCTTTTAACGAGGGCTGGCCCAATTGGCTGGCTGATTTGCTGACTCGTTCTTACGCAGGAGATTACGGCATCCCTTCGGATTACACACGGTCTCAGGAGAACCTTGATACCTGTGGTTCCATCCTCGACGACCCGTATTTGACCGAGGGATTTCTGGGAGCTGTCATCAGGGATATTGAAGACAGCAGTAATGATAATCACGGGGAGTTTCCGGATCAGGCAGATGTCTTGAGCATGGGAACCAATGAGATTTTTGATGTTGTGGATTTTGATGAGCCCACCACGCCCATCGGTTTTCTGCACGCATTCAAAACACGATTCCCCAACCAACGGGAAAACCTGTGGGAAACAGCCAGAAACAGTGGTTACGAGATTGACCTGACGGCACCTGGCGTAGTGAGTAATCTGACATCTCCGAGCCATAATACTTCCGGCGATAGCTCAGACCCAACCATCGATTTCACCTGGACTACTGCCTATGATGACGCTTCGGGAATCGCTGGGTATGGGTTGTATATTTCGTCAGGGGGAGGAGCTCCTTCTGAAACGGTGGATATTGGTGATGTGAATTCATACACCACTGAAACTCTCTTTCCGGGAGTTTATTACTTTACGATCAAAGCCGTGGACAGGGCGGGACGCTGGAGCTCCGGGTACGGGACTTATGGTCCAGTCACTATTCGGTCAGCCGAACCCACGGATCTTACCTATACCCAGTTCTCCAATTGGGATTATCCTCTGGTCCCTTCTGATGTGAACACCAACTCCGCCTCCACTTCTACGGTGTCCGATTACCTGACTGGTGATACGGGAAGCACCTACTGGAATGTGACGGGGCGCAATGTGGGTGAAGTGTCCACAGGTGTTGGTTTCCAGACTCGCCTCTATGTGGATGATGTTTTTCGCTGGTGGTTGAGCTGGGGTCCAGTGAACGGAAACACCAATTTTTATGGTGTGAATGCCGGTGGAGTGACCGTGCGCGGAGGTCGGCACGTCTTCGAGGCACGTTATGATGCCACCGATCAGGTAGCCGAAGATGATGAAACCAATAATCGTTGGGGCCATCAATTCGTATGGGCTCCGGAATTTCTGATTGCTGATGAACCGGTGACGGCCTCGCATCCGCCAGCACTATCAGCCGGTTACGACGGTGTGGTGGATGGCTCGGTGCTTTGGTATAACGCCGACGGGAAGAGCGTTGGATATACAGGCTGGTGGAGCGCAGCTACAATTCGTGCTACCGACCATGCCGATGATTACGATGTTCGGTTGCATGAACTCTCCACCGGTGCTGAAAATGGTTTCGCCGGCAATGTAGCCTGGTCTGGGCGGGGAGCTGGATATTTGGATGCGGTTTTGGTCAACCGGAATTTGAATTCCTCCAATATGGATGTGGGGATTCTCAATTACGGTGATGATGACAGTGATTACGTCGTGACCAAGCGCATTAGCACCGAATACTCTTTTGGGGATTCGGTGACCTTCACCATGGGTCAGGATGAGTATTTGATGCTCCGGGAATTTAACATCCCAGAAGCGGTGTCGGATTTTGTCAGCATCTCTGTGATGACTGATCCAGGCGGTTCTCCCATTAATGTGGGCTGGATGAACAAAGATTTCGAAGTGGGATCCTTGAGTTCCATCTCGAATGTGGCCGTGACTGATGCCGGTGGTTACGCTCGTTTGGATCTGGTTGTTCCTGATCCGGGCTTCACCTGTGTGGTCTTATGGCGAAACCAATTGGATGGCGGGGCATCCCAGGATATTACTTTGGAGATGCAAACCACTCCACCCGACCTGGTGGCTTACCACGCTTCAGGATGGTACGCGCCAGTGGTACCCCGTCCGGCATTGGATGGAACTCCCGCTATGGTGGCCTTACCTGATACGTTGCATGGTTTCTCACCCAGCACCTATCTCAACATGGCCACTCGCAATAACAGCCCCACTGGCTCGGGGGCCGTGAGTGCTTTGGTTAGCACAGATGGTGTCTTCCAGACCTCCCTGAGTTGGAATGGTGGCATCGGACCCTATACCAATAGCCTGTTCAATTCAGGACTCACCCACACCATCACTGGTGGCCGGCATACCATCAACTATGAAGTGGATCATGGTGAAAATATTGAAGAATTAAGTGAGACAAACAACACTTATGGAGAGCAATATGTATGGTCGCCCATGGTGTTGGACAGTGGTGTGGAAGTGAGTCTGCCTCACCCACCAGGCCGGACAGCCGGTTGGGATTTGGTGGATGGCGGAGGCGGCTTGTATTTCAACAGCATCGGAGTTCGGATGCCACAGACCGGGTCGGTCTGGTGGCAGGCCGTGGCCGTCATGCCCAGTGCTAACAACGATGTCGATGTGCGATTGCATCAAGCACTTGTAGGGGCCAAAAACGGTTTTGGACCCAATGTCGGAAGTTCGGCATGGGGTTTTGAGGCCAGTGATTTTGTACTGGTGGATTACAACCATGCAGCATACTTAGCTTATGATGCTGGTATTTTGGACTATGGCGGTTCCAGCTCGTTCCGAGTTGGGTATTACGGTTCAACTTATGAGGGAAATGACCCGGTTGGGCTTTTGGGAGAATGGAACCTGCCCTCTGGTGATATCGTGGCCCTGCATGAGGTTCAGCTGAGCCCCTCAGAAATTAATATCCAACTGGAAGAAACCTCCGGTGGTATTAACTGGGGCCTCTCTCTATATCCTGCCGGCGAAGAATTCCATACCAAGAGCGGAACCGTTCCTGGTGGGTTGGCATACTTCAACGGACCAGGTACAGGGGAAGAAATTAACGTGAACATCGTTGACGACGGTTATTACTGCATCGCGGTGTGGCGTGTCGCCTCTGCGGATATGGATATTGACGCTGGCTATAGGTTGCGCTTTGGCGATCCTTCTCTGGTGGATGCACCGGCGAATGTGCCATCGTACACAGCCTTATCCTCAGCTTATCCCAACCCGTTCAACCCGCAGACAACCGTGGCCTTCAACTTGGCCGGGGATGGATTTGCCGAACTGGTGATCTATAACCTGCAGGGCGCGAAAGTGCGTACGTTGGTTTCCGAAAACCGCATTGCGGGGCGTCATGAAGTGGTGTGGAACGGCACCGACGATCGTGGCCAACGTGTGGCCAGCGGTGTCTTCATGGCCCGGCTGAAAGCCGGAGACAAAGTAGACATGAAAAAGTTGGTTTTGGTGAAATAGCTTTTCAGGTTTGCTGGTACATATCCCCCCGGAGCTTCAGGCTTCGGGGGGTGTTTTTATGTGAGCGGGTTGGTTTTTGGAGATTTTGAAACAATATCCTGAATCACCAGGCCAGATAAAAACATACCAAAGGTGGCGGTGACGTGTGCTGCCGATCCATTGACTGATTTTCTATACCCAGAGGAGTCATTGGTTTGTTCATTGGCCGGCAAAACCTCATCAGAGAAAACCGTTTGAACTTCCTCTTCAAAGCCTTTCCGCCGTAAGCGCCTTCGCAGTGCCTTGGCCAGTGAGCAGCCATGGATCTTCCACAATGAGCCCAGCTGAATTCGGGTGGGGTCCAATTTACAGGCAGCCCCCATGGATGAATACAATTGGACCCCACTGGCATGGGCCTGGCAGATGAGTTCTGCTTTACATGAGATGCTGTCGATGCAATCGAGGATGTAGTCATATTGCTGAAGATTGAAACTGGCGGCAGTGGCTGGTTCGTAAATCTCTTTTAAGGCGATGATGGATGCGTTGGGGTTCAACAATTCAAGCCGTTTTTTCAGCTCGTCCACTTTTGGTTGCCCCACATTGTGGCACGTGGCCTGGAGTTGCCGGTTCACATTGGTGGGGCCCACATTGTCCCGATCCACGATGGTGAGGGATTCGATTCCTGAACGCACCAGGGCGTCGGCGGCCCAACTGCCCACCCCGCCAACACCGAAAACGATGACTTTGCTTTGGTTGAGTTTCTGGATGGCCGTTGTGCCAGTGAGCATTTCCAGGCGTTTAAAAATGGGATCGATGGTCATGGTTGCTCCGTGGTGGATGGTTTAGAGCTTGTAAAGTTGCTTGAATCATCGGCCTTTGTCTAGCCCCAGAGGGAATAAAATCTGAAGATAAAAGAAAAAATAATATTTTGGGGAGATTCTCCAGGTTCCCAAACAGTTAATACAAGAGGCAAGCGGTCCCAATTAAGGGAACGCAGGATCTTTTCTCACATGCAATGAAATCTGGAGTACAAAATGAAACAAATTACTATCGCTGCCTTGCTTATGATGATGGCCACTTCCGCCATAGCCATTCTGGACCCCGCCCCTGATACGATTGGCATCTATCTGGAGGCCGAAGCAGAAACCATGTGCGTGGAGGGCTTGGTGGATGGAGATACGGATTTCACCTTTTACATGGTCCTGACCAATCCGACATTTGATGCCATGCAGACCTTATGGGCTGCGTATCATTTTGAAGGAGCGGCCAACGTAACGGGCGCTGTTTTGGGGCATGCTGAAGGCACTGATTCAGGTACTACTGGGTCTCATTTTGTGGAGTATGACACTCCGGTGCCCGCCAGTGCCAGTATGTTGTTGATGACTCTTTCGGCAACTTACTATGATTATGAATATGGGCCTGCGGTTTTGGAGCTGCATAACCATCCTTTGGGGGCCAAAACTGCTAATGCTCCTCATGTTATTGGTGGCGGGGGAGAATTTGTTGAGCTTAATCTCACTTATGAGGCGGGCGCTACGATTCGCATCAATGCAGATTGTGGGCCGGTGGCCAATGAAAGCCTCTCCATAGACGGCATCAAAAGCCTGTACCGGTAGGTTGTGCCTTTAAGATTGTGTCGGTCTCGAACCCGCTTTGCCGTATCCTACGCAAAGCGGGTTCGAGCCACGTTAATAGACAGACAAAAATTCAGAGGCACAACCTTCATCCTCCCCAAAGCTTGGCACTTCACCTATACTAGTCTCAAACAAAAGCCATTTCATCCCCTATGGGGATATGACTATAAAAAGGAGACAACTTTGCGCTTCCTCACCCTGGCCCTAGGCTTTCTCTGTTTGCTGGCCACCCCTTCCATTGCCACAGTATCCACAGACATCACTCTGGATATCCCCGATGGCCAATTGGGCGCAACCCTACTTCTTCCCGAAGGCGAAGGCCCCTGGCCGGTGGTCCTTATTCTGGCAGGCTCCGGCCCGGTGGATCGAGACGGAAACCTCACCAACATTCCGGGTAAAAATAACAGCCTGCGCCAACTGGCGGAGGGTCTTGCCATGCAAGGCGTGGCCAGTCTGCGCGCCGATAAGCGTGGGGTGGGCGGTAGCGTTTCTGCGGGATTGTCGGAAACAAATCTGCGCTTCACCCACTTCATCAACGATGCCGTGGAGTGGACATTATTACTACAGGGCGACAACCGATTTTCTTCCGTGAGCATTGCCGGCCATAGCCAGGGATCTCAAGTGGGAATGAGCGCGGTCTGGTTGGCTGGGGCCGATGGTTTTGTTTCTCTGGCGGGGCCTGGACGTCCCATTTTGGAAGTCTTGGAGGACCAGTTGCACGACAGCCTGAATATCCGGTCCCGGGTTTCAGCCAGGGCTGTTATGGACGAGCTGGCAGCTGGCCGACAGGTGGATGATCCCCCTTCGGATATGAGCATCATTTTTCGCCCTTCCATACAGCAATTTCTCATCTCTTGGCAGCGCCAGAACCCTCAACTGGAATTGGCTCGCCTCTCCTGTCCCGTATCAATTATCCAGGGCCAAAATGACCTTCAGGTCAGCGAAGAGGACGCACGCCTGTTGTATAAGGCCCAGCCCAACGCCAACCTTTTGCTGCTGCCCGGCATCAGCCATCTTTTCAAATTCCTTGAGAACGACAACCCCGTGGTGCATCAAATGGCCTTGGCCCAGCCGGACTTGGTTTTCAGCCAGGAAGCCATTGACGAGGTGGTGGCTCTGACTGCCAGAGCAGACACTTTCCATCAAACCTGGAATGCGGCTCTGGACCGTGTGGAAAAATTCAATGCCGATGGTTGGGGTGGCATTCCTTCTGGAGATTATGGCTTGCTGGATGATTACGCCCTGCAGCCTCTGGATTCCCGGATTTCAAGCTGGGCGCTTAACCGTGAGAAAGAGACCCATGGTTATCTGTTCGGTTTAGCCGAAGGTGGGTACGCCAAGGAAGGTAGGCTGATTACTGGTGGCGACTACGATTGCGTCAGTTTTATGTACCGGTGCACAGAATTGGCAAGGGCCACCAGCAAGCGAGAGAATTATTCCTGGGCCTTGCGCACCCGTTTTGCGGGGGCCGACGTCGATTTGGTGGTGGGCCCGGACGGGCGGGTAGATTATGACCGTCCTGAGCATCTGGACTTCAGTCTGGATATGATCAGGTCAGGGATTTGGGGGCGGGATGCCAGCGCAGAAGTGGGCGTGGCTGTCGATGATGCCCTGGGAACTTCACGTTACCCAGCCAATAGTTTTGCCTGGATTCCGGCTGACGTCATTGATTATTCCCTGTTGAAGGCAGGGGATATTATTTGGTTTGTTCTTAATTCTGAGGATATAAAAGCCCGTGCCTTGCGGGATGATTATGGGATCGTTGTGGGGCATCTGGGAGTGATGGCCAAATGTGGAGAGAGCGAGAAACTGTGCTTGTTTCATGCGGCCAGTAGCGACCTTTCCGGTCAATACGAAGGCGGGCAGGTTGTCTCCGTTGATTTGGCGGTTTATTTGGAGAGGGTAGGGCGTTACGCCGGGGTTTTTGTGACTCGGATGGAATGAGACTTCCAGTCAGATATGGACACCCCCATCCCGTTTGATACATTGAAGACATGAAACAACGATTCTTCCAAAACCTATACCTCCTGGCCAACCGATCCCATGCCAGAGGAAGACTGGGCACCAACGGGGCCATCAGGCTGCGTCTATGCATTCTGCGTCGAGCCAGCCTCCGGAAAATCCTCAATTTCTTTTCCATCAAAATCCAAAAAAAACTGAAGGTGCAAAGGGTTTGGGGATTGCCGTATCGCTACAAGGTGGACCCGACCAATGTCTGCCAATTGCACTGCCCCCTCTGCCCCACCGGTTTGAAACACGATTTCAGATCCAAGGGCTTTCTCGATGAATCGAAATATAAAAACTTCGTTGATCAAATCGCTGGCTCTGCCATCATGCTGGATTTGTTTGGTTGGGGGGAGCCGGTGTTGCACCCACAGATCGCCAGCATCATTAGCTACGCTTCCCAGCAGGGTGTTTTTGTCCGGCTCAGCACCACCTTGCACGGCATGGGGTCAATGGGATTGGAAAAACTTGTGGGGTCAGGGTTGGACGCGATGATCGTGGCCGTTGATGGGAGTGATGATGCCACCCACCAGAAAATCCGTGCCGGTGGAGACCTCAGCCAGGTGCTTGATTCTTTGAAGGAGTTGGTGGAGCTCAAGCAGGCTATGGGAAAACGCTTGCCGCATATCACCGTACGCATGCTGGTGAACCGGACTAATGAGCATCAAATTTCTGCGGTCAAAACCATGGTCCAGGATTTGGGGGTGGATGCCTTCACGGTGGGCTCAGTGGCCATCAACACTCAAGACGCCAGCCAGGCGGAAGAGTGGTTGCCAAAGGAGTCCAGGATTTCGGCCTATGCCGGGACTCTGAAAAATCAAGGGTCCTGCGAAGACCTCTGGGAAGCCATGGTCGTCAATTGGGAAGGGGGCGTGGCTCCTTGTTGCTGGGAATATCACCATGAGAATGATGTTGGCAATGCTTTTGAGAAACCGGTTTCTGAAATCTGGAATGGGCCGGCGATGCTTGAGGCCAGAAGGATTGTCAGTGGCCGCGCTGTCGTTGGCCACAAGGTAAGCAGCGTTTGTCAGAGGTGTCAGGGGGCCCCTAATTATTTAGAATAATTCGACCGCCAGCGGTTTTCGTTTCACCAAGTGGTAAACTTTCGGAATGTAGTAAAGTCGGCCAACTCTGCTTTGGTCAGTTCTTTGAACCTATGCCTGAAATTGACAAAATAGAACGTCCGTGCTATTCTTGTCTCATCATAAGAACCACCCATTGAAGGATTGCCATGACCAAAGGCCACGAAACGCGTTCTGCCATTCTCAACCATGCCATTGATCTGTGCAGTGAGGTGGGGCTGCAGGGGTTGACCATCGGGGAGTTGGCCCAAAAAGCGGGGATGTCCAAGAGCGGGTTATTTGCTCACTTTCAATCCAAAGAAAATCTGCAATGTGAAGTGCTGGATGCCGCAGCCAACCAGTTCACTAAGTCCATTCTCACGCCGGCCTTCAGAGAGCCTCGCGGCTTGAACCGCATAGAGGCCATGTTTAACAACTGGGTGCAATGGGGCGAGGTTAAACTGCCCGGTGGCTGTCCGTTCATTGCGGCCGCCAGTGAGTTTGATGACCGACCCGGCCAGGTGCGGGACAGACTTGTGGAGCACATTAGCAATATGCTGGCCATGGTTGCCCGTGCAGCACGGTTCAGTGTGGATGAAGGTCATTTTCGGCCAGATCTGGACACCGAACAGTATGCTTTTGAATACTGGGGCATCATTCTGGGGCACCACAACTACTTCAGGCTTTTAAACCGCGAAGATGCGGACCACCGGACCCGAAAAGCCTTTGAAGGTCTCATCGCACGTTCCAAGAATCGCATTTAGAGAAACAGAAGAAACCGTTCCGAGGAAAGTCATGGCTAGTAAAAATACGATCGTTCGTTTTATTCGTGGAGTGGCTCCAGCCGCTTCTGTGCTGACCCCGCCATTGGCTGGTCGATGGTTGGCCACTTTATTTTGCACTCCACAACGGCGACCGCCTTTGTCACGTGAACTGAAGTGGCTTGAAGGATCTACCCGTTCGGCGGTTTCATACCAGAAGAATTACAACTTACCGATCTGGACCTGGGGTGAAGGCCCAACGGTTCTTTTGGTGCATGGATGGAGTGGTCGTGGCAGTCAAATGGCAGGTATGGCTCATTCGTTGGTTGAGGCCGGTTTCAAAGTTGTGGCTTTTGATTTGCCCGGGCATGGCGATGCCGATGGCAAACTGTCGGCTCTTCCCATGTTTGCCAAGGCCATCAGGTTGGTTGCCGATCAGGTGGGACCTTTGCACGGAATCATTGCCCACTCCTTGGGAACTACGGGAGTGTCCCTGGCTTTGGCTGGCGGGCTGAGTGTGGAAAAAGTTGTGTATATGGCTCCTCCTGAGAATATGCCTATTTATTTGCAGCGAACTGGAAAGTTGCTTGGCTTTCGCCCGGGCATTGCGGCCAGGGCGCAGAAGCATTTGGAGACTCTCTATGGTCTTCCGCTTAAGTCAGCAAGAGCCACAACGTTTGGCCCAGCCATGAGCGCTTCTTTGTTGGTCATACATGATGACACCGACACCGATGTGCTCCTGGAAGAAGGGAAACTGGTGGCACGGCATTGGCCTGGAGCAGAGTTGATTGTCACGCATGGCCATGGTCACAACCGGCTTGTTCGAATGCCTGAGACGGTAGAAATTGCGGTGGGTTTTCTGAATCGGGAAAAGGAAAAAAGCGAAGCTGGTTGAGGACCCGAAATGCTAAGTGGGATGGAAAATCACCCTCTCAGTGTGCCTCATTATCCTTGTTGCGCATTGACACCACCGTGTCCAAGAGGGATATTACTCTCTCAACTTCAATTCCAACGACAGGTTCACGATGCAGGCCATTCATTATGTCCACCGCAAGTGAATGGGGACAAAACGCTTGGCGGTCTGTCAAGCTCCCTCACTTGATCTTTCTCAACGGGTTAAAGCTTAAAGATCACCGTTCAGAGCCATCGTATGTCCAGTCTTTTGGAAAGCCATTTCAGAGCTCTCTCCCTTTTGATCATTTCATTCTTTTGAAAGGAATCTATCATGATTCGTGCGAACGTGTCCGTAGTCTCGGTCTGTCTCTTATTGGCCATGGCCCTGGTTTTCACCGGTTGCAGTAACGATTCATCCACCGAGGAAAATCATGCTCAAAAAACTACACCACCCGCTCAAACCGATGCCTTCACCGGTCTGACCGGAAACATTGATATCGCCGGGGGAACGGCTCACATTCCAGTCATGGAAAAAGCTGCCCGGGTCATCATGCTAGCCCATCCGAAGATCACCA
Organism: Candidatus Krumholzibacteriia bacterium; assembly: GCA_016744705.1. Taxonomy (GTDB): domain Bacteria; phylum Krumholzibacteriota; class Krumholzibacteriia; order LZORAL124-64-63; family LZORAL124-64-63; genus LZORAL124-64-63. The sequence continues at coordinate 35,180 of JADGDU010000011.1, forward strand.
TAACGGTGGCCGGTGGTGGCAGTGGTGTGGGTGCGAAAAAAGTGGGTGAAGGCCTGGTGGATATCGGCAATACCGGCCGGAGTCTTTCAGAGGATGAAATCAAAAACTTCGGCCTGGTGACCCACCCCTTTGCCGTGGACGGTGTTTGCGCGGTGGTTCATCCGGACAACCCGGTTTCAGATCTCACTCAAGAACAACTGCGCAAGACGTTTGCTGGTGAAATCACGAACTGGGCAGAGTTGGGCGGGCCCGATCATCCCATCCATCTTTTCACCCGCGACGAAGCCAGTGGAACTCGCAAAGTGTTTTGGAAGAAAGCTTTGTCTAAGGGTGAAGTGGCCCCTGAAGCCAATGTCGTAGCCAGCAATGGAGCTATGAAAACAGCGGTGGCCGGTGATCCCAATGCCCTCGGGTATGTGAGTGTGGGGCATCTGGACAGCCGCATAAAAGCGCCGCGGCTTGACGGTGTGGAAGTGACTCAGGACAACGCCGCCAACGGTCAATATCCGGTGACCCGCAAACTGTACATGAACACCAAAGGCCAACCTGATGCACTGACGGGTGCTTTTATTAATTTTGTTAAAAGTGCCACAGGGGCGGAGATCATTGAGGCATCGGGATACATTCCCCTCGGTGCAGGTCAATAAAAGTGGGACGTAATTTTTTAACACACCTGGCCTCAGTAGCGGCTTTGCTGACGGGCGGAGCAGTCTTGGCCGTTCTGGTTTTCCTAGTTGTTTCGGCTTGGCCGCTGCTGGTCTCAGGAGATTTCCTGAGACTGGTGGTTGGCTCGTGGCGCCCCTTTGCCGTGGATGCCAGTTTTGGTGTGGGTCCGATGATTTTGGTGTCCATTCTCATGGCCGCGGGGAGCACCTTGTTGGCTTTTCCTGCGGCCGTGGGTTTGGTGGCTTTCGCCCATGGCGTGGGGCCGCGGGCATGGCGTAAACCAGTCTTGAATGTCATCCAGTTTATGGCCAGTATCCCCACCGTGGTTTATGGTTTTGTGGCCGTGATTGTCTTGGTCCCCATGATCAGAGATTTTTTTGAGAAGACCACCGGGTTCAGTCTTTTGGCGGCTGTTCTGACCATGGCCCTGCTTGTGCTTCCGACCATGGCTCTGCTCATCGATGCCCGGCTTGGCCGGCAGGATCGACAGTGGGCCACCGCCTGCCTGGCTATGGGGATGACCCACAGCCAGGCTTTGGAAAAAGTATTGTTTCCCCAGGCTCGAACCGGGTTGGTTTCGGCGGTGGTTATGGGATTTTGTCGGGCTTTGGGCGATACCTTGGTGGCGCTCATGGTTGCTGGAAATGCCGCCCGAGTTCCTGGCTCCATTCTCGACAGCGTGCGGTCGCTGACGTCTCACATCGCATTAGTTTTGGCCACTGATACTTTCAGTCCGGAGTATCGATCCGTAGCCGCCGCGGCTTTGGTCCTGTTTCTCTTGACCAGTGGCTTGACCATGAGTGTTCGCCATCTTGCTGAAAAGGGGGCCGCACGGTGAAGCGTTGGAATGGGCATGTGACGGCTCTCTTGGCATGGACCACAACACCGGTCATTCTGATCATTGTGGCCTGCTTGGTTCTGTTTTTGGTCTACCGTGGAGCATCTCTTCTGGGGCCGAATTTGCTTTTCGCCGATACGCCGGCTGCAGATGCAATTTTGGGACGAAGTCCGGTCTTCGATGGCATCTGGCCCAGTTTGGTAGGCACCCTTTTGCTTGTGTTGGGTGCCTCTATATTGGCTGTACCCTGTGGTGTCCTGGCTGGCGTGCATCTGGCGGAGAAGCCCAATAGCAGGTCCAGCCGGTGGCTCAAGCCTGCGGTGGATGTACTGGCCGGGGTGCCTTCTATCGTCATGGGGTTATTTGGTTTTGGGTTGATCCTTTTCCTGAGACAAACCTTTGCCCCGGCAGCCAACACCAGTTTGCTGCTGGCTATGGGCTGCCTGGCCTTGTTGGTTTTGCCATACTTGGTGCGCACGACTGAAACAGCCCTGCGGGGGTTACCGGCAGAGCTGCGGCTGGCGGGTCCGGCGTTAGGGTTGACGCCTGATCAGTCCATGCGGCGGATTCTTTTACCGGCGGCTCGCCCCGGATTGCTAGGTGGCGTACTGTTGGCCGTCGGCCGCATTGCCGAAGATACGGCGGTCATTCTCATGACTGGAGCCGTGGCCAACAGCGGCATGGCTGGTCGGTTGACTGGAAAGTTTCAGGCCTTGCCATTCGATATCTATTATCTGGCTGCCGAACATAAGGGGCCCGAAGATTTGCACCGGGCTTTTGCTACAGCTTTGGTGTTGTTGTTGCTGACCAGTGGGTTGTTTTTTGCTGCGAAACTTTTGGTCTATAAAATGGATCAGAAAGAGGGCCGGTCATCTTGATTAATTTGCGTGTGGAAATGGAAAACCTGACCGTTAAAACCCATGACCGAATCATCCTGGAAAGTATCAATCTGGATTTTGAAGCCGGACAGACACATGTGCTTCTGGGACCGTCGGGTTCGGGAAAAACCACTCTCTTACGGTGTGTCAATCGCCTGAATGATTTGTTTCCCGGCTTGCAGGTCAGAGGGCAAGTGCGGGTGCCATGGGATGAAGAACTGCGCCCAATTTATGGTAGTCTTGGCGCGGTGGAATCGCTGCGCCGGCGTGTTGGTATGGTCTTCCAAAACCCGAACATCCTGCCGGTGTCGGTGCGAGAAAATTTCCGGATTCCTTTGGAGTCGGTCCTGAACCTGGACAGCCACCAAGTGACCGCTCGCATGATTGAGGCCCTGAAAGAAGCAGGGTTATGGCTGGACGTTTGTGACCGTCTGGATGAGCCGGCGGCGCGGCTCTCCGGTGGCCAGCAACAGCGTCTTTGCCTGGCCCGCGCCTTGGCCCTTGATCCCCAGGTTCTGTTGCTGGACGAGCCCACGGCCAACCTCGATTTTCGCGCCACCGCGGCTATTGAAAAACTCATCGACCGGTTGAAAAAGAAGCGGGTTCTATTGGTGGTTTCTCACAGTCTGGACCAGACGGCCCGCATCGCCGATCGGGTGGTAGCCCTGGATAAGGGCCAGGTCGTTCTTGACTGGCCGGCGCTCAATGAGCACTGCACAGATGAATTTAAAAAACAATTTGAAAAACTGTTTCCCCTGGATCATGCGACCGGTGGCTGAGCTGGGAAGGCTACCACACTAGGGGAACATAACCTGACTTGATAGCCTCACTGATGAGGGGCCCAACATTTTGCACATCGATGCCAAGGTCCTCTAAAGCAGAAGATTTTCCACCCCTGTCGGCCAAATATTTGCAGGCAATCGGAGTTTGCTCCAAAGCCATAAACTGCCGGATCAGATCTTCGAAGTCAGGGTCCTCGAGAACGAGGTTTTCCGCTGGGCCGAAGAGGAAAAGTTTCACATCGCTCATCCAGGAATGCTTGAGGGCGTTGAGAGCGTACATGGCCCCGGCGTGAGCCTTGTCCTGTTCGGCAGTGCTGATGATTACTAAAATTTTGTCGTTCATGCTTTGGCCTTTTGTAGAGTTGAATCGGGTTCTTGTTTACATATCCACATTTCTAAAGGAAAAACAATCTATTTTAGCGACGGGAGTACAGATGGTTGCTAAAACTTTTGAATTAAAGGTTAAGCTAGAGGTTTATAAATCGCCATCTTCTAGAGGGATCACTTTCTCTGGTTTGCGATCCTCCCGGAATTGGGAAGGAGTTAAGAAACCTCCGAGATTGTAGTGCATCAGGGGCATGCCCTTTGGTGGCGATCTGGGCCATTCCGGGCTGCATTGACATCCCGCATTCAGTGATGGTAAAATTCTTAATGGGTAGCCACCCTCGAGCTGCCGTATTCCTTGAATAGCCTAAAACGAAATCGGTACCATGAAAGAATACAAAGAGCTTCTTTTCGATCGCATTGGTGTTTTTTATATCACCCGACATTGGTGGGCCGAAGAACAAGTCGCCAGCTTTTGGAAAATTGTTGGACATTTTCTTTCACCCAATGAAGGGGAAGCTTGGTTTCGCTCCGAAGCTGGCCAGTGGATTTCGGCCGATGAGAACAATCTTGAAGAGTTGCGGGAGCATTTAGAAAAGGCAGTGGCTGCCTGGGCTGGAGCCCTTGGTGATGATTTTGATACGTTTAAATTCCTGAAGGAAGAGGCTCGTTTTGCCCTGTTCATGGATGCGGACCGTTTTCGGGCCTGTGTAGAAGACGGGTCTGAGGTTCCAGGCGATTTCTATGTGGGGTTTGATGCGGATTGGTGTTGGAACCCAGATGCTGATGTTGTTTTCACTCCACATTTTCGCATTACCAACTGTTGGCCCCAAGAGTCCCGGTGGGCACCTTCGCCAGTAGACCCAAAAGACCGTGATTTACTTTCCGTGGATCAGGTCAATGACATCCTTTGGTTTGATTACTGGGTGAAGGTGGAAGATAAATTTAAGGCCGTTGAGAGGGAGTTTGAGTTCTACCGAGCCCAGATTGATGTGGATGACGACACCCAGCAACCTACGGTGTTTTTTTATGCCTCACCTTGTGAGCGCCAAAATGATGCCGATCAATACCTGGAGAATAATTATATTCGCCCCATGGATTTGATGTCCAAGGAATTGCTGTTGTCTCCAGATATTCGTAGTATGGAAATTACCGGTGGAGTGATGGAGGGAAAACTGGCCGTCTTCAACCATACTCCAAAGGTTGAAAATGATTATTGTCTCATGATCCCGTTGGCTGGTCATGAGGAGGCGGAGATTGAAAAGACTATTGAGTTCGTCTGTTACGGTTGGCAGGATATAGATTTTGACGCCACCTGGGAAATTCGCGGTTTAAAGGACCTTCTCAAGCCCCATGAGAGGTTTTTTGTATTGTGGAATCAGAGTTTGACCGAGGCATCAGGTCTGAATGAGCAATTGTTTTCTTTGTTATCTCCAGGGGCCATTCAGGGCCGTATGTTTGACCTGGCGCACCTATTGAGTGGATTGATTGCCAAGCTTCAGGCCAGGACTGCCGTCGGGGCCATGAAGAGGAAAGAATCCCATCGCGATATGGAGGCAGCTACACGAAAATCGAAAGCCTTGGCCCAAAGAAAATTTACCGTGCGAAAAATTTCCAATATGGAAATGATGGGTAATATCAGCGATGGCAATACAAGGGTATTCAAAGAGTACAATCAGTTGATCAGTAAGGGTGCAAATGAGGCCGAGAAATTGTCAGAGAATATTGAAAACATTGGCAAATCCCTCAGTCATACATCTGAATTGGAAGAGCGAAGGCAGGTCAAAAACAGAGAGCGGCAACTTGAAAAAGAAGAAAAATCAAGCAAGTTGCTCAACCGGGTTCTGGCTTTGGTTGCCGTGCTTGCCGCCATTCCTCTGTTGGTGGGAGAATATGATACAGCGGCCTTGTCCACGGCCGTTCCATGGGCCCATATCAAAATAAATACTCCCTTTTCATTTTGGGGAGTGGGGCTTCAGTTCACCTTCTGGACGGCCCTTGTTACTTTCGGGCTGACCATCTGGGCACTTAGCAAAACCGTGAAGCCAGAGAAAGTTTCCCATTCTGATCAATCCGAGCGGTTGCTCAAGGTAAAAGAGTATTCTCAAGCGCTCTTTGCCGCATACCGGGGGTATGTCCACGACGAGATGAAGCAAAAGGTAATTTTCGAGAAGATCATCTTTGGCTCGGTAGAAGATGACAATGCACGCGAAACGGTCCATGCCTTTGATGTGAAACTGGCCTATGTGGCTGCTGGGGCCATCGACCAGTGCCAACAATGGCAAAAGAGTCTGGTACTACCTGAAGATGAAGAAGCATGGGCGGAAGATATGGAAAAGAAGGTCTGCAGTTTTGTACTCATGAGCGAAGTGTTCGACCTGCGACCTGAAATGCTATATTTACCAGTCACTCTGGGGCTTTTACGCTTCATGCATGCCAAAGGGAATTTGCACATAGTGCCTGTTTCTGACTATGAATTTAACCGGGTGATGGGCCGGTATGGGTACTCTGAAGATGAGATTAAATTCGTAAATGCCTGGGGGAAGCAGGACCAACACACCCAGCTTACGGCTACGGCATTCGTCGGTGCCTATGTAGGAGCAGGCATCGACGTTTTGCACAAAGTGGATCTCTCAGAGCTTAGTCATTAAATCGCTTGCCACCCCAGCGTTCGACGATGATATCATCGTACTTGTCGGCCGTGTATCGTAGGGCTCCGATGACCGATTCCAAATCACCTTTGGTGCAAGTTTCGGCTATCACCGAGTGGCTGTAGGCAATGTCCCCGTCTGAATCCAAAGTGAAACCACCAAAAACCATTGTGTGGTTTTCCACCAACAAATAACGCATGCAAGCTTCCGTCACCTCGGTGCCAAGGGCCAAATAAGCGTTAAACTGCACTATGTTGCTTTGTTCCCGCCAGGGTGTGACCGAGACATGCACCGTGGCTGAACCAGAAGGAACCCGCCAATGAGGCCGGTCAGTGCTGGCCACGGCTCCTACTTCACCGTAAAGGTCATCAATCATTTTACGAATGCGTTCGTAGGCTTTTTTGTGATCTTTGTCTTGGAAGTCCATCTTATTCTCCTGTTTTCGGTTCCACCACAACATTGCCTTTGAGGCTTCGCACGAGAACTTTATTGGGTCGATCAGATTTGTTTTTTCTTAATATTTCCCTCAGGGCAGGATTCAGCTTTTCATCCAGTAGCCCTTCCCATTCCTTGAGGTTGGCCGGCTGGTCTGTGTGGTTGCTAAGCCATTCCACGAATGAATTGTCCCATTGGATTTCCAGGCCTCGGGAAGAGTATCGCTGGCCAGTGATACTCAGAAGGTTGTCCTTGATCCAGATTTTTCCTGCCGAAGATTGGGAGCCCGCTTGGGAGATGATCAAATCACATTGGTCGAGGAGATCTTTGCCCAGGGCTTTCAGGAGGGATTCAGGAATATTGTCTGAATTTTCAGATTCGATTTCATCGGCGACAAATCCGATGGGGCGGGTGGAGCTTCTGGAGGATCCAGGAGTTGAACCGGTGGTGGCGATGATCACCACATCGCTGAAATATGCTCTCTGTCCGCGGTTATCTTTGAGCACACCGGTTTGTATTGTCCTGGCCAAAAGAGATCGAATGGATGCATGACAGAGGTGGATATTGTCCCACCACACCACACACCAGGGTGTTTGTTGCACGGGGTCGTGGGGTAGGGGATCACCATGTCCGATGTAGCCAGCCGGCGATCCGACCAGGGCGTTAATGTGGTTGTCTTGGGACAGGCCAGAAAAATCGAGGCGTAGGACTCGGTTGGCCGACCCAAAAATAGACTCAGCCACACTGGCGGCCAGGTCTTCGGCTACGGAAGCGGCTGAGCCCTGGAGTAGCACGACGGCATTGGGACTATGGGGGGCCAGATCCAAGTCTTCGGTGGTGCTTTGCAGGCGGAAAATTAAGTCGTCAATATCAGAGGCTTGCAGGAGATTGGTCTTTTTTAAGCGGTCTCTCAAATGGCGCAGACCGGCAACGGTGTCTACGGGCATACCCACTTTTTTCTGAACAATCAACCGGGCATCTTCAATGACCACTCTGTCTTTTCCCTGGGTGATGGCCGCGGCAATGCAATGGTCCAACAGGTCCAGGGCTTTGTCTGGAAAACGGCGGTTGCGCATGAAACGGCCAGCCATGTGGACAAGAGATTCCAGGGTGTCATCATCCACATTCACTCCGCGTTTTTCCAACAGGCTATCACGGAAAGACTGGAGGATGATCAGAGTGTGCTCCGGGGAAATTTCGTTGATGAAGACAGGATTGAAGCGGCGTTCCAGAGCCGAATCGGCGGTGATGTGTTTGCGGTATTCCACATCGGTGGTGGCCACGATGCAGGCAATTTCTCCTCGGGCCAGGGCGGGTTTCAAGAGTGAGGCCACATCGCCTTTTCCCTGAGCACCCCCGGCCCCCATGATGGTGTGCACTTCATCAATGAAGAGCAGAATTCCTTCCTGGCTGGCTTCTTTCAATATTGCTGAAAGGCGTTTTTCCAATTCGCCCACCACTCCGGCACCCGCAACCAGAGCAGTGGATTGCAGTGAGATGAGTCTGCAGCATTTGAGGGGTTCGGGAACTTCATTAGCGACAATGAGCTGAGCCAGCCCTTCAATGATGGCGGTTTTACCTACTCCGGCCGGGCCTACCAGGGCAGGGTTGCGTTTTTTCTCCCGGCATAGGGTTTCCATGACCTGGCGAATTTCTTCTTCACGTCCCAGCACTTGGCCTAATTTGCCATGGCTGGCCATCAATGTCAGGTCTTCGCCGAGTTCATCCAGAGTGGGGGTGGGGTCCATAATCCGTGGAGTGAAGGGTATGTGGGAAGATTTCTGGATGGTATTTTCTGCTGCAGGTGCATTCTGCGCGGGGGTACGGTTTTGATCCAGATAGGCCAGGACGGCGGAGACCACATCAGAATCATTTGCCTTTTCATGGCCGCGAGCCATAGCCAAGGCGACAGCTTCTGCAATCAGGTTCTGCGTCGTTAGAGTGACCGTGCCTGTGGCTTCACTCAAGCGTTTGTCCATGGTGGTGGCCAGGGCTTTGGCGTCGATGCCGGGGATGAGATCCTGGGCCATGGGGCCGCGCTTTTCCATGAGGACTTTGATCCACCAAAAGGTATTGGGTGGATTATTCTCGGAGTAGGGTCCGCTATCAAGACATGATTGAAGGAGAAATTGGGCACTGTCTGTCAGTTGGCCAGCGCCTGGGAAATCGACCTTACTCATGGTGACCGTCCTGTATGGATAGATTGGGGTGAATATCTATTTTTCTGACTCCTGTGATCTCTTTGATGAGTGTAACACATACCGTGAATTTGGCCCAATTTTAGACAAAAAAAGCCCCCGCCATGGGCGGAGGCTTTTTTCAAGACTTGGTCTTGGTTTTAGAATGCTTCGGAGTTGGCATCGTAGTGAGCGATAGCCGCATTCAACAAGTCGGTGGCGTAGTCAGGGTTATGAACACCCAGGCTACCGTCGCCGATGATGAAGAAAAGAGCATAGGCTGCTTCCCGTTCCCAGACCGTGACGGTCTCGGCGGTGCTGTCCCAGTTTTCTTCCATGTCATGATAGTCTGCGTAATTGAAGCGGACTGCCAGATCATCCATGAGCCCTTCGATGGTACCCTGGAATGTTTCCACGTCGTCTTCAGCGAAGCTGTCACCATGGCAACCGGAGCAGTTGGTGCCAATTTCAGGACGGAAGTTATGGAATGCGAAATCCTGGGTGGTACCGTGCAGCTCGGTCTCCCGAACCATGTGGCAATCCACACAGGCATTTTCAGCACTCTGGTGGACGTGGGTCCGGTCGTAGGTGGCGCCATCGATTTCGTATGAGCCATAGCCGATAAAGAGATCAGCCTGGGCACTGTGGTGAGGCCCGAAGTGGGCATAACCGTTGGCGATTTGGCTAGCTACGTTGGCATTGTCACGACGACCCTTATGGCAGTTGGCGCACAGTTGGCCTGTGCCAAATCCGGTCATTGTAGGAGCTTCTGCATCATCTGGCTCATAGGGGAAAGTGTAGCTCAGGGCTACAGGACCCAGTTCACGCAGCTGCGCAGGGTTTCCGGCTCCACCGTCACCCATATGGGGGTCGTGGCAAGTGACACAACCGATGAAGTTGACGGTATCGCCAAAATCGAAATCGGCGAAGGCCATATCGCTGGCTGCAATGAATCCTTCACTGGTATGGCAGCCTGCACAGGATTCAATATGGGCGTAGTGTTCCATGTTGAAATCTTCGACACTACCACCGGATACACTACCGTGACCACTGGTGGCATATCCACCGGTGAAATCACCACTGGGGCCTTCAAATTGAGTGCTGTGACAGGGGTAACAATCGGAAACGATATCGTCAGCAACGATATTTTCCGGATCGTGAGTACCCATGGTGGCGAAGTTCAGGCCAGGGCTGTGATCGTTGAAGTCGGGTCCCATGGGGCCGTGACACGATTCACATTGGACACCCTCAAGGGCCATCCGGCGTTCAGCAGCTTCATCGCCTTCGACGCCAAAGTAATCGTCAAAGCCGTTTACGTCGGCGTTGGGTGCTGTCATCCAGTCATCGCTGCCGTAGGACACGGGGCGATCCCAGCCGGTGGTATGGCACTGCACGCAGTATGGATTTTCCAGGGAATCGGCATCAAGGCTTTCATAGGCATGGCCGTGGCCGGTCATGGCAACTTGTTGCACGGTGGAGGCGTGGCAGTGACTACAGGCTTCACCCTTGTCGCCCACGTAGGTGAATTCGGAGATGGTTCCATCAGAACCATCGGCACCATCGGCACCGTCGGCGCCGTCGGCTCCTGCTGGACCCTGGTCTCCTTCACAACCGACCATGGCCAGGGTGGAAACCAAGATCAGGATCAAGGTTAAATTTAAAAAATGTTTGGCCTTCATGAACGCTCCTCCTATAGGGGGTGGGGCCCACCCGAAATTAGCTTCGGGTCTGTCAACATGGGCCGGGCTGGCCCAGATACTTTCCACAGTTCGGTAGAATAGCTCCCCTGTTAAATGTTTAGCAAGTAATAAGTGCTGACAAGTTGTTGCAGCCCAATTGATTGGGATTCTCAATTAAATCGGTATGAATTATCCCCTAGTTTTGAGATGGGAGATGAGCAAAATGCTGGATCTAAGTGATTTGTTAGCATTGTCATGCAATTGTCATGTCAATTGGCGAGGATTGGATGTGGAGCCCGTCCAATTTGATTTCGAGGAGAAAAGCACTCTATTGGAATTTCTTCAGATTTATCCTCAAATACACTGACCCCTTTCCGGCAAGGCTCAAACGGCGGAGAGGAAGTGGGCCGAATGTGATCTTTCAGGAAAAAAATGCAGTGTATTGTGAAGCCTTTCTTGGCAACGCAACAGTGCTATTCTATTGTGGAAGTCTGATGGATATCACTATTCCCACCACTGTTTGTTTTTTACTGGCCTGAGAAATGGAGCCAATATGATCCCCGGGATCTTTCTGGTTGTCGATGATGAGAAAACGCAACGGGAAACTCTGCGTACCGTTCTGGAGTCCTGGGGACATCAGGTTCAAGAGGCTTCCAGTGGTCGGGCCGCCATGGAGCTTCTGGAGGGGAACCCCATTGATGTCATCATGACCGATTTACGCATGCCGGGAATGACGGGGCTGGATCTGTTGGCGGCGGCCAAAGAAGCGAGACCTGATATTGATGTCCTGGTTATGACGGCTTTTGGTAGTGTGGAGGGGGCGGTTCAGGCTATGAAAAATGGTGCGGTGGATTTCATCACCAAACCCATTGATCTGGACCAATTGGAAATTGTTTTGCACCGAACCATGGACCGCAAGAATCTGGTGAGAGAGAATAAGATTCTCAAACGGCGGTTGGCCGAATCGGTTCGGGGGTTCCGTTTGTTGGGTGATTCCCAAGCCATGCAGGCGGTTCTGGCCAAGGCCTCAAGGGTCGCCTCCACCGATGCGACCGTGCTGGTGCAGGGTGCCAGCGGCACTGGTAAGGAATTGCTGGCCCATTCGATTCACGACTTGAGCCATCGGGCCGAAGGACCATTTGTGGCCGTCAACTGTGCTGCCTTGCCCGAATCATTGTTGGAAAGCGAACTCTTTGGTCATGTGAAGGGGGCTTTCACCGGGGCTGATCGGGATCGAGCAGGGCGTGTACGCCAAGCTGAGGGCGGCACCCTCTTCCTGGATGAGATCGGTGATATTTCACCCTTGGTGCAAGTCAAACTTCTACGTTTTTTGCAGGACCGGCAATACACCCCAGTAGGATCAGAAAAACTGTACCACGCTAATGTCAGGGTGATCACCGCCACGCATCACAATCTTTTGGAACGCATCAGTGATGGACATTTCCGGGAGGATCTTTTCTTCAGATTGAATGTGGTGAATTTGAGGCTGCCAACCCTGGCCGCCCGTCGGGAAGACATTCCACAGCTGGCGGCTCATTTTTTGGACAAATATTCCAAACGCTATGAACGCTCCGCCCGTACTTTCAGCAGCGAATCCATGGCTTCCCTGATGGCTTACTCTTACCGCGGAAATGTCCGGGAGTTGGAAAACGTCGTGGAACAGGCCGTGGTGATGACCACCGGGGAAGTTGTGCACAGTCATGATTTACCGCCCATGGTGACTGACCCTGCCGTTTCCGGCCCTTCTGATATCTTGTCTGCGGGGCAAGTCAATGGGGACCTCCCTGCCTTACTGGAAAACCTTGAAAAACGAATCATCATGGAGACCCTGGCCACCTTCGAAGGTAACCAGAGCAGTGCGGCCCGGCACCTTGGCCTGACCGAAAGCGGATTGCGTTACAAGCTCACCAAGTGGAAAGAGTAATACTTCGCAGGTTTTTGCGAAGACCACCGTGACAGCTCGCCGATAGCTGCGATTGAGGCCTTCGGCATTCGGCCATGAGTTAACTAACCCACATGTTTGCAATGACATAAGTAACGGACAACATTGTCTTGGTTGGGGCATGCATATTGCTGTTTCGCCTATGATCGGTTCTAGTCAATCGTGATGCGGGTTCGGGGAATTTCGAATATCCCCTCCGATTCCCCGCTCGCATCACGAAATTTTTTATGCTATCTTTCCCTCCTTGAAAACAGATCTCCCTGCAGTCATCCCCTTCCAAGGAACGACCATGGCCGACCACATGATTTCCTCCCTCCTGCGTGGCGATATTGCGCCGGGCACTTCCGTGACTATTAAAGGCTGGGTTCGCACCCGCCGCGACTCCAAAGCGGGTCTGAGTTTTATCCAGGTGCACGACGGCACCTGCTTCGATTCGATTCAGGTGGTGGCTCAGAATGAGTTGGCCAACTACGCAGAGGAAATCCAAAAATTGGGCGCCGGTTGTTCGGTAATTTGCTCAGGTGAATTGGTGGCCAGCCAGGGCAAAGGCCAGAGCGTAGAGATCCAGGCTGCTGCCATCGAAGTGGTGGGCTGGGTGGAAGATCCTGACACCTACCCGGTTCAGCCCAAGCGCCACAGCTTTGAATTTTTGCGTGAAGTGGCCCACTTGCGGCCGCGCACAAACACCTTCAGCGCCGTGACCCGCGTGCGCAATTGTCTGGCCCAGGCGACCCATCGTTTTTTCCATGAGAACAGTTTCTACTGGATTCATACGCCTATCATCACCGCCAGTGATGCCGAAGGCGCCGGCGAACTGTTTCGGGTCTCTACCCTGGATATGGAAAATCTTCCGCGCACGGACCAGGGCAAGGTTGACTACAGCCAGGATTTCTTCGGCAAAGAGAGCTTCATGACCGTGAGCGGTCAGCTCAATGTGGAAACCTATTGCTGCAGCATGAGCCGGGTCTACACTTTTGGGCCCACCTTTCGGGCCGAAAATAGCAATACCACCCGCCACCTGTCAGAGTTTTGGATGATCGAACCCGAATTGGCATTTGCCGATCTGAATGACGATGCGGATTTGGCCGAAGCCTATTTGAAATACATCTTCAAAGCCGTCCTGGATGAACGGGCCGACGACATGGCTTTCTTTGCCCAACATGTGGACAAACAGGCCATCACTCGTCTGGAGAGTTTTCTGTCGCATAGCTTTGAACGCATGGACTACACAGAGGCCATCGCGGCCCTTGATAAGTCAGGAAAGAAATTTGATTTCCCTGTTTCCTGGGGCATGGACATGCAGTCAGAGCATGAGCGATATCTCTGTGAAGACCTTTGCAAGCGCCCGGTGGTGGTCATGAATTATCCCAAGGATATCAAGGCCTTTTACATGCGTATGAATGATGACGGTAAAACCGTGGCTGCCATGGATGTGCTGGCCCCGGGCATTGGTGAAATCATTGGTGGCAGCCAGCGCGAAGAAAGACTGGATATGCTGGATTCTCGCCTTGATCAGATGGGGCTGGATAAGGATATTTACTGGTGGTATCGTGACTTGAGGAAATATGGAACAGTGCCCCACTCCGGATTTGGGTTGGGGTTTGAGCGGGCCGTGAACTATGTGACGGGAATGAAAAATATTCGTGACGTCATTCCTTTCCCACGGGCCCCTAAATCAGCAGAATTCTAGGAGTAAGAAAGTCATGGAATGGACAAAAGGCCCCTATACGGCCAACGATGACAAAGAACAACTGGATTTGTTTTACATTGTTCCTGCGTTGCAGGAAAGCTATTGGGCTGTAGATCGTACCAAAGAAGTTGTGAAGCAAACCATCGAGAACTCTGTGACCATCGGATTGTTCACCGAAGGTCGGCAGATTGGGTTCGCCAGAGCTGTCACCGACAAGTGCACCTTTGCTTGGATGTGCGACATCATGGTGCATCCTGATTACCGGAATGTTGGGCTGGGAAAATTCATTGTCGAATGTTTAGGCCAGCATCCTGATGTGGCCGGTTGCGAGCATCATCTTTTGCGCACCGATGATGCCCACGGGCTGTACGAACAATTTGGTTATTCCGTTTGTGAAGCCATGGTTCGGAATGTGGAGCTGGGTGAATAAACCAGTTCCAAAAAAAAATGCGCCCCAGCCTATGAAGGCGGGGCGCTTTTTTTTTGAGCAAAGTTGCTAGAAACTATTTTTGGCTTCGTCGAAGGTGGGGAACACCTCAAAAACATTTTCCAGCTGGCTGATGTAGAAAATACTGAGCACACGTTCCTTTACGCTGCAGACTTTCATGACACCACCGGAATTTTTGATGGACGTGAACCCGGAAATCAGAATTCCCAACCCGGTGGAGTTGATCCAAGGGACGCCCGCGAGATCCAGAATGAAATTGCTGGCTCCTCCGTCAATCAGTTCGGTGATGGCGGATTTGAATTTTTCGTGATCTGGACCACCCATGACCTTGCCGGAAAGCTCGATTACGGTGATATCACCGTCGCTTTTGTGATTAATCTTCATTTTCACTCCTCTAGGCAATAGCCTGGTAGAACCGTCTCTTGATTTTTTTGGTCGGTGTCTTTTCGAACTCTTCGTAGCGGACCTTTAGCTTAGTAATTTGGCAAAAGCCAGGCAATTTCAAATTTAGGACCTTGCGATTGTCTTCCATGAGGTCTTCAACCTGCCTTCCCCGGAGACAAGCGGTGTCTACGGATTCCAGATTGGGGTAGACCAAAGCCACGAGTTTGCCTTCATTTTCAATGATCAGGGATTCTTCAACGCAGGGCAAATTGTTCAGCTGTGACTCAATCTCTTCAGGATAGACATTTTGTCCGGTGGCCGTCAATATCATGTTTTTACTACGACCGGTGAGGTAGAGATATCCCTCGCTGTCCAGTTTGCCAAGGTCACCGGTCAACAGCCAACCGGCGGGATCAATAGTCTGTTGGGTGCTGTCTTCGTCCAGGTAGTAACCCAGCATGAGATTCTCACCCCGCACCTGCACCTCGCCAATGCCCGTTTCCGGATCAGGGTCAGCAATGCGGCACTCCAGATAGTCGATGACCTTTCCCACACTGCCCACCGGAGGATTGTCTTCCCACTTGGAGTAGCTGATGAGCGGGCCACATTCGGTCATGCCGTAGCCGCAGGTCAAATTCAGGCCAACTGTGCGGAAGAAATCTTCGATGTCCTTGTTCAGGGCGGCTCCACCAATAACCAATTGCTTGTAATTGCCGCCAAAAACTTCGTAAATTTTATCGCGGATTTTTTTGTGCACAATTTTATTCAGACCGGGCACCTTGAGCATGAGCTGCATTTTGGGCGTCTCAATGAGAGGCTTGATGCGGTTGCGGTAGATCTTTTCGATAATCAGAGGCACCGACATCACCACGGCGGGTTTCAGTTCGGCGAAACATTTGAGCAGAACTTTGGGTGTGGGGATTTTTTCGATAAAGGTGATGTGACAGCCTTGCACCAGAGGCGCCAGAAAATCGAAGGCGCAACCAAAAGCATGGGCCAGAGGTAGAAACGAAACGATGTTATCGCCCGGCATCAATTCTACTTGTCGGTTGAAATAGACCACATTGGCGATGAGAGAATTGCCAGTAAGCATCACACCTTTGGAGAAACCAGTGGTGCCGCTGGTATAAACGATGGCCGCCAGATCATCATTGGAGACGGTGGGCAGCACATAGCTTTGAGGCTCAGGTGCGGGCATGGCCATGGCCGTTTCATGAGCCTTATGCAAGTCGGTGTCGTCCTGCCAGAAGATAGAAAAATCATTCAATCGAAAAAGACCGCGGACCGTGGGCATCGTTTCTTCCGTCAAACCATCGAAAATGGCATCGGTAACAAAGAGGAGTTTGCACTCACTGTGACGGACGATGTGTTCAATTTCGGCACTGGTGAAGTCGGGCAAAATAGGCACAATGATGGCGCCAAAGCTGACGGCTGCCAGATAGGTCACGGCCCAATGGGATGAGTTTCTTCCCACCAGTCCCACACGGTCGCCACGTTCCAGGCCGCTGTGTTCAAATAAGTGGTGCAGACGGTGGATAGACCCACCCACTTCTCCATAGGAGAGGGAGGGACCTTTTAGATTGCTGAAGCAAGGAACATCCCAGTGGGTTTTGATTGCGGTGCCAATTGTCTCAACAAAATTCTCTCTAAGCATCTCTCTCCGATCTGGACTTCTGTGCTGGGGGGGCGGTAGACGAGGGAACTATACTCCAGTTTCCCATTGGGGGCAATGAGAGATGGGAAAGGGCTGCTGGTCGTCATTCCTTCCCCTCCCGGAAAAGAATCAAGGCTTCTTCCATTTTGGAAAAAACCTGCCCACTTCACGCCGGTAATTTTCATATTTGAGACCCAGCTCCACCACCAGCTTTCGCTCTTCCAATTCTGTTCCGGTGAGGGTGTAGATCAGAAAAATTCCGCGCCAGACGAGGTTCACATCCGTTACTGGTAAACAGAAGATAAAGAACAGCAAGGTTCCGGAATACCAGGGATGACGCACCAGGCCGAGCACTCCCCGGCGGGAGAAGGAGGGTTCACCCCCAGAAATACCCTTCAGGTGATTGGCCACTTGTCTGATTCCCAGAAAAGCACGGTTATCGAAGGCGGCCGCTCCCAATGCAAAAAAAACAAGGGCCATCAGAATGCCCGCCCAACGCACAAATTGCCAGGGGCCATCCCAGTTCCAATAGACTGTTTGGGGCAATGAACGCCACCAGAGAAATAAAACGCCCAAAGACAGAGTATTGAAAATCACATAAATGAGGCGGGAAAAAGGCCGCAATCGGGGGAATTTCGCGTTTTGCAAACTTTGCCATCGGTGAGTGATGAACAGGCTATGGGCTATGGACCACAGGGTGGCGGCCAAGGCAACGGACAAGAGTGTTTGCAAGAATGACTCCGGAGTCTGTATTATTACAAGTGACCAGAAGGGGCATTTTTATCTTATCCGGAGGGTTCCCGTGCGACAAGTCACAAGATCCGCTGTCTTGCTGTATGTATTGCTCATTTCCCTGAGTGCATCGGCTGCGGAGGAACACAAGAACTGGCAGGATATTGGCACCGTCAGTTTTTGGATGGAGATGGATTCCCGATTTTACCGCCTGAAGGATGAAAATCCCAATCAGGATGTGTCCCAGTTTAGACTCAACCAGCAAAAAGCCTATAAGGAATCCAAAACCTGGGATGGCTCTTTGCCGTCCCCCATCAGCCTGGAAGGTTTTCGGGACTTGGATCCTGAAGATCAAGCCAACCGCCGAAAATTGGCTCTCAAGGAATTGGATTTTGTGGTCCGTTTTTTCAATGCGCAGACCCAACGTCTGCAACGGGCCCGCGAAAACCAGCCCACTTCGAGTTTGGTTTACGGCAGTGATATGACCGGCCTGACTGACGCCATGCGCAAATTGGGTCACGCCACGGGGCTGGACCCGGAAAACTATTACGCATGGCATCTCTATTCATATTTTGCTGCCTGCTGTGGTGATGTTGAACTTTCCCATGGGGCTCTAAAGGCTGCCGCCCAGGTGCTCAGATCTGTTGAGGATGGAACACTTGGGGAGATGAAACAGCGGGTGATGATGGATCTGGCCTGGCTGGAGCGGGATTTAGGATTGTTTGAGAATGCTGCCCAACGCTTGGATGCTGTGCTTGAATCCGGGCCTGAACCGGTGGAGGCCAAGCTGTTGAGAGGGTTGATCGCTGCCCAAACGGGTGATGCCCAGGTGGCGCTGAAGATGGCTTCTGAGGTGCGCTCCCAACCCATTAAGGTGTTTCCGGTCAATCATTCTTCTATCAGTGCGAGCCCCGATGTTAAAGATGTAAGCCAGTGGAAATCGCAAAAATCCAATTATATGAAGTCGTGGATCAGGGCTTTATTGGAAATGCAAAAAGGAAATTTTGAGGCGGCACGCCAGGAGTTTTCTGAATATTCATCGGGTCGATATTATCCCTTTGCTTCCCATTTCTGGAATGATGCCGGTCTGATTTATGAACGCACGCAGCGGGGGCAGTTGGCCAGCGAGTCGTGGGCCATGGCTCGGATCAGTCGCCCTTGGTTGACTTACATGATTTATCAACCTTATGGTATCCGGTTGGGGGAGTTAACGGGAAACCCCAGAACCTCTGATTATTTTCTGGGTTTTGATTCTTTTTATCTGGCAGGCAGCAGGTTGGCTTACGGTGCTTCCATGGTGGGGAGACTATCAAAACTTACGGATCTGGGAGAGAAGCAGGTTTTAGCCACCCAGGCTCTGGATCAGTTGGAGATCTGCGAACGAACGGGGCAATACCCGGGCCAGGCCAGCATCCTTCAAGGGCACGTTTTCTTTTTGTTGAATGACTATGTGGGGGCCCTTGATGAACTGAAACAGGCTCAGGCCTATTTTGAAAAAGAGGGTGATATGGTCAACCTGGCTTCGGTGAAGGAAGACCTGGAGATCATTGAACAGAATTTGAATGCCACGGGGGTTAAGGAATTTTATAGCCAGAGCGGTCGTTCCCAGGGGCGCTGGGAAGCCGAGCTGGATCCCGAGGCCAGGGAAAGCGACCTGGTTGCCCGTCTCGAAAATGATTCCTCTGATGATGAAGCGCGGTTGGAGTTGGCCCGTCTCAATATCCGCCACGGCAAGGTGGAACAGGGTCGCAAGTTGGCCTTCAGTTTGTTCACACCTCAGAAGGTGGACGCCCGGGCCAAGGAAGTGGTCATTCTGGTTCTGGAAGCCGACCGCATTCTGGGCAAGGAAGACATGGCTGATGCCATGCTGCGCCAGCTTTCCAAAGGCCAGGCGGAGGGCTGGGACGATCCTGGTCTGTGGTCGCTGGTGAGTGCCATTTGTCAGGACCATGACCGTAATGCTGAGGCTAAAAAAGCTCTGGAAAGAGCTTCGGAATTGGATCCTGATAATCAAGGGATCCGAAATCAGTTACGGTATATGGAGTAAACCTCTTAAAAAAATGGCCCAGCCAAAACCGCGAAAGCCGGTTTCAGTTGGGCCAAATCTTTGTGGTTGCTACCTGCGGCCACCGCGACCGGATCCACCACGCCCGGGACCTTTGCCTGGACCATTTCCTGGTCCCCGGCCCCGTCCGGGACCCTGACCGGTGTTGGTGGCGGCACCCCGTCCACGGCCCCTGCCGCGCCCGGGTTGTGCGTTTCCATTGTCTTCTACTGCGGGGGCTGCGCAACGCCCGGCTCCCCGACCACTGCGTGCTCCCTGACCCTGGGGTCCTGTACCGTCATTATTTGGCATTTCTTTCTCGCTTTCTTCTGCCGGCACTGTGCCGGTCTCTATGCGTATGGCCATACCCTGGGTGAGGGCCATGGCTACTTTCGATCGCGCCCGGGCCAGGATGCGGCCCACAGTAGCGCGGCTAATTTCCATTTCTTCGCCCACTTGTTCATGGGAGAGCTCTTCCTGATCGGCCAGCCGTAAAGCTTCCACTTCATCCAAGCCCAGTTCCACATGTTGGAGGGCTCGCAGGGGAATTCCCTGGGGCTTGAAGAAGGTCACCGCCGGGTTGTGTCGGATGCGGCGGGGTTTATTCGGTCGTGGCATAAAACTTCCTTTGCTTTGTTTTTCTCAATGAACTATAGTGAGTATATGCTCAAAACTAAATCACCGCAAGGGAAAATAAAGGAGACCTCATGAAAATCATTATTACGTCCAAAGGCCAAACTCTGGACAGTGCCGTGGATCCCCG
The DNA here is from genome assembly GCA_016744705.1 of Candidatus Krumholzibacteriia bacterium. Lineage (GTDB taxonomy): Bacteria > Krumholzibacteriota > Krumholzibacteriia > LZORAL124-64-63 > LZORAL124-64-63 > LZORAL124-64-63. The sequence continues at coordinate 55,267 of JADGDU010000011.1, forward strand.
TTTTGGCCGTGGAGCTTTCTTTCTGTTGATCGATGTAGAGAGTGGCGATTTTGAAGTTCTAGACAATGCCGATGGTGTTGCCGCATCTCATGGTGCCGGTGTTCAAGCCGGACAGCGCGTGGTCAATTCAGGTGCAAAAGCTTTACTGACAGGGCATGTGGGACCCAAAGCAGGCCAGGCCATGGCCGGCAGTGGTGTGGAACTTTATAGTCATGCCGAAGGAACAGTTCAGGAAATGCTCGAAAAATTCCGCAGTGGAACAATGACCCCCGATCCTACTGAAGAAGGTCATTAATAATGATCCTGACAGTAGCCAGCGGTAAAGGGGGCACAGGTAAAACGACGGTGTCGGTGAACCTTGCAGTCGTTGCTGCCGAGAGGAAGCAGTCGGTTCATTTTTGCGACTGCGATGTGGAAGAACCCAACGCTCACCTATTCCTGCATCCGGTGCTGGAAGAGAAAAAACAAATCGCCCTTCCGTTGCCTGTGGTGGACCAGGATCTTTGCTCTCACTGCGGTAAATGTGCCGAAATTTGTGAGTTCAATGCCATCATCAGTTTGCCTACCAAGACTCTTGTGTTCGATGATTTGTGCCACGCTTGCAGTGGCTGTTGGTTGGTGTGTCCGGAGAAGGCCATCACCCAGGGAGAGCGCATCATCGGTGAGACAGAATCCGGGCAGGTGGGGAGTTTGCATTTCACTCATGGCCGTCTGCGAATCGGGGAAACTCAAGTTCCACCATTGGTGGAGGCAGTCACCAGAGGGGCAAACAATGATCTGGTCATTCGGGATGCTCCTCCGGGAGTAGCCTGCCCCGCTGTGGCCACTTTGCACGGCAGTGATTTTGTCTTGCTGGTCACCGAGCCCACACCTTTTGGACTGAGCGATTTGAAGGTGGCGGTGGAATTGGTACGGGACTTGGGCATGCCTTGCGCTGTTTTGGTGAACCGTGAAGGCAGTGGTGATGACCGCGTGGCGGAGTACTGCCAAGAAGAAGGATTGCACATGTTAAAAGGTCTGCCCTTTCGCCGCGATGTGGCCGAATCCATTTCCCGGGGTGAACTCATCGTCAAAACTATTCCAGCCATAAAGGCCGCTTTCGAGAACCTTTTGGATGAAGTGCTGACTCTGGCTGAGGAGGCATGCTCATGAAAGAACTGGTTATCTGCAGTGGCAAAGGTGGCACCGGAAAAACAAGTGTCACGGCGGCTCTGGCTGCCTTGTCTCAGAACCGGGTTTTGGTTGATGGTGATGTGGACGCAGCCGATTTGTACATGGTTGTGGGGCCGCGGCCGTATCAGGAAGGTGATTTCGAGGGAGGGCATGAGGCAGTTATCCGGCAGGAGGATTGTGACGCGTGCGGACTCTGCCATGAGTTGTGTCGTTTTGATGCCATCACGGAAACGCCTGATGGATCGGGTGGAAATGTTTACCAAGTGGACCCCGTCATGTGCGAGGGGTGCGGCGTGTGTGTGCATTTCTGTCCCACCGATGCCATTGATTTTCCCGTGAGCGTGACCGGTCAGTGGTTTGTCTCAGATACAAGGCATGGCCCGATGGTTCATGCCCGTTTAAAACCAGGGGGCGAAAACAGCGGCAAGCTGGTCACTCTGGTGCGAGAGATGGCCAAAGAATTGGCTGCCGAAGGTAATTTTGATTTGGTACTGGTGGACGGACCTCCGGGCATTGGTTGTCCCGTGACTGCGGCCATCACCAACTCGGATATGATTTTGGCGGTGACAGAGCCAGGAGTCTCAGGGCATCATGATTTGATGCGTTTGCTGGACCTGGCCAAGACCTTCAGTGTGCCGGTGGCCGTGTGCATCAACAAAGCAGATTTGAATCCTAAGTTGTCTCGGAAAATTGTTGAGGATAGTGAAGCGCGGGGGGCCACCATGGTGGGGGAAATTCCCTTTGATCCGGCCATCACTCAGGCGCAAATCCATGGCTGCAGTGTGGTGGAAGATGGGGAGTCTGCGGCGGCAGAGGCTATGCGCTCTGTTTGGAAGAAAACCGAGGCCTTGCTGAACCAGGTTTAGATATTTACCAAAGAAACAACCAAACAAAAGACCCCGAGCAGAAGCTTGGGTCTTTTGATGAAGTCCAGGCATTCTTATTGGCAATGGGCTCCCAGGTCAGCAATAAAATGCCCTCAGGGAAAAAAAAGACCAATGTCAATTTACAGCTTATGGAGTGGGGGCTCCCAAATACCCGCCTGGGGAATCAATACAGCGGCTTCAGGATGAATTTGAGCCATGGCCAGCAACGAAACAGGGGCCGGGCTAAAAAACAGATGGGTCGGGCACCCATTTTTGCAATCACTGGCTCCAAAGTTGGGAGCGGGGATCTGTCCCCCAAACTTCTTACCAATTTCCTGATTCAAAAAACACTCAGACAGACCAGCACTATCCGGAATGACAATGGCGCCCACCGGTTCGGAGCTGGGGGCGGTGGCCAGATAGTCAATATGCCAGTGCAACTTCTCTTTCAAACTCCAGTGGCGTTCCACCCGTTTGGCCAAATTTTGCTTGGCCCGGCCGGTGTACAAATACCAACCCTCAGGAAAATCAAACAAACCAAGCGCCCCAATCTGTACGGGTTGGGGCGCTTGCAATCGCATCAGAAAGACGTACAGTCCCCCGTCGAACATAGGCGCGCATTGCTCTTCAGGGTTCTGTTTGTCACTCATTTCAGGCTTTCCCTCACTTGATTCTCCACACCACCGGCGATGACCACTTCCTGAACCGGTTTGCCCAGAGGACTGAACCGGTAGGCCTGGCCGCGCCAGGTCACGGAGGAGGCGGCAAAGTCGACGTTAAGTATATCTTCGGCCACGATGGTGCGCTGGCCAGCTTCGGCTTCACTCTTATAAGCGGCCAGCATGGCGTCGCTCAATGTGGGGCACTCTACACAAACGAAACCATTGTTGATAGCGTTGCGCAAATATGTCTGGCTGTAGCTACCGGCAATGACCATCTGGATGCCTGCGGCCTGCAACGCGGTGGCTGCCTGCTCGCGGGAGCTACCGGTGCCGAAGTTGTAACCGCTGACGATGACGTCGCCTGCCAGCACCTGGCCTGCGAAATCCGGGTCGTAGTTTTCCATCACAACCTGGGCCATCAACTCTTTGGTGACGTCTTCCCTGTAGGTGTAATCTTTGCTGTAGATGCCGTCAGTGTTGAGGTTGTTGGTGGGCAGGACCAGAGCGCGGCCCTCATGACCAGAGGGGAATCCGTTGAGGATTTCCACTGCAGCGGCAGGAGCATCCTGGGCCGGGATTTCTTTGAAGTCACGAGTGGGGCCTTCGCCGGCCAGCTCTATGCCTTCGGGCCCGGTGATGTAACCGGCCAAAGCGCTGGCAGTGACCACGGCGGGACTGGCCAGGTAGGCTTCGGCGTCACGGCTGCCCATGCGGCCGCGGAAATTGCGGTTGGTGGCGCTGATGCCCACCTGTCCGTCTTCCAGCAAGCCAACACCCAAACCGATGCAGGGACCGCATCCGGGGGGCAGGGGAATGGCGCCAGCTTCCAGCAAAGTGCCCCAGGCGCCGCTGGCTTCAGCCTGCTCCTGGATGGGTTGGCTGGCGGCGGCCACATAAAGCTCTACGCCGTCCGCCACTTTAGCACCATTGACCACGGCAGCGGCGGCTTCCAGATCACCCAGACGACTGTTGGTGCAGGAGACCAGGTAAGCCTTGTGGATGGCCATTTTTTTCTGGCTGAATTCATCCAGGCTGGAGGTCAGTTGCACGGAATGAGGTCCACAGATGTGGGGTGTGACAGTGGCCAGGTCCAAATTGATTTCCGCAGCGAACCAGGCGTCCGCGTCGCTTGCGGGCGGGTTGTTGGTCCAGTCGGCAATTTTCTCATCGGTGATACGATCGGTATTGCCATGATCTTTCAGCCATTGCTGGCGATCTTTCATGTGCGCGATGGTGATTCCATCCACGGGGAACCAGCCGGCGAGAGCGCCCCACTCGGTGGTCATATTGGATACAGTCAGGCGCTCTTCCATGGTCAGGCCCACAACACCGGTGCCGCCAAACTCGATGACAGCGTTGAGCACTTCCCCCTGATCGTACAGGCCGCAGAGGGTGATGATCACATCTTTGCCGGTGACTCCAGGGCGCATCTTTCCATTCAGGTTCACTTTGACGGTGCGCGGCACTTGCCACAAGACACTGCCCAGGGCCCAGAGGGCGGCAGCATCGGTCCGCACCACAGGGGTGCCTAAGGCGCCAATGGCCCCATAGGTGTTGCTATGACTGTCGCTGGCCACGCAGAATCCACCGGGCTGTACGTAGCCTTCTTCAATCATGACTTGGTGACCAATGCCGCGACCGGCGGGGTAGGCATCCACCCCATTGGCGGCTGCAAATTCGGCGATGGCCTTGTACTTGGCCTGGTTCTCATGGCCCAGATCCTGGATGTTATGATCGAGGGTGAATACCGGTTGGTTGGGATTCTTTATTTTGGGCACTCCGAGGCCCTTAAATTTGCCTATAACGGCTGATGTGTTGTCGTGGGTCATGACGTGATCGGGGACCAGGGTGACGTAATCTCCGCAGTGGACTTCCTGGTTTTCGTTTAATCCGACGGCGTGGGACTGGACGATTTTTTCGATTACTGTCTGGGCCATGGTGGTTTTTCCTTTTTATGGGTGGCTGAGTTGAAAAAGGAAACCTGAAAAGTCATCTAAAAAAGTGATTGTGGCCAGAAAAAATCATCAAGTAGGGCACAATTGTTTTAGGTCTTCTCTTGGGGGACAGGCGGGTGAGTACCGGGGAATAATATTCCCCGGTTCAATGAGTTGAGTATGTTAATTTATCTAAGGATGATTTTTGATCGAGAAATACGATTGGAGAGATCGTCTTCACTGCACAGGAAGACCATGTCGTCCTTATCAATCCCTTTAATTGTGTGATAGTCTTGGAAGATAGATCGTCCGATTAGTTCAAATTCGGCATTGTAAAGGCAAAATAGAGACTGGGTTTGACCGTCTTCTTTCACACGCCATGAGCTCGTCAGAATTTCACCATTTTTGAATGAAACAATTCCGCTTGTGCCCCATAGATATTTAATAGAAACCCGTTTGGCGTTGAAATCAGGTTTAGGGGGATCAAGTACAAAGTTGGAACCGCCTTCATCGGTTCTATTGAGAATATCCCCATTGGGATTGTACCTCCTTAATTCGTAAGGAGAAAGCTGAGCAAATAGAATGCTATCATCAAAATCGCGAAAAATATATCCTCCTGCATAGGCTGATTCGTATCGCCAATCGTCATTTTCATTTGCAAAAGTCTTGGCAAATGATCCAGAGTAAAGATGATCAGGCGTGTACGAGTCAATTGTTGTTTTTTCCATAATTCCCAGAGTGGCAATCATCACTCCCTCGTTTTTTGAAACTAGGATTGACCGTACCATATTTCCGGGGTTTTCACGTTGAAATCCGCCAATGTAGTTCCAGGATGAATCCATAATGTGGACATCCCCTGACATTCCTGCTACGAAAATTCGGTCCAAAGAATCTATTCCAATCCTAGTTCCAAGGGTTAGGTCACCAGGCCCGTCTCCCTCCTGTCCAAATTGGGCAAGTAATTTTCCTTGATTGTTGAATTTGTAAATGCAAGGGATGCGGGTGTCCGATACAAAAATATTTCCCTTACTGTTAACCGCAACAGAAGAAACGGTCCCCATTATCGGGGAATCAGAATTCCCGCCAATAACAAGATCTTCCTGAAATGAAATCTGAGCTTGGCCTTCATTGCTGTTGGGTATTAAAACCAATTGTTGTCCTAGTCCTGTTTGAGGAATAATGAATGCAAGGAAAACCAAAACAGACATGATACATTTTTTTGAAAACTTTCCAGGGGTTGAAAAAACAGACATTGTTACCTCGTTGCTTAAGAGAATAAATTGAGAAACACGCAATACTCCAACTGTCTTTATTGACTCATTCCGACAAATGACTTGTTGTGGACAAGGATACCGTTTGCGAAAAAGGTATCAGGTGCAATGACGTCAATATTGTACACTCGAACTCCTTTGTTCACTTGCTCAATCGAGGCAATTTCGATTTCCGCAGAGTCTTGTCCTACTAATCGGTCACCAATTCTCAAATCCTCAGCGTTAACCCAATTGCCGTCCACAAAGAAAGGGTGGTCAGCTGTAACGCTCAGCTTACCATTTATGCTGAAGAATTCGGTTTTGAGGACTTTAATACTACCTTCGACGAGAGCCCATTGGCGGTTTCCTTCTTCATCGTAGGATAGAACTTGGTCTCCTACTCCCACCAATTCAACAGCTTTCGGACCAGAAAGGGTGCTGATCATTGTTCCAGCAAGAAAGCACCCTCCTCCTCCATCACAGGATGCTCCTGAAAAAGTACAACCGGTGGTGCTGGCTTCGCAATTCATTCCATGATTGCCGCTTGTACAATATGCGGTTCTATCGTTGCCTGCACAGGCTCACAATCTGCAAATGCTATACCGCTCTGGAAAACAGCAATTGTGAAAACCATGACACACAAAATGAAATTTAGATGTTTCATCTGATTCTCTCCCTCTATAATTTGTTGGAGTACTGCGTATTAGCCAGTGCGTACAAAAAAAAAACTAAAATTGTCAAGGGAAAATCTATTATAGAGGATAAACATCCTCAGTGATTTGTGGCAATAACCTGAGTCATGACGTGATCAGGGACCAGAGTCACGTAATCTCCATAGTGAATTTTCTGACCTGCGTTCAGTCCAACGGAATGATTTTGGACAATTTTTTCTATAACTGTCTGGGGCATGGCTTCATTCCCGTTAGTAAGGACTTCAGATTGGTGATGGCCCCAAAATTTCGTCTAATTTTAGGGATTGGTCCAGAGGAAAAACACTGCGACGGGATGATCAGTGAAGTGTGAGGTTAGGCTCAGCCTGCTCCCAAAACTTCCGAGCAGCGCAATACAATTCCCATTTTAATGATAATATGCTAGCATCTGGTCTTGGCCGGATGCATTTCTGCCCGGCCGTTAACCCCAAGAAAGGAATGGAATGATAACCAACTATTATTAACTGAAACGGAGGGAGACCGTTATGTTGCGCCGAATCTTATTTCTGGTCCTGGGCTTTAGTGTCCTGGGCATGATGTTCTGGCTACCTACTTTTGACCGCACCGAAGACTCTCAATCCCAATTGCTGCCCTTGGAACAAACCAAAACATCGGAACCCCCGGCGATTCCTCGTAGCGGGCCTGAATGGCAGCGCGAGTTTTTTAAGCGCTGGCACTACCCCCATGGAGCGGTGATGGACCAAACAGTTCATCAGTCGCTGTTGGAGGACGTGGCTAAGTTGCCGGTGGTAGACCGGAAACGGGAGAAAACCGTAGGTCCTTGGGTGCAAGTGGGACCAGCGGGTATGGTCACGCCTGAGGGCGCGCGCTATTCAGGTCGGGTGCTTGACCTGGATGCAGTGAGTGGGCAGGGCACCACCATCGCCTCGGCCAGTGGTGGCCTCTGGCGCTATAACCTGTTCACCCCCGTACCTTTGACTGATGACATCACTTCCCAGTGGACCAGCACCGTGGCCTACCACCCCACCAATCCGCAGACGATCCTGGTGGGCACAGGCGAATTCTGGATTCATGCGGGTACGGGCATCTGGAAAAGCACCAACTCGGGTGAATCATGGTACCAAACCAATACTTCCACTGTCCCCAACACCGTTTTTCGAATCCGGTACAGCGACAACGGCGCCATTGTGCATGCCGCTACAGAAGATGGCTATTATCGCTCTCTGGACGGCGGGGAAAACTGGGTCCGGCTGCGCCAAGGGGTCTTCACCGATTTGGCGATCCGGAAATTGGATAACGGCACCGAAGTCTTGTACGCCACGCTTTGGAACGAGGGATTATTTTACAGTGAAAACCAGGGAGGGAATTGGTACCGGGTCAACCATCAGTTCCTACCGACCACAACAATGAAACGCGGCGCGGTGGCGGTGGCTCCCTCGAACCCCAACGTCATTTTTGTGGCCATGAGCCAGCTAGTGGAAAACGGAGATGACGATTATTACGGCCTGTTGGGGATTTACAAGTCCATCGATGGGGGCGTGAACTGGTTGAATGTCACCCCGGCTGACAATTACATGGGAGCCCAAGCCTGGTATAACAACGTGATCTCAGTGTGCCCTACCAATGAATATCTGGTTTATGCCGGTGGGGTTACTCTTGTCCGCTCGACCAACGGCGGAGCCTCCTGGGAGTACGTCAATGATCCCCATTTGCACGTGGATTACCACGCCATGCAGTGGCATGAAAACGGGCAGTATTTCTGGATCGGTCATGACGGAGGCTGGTCATTTTCAAACAATCAAGGCGAGCCGGGGTCGTGGGCCTCAGGTTCCAATTATTTGCCCATTACTCAGTTTACTGAAATTGATGCCGGAGGGGTCATGCTGGGCATGGCGGCCTACTGCGGAGGCAGCCAGGATAACTCCATCTGTCTTAGCACCGATGGCGGCTCCAGTTGGGATTATCTCTTGGGTGGAGATGGTGGAGGGGTGGAATTTGGCACGGCTGGATCGGACATCTGGATCCGCCTGGGGGTATTCAGCGACGGCATGGATTTCCACAGCCTTCGATCCCAGGACGGGGGGGCCAGTTTCTTAGAAAACAACGAAGGGTTGGCCGCCTCGGGGACCTGGTACCCCGCGGTGCGGCGCAGTGGTGATGGGGTGATGTACACGCATTCAGGCAATAGCATCTACAGTCGGGAAAGTGGGGGAAGCACCTGGGTCGAAGAAACCACGGCCGGGGGAATGCCTTATTATGTGCGTGAGTTCACGGTGTCGCCAGTGGTGGGCCACGAAGTCATTTTTGCCTGCCTGGATTCCTATGGCAGTTACAAACTGGTGGCCAAGCAGGGAGGGCAGTGGTTCTACCGCAGCACCGGGTTGCCCAGCGGGGCCCAAGTGCGCAAGGTGGTGCCCCATCCGAATGATGTAGCCACCTGTTACGCTTTAATGGACGGCATGTCCTCGCCGGGGGAGAAGATCTTCAAGTCGGTGGAGCATGGCCAGAACTGGGTCAATATTACCGGGAACCTGCCCAACGTGCCCTTGGGCGACCTGGTGGTGCACCCAGACACCGATGACATCATGTACGTGGGGACCGGAGGCTTTGGGTTCTTCCAAACTCACGATGGTGGGCTCCACTGGGAGGCGTGGAATACGGGCATACCTTCAGCGGTGGTGGTTACGGAAATGAAAACAGTGGATATGCGTCATTTCTTAAATGGTGGTTTCCATATCATGGCGGGAACCTACGGCCGCAGTATCTGGCGGCGGGACATTAAGAACGACAGTGTCTCGGCGGTGGAAGGTGCGGTGCCGCAGAGCGGTATCATCGCGGAGCATATGGCAGCACCCAATCCTTTCAATGCCACGACCACCATCCAATTTGAATTGGCGAAGGCCACCCGGGTGACGGTGGATGTGTACGACGTGGCGGGGCGCCGAGTGTTGGGGCTGTTGGCTGAAGAACGGCCAGAAGGCTCGCAGCAAGTGACCTGGGATGGCAAGGACCGGGCTGGCTCGGTGATGGCGTCAGGAAAATACCTGGTGCTTATTTCAGCGGGGGGGCAGTCGGTGACGCAGAGTGTGATTTTGGCTAAGTGAAGGAGTTCTCTGGGCCACTCAATTAGAGTGGCCCAGAGAGGATAGCCTAGGCGTTGTTTGAGGCGGGGCCGGGGTAAGAATCGTTGATATAGTCTTCCAGGGTGTTGATGTGAATTTCCTGGTTCTGGCTGATTTGCTTGACTAAATCACCGATGCTGACAATGCCACTGAGCTTGCCCTCAATCAAAACGGGGATGTGCCGGATGCGGGCCGAAGTCATGATGGCCATGACCGAATCCAAAGAGGTTTCGGGAGTCACATAGATCACTTTGCGAGTCATCAGCTTGTGGACGGGAGTTGTTTTGGCATCGCCATTGTCGGCAGCCATGTAGCGTAGGTAATCCCGTTCGGTGACGATGCCTTTGATGGTATCATCTTCCACCACCAGAACGGCACCGATCAGTTTGTCGACCATGAGGGTGACAGCTTCGAAAAGTGTATTTTCCGGGGCGATGGTGTGCACGGTGCTATCGCTCTTGGAGTTAAGCAATTCCAAAATGGTCCGCATTTGTATCCTCCTGCTCTTGGTCAAGTTCTGTAGATCTTGACATGATAGTCTCAAGCGCTATTAGCCGCCATAGTGTCATAAGGTTGGCCTGGACGCCCCTGAAGCCCTATCATGGTCTGGCAGTATCAATGACCAGAGAAAACACAGACGATGGGGAATGCGCCATGTATGAAGATTTTGAAGATTTAAGAGACAATTGCCCCGTTGAGATTAAAGCCGACATCGCTCTGGATTTCACTCATGCAGACATGGATAAACTGACGGCTTTCTGGCCCCTGACCAGCGATGGGGAATTTCGTCTTTATCTGACCCAGCGGGTTTCGGATTTTTGGGAGCGGGCTGTGCGCACTCGCGGTGGGGACAAAGTGCCCGAAGATTGTCTGGCCATGGCCATTCTGGTGGACAGCTTTCAGGACCTGGATATGGGGCACAGTTTGTATCTGGAATTGCACGCATATTGCGGCACCGAGGCAGTGGGTGAACTGACCTGGGATACTTTTGATGAATCTGATTTGGAAAAAGAATTTATGAAAGTTCTGCCGGGTCAGGTGGCTGATCTTATTGCTCAGATGTCACCGGCACCAGGCATTGTTTGTGAAATTGAAATTACCGAGGTGGCCGAACTCTAAGAGTCCGGGGCCACCTGATAAGTTGATTGCTGCCCTCAATCCACATCCGCAAATACCTGTTCCAACATCACCGCCGAATCCTGTGTGGGGGCCTTGCAGGTTCCGTACTCACAGACATAGGCGGTGGTTTTTCCATCCACGGCAACTTTGCTGTCCAGGGCCGGCGCTATTTGTAATAATTCTTTATCTGGACCATTCTCGGGCACCAGACAGCAAACTGCATTGGCAGGCAGTCGGGTCATCAGGGCTTCAAACATCTCTCCCCGCTCACCGGCAATCACCACACTGTAATATTGGCTTATTACTTTTCTGGCAGCATCACAGGACCACGCCATTTCAAAACCGGCGCGATTCAACAAACCTGCCTGGGTGTTCAGTTGGACTTTGGCTTCGTTCAGATAGACCGTCTCTCCAGTGATGGCGGTCAAGCGGATGAGGTTCTGCAGCATCACTGCATTGCCCGAAGGGATGACACTGTCGAAGTGTTCTACGCGCCTGCCAAGAGGAGCGTTTGTACCAGCTGAGGTCATGTAAAAACTGCCCTCGGCTTTGGCAAAATCTTCTCTGGTGTGATCTACCAGTTCTTTGGCCACCTGGAGGTAGGAAGTCTTTCCAGTGACCTGGTACAGTTCCAGCAGGGCATCTGTCAGGAACGCGTAATCATCCAGAATGGCCTCGCCGCTGACCCGGCCTTCGGAGGAAGACCTCAACAACAGACCTTCTTTGTTCCGGTGAGTAGCGAGGATGAAGGCGGTGGCTTTTTCAGCAGCCTCGAGGTACTTCTGTTTTCCTGTGGTAGCGTATGCCTGGGCCAGGGCGGTAATGGTCAAACCATTCCAGGAAGTAATAATTTTGAGATCCAGCCCGGGGGGCGTTCTCTTCTCGCGGACAGTGCGCAGCGTTTGGCGGTGTTTGGCCAATAACCCGTCTTCATCTTTCTTACCTGGACGACGAGTCAGCACACTTTTTCCCGTGTGTTCAAAATTTCCTTGGGCATCCACTCCCAGCACATCAGCCAGGGCCTTGCCGTCCTCTTTACCTACGGCGTCGGTAATATCTTTTTCATCCCAAATGTAATAAGTGCCTTCTTCGCCACCGCTGTCGGCGTCGTAACTGCCATAGAACCCTCCATCATCGGAACGCATCTCCCGCATGAGGAAATCCAGCACGTCGGTGCCGGTGGTAATAAAATCTTCGCGGCCAAAAACGGCGCCGGCCTCAAGGTACAAGCTGGCCAGTTGGCCGTTATCATAAAGCATCTTCTCGAAATGAGGCACGGTCCAGTTGGGGTCTACTGTGTACCGATGGAACCCGCCGCCTACATGGTCGTAAATGCCACCGCCTTGCATGGCTTCCAGAGTTTTGAGGAGCATGTGCTCCAGTTTCTCATCGCTGGCATGGCGGTACTCGTGCAGCAAAAAACGCCACCGCGCGGGGGTGGGGAATTTCTGGCTCTGCTGGAATCCACCATTAGCCTGGTCAAAAGCTTCATGGGCTTTCTCAACTACATTGATGAGGATGGATCCATCCAGTTTGGTGCCGTCATGGGTTTGCAAATTGGATGAGGCTGCGATGCGTTGGGCTACAGTGTTGCCCTGTTCGTCCAGTTCTGATCGGCGCGTCAGGAATATCTGGTTGATTTGTCCAACCAAATTCATGAACTGGTCGTGGGGGAAATAGGTGCCGCCGTGGAACGGTTTCAGCTCCGGTGTCAGGAACACCGACATGGGCCAACCACCGCGCCCGGTCATCATTTGTACCGCTTCCATGTATACAGCGTCCAAATCAGGGCGTTCTTCCCGGTCCACTTTTATGCAAATGAAGTTTTCATTCATGAAACTGGCCACATCGTCATGTTCAAAGACTTCGTGCTCCATGACATGGCACCAATGGCAGGATGAGTAACCAATGGACAGAAAAATGGGTTTGTCCTCATCCCTGGCCCGTTTGAGGGCTTTTTCACCCCAAGGGTACCAATCCAGAGGGTTGTAGGCATGTTGCTGCAGGTACAGGGAGGGCTCATTGAGCAAGTGATTGCCATGGGTGCGGATGTTTTCCGGTGTCCGTGGGCCTGCAAAGGGAGTGGGATCCTGTTGAGCATTTGTCATTTTACAACCAGTCGGAAAGAATGAGATGGCCACCAGGAGGGCCAAAATGAGAGTAGTTTTCATGATTCCAGTTTTCATGCATTGAAAGGGGAGTTTTTGGATATATTAGGCTCATTTTACCACGCCGCCACCCAAAAGAAGCCCCTGGGCCTGAGTAGGGCTTCATTTAAACGCCCATTTAAAGCCTAAAATGTGGCTCTATTATAAAGTTTAAAAAACTCCTGTTTTTTCCGTTGTCAGGGAATTGTCATCGGCTTATCATGCAACCTGCAAAATTAAAAAAGCAACAAGGTGAATGAAGGTTCGCCTTGAGTCCTGCTGTCATGTAGGGCACATTGATGACGATAGATAAAGTTTCTATGTAGATAGTGTGTGGCATTCCTCGACGATGAAGGGGGCGAGTCGCTTGGCTCCGGAAAACCAAGATCTCAATTCGGGTTCTAACCCTGATCCCGGTACAACCACTGACAGATTTGTCTTCCCCAAATGGGCTAACCTATTACGAGAAGGGACAGCAGCGCTGGCCCTGGGTGGGCTTGTCTTTGCAGTGGTCTTGATTACAGGGGTTTTCTCCCCGGAAATGTCGGCTATAGGTTATGCCCCGGTCCAGCCGGTGGAATACAGCCATGCGCTGCATGTGGGTGAACTGGGCATTGATTGCCGATATTGCCATACCAGTGTGGAAACTACGGCTAAGGCCAATATTCCACCTACGGCAACCTGTATGAACTGCCACGCTTATATCAAAACCGAAAGCGCCAAATTGGCCTTGGTGTTTGAGAGTGCGGAAAAAGGCACGCCCATTCCCTGGGTGCGGGTCCACGACCTGCCTGATTTCGTGTATTTCAACCATGCAGGTCACATCCAGTCGGGTGTGGGCTGTGTCAGTTGTCATGGCCGGGTAGACAATATGGAAGTCGTCGAGCAGACCGAGGCCCTGACTATGGGCTGGTGTTTGCGTTGTCACCGGGCGCCAGAAGAAAATCTGCGGCCCCGGGAGTTTGTGACCACCATGGATTGGAAGGCTCCGGGAGATCCGGTGGCCCTTGGTGCTGAGTTGCGTAAGGAACACCAGATTGAACCGTCGGAAGACTGTTCCACCTGTCACCGTTAGGGAAGGTTACGAATGTCGGAGATCATGAACGACCAGAGCGGAAAGAACTACTGGAGAAGCCTGCAGGAGTTGGCTGATACCGATGAGTTCCGTGACCAACTGGAAAATGAATTCCCCGGTGGCATTGATGCGCCGGTCAGCGGGATGACCCGCCGTCGTTTCCTTCAGGTTATGTCTGCATCCATTGCCATGGTTTCCCTGGCAGGGTGCCGCTGGCCCGAAGAAACGATTATGCCTTATGCCAAACGGCCAGAGGGTATGGATCCTGGCACGACCCAGAGATTTGCCACAACCATGGAGATGGGGCCAGTCTCAACGGCTGTCTTGGCAACTAGTTACGACGGGCGTCCCATCAAAATTGATGGCAACCCTGATTTTAAGCTGAGCCAGGGCGCCACCAGTGCTTTTGCCCAGGCCAGTGTGCTGGATCTTTACGATCCGAACCGCAGCGTGGCTGTCATTCGGCGCGATGGTAGTACCATCACCAACCCTTCGTGGGACGATTTCCTGGCCGAAGCCAAAAATTTGAAGCGCACCACCAAAAAAATGGCGGTGTTGACCGAAGTGACCACTTCTCCTGCTGCCTGGTACACCATGGGGCGCATGGCCAGCAAGGGTGCCAAAATTTACACTTGGGAAGCCGTCTGCAGAGTTGGGGAAATTAAGGGAGCCGCTCAGGCTTTCGGGACTCCTGCCAAAACGCAGCTGGATCTGACCAAGGCCCAGGTTATTGTGGATTTCGACGCCAACATGATGCAGGACCATCCCACGGCCCTGCGCAATGCCCGGCAATTTGCCGAGGGGCGCCGCGCCGAAACCGGTCACATGAACCGCCTCTATTGCTACGAGAACTCCTTCAGCATCACCGGTGGTCAGGCTGATCATCGATTCCCCACCGTTGCCGGAGATATTGGCGCCGCAGTGTGGGCCCTGGCTGCTGAACTGGTTCTGGCTGAAGGTTTGCCTTTGCCGGCCGGAGCCGGATTCACACGGAACGATTTGAAAAAATGGCAACACCACCACGCGGGCACTGAGCACGTGGGGGCCCTGGCCAAAGACTTGATGGCTAACCGTGGGCATAGTTTGCTTCTGGCGGGTATGCGCCAGTCGGCAGATGTGCACGCCATGGTCTACGCCTTAAATGAGGCTTTGGGTAATGCTGGTAATGCCATCAGCTACCTGCCCATGGAAATGCCTGCTTTCCAGGATCTCAGCCAGCTTGTGGCCGACCTGAACGCAGGAAAATTTGAAACGCTGGTCATTCTGGGCGGCAACCCCGTCTACAACGCACCAGTGGATCTGAAGTTTGGCGTGGCCATGATGAAGGCCGCCAACCGGGTTCACCTCAGCGATTCAGATAACGCCACTTCTCAGCTTTGCACCTGGCACATTCCCCGGGCTCATTACCTGGAGAGTTGGGGCGACGCCATGGCTTGGGATGGCACCTATATGGCCGTCCAGCCCCTCATTCAGCCACTCTTTGGTGGCAAAACCACTGGGGAAGTGCTGTCAGCCCTAAATTCCCGTAAGCCCAGCAAAGCCTATGATGTCATCAGGTCTTCTTTTGCCAACATGGTCAACGGCTCCCCCCGGGTACCCAAGAACAACGCGGCTTTTGAAAAACGCTGGAAACGTTTCATGCACGATGGCCATATGAATCTCAATGGTGGTCCGGTTGCAAGTGCGTTACCCCTGAAGGGCAATGCCATTGCCGCACCTGCCATAGGTCATGGGCTTTCAGCAGAGAACCTGGAAGTCAGTTTTGCTCTGGATCAGTCGGTCTTTGATGGCCGCTTTGCAAACAACGCCTGGCTGCAGGAACTGCCCGATTTCATGACCAAACTGACCTGGGACAATGCTGCCCTGATCAGCCCGGCCACGGCCGATGAACTGGACGTCAAACATGGCGACCTGGTGGAACTGGACTACGCGGGCAACAAGCTTGAAATGGCTGTGTATGTCTTGCCCGGTCAGGCAAAATATTCAGTCACTCTGAATCTGGGTTACGGCCGTGACGACTCAGGACAAGTGGCCCAGGGCGCCGGTTTCGATACTTACAAATTGCGTACCTGGAAAAACCAGAATTCTGCCGAGGGTTTGAAGATTACTCCCACCGGCGGTTCTTACCAATTAGCCACCACCCAGGATCACCACGCCATCGACACCGCCGGTGCTGATGAAATCCAAAAGCGCGTGCCTGCCCTGGTGCGTGAAGGCACTCTTGATGATTACAACAGTCATCCTGAGTTTGTGGATCACCTGGGTCTGCACCACCCGCCGCTGGTCTCGCTCTGGAAAGAGCATGAGTACAACGGTCACAAGTGGGGCATGGCCATCGATCTGAACGTTTGCAATGGCTGCAACGCCTGCATCCTCGGTTGCCAGAGTGAAAACAATGTGGCTGTCGTCGGTAAAGACGAAGTGGCTCGTGGCCGCGAGATGAGCTGGCTGCGTCTGGATCGCTACTTCATGGGCGACATGGAAGATCCTACATGCGTGCAACAGCCTGTGGGTTGTGTGCAGTGTGAGATGGCTCCTTGCGAACAGGTTTGTCCTGTGGCAGCGACCATGCATACGGACGAGGGCCTCAACGCCATGGTTTATAACCGTTGCGTGGGAACTCGTTACTGTTCCAATAACTGCCCATACAAGGTGCGGCGCTTCAATTGGTTCAACAATTTTGAAGACCTCACCGATGTGGAGCGATTGGTTCTGAACCCCGATGTGACTGTGCGCGCCCGTGGCGTCATGGAAAAATGCAGCTACTGCGTGCAGCGTATTGAAGGCGCACGCGTGACGGCTCGGGTGGAAGGCCGCGATATCCAGGATGGCGACATCACGCCGGCTTGCGCCGAAACCTGTCCTGTGGATGCGATCACTTTCGGTGATCTGAATGACTCGAAGAGCCGGGTCAGCAAATTGCGTGAAGACAGCCGATCATACGATCTGCTGGGTTACCTGAACATCAAACCGCGCACGTTCTACATGGCGCGTATTCGGAACCCGAATCCAGCCATCACTCCCGCATCTCATGCAGGAGAGCACGGTGGCGAACATGATGCCGGCCATGACGCAAGTCATGATGCAGCTCACGGATAAGAATGCGTGATTTAACGGAACTGGAGCCTGAAGTATGAATCCGTCGTATACGGAATTGAATGACAACACAGTGGACGATCCCACCAAGCCGGTGGAGTTGATCCTCGGGGGCAATGACTTCACGACGATCACCGAGAAAGTCTCGGATATCGTTCTGGAGCATAAGACGCCAAAAGCCTGGTGGCTGGCCTTCGGGTTCTTCGCCAGTTTGACGGGTGTATTGTTCCTGATGATCGCTTATCTGTTTGTGAAGGGTGTGGGCGTTTGGGGTTTGAACAACCCCGTGAGTTGGGGCTGGGCCATCGTGAACTTCGTGTTCTGGGTGGGTATTGGTCATGCCGGTACGCTCATCTCGGCCATTCTGTTCCTGTTGCGCCAAAAGTGGCGCACCAGTATCAACCGCTTTGCCGAAGCCATGACCATCTTTGCGGTGATCTGCGCCGGTATTTTCCCCGGCATCCATGTGGGGCGTGTCTGGGTCGTTTATTGGCTGTTCCCCATTCCCAACTACCAGGCCATGTGGCCCAACTTCCGCAGCCCTCTCTTGTGGGATGTGTTCGCCGTGGGAACTTACGCCACGGTGTCGTTGCTTTTCTGGTACATGGGCATGGTGCCTGATTTGGCCACCTTCCGTGACCGGGCCAAAGGCCGCATGCAGCAAATCGTTTACGGAGTGCTTTCTCTGGGTTGGCGCGGAAGCCATCGCCACTGGCATCGCTACGAAAAGGCCTATTTGATTTTGGCTGGTTTGGCGACCCCTCTGGTGCTCTCGGTTCACTCTGTTGTGTCTTTTGACTTTGCAACCGCCCAGTTGCCCGGTTGGCATACAACCATTTTTCCGCCCTACTTTGTGGCTGGAGCTGTGTTCAGTGGTTTTGCCATGGTGGGTACGTTGTTGATTCCGGCCCGGCAATGGTTCGGTCTGAAAGATATCATCACCGTTCATCACCTTGAGAACATGAACAAGATCATTTTGGCCACCGGTAGCATGGTGGGCTTTGCTTACGCTACCGAGTTCTTTATTGCCTGGTACGGCGGTAATCCTTACGAAAGTTTTGCCTTCGTCAACCGCGCATTTGGTCCCTATGCCTGGGCTTATTGGATCATGGTCAGCTGCAACGTAATCACGCCGCAGCTTTTCTGGTCCAAGAAAATTCGCACCAATATTGGCATCATGTGGGTCATGTACATCTTCGTGAACATCGGCATGTGGTTCGAACGTTTCGTGATCACCGTCACTTCATTGAGTCGCGATTTCCTGCCCTCATCCTGGGCATATTACAATCCGACCCTCGTCGACATCCTGACCTTCGTGGGCAGCTTCGGGCTGTTCTTCACTCTGGTCCTTCTATTCATCCGCTTCGCGCCATTGATTGCCATGGCTGAGGTAAAAACAGTGATGCCCATTGCTGATGCCCACGGTGGAGAGCGCCGGGCCGTTGGTGACTATCATGGCGAGATCCCGACTGATGCAGACGGGGGGAGCCACTGATGAGTAACTTGTACGGTTTGATGGTGGAATTTGAAGATGTTCCCGACCTGGTGCACGCTGTGGAGAAATGCCGTGACCAAGGTTTCAAAAATTGGGATGTGCACACTCCTTTCCCTGTGCATGGCATGGATGCGGCCATGGGTATTAAGGGAACCCAGCTGCCTTTCATTGTTTTGGGCGGTGGCATCACGGGGTTTTCCCTGGCCACTCTCATGCAATGGTGGATGAACGCTGTGGATTACCCTTTCATCATTTCGGGAAAACCCTTGTTCGGTATTCCGGCCAACATTCCCATCATGTTTGAGTTGACGGTGCTGCTTTCGGCATTCGCCGCTTTCTTCGGCATGTGGATTTTGAATGGTTTGCCCAAGTGGTACCATCCCCTGTTCACCAATTATCGATTCCGCCGGGCCACCCAGGATCGCTTCTTCATTGTTGTGGAAGCCAAAGATCCGAAGTTCCAGCTGGAAAAGACCCGCGAATTCCTGTCATCTCTGGGTGGGAATGTGGTTGAGGAAGTCAACGAAAGTGCGGAGGACTGACCGATGCCCCGTCCGATTATCTACGTCCTTCTCTTTCTTGTGGCAGTGAGCCTGATCCCCATGGGGATGGTCTACAAGTCTCAGGCAACCAGACGACGCGGCACTCCGCGAATTCAGGTTGTTTATGACATGGATCAGCAGTTCAGTTTCAAGGCCCAGCAGGAGAACCCTTTCTTTGCCGATGGCATGGCCATGCGCAGCCAGGTTGAGGGCACCGTTGCCCGGGGAATGTTGCAGGATAATCCTGTGCTTTTCACCGGCACCACTGATGGCGATACCATGTGGGTGGAAACTATCCCAGTGGAAGTGACCCGGGAATTTCTGGATAGAGGCCAGGATCAGTTCAATGTTTTCTGTGCCCCATGCCACGGCCTCAGTGGCAATGGCAATGGCCCAGTGAATATTCGCGCCACCGAATTGGCCGAAGGAACCTGGACCCCTCCCACAGATGTGGCCGCCCAGACGGTTGTCGATCAACCAGCGGGTAAAATTTACAATACGATCAAGAACGGCATCCGTAATATGCCGGCCTATGGTCCCCAAATCAGTCCGGAAGACCGTTGGGGCATTGTGGCCTATGTGCGGGCCATCCAGGCTTCGCGCGGTTCGGATGTTGGCGACCTCTCTGAGGACGCACGGAAACAATTGCAATAACGCTCGCTTCGGCGGGCCTGTACCTGATCCTGCGCCGGTGAATTAACCGGCCAGCATGGGGAGAATGACTTGGCTCATAACGTTCCCAGCATTAATGACACCAAAATCACCATGGGTGGTTTTGGTCAGAAGGTGCTTTCAATCAGTGCGATCATCGGTGTGGTCGGTTTGGCCGCTACCATTGGTCTAGGTTTTGCTGAGGGTGATGGCTTTCGTCACTTCGGTTATTCCTACCTGATTAACTTTGCATTTTTTCTGAGCATCAGCCTCGGTGCTCTGGTGTTTTTGCCCATCATGTATTTGACCAAATCCAGCTGGAGCATTGTAGTGCGCCGGATGATTGAGGTTGTGGCTGCCGTCTTGCCGGTGATGGCTGTGATGGCTGTTCCGGTGATCATTCTGGCCAGTCAAATTTACGGTTGGGCCACTCCGGGCGAATTGGAAAGCCACGGCATGGGCCACAAGGCTGTCTTCCTCAGCAAACCCTGGTTTATCTTTCGCTGGGTGCTGTACTTTGTCGTCTGGACTGCGGTCAGCTGGTTCTACTGGCGCAACAGTGTCAAACAGGATGAAGACGGCGATTTGAAACTGACCCGGCGCTTGGAGAATTACAGTGGATTCTGTCTCCTGGCCAGCGCGCTGACAATCGCCCTGGCGGCTTTTGATCTGCTGATGAGTGTGGACTACGTCTGGTTCAGCACCATGTTTGGTGTCTATTACTGGGCCGGTGGTTTTGTCTCTTTCTTTGCCGTGCTGACCTTGATGACCATGGGGTTGCAAAACTCCGGTCGTCTGACAAAAATCATCAGTCCTGAGCATTTTCACGATTACGGAAAATTGATGTTCGGCTTCACTTTTTTCTGGGGTTACATCGCCTTCAGCCAGTACATGCTTTACTGGTATGCCAATGTGCCTGAAGAAACAGCCTGGTACCTGCTGCGCTTCCAAAATGGATGGGGCAATGTGGGATGGGTGACTCTGTTTGCTACCTTCTGTCTGCCGTTCCTGGGACTCATCTCTCGGTTCGCCAAACGCAGAAGAAAGATTCTGGCCTTCTGGGCCGTATGGATCATCGTGGCCCAATGGATCAACCTGTACTGGGTTGTCATGCCCGAATTCAGCCATTCCTTTACCATCAGTCTGATGGACCTGACCGGCTTTATCGGTGTGGGCGGAATCTGGTTTGCTGGAATAACCAAGCTCGCGACAGGAGCACCCCTGGTGCCAGTCAAAGACCCACGCTTGGATGAAAGTCTGCGCTTCGAAAACGCATAGAACCTAGCCAGTTCCTTTGGAACGACAGGGAGAGGACAATGGCCCAGGCCAACCAAAAAGATAGATTCAATTTACCCGCGGTGGTGCTCATCACCCTCGCGGTGCTGATCTTTGTTTATGCACTTTCCCTGTTTCTACGGGGTGGGTTTCTGAAATGCCAGGATATGGAATTTCAGGCAAAGGTGATGAATGAAGAGAACACCGTGATTGCGGATCAGATGGCCGAACAAAAAGCCATCCTGGATGAAGGGTATCATTGGATTGACCAGTCAAACGGCAAGGTTGGTGTTCCCATCGAGGACGCCAAGGCTCTAGTGGTTAACAAGGGCAACTAAGCTCGAAAGGAATCATAATTTTGAGTGGAGCAATGCATTTCGTGGGCGCGGGCAAATTGTCCGCCTGGTTACCCCCGGACGCCTCATATCAAGCTGCCCAGATGGACAGCGCCTTTTACGGCATCTATCTGGCTGCTGCTTTTGCCGTGGTTTTTGTGTTGGGTTTGGCGGCGGTATACGTCTTCAAATTTCGGCGAAAAAATGACAGCGAAAAGGCTTTCCAAACCGGTAAGGCCAATGTGGTTTTCCAAGCGGTATGGGTTCTGTGTGCAGTGGGCCTGGCTCTCTACACTTTCACCCTCGACTTTTGTGGCTTTATGGACCGGACCGTGGCTCCGGGCAATGCGCTGCAAATTGAAGTCACTGCCAGCCAGTGGAAATACGACTTTGCCTATCCCAACGGTCACGTGGCCGATACTTTGCACGTGGTCATGGGCGAACCTGTGCAATTGAAAATAAACTCTGCTGATGTGGTTCATAGCATCACCATTCCTGCTCTGCGCCTTAACCAGGCCGCTATTCCCGGGCAGGAGACCACCTCTTGGTTCACAGCCGATACTCCCGGCACTTATGATGTTCGCAGCAACATCTACAGTGGTGATGGTTTTCCCGGCATGCAGACCGCCCTGGTATCCCATACGGTTAAGGAATACGAAACCTGGATGGCCACCGTCACTGATATTTTTGCCGGACGAACCATGGAAGAAGTGGGGCAGATGCTCTACGACACCCAGGGTTGCAAAGCCTGTCACAGCGTTGACGGCAGCAAACTCGTCGGTCCTTCTCTGAAGGATGTCTACGGTAATACTTTCGCCACCAAAGAAGGGGTGGATATTCTCGTGGACGATGCTTACGTCAGGGAGTCTCTGTACACACCCAACGTTTCAGTTATCGCCGGGTACGAGCCCGTCATGACTCCGTATGAGGGCAAGTTGAATGACAAAGAAGTTGAGGCCATCACGGCCTGGCTGAAATCTATCTCCAAATTTGCCCAGCAGGAGGGGAATTAAATGAGTAACTTCTCCACCCTGGATCATAAAAAAATTGCCATGATGTTCCTTGGCTGGACCATGGGAATGTTTCTGTTTGGCGGAATTTTCGCCGGTTATTTCAAGTTCATGTCCTACAGCGGAAGAGGCGTGGACCAAGCCACTCTGGACCAGATGCTCACCTATCATGGGATCATCATGGTCTTCATGTTCCTCATCCCGTTGATCCCTTCGGTGCTGGGATATTTCCTGCTGCCCCTCCAATTGGGCGCCCGGGATATGGCTTTACCGAGGTTGTCACGCTGTAGTCTGCGGTTCTATGCCATTGGCGTCATCCTGTTGCTGGGGTCTCTGGTGACCTGCCCGGTGGGTACCGGTTGGACTTTCACCACGCCTTATTCTCTCATTGATGGCGGGGCCTTTACTCTGCTGGCTGTGGGGCTGCTCTTTATGGCATTGAGCTGGGTTTCCACCGGCATCAATTTCATTGTGACGGTGCACCACAAACGGGCCAAGGGTATGGGGTATTTTGATATGCCCATTCTTTCCTGGTCTCTGTACCTGACTTCTTATGTACTGGTGATTTGTGGCCTGTTGCTGGGCATTGTCATCATGTATCTGGCCGGGGCTGTGGCCACAGGAAGAGGGCCTTTCAGTGGCGGAGTCAATCCGCTGAATTGGCAATCCTACTTCTGGTTCATCACCACTCCCGCTGCGTATTTTGCCATCATTCCTGCCATGGGTATTATCACGGAAGTAATTGCAGGTATCAGCCGGAAGGCCGTCACTGGCTATCGCACTGTGGTGGGGTCGATGATTGCTTTACTGGCCGTCAGTTTTGTCACCTGGGGTGTGCACCTTATTGGCTTTGGACAGGAAGCCTCTCTCAGTTTTGTTTTTGGAGCCTTGTCTCTTCTGGCCGTCGTACCTGTCTCGTTGATTGTTTATAGCTGGCTGGCCACCCTTAACCGTGGCGCCATTTTTTGCGGTGCTCCCACCACCTATGTTTTGGCTTTCCTGCTTAACGGCGGCATCGGTGCCATGTTGGGTCTGTTCCTGACCAACATGTCCGTGGGTAGTTACCTTTCGGCCACTCTCTTTACCACCGCGCATCTGCATTATCTGATGATGGGTGGAGTCTTTGGTTCGATGCTGGCCGGATTACATTTCTGGTGGCCTAAATTCACCGGGCGTATGTACAATCAGAATATTGCCCGACTGGGCGCAGTGTTGTATCTGGTGGGCTTGAATCTGGCCTTTTTCCCTCAGGTCATCATGGGAGCTAAAGGCTTGGCCCAGGGCGCCCACTTGGTACCTGTGGAGCTGGCCGGTATGCAAAACCTGTCCTTTGTGGGCATGGCCTTGTTGATTGCCGGGTTGTCCATGGCAGTGGTGAACCTGATGTCCTCTGTCACTCATGGGCCTTTGGCTTCTGCCAATCCCTGGGGTGCAACCACTTTGGAATGGAAGACCGATTCTCCACCACCGGCAAACAATTTTGCCGAGCTCCCGGAGGGTGGAGACAGCTATTCATTTTGATTACTAATTGAAAACTGAATTTAATAAGACCAGCCGCTGAAATTTCAGCGGCTGGTCTTTTTTTGTAACTACCGTATAAACAGGACCTTGAGGTGTTATATTGGAAAAAGCCCTTAACTGCGTGGGATTTATCATGTTGATCGATAACCTTCGGTCAAAGAAATACAATTAAAAGGTTGAATTGTAACCCTGTAGAGCGATAATGTTTGCTTCAGATTGCTCTGTTCCAGCAATCATGATTTTTCACCTGTTTTTGGGAGGATAAGATGAAGTTCTTTTCCAAGCTTGCGGTGGCTCTGCTGTTTGTCGCTTTGGTCGGCATGACAATCAGCCCCAGCCCTGCCAATGCACAATCGGCCCTTCAAAAAGTTATGAAGGATCGCGGCCTTACTGAGAAGGATATGCTGGCAGCAGCAAAGACCTACACTCCCACCGGCGGACGCGATGAGTACATCGTCTGTAGCTCCGGTGGTCAAAGTGGCCAAATCATGTTTTACGGGATTCCCTCCATGCGGATCCTGAAGTACGTGGCCGTCTTCACTCCCGAACCCTGGCAGGGTTACGGATTTGATGATGAGTCCAAAGCTGTGCTGGCCCAGGGCCGCATTAACGGCAAGGACATCACCTACGGTGATACTCACCATCCTGCCTTCTCCGAAACTGACGGCAACTACGATGGAAAGTTTATTTTTATCAACGACAAAGCCAACCCCCGTATTGCCGTGGTTGATCTGCACGATTTTGAGACCAAACAGATCGTCGTTAACCCCTTCTTCAAATCGGATCACGGTGGATGTTTTGTTACGCCCAACACTGAGTACATCATGGAAGCCAGCCAGTATGCTGCTCCCTACACCAGCGATTTCGTTCCTCTGAGCGAATTCAACGAAAAGTACCGTGGCGGACTGACATACTGGAAATTCAACAAGGATATCGGCCGCATCGAGCCCGACAACTCCTTTACTTTTGAAATGCCTCCTTACAGCCAGGATCTTTCCGATGCCGGTAAGGGACCCAGCTATGGTTGGGGTTTCAACAACTCCTTCTGCACCGAACGTTATGTTGGCGGTATCGAGAAGGGTCGTCCGCCATACGAAGCCGGTTGCTCCTCCAAGGACACCGATTTCCTGCACGTGACCAACTGGTTGAAAGCCGAAGAATTGGTTAAGGCCGGAAAAGTAAAAAAAGTAAATGGCGCCTATCTGATCACCATGGAGCAGTCCATCAAAGAGGGCCTCATGTACCTGATACCTGAGCCCAAAAGCCCTCATGGCGTTGATGTGACTCCCGACGGATTGCACATGATTGTAGCCGGTAAGCTGGATAGCCACGCTTGGGTTTACAGCTTTGAAAAAATCATGAAGGCCATCAAAGACAAAAACTTTGAAAGCCACGATCCCTACGGTATTCCCATCATCTCTCTGGATGTTGCTCTGGAACGCTCGGTCAACGTTGGCCTGGGCCCTCTGCACAACCAATTTGATTCTGTTGATGGTGTCCTGTACACCTCGATCTACGTTGATTCGCAGATCACCAAGTGGAACTACAAAACTGGTAAAGTGCTCGATACTTTGCCCATCCACTATAATGTTGGTCACCTCATGACCATGGAAGGCGATACCCAGACTCCTGACGGAAAATACCTGGTAGCCTTGAACAAATTGTCCATCGATCGTTTCAACCCGGTGGGACCTCTGCATCCTCAGAACCACCAGTTGATCGACATCAGCGGCTCCCAGATGGAACTGCTTTATGACATGCCTGTGCCTTTGGGTGAGCCTCACTATGCTGCGGCCATCAAAGCAGATAAACTGCAACCTGCCGTACGTTACAAGGTTGGTTGGGACAGCCGCACCGATCAGAAAAGCCCCTATCGCTGCCGCGCCGGCCGTGAAAAAATTGTGCGTGAAGACGGTGTTGTGCATGTGTACGGTACCCTTATCCGCTCGCACATTACTCCCGAGACCATCGAAGTGTACGAAGGTGAAACTGTTTCGATTCACCTGACCAACCTCGAGCGTGCTCAGGATGAGACCCACGGTTTCGCCATGTACAGCCAGAATGTCCAGCTGTCCGTGGAACCGGGTAAAACCGTTTCTACCACTTTCGTTGCTGACAAAGCCGGTGTGTATCCTTATTACTGCACCGAGTTCTGCTCTGCACTGCACCTCGAGATGCAGGGTTATCTGCTGGTTATGCCTAAGGGTTATAAGCCGGATGACGGACCTATCGAAGATGGCGTGAAATACACCAAGGCTGATTACGAAGCCCAGGTTGCAACCAACGTTGCCACCCAGGACGTTATCAACCAGGTTGTTGGTTTCATCACCAGCCAGAACTACCAGGACTTCCCTCCTGTGGTCAGCTTGGTTGAAGATGCCACAGATCAGCTCGGTTTTGCTGAAGAATCCAAAGGCAAAGCTGAAGCGGCCGCGGCCAAGGGTGATTACCAGAACGCTATGCTCTGGGCCAACCAGTGGTGGCAGTATCAGGTTAAGACGGCAGACATTGGTCTGCGCGCCAAAACCTATCTCGAAGAACACGATTCCAAAACAGTCAAAAAGTGATCTGATCACCTTTTGAAGTTTTGAGTCTGTCCGAGAGTGTTGTTAACGATGTCAGGTTCCGGGCTTTATGCTCGGAACCTGATGTCACAAAGAAGTTTGATCTGGAGGAAGTTAAAAAATGCGATTTTTCCTGAAAACGGCCAACCTGTTCCTGTTGTTTCTGGCCTTGATGACCTTGGCCTCCTGCACTTGTGAAGACCGTGAGGAACGGCAGGCCGCAGCTCGCGAACGGCAGGGATTGATCCTGGCCAATGTCGTGGAAGCTGTTCAGGAATCCGAAGGTGCCCGGCTTTACCGGGAAAAGACCTGCAACACCTGCCATGGCGAAGACGGCATCAACCCTCTTCTGCCCAGCTATCCAGTCATCGCCCAGCAGGGTGAGCAGTATGCCCTTACTCAGATGCTTGACATCAAAAGTGGCAACCGAGCTGCCGGTTTATCTGCAGTCATGAAACCAATTATCCAGAGCGTGACCGATGAGGAACTCGCTATCCTGGCTACTTTTATCGCTACCGAATTGGGCCAGGGCAAGGCCATCGGTACCGGAAATGCCGATCCCGCATCTCCCGGCGGCAAGCTGTTTAAGTCCAAAACCTGCACGGCCTGTCACGGCAAGGATGGCAAGACGCCCATCCTAAAAGAATACCCCAAAATTGCTGGACACGGTGCTGAATACGCTAAAATGCAAATGCTGGATATCAAGAGTGGAGCGCGCGCCAATAGTATGGCCGTGTTGGGCATGAAGGGAATCATGCACTTGGTGACCGAAGAGGAAATTAATCATTTGGCTGATTATATCGCCACGATGTCCCGGTAGGTTTGAGGGGCGTTGTTGAGTGGTTTTTTGTTCGCAAGATAGAGAGTGACTTCCTTTGAGAAGTCGAAACAAAATTGAGGAGATGTCCATGAAGAAGTTTCTGTTGCTTGGGGTTTTGATGATGGTGGCCATGCCTGTCCTGGCCAACCCCGAATGGAATAGCGAAGGCGGAGAAAAAGATGAAGCTCTGCATTTGACTCCGGACCTGGAAAATGGCATTGAAGTGTATGAAGTATGCGCTGCCTGTCACTTGACTGAAGGCTGGGGAACCAAAGAGGGAACCTTCCCCCAATTGGCTGGCCAATCTTTCGCCGTGGCTATCAAGCAGTTGGCTGATATTCGCGCGCTGAATCGTGACAACCCCACCATGTATCCTTTTGCTCTTCCCGAGGCCATTGGTGGAGCCCAGAACTTGGCTGATGTCTCGGCCTACATCGCTCAGCTGCCTATGAATCCGGATAACGGCAAAGGCGAATGGGCCGAAGGCACCGAAGAATTCGCACACGGCAAGAAGCTATACGAAATCAATTGTGTGCAGTGTCATGGTGAAAAGGGCGAAGGCATGGAAGATAAGCTTTACCCTGTGATCTGGGGCCAGCACTACAACTACATGGTGCGCCAGTTTGAATGGATTCGTGATGGTAAACGCCGCAATGCCAACCCGGACATGGTCAAACAGATTGCTGAATTCAGCGATTATGACATGAAAGCTGTGGTTAACTATGTGTCCCGTATTCCGGTCGACCCGGAATTGTTGGCTCCTTCGGTTGACTGGCTCAACCCCGACTTTGACTGATAATCTCCTCTCTTGTCGGGCGTTTCCCCAAAGGAATTCGCCCGGCAGGCTTTTTCCCCCAGATGAGGCTTTTTTCGCCCAAAGTGAAATTAAGGATGAAGGGTGCTGGAATGAACGCGAAAAGCAGCAAAATGATTCTCAGCAGTATTTTGATCGTAATTGCGGTCGGATTACTGTTTCCCATCTACAACGCTCCAATCTGGTGGGTGTCTCTCGAAGCACCCAACTACCCAGAAGAATCTTTCCCTGATGGTGTGCGGATCCTGTTCCATCTGAATGGCGTTTTCAACGGCTGTGAGAAGATGGACAAGGTGGAAATCATTGAGGAAGAGGCTCTCGATTGTGTGCACGAGATGGATACCATCAACCATTATGTGGGCATGTATCCCATTGCTTCCGGTGGCCCGGTGGAACTGTTCTTTTCCATATTTCTGCTGGCTCTGGTGGGTGTGATGCTATTGGCCTACATGTGTGTCAGGCCAGTCATCCGCACCGGCATTATGATTGTGGGTTTTGGAGCTCTGGCTATCTGGATGGGCATGGCTTGGTTAGGCACCGATGGTTTGAACTACCACAGTGGAAACTACCTCGATGCCCGCATCACTGTTTTGGGATCTGAAGCAGAAGACGTGACTGATAACGATTCTTCCGCTGCTGATGACCAAGTGGCTTCCCTGAAAGCAGCCCTGGGTGAAGGTGGCATGAAGTTGCCCGAAGGAATGGGTGCTTTGGAAGCGCTCAAGGCATCCCAGGCAGGCGAAGACATTGATGTCGTGGCAGTGGACGAACCCGCTGGCACACCCGCCGACCAAACCACGGATGTGGATGCTCCTGCCACCGAGCTGAATAAAAAAGACATGGCCATTGCCTTCTTGAAAGATGAATTCGAGGAGTACCAAAAACGCAATGTTGAGGAGCCCGAAGAATGGAAGGGCAACGGCAGCCAAATGGTTGCCTGGCACTACCAAAAAAGCCTGGGCAAATATTTCCGTGATCAGGACGTTTTGCGGCCCATGGTCAACAAAATCAAAACCGCAGGCAGCGTGGTCTTCTGGGGTGTCCTGGTGATCATGGTTTTCCTGATTGTCATGGCCCGCAAACCCAAGGGCCCGGTCAACTGGATGCTTATTCTCATCCCCATGGGATTGCCTCTGTACTTTGTGGTGGAATACGTAACCTGGCTGTGGTGGTACGGTCATAACATGAACAGCATGGGTGCATTCACTCTCAAGCCTTTCACCCCGACCGCATTTGGTCAGGGTAAGGTGGCTCAGTTCACCACCAACTCTTATCCCGAATACGGATTCTGGTTGATCGTGTTGTTCACTGTGCTTTTGGGTGTGGCAGCTTATCTGCGCAAACAGGAACAAGAGAGTGACGAAGACAAATAGCGGATTTCTGCTCCGAATCATTATTCTGAGCCTTCTCATTGGCCTGCCGACCATGGTGTCGGCAGGTTTCCCCTCCATGCAGGATTTGGTGGATGCCACTGAAGAGAACGGGATTCTCATCCCTGAAGCTGGCACCTACGCTGGCCCTGTGACTCTGGATTATCCCATCACTATCGACGGTTCCAACGGTGTGACTATTGATTCCGGTGGCAAGGGTTCGGTCATTTACCTGGAGTGTGATGGCGCGGTCATCAAGAATCTCAGCCTCATAAATTCAGGGGGGTCCTTGAACGATCTCGATTCCGGAGTTCAGGTTCGCGGTAATTTTAATGTTATCAAAGACTGCGATATTTTGGACTGCATGTTTGGAGTGGATCTGCAGCAGGCCGAACACTGCATCGTGCGCCGAAACCGGATCAACAGCAAGGACAAGCCCATGGGCCAGCGGGGCGACTCGGTGCGGCTCTGGTACAGCTTTTATAACAAGATTCAGGACAACGAGTGTTTCGATACCCGGGACATGGTGGTTTGGTACAGTTCGGACAATGAAATCACCGGAAATACGGGACGGGGTAGTCGGTACTCTCTGCATTTCATGTATTCAAAATACAATCTGGTGGAAAACAACAGCTATTACAACAATGCCGTAGGAATTTTCCTCATGTACAGTGATGGCATTGTGGTGCGCAATAATACCATTGCCCATGCATCCGGGCCCACTGGTATCGGCATTGGTTTCAAAGAAACCAGCGAGCTGACCATCGACAATAACAAAGTCATGTACTGCGCCAGTGGTTTTTACATCGATGTTTCTCCTTACCAGCCCGATACCATCAACCATTTTGAAAATAATGTTCTGGCCTACAACGGTTTTGGCATTCGTTTTCTGAATGACTGGACTGGCAATGTTTTTATGGACAACCAGTTCGTGGACAACTTGACCCAGATTTATGTGGGGGGCGGCATGACCGCCAATCGCAATGTCTGGGAAGGTAATTATTGGAGTGATTACGCGGGGTTTGATCTCGATGCCGACGGCATTGGCGACACCCCTCACGAAATTTTCGCCTATGCGGATCGCATTTGGCGAGACAGTCCTTATTCCCAGTTTTTCAAAGGCTCTCCATTGTTGGAGACTATTGATTTTCTGGAGCGGCTGGTGCCGTTTTCGGATCCGCAACTGCTGATCAGGGACAAGACACCAAAAATGCGGAAGGAGGAGGCGATCATCATTCTGGAATCGGAAACTGAAGCCATTCTGGAATTGTTGTCGTCTGGTTCTGATGGAAAATAATACTGAAAAAACCGCAAAGAAGCCCAGTTCCAAAGGTCGGCGAGAGTTTTTAAGATCTGTCACCATGACCGCTGGTCTGGTGGGTGCGGCCATGGCTGGTATCGTACCTGTGGTCAAAGGGTGGGTCGATCGTCAAAGACCACCAGGAGCCCTGATTGAAGAAGACTTTTTGGCGTCGTGCATCAAGTGCGGCCAGTGTGTTCAGGTTTGCCCTGTGGAAGCCATTGAACTGGCGGACATTACTGATGGCTTTGGTATCGGCACCCCTTATATTGATGCCCGCAAGCAGGCTTGTGATTTTTCCTGCGACGGTCTTCAATGTGTTTTGGCTTGTCCCACTGGTGCCCTGACTCACCACATCAATTATTCTCATGAATCGAACATGGCTGTGGCCAAGGTGGTGCACCTGCACAATTGCCTGGCCATAACCGGAGCCGGCTTCAAAGGGCTGGCCCGTGGTCCCGAATTTGGCGGCAAACTGCGATTTGATGATATTGACCGCTGGAATCCGTTGCCCCTGAACGAGCATGAATTTGATGTGGAAGTGTGTGACCTGTGCGTGCGCACGTGCCCCATTGAAATCCGAATTGCTCAATGTGATGCCGGAAATCCTCCTGCGGGCAATGAAGCCCAGTGCCCTCCCGAGCATGCTATTCGCATGGTGCAAACGGGTGAAAAAGATGATGGCCGTCCCATGATGCGCCCGGAAATTTTGGCCGGTTGCGTAGGCTGCGGAGTTTGCGAGATGGTCTGTCCTGGCGAACCTTCGGTGATTGAGATGGATATGTCCAATCGAGGAGAACCCATCAAGGTTCATAACGGGGCAGGAGGTCACGCATGAAACTCTTAGTGGAATCACTGGCTGTGCTTTTTGGTCGTGCTCCCAGCCGCAGGAAGCCTGAAGACTTTACTGAAGGAGCCTTGGCTCACCACGCCAAGCGCAATGAAAAGCGCTCTGCAGATGAACGCCAGCACATCAAGGACGAGCGCAAACACAAGGCAGCCCAACCCAATGTTTGGCGCCGCAAGCGGTGGGCCACACTCATCGCAGTCAATCTGATTTTCATTCTGTCCTACCGGTTTGATGTGCAGTTGGTTGAGGGTGCCTTGACGGGTTCTCGTTTTGTGGGCTTTCACATGGCTGATCTGAATGCGGCCCTGCAGGTGATGTTGGCCTATAAAATGGTCTTGATCAACCTGGTGATTGGCATCGCGACCATCTTTATCGGATGGTGGCTGTTGGGTGGCCGGACGTTCTGTTCCTGGGTGTGTCCTTATCACCTGCTGGGAGAATGGGCCGAAATTCTGCACAAAAAACTGGCCAAAAAAGGCTGGGCCAAACACCACGAATTTGATCGGCGCGGTCGCCTCTGGTTGTGGCTGATTTTTGTAGCTCTGGCCTTCATCACGGGGTACACCGTGTTCGAAACTATTTCCCCCACGGGGATTGTGAGCCGGGCCTTGATTTATGGACCCGGACTGGCCCTGATCTGGGTGGGAGCTCTTCTTCTTTTTGAAGTGTTCTACTCTCGCCGCTTCTGGTGCCGTTATGCCTGTCCCATCGGCCTCACTTATGGCCTGGTGGGATCCATTTCACCCTTGAAGGTTGTGCACGATGCCAGCAAGTGCTTCCACGATGGAGCCTGCCGGGCTGTGTGCATGGTGCCCCACGTATTGGAGCCCACCAAAAAGGGTCGTGCTGCCGAACTGAAAACGGCCATGGGCGCCGACTGCACTCGCTGCGGCCGGTGCATTGATGCCTGTCCCACCGCGGCGTTGTCCTTCCAGTTTCAAGTGATAGGAAAACCCAAGTGATTCGATTCGAGAACCTAAAAAAATCCTTCCGGGGAACAGATGTGCTCAAGGGGCTTGACCTGGAGGTCAAGCTGGGCGACCGCATTGCTCTGGTTGGCTCCAATGGTGCCGGAAAAACCACCATGATCCGCTGCCTGCTGGGTGAATACAACTACGAGGGATCAGTGCTGGTGGGTGGGTTGGTTCCCAGAGCCAACCGCACTGAGGTGCTCAAGAGAATTGGATTTGTGCCCCAGTTGCCTCCTGCCTTGAAAATGACAGTGAGCCAGCTGATTGAATTCTCAGCCCGGATCTGTGACAGCGATCCCCAACGCATGGTGGAACTCATCAAGCGTTTGGGTTTGGTCATGGATGAGATTAAGGGACGTCCTTTCAACAAACTTTCCGGCGGTGAAAAACAGAAAGTTCTGATTGGCATTGCCTTGGGTCGGGATTCTGATTTGTTGGTTCTGGATGAGCCGGCCGCCAACTTGGACCCCTCGGCCCGACAGGTGTTTTTCTCCTTGTTGGCCGAGCGCCAGGATAACAATTCCATGATCATTTCCAGCCATCGTCTGGACGAAGTGGCCGCCTTGGTTAACAGAGTAGTGGAGCTGGATCGCGGACGCATTGTGCTGAATGACCATGTGGCAGACCGCACAGATATGGCCAGCATCCTCAGCAGTGAAGTGGTGTTGCATGAAGCCAACGAAGCTTTTGCCAAGACCATCAATCCCTGGAAATTTGAATCCCAGGATGGGGGCGTCACTTGGCAGGGCCAGGTGGCTGGCCCCGATAGGTTGCGCTTTTTGGGCATCCTGTCCCGGTACACCGGATTGCTCAAGGGTATTGAAATGCGGGAGCAGGACTGATGCGCTGGACCCAGGCATGGGTGTGGCCTCTGGTCGCCCTGCTCTTGCTGGCAGGTTGCTCTAAGGCTCCGAAAACCGGACCTGAAAAGGTGCGCTGGGACCGAGTTTTGTGCGTGCGTTGCCTGATGGCTGTTAGTGATCATAGTTTTTCGGCCCAGGTGCGGGGTGGCCCCGTCGGCAAGAAGTCGAAGGTTTATTTCTACGATGACATTGGTTGCGCAGTGCTTTGGCTGGATAAACAAGACTGGTGGGATGGTGGGCAGTGGGTGGATGACCCCTCTACCGAAATCTGGGTCAACGACTGGAATGATCAAAGCTGGATTGATGCCCGAAAGGCGTACTACGTCAAAGGCCAAATCACTCCCATGGACTTCCAGCTGGGAGCCCAGGTGCAGAAAGTGCCTGGATCCTTAAATTTTGAGGATGCCATGGAGTACATCCGCAACCGAGAACAAGAAGCTCATTAGCAATAAAGGATGACGAGTTCATGAAGCAATTGATGCAACTGGCCCAGGCGGATATAGGCGAATCTCTGCGCGCCCGCTGGTTTCTGGTTTACTCCCTGGTGTTTGGTGGAGTGATGGTAGGGCTGTTCGTTTCCGGCCTCACCGAATCACGAGTCATGGGTTTCACGGGGCTGTCCCGTCTGCTGGTGACCTACCTGCAGATCACCATGGCCATTCTGCCCATTTTCATGCTCATCACCACCGTGCGTTCGGTTGTTGGAGATCGTGAGGCCGGGGTGTTCGAATACATACTCTCCTTGCCCGTGAGCATTGGCGCCTGGTATTGGGGCAAGCTGGCTGGCCGTTTCCTGGTGGTCTTCATGCCTGTTTTCGGGGCCATGCTTCTGGCCATTTTATTTGGTGTTGTCAAGGGCGTGGCCATTCCCTGGTTCCAGGTTCTTTTTTATACCGGGTTGCTGGCCTCTCTGGCCTGGTGTTTTCTGGGCATCGGAATGCTCATCTCCACCCTCTCGCGCTCAACGGATGTTGCCCAGGGAGGAGCCTTTGTCACCTGGTTGGTTCTGCTGCTCTTTTTGGATCTGATCATGCTGGCTGTGCTCATCAAAGAAGGGTTGCCGCCTGAAGGTGCCATCGCCATTTCATTGGCCAACCCCTTGCAGTCTTTCCGCACCGCATCCATGTTGCTGTTTGATCCCCAGCTGGTTTTGCTGGGGCCCTCGGCGTACGTCATTCTGGATAATTTCGGGCGCACCGGTTACCTGATCTGGGCTATGTTGTATCCTGTGTTCATTGGCCTGGTCAGCGCGGGCTCCGGGTTTTGGATTTTCAAGCGGGGAGATTATTCCTGATTTTTCATCATCGGCTTGGGGTCGCAGAGAATGATGGCCGGCTCGGAAAACGGCACCAAGCGTTCTACAAAATCCACAATCTCCAGATTGGGTGAGCCCCGATAGAATTTGGCCATGGAGCGATCCATCCAGATGCGGTCCGAATGCAGATAGATGGTGTAGGGCCGGTCACCTACCCCGTCTCCATCCATGTCGAAACCCACATAATCCTGCCAGAAATTTCCCAGCCAATCGTTGTCGATGGCGCTCGATGGTGCCGTCACCTGCACCTGTTGGAAATTTCCCTGGAAGTGGTTGCCGTGGATGATGTGCCCGCCCCGGTCCCCATAGAAAAACATGGCTACACTGTTGTAGGCAAAGGTATTGCCCAATAGGTAAAGAATATCTTCGGGGAAAATGGGTGAATTGGCGGTGAGGCCTACGGCGCAGTCGAGGATCTCATTGTATTCGATTCTGGTTTGGGAGCTGCCTTTGATGGCCACGGCCGACCCGGAGAGCTTGTCCTGATGTTGGATCCGGTTGTGATGGATGTAGAGGCTGTCGGAATATACTCCCACAATACCGTGTTCGTTGTCGCTGAGGATGTTGTGGGATATTTCGGTGGCCTGGGAGTAGATCAGTTCCATGCCCATGCGCCCACCGGAAATTTTATTGCCTTTGACCAGGTTGTAAGGAGAGCTGGCCAGAACCATGTCTCGCACCTGATAAATGATGTTGTCTTCAATGAGGTTGTATTTGCTATACCAGAGCCTGATGCCTTCGCCGCGCAAAACAATGTCCCGATCAATCAGCGAGGAAATGAGATTGCCTCTGACGGTGTTGTGATTTCCCTTGGAGATGTGAACACCGAAGAGGCAATTATCCACCATGTTGTTTTCGAAGATTACATGGTTGGCTTCAATGAGTACTCCGGAATCCACCAGATCATGAGAGCGGCCCGAGGCAGTCAGGCGCAGGTTGCGTACTTGCACACTATCGCAATCGATGGTCATGATGGTGCCGTGGCTTCGGCCGTGGATGATCACTTCTCCCTGACCATCAATGGTGATGGGTTTGGAAATGTGCACAGGGCCAATGTAGGTTCCCGGTCTCAGCTCCAGGGTCTCGCCAGCGGGAGTCAGGTTGATGAAGGGTTGCAGAGGAATGGCTGCGCTGGCGCTGGCATGGGCCCACATCAGGAACAGGAACAAATTCAGCAGGAGTGTGCGCCGGACATTCAATTTAATCCTGCTCCAGATCCAGGGCGGATTTGATCAGTTCTTGAACCACGGATTTTTTCATTTCCACATGAACCAAATAATCGTCATGGTCAATCGCCAGAGTTTGCTTGAACGGCAAAGGATGATTGGTGATCCAGGGAATTTCATCTCCTTGGGTCATCTCTTCCACCAATTCCAGGACTACGCCCAAGGCCGCATTCAGGTCGCCAACGGTGGCTGATTGAACAAAGCCGTTTTTGTTCACCTTTTTTAATCTGGGGTCCACTTGGCCTTTGTTCTCATCCACCCGGCCAATCAACTCGTTCATCAAGCCCTGGGTTGGCCCCCCACAGAAGAGCAGGTAGTTGTCAACTTGAGCCAGATAGATATTTCCGGACAGGAAGCGCAGCATGGTGACCATGTTCGAGGCTACCAAGGGGTCATCCAGGGACAGATCCAGATCTGCAGTGGCCAGGTTGTTCAGCTCTTCCTCATTGGGCACCAATTGCCAGGCCGATACATCATGGCCCTTGAACGGGATTGCTTCCATAACAGCCATTTCCAGTCCCATACCAAAACCGTTCATGCGGTTGGCCAGATCCAAAAGTTTTCGCCAGTCGTTTGGGGCATCATCGCTTTTGATGATGCTCTGGAATGACGAATTGTTTTTTTCGAAGCGCATGGTCATGGCCGAAGGGGCAAAAGAGATGGTCATGGTGTTGAGGTAGTCAGTGTACCAGGTTTCGTACAACCGGGCGGCCTCTGGTGGCATCAGGGCCGTTGTGGAGTGCATGGTGGCCAAATAGTAGTCCATGAAAATGTTCATCTGGGATGATTGGTCCAGGGCTGAAACGGTGAGCAGACTCTCCCCTCCGGGCAGGAAGCGAGTCAGCTGGAGGGCTTCAGTAAAAGAGGGTTGAGGGCCGGGTGCAAAGTCGCTGCCGGGTTGGGTGCGGAAAATGAAATCTTTGGTTACGAGGTCGCCGTCCTGGCTCAGGAAAAGATCAAGCCCTTCGGCGGAATTCAGAAAACTGCGGGCCAATTTGATCGTGGCAAGGGTGGTTTCAAGGGAAGGCAATTCCTCGGAGGAATTCTCCGCCTGGAGCTGCATTTGTGATAATCCCATTTCCAAAAGAAACCGGTAGGTGTCGATGATGCTCGTCAGGTCCAGGGTGACGCTCATCAGGCCGGCATTCAGTTCGCTGGCCCAGGCTGGCTGCAGGTCAGACGGTGAAAAATAAGGATCGGTGCTGACGGCAAGATATTGACCTTCTCTGATCAGATTGAACTTGTCCAAACCAGGGACTGAGGCCACTTCAAAATTATTGTCTTTCAAGGCCATCAGGCCCGTCACCTGGTATGGCTCGCCACCCATGGGGGGCATCAAGTTTAAAACCGCCAGGAATGGCTTGCTTCGGTCTACATGTTCTACAAATGCGGGGTCAAGGAGTTGCAGATAGTGAGAGAGAGAGGCATCCTGCCGGTCGAGTGTATGGGGGAGCACTTCTCGCCACAATGCATCCAACTCTTCCAGGGAAGAAACAGCCAACACGGCATCAGCTGAGGCCGGCAACAAAGATTTCATATCTTGGGGCATCTCAAAAGATTTTTGCTCTGCAGTGGCAACACTGGCCAGCAGGGCCGAAACCAGCAAAGAGATGAATAAAATACGGCGATACATGAACGTCTTCCTCCTGATAGGGGCCTAATAGTCCGCCGGTTCGGAGAGGGTCTCATCCGTGGGCAAAAGGAACTGCTCTGGTCGCTGTTTCAGGACAGCCCGCAACCACGAATCCGGGTACCCTTTTTCCCGTGCTCTGCCGTCTGCATCCTTTACATAACCATCGTTATAGGTGGTCAAAAGGTACTCGCCCAGGTCCCGCCATTTGCGCACCACATCTTCGGCATGCTGCACCGAATAATCGGTGAGGTAGGCCCGCATTAATTCCGGGTCTTTTTTGGCCAATTCGGCGGCCGTTTTTTCCACGGCAGGCTGCAGTGCGAGGAATTGCCCTTCCAGTTGGTTCTGTACAGTGCGGATGTCGGGGCTCATGTAAGAATATTTCAGGGCGGCAAAGTTGGAGACGAAATTGAAGGTCCACCAGGCCGAATCCCAGGTGAATTGGCCCAGGCCGCCCCGGGCATATGATTCAGGGATGGCGTCGATCCCACAGTACAGAGGCACGTAACAGGTGAACCAGGTATCGTCCAGTCCGTACCACGTCAGCCCGCCCACGGGGTCTGGTAACCAGGACCGGGATTGGGTGACCATGGAAAAGCCCGTCTGCTGGGTGGAGATGGGGCGTTCCCAGGTGTACTGCATATCGTCCACTTCAAAGCCCATGGGGCGCCAGCGGGTAGGGTTGCCATAAGGGCCAGCGTCCACACCCTGGGTCATATCAAATTCGGTGCCTTCATAATGATCGCGCATGAGGTCGAAGACAGCAGCCACATCCAGTTTTTCATCAGGCTTGACCCAAAGGGGATATGGTTCGGCATCGGCATCGCCCCGCTGGTAATCCGCTGAAAAGTTTTGGGAAGGGGCGCAGCGACGGAACAGGCTCCAGACCCGGGCGGCAGTGTAGCGCAACTTCTGGGGAGTGGCTGGGTGGAAAGCTTTGCGCCAGCTGAAAGGGCCATCGGCCTCGTCGTACCAGCCGCTCTCCTGGGCAAACTGGACCATGTCCTGGCCGCTGTGCAGGCAGTTGTCGTCGTCATCCCAATCGAAGGTGGCAATGCGGCCTCCATTGGCGTAGGCGCTCACATAGCCGTTGGGAACACGCAAGGCCACCCAGTGGGCACCTTGACCGCCAGGTCCGGGGCCTACCATTTCCATGATCCAGGCTTCGTGGGCGTCGCCGATGGCAAATGATTCCCCTGTGCTGTTGTAGCCATATTCATCCACAAGGTCGCCCATGACCTGGATGGCGTGGCGGGCCGATTCTGCCCGCTGCAGGGTCAGTTGCATAAGGCGCCAGTAACTGAGCATGCCTTCGGGGTTGGTCAACTCTTCCCGGCCACCGGTGGTGGTTTCGCCGATGGTCACCTGGTTTTCGTTCATGAGGTTCACCACGGCAAAGGTGTGGGCCGGTTGTTTGACTTTGCCCAGAACTTTCCCGCCCCAGGTGGTGACTTCGAAATAGTCGTCGGGCCCATGGTCGGCTGCGGGGGTATTGCGCAGAATGGGGTGGAATTCCCCGTCGCAGGTGTAGGTGACGATGACCGAGCCGTCAGCGGTGGCTTTGGGGGAAGCGATGAAATTGGTGCAGGCGGTGGCAGGAATGGCCACCAGCAAAATAAGCATAAGGAAAGAGCTGAGCAGGCGGGTCATGGGAGGATCCTTTCCCGGGAAAACTGGAATTTCGTGATTGTGCACTCAAACCATGTTAATATGTGGGGGAATAAATCAAAACAAACGTTTTTCATTTCCGGAGGATCATCCATGCAGAGCCGTATTGTAGCCCGATTTGCCCTTTTAAGCCTGACCCTTATTTCTCTCTTGCTGGTGGGCGCCTGCAGCAGTAGCCCCAACCCGGCCCTCAACCTGGGCGGCATTGATATTGAAGAGGTATTCAACGGGCAGATGAACCGTGTGCAGCAGATTCTCGGTGGGGTCAATAGCACGGCGGGGCTGGACAAGGCTGCCTCTGAATTACAAACCGTTAGCTACAATTTGGATGATTTGATTTTCAATTCCCAAAAATTACCTCTGGATGGCCAAACAGCTTTGTCAGTGTTGGCCATGAAGGAAAGTTCCAACCTGCAGGAACTGGTCAATCAAGTGAATAACAATGCGGCTATGAAGGACAAGTTGGGCCCCGTGATGCAGGAAATTCAGGCCAAGGTCAGTCAGATGATCTGACCCCGCTGCCCAGTGACTGAGTCGGGGCCACAGCTCTTGTGGCCCCCGGCGAACATGACCAGTTTCGCACCCTCCCATTGTTACCAATTGGTAATCCTGCCGCAATCTTCTGGCAACTATGAATCCTTTATCTTGCTGCCCATGAGGTGAAGCCGGACGCGCCCTCCGGTGAACTTCTGCGGAAGACGAGGCCATTTGGATAGGCCTTGTTTTAGGATGCGGTTTCCGAACCGGATGGCTGTCTTCCGCCAATTTGAAGATTGGAGGAAATAATGTCATTCACAATTGTGGCCATCATAGCAGGGGTACTTTTGGTGGGCATCACCATGGTTCTTCTCTTTTCAAGTTTGAAGTTGAAGAACTTGCGCACCATACCCAAGCCCCGGGAGTTTGAAGTGGAAACGTTCAAGATGTTTTCTGCCGAAGCCCGTGCCGGAGTGAAGCTCCAACAGGCTTGTTACAATAACGATCCTAAGGCGGCCAGTGAAGCCTTAACCATGTGGGCCTGGGCCAGTGGAGATTCGACAATGGTCAACAGTTTGGATCAAAAAAGAGAAGCGCTCAAAAAGCCGGCTTTTCGTAAGGCTGTCACAGATCTGTGGGCTCACCTGGAGTCAAAAGGAAACAGGACTTGGTTTGGGGATGCCCTGTGGAACGCTTTCCTCGAAACAAATCCGGAATTCTACAATCTGGAGATAACCGGTTAGCAGAAAAACGACGTGGTTAAGATCTGGGACCCGTCTCCCGTCATGCGACACGCGCCCTGTTCGTGTGGCTGTGGTCCCAGGTCATAACCCATATCAAGTCATGGGTCAGGCATTCCCATTCTTTGCCTGGCCCATGTCCTGTGTTAGGCTCTCGAAAACAGCAACTCTGATGAACCCAACAATGGAGCCGGGATGCACGTCCTGATTATTGAAGACGACAAGGAAGCCGCCAGTTATGTGCGCAAGGGATTGCGTGAGAGCGGGCACACCGTCACGGTGGCCAACAATGGCGACGACGGTTTGATGATGGCCCGCAGTGAGAACTTCGATGTTCTGGTGGTCGACCGCATGCTGCCGGATATGGAGGGCTTGGAAATCATCCAGACCATCCGTAGGGAAGGCCTCAATACTCCGGCTCTCATTCTCAGTGCTCTGTCTGAAGTGGGACATCGCGTGGAAGGCCTCAAAGCCGGTGGCGATGATTACCTCACCAAGCCTTTTGCTTTTTCTGAACTTTTGGCTCGCTTGGAAGCCTTGATACGCCGGACCAATCCTGATATTGCCACCACTGAATACACAGTGGGTGATTTGAACTTGAACCTGCTGACCCGGGAAGTTCGCCGTGGCGAGATTGCTCTGGAGCTGCAACCCCGCGAGTTTTCTCTGCTTTCCTATCTTATGCAAAACGCCGGACAGGTGGTGACCCGGACCATGCTTTTGGAGAATGTCTGGGAGTATAATTTTGATCCCCAAACGAACGTGGTGGATGTTCACATCAGCCGCTTGCGCGGGAAGATTGACAAGGGTTTTGAATCCAGTTTGCTGGAAACGGTTCGCGGAGCCGGATACCGCATGGTGAAACCATGAAAAACCTCCACCGCAGTCGAATTTTTCGGTATGCGGTGGCTTATACCGGTTTGTTCTTCATCTCTACCTTGCTGGTACTGACCTTTATCTATGCGGTCACTTTTCGCAGTTCCAACAACAAAATTGAAGAGCGGCTAGCTCAGGAGTCTCAATGGCTGGTTGAGCTACTGAGTAATTGCACTGAGTTTGAAAAAGTCACCCGGTTGAATTTTCACATTTCGGACCATCCGGGCAGTCTGGGTATTTACCTGTTGCTGGACGCCAATGGCCAGCGGTTGTCCGGTAATCTGGATCGTCTGCCGGATGTGGTCCTGTCCAATGGGAAATTCCTGGATTTTTATCATCAGGACGATGAAGAGGATCCCGAGTTATTACATATGCTGGCCATACAGGTGGAGCTGGATCAAGGTTGCACTCTGATGGTGGGCCATAACTATGCGGCTATTGACCAGATCAAGCGAGAAATCCGTCCCGCCGTTGCCTGGGCCCTGGGGATCAGCTTTGCTCTGGGAATGTTGGTGGCCATCTTCCTGGCCCGCCGCCTGGCCCGTCGTCTGGAAATCATCAACCGCACCAGTCGCACCATTTTTGAAGGCAATTTAGAGCGCCGCATGATCCGCACCGGCAGTGGCGATGAGTTTGATCATTTGAGCAGCAACCTAAACCGCATGCTCGACCGAATCTTCAATCTGATGGCCAGTGTCCGGGGTGTTACTGATAACATTGCTCACGATTTGCGCAGTCCCCTGTCGCGCATGCGAAGCCGTATGGAGGTTGCTCTTCTGGCTGACCGGCCCTGCGAGGAATATCGGGAGGTTCTGGTTGATACCATCGAAGATACCGACCGCCTGCTGAAGACATTCAATTCCCTGCTGACCATTGCCAGAGTGGAGTCCGGTGCTGCCAAAAAAGATTTCACGGCCATTGATTTGCAGCAAATCATCATCGACACCGTAGAACTATATGGGCCTGTGGCAGAAGAGCGCGGACAAACGTTACAAATGTCCTGTCCTGAGCATCTGAACATGCAGGGCAATGCAGACCTGCTGGTGCAGGCATTGGCTAATCTCTTGGACAACGCCATCAAATATGCCCCCCGGGGGGCCGTTATTGTCGTCTCTGCTCAATATGGTGAGGACGCCATCAGTTTGGATGTGGCCGATAATGGCCCAGGAATTCCTGAACATTTTCGAGAGAAAGCCTTGCAACGTTTCACCCGTTTGGATGCCAGCCGGACCAAACCCGGGCAGGGGTTGGGCCTCAGTTTGGTGCAGGTGGTGGCGCAAATGCATGGGGGGGATGTTCGGTTGGAAGATGCCCGTCCTGGCTTGCGAGTGAGGGTGCAATTGCATCGCGGTTGATATGGCTTATGATCAGCCCTCGCGCGGAACTTTGAAACAGGCTACTTTGGGAGCAATACTTAACCTCTTCCCAAGGATTTTCCATTTGTTGATCGACACCCATTGCCATTTGAATTTGCCGCCTTTGGGTGGTGAACCCGATGCGGTCATTGCCCGGGCCAGGGCTCGTTCTGTGGGCAGCATCATTGTGCCAGCGTACGACCAAGAGGCATGGGCTGATGTGCTGACTCTGGCATCCCGGCCGAATATCCATGCCGCACTGGGGCTGCACCCCTGGGTTGCGGATCAGGCATCTGCTGAAGGAAATCTCAAAGAAGTATTGGCCGAGGCCATTGCCCAAGCTGAGACTAAGGTTGTGGCCATAGGGGAAATTGGTCTGGATACAAAAGTCGATGGACCACCCTTGGATGTGCAGATTTCTGTGTTGAAAATCCAGGTGGAATTGGCTGCAGATCTGGATTTGCCGGTCATTCTCCATTGCCGGGGCGCCTTCAGTGAACTGCTGGGGGCGATCAAGCACTACCAGGGAAATATCCGGGGCGTCATCCACGCCTTTTCACGGGGGCCGGAGTTGGCCCAGCGCTTCCACGCAGCCGGATTGCATTTTGGGCTTGGCGGTGGCGTCACCCGAGAGAATGCACGGAAGATTCGTCGGGGCGCCAAGGTGATTCCTCTGAACCGGCTGGTTCTGGAAACCGATGCACCTTCCATTGGGGTGGCCGGCGTCAGGCCTGAAAACACAGAACCTCACCATGTGGCGGATGTTGCGACAGCTTTGGCTGATTTAAGGGATGAAGATTTGAGCGTTATTACTGAAGCGACAACGGCCAATGCCACCAGATTATTTGGCCTTCCTGAGAAATAATTCCAACTTTTTGCCATGATTTTGCAGAAAAGACCAACCAATGGTTCTCACTTACTGAAAAACCATGTAGATTAGGTTCAAATATTCCGCAGTCACGCCGGGTAGGTAATTTGCAAACTGCTCGAACCCTCACAGGAGTGTGAAAAAAATGTCTAACCAATTCGACGGCGACAACCAGGGGCCCCAGGTTCCTGAGTTCAAGCTGCCCGATTTGAATCTTGGAAGGCTGAAAGCTTTGCTGCCCATTGGGGTGCTCATTCTTTTAGGCTTGACGAGCTTCTACACTGTTAACGCTGAAGAAACCGGCCTTGTGCTGCGCTTCGGCAAGTATGTCCGCGAAACGGCCCCGGGTCTGCACTTCAAAGCACCTTTGGGTATCGAACGTGTGTACAAAGTGGCCATCCAGCGCCAGCATAAGGAAGAGTTTGGTTTCCGCACGGTGAAAGCCGGAGTGAAAAGCCAGTACGCCACCAAGCCGTACAGGGACGAATCCAATATGCTGACCGGAGATTTGAATGCTGCCAACGTTGAGTGGGTGGTGCAGTTCCGGATCACCGATCCTTACAAGCATGAATTCCGGGTGCGGAACATGGGCGAAACCTTCCGGGCCATGAGCGAAGCTGTGATGCGCCGGGTCATTGGGGATCGTTCCATCAACGAAGTTCTGACCGTGGGGCGTGCCGAAGTGGCCCTCGCCGTGGAAGTGGGTTTGCAGGAGCTTTGCGATAACTACGACACAGGTATCACTGTGGATCAGGTTGTGCTGCAGGATGTGAATCCGCCCGATCCAGTGAAGCCTTCTTTCAACGCGGTGAATGAAGCTGAGCAGGCCAAAGAGACGCTGATCAATCAGGCCCAGTCTGAATACAACCGGGAAATCCCCAAGGCCGCAGGTGCTGCTTTGCAGACCATTCAAGAAGCAGAGGGTTATGCTCTGGACCGGGTGAACCGTGCCCAGGGTGACGCTTCTCTTTTCAATTCCATTTATGCTGCCTACCGCAGCGCTCCGGATGTGACGCGCACCCGGATGTACTTGGAAACCATGAATGAAGTATTGCCCAAAGTGGAAAACAAAA
The DNA here is from genome assembly GCA_016744705.1 of Candidatus Krumholzibacteriia bacterium. Taxonomy (GTDB): domain Bacteria; phylum Krumholzibacteriota; class Krumholzibacteriia; order LZORAL124-64-63; family LZORAL124-64-63; genus LZORAL124-64-63. The sequence continues at coordinate 99,994 of JADGDU010000011.1, forward strand.
TCATCATCGATGACAGTATCAAAGGCATGCTGCCTTTGCTGAACCTTAACGGCACCATGGGAGGTAAGTAATATGAAACGCTTTATTATCCCCCTGGCGTTCCTGCTCATTGTCTTGATTCTCAACTCCATGTATGTGGTACGGGAAATCGATCAGGTGATCATCACTCAGTTTGGTGAGCCAGTGGGCGACCCCGTGCTGAGCCCTGGCCTGAATTTCAAACTGCCCTTCATCCAGAATGTGCATCGTTTCGATAAACGCTTCCTGGAATGGGATGGCGACCCTAACGAATTGCCGACCCGTGATAAGCGATTCATCTGGGTGAATAACTACGCACGCTGGCGCATCACTGATCCCCTGCTGTTTTTCCAGCGGTTGCACAACGAGCGTGGTGCCTACACTCGCTTGGACGATATCATCGACGGAGAAACTCGGAATGCCATTGCCAAGTATGATCTGGTGGAGTTGGTTCGTGTGACGAACCGCCAGCCTGATGCAGTGACAGCAGGACGTTCTGAACGGACCATCGTTCTGGATGAAATCGAATTTGGTCGTTCCTTTATTCGTGCAGAAGTGCTGAAAAAAGCACAGTCGCGCACATCTGATTTGGGCATTGAAATCCTGGATGTGGAATTCAAACGCATCAATTACGTGACCGATGTGCAGCGTAAGGTATACGAGCGTATGGTTTCCGAGCGTGTGCGTATTGCCGATCGTTTCCGCAGTGAAGGCGAAGGCGAGGCTTTCCGCATTCGTGGTGAGAAAGATCGTGAATTGTTGCGGATCCGTTCCGAGGCTTACAAAAAAGCCCAGGAGATCAAGGGTAATGCCGATGCGGAAGCGACAAATATTTACGCATCTGCTTACAACGGTTCCCCTGAGACCCGATCCTTTTATGAGTTCCTCAAGACCATGGAGTCTTATAAGACCAACCTGGACAAGAGTAGCTCCCTGGTGCTTTCCACAGAGTCCGATTTCTATCGGTTCCTGAAAGGCAGCGACGGTCAGTAAAAGACGTTGGTCCGGGTCACTCTTGGCAGTGGCCCGGACCTGAGATTTTCTGGAATGGGAAATGGATTTGATGAAAATATCTACAACACCGCGTTATGCCCCCCGGGGGGCATTTTTGTTTGTCCTGATGCTTCTGATTTCGGGGGTGGTTTCAGCCGCTGAAATCCCTGACTTTGAGGCCACCGCAAAGGAATTCGAAAAGCAGACCATCAAAGACAGGCGCTGGCTGCATGAGAATCCCGAACTCTCAAACCGGGAAATAAAGACCCAGGCTTATTTGGCCAAAGCGCTGGCTGAAATTCCTGGCATCACGTTTGTGGAGGGCGATTGGGGCACCGGCCTGGTGGCTAAATTGCATGGGGGCAAGCCCGGTCCACTGGTGGCCTGGCGCGCCGATATGGACGCTCTGCCCATCACCGAAGATACGGATCTTTCCTTTCGAAGTACGTGTCGCGACACTCTGCGCGATGGCCGAGCCGTGGGTGTGATGCATGCCTGCGGACATGACCTGCACATGAGCATCGCCCTGGGGGCCATTCGTACGTTGGCCGCCGTGCGTGAAGATATGCCCGGTACTTTGTTGATTATTTTCCAGCCGGCGGAAGAAACCGGTGATGGCGCTCACGATATGCTGGCCGCCGGTCTCTTCAGTGGCGAAAACAAACCCCGTTGCGTGCTGGCGTTTCACGATCATCCTACCATCGCTTATGGCCAGGTGGGCAGTTGCTCGGGGTGGTCCACGGCCAATGTGGACGGTTTTCGCCTAACGGTAAAAGGTCAGGGAGGGCACGGGGCCTACCCCCATCGCAGCATCGACCCCGTCTCTCTGGCGGCCAAGATGGTGCTGGCCTTTAATGATATCGTGGCCCGGGAAATTGATGTGAACCACCATGCTGTCATTTCCGTGGGACGCATTGAAGGCGGAGCTAAAGGCAATGTCATTCCCGATGAAGTTCGTATTGAGGCCACCGTGCGCACTCATGATGAAGATACCCGCAAGGCAGTGCGAGCCAAGGTGGAGCGAGTGGTGCGGAGTTTGGCGGAGTCGGTGGGGGCACCTGAACCGGAACTGAATTATTACTTTGGCACTCCTGCCGGATACAATGACCCCGAATTGGTGGAGCAGGCGCGGGCTGTTTTTCGCCGGGTTTTAGGTAGCGAAAATGTGATCACCTATCCGCCCGGCATGGGGGGCGAAGATTTTTCACGTTATGGCCAGGTGGTCCCGGGGTTTCAGTTTCGCATTGGTGTGGCGCCACCTGGACAGGAAAATACCATGTCTCTGCACAGTCCGCAGTTCAACGCGGATGAACGGTCGGTGGGCTTGGGCATGAGGCTGGTGGCAGAGGTTCTCTGGGATCAGTTGAATCGATAAAAAAAGGCTCCCTCATGGGAGCCTTTTAAATAACCAGCCTAACCTCTAGGGCTGGATTCCATTTTGCCGTAACCAGTCATAAGCCATTTGGAAAATGTCGGTGCTGGTGCGCAATCCCAACTTCTTCTTAATGTGCGAACGGTGGACCTCCACCGTGCGCGGGCTGATGTTCATGATTTGGGCAATCTCCGAAATTTCTTTACCCTGTCCGGTCAATTGGAACAGTTCCAACTCGCGGTTGCTGAGGGCATCCACAGGGTTAGATCCGGAGGGGGCTTTGCCGGCGCCCAATTGTTCCACTGTAGCCTGGGTCATGGTGGGACTCAGGTACGTTTGTCCACTGAGCACGCAGCGGATGGCTTCGAGGATTTTCTCGGTGCCTTCCTGCTTCATGATATAACCTTTGGCTCCGGCTTTCAGGCAGCGCACGGCGTAGGTGTATTCGTCATGCATGGAAACAGCCAGAGTCAGAACTTCTGGATGGTTCTGGCTGATGTCCTTCAGCAGATTCAAACCGTTGCTGTTTTTCAAGCTCAGATCCACCAGAACGAGGTCTGGTTTGTGTTGGGCAACCAATGCCAGTGCTGTGGTCTGGTCTTCGGCTTCCCCGCAAACATCGAGATCTTTTTCCATTTGAATTATTGAAATAATTCCTGAGCGAACCAGCGGATGGTCATCGACTATCAGCAGGCGAGTGGTACGGCTAGGACTTTCCACGATCATCACCTATTTCTCCCATTTCGAATGATGCAATGTAGACTGTTGGGCACGATAAGGGTGCTTGTTGAGTTGGTATAAATTACCCGTACAACTTAATTCTAACACGAAATCGTTCAAATTGGCAATTCCAATTCAAATTTCTGGACATCCCGTATCCTTGATCAATTTTGCCAGACCTAAGTCAAGCTCTCTGGCCAACCTGCTGCGCCACGGCCCAATTTCTTCCACCAAGCCCATTTCCTTCAGGGACACCATGAATTGACGGTGTGCCCTTTGCAGGCGGTAATCAGGCTCCCGTGGGGGGTGTTTCAGATATCGGTCCACCAGTTGGGGATCGTGATCCACCAGCAGAGTTGTCGAATAATACAACAAATCTTTGGTGCGGTATACACAGGATCCGCCTATTTTGCGGTTTTTCACCACCAAATCTGAGACACCCAATTGTTGCACTTCAGGGATGCCGCAGTGGTCCAGGGCTGTGATCAGCCATTGGCTGACCGCCGCAAAGGCACTTTTGATGTTTCCCAGTCCCGGCATGGGCAAAACCACCGATACAATGAGGTTGCCGGGGTCCAAGACGACGCTGCAGCCTCCTCCGGGCCGTTTGTACAGAACGATGCCATCGTCGGCAATATTTTTTGCCCGAAGCTCCAAATCCTGTTTCCCGCCCCGGCCAATCACCACTGCAGGGTCGTCCCAATCATAGACACGCACCCGAGTGATTTTGTCACAGCGGGTGCGGGAAATAAGATCATCGTCGAAACTGTAGGGGACTGTTTCCAGGCTCACCGTATTTTCCGTGGCGGGTTGATGTGGACAGCCTCGCCCGCGGCCACTTCCGCTGCTTCCATAAATGCTTCGCTGAGAGTGGGATGCGGGTGGATGGTGACCATGATGTCTTCCAGGGTGGCGCCCATTTCAATGGCCAGGGTGCCCTCGGCGATGAGCTCGCTGGCCATGGGGCCTACGATGCCCACACCCAGAATAAGGTCGGTGTCCGGGTCGGCGATGACTTTCACCAAGCCGTCGGTGCGGCCCAAAGTGCGGGCTCGGCCAAGGGCGGCCAGGGGAAATTTCCCCACGTTCACTTTGATGCCCTGTTCTTCGGCTTCCCGCTCCGTCAGGCCGCTCCAGGCAATCTCCGGATCTGTGAAGACCACGGCGGGGATGGCGCGGTTGTCCATCTCGGCATCACCATCGGCAATGATTTCTGCGGCCACTTTGCCTTCGCGGCTGGCCTTGTGCGCCAGCATCGGTCCCTGGGCGGCGTCGCCAATGGCAAAAATATTGTCCTGGGCTGTGCGGCAGGAAGAGTCTTTGATGATGAAGCCCTTGTCATCGGTTTGGACTTTGGTGTTTTCCAGCCCGATGTCATCGGTGTTGGGCCGCCGGCCGATGGCCACCAGCACCTGGTCGTAATGTTTGCTGACCATTTTGCCAGCCATTTCGATATCCACATCAAAACCATTGTCCACTTCACGGATTTCCAGGACTTTCGATTCCACCATGATTTCTTCCAGGCGTTTGGTGACCTGTTTGACCATGACGTCCACCAGATCCTGATCGGCGCCGGCCAGCAGGCGGGGGAAAAATTCCACCACTGAGACAGACGAACCCAAACCCTGATAGACCAGGCCCATTTCCAGCCCGATATATCCACCGCCCACCACTAAAAGGCTTTCCGGAATCCGGGGCAGGCGCAATGCATCGGCGCTGCTCCATACGGATTTTACGATGCCCGCCGGCAAGCGGTTCAAACTGCTGCCGGTGGCGATGATGGCCTGTTCAAAGTCAACGCCGCTGACTTCGCCACCTTCAATGTCCAGGCTGGTGGCAGAGGTGAATCGGGCGTGGCCTTCAATGACGGTGACATCGCGGCGCTTGAGCAAACCCTTGATGCCGTCGGAGAGGCCCTGCACCACTTCATCGGTAAAGGCCCGCAGACGGTCGGGATCCACTTCCATCCCAGTGAATTTCATGCCAAATTGCTCAGCGTCCAGGGCCGCTTCTTTGATTTCCACGGCGTTGATCAGAGCCTTGGAAGGTATGCAGCCTTCCAGCAGGCAAGTGCCGCCGGGGCGGTTTCGTTTTTCAATGAGTAGGACATCTTTACCCAAATCGGCCAGGCGCAGGGCGGCAATATAGCCACCAGGACCACTGCCAATGACCACCACCTGGGTTTCTTCGCGAAGGCTTCCCATCACCATATTAAATCTCCTAAGTTTCCAGCAAAAGCAGGTTCGGGTCCGAAAGCTGGCGTGCCAATTCGCCCACAAAGCGGGCGGCATCAGCGCCATCAGCAATGCGATGATCGAAGGCCAGAGTCAGCGGTAGAATTTTACGAATGACGATTTCGCCATTTCGTACCACCGGTTTCTCCTGCACCCGGCCCATGCCCAGGATGGCCACTTCGGGATAGTTGATGGTGGGTAGCATGGCTGTTCCACCAAGAGGACCCACGTTGGTGATGGTGAAGGTGCCGCCTCGCATATCATCCGGGGGCAGTTTGCCTTCCCGGGCCAGGGTGGCTTTTTCAAACACATCATCAGAGATCTGCACGATGCTCTTGCTCTGGGTTCCCTTGACGACAGGCACGACCAGGCCGCGGCCAGTGTCCGCTGCAAAACCGATGTTGTAGAATTTCTTGTAAATGATCTCTTCTTTGAAGGGATCGAGACTGGCGTTGAAAGCCGGGGCAGCTTTCAGGCCGGCTGTTACAGCCTTGATGACAAAGGCCATCAGGGTCAAGCGTCCGCCACTGCCACCGCTGCGGCGGTCGCGTTCCTTCACGCGGAAGGCTTCCAGGTCAGTCACATCAGCTTCATCCATATGAGCCACGTGTGGAACCAGAGTCATACTGGTGACCATCTTGCGGGCCACTTTGCGGCGGATGGAGCGCAGTTGCTCGATTTCCACCGGTCCGTCGGTGGAGAAGTCGGGTAGGGGTTCCAAATCCAGGAAAGGAATGGTGGCGGATGCGTGAGCGGCAAATTCGGCGAAGGCGGTGTCGTCTTTCACCTGGCTGGCCGGCACATGCTCCTTGTGTTCGACCTTCTCCGCCGGTACGGTCATTCCGTTTTCAGCGAAGCGGTGCACATCATCAGGAGTGATGCGGCCACCGGGTCCCGAAGGCGTTACCAGATTGATGTCCACTTTCAGCTTGCGAGCCAAGCGGCGAGTGGCTGGAGCGGCAGGCACCGGGCGGCGCACACCAGGGGTGGCGGCCGGTGCTACGGCTTCAGGCACAGGTTGTGTTTCAACCTTGTCGGGCTGGGCAAAGGTGCTGTCGGCGGCGGTTTCTTCCGCCACAGCGGCTTCAGCGCTACCGTCATCAATGACGATGACCACATCGCCCACGTTGACGATGTCGCCCACTTTGCCTTTCAGGGCCACAACCTTGCCTCCCACAGGGGAAGGAATGGTCACTGCGGCCTTATCGGTTTCCACATCGACAAGGGGTTCGTCCTCTACAATCTGGCCGCCTTCTTCCACGTACCATTTGAGAATTTCACCTTCGGCGATGCCTTCGCCCAGATCTGGCAGAATAAATTCGAACACGTTCAGACTCCTTAAAAATCGAGCGTTTCTTCAATACCCCGAACCACGCTGGTCACGGTGGGGATATAGCTTTTTTCGCGTCCAAAGTATGGGGTGACCACGTCGTAAGCGGTGAGCCTTTTGACGGGAGCTTCCAGATACATCAGCGCATGATCGTTAATGCGGGCGACAATCTCGGAGGAGACGCCATAACTGCGGGGAGCCTCCTGGACCACCACGCAACGGCCGGTCTTTTTCACCGACTCCACAAAGGTGTCTCCATCCAGGGGAGAGATGGTCAGCAGGTCGATGATTTCGATGCTGACACCCCGGGCTTTTTCCACCTCGGCAGCGGCCTTGAGGGTTTGGCGCATCATAGCGCCCCAGCTGATAAGGGTCAGGTCGGTGCCTTCCTGCACCACCTGGGCCTTGCCCAGAGGCATGACTTCTTCCTGATCGGGCACTTCTTCACGGAAGGCGCGGTAGGAATGTTTGGGCTCCATAAAGACCACCGGGTCCGGGTCGCGGATGGCCGCCACAAGCAAGGCCCTGGCATTGCGCGGACTGCTGGGGGTGACCACTTTGGAGCCGGGCAAATGCGCATAGGTGGCTTCACGGCTTTCACTGTGGTGCTCCAGGGCGCGCACTCCGCCGCCATAAGGCATACGGATCACCATGGGCAGTGTGATCTGCCCGTGGGTACGCGAGCGCATACGGGTGGCGTGGGCTTCGAACTGTCCCATCATCAAATAACTGAAACCGGAGAACTGCATCTCGCAAACGGGACGCAATCCTGCCATGGCCATGCCGATGCTGGACCCGATGATGCCCGACTCAGCCAAGGGGGTATCGATGACCCGTTCCTTGCCAAACTCATCCAGCAGCCCGTCCGTAAGGCGGAAAACTCCGCCGTCCTGGGCCACATCCTGACCCAAAACCAATACGTTTTTATCCGAGGCCATCTCTTGTTTGAGGGCCATGTTGATGGCTTGCACCATGTTGAGCTTAGCCATTGGCGCCCTCCCGCTTCACGTTTTCCAGATAGTCCTGGTGTTGTCGTTTGATTTCTTCGTGCTCGGTGCCGTAAACATTCAGGAAAGGCGCGTCCATCTGGAAATCGTCCCGGGCCTCGAATTCCTTGACGGCAGCTTCCACCTCGGCTTTGAGTTCGGCCTTGAGGGCCTCTTCTTTGGCATCGTTCCACAATTTTTTGGCCCGCAAATATTTATCAAAGCGCACCAGTGGCTCTTTGGTCCAGGCCAGTTCTTCTTCTTCTTTGCCCCGGTATTTGGTGGGGTCGTCGGCAGTGGTATGCATCATCAGGCGGTATGTGACAGCCTCGATGAGGGTGGGTCCATCACCGCGCCGGGCTCGGGCCAGGGCTTCGGTCATGGCCACGTGCACAGCCAGGGGATCGTTGCCATCGACCTGCACTCCGGGAATGCCATAAGCGATGGCCTTTTGGGCCAAGGTGGCGCTGGGGGTCTGATCAGAACGAGGGATGGAGATGGCCCACTGGTTATTCTGGACCACAAACACGGCGGGGGCTTTCCAGGCGGCCGCAAAGTTGAGGCCCTCGTGGAAATCGCCTTCGCTGGTGCCACCGTCGCCGATGAAGGCCACTGCTGCAGCATCTTCACCTTTGTAGCGGCTGGCGTAGGCCAAGCCGGCGGCCTGGGGGAACTGGCAACCAATGACCACACTAGTGGGCAAAAGGCGTAGATCATCATCAGGCAAAATGTTGCCCTCTTCCCAGCCATTGTAGTAGTAGAGGGTGGACGTTAGCGGCTCGCCCCTCACGAGCCTGCCTCCGAGTTCGCGGAAAGCTCCTGCGAACCAGTCGTTCTTTTGCATGGCCAAAGCAGCGGGAATGCTGATGGCTTCCTGTCCCGTATTGGGTGGGAAGGTTCCCAGGCGGCCCTGGCGCTGGAGTTTGAGCATACGCTCGTCCAATTCCCGGGCTAAACGCATCCAACGATGCATTTCCAGCAATTGCTCGTCGCTCAGTTTGGGATCGAGCTTGGCATCAACCTTGCCGTTCTCGTTGAGAACCTGAAGATATGACACCGAAAATTTGGCGACCTCTTTGTTCGGCATTGCCGAAATCCTTTTCTGAAAGGGTTTACTATCAAACAGCACAAACCCCGACCCGACGGCTCTCAAGAGTCGTCAAAGCGGGGAGACGCTGAATTATGGGGCGCATAAGGGAAAAGCCGCTAAAAAAGACTAATATTATCGCCCTGAAAATGTTGAGCACATAATAAGGGAATTGGGGGGATCTGCAAACAACGCAATTCAAACTGGCAGTATGGCTTTCGGGAGGCTAATTTGAAGTCATATTAATCCAGCGGAACCCAACTCCAGCCCTAAGGGATAATGCCATGATGTCTTCCAAAATGACCGATGCTTTGAATCAGCAAATCAACGAAGAGTATTACTCCAGTTACATCTACCTGGCCATGGCGGCCTACCTCGAAGATCAAGACCTCGAAGGTATGGCTCACTGGATGCGCATGCAGGCTCAGGAAGAGTACCTGCACGGCATGAAAATCTTTGATTACATGATTGAGCGTGGCGCACGCGTCGAGTTAAAAGCCGTGGCCAATCCTCCCAAAGAATGGGATTCCCCTCTTGCTTCTTTCGAGGCTGCTTTGGAGCACGAGCGCTTCATGACTGATAACATCAACAAATTGGCCGACCTGGCCATCGAAGAGCGGGATCACGCCACTAATAACGTCCTACAGTGGTACGTGACGGAGCAGGTGGAAGAAGAAGCCAACGTCGACGGCATCGTCAAAAAATTGCAGATGATGGGTGGCGGCGGACAGGCTCTGTTCATGATGGATCGGGAGCTGGCCAGCCGGCCTGCACCAAGCATTGTGAGTGAGGCTGGTGGCGCATAAGTCGCTTCTTCTGAGTGATTTGGTTAAGGCTCCGGGTAAAACCGGAGCCTTTTTTTATGGCGAGCTCCACCCGGGAGGAACTTCCCGCATCTGGACAATGGTATCGTGGTCCATGGGCAATCCCCGTTCCTCCAGTTTAAGGATGACCTTATCTTTAAAGTCCTGGGGTTTTTCCTGAAAAAGCCTGGCTTTCCCTGTCCAGCTTTCCACATCCACCCGGAAAACTCCGGTATGCTGCAGGGCCTTCTGATAAATTTTTTCATCTGGCAGGATGGGGCGGTGATGCCCTTCGGGCTGGTGTTTTTGCATCAGGGCCTGCAGGGCCAATGCTTTTTCTTCGAGATCGGAAACCACCACACAGCGACCTTTGATCTCCACTGATTTGAAAAGCTGGGTAGCGGGGCAGGCGTAATCGGGGCCAGTCCAGTTGGATGGGATATAGCTCAATTCCCAGGCCATGGTGAAACCTACTGGGCCGCCGCTATTGATCAGTTCAAATTTTTCACCGGCCAGGGCCCCGTGAAAATATACGGCCTGGTCCAGAGCAACAAAGTTCAAGGCAATGCTTCGGGGGTAACCATCATGGGTGATCAGGACCAGATGGCCTACGGGGCATTGCAGAGCAACTTGCTGGAAAAATTTTGTATCGGTGTGGAGGAAATCACTGCGTCTCATTCTGGACTGACCTGCTTCCAATGATTTGAAAAAACATGAGTGGCGACAAGTGGTGGAGCTCTCCTGCTTGCCCTCGGCGTCATTTCATGCTAATCAAAGAGGGTTCCAAACACAACACTGACCCGCATGTGGAGGCATTTTAAGCATGGCAGCATCTCCGAATAAACCCGCCTGTTTTAAGGCTTATGATATTAGAGGGACCGTACCTGGTGAGTTGAACTTGGATCTGGCCTACCGCATTGGCCTATCAACGGCCCGTTTTCTGGATGGTAAGACATTCATTGTGGGCCGGGATTGCCGCCTTTCCAGCCAGGAACTCTGCTCAGCTTTGGCGCATGGTCTGACCGATGCCGGTGCCGATGTTTTGGACATTGGTTTGTGTGGAACGGAGATGGTTTATTATGCCACCTTTGCCCATAAAACCGATGGTGGCATCATGGTGACAGCCAGTCACAACCCCATGGACCATAATGGAATGAAGCTTGTCAGGGAAGATGCCAAACCCATCAGCGGAGACAGTGGGCTGGATGAAATCGGTGCCCAGGCCATGGATTGCGATCTGGAGCTGAGTGGCCGCCGGGGCACCGTCTCGCACCTGGATATTCAGGAAGAATTTGTGAAATACCTGCTCACCAAAGTGGACTCATCAGCCTTCAAGCCTTTGAAGATTGTAGCCAACGGTGGCAATGGTTGCGCGGGCCCCGTGGTGGCGGCTTTGGCCAAGCACTTGCCCTGCGAATTCATCCCTGTGTTTGATGAGCCCGATGGCAACTTCCCCAATGGCATACCCAATCCTTTGCTGCCGGAAAACCGCAGCGCCACTGCTGATGCGGTGCGGGAGCACGGAGCCGATTTGGGACTGGCCTGGGATGGCGATTTTGATCGTTGCTTCTTCTTCGATGAGAAAGGTGATTTCATCGAGGGTTATTACCTGGTGGCCTTGCTTGCTGCGGCCAGCTTGAAACAGCACCCGGGCAGCAAAATTGTGCACGATCCACGCCTGACCTGGAACACCATCGATGTGGTGGAGAAGGCTGGCGGCATTCCCATCATGAACAAAACCGGACATGCTTTCATGAAAGAACGCATGCGCGCCGAAGATGCCGTCTATGGGGGCGAAATGTCCGCCCATCATTATTTCCGGGATTTTGCCTATTGCGATACCGGCATGTTGCCCTGGTTGAATGTTGTGGCCGAGTTGTCTCGTTCGGGGAAAAAATTGTCGGCATTGGTGGAAGAAATGCAGGAGGCTTTTCCGGCCAGCGGTGAGATCAATCGGCGTCTGGCGGATCCGGACGCTGCTCTGGCCCGGGTGGAAAAAGAGTACACAGCTGCTGCCGTGGATGTGGACCGCACCGATGGTGTTTCCATGGATATGGGGCCCTGGCGTTTCAACCTGCGGCAAAGCAACACCGAACCTGTGATCAGACTGAATGTGGAGTCCAGGGGTGATGCCTCTTTGATGAAGAAAAAGACCGAAGAAATCCTGGCGCTTCTCGACCGATAAGGACAAACATGCTTTCCTTTTTCCTCAAGGTGGCGGCTGTTCTGGCCGTCATCCTTTTGTTGGCCGGGTGCACTAACCTGGCCGAAAACGATCTGGACAAAAAGGTGAGGGCCACTCTGTCCAGCCATCCTGATGGAGAAGATATCGGGCGTTGGTTCGATACACTTCCGGCCGGATCTTTGGAGCATGATGCTGCCCAGTGGATTTTGGCCTGGTTGCCCGACAGTGACCTGATTTCTCTGGATCCGGTGCTCTTGCAAGAACATGTTTCTCTGGCCTGCGACACTTACCGAAGCGTGCCCTGGCGTGAAAAAATTTCCCATGATACCTGGCTTCATTTTGTGGTTCCCCATCGGGTGAGTCAGGAACCTTTGCAACCTTGGCGCAGTGTTCTTGAAGCGGAGCTGGCCCCCGTTGTGGCTCCCTATGATTCCATGGAAGAGGCCGCTTTGGCTGTGAACAGGTGGTGCCGGCAACAGGCCACATACACCGCCACCAATGGCCGCGACATGGGTCCGCTGACGACCATGAAGCGGGGCCTGGGTCGTTGTGAAGAAGAGATGATTCTTACGGTTTGTGCCATGCGTGCTGCTGGCATTCCTGCCCGCACCTGCTCCACTCCCTATTGGACTTTTACTGATGACAATCATGCCTGGGTGGAAGTGTGGGCTGGCAACGGTTGGTACTACGCCGAAAGTTGTGATGATCGACGTTGTTTGAATGATGCCTGGTTCAGCGGGTCGGCCAGCCGCGCGGGTTTTGTACGCAGCACGGGGTATGGCGAATTTGATCCCCGGCCCGAGCCTCTGTACCGGGCTCAGCATGGCGTAACGATCATCAACTCCACTGCCGTTTATACGGACCCCTTCCTGCTGCGCGCTTCGGTGTTGGGACATCCGGAGATGAAGGTGCAGGTCAATGTTCTGAACTACGGCACCATCCGCGCCATTGCCAGCCTGGCTGAGGGGACAGATTTGCAGTTGGGGCCCGGGTCTTTTGCCCTGACTGCAGCGGCCCCTGATGACTCGGGGGATCTGTTGCTGAAGACTATCAGCGGGCAGCCGGGGCAGGTTCTGGAAGTGGTGCTGGACCCGGAGAGTGACCGTTACGATACAGAATCCAGCCCAGGCTTTTGGCTCACTTATCCTGAAGCAGGATCCCGTCCCCACCGGGAAGAAATTCACGTCAGCGATGAAGAGAACAGGCACCACCGTCTGCTCGTGGCAGCAGATAAAGCCGATCGGGAAAAGCGCCGCACCTTAGACGAATCTGAGATGGCTGTTCTGGATTCTCTGCCTGCTGATCTGAAGGAAGATTGGGACACCATTTTGAGCAAACCTTGTGAAAGCTTTTCACCCTTGGTGCGGCTGCTCACTTGGTACCGCGATCCTGCCAGCCGGCAGGCCCTGACTTGGCTGTTGGCTGATGCCGATGAGAAAGACCTCCTGGAACTGGATGAACGGATCATCAGAAATCATGTGGATCTGAGCCTGGAGGTTCGGGGAACCTTGCCTGATGATATTTTTAGGGAAGGGGTCCTGGCTTGCCGTATCAGCCGGGAGGCTGCCAGCAATTGGCGTCTGGATATGCCTGTTATTAAGAGGCCAGCCCATGCGGATGCGGCTGCCACAAGAGAACACATGAGGAATGCCTTTGGCCAAAAGTGGGTCTTGATTGACCCCACCTATTTTGGCAACCCACTTCCCCCAAACCAGACATTTTTACTGGGCCGGGGCACGGAACGAGATTTGAAAATTGCCTTCGTAGGCTTGTGCCGGCGCAATGGTGTGCCCGCCCGTTTTCGGCATGGGATTGTGGAAATCTGGCAAGAGTCGTGGCAGGAACTCAACCCTCTGCCACAAACCGAAACTGGGTCCCATGAAGAACCGGTGGTCACTTCCGTGGCTTGGCTGGACTTGGGCCTGACCCGCGATGGCGTTCTCTGGCCTGAGGCCGAAAGTTATAGCCACTTCATGGTGTCCCGACCCGGAGAGGGTTTGTTGGACTCTCCATGGTGGGATCCGGTCATGGGACTCCAGGAGTGGGACGCGGGGGAGTATTGGTTTTGCGGCACCGTGCGTGTTCCCGGGGGTAATGCTTTTGGGAGGCTGACACGCTTCACTGTAGCAGCGGGCGATACCACTGTGGTCCGGCTGCCTGTGGATCTTGAAGCCGGCGGGTGGGATCCGGCCTCTCTGGTGGATTCGGACCTGGAAGACTCGTTGCAGAACGTTTGGCCTGAAGTGGCAGCCCAACTGCCGTCCGCCGGATTGTACTTTATTTTCGAGCCAGGAGAGCCGGCCACTCGTATGATTCCCGTGCTGGGTCGTTTAAAAGATCGGCTGGATGCTCGAGGCTTGGGAGTGGTGCCCGTCCTGAGCTCCGGAAATGCTGGTTTGTGGCGAGAAAAATTAAAAGATGCGGGACTGCCGGGAACTCTATATCTGGCAAATTCACTGGAAATGTTGAGCTGGCTATCCGGCCCCGGGAATCATGGCCCGGTGGTGATGCTAGTCTTACCAGAGGCCAACCACGGCCGCCCGGTTTTGCTGCGCTCAGGGTTGGATAATGGGATCGATTTTTCGGTTCATCTGGCTTTGGATCTATACCACGAGTAATGAATGCTCGCCGGAGATGGTTTTACAGTCCCAAAGACATGGGATCAGGCTGCAGATTCTCTGGCGGCACCACAGGCAGTTCCACCAGAAATCGGGACCACTTGCCCGGCACACTGGCCACCCGAATATTCCCGCCCAGCCGGATCAATATATCATGCACAATGGAAAGCCCCAGACCAGTGCCCTTACCGGTGGGCTTGGTGGTGTGGAAGAGATCAAAAATACGACCCTGTTCTTCGGGTTCAATACCGGTGCCATTGTCCTCAACGCTGATGATAATGCGTTCGTTATCCCAATGGGTCACCACAGTGACGAGGTTTTTCCGGTCCATGACTTCTTCGGTGGCATCCAGGGCATTTTTCAGAAGGTTGACAAAGACCTGCTGCAGCAGCATGGGGTCGGAGCGAAAGATGGGCACCTGGGGATCGAAAAGCTGAGTGACGGTGGCACCACTGCGTTTGATCTCAACTCCCAGCAATTCAATGCATTCCACCAGCAGGTCATCCAGGTTGATGGGCATCATACCGGTTTGATTTTTGCGCACGAAGCCCAGCAAACTGTGGGTGATCTTGGTACAGCGGGCCACCTGGTAGTGCAGCCGCTGCATGGCTTTGGCCAGAATATCCTGGGTTCCTGAATTCAGCAGGTGGCCTTCTTCAGCCAAAGATTCTTCCACCAGGCCAGCGATGGTGTCGATCACGGCCAAGGGATTGTTGATTTCATGGGCCACACCGGAGGCCATTTGCCCCACGGCAGCCAGTCGCTCACTGCGGATCAAGTCATTTTTCAACTGCAGACGTTGGGTGATATCCCGGCAGAGGCAAACCATTTCCAGAGGCTTTCCTTCGGGATCATTGATCAACGTGAGGCTGATATTGCTGATGGCGATGTGCTTATCTTTGGCGCGAAACCTGGCTTCGTATTTGGCAGCGTGACCCTCATCAGAAGCTTTTTGAAAAAGGGCATCGAAGGTTTCGGGGTTTTCACAAAGACGGTTGGCCGGTCTGCCAATGACTTCATCTGGAGTGTAACCAAGAGCCAGCTCGGCACCGTTGTTAAAGGAAAGAACGTTGCCCTGGGGGTCGGTGAGGAAAATCATATCCCGGCTGTTGGCCAGAATTTCCCGGAGATATTTTTGGGTTTCATCCAGCTGCTCATCCACCTCGTGAAGCTTTTGCTCGCTTTCGAACAGTTCGGTGGTGTCTTCCATCAAGCCATACACGCCCACTGTGCGGCGGTTTTCAGTGATGGGGAAGATTGTCACCTGGGCGTGCAATTCCTGACCGGGTGCCTGCAGAGTTCCGGTGGCGCATAAAGTGGCCCCTGTCCGCATAGCTTCCTGTTCCAGCCGGTGTAACCATTCGGACTGGCCGGCGGGATACAGGGTCAAATCCGTCTGTCCAATGACCTGTTCTTCCTTGAAACCCAACAGGTGCAAGGCGTGGTTATTCATGAGCAGATATTTGGACTCGGTGTCTTTGATGTAAATGGCCAGGGGAGCGGTGATCACAAAGAGGTTCAGTTGGCGGCGGGTTTCCTTCAGGTGGCGGCTGTCCACACCCAGGGCCCGGTTCTCTTCAGCCAGAGCGACCATGCCCTGGACCAGGTCAGCTTGCTCTGGACCCAGGACGGGCACTTCGACGGGGAGGTGCTGTCTGATGGCTGCCATGCCGCCGGGAATATCGGAACTCAGAATGACCAGGCCGGGTGGATTGGTGGCCAGAGCCTCAAGGTTGGTGCCGAACTGGGGGATGGCCAATTCCTGCACCAAGTCAGAGATGTTGTTGTCAGGGGAGATGTCGATGACCGTTTGGATCTTGATGCGCAACCGGGCCGAGCGAGTGTGGAGGCTGGCCAGCATATTGCCCAGCTCCTCTCCTGCTCCCACCAGGGCCAGCGAAAGTCGAGATTTTCCCTGGGGGTGGTGGGTGGTCATTCCTGTTCATACTCCTGGCGCAATTCATCGCTCATCTGGATCAGTTCCCGAGGGCTGGTGGTGCTCAGCATGAGAGCTTCCAGTTTGGATTCGAACTCCGATTTCATCTGGTTGCAGCGGCTTTCATAGGCTGCCAGAATGTTTTTGTGCAGCGCATCAAAATCCAGGGGCTTCATGAGGTAGCGGAAGGCTTGCAACCGGCCGGCCTCCCAAGCTGATTCGTGACTGCCATGCCCTGTAAGCATTAGAATTTCAATGAATGGCTGGCTCACTCGCAGTTGTTCAATGACAGCGATGCCATCCAGGTCGGGCATTTTCAGGTCTACCACGGCCACATCAAACTTCAGCTCACTGGCGGCGCTGATGGCTTCGTAGCCACTGAGGGCCATGGTCACATCGATGTCCCTTTTGCGCAGCCGATGGGCCAGAAATGTGACCAGATCTTCTTCATCGTCCACCAGCAACAGACGCAGCTTTTTAGATTCGTCCCTCATGACCAGCACTTTCTTCCGACTGAAAACAGAATTGACTTACAAAGATGATCAGCTCCGAGGGAGACGGTGTCAAGAGTTGGGCTCAAAGGCCCCGTAAAAATTCCGGCTTCAAATCAGATTCATCCCGCCGATCCAGCACCTGGTTCAGCATCCCCATGGCTTTTTCTTTGTCGGTGGGCAGATTCAAGCTCAGGGGTAAATGATTGCTGGCGTGGTTGGAATGAAAACGGCAACGGGTGAAATTGCTGTTGCCGATGATGATGCGCAATTCTTCCAGCATTCCCCAGGGATCGGGAAGTTGAAAATCACCATTTTGGGCTTGCTCAAAGAGAGGTGTGCCCGGCACGAGGGTGGTGGTCAGGGCTCCCACAAAGGGTGGGTCCATGGCGTTGAGAATTTTTGCGGTGGCTTCGGCGTGGCGATGCGATCCCTGAATCCCCGCCAAACCCAGCATGACCATTACGGAATGACGAATTCCCGCTTCTTTCAGGAGTTGGGCCGATTCCACTGCCTGGGCGGCGCTGGATCCTTTTTGCACCTGGCTGAGGACCTCTTCGTCACCACTTTCCACTCCGTGGTAAACAATACCCAGGCCCAGTTCTTTGAGGCGCTGCAACTGGGCAGGAGTTTTGCGCAGGATGCTGCGGGCATCCCCGTATATACCCACCCGCCGAACGGTGGGAATCTTTTCACGCAGGGTTAGCATTACCTTTTCCAGAAAATCCTGGGGAAGGATGAGGGCATCCCCATCACAGAGGAAGACCCGGCGCACGACCACGCCGCGGGCGCTCCAGGTGGCCGCTTCATCAATATCTGCCGCAATGGTGTCCCATTTTTTAATGCGAAAGGCCTGATCGGGATGATCGTACATGGCGCAATAGGTGCATTTGTTATGGCTGCAGCCCAGAGAAATCTGTAAAAGCAGGCTTTCCGCTTCGGATGGGGGGCGAAAAATTTGGCCGATGTGATCCATGGTGTGCCTTTTTTGGGCCGGATTTGCTTTCCGGCAAAGGAAATCGTGACGGTTGAATGGGAATGCTTCCGAATTTTTCCAAAAAACATTCAATTCTCTGAAAACTGTTCTTTTTTTACTGTGCCTTGTAACCTGTTGTAATCAAGTGATTAGTGGGTTTTCTTGGGGCGTTTCAATTCTTGAATATCTTTCCCTGTAAAGAAATCACTAGTTTTTTATTAAGAAAATCACTTAATTTACCCGCAAGTGAAACCGAATAGTGAATTCCCCGTTATCTAGGGTAGATATCATGGCCGGGATCAACACGTCAGAATAACTTAGGGCGAGAGTTATTCACCGACAGATCCCGGCCCCCCTTTTTTTATACAGCTGGTTTTCCCTTCCTTCAGTCTATTTCCAGAAACAAACCATCACGAATGATGACCTTCTCCAGGGTTGGTCCGCTGAGTTTGACCTCACGAACCACGACCTTTGGCTGGGTTTCGGGGATGTACACCCGGTCCAGGTGGATGACGGCGTCGGGACTGGAAAAATCATTGGGTCCCACAGAACCGCCAAAATGATCACTGCGACCGAAGGCAATGTGCAGACCCAGTTTTTCATCCAAAAGAATGCTTCCCGTGGGTTTCAGATTGAAGTCCCCCAACACCCCCAGACCCAGTTCGGCCAGATTGGCGTAGGCTGGTTCAGCCTTGATATGCCGGGCTTCTTCGGCGCTGGCTGGGCCTTCCGTGAGCACAGCCACAGCCTTGTTGGCTTCAATGCGGTAAAGCACGACCTCATCACCAATTTGCACAGGCATGGTTCCCTGGGAAAGGCTGGTGTCTCCGGCGATGTTGCCTTCGTAGGGCACGATGTAGGCTTCTCCTGAAGGCAGGTTCCCGGCGATGCCGTTTTCTGGGAATAACCCGCCAGAAGCGTGGCCGCCGTTGTGCCGCAGGTCCAAAACCAATTCATGTTTTTGGTCACCCACTTCGAAGTGGAAGTCCGCTTGGGTGGCCTCGTCGAGCAGACCTTTTAAATACCAGACCCGGCGGTTGATCAACTCATAGTCCAAACGCAAGGCGGGAATCATGGATGGCAGAAAGCCAGGCATAGTGGCCGCACGGAAACCGTTGCCCGTGCTTTGGGCTTGCCGGGTCGCCACTTTCAGGGGAGCGGTGGCCGACAGTTCAGTAGGGGCCATCACCAAAGAATGGGTGGCAAAGAGGTCGGCAAAAGTTTGCTGCGCACCGGTAGGTTCATCCGCATGGTTGAAGACGGTATCACCATCACCGGAGATCCAGGTGGCAGGCAGGTCTGCGTTGTTGCCGCCAGCATTGCGGAACCAGGCCAATGTCAGGCGCTCCAGGCCGAGGGCCTGCATTTCCGGTTGCAGGGCCTTAAACCACCCAGCGGCCATGGAGCGTCGGTTTGCCCAGTGGTCATTATCAGCCAAGCGCTCGTCGGGCAGGTCCACAATGATGGCCAAGCCGCGGTCCGCTTCCGTAGGTTGGAAGACTCTCTGGACAAGGAGACGGAGATCTTCTGATGTGAGGGTCTGGTTCATGAGATAGCACTCCGGTAAAAGAGGGAAAGATCGCTAGTGTACGTTTACTATTTTATGTTCTATTCTGTCCCGATGCTCGATTTTTTTTCCAGATCCGTTTTCCAAGGAGGCTTTCATGAGCCACGATCGAGATACGAACATTGCCCTTTTGATTGATTTCGACAATGTCGCTCTAGGGGCCAGAGATGCGCGGCAGCGTTTCGATATAAATTTTCTTATGCAGCGTTTGCTGGAAAAAGGGAAAATTCTCGTCAAAAAAGCTTATGCAGATTGGCACTACTACAAAGAATACATGTCGCCTCTGCATGAGGCGGCCATCGAGTTGATCGAAATTCCCATGCCCCGCATTAGCGGTAAAAACAGCGCCGATATCAAGCTGGTGGTGGATGCCATGGAGCTATGCTATTCCAAAGATCATATCGATACTTTTGTCATCGTTTCCGGCGACTCAGATTTTTCGCCGCTGGTGTCGAAATTGCGGGAAAATAATAAGCGAGTCATTGGTGTGGGTGTGAAAAACTCCAGCAGTCACTTGCTGATCAACAATTGCGACGAGTTTATTTTTTATGACAACATTTATCAGGATGCGGTGGGGCAGCCCAAAAGGGCGGTGGGCAATGTGCCTGCAGATAAGCGGGAGATGTTCGAGTTTTTGGTCAGCACCGTACAGAGCTTATTGCAGGAAAGCCGGGGCGTGCTGTATTCCTCCCTGATCAAAGATACCATGACCCGCAAGATGCCCGATTTCAGCGAACGCAATTATGGCTACTCCACCTTTGGGGATCTTTTGGATGAGTCCCGACTCCTGGGTTTGTTGGTGGTGCAGCGCGATGCCCAAGCCGGCGGGACCTGGGTTGTGCAGGGATTGGGTGATGGTAAACCTTTGGAAAATGAAGAACCAAAGGCTAATCGGCCCTCTTCCCGCCGTAGAAGAGGTTCGCGGGGGCGCGGACGATCTTCATCTGCTGAGACAGAAGAGAAAAGTGAAGATGGGGCTTCTGCTCCAGACGTGCCTGTGGTTCAGGTGGAAGAAGTGGTGGAGCAGCCGGTTCCCGAGGTCACTCGGAAAAAGGTGAGCAAAAAGGTTGCCAGTAAAAAGACTGCCAAGAAAACTACTGTGAGTAAAAAGGTGCCTGCTAAAAAGGTGACTAAGAAGACTGTGAAAAAGACGGTTACTAAGAAAGCACCAACCAAGAAAACTACGACAAAGAAAGCTGTGACTAAGAAGGCACCGGTCAAAAAAACTTTGGCGAAAAAGGCTGTCACGAAAAAAATTACCACCAGAAAAAAAGTAACGCGGAATTAATTGGTTGTGCCTTTGAAATTGTGTCTGCCTCCAACCCGCTTTGCCGCCGCTAGGCAAAGCGGGTTTTTTAATATGCGTGGCTCAATTCATGGTGCCGTTCACATTCAAGGCCTCTCGTACTAACGGTGCCGTCATAATATTCTGCCCAACGAGGAGGCAATTCAATCTGAGTCCGGAACAACCTCTTCTCCAATAACTCCTCAATCTCCAGTGGTGCTTCCATCATTCCTCGAGCCATCGCCGGAGTGGGGCTTGCTCGCTTCTTTTCACGCCGACCTTTCATGAAATTCCGCCACACCAACAGGATGGCTAACCGGGAAGCGCTGGCCTGTCTCCGTTTCGACCAGGCAATCGTTTCTCTCTTATGATTCGCATTGCTATGACGGATTAGAAGATCCAACAAATTCACCTCCCAAAGTGAATTTCTGCTATCACGTTGATTGCACCCGGGGGTGATACGATGATCAATAGAAATCTTTAATCGCTTTATTGACCGCCGGTAAGCCGGGTGATCATCGCTGTGAACCAGAGCTGCCTGTTGTTCACCCAATGTCACTTCCAACAACTCTTTGATATCATTTTCAATGGCTTTGGGGTCCGGCCGCCCCTGTAGTAACTCTAGCTCCTTTCGCCTCCGCTTTTGCGGTGCTGTCATCCGGCCTTTACGTCGCAGTTCACTATCGGTGAAGTAGACAAAGAAATCGGTTTCCTTTTCAACGGCGACGTGATGGTGGATAGGGTGGTATTGGCTCAATTCAAATGACTCGAAGCCATCGACGACAACAATTTTTACTGGTTGGGTATTTCTCATTTGCTCTTGATGGAAGAGAAAGGAATGCCTCCCCAACCTGGCGATGTGCCGGTTAATTGTTTCGGGAGCGACTTTGAGATCCCGGGCAATTTGGCGATTTGCCATACCACCGACCGTTTTCATGATGATCTTTTCATCCAGGTCTGGGCGCTTTTGCCAGTAGTTTTGTGAGAAAGTCTGAGTGCTGAAGCTTCTTTTGCAGGCCTTACATAGAAACCGCTGTACACAGTGAGGCGGATTCTGTCTACGGTAGTAGCCAATTAACTTTAGGGGTCCATGATTCGGGTATTTTTTTTATAGTATTCATCTCTGGTCTGAGGCAAAGCACAGACCAGACACAAATTCAGAGGCACAACCTTTTTGATAAAGAATTCCCTCAAGGTGACGACCATTATAGCAGGAGACGACTGCATTCTAAAAAATGAGCGGGGATTCACAACCAGAATGCACCAAAATAACTCATAATGGGAGAGACCTGATGTCCACCGAAACGACAACTGTTGAAAGCATTCTGAATTTATCTGAAGCCATGACCAATCTGGATGGTGATGCGGAATTGCTGGAAGAGATCCTGGATATCTTTATGGAAACAGCCGAAGACCAGCTAACCAGTATTCAGAACAGCATTGAAGAAAAGGACACAAAGCAAGTGGCGGTGCAGGCTCACGGCATGAAGGGCGGCGCGTCAAACTTTTGCGCTAAAAAATTCGTGCGTTCGGCCCTGCGATTGGAAACCAAAGCCAAAGACGGAGACTTGGATGGTGCTGAGGAATTGTTGGATGGTATGCGGGCGGCTTTTTCTGATTTGAAAGAAGTCTCTGTGGTCATCAACTGGGACGAAGTTGCCAGAAACTGGGAAGAGTGATTCAGAATATATTCTGAACCCGAAAATATTAACGGCCGGCCACTGAATGTGGCCGGCCGTTTTTTGAGGGAATCGATCGACCCCTCACCTCCACCATAGGCTCAGCGGTTCCGATGACCGTCAGCTTCAGGCTCAACGATTTCGGCGGTGGTAGGTTCTTCAGTTTCCATGCTCAGGATCATCTGGCCGGCGACGGCGACTTCCATGTCTTCCGCCTCCGGCGCAATAGCTACGATTTCTTCGACAGTGAAGCTGGCAGCAAGGGCGGCCAAGTCCACGGGCACGATGCCATCTTCTTCAACCATATCAACCAGGCGGGCCATGCTGATTTCGGCTTTTTCATAATCGGCATCGGTAGTGAGGGCTTGGGCGAATGCTTCGCCGGCAGCGGTGTATTGGCCGGTGCGTTCCAGGGCTACGCCCAGGTTGTTCTGGATGCAGGCCACGTCAGCTTTCAGGGCGGCGGCTTTAGCAAGGGGAGCCACTGCGTCGGCAAAACGTTCCTGTTCGATGCGGATCAAGCCAAGGTTGTTCAGGGCCCAGGCATCATCCTGTTGGGTGCGCAAGACTACTTCATAAGTGGCGGCAGCTTCTGACAGGAGGCCACTGTTGTGTTGGATGCGTCCCAAAACACGGCGGGCACTGTTGTTCTCTGGGTTCACGGCCAGGGCAATCTCAACCTGTTCTTTGGCTTCGTCACTGCGACCCAGTTCAATGAGCACACGGCCGTAGTTGATGAGGCTTTTCTGATGGTCGGGTTTCAGATCCAAGGCGGCCAGGAAGCTTTCTTCGGCTACATCGGCTTCGCCGGCTTTCCATTGGGCAAGACCCAGCATGTAGTATCCCCAGGCGTTTTCAGCATGCTCGTCGGTGTATTGGTCGAAGAGATCTGAGGCCAAGGCGAAATCACCGTCGAAGTACGCCTGTTCAGCCATGGCGTAGGTCACGACGCGAGGCTCAGGAGCGGGTTGGCTGATTTCAATTTCAGCGATTTCGGATTCCACTATTACCGTTTCGGCTGCGGGTTCTTCAGTGAAGGTCACTTCAATTTCCGTGTCCAATTCTTCAATGATGCTTTCGGGGGCTACGGCCAGGGGGGCAGCGGGGTCCTGGTCCGAAAAATGAACACCTAAAAATACGGTGAGTCCGAGAACGAGAGTGAAGAGGATTCCGGCTTCGGCGATTTTCATTTTCTTTTCCTGAGAGGTGTTTTGCTTCTTCATGGCATTTTCCTTTGATCGAGTGAGTGTTGTCGGCGATACACTCCCTTAGTTGCAAGGAAAATTCCGGGTGCCAATTAAAATGGAAAATATGTAAATCGAATAAACACAATGTGTTTTGATGGGTGTGTGCTTGGTTGGGAAAGGCATTGTGTCTTTTTGGACACGCGGTGTCCGTGGCGTTTTGAACACAAAAAAAATCCCCCTGGCCATATAAGAGGGCCAGGGGGATTGGTTACTGGATTTTTAATTCAACTGGCGCCATCCATCAGGCAATAGATCGGGGGCCACCATCATCACCGGTTGGCCGGACGCTTCATTGATGTGGCGCAGGTATTGGGCATCCAGCATGTCCAGTCCCAGAGGCAGCTCAATGGTGGGAGCGTCGGGCATGGCTTGCGGATCGGTCATCAGGCTGCGCATCACGAAGGCGTTGACGCGATCGCCGATGCCAAAGACGGAAGGCAGGCCGGGCATCATGCTGGGCATTTTAAACATGGGCCGTGGCGGGTATTCCACCACATCAACATTGCGCCAATCCTGAACTCCGGATTGGAGACGCGCTAGGTCGATGGCATCGCTCAAACTGCCAAAGCTATCACACAGTCCGTGCTCGATGGCGTCGCCACCCATCCATACGCGGCCCTGAGCCACTTCGCCTACTGCTTCTTCGGTCAGGCCGCGGCCAGTGGCCACTGCTGCGACAAAATCTACATACATATTTCGGATGGTGGTTTCGGTTCGTGCCAGTTCCATTTCGTTTTTGGGTCGGCGGGGGATGCCGCCCAGGAAAGGAAAGCTTACATTACTGAAGAGGTCGGCGTGGGCACCTCGGGAAACGCTCTCGCTGGTCAGACCGGCTTTGGCGGCAAGGCCATCGTCGTACAACCAGCCGCTGATCACACCGATGGAGCCGGTGATGGTCAGAGGCGTGGTCAGAATTTGGCTGCCTTCCATACTGATCCAATAACCACCACTGGCAGCCACATCCCCCTGGCTGACGATGACCGGTTTGCCGGCCTTTTTTAATTGGATGACTGCGTCGGTGATAAGGTCGCTGGGCAGAGGGTCGCCACCGGGAGAATCGGCTCGCAGAACAACCGCTGCGACCTGGGGATCATTGACCAGGCTGCGCAGATAGGCGCTGGTGGTGCGGCCCTTGATGCCGGTGTCCATGGCGCATTCGCCCACGGCATAGACCACGGGAATTTTCAGATTGGGGCCCCATTGGTCGTCATAGTAGGGGCGAGGTGCCCTGGCCAAAAGGGTAGGAGCAAAAGAAGCCTGCCGCTCGGATTCCAGCCACTGGCCAAGCTGATCCCAGCGGGCGCTGGCGTCGATGAGGCCAGCGGCCATGGCATCCTTGGTGGTCAGCTCTCCCAGTTCATCAATGATGCCGTCCATGTGATCTGAGGTCAGGTTACGAGATTGGGCCATGCCATCCCGCAGGGTTTCGTAAATGA
This sequence comes from Candidatus Krumholzibacteriia bacterium, assembly GCA_016744705.1. GTDB lineage: Bacteria > Krumholzibacteriota > Krumholzibacteriia > LZORAL124-64-63 > LZORAL124-64-63 > LZORAL124-64-63. The sequence goes on from JADGDU010000011.1 coordinate 124,957, forward strand.
CGTCGACGATGCGTTGGCGCTGCTCGCGATCAGCCTCGCTCATGTTGTCCCGGGAGAGGGTTTCCACGGCGCTTTTGTATTTGAAATAGCGGTGGGCCTGGAAGCCAATGCCCAGTTTTTCCAAGGTGCCCTTGAGATAGCTGCGGGATAGAACCATTCCCGGCATGTGCAGGCCACCCAGAGGGTCCATGGTTACGCGGTCAGCTGATGATGCGAGGTAGTACAAACCGGAGCCGGCGCGATCCAGATGGATGATCACTTCCTTGCCGCTGGCCTTGAGCTCATCAATCTTCTGGCGGAATTCCCACAACAGAGAAGAGCGCACTTTCAGGCCGGCCATGTTAATGGCCACGCCGTTGATTTGCTCATTATCCCGGACCTGCTCCAGCACTCGTAAGAGGTCCAGCCAAGCCACGTGGGTATCGTCGAAGTATTTGAATTTCTGGTAGGTGATGACCTTGTTTTCCAGGTTGATGGGATAGTATTGGGTCCGTTTGCCGAAGAGAGGGGCCTTGTTGTTTATGGGCAATCCGGGAAAGGGTGGATTGGTGCGGATCAGATAGCTGGTGCTGGCGTGGTCGTCATTTTGGTCAAAACGAGGCATGCCCGTCACGTTCAGGCTTTTGAGAGTCAGGCCAATGGTGGCGGAATATTCCATCTCGTCGGTGCCCAGTTGTTGGCGTGCTTTTAAGCCCAGATGCAGGCCGCTGACGGGACGCACTTCAAAGCCTGCTCCCCAGTAGCCATCCTGGAAAAAGGCCTGGTCGTCATTGGCTGTGTAGTCTCCAAATACAGTGAACCAGGGGCGGCCAAAGGGGCGAATGCCCAGGTCGAAAACATACTGCGCTGCTCCAGACTCCAGGCTCCAGACGGCAGATGAGCCGAAGGTTGCATAGGGGTTGCTTCGGGAGATGAAACCGGCGGAGAGAGCCTGCTCACGGGGAGTGCGTTGGGTTTCGCCGTTGGCCCAGCGGTAACCCATGCCAAAAGTTCCAGCGCGAGTGCCTCGGGAAAATCCCAACAGGTAGTCGTAAATTTTGTAGTTATCTGTAGGGGTGCCGAAGGTGGTGGTGTTCATGGAGAACCCCAGACCACGTCCGAAGGACAAACCGTAGTTGTCGAGACCGGAGCGGAGATCCCGATCATCAAACCAGAAATCGGCGGCGCCTTTGTCGGTCATGGACCAGGCGGCCGGGTTGAAAAACGAGGCGGCGGGACCCGAGGTGATGGATGGGCTCTGGGGCAGGTACCAACTCTCGCTGCGGTAGTCGGCAAAAGGCATCACCGCACGTTCGGCCAGAGCAGCTCCGGTGTTCAGCACGAGAATCGACAAAAGGATTAGCAAATATATTCGGCGCGACATAGTTTCCTCCGGTTACTTTTTTAGGCCGTGACGTTTCATGATCTTCAGCAAACTGCTATGGTCCGACAGTCCCAGTTTTTGGGCTGTGTTGGTGATGTGCCAATCATTGCGCTCGAGGGCAGCCAAAATGATTTGTCTTTCTGCTTTGGTTTTTTGCTGCTTCAGAGTGCCCTCGGGATCTGTTGGCAGCAGCGCTTCAGAGCTGGATGATGAGGCGCTGATCTCAGCAGGCACCAAATCAGCGGTGATCAACTCTTCACTGGTGGCGATGACCAATCGTTCCATGACATTACGCAGCTCCCGAATATTGTTGCGGGACCAGTGATAAGATTTGAGTCGGTCCAGGGTTTCCGGGGCCAGAATGCGTTTTTTGCAGCCAAACTTTTCGCAGGTCATGGTGAGGAAGTGATCAGCCAGCAAGGGCACATCACTCAACCGTTCGCGCAGAGGGGGAACCTGGACCACGTGAGTGTTCAAGCGGAACAACAGGTCCTGCCGAAATCGTCCTGCTGCCACTTCAGAGTCGAGATCTCGGTTGGTGGCGGCCACAACCCGGGTGTCCACCTGGCGGCCCTGGTGAGAGCCCAGGCGGGTGATGATACCGTCTTCCAGAACGCGTAATAGTTTGGCTTGGGCAGCCAGGGGCAGCTCGCCCACTTCATCCAGAAAGAGGGTGCCTTTGTCCGCGGTTTCGAAGGCCCCTTTGCGCACTTGGTCAGCACCGGTAAAGGCGCCGCGCTCGTGTCCAAAAAGTTCGCTTTCGACCATGGCGTCGGGCAGGGCGGCGCAGTTGACAGCCACGAAGGGACGCTTTTTGCGGGTGCCGGCATCGTGTAGGCGTCGGGCCACCAGTTCTTTGCCGGTGCCGCTTTCGCCCATGATCAGCACGGCGCTGGGGATGGGGGCCAGGCGATCGATCAGTTCCATCATGGCCAGAGCTGAACGACTTTCGCCGATGAGAGGTGAGCCCTCACCGGTTTTTCTTTTCAACCGATTGATTTCACTGCGCAGGCCACTCCAGGCCAGGGCGTTTTCCACTTCGCGAACCACACGCTCCAGGGGCTCATCTTTGGCGATGAAGCTGTAGGCTCCCAATTTTACGGCGCGCACGCAGCGGTCATAACTGCCGGTGCCGGTGTAGACAATGACAGGCACTTTGTGGCCCTTGCGCTTCAGAGTGGTGAGCACCTCAAAGCCATCCACTCCCGGCATTTCCAAATCGAGGATGACGCAATCCACAGGTTCCTGGTCCAAGGTGGTCAAACCGGCAGCACCACCGGAGGCGGTGATGGTGTCGAAACCTCCCAGACGTTTCAAATCATAGGCGTACTGGTCACGCATGGCGGCAATGTCGTCGACGATAAGAACCAGGCTCATTTTATTCCATTCACAGATTGGGGATGGGAAAGGACAGGATAAAAATCGAGCCTTCTCCCGGTTCACTCTTCACGCTGATGCGGGCGCCACAGTCGGCAGCCAGACGGCGCACATTGCTCAGGCCCAGACCCGTGCCTTCGGCTTTGGTGGTGAAAAAATCATTGAAAATCTGGTCGATATTTTCGGCATCTATGCCTTGGCCGGTGTCGGCCACTTCCACCTGGATGCGCATCTCTTCCAGGATGGGGTCTTCTTCTACAAAAGCGCTGATGGCCACGGTGCCTTTTCCTTCGGGCAGGCTTTCCACGGCATTGCGTACCAGATTGTCGAAAATGCGGCGCAGGCTTATGGGGTCTGCCTCCACTGGGGGCAGGTTCACCGGCAATCGATTCTCTCGCTTGACCCCGTCATTATAAGACGGGCTGGCCAGGGCCTGGGTTACAACCTCATCCAATCGGACCAAAGAGACTTCCCGGTCAGGGCTGAGCCGCGCGTAGTGGGCGGCCAAATCTTCCAGGTAAGAGAGTCCGCTTTCCAGGGTTTTCCGGCGTTCCTGGAATATGGGTTCCAGGTTTTTGGGGTCATCATCGGCTACCTCGGACAGATGGCGCATGACGTTGCGCAGAGGAGTGATGCCATTGCGGATGTCATGATTCACCTGCCTGGATATTTCGCCCAGGGTAGCGCGGTGTTCGGCATCGCGCAGCTTTTTGACACCCAAACGCAAGCGCTCTGTCATATCACCCAGCAGTCGGGTCAGGTGCCCCACTTCATCTTTTCGAGATGATTCAAATTGCACGTCCAGGTTGTCGAAATCCAGATCCTGGGCCCGGTGAGACAATTGGCTTAAGGGGCGACTGATCCGGTTGGCCAGCAGGATCGACAAAAAGACTGAGGCGATCACGGCCAGAGCCAGGATGATACCCATGCGGATATTCATGGCCAGCAAGGTCTTTCGTAAAGAGGCCTGGCTGTGGGCCACCACCAGTTGGGCGGCCGCTGGGTGGCCGTCCAGAATGAGGGGCCACTCACTGGAGCGCACGATGGTGTGGCGCTTGCGCAGGATGAAGGGGATTTCTTCGGAACGTCTGGCTTGGGTTAGCTCCTCTGTGAGCTCTTCGGATGTGGAGAGCAGGCCACCGGGCCAGGTGATAATCATATCCAGGTCATCATCCCGACTGAGGTCACGCAAATGATCAGGATCCAGGCTGATGCCGCCGATGATGTCGAAGGTTTTTCCACCCAAAGTGACTTGCTGGGTGCGAGCCAAGGCCAGAAAAGAGCCTTGGGGGCTGCGGGCCGGAATCAAGGCCTGGGCTTCGGGAACCTGGGCCAGGAGGCGGGGCAGGGCGGCATCCACTTGGCCAAAACTTTGGCGGAAATGGCCGGAACTGATGACCCGCCCCTGCTGGTCCTGGATCTGCAACATATCCAGATTCATGAGAGACATGTGGCGTGGGGCAAAGTCCACCAGGTAGCTTTTCAAATCGCTGCGGCCGCCGCCAACAGCCAAGCGGAAACGGTTGTCGGCGCTGATGGTGGAACCCAGGGAGACCAGCATTTGAGACAAGTCCTGGCTGCGGACGGCGAGGTCCTGGCGGGTCAGGCGCATCTGGTCTTCCACCCGGCGTGTGTCCAGGTTGGTGAACCGATCTGTCACTTCTGAGCGGGTGACTTGCATCATGATCACCAGGGGGATCAAGGTGATGAGCAAGACTCCCAGGAGAATCTGTCCACGCAAGTTCAAGGCAGATCGCCTCCCTCACGGGACTTGCCCAAATTCCAAAGCAGGGGGGTCCCGTCAAAGGCAATTTCCAAGCCGGCCCAGGTTCCGCGGGTGATGAGCCAGGCATGGGTCAGGGCTAAGGGGTGTAAGAGATTTTTTTCCATGAGAGCCCGGGTGGGGTTGCGATGTCTGAAGCTGGATTGTGCCTCAGCCTGGACCAGATTTTCGGCCGAGCCGCCTTGAGTTTGGTTGGGTTGCAGGGCAGCAATTTGTAGCCAGGAAGCGCGTCCCAGTAAAGTGGCTGTCTGCAGGCAGCAAGTGGGAAAGTTTTGGTCTGTGGGCAGGATGACAGCCGCAGCCATCTGCCAATTCAAAATAAAATTCAGGGCACCGGGATGGACCGGGGCCACTTTCACCTGAGATGGTCCCAGGGCGGCCAACCGTTGGGCCAGTTCTCGTGCGGCAGGGTCATTACGGGGATAGACGATGGTGGATTCATCCAGGGTTGACCCTCCCAAGTCCCATTCCCGTCTGGCGCTGCTGCCTTTGGCCACGGGGCCGGAAAGTTGGGGGCATGACACTCTCCCGCCGGCGGGAAAAATCAGGTGCCCCCATGGTCTTGCCGCCACCCGGGTCAGGTCCTGGGCTGGGTTCAGTTGGGGCACCAGATCGCTCCAGCGGCTGGTACCTGCGGGATTCTTCTCGGGAGGACAGACCAAAAGATAAAGCCGGTTCCAGGGCAAAGGCACAGACTGGAAGCCAGGCATTTCCCGGTAAAAACGGACGGCATCAAGGCTGCGGGTCATGGCCAAGTCGATATCGGAGGAAATCAGGTCCCGGGGATCGGTGGCGGGCATCACCCGGAAGGTGAGGCTTTTCCATAGAGGATTTTGGGGGTGATGCAGGTTGGGACGGCACTCCAGGTCGGGCATGGGGGCGGGGGTTGACGCCCGCAGTCTGGCCGGTCCGCTGCCTACGGGCCAGGTCCAGCCAGGACGGCGCACGGAGATGGCTGTGGCTGGGTGTGCCAGCAAAAGAGGGAATTGGGCCTGGGGTTCCGGCAACCGGATGGCCACCTGATTCACATCCATGAGAGTGATGGTTTTGGCCCTGGCGTTGAACCAGGTCCACAGGGGCGTTTGGTCACCGCGACGAGGGCAGCCTTGGTTTGCGGTCCAGGCATTGCGCACATCCTGGCTGGTGACCTGGCTGCCATCCCAGAACCGGGCGCCGGGGCGTAATGTGAAAACCCACAAGGTGCTGTCTTCGGTGCAGGCCCAGGCCGAAGCGAGGCCTGGCTTCAGGTTCCCTTCACAGTCAACGGTGATGAGGGTTTCATAGAGGTGAGCAAAGACCATTCGTTCCGACGGATTGTGAGGGATGGGAGCCAGTTGGGGCGAGACACTGTCTGTGAGAGCAAAGACAATTTCAGATCCGGGGAGACCTTCGCCCGGCAGGGGAGAGCAACCTTCACGCTGGGTGGTGGTTCCATTTCCCGAAGGCCAGAGGATGGGCGAGGATTGTCCCTCGTCAGGATCGGATTCAGGTGATGGAGAGGAACTGCATCCGCCCCATAAGACCAGTGAAATAAGCACGGTCCCCACCAAACAGTGGGTTAAAAAAAGCGAAAATCTATTTGGCAAAAAGATTCCCTCCTGGGATGGACCGGGTGATAGGGAGAAACCGGCTAAAAACTGGTAAATTCCCGATATTGTGCAGAATAACGGCATTAGTTGGCGGTGTAAAGGATGACGCCAACTGATTTGGGTTTGAGTGTCTGGCGAGATCTCCGTATTCTGAGAGAAAGCATAATTAAACCGTTCGCCATGGGGAAAAGCATATGCGGAAAATTATTCTCTTGAGTGTCTTTGTGTGTCTGGTTGTTTTGGTCGGATGTGCCGGAGGTAGAAAAACGGGGCTTTTGCATGAGGATGTGGCAAAGAATCCCGAAAAGGCCAAAACTGAAGCTGAAACCACGCCTTTTGGCGACCAGTTGGCTGAGTTTTTGAAATTGCCTGAAAATATCCGTGCTGATGCGCGCCTGCAAGCAGAGGAAAAAATCGATTATTACGAAGGGTTTGAAAGAGAAAACTACGAACACAGCGACTCTAAAAAACGATTCTGGTATTACAGTGATTATTACATCGATCGCAGCACCTGGGGAATTGGGCTGGGCAACAGCATTGTGGGTCTGAAGGAGGCCGCGGAGTTGGACCCATCCTATGCCGAAGCCTGGGGGGCCTTGGGGCACCTTTTGATGTCCGGGGGCGACCCGACCAGTGCGCAGAAGTATTTGGACAATGCCAGATTGGCTGCCTTGGTCCGAGTTGATTCGGATGACCCATTAGATGATGAAACCATGCTGCAGATTTACAAGGACAGGGCTTGGGTTTTGCGGGATTTGACTCTATGGGATGAAGGCTTAGAGGCTGTTCGGGAGGGCTTGACCTTCAAGCGCGGGGACCAGGACCTGGTGCTGATCAAAGGATTGTTACTGGCGGGAGCCGGGCGATATTCTGAAGCCAACAGCCTGGCTGTGCGCATGGCTCCCTACGATTATAGTAAAGTGGATTATTGGCATTATGGGTATTCCCAAACCACTTCCAATTTTGGTCAAATATGGATCAAGTCCCAAGCTCTGCTGGCCATCGGTGATTATGAAATGGCCCGGCAGGTGCTGGGTGATTTGGACCACCGGGAGGACCAGCTGTATGTGCCTCACATGGCCCGATTCTGGAACGATGTGGGTTTGGCCGCTGAATTGGTGGGGGAAGAAAGAGGGGCTCGGTATTACGCCCTGGGCTTTGTCAGTCGTCCTTATCAAGGGTATTACCCCTGGCAGGGTGGAACTGGTCGCTGCCCGGAAATCCTTCCAAGAGCAGGGGGAAGTTGATGGAGGAACGTCCCTGCTCATTGGGTTGCTGGAAATGAGCGACGGTCATAATGAACAAGCCATCATCTTGCTGACTGAAGCGGTGGAGGCCGACGATTCTTTGGCTGCCGGTTGGCGGACATTGGGAGTGCTGCACGTGAGGGCAGGGGAAAGTGACCTGACTGAGGTCGCGATGAATAAGGCCTTGCAGCTGGAACCGAATTCCCTTTCAGGCCTCTACAATCGAGGACTGTTGAGGCTGCAGGATAAAAGGTTTGTGGAGGCTGTGGCTGATTTGGAGAAAGCCTGGAAGATGGATCCTGAGAACCACGAAGTGCAGCGTGTGCTCCAGATGGCAGCCACCAGCTACCGTGCCAATGGAGGCGATCCCGCCCAGCTTCGCCTGGATGTGGAGGCCTATGAAGTGGTGGCCGTCAGTGATGGTCCACCGCTGGATCTGGTGGCTGACCCCGCGGCTTTGGTGGCCCAATTGAACGCCGAAATCACTTCCTTTTTCAGTGTCCCCGACTCCATTGCTGGGACCCTGAGTCCAGATGATCCTGCCTTGAATGATTTAGCCCAGAGATACCAGGAAACGGGAGATCCGGATGTGCGCCGGGCTCTGGCTCTGGCTTATCTGGACCGAGGCATGAACCATGAAGCCCAGGCTTTGTTGGCTCTCGGATGGGGTGTGGATTTGATGGCTGGCGAAGAAATCATGCTGCTCTATGTGGATCGTTTGTTAGGGCAGAAGGAAAGAGCAGATGCTCTGGCTGATGCTTTGATGGCGGGGGAAGCGTTTACTGATAATGCTCATTTGATGTCATTGTTGGAAGACACCTTAAGGCTTCCCTGGTGGGCGCAGCCCGGTGGCTCAGGCCACTACACTGAAGGCTATGGGGCTTATGTTTATGGATGTGCGGATACATTCAGTATTGATTATTGGATGGGGACGGATTTCAATGAAGTGCGCGCTGCGAACCATCAGAATCTCGGATATTCCGACCCCATATTGTCCCGATGGTTCAAGGATTCCCAAGAAGGAAATAGGGGATTTGGGGCTGGCGCCAACGGTGGTGTGCCCGTAGACAAAACGAAAGGTGCCGTGGGTTTCAGATGATGCTGGCATTTGGAGAGAGATTCGGTTTCAATTCCCATGTGGATCAGAATTGAAACCGAAAATTGAACCTGATAGGGAAATCTGTTTTGAATAACCCAGTCTGTCCCAGCTGTGAGCATGTCTTTTCCTGGTCGAATGCTCTGAAACAAATCCTCGGCCCCAGCCGCGGGGGCACGGCCCTTTGGGGTGCTCTTTGCCCCTCTTGCGGGGCCGATTTGCGAGTGCCCAAATCCCGGGTGATGCTCATCGTGGCCTCAGCCATTTTCTTCGGTAGCCAAAGTTCAACTGTTCTTGTCCTGCGCGATATTACCGTGTGGCAATTGTATGCCGCCAAGGTTTTGCTCATCCTGGGTTTTTATGCCATCGCCGTTTTCTTTCTTCTCAAACTGGAGTTGGTGGAATGAGATTTCTGCTGTTGGCTCTCCTGCTTCTGGCAGGAACATCGGCCTCGGCCATGATGCCCGATGATATCCTGACCATGAAATCTGCATCAGTTGTGGAGCTCTCTCCCAATGGGAATCTTTTGCTGTTCACCATTGGCCAATGGGATGGTGAGAACCATAAACGTCTGAGCACCATGTACCGGCGTGACCTCGAAACAGGCAAAGACCTGATCATTTTCACCCCCGAGGACAAAAGCTACGGCGCAACTTGGAACCCAGACGGCCTGTCGGTGGCGTATTTGCGCCTTGTGGACGCCGGAGTGGAAGTTTGGTTGATGGACCGAGATGGGTCCAACCGCCGGTGTTTGAGCCAGGGTTCCGGAAATTTTGGAGGACTGCATTGGTCCCCCGATGGAAAGGCACTGGCCTGGGTGGCCCAGGACCTGACAGCCCAGGAAGCTCCCGGTGTGGAAGGCCGTTTTGTGGTGGCCGATGGCTTGGGGTACCGGCATCTGGGCCAGGGATACCGCAAAGGGAAACGGGGCCAGCTGTTCGTCATGAATGTTGCCGATGGCCAGTCTCACCGACTCTTCCAGAAATCTCTGGATGTTCGCCACCTGTTCTGGTCCCCAGATAGCAGACAGCTTGTATTCGAGGCCAAGGAAGAAGCCAACCTGGGATTGACCGTCAATACGGATTTGTGGGTTGTGGATGCCGATGGTGCCAATCTTCACCAACTGACTCATAATCCCGGAGCCGATTCCAAACCTCGCTGGTTGCCCAACGGACGCATCGCCTGGTTGCGTGCTGAGCATCCCCTCTGGGAAACTGCACCCATGAAGGTGGCAGTCATGGACCCGGAACAAGGTGACGCCGGCCCTCTTGAATTTCATGGTACCGGGTTTGATGATTGGATCATGAAACTCACCAATGATGGGAACGATTTGTACTTGATGGGCGCCCACCGGGGATGCCTTGATTTGGTGAAGGTGGACGGCGACAGCCACCAATTTATAACCGACAGCCGGCACGACTTCTGGTCCGTGCAGATAGCTGGCGGACGGGCCGTGTTTTCTGGGGCCGGCCAGACCAATCCCGGCTCCATCTTCATGGTGGATTTGCGCACCAAAGCCAAATTTCCCCGAGCCCCGCAAGTTCTCATTGACCCCAATGAACGTTGGCGAAAAAAGGTGGGGCTCACCGAACCGGAACCATTCAGCCTTGAGGTTGATGGCCGTCTCATCGAAGGCTGGTTTTTCAAACCACAGGATCTGGCACCAGGGGAGAAGGTGGCCACCGTGCTCAGCATCCACGGAGGGCCTGAGTGGATGTATGGCGGGTATTTCCTGCCAGAGTTTCACATTCTGCCCTCTCATCATTATGGTGTGATCATTGCCAATCCAACCGGGAGTACCGGGTACGGTACGGAATTTCAGGCCGGTATCCGGGGTGATTGGGTGGGGCGCCCTGCAAAAGAATTGATGGCCTGCGTTGATTTTGCCATAGAACAGGGTTGGGCGGACAAGGATCATCTGGCCGTGATGGGCGGCAGTTATGGCGGGCATCTGGCAGCGGCCCTCACCACCCAAACCAGGCGTTTTGGCGCGGCGGCCGTGGACCGCATGTACCCCGAATTGATCTCTTTCTGGGGCACCACGGACGAAAAATGGTTTCCCGAATATGAGTTCACGGGAAAACCGTGGGAACCTGGGGCCAGGGAAGTCTATTTAAAAAACTCACCCTTTGAACAAGTGGATCAGGTGAAAACGCCCACCCTCATCAGCCAGGGGCATCGTGATTATCGATGCCTGGCGGCGGGTGGCCAGATTTGGTTCTCGGCATTGCAATCTCTGGGCGTGCCCTCACGGTTTGTGCGGTTTGAGAATGAAGGCCATGGCATCCGCCATCCACAAAATCAGGTGAGTTACCAAAAGTTGTTGCTGGAGTGGTTTGAAAAACACTTACTGGACGAGCCTTTGAACATGGACAAAGAAGATTATGAATGAAATCCAACTTCCGGAAGTGAGCCTGGCCAAACGCCTCAGTCTGTGGTTGATGACGGCGGCCATGGTTTTAATCATCGGGATGAAAAGCCATGGCGAGGTTATCTCCGAGGTGCCCTGGCACTTTCTGGGTTGGCCGGCTCTGGTGGTCTCACTGATCTTGGCCTGGCGTAAAGGCTCGGACAGTTGGGCCAAGACCACGGTGCTTCTGGCCTACCTTATTACGGTGCTGCATTTCACCCGCATTGATGGAGACACCACCAATGCGCACGTTTTGGAATTGGCCCTGATGCTGGGTGTTGGCATCCTGTTGGTCCCTGCCCTGTTGGCTAAGTATTGGATGAAGGAAAGCCTGGACTACAGTTGGTTTCGTGGCCGATGGTCATTGAAAATGTGGCTATGGTTTCCCATGGGTTTTGTATTGGCTTTCACTTTCCTCTACGTGTATTTCAACTATTGGACACCCACTTTGCACCACAGTTGGCCCTTGCCTCTGGAAGGCCCCCGTGGACCAGAATTGTGGCGGCTTTTCTGGGGCTGCAATTTTGTGGGCGTGTGGGATGAACTGGCTTTCATCAACTTTGTCTTTGTTCTGCTGAGCCGGCACTTTCGGTTTGGTGAGGCCAATTTGGCCCAGGCTTTTTTCTTCACCAGTTTTTTGCACGAGATGGCTTTTGTGGGCTGGGGGCCGGTGGTTCTTTTTGTGTTTGCTCTGGTCCAGGGCCTGACTTATCGCCGTACGGAATCGTTGTTCTATATTGTGATCTTACATTTGATGATCGATTCTGTTTTGTTCTACATGATCGCCAACCAGTGGTATCCCGGTTTTGGTTGGCATCCCTGGGGAGGGTAGCCGGTGAGAAATTTTTGGACAGGTTTGGTTCTGATCCTTTTGCTGGCCTGGCCCTGTAGCGTGCTGGCGCAGTGGGTGACTTTGGACGATGGGTTGGAGTTGGGTCGTTTCGACTCTGGTATGCGCACCGCAAACTCTACAGGTGATTTGGTGGTGTTGCGGATGGACACAGAGCAGTGGGGATTGCGGGCGTTTGTGCCCGAAGAATCGGATGGCTACAAAGGGCGATCGGCCAAACGTTGGTGCGAATTGGGAAATCTCACTGCTGCCATCAACGCGGGGATGTACCAGGCCGATAAGGTGACTCACGTTGGTTATTTGAAAATTGACGGTAAGGTGGTCAATTCTTTCCGCAACGATTATTTATCGGCCGCGGCGTTTGGTCCCATCGATCCGGCAGAGCCTTACTTTCGCATCTTTGATTTGGATGAAACGACCATGGGAGAAATCTCCGCTCGATACCGTACGGTGATCCAGAATCTTCGCCTGGTGAAACGGGCCGGAGAGAATCGTTGGCAACAGGCCAGTGATGGCTGGCAGGAAGCTGCTTTGGCCGAAGATTATAATGGCCGGGCCCTGTTGATTTACTGTGACCGGCGCTGGAGCATGCACGAATTTAACGAGATCATTCTGTCTTTGCCCCTGGGACTCGTGGCAGCCCAGCACCTGGAGGGCCGGATGCAGGCCAGCCTTTGGATTAATCATCCGAAAGTGGATGCCTCTGGTTTACCAGGCAGCAATGCCCGCCCTACTGTGCCCAATATTTTGGGGGTGACGAAACGCCACCCCCACTAGATCATCCAGAAATTACAAGAGTTTCTGTTTCCTGATTTGAATGCCTATCTGACAACAACCACCCGGCCGGTCAGCACTTCAACGCCGGCCACGGCCCGCACAAAGTACACGCCACTGGATGTGCTGCGTCCACCACTGTCACGGCCGTCCCACATCAGAGCATTGCTGCCACTGGACATGTTACCGGTGTGAAGCTGGCGGATGCGGGCGCCACGAGCGTCGTAAATATCCACCGAGACATTGGTACTGGTTGGCAGGTTCAACTGCAAACGTGCGCTGCCACCGGTGACATTACCCAGGATGTTCAACTGGGGTGTGGTGATGAAGACGCCGCCCACGGGGGTGGTGGCCGTCACCGCAAAGTTTTCCATACCGCTGAGAAGACTGCGTTCGACACCATCGCTGGCAAAGGCGCGCCAGTAGTAGTTGCCGGGGGCCAGTGAGGAGACTTGCCATTGGGTCTGGCCTGTTCCTTCGGTGACGCCGCTGATGGAGTCGAGCAGATCAACGCCGAGCTCATCATTGTAAATGTTGAATCCGTAGGTGACGGTTTCACCTTCGGGGTCGGTGACGTTGGACACAGTCAGCATGGGGCTGGTGCCGACGACTTGGCCGCCGATGGGACTGAGGGCAACCGGTGCCATGGGGGCCAGGTTGTCGCTGCCGCCTCCGGTGAGCATGACATCATCGATGTACCAACCGTCTTCGGTGACCGAGTAATCGGTTTCGAGAATGAAGCGGAAACTGAGGTCCTGACCGACATAGGCCGAGAGGTCCAATTCCACTTGTTCCCATGTGCTTTGCTCTCCATCAAAAGAAATCAGAGAGTTCCAGCCGCCACCGTTTGCTGATACCTGGACACGGCCATAATCGTAGTTGTCTTCAATGTCGTAGCGATGCCAGAAGCTGAGAGTGCTGGCCTGGTAGGTGCCATTCATGGTGGCGGTGGTGGCTTGTTCGTCACTGTATTCGCCGGAGGGAGAGTCGGTCAGGCTGTTGGACGGGCTGTGAGACTGGGAGCTGGTGGCATTCCAGGCACCAGTGGTGGTCCAGTTGGCCAGGCCATTTTCGAAATCATCCCAGAAGATACTGTTGGGCGTACCCACCATGAAAGCTAAGTCGTAGGTGCGGTCATCGCCGGGAGCATGCAGGGTGACGGTGAAGTTTACCAGGTGGCCATTGGGGCAACCGTCATCGATGGTGATGGGCAGCGGATTGTTGCCAAGGGTGGTGCTGGCCATGGAAGCGAGATCGCCGATGTTGCGTTCCACTTCATCAAAATGCACCCAGGCATCGTCGCTGCTGACAGTTAGGCTTAAGCCCATGCCGCTGGCGACCACCGATTGGTTTTCGATGGTGAAATTTAAGAATCCACTTTGACCGGGATCGATGGACTTGGCAGGACTGCTGACCACGGCCGTGTTCACATCATAGTACGTACCGGCGGCGCGCATCAGGTAGATGTGGGGCCAGATGTTTTCCTGGAAGAGAGGGCCGCGCCGGTTCTCTTCAGGCCAGAACCCATCGCTGCCGCTACCAATTTCGTTTGTGAAGGTATAGATCAGGTTGTGTTCGCTTGTATCGCCGTAAACCCAATCGTTGGTTCCGCCGTTAACATCGTAGTTGAGGACGCCGCCTGGCTGGCCATATTCATAACCGTTGAATTTGGTCATTTCTGCACCCATGTGTTCATAGGTGGCGGCGTGGGGCGTGTCATTTGTGGTGTAACCCCAGGGATAGAGTGTCAAATTACTATATGTATGCACGGAGTCGTGGGTGCGGAAGTTGTGATCGTTGATGAGGGCCATCAAGGCTTGAACTTCGGGTTCGCTACCAGCGGAGGGGCCGCGGTAGGTGTCATCGTTGGTGTAGGGGCTGCTGCCTGAGTTGTCGTAACCCCAGTTGTAGGGATAGTTGCGGTTGGGGTCGACACCATAGGTGCCATCGCCGTTGTTACGACGGTTTTTACGCCACATGCCACCACCATTGGGATTGGTGCTTTCGTTGTAGACAAATCCGTCGGGGTTCACCACAGGAACCACGTACAGTTCACGGTTGTTCAGCAACCAGGTGATTTCCGGGTCGACACCATAATTTTGGCCCAGGTATTCGGCGAACATAATGGTGAACTCAGCAGCCATGACTTCACGGGCATGGTGCAAACCATCAATCAGAATTTCTGGTTCATTCTCATCCACTTCGGGGTTGGCCGACACACGGAAACACCAGATGTCACGGCCTTGATGAGATTGACCGATGGACCATTTTTCACTGATGACTTCTGGGTACAGCGTGTGCAAGCTGTCCACAAAGGCAACGTTTTCGCTGTATGTATGATAGACACCAAAGCCGGCATCTTTGCTGCGGGAAGCATAATTGGCTTCCATGTTTTCGGTGAGAATTTCAACTCGCAAACCGGCGTCCTTGAGGAAGTTGAGCTCCTCTTTCTGGGCGGCCACTTCAGCATGATGGCCAGGTTTGATGCTCAGGACATCCAGGCGGTTGATGTTGGCTTTGATAAAAGCCAAGTCAGCAGCTGAGTCCAGATGCACCAGAACCAGAGAGTGAGATGTTTCAGCGGCCATGGCCGAAACGGACATCAAGATTGTCAGCGCGAAAAAAATCGCAGCCAGCGTGCGGGACCAATTCATGGGATTCCTCCACTATAGGGCGAGTTGGGCGGCTCCATTTCAGGAGTCCTAACTTATTGAATTCAACCTATCTATTCTATCAGATATCGAATAGCACCTCAAATGGTATAAAATAACATCTTTGTGATAGTTTTTTACAGAACGGGAAGTCTTTGTAATATGGAGTATAAAAAAACGCCAGCCCCGAAAGGCTGGCGTTCTATATCAAGCACCAGGGGACTTATTTGGTCTTGTCCACTTCGGCACAGGTCTTTTTCACCGCGTTGATGGAGACCTTGAGGGCCTTCTTCTCGTCGGCGTTCAATTTAACCTTGATGATTTTTTCGATGCCGTTTTTGCCAAGCACCACAGGCACGCCCACGAAGAGATTCTTCACGCCGTACTCACCCTGCAGGTAAGCAGCCACGGGAACGATCTTTTTCTTATCGAAGGCGATGGCCTCGATCATCTCCAAGGCACTGACGGCCGGGCTGACAAAAGCGGAGCCACTGCCCAGCAATTTGACCACTTCTCCACCGGCGCCACGGGTGCGCTTCTCAATTTTAGCCAGCTTGGCTTTAGTGACAAACTCTTCCACAGGCATGCCATAAATCCGGGTGGCACTGCGCACGGGAACCATGGTGTCGCCATGCCCCCCAAGGACCACAGCTTCAATGTTTTCCACGGAAATTCCGGCTTCCTGGGAGACAAAGTACTTGTAACGGGCGCTGTCCAGCACACCGGCCATACCCATGATTTTGTTGGGCTTGAAGCCACCTTTTTTGAAGAGGCGGTAAACGATGGCATCCAGAGGGTTGGCAATGGAGATCACAAAGGCATTGGGTGCATATTTTTTGATGCCCGCTGCCACAAAGTCGGTGATCTTCAGGTTGATGGCCAGCAACTCTTCACGGCTGGGGAAGGTTCCGTCGGGACGCATGGCCCGAGGCACACCAGCAGTGTTGATGACAAAGTCGCATCCTTCGAGAATGTCGTAGCTTTTGCTACCAATGACACGAATGTCACGGCCATAAACAGGCGTAGCTTCTGCAATATCCAGGCACTTGCCGGCTGCAAATTCAGGATCCTTGACGTCGACGAGGGCCACTTCACGAGCCAATCCGCGATTTACAATTTCAGATACGCACACGCCGCCGATGTTTCCTCCACCGACGATACCGATTTTGTTGATCATTATTCTGATCTCCTTAGCTTGAAGTTTGCAGTTTGCTCTGGCCCGCAAATTTCGGGCGTCACCGTTAGAAAATGGACGGTAACACTCCGTGATGCGGATTTCCAGATTAAATGCTATGGTGATGCGCGATTAATGAAAATCAAATCACCCGCAACCATCAGGGACGATCATGACCAAAAAACACGAAAACAACTGGGATAACCGCTACGACAAAGAGCAATATCACTACGGCGAAGAGCCAAACTATTTTGTGAAGCGAGAATTACCGGCCCTGCCCAAAGGACGAGGATTATTTTTGGCCGAGGGAGAAGGGCGGAACATCGTTTTTGCCGCTGGACTGGGGCATGATGTGGTGGCAGTGGATAATAGTGTGGTCGGGAAGAAGAAAGCCCTGGGTTTGGCGAAGCAGACCGGAGTGGAGATTGAGTACCGGATTGAGGATTTGATCACCGGAAAATGGGATTCGGAGAAATGGGATTTTGTGGTGCTTTGTTTTGCTCATTTGCCGCCGCAGCTCATGCAGGAAGTCCATGCTCGGGTGGCTGGGTGCTTGAATCCTGGCGGTCGGGTTTTGTTGGTCTCATTTGCGGAGAGCCAGTTTGGACGGGATTCTGGTGGGCCTCCGAGTTTGGATTGGTTGCATGATGTTGGGGTGTTGAGGGAAGAATTTGTTGGGGTGAAATGGGAGAAGCTGGAGGAGTGTGAGGTGGAGTTGGAGGAATCGGTTGGGCATATTGGAGCGGCCATGGTGATTGAGGGGGTTGGGGGGATTTAGGGGTGGTGGGTTATAGGGAATGTGATGATTTGTTAAGAACATTGCCTGCCGGGGGGCAATGTTTTTGATGGTTGGGTGGTTTTTGGGATGCAATATTTAGGGCAGTCCTCTTCATTGTCTCTGTAGGGGTGGTATTGAACGGCTAAGATTGGAATTTTATTGACAATAGATATCTAAAAAGGATAGACTGGTTTTTGTATTCGCTCAAGAAGCTCGATATGGACAACTATGATCTATTGCATCGCTTCACGTCGATCTCGCTCAACCTGATCGACGTACCCTTGGAACTGGAGACTCCTGGAGCTGATTATGCATAACTTTCGTGAAATGCCCTTGGTTAGAATGTTTTTAGTGGCGCTAGTGGTTTTGTTTGCTTGTGGGGCAGTGGTGCCTGGGGGGGCGTTTGCTCGGACTTGGATGCAGAATGGGCATGAGGGGGATCCTTCGGATGGTGTAGATTCTATCGGTGGCGGCGGCGGAGATTTTGAAGGTAATGAGGACCATCTTTTAACTGGAGAAGCAGCTAATTCTTATTGTAAAACCATATGGTATGAGGAATTTAGACATATAAATAATGAAATTATTTTCACAATAATTTTCGATGGTCAAAGCTTAGTTTTGATTTATATCACGGATGATCTTTTATGGAGGCAAAAATGAAGCTTCCAGCAGGAATTTCTTGCTCATGGGCTTATGAAGCTTGCATTCCCTTGGATGTGTTTCAACAGGCAACTTTTCATCAAACCCAAGAGAATTATATTAAATCAAAAGAAATCTTGGATAGTATTTTTGAGGCTGATGTTTGGATTGTGGATTCTGAGATTATTCGTGGTGACAAAATATTGGCCCTTTATGCACGAAATCTCTTTTCTCTGAAAGAGCTTCTTATTTTAAAGGAGTTCTTTGAGAGTTTGGGGATTTCTGATTTTAATTGTTTCCCCGAATTACTACTTGTGAAACTTGAATTGTATTATTTGGAAGGCGATTCAGAAAAAACAATTGCGGAGAGTACTGAGTTTTTGTCAAAAAATGACAATCCTATTTCTCCATACACGGGTCATTTTTTATCAATTAAAGGACTTGCTTCAATTAGGGTCGGTGATTTTAATTCTGCCGCAAATGATCTTGAGATTGCCTATTCGTTTTTTGATTTCCAGGATAAGGTTTATGAGAAGGGAATGGCATCTTCTCGATTAGGTGTTCTTTTGTCGCAAGAAAGCATTTTTGGGGAATCTATAAAGTGGCTAAAACGGCCACTATCTTCTTCCCAATCCCTAAACATGCCCAGACAACAACCCATGACCCCCCCAAA
>JADGDU010000120.1 GCA_016744705.1 Candidatus Krumholzibacteriia bacterium
ATATCGGTGATCATGTAGTCATATGCCTGGCCTTTTTGCCTGGCTTGGTTTAATTCGTGGATGGCACTTAACCCATCAGGGCAGGCCACCACACTGTAATCTTCCTGAGTTAGACCGACGGTAAGATTCCTGCGAATCTCAGCCTCGTCATCGATGATAAGTACGCGACCTTTCAAGGCTTTCCTCCTCTTTGGAAGCTAGTTTTCTCTTTAGTCAACGGTATGTTTTGAAAACTGTTAAATCAAGAACGGAATCTGTTATCTGACCTCCGCCCTTTCAGTTGAGAGTTGACTCTCAAGATCACTCCAGCGACCGGAGCTCAAGTACATATTAATGGATCTCGCGGCTTGTCTGCCGTGGCCCATGGCCAGAATGACAGTGGCGGCTCCGAGTACGATATCACCACCTGCAAAAACACCGGGGATATTTGTCTGACTAGTGGCTTCGTTAACCACAATACCGCCCCATCGTGTGACCTCTAATTCTGGGAAGTCTTTTGGAACCAATGGATTTGGACTATTTCCGATGGCTACGATGACTACGTCGACCTCTTCGATGAATTCAGAATCCGGGATTGCCACCGGGCTGCGGCGTCCTGAGG
>JADGDU010000121.1 GCA_016744705.1 Candidatus Krumholzibacteriia bacterium
CTTTGACCGGGTCGTTCAAATCGAGCAACACCGCGCCCGCCTGGTAAATATTAGACGATTGGAAATGGGTGGCCACACCATGGTACAGGTGAAGCCAGCCATGATGGGTTTTAATGGGGGGAGGCCCAGATCCAATGAGTTCGTCCCAATAGTGGGGGTTGCCAGACATGACCTTACCGGCATCCTGCCATGTTTTTAAGTCTTCGGAAACACTGAGGTGGATGGAGGAACCAGTGGTCGGCCCATCATCCAAAGTCGTTTGGTTGGGACGGTGCAAAAGTTGATACAGACCGTTGATGCGTTCGGGAAAAAGCACGGCGTTGCGGGTGTCCTGGTTGTTGATCAACGAGATAAACTCCAATTGATCAAGGCCACGAAAATTCGATTGAGGGGTGCCGCAGGCTCGCCACAGGGCACATCGACAGCCTTGATCGGTATCCAGGGCGGTGGTGACGAGGAGTTGGTCGTCCAGCAGAGTTAATCGAGGGTCGTAGTTGTGGAAGACCGTCATTTGGGGCAGGCCGCTGAATTGGGTTGGCTTTGGGGCTACCTGGAAATTGGTTCCATCGGTGGAAACAGCAGGAACAGTGAAAGTA
>JADGDU010000122.1 GCA_016744705.1 Candidatus Krumholzibacteriia bacterium
TCCCTGATGCGCATCAAGCAACGCAACGCAGACCGTATTGCTCCATTGATTGAGGCTGGTAATCTCAATTTCCAGGGGTCGACTACCGTGCAATCCATTGGAGACGATGAAGTGGTCCTGAAAGGGCCCGAGGGTTTGGTGACCATACCAAATGATGATGTCTTTGTTCTCGCGGGAGGGATACCACCTTTTGGGTTGTTGCGGGAAATGGGTGTAAAGTTTGGCGGGGATCAGGGGAAGATAGAATAAGAATTCTACGCCATGAACCACGAGGTAAAGGTGTGGAGGTTGCGACGTTAAAGAAAGCGGGCGAAGCAAAAAATGCTCCGCCCGCTCTTTGTCAGTTATCGACCAGACGACGAACCAGTTGGCCCTGCACATTGTAGATATTGATCATGGCGTGACCGTCAGCCTCGATACCAAAGGCGACCTTGGTCATGGGGTTGAATGGGTTGGGGTAGTTGCCCAGACTCATTTTATAAACTGGAAGATCATCCACGGGGGAGAGATCGTTGCTGGATGCCAGGCCCCAGATCTCAACATCATCGATGTTCCAGCCACTATATAACCAGCTGCCATCGGTGATGCCCATGGT
>JADGDU010000123.1 GCA_016744705.1 Candidatus Krumholzibacteriia bacterium
ACTCCACAACCAAAACAAACTGTAAATTTTCCGTTTTTAGAACCTTCAATAGATAATCAAATAAGCCCATTTATACGTAGAATATTTCAAGATAAAAGTGGCAATTTTTGGTTTGGCACAAATGGAGATGGAGTTATAAAACACAATGGTAGTTCTTTAGAGTACTATTCTACAAACCAAGGATTTGGTGGTAATGCAGTTAGAGGTATTGTAGAAGACAAACAAGGAAACATTTGGTTTGGTACAGAAAGAGGTTTAACCAAATATAATGGCAACACCTTTACCAATTACACAGAAAAAGATGGACTTGCTAATAATAATGTGTGGAGTCTTACCATAGATAGCAAAGGCATTATCTGGATTGGTACTTTGCAAGGCATATCTTGTTTTAACGGAAAAGAATTTACAACATTTAAAATTCCAGAATCAGAACCAGATTATAACAGAGGTGTTTCAAGTGCTAAAATAGTACATAGTATTATGCAAGACAGCAAAGGGCAAATGTGGTTTGGCACAAATGCAGGAGCATATATTTACAACGGAAAATCATTAACAAACCTATCTGAAAAAGATGGACTATGTAATAA
>JADGDU010000124.1 GCA_016744705.1 Candidatus Krumholzibacteriia bacterium
CTATGTGATCACCGCCGATGGCGGCAGGCACCGTATTGGCGGCTATGCCAATGACAACGGATCAGATCTCTGGTTATACCAGCAAGGTGAAGAAGCTCTGGAAATTGAATGGAACGATCTCACTTCCATTGATTTCCATTCAGCACCCGAAAGCCATCCACCTTATGCTCAACGCCTTTTCGGTACCGTTGAAACCACAGTTGGAAATTTCACTGGGCCCATCATGTGGGATAAAAGCGAATGCCTGGATATTGATCTGCTTGATGGAGAAAACGATGATGGAGACCTGAGCATTGCCATGGGTGACATTCGAAGCATCATCAAAGCCGATGCCAAATCGGTCATCATTAAAGAAAAAAGCGGACGGCAATACGACATGCGCGGCAGCAACGATGTTGACAATGGAAACCGCGGTATTTGGATTCACTCCACCGACCGTGGTTGGGTTGATATTCCGTGGAAACGTTTTATTGCCGTCACTTTCAGCGACGAAACAAAAAGCGGGGCCGCAAGAGGCGACTTCAACCACAATGAGCCCATGCAGGGTACTGTGTACCTTAAGGATGGCTCCACTC
>JADGDU010000125.1 GCA_016744705.1 Candidatus Krumholzibacteriia bacterium
CCTGGGCATCACCGACCATGTCACCAGCAGCGGCGATTTTCGAGTTGGCCCGGCTTTGACTCGTGGCAAACTCAACTTTTACACTAATTTTTGGGAAACAGAACAAACGAAGGTCTGGACCTGGTCAACCTGGAATAACCTCATGGGTGATCCGGCTACGGAAATATGGACTGGTGTGCCCAAAATTTTATCCGTTGACCATCCCGTTCAGGTTTCCAATTCCACCGATGCCATTCCGGTGACAGTCACCACCCACGACCAGGCTGTCGTTGGTGCCAAGGTGGCCCTCTTTCAGGCTGGTACGGTTCGCTCAGTAGGGTTTACCGACGCATCGGGCCGAGTCGTCCTGGACCGTTCCGGAGCGACAAGTGGTGACGTACACATAACCGTCACCGGCCACAACCTTCACGCACACCAAAGCGTCACCGCTGTGGGCCCGGTAGAGCAATCTCTTGAATTCCAATCTCTGGCTCTGGACCCAGGAACTCTTCAACCCGGACACAGCTCTAATTTGACTGTGGAAATAGCCAACAGTGGAAGCAACCTCACTCCCGGAGCCGAAGCTACACTTATAT
>JADGDU010000126.1 GCA_016744705.1 Candidatus Krumholzibacteriia bacterium
GCTATGATCATTCTCGGTATGTACTTTATTGGCACAGAGTTTAATATAGCCGCTGTCAGTAAATTTAACCGCATTACCAACCAAATTTAATAACAATTGTCGCAAGCGCGTTTCATCTAAAAATAAAGCAGGCGGTAATGTTTCATCAATTTTCATAATCAATTCAAGGTTTTTTTCAGCTATCTTGAGATTGAAAATCTGTTGTAATTCAGTGAAAATAATCTGTAGATTCACTGGTTCATACTGAATCTCCAACCGCCCAGATTCAATCTTGGATAAATCAATCAAGTATGTCATTAATTAATGTCAAAAGGCTTTTACCCGCAGTTTGAATGGATTTTAGATAACTTTTATGTTTGTTATCAGTCACTTTTGATGCTAGTATGTCGCTAAAACCAATTACCGCATTCATGGGAGTGCGAATTTCATGGCTCATGTTAGCGAGAAATTCACTTTTGGCACGGTTGGCAGCATCGGCTGCTTCTTTGGCTACTATTAATTGCTCTTCTATACGTTTGCGTTCTGTAATATCGTGCAGCGTACAATGAGAGCGTATATAT
>JADGDU010000127.1 GCA_016744705.1 Candidatus Krumholzibacteriia bacterium
CTCCTATAGAGACAATGAAACTTGCTGCAGGAGAAGTTGCAGGTGAAAAAAGTCTTAAAACACTATCTGAAGTGATCGATACCCTCAGTCAGGAACACCAGATCACCAAACGATTTGGACAAAAGGGGCTTGGTCAGAGGAATCTCGGTAGGTCTATTCAATTGATGCTCGAGAGTTCAGAGACCAATGAGGGCAAGTGTATGTTTGCCTACGATGTATTCCATGCCGTTGAAAGAGTGATCCTTGATTATGTTTCAGAGGCAAAGGATCGAGCTAAGTTCCTCGATGACCTGAAAATTGCAAAAGGTCTCTACCGTGAGCGCATCATGACTGAGATGTTCAACGCCTATATGGATGAGCCACTGGCAATTCGTAAGGATGTTTTGAACTATGTGAACATGATCATAGGTAACGATGCCGAAAACCTTGGCGCTGATAAGATGTGGAAGTACAAAAACCCACAGACAGGGGAACTGCAGGCACTCAAGATCGATGAAAGATATATCAACTCAGTAGAGGATTGTCTTGGTCTGAAAACCAAAGAACAGAAGGATTCATTTAGAA
>JADGDU010000128.1 GCA_016744705.1 Candidatus Krumholzibacteriia bacterium
CCTATGTGGCGGTCAATATTTTGATACTTATACTGCCGAACTAGCCGTATTTCTAAGCCGCCTATGTGGCGGTCAATGATTTAAGCCTGAGATGTATTACTGATTTAGAGTTTCTAAGCCGCCTATGTGGCGGTCAATGAGATGGCTCCGCCAATCACGCTAAAAACACTTTTCTAAGCCGCCTATGTGGCGGTCAATTATCACTCTTCGGTTTAAATCTACTTAAGTTATTTCTAAACCGCCTATGTGGCGGTCAATTCAAAGTTAGTGCTAGATAAAATTAAGTATGTTTTCTAAGCCGCCTATGTGGCGGTCAATATGCCATTAACTAAACTTCAATCAAAATATTTTTTCTAAGCCGCCTATGTGGCGGTCAATGTTTACATTCAGTTCATGGATTTGTTACACAATTTCTAAGCCGCCTATGTGGCGGTCAATATGAAGTAACAGACCTTGATGTTTCTAATCTTTTTCTAAGCCGCCTATGTGGCGGTCAATAAAACGAATAAGTTGGTTTCTAGCTACCTCGTTTTCTAAGCCGCCTATGTGGCGGTCAATACAGT
>JADGDU010000129.1 GCA_016744705.1 Candidatus Krumholzibacteriia bacterium
CAGACATGAATACTACAAACAGAAACACCAAAACGTGGATTCCTCCCTTCTGCCCAAACCCTAAGTGCTTTTACCACAACGGATCTATTGAAGAGTGGCCCGTGAAAATGATTGGCTACTACCGTAGACAGAACCCGCCTTTCTGTGTACAGCGGTTTCTATGCAGGGCCTGTAAAAGAAGCTTCAGCTCCCAGACTTTCTCCCAAACGTACTGGCAAAAGCGTTCAGATCTTGATGCTAAGATCATTATGAAGACAGTTGGAGGTATGGCAAACCGCCAGATTGCCCGAGATCTCAAGGTCGCTCCCGAAACAATTAACCGACACATTGCCAGGTTGGGAAGACACTGCTTTCTCTTCCACCAGGAACATATGAGAAATGCTCCACCGGTGAAAATCGTCGCTGTCGATGGCTTCGAGTCTTTCGAATTGAGCCAGTACCACCCCATCCATCATCATGTCGCTGTGGAAAAGGAAACCGATTTCTTTGTGTACTTCACTGACAGTGAATTGCGCCGTAAAGGCCGGATGACAGCACCGCAAAAGAAAAGGCGTAAGG
>JADGDU010000012.1 GCA_016744705.1 Candidatus Krumholzibacteriia bacterium
ATACAAACCCCGCCATCATCATCAGGAGCACAAAACTCAGCAGTAAGAATTCGGAATCAAGAAAACGGCGAGCATTAAATGACTTGGCAATAGCAGACATCAGACGCCTCGCAGCTAGAGTTCCTGTTGGATCCCAATATCTGGTCCATGGGTCGCCACCAAGAGACTTTCCGGATCAAAATAGGTTTTAGCGCATCTGGCAAGGTCATCTCCACCAACAGATTCCACTCTATCAACCAACTCTTCCACAGGCACAAAACGTCCGTAATAAATTTCATTTCTGGCGGCGCGGAACATCTTGTTCACCATGCCCTCCAGACTGAAGATCAACTGGCTCTTAATTTGAGCCCGGTTGTTCTGTATCTCAGCTTCGCCCAAACCCTCGGCAATGAGTCGATCATATTCCACACTGATCACATCCACCAGACGTTCCAGTTTTTCAGGAGAACAACTGCCGGCGCAACTGACAAGACCCGTATCACGGCCCATGTCATTGTAATTGTAAACAGTGTAGGCCAAACCCTCACGCTCACGCACAGCCTGGAAAATACGGCTGCTCATGCCGCCGCCCAGAATGTTGGTCAGCAAAAACACAGGAAGGCGATCGGGATGTCCCAAGGCCACGCCAAGGTTTCCCACCTCAAAGTAGGTTTGGATGATGGGACTGGTGATTTCCAAACTGAAAGGATCCAACTCGTCCAAATCCAGGTCCACAATAGCAGCCTTGACTGGCGAAGGCGTTTCGCGGAAAGCCATATCCTGCATATCGGGGTGAGCCGGGGCATCAAAACATCCGGCCACCACATCACGGAACTTATCCTGGATGTTGCCGGACATGGAGATGACCATATTTGGCCCCGAAAAAAGCCGAGGATGGTTGGATTTCAAAAGATCAGGATTGAATGAACGCACAGCACCCGGACTGCCCAATATGGGACGACCCCGGCGGTGTTTACCATACAATCGGGCGGCAAAAGCATCGTGCAACCGGTCATCAGGTGTATCCAGAGCTTCCTGGATTTCCTCAATCACCACATTCTGCTCCAGCGCCACCAGCTTCGGATCGAAAGCCGGCTTAAGCAACATTTCCGCCAACAGCTTAACCACCGGTTCGAAATATTCCGGCAAAACCTTGATGGTGAAGGCCACCGCATCCTTGGTGGTGAATGCATCCACAGCCGCACCCATGCTGTCGAAGGCTTTGGCTATTTCGAAGGAGGAGTGTTCTGTGGAGCCCTTGAACACCATGTGCTCAAGAAAGTGCGAAATGCCACCCAGCCCATCAGGTTCGTCCTGGCTTCCGGTGCGCAACCAAACACCCAAGGTCACAGCATGGGCCGTGGCCATGGGCGTGGTCAATAAAACCGCCCCGCCGGGAAGAACTTCCCGGAGGGGCGGCGTTTCGTTCCTGTAAGGATCGAAGTTCATACAGACTACCGTCGGCCTCCGCCACCATGGCCGCCACGGTTTCCGCCACCACGGTTCCCGCCACCACCGTGACGATCGCCGCCGCCACCGCGAGGACGTTCTTCACGTTGTTGGTTTTCCATACCTTCAGGCACGGGCAACAGGGCCTTGCGGCTCAAGCGGACTTTACCACTGCGGCTGTCCACTTCCACCAGCTTGACTTCGATCTCGTCACCCAGTTGCAGCACGTCTTCCACGTTACCAACGCGGAAGTGCTCCAGCTCGGAGATGTGAAGCAGGCCGTCTTTGCCAGGCAGGTATTCCACAAAGGCGCCAAAGTCCACGATGGTCTTGACGATTCCCTTATAAACCTTGCCCACTTCAGGCTCTGCCATCAGGCCTTCCACAAACTTGTAAGCAGCAGCGCCGCCAGCTTGGTCCGTGGAGCTGATGAAGACCATTCCTTCGTCGTCCACCTCGATGGTGGCGCCGGTGTCTTCCTGGATCTTCTTGATGACCTTGCCACCAGGGCCGATCAACTGTCCGATTTTCTTTACAGGAATTTGGATGGTCTCGATCTTGGGAGCATATACGCTCATCTCAGTGCGAGGCTCAGGCATGGCTTCGTCCATGACGTCCAGGATGTGATTCCTGGCGTTGCAGGCGTCAGTCAAGGCCTCAGTCATGATCTCACGGGTGATGCCAGCGATTTTGGTATCCAGCTGGAAGGCTGTGATGCCCTTGCGGGTACCGGTGACTTTGAAGTCCATGTCGCCGAGGTGATCCTCAACGCCCAGGATATCAGTCAACACAGCCACACGCTCGCCGTCTTTAATCAGACCCA
This sequence comes from Candidatus Krumholzibacteriia bacterium, assembly GCA_016744705.1. Classification (GTDB taxonomy): domain Bacteria; phylum Krumholzibacteriota; class Krumholzibacteriia; order LZORAL124-64-63; family LZORAL124-64-63; genus LZORAL124-64-63. Next base: position 2,252 of record JADGDU010000012.1, read on the forward strand.
TAGCCACGCCGGCCACAGGAGCCTTGATAGGCGCACCAGCATCCATCATGGCAAGGCAGCAGGAGCAGACCGTAGCCATACTGCTGGAACCGTTGCTCTCAAGGATATCAGAGACCAGACGCAGGGTGTAAGGGAAGTCCTCCAGCTCAGGCAGGATGGGACGGATGGCGCGTTCAGCCAACTTACCGTGACCAATCTCGCGACGGCCGGTGCCGCTATAACGTCCCACTTCACCAACACTGAAGGGAGGGAAGTTGTAATGCAGGTAGTACTTGGACCAGTACTGCTCACCATTCAGGGGCTCCACACGTTGCTCGGCCTGCTTGCTGCCCAAAGTGACAGTACCCAGACTCTGGGTCTCGCCACGAGTGAACAGGCAGCTACCGTGAGCACGAGGCAGAACACCAGTCTCAATGGTGATGGGACGAACAGTCGTCAGGTCACGGCCGTCGGTACGGACACGCTCGCTGAGGATCATTTCGCGCATGGTGCTTTTTTCCACGGTGCGCAAGGCGCCCATGGCGTTGGCATCCACATTGCCTTCTTCGTCGGTGAATTCGGCTTTGACCTTGGCCTTGACGGCGTCCATGGCGTCGGAGCGAGCAAACTTGCCCTTGACGACGATGGCTTCACGCAAATCAGCACCAATGAAATCAGACACCTTGGAGATCATCTCACTGTTGTCTTCAATGACTGGTTTGTCCCACTTGGCTTTGCCGCCAGCGAGGTCCAGCAACTCCTGCTGCAAGTCGTTCAGCTTTCTGATCCAGCCATGAGCGAACTCAATGGCATCCAGCATACGCTCTTCGCTGACTTCCTGGCATTCGCCTTCAATCATGCAGACGATCTCGCTGGTACCGGCAACGATCAAGTCCATGTTGGATTCTTCCAACTGATCGAAGCTGGGGTTGACCACAAATTCGCCGTCAACATCAGCAACACGCACGCCACTGACCAGGTCAGTGAAAGGCACTTCGGACATATTCAGGGCCATGCTCGCGGCAGTGATGCTCAAGGTGTCGGCATGGAAGTCTGTGTCCGCACTGATCACAAAGGCCACAACCTGGACTTCGTTACGGAAATTGTCGGGAAACAAGGGACGCAGCGGCCGATCGATAAGACGGCAGGTCAGCACTTCCCGTTCGCTGGGGCGTGCTTCACGCTTGAAAAATCCACCAGGGATTTTGCCGGCAGCGTAAGTCTTGTTCCGGTATTCCACAAACAGGGGCAGAAAGTCCCGGTCAGTGGGTTTTTTACTGGCGGTGACAGTCAGCAAGCTCATGGTATCACCCATGCGCACGATGACAGAACCGTTAGCTTGTTTGGCCATACGGCCGGTTTCGAGGGAGAACGTGGTGCCGTTCATTTCGAGGCTTACCACGTGCTTGGTCATTTCAACCTTTTTAAACATTTTTTCTTCTTTCCTTCCAAACATCAGCCCGGACTTTCCGGGACTTATCGCACCGGGTGGCTCATTCCACCGGATGCCATTTTAAGGATGCCAAACTGAATGATTCAGCAACATCCGTAATGAGTCGATGGCCGCGACGAAAATTCACCGCGGCCATCTATAATCATGAAACAAACAAAGCAATCAACCGCGGATACCGAGTTCCTTAATGAGGTTACGGTAGCTGTCTAGGTCCTTCTTCTTCAGGTAGGACAACAGGCGTTTGCGCTGTCCAACCATTTTAAGCAGGCCACGGCGGCTGTGATGATCTTTGCCGTGCATCTTGAAGTGACCACCAAGGGTATTCAGACGCTCAGTCAAAAGAGCAATTTGCACTTCCGGGCTACCGGAATCGCCTTCATGTTTCTTGAATTGATCAATTACGTTTTGTTTTTGTTCCTTGGTCAATGCCATCGTCAAGAACCTCCAAATAACCGTCACGCAATCGCGTCACGATGGCCGTAGGCCAGCCGCTTGTTTCGTGTTTGTTGATTGCAGATAAGGCAGAGACTAAAATTCCTGAAAAGCCAGAAACAAAAACTTCTGAATTATCTAGCGTTCACACGATAAAGCGAAGGAATGCCCAAAAGGCAGAGCCGACCCACACAGTGAATTGCAGACAAACAACCGGTCTGGGGTAAATCCCGGGCCGGATCTGTCGGCGAGAATATAAAGACTGTAGAGCAATCCCGCAAGGTAATTCGGCCAAAGGAAGCGGAATTTGACCTTTATTTCACCAAAAGACTAAAAAAGTCAGGAGACATTGCTTTCATCGGTGTGATCAGGAGGCAAGATGGCCTCCCCGTTGGTCAGACCCTGGAAAGTAGGGACCAAGGCCAAGAGGCTGGCCCAACAGGCATCCTTGTCATTGGAATTTGCTGCTTCCAACAGACGATTCACCTCATCACGCAACTCTGCATTCAGGGCATCTTCCCCCGGTGCAATCAGAATCCCCGGATGACTGGTTGGACTTGGATTCTCTTGATCGGTCCATAATTCTTCATAGAGTTTTTCCCCAGGCCGCAAACCGGAATACTCAATGGGCACATCAATTTCCGGAGTCAGACCGGACAACCGAATCATCTGCCGGGCCAGATCGGCAATCTTCACTGGCTTGCCCATATCCAGAATAAATGTGTCGCCACCCTGCCCCATAGTGGCGGAATACAGCACCAGATTCACCGCTTCAGGGATGGTCATGAAAAAACGTTCAATATCCGGATGGGTCACCGTCACCGGTTGTCCGTTGCGAATCTGCTTAAGAAAAAGCTCTACCACACTGCCGGCACTACCCAGAACATTCCCAAAACGAATGATGCTGAATTTAGTGGCAGAGCGTTGGTTACACGACCTGACAACCCTTTCGGCAATGCGCTTGGTGGCCCCCATCACACTGGTGGGGTTGACGGCCTTATCTGTACTGATGAAGACAAAATGGTTGACCCCGTGCCGATTGGCCAATTCGGCAATGTTGCGGGTGCCGCCAACATTGTTGCGCACAGCTTCGGTGGGATGGTGCTGCAGAATCGGCACGTGCTTGTAGGCTGCCGCGTGGAATACCACTTCCGGCCGCTGGCCGGTGAACAGTTCTTCCATACGGTCCATGTTTTTGATATCCGCTAGAAAGAACGTCAGCTGGGTCTCCCCGCAAATGCCCCGCAATTCATGTTCCAACCGGAATAGCCCATTTTCGTCCTTATCCACACATGTCAGATGAGTAGGGCCCTGCTCGGCAATTTGGCGGCAAAGTTCAGATCCGATACTGCCGGCAGCTCCGGTCACAAGGATATTGCGTTCAAAGAGGAAGTGTTGAATCTCTGGCACGTCAGTGCGCATGGGGCGCCGATGCAACAAGTCCTCCAGGCGGAAATCGCTGACTCGGGTCACCACATTACTGCTGCGTAGAATTTGTTTCAAATCCGGGGTGGTCTTCAGGGACAAGCCCGTAGATTTACAAGTTCGAACCACTTTATAAAATTCACTGGAGGTAGCCGTGGGAAGCGCCAAAACAATAGCCTGAGCTTTTGTTTTTTGGGCCACCTGGGCAATGTTAGTGATGGGCCCGAAAACCGGAATACCCTGGATGGTGGAACCAATCTTCAGGGGGTCATCGTCAACAATGGCCACGGGCCGGTATTCAGCCAAGCCTCGGGTCAGCATAGCCCGCACTGTCAAATTGCCCGCTGAGCCAGCCCCAACGATGACCACATTTTCCTGCTTATCCGCCCCCCTGCTAACAAGGAACTCATCCACAATTCGGTAACTGAAACGCATGCCTCCCAATAGCAGGAAGCACATGCCCGCATCCACGGCCAAAACACTGCGAGGGAAAAAATCATCCCATTGCAACAGAACCAGGGGTATTAAGACCACAGAACTCAAGGCGATGGATAAAGCCACTGGAATGACATCGTGGACCCCAACATAACGCCAGGTGACCCGGTGCAGTCGGAATAGGTAGAAAAAGATCAGGCGAACTCCCACCACAAGAGCCACTGTATCCGTAAACCAATGGCGCCAGGCCACCACAGCATCATCAAAAGAAGAGAGTTCGAATCGCACGAAAAAGCTGGCCAGGAAAGAAACCGCGGTGATTCCGCCACAAAAGAACATGCACAATAAAAGTCTACGACGACGGATAAAACCTATGCCAGGCTGCAGCACAGACCTGAAGGCATTCAGGGTTGAACGAACCTTCGCTGCCCAATTGCTATTTCCTGAAGATTGTCTCATTTCACCGCCATTAAAAAAGTTGCCTCATCATGAATTTCCTTTACCCTATCCCAGACCCAGGATTTTCCGGGCCATCTCCTCATCTTTTTCCAACTGCCGAACCAAGGAAGCGGCACCATCAAAATGCACTTCACCCCGTAGCCGTGAAATCCACTCCACTTTAATATTCCGTCCCCGCAAATCACCGTTGAAGCCAAAAATGTTAGCTTCAATGCGTGGCTCTGGCAATCCGTCTCCATGAAAAGTGGGTACGTGGCCAAAGTTCAACATGCCTCCAAAAATGGTCCATTGGCCCGCGCCCGACCCCAGGAGTTCACCGTTGGCATCCACTTCGGGCAGGCTTTCCGTGGTATGAAAAAGACTTCCAGGGCAGTTTTCACCAACCACATCGCCAGGCACCTGCACCCGCACTGCATAAACACCAGGTTCAGGCAGTAACTTCAAGGGATCAAGCGGTTTAACATTGGCTGTGGGATAACCTATTTCCCTTCCGCGACGGTCCCCAGGGCAAACCTCTCCCCAAAGAGCAAAAGGTCGGCCCAGCATTTGCGTGGCCTCTTCCATGTTGCCTGCAGCCACCGCCTTGCGAATGACAGAACTGCTGATTACCACGTCTCCCTCACGCACAGCATCCAGGGCCTGAAAGCCAAAACCCAGCTCCTGGCCCAGGGCTTCCAGACTTGCGGCTGTGCCCTGACGGTTGGCTCCCAAATGGGCGTCATGCCCCACCACCAGGTGACGCATACCCAGATAATCCACCAAAAACTTTTCCACGAAAGTCCGGTAATCAAGACCGGCCAAAGCTGGGCAGAAATCTGCGGCCACAATGACCCGGCAGCCCAACTCATCCAACAAACTCAATTTTTCACGCCAGGTGGTTAGCAGAAAGGGCTCCACCTTTTGGTCCAGCAACTGCCGGGGATGTTGGCGGAAGGTAAAAATAGTGCTGTCACTCAAGTCCAGATTCCGACGGGAAACCCGAGTGGCGTCCAGCAGTTTTCGATGGCCCCGGTGCAGTCCATCAAAAGATCCCAGAGTCAGGGAGCAGGACTCCAGTTGAGGGCCTCGCAACCCCAGGCGGCCTTCGATAATTTCGGTAATATACTGCTCTGTCAATCGGATCAATCGCATGCAGCGCTGTCCTTTGTTTCAGCTGGAATAACAGCCACGATCATGGGAAGTCCCGTAAGTGGGTCCAGTCGTCCTATAGCCACCAGGTCTTTGTCCGGCCCAAGCATGCCAAAGATAGCCTCCCCTTTCCCATCCTGGGAAGGGCTTTCCTCAAACCGGTTGACCCAAAGAGGATCAGGCTGGAGTCCCTGCCGCAAGGCGGCTGCTTCTTCTGCACTCACATCCATGGAGGGAACATGGGGCAAAGCAGCACTTAAAGGAACCATGGCCTGAGCCATCTCCTCGGCGCCCCTTTGCATGATCCCCTGCAGAGCCCCGTCCACAGAGAAAGGCCCAATACTCAGACGCCTGAGGGCCGAGATGTGCCCTTCGGTACCCGCAGCCTGAGCAATATCCCTGGCCAGAGAACGGATGTAAGTACCACTAGTGCAATCCACCAGAAAATCCATTTGAGATTCGGGCCAGTTGGTCTGGGTTTCCTCCAGGCGGGTGATCGTCACCGGACGGGCCTTCAACTCGGGTAGAGGTTTGCCCTGACGAACCAATTTGTAAAGAGGTTCGCCTTCAAATTTCAAAGCACTGATCATGGGGGGAACCTGGAGAATGTCACCTCTGAACTGAGAGAGTTGATCCAGAATGGAGGTGGGATCTGCCGGGACAGCAGCTGTGGCCACCACTTCTCCATCGGAATCCAGAGAATCGGTGGCCTCTCCAAAACTGACGGTAGCCCCATAAGTTTTGTCCATGCCCATCAGAAAAGGCGAAAGACGGGAAGCTTTACCCACCAGAATCAAGAGCAATCCTGTAGCCAGTGGATCCAGAGTTCCGGCGTGCCCACATTTGAATCGGGGTGGACGCGGACCACCTTTGATTTTCTTGGGACCGGAGCGCTGCCGAGGATCCCAGTGGGGGAAACCCTTCAGAAGGGCTCTGCGCACATGGGCCACCACTGTGTGTGAAGTGACCCCGGTGGGTTTATCCACCAGCAAAAGCCCGGAGGAAACCTGCGGCGCTGTTTTCATCAGGGTAGGGCCATGCCCAGTTCAGCGGCCAATTCAGCAGCCACTTCATCACCCTCACCATAGAGAGTGCAACCGGCAGCTTGTTTATGCCCTCCGCCCCCATGTTCGGCGGCAATGGTTTGCACATCACCTTCACCACGCACTCGCAGGGAAACACGCCACTCTTTATCTCCGCGTTCCTTCATGAAGGCAATATACTTCACTCCGTCCACGGCAGTGGCAATGTTCACAAAGCTTTCAGTGTCCGGCATGATACCGCCGGTTTCTTCCAGCATAGCCTGGGTCGCACGCAAAATCAGAATTTTATCATCGTTGTGGTATTCGAACGAAGCCAGAACATGTTGCAACAGCGCCACTCCCTGGCGGCGATAACGGTGCATGGTCTTGCGTGAAACGGCAGCCGTATCGACCCCCATAGCCGCAAGCGTATGGGCCAGTTCAAAAGTCAGGGGACCGGTGTTGGAAAAACGGAAGCTACCCGTGTCGTTGATTAAGCCAGCATAAATATTGGTGGCCATATTCAGGCTCATTTCGAACGGTTCATCATCTGAATCGCCCCCGCCCACAGACAGAGTATCAATAACCTGATGGATAAGAGTGCAGGTAGAACAGGAGCGGGCTTCCACCCAACCCGATTCCGGGGCTTTCTTTCCGCTGACCAGGTGATGGTCAATGCACCAGCGATTCTCGAAGCGAACCAGGGTGTCCTCCAAGGGACCACAACGATTGATGCTATGGCAATCAACCAGAATCAAGGTGTCCGGTTTTTCAGTGCTGAACAGTTCTTCAGCCTGGTCGTTGGTGACCACTTTCTCAAATCCCGGCATATCACTGAATCCAACCGGGGGGTCCAGGTAACTGACCACCGTCACATCCCGGCCCATTTGCTCCAAAGCTTCCGAAAGCGCCAAGGCACTGCCCATGGCATCAGGGTCGGGATTAAAATGGGGTACAATCCACACCTTCACTGATCGGCCAATGGCCTGGATCAATTCGTAAGGTGGTTGCAGATCTTCCAGATCCATTTCCCGTTTTTTCTCGGCTTCACTTTTGAACTCACCTTTTTCGGCCAGATCATCCAGGACGTTGTCCAGCTCTAGACCCTTGGCCACGGTGTCATCATAAACAAAACGCAAATCGGGAGCCGCGCGCAGTCCCAGGGTGCGCGTCAGTTTGCTCATCATATACCCACGAGCTTTTTTCAAACCGGCAAAACTGGCTTTGCGGTCGTCATCATCGCCCAGGGTTGACCAAAAAACCTGAGCCACACTGTGGTCCCGGTTCAACTTGACACTATTGATGGTCAAAAAACCAACCCGGGGATCTTTCACCGAAACTTGGAGGAGACGGCTGAGAACTTCGAGGATGGCCTGGTTCTTTTTATTTGTCCTGAATGGATCCATTTTTTCTTTCTCTCATATTTTAGAAACGGCCGGCTACTGCGGAAGCATAGCCCCTGAAGCACCCGGCCGATTCTTTACAATTTACCCCGGCATTACAGCTCCGTGCGTTTGATCTCATCAATTTCGAATGTCTCCAGGAAATCGTTCTCCTGGATGTCGTAGAAGTTTTCCAGACCGATGCCGCATTCGTAACCGGTGGCCACTTCCTTCACTGCATCCTTGAAGCGCCGCAGGCTGTTGACCTTGCCTTCATAAACCACAACTTCGTCGCGGATCAGGCGGGCCATGGCCTTACGCTTGATGACACCTTCGACAACCATCGAGCCCGCCACCTGACCGGTTTTGGGAATGGTGAACACCTGACGCACCTGGGCGCGACCAGTGGAGCGCTCTCGCTTGATACTACCCAGCAAGCCTGCCATGGCTTTGCGCATGGTATCAACGGCTTCGTAAATGATATCGAAGACTTCAATGGTCACGTGATGCTTTTTGGCCAGATCGCGAATGGCGGAACCAGGTCGCATATGGAAACCGATGATCATGGCGCCAGTGTTGGCCGCCAGCAGAACATCGCTCTCGCTGACAGCACCCACGGCCTTGTGCACCACTTTGACCCGTACTTCTTCAGTGTTCAGGTCCATGAGCTGATCAGCCAGGGCCTCCACAGAACCAGCCACATCACCCTTGATGATGATAGGCAGATCTTTCAGGGTACCATCGGCCATCATATCGGCCAGGTTGTCCAGATCCACGGATTGCTTGGGTCCCATGATTTGCTGTTGGCGTTGCAAGGTCCGGCGCTTGCTGGCCATCTCCCGAGCCTCGCGCTCATTGGCCATGACGTAGAAACGGTCGCCACTTTCGGGCACATCGTTGGCACCCAGAATCTCGCAGGGTTCACCAGGTTTCACGGTCTTAATTTTCTTGCCACGTTCATCCATGATGGCGCGAACCTTACCGTCCTGCATACCCACCAGGAAGCAGTCTCCCATGGACAAAGTACCACGATCGATCAGGCAAGTGAAAAGGACACCACGGCCCTGTTCCTTTTTGGCTTCTACCACTACGCCTCGGGCTGGGCCCTCTTCGGAAGCAGTCAATTCCAGAACTTCGCTCTGCAGGTGGATCAACTCCATGAGATGATCGATACCAATGCCCTGTTTGGCGGAAATCTCAGCGCACTGGATTTCGCCGCCATACTCTTCGACCATGATGTTGTGTTGCAGCAGTTCCTGCTTCACCACGTCGGGTTTGGCTGCGGGCAAGTCAATTTTATTGATGGCCACAATGATGGGCACTTCAGCGGCTTTGGCATGTTGATGGCCTCCACCGTCTGGGGCATAACCCTATCGTCGGCAGCCACAATCAGGATCACAATATCTGTGACCTGAGCACCACGGGCACGCATGGCTGTAAAGGCCGCGTGACCGGGAGTATCCAGGAAAGTCACCGGACCGCCATCGGTCTCCACCTTGTAAGCGCCAATGTGCTGAGTGATGCCTCCGGCTTCACCGGCAATCACGTTGGTCTTGCGAATGCTATCCAGCAATGAAGTCTTACCGTGATCAACATGACCCATAACCGTCACCACAGGCGGACGGGAGGTGAGTTCACCTTCGGGTGCATCTTCCACTTCCAGAACTTCATCGCCAAAGTCGGCCAGGAATTCTACGGTGCGGCCAAATTCTTCGGCCAGCAACTCGATATTTTCTTTTTCAAGTCGCTGGTTGATGGTGGTCATGATGCCCAACATGAAGAGCTTGCCAATGAGTTCCTGGGGTTTCACATCCAGTTTCTCGGCCAATTCCTGCACCGTGATGAACTCGGTGAGCTTCAATGCTTCGAGGGTCACCTCTTCCACTTCTTCTTCTGCCGCGCCAGCGCCTTTTTTGCGTTTCTTCTTGCTGCCGGCTCCGCTCATCTCTGCCATAGTTTGCTTCAACTGCCGTTCGACTTCCTGCTGATCAACCTTTTGTTTCTTTTTCCGGGTGCGTTTCCGGCGAGAAGGCTCTTCTGGCCCACTGGCTTCGTCCTTGCGTTTGCGCAGGGCCGCCTCAATAGAATCCCGTACAGATTTACTGCTGACTTCTGTCTTGGGCTTTTTGGCAGGCTCAGGACGTTTCTTGGGGGCGGGTCGAATGATATCGCCCACCTTAAATCCATCGTTCTTCTTGGTGCCCACACCATCGAGGCGATCAGCCTTGTCGGCTGGACTCTCCTCTTCCTCAACTGGTTCAATAGTTTCGGCCTGTACTTCACCGGAAGGGTCTTCAGCAGCTTCAGCGGCTGGTTCCACAACTTCTGCTGCAGGCTCATCCGGAGTGCTCGGTGCCTCAGGAATTTCCGTAGCTTCCGGAACTTCAGGTAAGGCTTCAACCTCAGGAGTTTCTTCTGATACAGCAATGGGTTCTTCGGCGGAGACCTCTGATGTCGGAATCTCTGCCTCGGGCTCCACGGTGGGTGCCTCGGCAGCAGGTTGCTCCACAACGGCAGCAGATTCTTCCACCAGTGTTTCGGCGGCTTCAGCCTCTACTTCGTCAGTGGGCAATTCCTCAACTTCAGGCTCCACTTCCTCCACAGGAATATCAGCTTTTTTCACAAGCTTAGCAGAACCACCCGAAGCCACACGAGGATTGGCGTGCTCATTCCGTTTGCGGGCCAGTTCCGTTTCCTGGGCCTCTTTTGCTTCCAGCTTTTTAGCCGCATCAGCAGCCAAGACAGCCTCTTCGGCATCTCGCTTAGCTTGGGCTTCTTTGGCCACCTTGGTCATGGTTCCGGCCTTGGTGATCACAACCACCTTGGGCTTGGCTGCAGCCTTTTTCTTCTTGGCCACTTTCTTCTTAGTGGTCTTTTTCTTGGTGGGAGCTTCTGGCTCCTCTTCAGGCTGAGGACGGTCCAGAGGCCGTAGGGCAGCCACATTCTTCAATTGGTTGGGATTTAAACCATGGTCTTTGGCGTACCGCTCCCTGACCATCTCCCGCTTGCGCTGAAAAATAGTGTGCACACGGTCAACATCAACATCTTCTACGATGCTCATATGGCTCTTGACCTTGACCTGCATCTTCTCCAGAAGGGCCATGACCTGTTTGCTGTCCACACCGTAATGGCGTCCCAATTCGTAAACCCTGAGGTTTTTCGACAAACCCTTTACCTCCAGCCGCATGGCTTATTTCTGCCGACCGTCCACCCGCAAAACACGGGGAGAAATTCAGTCGATCAGTTTCTTGATCCCCTTAACAAATCCGGGATCACTCAATCCGACAATGGCCAGCTTATTTCGTCCGAAAGCTTCTGCCATCTGTTCACTGGTCAGGGCGTCATCAATCAACCCTGCAAGATTTTCAAACCGATTCACTTTGCTTTTCTGGGATCCGCCCATATCGGAAGCGGCCACAACCAGAACTTTTCTATTACCCCGCACCTCTTGCTCAACAGCACTGAAACCAATGGCCAGTCTGCCGGCGTTGCGGGCAAGGCCCATGAGGGCCAACATTTTTCTTACATTTTCTTCAGTCATGATCCTGAACCAATTCCTGCGGAATGGCCTCAGTCCTCCAGTTCGGTGTTGGCGAAGGGATCGACCTTTTTCTCCTCGTCAGCATCATCATCACCGGAAGTGGCTTCGTCGCCGTCTTCTTCACCAGTGGGGAAATCCTTAAACATGGCAGCAGCAGCATCAGCACTTAAGGCCTTGTCTTCGTCAGCCACTTCACCATCGTTTGCTTCTTCAGTGAATACATCATCAGCAAAGAGAGCCTGAACCTCGGCTGCCTCCACGTCCATTTCACTTTTGACTGTCTTGTCGATCATGCGTTTTAATTCGTCACGAGTGGCTTGGGCCGTGGCCAACAAGCTGTCAGCACTTTCAGCATCCAGGCTGTCAATGGCCGTCAGACGCTCCAGAGGAGTGTTGGCCAGGTCTTCAATGCTCGTCACATTCAATGCTTCCAGAATCACCAGCAGATCTTCGGTCACGCCGGGCAGATCGGCCAGAGGCATGCTCATATCTTCCGATACCCGCTGGCGTGTGGAGTACTCGCGAGAACTGACCAGATCAATTTTCCATTCGGTCAGTTTGGCGGCCAGCCGCACGTTCTTGCCCTCTTTACCAATGGCCTTGCTGAGCTGGTCATCGTTGACGATGACCGTGGCTTCGTTCCGTTCTCGGTGCAGAATAATATTGGCCACTACGGCAGGGCTCAGGGCCCGGCTGATCAGCAGGCTGGGTTCGGCACTCCAAGGCACAATGTCCACCCGTTCGCCAGCCAGTTCTCTGGTCACGGCCTGAACTCGGCTCCCTTTCATGCCCACACAAGAGCCCACGGGGTCGACACGTTCGTCGTTACTGGAAACCGCAATTTTAGAACGCGTACCCGGCTCCCGAGCCACACCCTTAATAGCGACGATGCCTTCCTGGATTTCTGGCACTTCCTGATGGAACAAAGCCTTAAGGAAACCAGGATGGCTGCGGGAAAGAATCACTTGAGGGCCTTTCACCGTATCCAGAACCTCAATGATATAGGCCCGAACAGTTTTACCCTGGCCCAGGCGTTCACCTTTAATCTGTTCGCGGTAGGGCATCAAAGCTTCTGTGCGCCCCAGGTTAACCAGCACGTTGCCTCGGTCCACCTGCTGTACGGTACCGACGATGATCTCGTCCACCCGATCGCGGAATTCTTCGAAAATCTGGGCGCGTTCCGCTTCCCTGACTTTTTGAACCAAAATTTGCTTGGCCACCAAAATGGCGTTGCGGCCAAAATCACCCAAAGGCAATTCATAGCGTACCTCATCACCGATCTCAACCTCATCGCCAAATTCAATTTCGGCTTCATCCAAGGCAATGTCGGTATCAGGATCATCCACTTCTTCAACCACAGTCATAACCCGCTCCACCACCATGGCGCCGGTCTCAGAATCCACCCGGGCATCAATATTCGCCTCGGCCCCCAGCTTTTTGCGGGCAGCAGACTGCAAGCCAGCCTCAAGGGATTCGATAATAATGGCCTTGTCGATATTCTTTTCCCTGGTGATTTCACTCAGGGCGTTTAGGACGTTGTGATCCATGCAAGGTTCTCCTACGGATGCTACTCAAACAAATCTTTCCCGAGATTCGGAAAAGATTTCAGTCTTCTGTGGCCGGGTCAGCATTGGAAATGGCTGAACCCTTTTTACCGTCACGATTCTTAGGACGGCCCTTTTTAGTTTTTTTGCGTGCCAGACGCTCAATTTTGCGCTCATCTTTTTTCTGCCGCCGGGCAGCATTGATAAGAGCTTTGGCATCGAAATCCGGATCCAGGTTGGCTTCCAGAATATCTTTATACGGGACTTTGGAGATATCGCCCTTGAGGGCATCACTCCCGGCTGGGATTGGTAATTCCACCTGAAGCTGGCGACCGTCAAAAGCAACCAGAGTTCCCCTGACCCGCCGGCTCTTGAACCCCTGGCTTACTTTCAGATCGACCCGTTGATCCAAGACCTGCTCAAAATGCCGGGCCGTCCGCAAAGGACGCCGGACACCGGGAGACGAAACTTCCAGGATATATTCCCCGGGAATGATGTCTGCCTCTTCCATCAAAAAATTGACACTGCGACCTGCTTTGGCGCATTCACCCAGGGTGATACCACCCTCAACAAGATCGACATATATCCGAATCTGGAGCCGGCCTCCACCCTGAAATGCCCGCACATCGAGGATCTCAAGATCTTCTGCGGCCAACTCAGGCTCCAGCAATTCCATGACTTGAGTCGCCATGCGTTTCAGATTTGGACGGGCACGTTCCGTCACGGCCTGCCTCCAGTCCATGTAAAAAAAGAAGTGGACTTATGCCCACCCCATCCAGTCCACCTGTTACAGGGGGACAATTCGAGATGGGGCCAATATACCCGCCCAAGTGAGGGCATGCAAGACAAAAACCACTATTCATTAGTGTTAAGGTGAATTCAAATGAAAGAAACGTCAACCGGACAGCTCTCCAGGATGACGGCTGTGCAACCCTTCCATGTTCTTTTTGATCCGTTTTCCAGGGCCACTTTTCAAACCTGGGTCAGATTCCAGAAAGCGGCGGCTGTCTTCATGGCATAACCGGAGCAAATCCGCATCCGCCACCGGATGCAGCAACCGGAATCCGGGCGCTCCGTGCTGGCGGGTTCCCCAGGCCTCACCTGGACCCCGGGCGCGAAGGTCCTGTTCCGCCAGGGCAAAACCATCATGATTGTCAGCAAAAAAGCGAATGCGTTGGTATGTCTCTTCAGCCAAAAACCCGTCGCAAAGCAGCCAACAAGTGGCGGAATGAACCCCACGGCCAATACGCCCCCGCAGTTGATGCAGCTGCGCCAGGCCGAATCGTTCAGGATTTTGAATGACCATGGCCGTGGCATTGGGCACATCCACCCCCACCTCAATCACCGTTGTAGCCACCAAAACCTGTATGTCTCCCGCTGAGAACTTCTCCATGATGCGTTGCTTCTCGGCACTTTTTAGACGCCCATGCAACAAAGCCACCCTCCACTCCGGAAAAACTTCCAATCCCAGACGTTCGTGCTCCACAGTGGCTGCTTTCAGATCTAACCCCTCTGTTTCTTCTATAACCGGATGCACCACAAAAACCTGACGACCGGCCATCAATTCCTGGCGACAACCCGCCCACACCTGATTTTCATCAGCAGCCTTCACCACTTCTGTATGGGTGCCTCCCCTTCCGCCAGGCAGCTCGTCAATGAGACTGAGATCGAGATCTCCATACAAAGTGAGGGCCAAACTGCGGGGGATAGGCGTGGCGCTCATCACCAGAACGTGGCTGTGCGCCACCACTTCACTGCCGGAAGCTGACTTCCCCCGCTGGCGCACTCCAAAACGGTGTTGCTCGTCAATGACAGAAAGAGCCAATCGGGGAATGCGCACAGCATCCTGGATGACAGCATGAGTCCCTACCAGCAGATCAATTTCCCCGTGGGATAAGGCCGCCAGAATTCTTCTCTTCTCTGCTGCAGGTGTACTTCCGGTCAGGGTTTCCACCGTTACATTCAAGGGGGCGGCCCAATGGCTCAGAGTATGACCATGTTGGCGCGCCAACACCTCGGTAGGCGCCATGATCACAGCTTGATAACCTTGCTCCACCACAAAGAGACAGGCGATGAAGGCAACCAGGGTTTTCCCACAGCCGACATCTCCCTGAACCAGACGGTGCATCACTCTCCCGCTGCGCATATCTGCCAGGGCTTCACCCAAAACCCTGCGCTGGGCTCCCGTAAGGGCAAAGGGCAAGCTGTCCACCATGTTCCGTGTCATTTCTCCGGGCTTTACAAGCTGGACCCCGGCACGGTCATCGTTTTGGCCCCGCCGAAGCGCCATCAACATTTGTAAGTAAAAACCCTCTTCATACTTCAACCGGCGCAAACTTGCGTCAAGGCTCGGTCGATCTTTGGGGAAATGAATATCCTCCAGAGCTTTTGCGGGATGAATCAACCCACGGGCCCGCACCAAATCTGCTGGCAGGGTTTCTTCAGACATCCCAGAAAACTTTTCCAGAGCCTGAAAAACCAAAGCCCGCAGCCAATGCTGCCCAATTCCCGCCGTAAGACCATAGACCGGAACCATGCGCCCGGTATGCAGACCGGGGCCGTCGTCTTTATTCTCGGGGACCAGAACTTCAAAATCGGGATGCACCAACTGCATGCGCCCGTTGTGACGCTGGGCCACACCGCTGACCATTACCTTCTGGCCGGCTCGGAACTGTTTCAGCATGAAACGTTGGTTAAACCAAATGCAGAAAAGGACCCCTGTATCATCACCCAGAGTGATGGTCTGCTGGCTGCCACCGCGCCGAGTGCTGCGCTGGCCAATGGTCAACACTTCACCCAGCACCGTCACTTCAGTGCCCTCGGCAATACGCCCCACCAATGTGGTGCTGCTGCGGTCAAAATAACGACGCGGATAGTGAGCTAAGAGATCCCCCACTGTTTCGATGGCAAGGCGCGACAAGCCTCTGGACCGGGCCGGTCCCACGGACTTGAGAAATTGCACAGGGGTCTTCAAATTGAATTCTGGTTTCATTTTCTCCACCAAAGAGGGGAAATAACTTGCTGGACTGAGATCTGGATGTTAAATTGCCGCTCCTTGGAATTCAACCCGCACGATACTCTATATTTGGAGGAGTACCATGAGCAGGAAGTGCTCTATCTGCGACAAAGGTCCCCAGTACGGAAACAGAGTGAGCCATGCTCACAACCTGACCCGTCACCGGTGGTTGCCTAATCTGCAGAAGATTCGTTTCGAAAAAGATGGTAAAGTGCAGCGTGGTTACGTTTGCACCCGCTGCATCCGCACAGGAACCATCAAAAAGGTCGTTTAAGAAGCCTGGATCTTGCATCCGGATTTTTAGGGCAGCCTTTTAAAAATATGATATAGCCCTCTCGATTCAATCGGAGGGCTTATGTCATATTTTCCCAAAGCCTCGATGGCATCTCGCATGTCCCCCACCATATCCTGAGGACGTATCCAGCCAATATCCCCGCCTTTTGCAGCGGCCGGACCTGTGGAATACTGTGTCACAAGGCTGCCAAAATCGGCCCCGGCATCCAGATATTCCATAACCTTCTCCACCGTTCCCATGTCTCCCAGTATCATATGCAACAAGTGAACTTTACCCTCCACACGGGCTCCCATGGCATCGGATCGGGCAATGAGCAGTCGGTTTTCCCAAAGATTTAACTCTGCCATGCTCCCCGGATCTTCCAGTTTCAGCTGGGCCAATTCGGCCAGTCCCTCATCAAACATGTGCATATTTTCCAATAACTGAACTTTGATGATACGGGCGCTGAGCATGCTGGGCTCAAGACTGATTGTGCGGTTGATATAGTACAGGGCCTCCACTTCCCGGCCCTGCTTCTCCAAATGCACACCATAATTAAAATTGCCCACCACATCGTCCGGCACCGTAGCCAGGAAATATTGGAAATGCTTTTCGGCTTCTTCGTACTTGCCAGTGATTTCCAGAGCATTGGCCAGGTTAAAACGATGCCGTGGATTGACCGCATCAGAATTCACCGCCTGCCGCAAATAAACCAATGCCGAGTCCATGCTATCAGCTGCAAAAAAAGCTTCGCCCAAGGCGCCGTAACTGGCCCCGCAGGGTTCCAACTGCACACCCCGTTGACAATACTCTACGGCGGAGTCCATTTTGCCCATCATGAGGCTGAGCTCAGAAGCGGCCATATAGTCTGACAAAGTGGGTGTTTCCCGGCTCATGGCATCCTGCAGATGCGCCAAGCTTTGGGGCCACAGTCCTCTGCTGGCAGCAATATCAGCTTGCAACCGGTGCAGCCAGGCTTCGTCCAGCCCCTGGCGCCGCATCTGATCAAGCAATTGGTAGGCCTTGGCGGGTTCACCCTCATTTAGGGCCAAGCGAGCCAGCCCCTCCAGGATGCCCTTGTGTTCTATGGAAATTTGTAATCCGGCTTCCCATTGGATACGGGCCTCTTCCACCCTATCCATACGCAAGAGAGCCCGGCCGTACCAATAGCGGGCATCGGCATCATTGGGCTCACTCTCAACCGCCATAAAGCCGTATCGGGCAGCTTCATCCAACCGCTCGTCACGGATTCCCATCACCGTCAGAGGCAACAGGGTTTCCAAATCGGGACTGCCCATTTCCACGCACTTCATCAAGGCAATACGAGCTTTACGGAAATCAGCACCTTCATAAAGGGCCTTGCCCGCAAGACAAGGATCTCCCTCTTGGTCAGTGAGGATTTGTGCCTGAATCAGAGTCGGTGCCAGCATCAAAAGCAGGACCGCAAAAGTGAGATTTTTGAAATTGTGGTGCAGGATCAATGTGTATCGTCTTTCAGGGGTTCCCGCCGTTGCGCCCAGCGGGGAAAAAGGATCAAGTTTAACAAGGCTTCGCCGATAATAGACACAAGAAACCCGAGAAGCATATTCAGTTCCCGTGAATTCTGGAACTGGCCACGCCCGGCCATATAGCTCAAAGGAAAGATACCGCCATGACCGACACAGCGAAACCTCGAATTCTAGTGGTCGAAGACGATCCGGATCTGCGCACCATAGTACGGCTGCAATTATCCTCCAGCGGATTTCAAATTGTTGAGGCCTGTAATGGCGCAGAAGGCTTTCAAGCCATCCAGGAAGTCATTCCTGACTGCGTGATTCTCGATCTGATGATGCCGGTGATGGACGGTTTTGGTTTCCTTAAGCGGGCCCGAAGCGTCATGTCTCTGCAGGATGTGCCTATTCTCATTCTCACCGCCAGTGAAGATGAGCGCAACAAGGTCCGTGGTTTCCAATACCAGGCGGACTCATACATGAGCAAGCCCTATGACCTGCAAGAGCTGACGGCCGAGGTGGAACGTCTGTGCGCCTTGCAGAGGCAATCCTGACCCTGGATCAGGCAATCCAGGATCGAATGGGCCCCAGCCAGAATTCGGGGCTCAGCCAACGCGCCCCGAGACATTCGGGATGAAGACGTAAGCATCCATCCACAATGGCACTGGCCTTTTCGGGCTGACCTTTCCCTATTTCAAAATAAACCAACTGAGCGAGGCAGGAATCGGCAATGGATTCCGGAGGAATCCAATCCCCAGGAACAATGGTGGGGTCTCCAGCCGCTGCGGCAGTTTGCAGTCGCGTCAGACGTTCACTTCTGAGTCCTTTTTGCAGCAGATTTTCACATAACTGCCAGGCGTCCGCATCATGCCCGGCCTGGAATGTGGCCCGAGCCTCCAGGAATTGCCAGGCCTCAGCTGTGATCACATCATCGATGAGAGGGGGCACTGCCCGTGGGGCAGAAGGTTGACTGGAGACACTCAAGCCATGGAGTTCTTCCAAATAAGAGAAGACGGCCGAGTCTTTGTGCGGGGCCGGCCACCGCGAAAGAATTCCTGCAACATCCCGGTACCGGCCATTGGCCAGGCGATGGTAGGCCAACAATTCAAAATAAACGGGTTCGGCAGACCATTCATCGGCCAAATCAGACAGCCGTCGGCCACTGGTGGTTGTTTTCCCCAGCAGATCTTCGGATGCAGCCAGCAACAGTTCCGCCCGGGCAAAAGAACGGATCAAATCCGGCCAATCTTCCAGCTTCGTGCAGACTTCATTGGCATGGCCGGTCAAAAGAGCCAGAACTCCGCGCAGATAGGCCCCAAAGAGCACTTCATGGGCGCCAGCTTTTTGACTTCCATCCAGTTGAGTGTCGGCTTCGAGGAGAAAGGATCTGGCTTCCAGCAGTTTTCCACAGTCCGCCAGAATCAACCCTTTCAGATCAATGGCGGTACGGTAAGTTTCATTCAAGGCCAGGGCTGCATCCACTTCCTCCAGGGCCTGCTCCCTTTTTCCCACCTGAAATAAAGCCGCAGCGTGACGGGTGCGAAAATCCGGATAGCGGGGACGGCGGTTGACCAGAGAGGCGAAGCAATCCAAACCATCCTGCCAATTGCCGGCCCGGCACATGGCCACCGCAGAAGCCACTTCTTCTTTTTCCGACTCGCCGCTGAGACTCTTGGTCAATTGCTCCATCAAATCAGTAGGCAAATCATCAGGACCGTATTGAGTCTCGGTTTTGAAAGTATTGATGAGCCAGTGATCAATCCGGCGGTCAGATTCCACCAGGGAATTCAAGCTGTTGGCAGCTTCCCGGTTTCGCTCAAGGTGCTGCAATGCGGTCGCCTCAAGCAATCTGGCTTCGGCGTAATCATGTCTCAGACGCAACGCAAAGCGAGCCTCTGCCAGGGCAAGGTCCCACTGGCCGGTTTGTGCCAGGGCCGTTCCATGGAGACAATGAAGATCCGGATACAAATCCCACAGCCGGACGGCCTCGGATAAACTTTCGATGGCTTCCCCTGCCTGGCCCAGGCGCATCAGCCGCCGACCTTCCGCCACCAGGGCCTGCCGGAAATGGTAAGACGCCAAAGAGCCACTGGGAGAATCGCTGCGGCCAAGGGAGGCAACACGAAGACGGTTCGCCGCTTCGGCGAACCGTCTTTCTTCCATCAGGGCCATGCCTTCGGCGAAGGCATTGCTGCGATCTCCCCCAAGGAATTTGCCCAGTAAAGACATATCAGTCCATGTACTTTCTAATGTAGGCCGCTATCCCCAGATCCTCTCCAGGTTTTTCAGGCCCCAGGCCTGAGGCGGTGGAGCGGCTGACTGGCACCGGACCTTCCGGTGTTTCCGGCACCTCTACTTCGCCAATATTCCGTCGTCCGGCAGGCCGCAAAAAACGGGCATTGCCTTCAGCCTGTGGCATATCCTGGCTCTCTCCACCAGCAGAAGCAGCGCGAGTCAGAAATGCTGGGGGCTCGATTTCCGCAGTCTCAGGTTGAGGCTCGGCCACAACTTCTTCAAGCTCTGGCTCGGCCTCGACAGCAGGTGTCGGAATTTCTTCTTGTACTGGCTCTTGAATGAGTTCCTGTACTGGCTCTGGTTCAGGTTCCAAATCCAGCTCCGGAGCCACGGCTTCTGCTTCAACCAGAGGCAGCTCCGGCTCTACAGGAGTCTCATTTTCCACAGGGATCTCCGCCGTGACTTCTTCCACAACCGTTTCGCCATGATGCCTGGGATCGGCAAACACTGGTTCTGGATTCGGCTCTGGCTCTGGCTCTGGCTCTGGCTCAGAAACCACTTCACTAAGGGATGATGTGGCCATGGAAACGGAACCGGAAATATTCTTGTCGGCCTCGAACCCGGTGGCAATGACCGTCACCTGAAGCATATCGTCCAAACTCTCGTCAATGCCGTATCCAAAGATGACGTGAGCTTCCGGTCCGGCTGCTTCCTGGATGAACTGCATGGCCTCGGCTGTATCGTGCAGCCCCACCTGTCCACCGAGCATGTTGACCAAGACAGCTTTGCTGCCATAAATATCCAGATTTTCCAGCAGTGGACTCTTGATAGCGGCTTTGGCCGCTTCCAAGGCCCGGTTCTCACCAGCGGCACGACCAGTGCCCATCAGGGCCACTCCCATGCCACGCATCACTGCACACACATCTGCAAAATCCAGATTCAATGTATCGTGACGGGAGATGATTTCGTAGATACCCCGGGTCGCCTCATAAAGGACCTGATCAGCAATCAGGAAGGCTTCATCCATGGATGTATTGGGGGGTACAATTTCCAGCAAACGCTGGTTGGGCACCACAATCAGGGTGTCCACCACTTCCCGCATACGGGCAATGCCGGCCTCGGCCTGGGCCATGCGTACGTGGCCTTCAAAAACAAAGGGTTTGGTGACAATGCCAACGGTAAGAGCGCCCAATTTGCGCGCAATTTCCGCCACAACAGGAGCAGCACCAGTACCGGTGCCACCACCCATTCCAGCAGTGACAAAAACCATATTGGCCCCTTTGAGGGACTCTCGAATGGCATCGTGGTCTTCTTCGGCAGCACCTTGACCAATACGCGGATTTCCGCCACTGCCCAAACCTTCGGTCAGTTCGGCGCCAATTTGCATATTGTGGTGAGCGTGATTTTCGGCCAGAGCCTGAAGATCTGTATTAAGGGACAGGAACTCGACACCACTGAGGCCAGCTGTGATCATTCGATTCACAGCGTTACCGCCAGCGCCGCCTACTCCAGCCACCCTGATATCCGTTAAACGCCGTACTTCATCGGCAAATTCGAACATCATGTTACCCTCCTCCTCCTTGAGTTGGGTCATGTCATTATACCTGGAAGCCATAAACTGTGTGCTGAAATTGACAATCTCGACACTTGGGGGCAACATCCAGGCTACTGTTATTTTCTCTTATTAGCACATCATTGCTCAGGTTCCAAGCAGAAAAATCAACTTTTATAAATTAACTTTTCGCGGCCAATTCTTTTGGCTTGTCTTCACGGCGGAAAATTCCCCTGAGTTTTCCGAGGAGACCTCCACCCTGACCAACTTCTTCCTGAGCACCAGTCTGGCCCACATCACGGGCAGACCAACGGCACAAACCAATCACTGTGGCCCACTGCCCGGCTGGCAATTGTTCCATTCCAGCCAGTTTTCCTGGCAAGTACCGTGTTTGAACCTGCAAGTCAAAAATCTCTTCGCAGAGTGCTGCGGTGCCTTGACAAAGGCTTCCACCACCGGTCAAAACAATCCCAGCCCCTAGGGAGATCAGTCCCCGGGTATCACCAAAATCTTTTTTCACCAGGGTTAGAATTTCTTCCATCCGGGGTTCCAGAATGGCAGCGATCAAGCCTTTGGTTCCTTCCGGGCGTTCTTCTTCGAACAAAGCGCTGAGCGGCACTTCGGGTACCAGGTTACGCATCACCACGCCACGTTCCAGCTTAATGCTTTCGGCCTCTTCCCGGGATATTCGCAAACCATGGGCGAGATCCGCCGTCATGTGGTTGCCTCCCCAGGGGATGGACCCGTTAGCCAAAATGGCGCCTTTGCTATACACAGCCCAGTTGGTGATATCGCCACCAATATCAATGAGCATCGCCCCCTGATCTTTTTCCTCATTTTCGAGCAAGGCCATGCCTGCGGCCATCACATCAACTTCTTCGCCCAGGGGTTTGTATTTGGCTGTCTCCACGGCATTTTCAATATTATTCAAAACACTGCGGGAGCCGGTAACCAGATGAGCTTGAATTTCCAGAAGACTACCCACACGGCCCAAGGGGTCCACAACACCGCGGACCCGGTCCACGGAGTACTCCACCGGAGTGACTGTGAGAATTTTCTGATCGAAAGGGATGGCCATGCTGCGAGCCAATTTGATGACTTCGTCCACATCACTTTGGCGAATGGGACGGGGCCCGGGACCGATGGAAACCTGGGCTGTGGCCCGCACACTGTGCAGGTGGGAGCCAGCAATGTTGTATGTAAAACCGGAGACGTATATATCGGAATCGGATTCCAATTCCCTGATGCAGCGGGCAATGCAACGAGCGCCCGCCCCCAGGTCGACAAAATCGCCGTCCTGAAATCCTTCAGTTTTTTCCTGGGCGCAACCTACAATTTCGAGGCCGCCGTTTGATGTCGTTTCAGTGACCAGGGCCCGAAAACCCGTGGAACCAAAATCACAAGCGACAATTAGTCTTCCCTGACTCATGCCGTGCCTTCCTTTATCCTTCGTTGTCCTTCATTAACCTCAGAGGCGACTGCAAGTGATTCGGTCTTCGAACCGCAGATCCATCTGCAATCCCGTTTCCAGATGGTCCCGGGCGGCCATATAACGAGCCAGGCGATCGGCAAAATTTTCACGTCCGACCAGGAGTCTGCCCTGCCCCGCCTGCAATACGATAGCGAATCCTTCTGGCCGGGCAACAAGAAAATCGACGGGACCGGCAGTTTCCAGTCCGGTAGCAGCCATGGCCTCTAATAAAGAGAGTACACCCTCAGACCATATGGGGTCCAGACACAAATGTCCCTGCAGGGAATCTCTTGTGCAAGGCACCCCTACCAGTACCGGTAAAGCGGCCATGGGCAAATGGTCAGGAAATTCCAGAACTCGGCCATCTTCAACCATAACCAAGGCACGGCCATTTTCCCCTTCGCTATCCAAGACCAACAATGGCCTCCACTCACGAAAATCCACTTCGATGGTGCCGGGCAAACGTTTCAATACCTGAAGGTCCCGCACCCAGGGCAAGGCAGTCATTTTTTCGGCCACCTGGTCTTCCGAGAGGGTCCAGATGTTTTGGCCAAGGCACCCACTGAGGCTGTTGTCTAAATCTGCTCTTTCGGTGAAGCGGTAAGAACCGGACTCTACACGCACCACTTCAAAATACCCAGATTCAATGGTATAATAAACCCCCACACACACAATCCCCAGCACCAGGACGGTCGCTGAAAATTTCAGCCATAGCCCTTTGTGGGATACCGGTTTTTTCCGGCGAACGGCATGCCCAGAGGCAGGGTCCGGCCGGAAACCGTCCTGTGTCATTAGAGGCTCCTTGCGTCCAGAAGATCACACACTGGCTGAACCAGTCGTCCAATATCTCCCGCTCCCAACAGGAGAAGCAAATCTCCCGCCGGCACATGTTTTTCCACCCAACCATTCAGGGAATTGGTACTTTCCAAAAGTTGCACTTGGGTCAAACCCATGTCCCCCAGTCGACTGGAAATCAAATCACTGGAAACACCTTCGATAGGCTCTTCACTGGCCGCATACACAGGCAGTAAAGCCACCCTGGTAGCCGAAGACAAAGCGTCAGCAAATTCTCGTTGGAACATTTGTGTCCGCGAAAATCGGTGGGGCTGAAAAACCACCGACACAGGGCGTCCATAACTCAAAGCCACTTCCATGGTGGCCTGAATTTCCGTGGGATGGTGGCCGTAGTCATCAAGGACCAAAACCCCGTCGTGCTGGCCTTTGAAATCGCAACGCCGGCCCACTCCTTCGCTGGCGGCGATTCCGGCGGCGGCCTCTTCAAAACTCATTCCCACTTCCAGGGCCACGGCCACAGCAGCCAAGGCGTTGGACAAATTATGACGGCCCCTCATGACCAACTCCAACAAGCCGGCAGGCTCGCCGTGAATGAGGACCTGGGCTTCTTGGCCCTGTTCTGTGTTGCGAAGAGAATTTGGTTCGACGCACACGTCAGCGCCCTCTTCCAATCCGTAGGTCAGCACAGAGCGATCAAGGGTTGGGAGCAGAGCTCTGATTTCCGGATCATCCAGGCAAAGAACACACGTACCATAGAAAGGAACGCGTCCCAAAAACTCTTGGAAAGCAGCACGCAAATGATCCATGTCGGGATAATGATCCACATGCTCATAATCGATGTTCGTTACCACAGCTAAAGTGGGCGTCAGATGCAGAAAGGTGCCGTCGCTTTCGTCGGCCTCAGCCACTAAATATTGCCCAGGACCTGAAACCGCATTGCTACCAATGTTTTTGATCACGCCGCCAACAATGACCGTAGGTTGCAGACCACCGGCATTCAAAGCCGCGGCCACCAAACTGGTGGTGGATGTTTTCCCATGTGATCCCGCAATGGCGATGCCCTGCTTCAATCTCATCAGTTCGGCCAGCATTTCAGCCCGGCGGATGACTGGGATGCGTTGCTTGCGGGCCTCACGCACTTCGGCATTGGCTTCGGTCACAGCCGAGCTGCGCACCACCACATCCGCCCCCTGGACGTTGGATGCTTCGTGCCCTAAAAAGAGAGTGGCGCCCAGGCGTTGCAGGCGTTCGGTAATAGGGGAATGGCGCAAATCACTGCCACTGATGGTGAAGCCCCCCATGTCCAGCAAGACTTCGGCTATGCCGCTCATACCGATGCCGCCAATAGCCACAAAGTGGATATGCCGCGTATGGCGAAAGACTCCGGCAGCTTTAGGTCGTTTGGTTGGATCTGACATTCCCTGGATTTCCTTTTTCCGTTGCGTGAGCGGATCAGATGCGACTGCGATCCCGCGCTCTTTGATATTTGTCCTGAATCATGCTGCTGGTGTGGTCAATATTCAACAATATTCCCACAGAAGCCAGAGCCGCCACCATGGCTGTGCCCCCGAAGCTCACAAATGGCAAAGGCACGCCAACCACAGGAAAGGCACCGGTGACCATGGCGATATTGACCAGGCCATAAACGGCCAAACTGGTAGTCAGGCTTGTGGCTACGATGCGACCAAAGGGCTCCGAGGCACGGCTGGCAATGCTGTATCCACGCCATAAGAAAGTGATCAATAGAATGATCACAACCAGAGTTCCCCACAGGCCAAACTCTTCACCGATGACGGAAAAAATAAAATCTGTGTGCGCCTCCGGAAGGAAGGCAAATTTGTTGTGCCCATCTCCAGCCCCAAGGCCCCAAGTCCCGCCTGCTCCCATTCCCATCAGGCTTTGATCCACCTGGTATCCGAAATCACCACCCCGTACACCGTCCCACCAATTGGCCAATCGGGTTTCCAATTTGTTGGAAGTCATGAAGGCAATCACCGCGGCCAGAGCCGGCACCACAATAGCCAAGGCCATTCTGCGCCAGGAAAAACCTGCCACCAATAAAGCCACCAAGACCACCGTGGCCATGGTTAGGATGTTTCCAAAATTGGGTTGCCGGTACAGAAGCACAAGCAGCGGTAGTGGCCCAAGCAATAGTCCCGGCAAAATGTTTCGCCAGGTCAACCGCCCCGCCTGGGCGGCTAGTGACCATCGCTCGGCAATGAAGAGAATCACGGCCAGTTTGGCTAACTCCACCGGTTGGAAGCGGAACCCCGCCACACTCACCCAGCGATTGATGACTCCCTGATCCCCCTGTTGCAAAGTCATGGCCACCAAGATTAAGCCAACAACCAGGGCACTCCAGTTCAACCAACGGTTGCGAAAATATTGGTAATTGATGTTAGCCAAAACGAACATGGCCCCCAGCCCCACCAGGATCATGAACACATGTTTGGCAATGAGGAAATGCTGGCCCAAAACCGATCCACCACCGGGGTTGTTGTAACTGCCCGCACCATATACAACGATGCAACCCAAAAACATCAGAATGCTCATGGAAATCAATAGAAAGCGATCTCCACCTTCAATGGCTGCCAGGAACCTTCTGAGTTTTCTATTCACCAGACACCTCCCTGGCCTGGGCCCCCAACTTCAGAGCCGATTCCAGGAAAGCCTCTCCCCTGTGACGGTAACTGGCAAACATATCAAAACTGGCGCAAGCCGGGCTGAGCATGACATCGGCATCGGCACCAGGCTTGGCTTCTTGCAAACTCAGTGTAGCCAGCTTCACCGCTTCGTCTAAATTTTTGGCAGCTTTGACAGGCACCAAGCCCTCAAGCGCTTTCCCAATGGCCGGTCCTTCTTCGCCGATAGTAACGACCTGGACCACCGAGCCCATGACCTTTTTGAGGGGCTCATAAGACTCACCCTTGCCACTTCCCCCAGCAATCAGGGCCACGGGCCGATTATACCCATCGAGCCCCGCACACACGGCGTGAACATTGGTGGCTTTGGTATCATTGATGTAACGGATATTTCCTAAACTGGCCACCCACTGTTGCCGGTGGGCTAAGCCGGGAAAATCCCGTAAACCTTGTGCCATGGATTTTTCGTCAAGACCCAAAACCAGTCCGGCTGCCACAGCCGCCAAAGCGTTCAAAAGGTTGGGTGGGGATTGCAAAGCAAATTCCCTGATCGGCAGCAGCGGAACAGTTTGACCTTCTATAACGAAACAGAGAATTTCATTTTCATAAAAAACCTGAGCACCATGATCTTTTTCACCAAAGAGAAATTTTGGGGCGCTGGTTTCCCAACTCCGTGCTTCCGGACATTCTGTCCAGGTGATGAAATGGCCATGGGCCGCCGTTCTCTGAGCCATCACCTGCTTTGCTCGAAAGTAAGCCTCTAAGTCTGGGTAGCGATCCAAGTGATCGGGGGCCAAATTCAAAACCATTCCCACCATAGGAGAAAAGTTTTTGACCGTTTCAAGCTGGAAGCTTGAGACTTCCAAAGAAACGACCGCCTTCGCAGGCAGATCATCGGCTATTTGACTTAAAGGTGTGCCCAGGTTACCCAAGGCTTCCGCACGGAGACCACTTTTCCGAATCAGATGAGCGATCAATTCCGTAGTGGTGGATTTTCCATTGGTGCCGGTGATGGCCACCAGGTCGGCACGACAGAACGAAGCCCCCAGTTCCATTTCCCCAATCACTTCCACCGATGATGGCAATGCTAATAACTGAGGATGGGTGGGGGGAACACCAGGACTGATCACCACCGCATGGGGATGATCTTGAGGCCAGGTGCCGCCGGTGGCGAGTTCGTCAAAAGCCCGGGGTGCCAGTAATGACAGGCCTTCGCGCTCCCACCGGCGGTGCACCATTTCGATTTCGTTATCATCTATCCCGATAACCCTGGCACCATGATGGCGCAGGAGAACGCCTGCGGCGCACCCACTGCGCGCCAGACCGATCACCCACCAGGTTTGTCCCTTCACATCGGGTTTCATTCTTAAATTTCCTCACTATGATTTTCATTTTCCTGCAATAATTGCAGAACTTTTTCCATGGCAGAACTGCGTGATCCTTTGATGAGGATGCAGTCACCGACAGATGTATTATTTTCCAACCAATGGGCGGCTGCTTCGTGATCCGCTAACTGCACAGCGCGACCAGAGTCTGCTCCCTCTTCAGCCAGTGGGAAAGCAGTCTCGCCCACGGCCAGGAGAAAATCCAATTTTTCTCTTAACAACATTTTTCCGGTGGCTTTGTGGATGCTTTCACTGTCTGGGCCCAATTCTGCCATGGCCCCCAAAACAGCTACAACCCGGCCTGTTCTGGGCAATCCCACCAGAGTCTGAACTGCCACCAACATGCTGGCAGGATTAGCGTTGTAGGCATCATCCAAAATTGTTCGGCCTGCCCAGGAAAGAACCAGACCACGGTGAGCAGATCCAGCAAAAGAGGGTAAAGCCTGTTGCAATACTTCGTCACTCACGCCCAACGCTCGGCAAGCCAAAATGGCGGCGCAAAGGTTGGCTGCGTTGTGTCGGCCAGGCAAGGGAACCGTCCAACTGGTTTCATCCAGAATCAATTGTTCAGGAGAATCATTTTCAGCAGGTAACCAACGATAGCGGTGGTTTCCCTGGTCAGATCCCCAAGAAACCAAAGGACAAACACAACGTGTTCGCCATTTTTCAAATCCTGGGCTGTCTGCATTTAAAATGGCCACCCCGTCAGCCGGCAAGGCTTCCAGCAACTCTCCTTTACCTTCAATGATATTTTCCAGAGATCCAAACTCAGACAGATGAGCCGCCGAAGCGTTGGTGATGATGCCCACCTTGGGCTCCGTCAGGCCGGCTAGGAATTTGATTTCGCCCACGGCAGAAGCACCCATTTCCATGACTGCGTAGCGAGTATCTCGATGCAAATTCAAAAGCGTCAAAGGAAGGCCCAGATGGTTATTAAAATTTCCTACTGTAGCTTGGGTTTTTCCCGCGCCACTGAGCATGGCCCGCACCAGGTCTTTAGTGGTGGTTTTGCCATTGGTGCCGGTGATGGCTACAATCTCAACGTTCAAACTGCGGCGCCAACAGGCAGCCAACTCTGCCAGAGCAAGTTCCGGATCCCTGCACAACAAAACACCGCAACCATCTGTCCCTTTGAGCTTTAGCAAAGGGTCAGATTGGTCCTGAACCAAAGATCTTGTCAGGGCCCAGTGCCCCTTTTCCAATGCGCTGCCGATGTATTGGCGACCATCAACATTTTCTCCATCAAGGGCCACAAAGAGACCGTTTTCAGGAAGATTTCGGGAATCCAGTCCGGCGCCGGCGAAGGTTTGGGAAGTGCATTTTTTTAGGGCCGAATCAGGATCGTGAAACACAAGGCCATCATCTTTCGGCAACAAGGCCGAATGCAGCAGATTTTTTTGCATCAAGGTGTTTATGGCTTCGTGTAGATAAAAGCCATTTTCAATTGCCACTGCCCTGAACTCCCGTCCAATCTTTGATGATCTCTCTATCATCCAGATCCAAAACCTTATCCCCTACCAATTGGTAATCCTCATGTCCTTTGCCAGCCACAATCACAATGTCCCCCTCGGACGCTTCAGACAAAGCATCCTCCACGGCTTCCCGTCGGTCTTCAATTACCTTCATCCCCACTGAACGGGGCTTTTGTATTTCGTTATACCCAGCCGCAACATCAGCACAAATGGTGGCCGGATTTTCAGTGCGAGGGTTATCTGAAGTAATCCACACGGCATCGGCTTGTTCAGCGGCGACCCGCCCCATCAAAGGACGTTTGCCAGTATCTCTATCCCCGCCGCAACCGAAGACAACCAACAAACGACCGGATGATAGTTCGTCGCATGCCGTCAAGATTGCGCCTAAAGCATCGTGGGTATGGGCGTAATCAACAATAGCCAAGCCTCCTGAAGGCAGGAGAAATCTTTCCAACCGGCCAGGCACCTGACTCACTCCCGCCAAGGCGGCACTCACCTGCTGGGGATCAAAACCCAAAGCCAGCCCAGTATTGAAAGCGGCCATCAGATTTTCCACATTAAAGCGCCCCACCAGAGGACTTTGCAAAGTATGAACGCAGCCTTGGAAGTCTAATTCCAGTTTTGTCCCTTTCAGTCCCAGGTCGGCCTTATTCAAAACCAGGTCCGCGCTATTTTCATGGCGTTTGGCTGCTCTTGGATCAAAAGAAAGAACCGGATGGTTTCCTGTATCCAACGGGGCCAACAAATCATCGCCCTTGTTGAGCACCAGCGTGGCCCCCGGCTTCAGGTAATCCATTATTTTTGCCTTGGCCTGAACATAAGTGGGGATATCCGAATGATAATCCAGATGATCACGACCAATATTTGTCATCACTGCCACCGAAAGACCAAGACCTTTGGTCCTCTCTTGGTCCAGAGCGTGGGATGATAATTCCATCGCCACAGATTGGCATCCGCTGGTGACCATCCGTTGCAACCATCGAAAAAATACCGGGCCGCCCGGCGTTGTCAGGGGCGCCGGGACCGATTCCTTTCCATCGTCATAACAAATGGTCCCCAACATTCCACACGGACCTTGCAAACGCGATAACATTTCCTGCAGCAAGAAGGCCACCGTGGTTTTGCCATTGGTTCCTGTAACGGCCGCGGTGATCAACTTTTCATCAGGACGCTGCATCAACTCTCTGGCCAGCAGCGCGGGTGCAGATCGGGTGGATGGCAACTGCGCCGAAGCCTCCAGTTTTGAAATTTCACTGGGCGTAAGATACTGATCAAGAGGTTGCTGATGCACCACGGCCACACAACCCTGAGCGATGGCTTGTTTAAGGAAACCATGGCCATCTCCCCCACTGCCCTTCACGGCCACAAAAAGAACTCCCGGGCCAGCCAAACGTGAGTCGGCTTCCACCCGGGAAATTTCCACTGACAGATCTCCAGTGATGACAGCATCAGGGAGACCATCCACTAAATTTCCAAAGGCTCTTACCACAGCCCACCCATCCTCACCTTAACGGCGGCGCCACCGAGGGCCAAACCGGGTTCTGGAATTTGCGACACGGCATATCCCGCCCCTTTGATTTTTACTTTCAATCCCATACGGGCCGCGAGGCTTTGAATTTCTCTGTTGCTGAGACCTGAAAAATCGGGACAGAGCAATCCACTTTCGGTGGTGGCAACTTCAGCTGGTCCAGTCATCAAATGCACCACACTGCCAGGCTTTAGAAGTGTGCCAGGCAAGGGCACTTGTTGGATCACCAAGCCGCCTCGTTCGGTGCCAGCAACAGCCAAGTCCGCCACGGCCAGCCTCTGACCGGCATTGTCCATAGTCAAGTGCAAAACGTCAGGAACGGTGACCATTCTTTTAGCTTCCGCCAATTCCAAAGGAGCTGTTCGGCTGCCCGGAACATCCGTCAGATACTGAGTTCCCGAACGGATATCTCTGACAATTTCCTTAAAAAGAGGCACCGCGCTGAGAGATGCGTAATGCTTGATTCCCTTAGGTTCATCCAGCACCGTCAGAATCACCAAGCGGGGATTCTCCACCGGTACGATGCCTGAGAAACTGGCAATATATGCACCCCTGGTGTATCCCTTGCCATCCCTACTTTTTTGAGCTGTGCCGGTTTTACCGCCAGAAGTGATCCAATCTTCTTTGGCACCCACTCCTGTGCCATGATCCACCACATCACCCATGGCTGTACGCAGCAATTCGGCCAGAGGTTCGGCCATGACTCGCCGCAAAGGACGGGGAGGCATTTCTTCCACCAGGCGTCCGCGGGCATCCCGCACTTCGCGTATCAACCGAGGAGAATATAACGTTCCACCATTGGCCACGGCGCAAACAGCCAGACCCAGTTGCAATGGCGTGGCAGCCACTTCCTGACCCAGGGCTATGGTGGGCTTGCTTCGTCCCGACCAGGTGGCCGGGCTTTTCAAAAGTCCATCAGGGCATGCCGGATAAGGAAACCCTGTGCCTTGGCCAAAACCGAAATTAACCAAATCTTTATAGAGTTCTTCACTTTTCAGATTTCCCACTGCACGGGCAAAAAAGATATTGCTACTTTTGGCAAACGCTTCCATCAAAGCCATGTTGCCGTAAGCGTGACCATCATCATTGCGGATGGTGAAAGATCCAAAATTACTATCCGAACAGTTAAAAACCATGGACGTATCGATGGCACCGTGCCGGAGCAAACTGGCGGTTGTGAAAATTTTGAACACTGATCCGGGTTCATAGAACTTGGAAAAATTTCGATTATCCCAAACCGCCAAATCTCCATGCCGGCCCTCACGCTTTTCCAAAAGTGGCCAACTGGCAGCAGCCAGAACATCACCCGTATGGGGATCCATAACCAAAACAGAACCGGCTTCCGCGCCCGTGGAATTCACAGCTGAAGCCAACTGCTTTTCACAAATCTCCTGAAGGTCGGTATCCAAAGACAAAACCAGGCTCTGGCCATGGGATGCTTCGCTTAAAACCACTTGCCCCAGGTTTTCTCCCAAGTGCCCGGTTGTGATCAGATGAGCCTTCCCTGGGCTTCCCGCCAAGTAGTCTTTTAAACTGGACTCCAAACCAGTAGAGAAATCTTTCTCCTGTTCCATCCTGTGGAACCCGATCAACGAAGCAGCCAGGCCATCATAGGGATAAATCCGGGCCTGCAAATCTTCAATGGTGATGGCTTTTTCACTTTTCAAACGCATCATCTGGTCGCGAGTCAGAACCTGGTTGGCAGAAATCACCACATGCTTGCCACGTGCCCGTCGCAATTTCTTTTCCAGCCCAGCCGCATCAACTTCCAGAACTTCAGCCAGCAATTGGCTGATTTCTACAGGACCATCATCCAAAAGGGATGTGGCCACACCCAAACGCCAAGCCGCTACCGAGAGAGCCAGAGGACGCATCTCACGGTCGTAAAGGTTTCCCCGCTCAGCCTGAACAACGATATCTTCGTTCCAGATTTTCTTCGCGATGCGGGAATGCTCTTCATGCTGAAAAACCTGTATCTGTACGACACGACCGGCCAAAGCGAGGCCGGTCATAATGAGAACAATTTGGAGTATGCGGAAGCGTGATCTCGCTTCTTCAAACATTACTCACTCCCACCTTCCATCGTTCCTGCCAGGGCACCTCTGGGAACCAGAGAGACCATGGCACCGGCCACCAACTCCCCAGCCTGGTCACTGGCGGGCAATCCGGCCCATAAATCCCGCAAAACATTTTTATCTTTTTTAGGCCCATCCAAACAAACCAAAACCAACCCGGGTTTCTCCGGGACAATCAGACCCAATTCTTTTTGGGCTCTGGCCACAACGACCTCACCACTGGAGGCATGATTCCAATTCATATGCAGCTTGGCTGAGCCTGCTTCCAAAAATTCTTTCTGGTTCTCCAGATCGGCCACGCGGGCCCTCATGCTGGTGATTTGATTAGTTAAGAAGATCCGTCCCCCCAGAAGCAACCCCACCAAAGCTGCCACAACAACAACCATAACCACTTGGGTCGTCAACACACCTTTGCGCCGGGCCATAGCCCCATCGCCACTGACAACTGCGTTGCTGGAAAAATATAAAGATGAGTTGGGCTGGCCGTACATGGTTGCTCCTCCCAAGGAGACTTTAAAGAATCGTTGCTGCCCTCAATCGGGCGCTTCGTGAACGAGGGTTGCGCTTTTCTTCCTCCGCCGAAGCCTTCACCGCTTTACGGGTCAGGGGTTTCAAAAGAGCTTTATGGTTGCACCTGCAAACGGGCAACTCAGGGGGACAAATGCAATCCCGCTTTTCTCTGTCGATGAATCGTTTCACCAAACGGTCTTCCAGTGAATGGTAAGACATGATGGCGAAAGAACCGCCGGGCCGTATCACCTTAGTCAATTGTTCCAGAGCTTCAGGTAGGGCCTCCAACTCTTCATTGACGGCAATTCGTAAGGCCTGAAAAACCCGGCTCAGAACCGGGGTACTTTTTACGCCTCTGGGCAATGTGCCCTCAATCAGATTTTTGAATTGGGTCGTGGTTTCAATAGGGGCCTCTTTACGAGCATTGACCAAAACCCGAGCAATGCGGCGGCTTCCACGTTCTTCGCCCCACCGCCAGATCAGATCGGCCAATTCGGCTTCAGGAAGGGTGGCCACCAGATCAGCAGCCGTCAGGCCCTGGTCCTGGTTAAAGCGCAGATCCAGAGGGCCTTCACTGCGATAGCTGAATCCTTTGGATGGATCATCCAATTGCCAGGAGCTGACGCCCAGATCCAACAAAACACCATCGACCTTGTCCCAGCCGTTCTGCTTCAAGGCTTCGGACATATGGCGGAAAGAAATGCGGCAGCAGTGCAAACCATCGGCCTTTTCTGCCATCTTCTCGCAAACACCAAAAGCCACCCCATCCAGATCTAACCCCAATACCTCGGCCCCGGTTTCCAGCATGACCCGGCTGTGGCCTCCAAAACCAAAGGTGCCATCAATGAACCGTTTGCCAGGACCAGGATTCAGATAAGAGAGAGTTTCATCCCTGAGGACGGGGATGTGTGGTGCGTCAGTCATACACTGGCCCAACTTGCCCATGGCGATGCAGGCTCAGGACCTCTGTTGAAGCCCACGGGCATGCCCAATTCCTGTTCCCAATCCTCCATGCAGAGAATGGCCTTCAGGTAATCGCTCCAGTTTTGCAAATAGAGTTGGTGACGAAATTGGCGCAGGTTGCGGTTCCAACGGATAAGCGAACCGGTCGTCCGGTAATCCATGTGGGTTAAGCCCGAGCCATCAACAATGATGCGGTAGCCCCTGGCCGAAAGCTTGGGAGCCACCTTGCGGATGATTCTTTCCAAACCCGCCTGATCCAGTGAACCTGAGAGAGAGACCCGGACAATCATGTCCTTGCTGCTGACCTCAATATCCATATAGTTGCCGCCGGCCTCCTGCCGTAGCGACTGTCGGGTCATCTCTCTCGACATGCGGGCTCCTTCCCTAAACGCGCCCCTCCTTGGGCATTAACCGAAGAACTCGAAGAGGTAATCGTCGCTCGGTGTTTGGGCTCCTGCCTCGCCACCGTCGATTCTATCGGGGGCCCATAGCTCCATGGTTGCCCCCATACCCACGATCAGAATTTCCTTTTCCACTCCCAATGGCTCTTTGACCAAAGGCGGAATGGCAATGCGTCCCTGCTTATCAGGAACGGTCAAATAGCTGTTGCGACTCATGCGCCTGCTGTTTTTGATGTAGTCGGCTTTGCTCTGCCCCTCGGGCCTGGTCTGGAAACTTTCCAGCCAAACGTCTCTCGGCGCCAGGGCCCACGAACCGTGAGGTCCGGGGCAAATCATGTATTCTTCCTGAATTTCTTCTTCCCCGGCTTTCTCAGCACGGAACTGAAAAGGCAGATGAAACCGCCCTTTGGCATCCACTTTACGGGTATGAGACCCATAATAAGCGATAGCCTGTTCTGTGTTGGTTTCTGCCGTGGGTTCTAAATTCATGGATCAGACCTGGAATATGCCTTTCGGGCGGCGGAGTCCAAAATTGGTGTCTGGTGGAGACCTCGGGCGTATAACTTGTTTGCCCAGTTTGTGTTGGAGAACTTCCGGCGACGTCTTCCGCATCCTTGCGTCTGGTGCCCATCCATGGGCCATCGCCAATTTCCCCCACTTTTCGCCTAAAATCTCCACCTGACCTCCAGACAATACGATTTCCAGCACACAGTGTCAATCACCTTTTATTAAAAAAGCGTAATAATTATTTATTTGGTGAATTGGGGGTGTTTTGTTCCAAGTAGAGAGTGGTTAAAAGTGGTGGACTAATTCGAGATATGAATATTTTCTCTTCCCACAAGAAAGGGAGCGGCCACAAACTGGACCGCCCCTATTGATTTCGCCAAGGTCTTTTTAAGTGAGGACTACTTCACGAGAGCCATTTTGCTGACCTTAACGTCCCCACCCCTGCGGGCTTCATAGAAGTATATTCCGGAAGAGACATTGGCCCCCTGCTCATTGGTCCCATCCCAAAAGATATGACCATCCCCCGCCTCATAAAGTTCATCAATCAGAGTTTTTACCAATTGCCCTCGCAGGTTGTAAACCTTGAGGGATAAATGACCAGCCTTGGGCAGATGGAATCGGATTTTCGTGGCCGGGTTGAAGGGGTTGGGGGCATTTGAAGTGGAAAAACGTTCCACGGCAAGGCTATGGGATGGTGACACAACAGAATGCTCGACTTGAAAGAATGTCAGAATTTCTTTAAGCAGATACACTCTTGCCGAGAGCCCATCGTATATGAGGTGGTCTGGATCGCTGTAAATAGACATGAAGTCATAAGGCATCGTGATAACACGATCGTTACCGAATTCATTCAAAGTGGCAGCGGAAAAATGGTAATTTGGTTGGCCGCTGAGATTCCCGAATCGAGCCAGACGCTCGGCCCCTTCCCCTGATATGACAGCATCAAATGTATTCATCCCCAGGCAACCGCCATAGGCAATCCACCCCGTGACAACATTAAAAACGCTGTTTTCGGTTTCAGGCAGTACCAAAGGTGTGGTTTGCCCGTGAATGAAGGGCCGAATATCATAAGACTCAAATTGAACATTCATCAAGTCACTCACGAAGCTGCTGGTCGCTTGGCCGGATTGAGCCAAATCACGAACCAAATTATCTCCACACAAAAAGGCATCGCGCCC
Source organism: Candidatus Krumholzibacteriia bacterium (assembly GCA_016744705.1). GTDB lineage: Bacteria > Krumholzibacteriota > Krumholzibacteriia > LZORAL124-64-63 > LZORAL124-64-63 > LZORAL124-64-63. The sequence continues at coordinate 38,546 of JADGDU010000012.1, forward strand.
CCCTCCGTTGGAGAACCACTCCTGCAACAGTTGGACATCCCTTCCAGGATCGTGGTTGTAATCTCCATTGGAAATTGTGTTCACACTCAAATCGCCACTGGTGTACAGCAGATCTGTGTAATATTTCACTTGGTCATATACCGCTCGCCCGCCCAGGCCATTACCAATCCCTGAAGAAGGCCCGTTGGTGAAATAGACATCGTAATCCACGCCCCTCTCCCACCCCAGATTGTTGAAAGCCGTGTACCATTCACTTTCGCCCCCACCATCGGCAAAGTCGTTCCAGAATAGAACCGAGGGCTGCACAGCATCGGCATTCACACTGGGCAGAGCGTGCACTTGAAACGAGGTATCATAGGCAATGGGATTGCTGAAGTTTCCGAATCCGGAAATGTCCTCAGGCAGGGTGACGGTTTCCGGATCTGTATGGTCCACTTCATCGGTGGCTTCGAAATAGTAGTGCAGGACATCGCCAGGAAAGAGGAACCCACTATCAGGCAGGTCATAATAATAAGAGTTGGTGCTTCCCTGCTGGATACCGTCGGTAAAACCGGAGACCCCCCAGAGTGGATTGCGCACACTGTCAAAAACGGGGTTACGCTGCATGGTGTACACCAATCGATTCGATACCAGAACGCCGCCTGTACGAACCACCGCCACATCGCAGGTGATGGAGTCTCCCGGAATGTTGTGTTCTTCATTTTCGGCTGCTTTGTTCCTAGCCCCATCAAAACGGACATAGTTGGAGGCCAGATTGGCCAAATCAACTTCTTCACCCGTAGCTGTAAAATTATCCTGGGCCAGGTTTAATTCAGATGTGCTCATGGCTGGACCATAAGCCGCGAAGGCTTTCAAACGTACGTTATCGAAATAGGGAGCGGGGTAACCGTCATTCCCGGTCCAGGTCCAAGTTGGTATTTCAAAGCATGTGAGTTGAACCTGGACATGAGTCGGATTAGGTTCCAACAAATCAGTGATTTCGATTTCTGGGCGGACATACTCCGGCCCACCGTAGTATACAAAATTACGATCTCTCCAAGGCTGAGAAGCAATAGGCGAGGTGGCCTCATCGGCAGTGGACCGAATCTCCCACAAATAAAATATGCCCGGAGAATCAGCGGTAAGGTCTTCGTGACGATAGACTCCAAAATCTAACTCACCACCAATGAATTCGCTCCCTGGCCACGCTACGACAGGGCTTACCAGAACATTATAAATATGGCCATATTGAAGAGCCCCACCCGTTGTATTGACAATGTAGCCCCCTGGACCATAACACCAATTTTGACAAAAGCTGGGTCCCACACCTGGCACCTTGGTGCCATCATCGATGAACGCCACCTGAGGACTGTAGTTGTTATGGCAGGGATCTATGTCCCCCAGGCCGACCCAAAGGTCGGTGAAATCTCCAGATCCCAGTGAAGCTCCCGAATTCCAATCTCCCAAAGTACCATCCTGGAAATCCGTGAAACCATCATAACCACCGTTGGAACATTGCACATTGAGGTCATCCACCTGGCAGGCACCATTTCCCCAATAGGAGCAGTCTTCATCAGAATATCCACCATCCGAGGATACGAAAATTTGAAAGTGAATCTCGTCATTGTTGATACCGGCATAATCGGCAGGTTCATAGTTGAACGAATAGTTAAAAGCCTGTGCTTGGTGAATCCCATCAAAAACCTCAGCAACCACTGGTCCCTCCGCAGTCAAAAAGCTGAATTCGATAAAATCATAGCCGGGCTCGGTGTCGCTATTAAACACACCACTGATTTGCATGGAACAACCGGCCGCGGCATCGGCCACAACGTAGTGAAAATCCAGGATGTCCTGCCAATTGTTGCCATACCCACCCATGGGGTCCATCTCATCACAGGATGGGAAATTTTCGTCACCACAAAAAGCTGCCAGGTTACCTAGGCCACCGGGAAGGTTTGAGGCGGCATAACTGCTGACATGCCAGTGGAGGGTGCTAGGCTGGGTCGCGTCTCGGTGGGTCCAAAGATTCCAGGCCGGGTTTCCTGATTCATCCTGGAACTGACCATTGGCCTGGGCACCACTATCCCAGGGGCCAATCAGAACAATGGTATCGGCACCGGATTTGTTGAATTCCGCATTTCCTCCATGAAGAACACTTTGATGGCCAACAACTCTTTGGGGTAAATCTGCAGCCATGGAACTGAATGCCGTGGCCAGCGAAAACAAACAACAGACGAGCCAGATTGATTTTTTCATGTCCCCCCACCCTCTTTATTTTTCACACCAAAAACTGCATTGGCATACAAGAATAGGACTCTTGAAATACGATTATAAAAAAAATCATCATTCTCATGGGACAAGAGGAGCGGCCCCCAAGAGGGCCACTCCCATGACTATTCTTTATATCCCATCTCACAAATCAATCACTTCACCAACGCCATTTTACTTATCTGAACTTCTCCACCGGCGCGGGCTTCATAGAAATACACCCCGGAAGAAACACTGGCCCCCTGGGCATTGGTTCCATCCCACATGATGTAGTCGGCACCAGCGGCACGCGTTTCATCAATTAAGGTATTAACCAACTCACCCCGCACATTGTAGATTTTCAGTTTCAAATGCCCGGCCTGAGGCATATTGAACTCTATCCGCGTGCTGGGATTGAAGGGGTTGGGGTGATTCGTTGCGGAAAATTTCTCGGCACCGGGAAGAACGTCCTCAATTCCACCCGAATTCGGGATCTGAAAGAAATCCAGCACTTCTCGCATGAGATTGTCCCGCGCGGAAAGTCCATTGCCCACGGGATGGTTGGGATCGCTGAAAACGTACATGAAGTCATAGGGCATGGTGATGATCCTGTCATCACCGGGCATATTTAAAGTAGCTGCCGAAAAGCTGAAGTCGGGCATGCCAGAGGGGTTCGTAAAGCCGGCCAGGCGTTCTGCACCGGGGCCAGCTTCCACCGCATCAAAAGTATTGATGCTCATACAACCGCCATAAGCAACCCATCCGGGGCTGGTGAAAAACACACTGTTTCCAGGCTCAGGCAATACCAAGGGAGCCACTTGGTTGTAAATCATGGGCCTGATGTCGGAGTCAAACACCTGGACGTTCATTTTGTCAGATACAAAATCCATGCTCAGTTCGCCGCCGGAATTGAGATCAGAAGCCAGATCATCACCACAGAAAAAGGCATCACGTGTATCACCGGATGCCAACCATTCGGTCAATAGCTGAATGTCCTGGCCTGGATCAAAATAATGGTCACCGTTTGATATGGTGTATGAACCCAAATTACCGCAAGTATAAAGCAACTTATCATAATTCTGAATCTGCTCATAAACGGCCCGGCCGCCTAGACCATTTCCCACACCAGAGGAGGGCCCATTGGTGTAAAACACATCGAAATGATATCCCATATCCAGCCCATGGCGCATCAGGCCAGTGTACCATTCATCTTCGCCTCCACGGTTTCCAAAGTCGTTCCAAAACAGAATATTTGGCTGACGTCCTGTGGCCCCAACACTCGGCAGAGCATGGACCTGGAACCCGGATGCATAAGCTAAAGGCTCGCTGAAATTCCCAAATTCGGAAATATCCGCTGGTACGGTGCTCGTTTGCGGGTCGGCATGGGCCACTTCATCGGTGGCTTCGAAATAATAATGAAGGACATCTCCGGGAAACAGGAATCCGCTGTCGGGCAGATCGTAGCTAAACTTGGCGCCAGAACTTTCTGCAATACCATCGCTGGATCCGGAAACACCCCAGTTGGGATCACGGACACTGTCAAAAACAGGATTGCGTTGCATGGTGTAAACCAGGCGATTGGAAACCAGCTCGCCACCAGCTCGGGATGAAACCACACTACAAAGAATGGAATCACCTGGAATGTTGTGTTCTTCGTGAAAAATGGCCTTGTTACTGGCCGAGTCAAACCTCACATTGTTGCTGGCCAGATTGGAGAGATCCACTTCCAGGCCACTGGCGGAAAAATTATCCTGAGCAATATCGATTTCACGAGCACTCATGCTCGGACCAGTATTTTGGAATGCCTTAAAGCTCACATTGTCGAAGTATGGAGCGGGGTAACCATCGTCCCCAATAAAACCCCAATTTGGGCCAATCTCTCTGCATTCTAATTTGACTTGGACCTGAGTCACACCAGGTACCAAGATATCACTTACAATACTATCGGTTCGGCGATAATCGGGTCCACCATAGTACACAAAGGTTCGGTCAACCCACGGTGCCGAATCGATAGGTGAACCCAATTCGTCATTGGTGGAACGCACAGCCCATGAATAAAAGATCCCTGGAGCATCGGCCGATAAGTCTTCATGGCTATACACACCAAAGACCAAATGGCCACCGGTGTACTGCTGCCCCGGCCAAGTCAGCACAGGACTCTGGATGTAATTCCAAAGATGACCATCGGGATCAGCGCCACCGGTGGTGTTGACAATGTAACCACCAGGTCCATAGCACCAATTCTGACAATAACTGGGTCCCACACCCGGCACTTGGTCGCCACTATCAATGAAAGCCACCTGAGGGCTATAATTCGAGACGCAGGGATCCAAATCTTCCAACCCCATCCAAAGCCCGGCAAAATCACCGACACCAATGGGGAGAACAGGCACGAATGGCCCAAAGGTTCCGTCTTGAAAATCGACATATTCACTGGCGTTGCCATTGCTGCAATGAATGGTGATATCATCGATTTGGCAGGCACCGTTGCCCCAGTAATGGCAATCTTCGTCCGAATAGCCTCCGTCACTGGTTACGGCAATTTGGAACCGCACTTCATCCTGATCCTGGCCCACATAATCAGCAGGGCTGTAGGTGTGACTGTAGCTGAACATTTCTGCGGTATGAATGCCATCATTGACCGAGGATTCCACAAATCCATCCGCCGTTTCAAATCGGAAAATGGTGTAATCGTAACCGGGCTCAGTGTTGCTGTTAAAGACACCATCCACCGTTATGGTGCAGCCCATTGTCCCATCGTAAACCACATAACTGTATTCTAAGATGTCATTATAGTCGTTACCGTATCCACCAATAGGATCTTGGGGGTCACAGGAGGCATAGGTCAAATCGCCACAGAATGCCGCCAGGTTGCTGGGGATATTGTTCAAATTTGCAGCGGCGTAGTCGCTGACTTGCCAATGATGTTCAGTGACTGTCGTGCCATCCCAGTGAGTCCAGTCATTCCAAGCTGGGCTTCCCCCCTGATCTTCGAACTGCCCATTGTGCTGGGCGCCACTGCCCCAGGGGCCAAGCAGGAAAACCGAGTCACGGCTTGATTTTGCAAGATCGGAATTTCCCCCATGGTACACACTGTCATGCCCGAGAGTCCGGCTGGGGAGCTCGTTAGCAAAAGTCTGAACGGTAAGGACAAGGGTGAGCGCGAGGCACGAGATAACGGCAAGTTTTTTCATCATTTCCCCCTAAGAGCGAACACTTTGCAAAGAAGTCATTGAATTAACGGTGGCTTCTTAATTCAGGATTCCCCAATCCTGAATCTTCAAAATGATTATACACAATTGACAAAACCCAGTCAATTGATCGGCCATGAGAAGACAGAGGAATTAGGGTTTGCGAGGAGGAAAAATTTGGCGAGCCCAGGCCCGGCGGCGGCCGAAGAAAAGCTTATCCCAGCCAAAGCCGGTGGCTTGACGGAAGCGCATCAGCATAACGGCGGATCCCACCGTATAGGCAATGGTACTGGACCAGGCGGCCCCGATGGCGCCATAACGAGGAATGAGAAAAAAGGCTGCGATAAGGTTGACCAAGACCGTCAGAGCACTGGCCTGAGTATTCCAATGAGGTTTGCCTCGGCCGATGAAATCCCCAGCCAGCACCGCGCCGGGCGCAAAGATAATAATTCCGGGCAGCAAAGCCTTCAGGGAGTCTCCAGAGGCTAGGTACTCCCCACCTGCAAGAAAACCCAGCACTGGTTTGGCCAGAAAGAACAAAGGCAGACCTGCGATCAGGGTCAGTGCAAATCCAATGCGCAGAGCGCGGGCGGCTGTGCGGTCACGATCCGGATCACCTTTATGCCTGGCAGAACTGTGGACCAACAAAGGGGTCAGAGCGCCTGGCAACAACCAAAGAATCTCCCCCACATAAACCGCCACCGAATAAATGCCCACTTCAGCGGCACCGCGAAAATGTTCCAGCAATCCTTGGTCCAGACGCAGCAATAGAAAATAAGCCACGGCAGAAATCTGGCCCAGCCAACCCCGCCTTAAATTGAAGAGAATCAAGCCTCCCAGGCTGCGCCGATCCAGATCATCAGGCAGTTCTCCGGAATGATCCTCCCCTGCCACTGGCTCGGGGTGCGGTCGGCGCCTGATATCACGCAGCAGAATCACCAGAACTACGCTCGCCCCCATGAACTGGGCCAATGCAAAAGCGCCAACGGCTTTGCCGAAAGTCAGTTCTCCCAAAATCCAAAGGATGACCACCACCAGCAAATGCCCCATGGCCCGCACACCGTTGACGGCAGCAGAAATAACCAAGCGACCACGGGCCAGCAAATCATAGGAGAATATTTCAAATCCCAAAATGGAAGCGGCCGCCATAACGGTGCCAAATCCCATCCCCGGAAACCAGCCCAGATGGTCAGCGAAAAACTCAGCAGTGTGACCACTGAGGGTAAAATACGCCAGCACCCCCATGATACCGACCATGGTACCAGCCCAGAGCAACTGGGCTTTTAACATACGGCTGGCCGGCAATAAATCTTGCCGCAAGGGAGGAACCGCAGCCAGCCCCATGCCGCCTCCCAACAGGGAGCCCAGCAGCATAGCCACCGCCACGGTCAAACTATAATGGCCCTGACCGGCTGGCCCAAGAGTGCTGGCCACCACCATCACAACAAAAGCGTTGGCCAGGACTTGTCCCACGCGGCTAAAGAGAATGCGGCCTCCCGCTCTGACCAGCCTCATGATTTGGCATCCTCTTGAGAGTCTGTATCGTGCCAGCGTTTTGGTTTTGCATCGGCCGAAGGACTGCGCAAGCCCTCAAGCAATTTTTTCCCACCCCGCAATAATTTCATGCCCCGGGAATCCAAAACATAATGCCCACGCATTTCATTGGTGGCGCCAAAGTTCTTCTTGAAACCTTCCAAAGAAACCACTCCACCGCTACCACCCAAATCCAGCAGGCTCGCATTTCGCCTGCAGGATTCGACAAGATCTCCCCACACCGCCAGGGTGGCCGGAAAATGAGTCTTCGCAAACTGGGGATCGGTCACCCCATTCCAGGCAATCACCCGGTCTCTGAATTGAAGATTCAAGTGGCCGCCGATGACCTTATCTTCAAGCAGAATGCAGGTGAAAAAAGTGCGCGAAATTCCGGGTTGGACCAGGCCCTCATCAGCCAGCAAAGCTTGCAAAAAAGACAAAGGTGTCGCGGGAATGTTCCAGCGATGGCTAGCTTGTTCATAGATGGAATAATAGTCAGCCAGCACATTGGGATCGTTGGTGATTTCCACTCTGGCCCCTCGCCGCAGACCCCGGTTCCGTTCGTTGCGCTTGTTCCTTTTCATCAGGTTCATCTCAATAAATTCCAAGCCCCCAGCCAAGGGAATGACTGCCGCTGGTATCTCCTGGCTCTCCCACTGCCAAGAACTATCCCGCATCAAAGGGCCGAAGAGTTCTACCTGAGGATGATTCAAAGAAACACAAGTGGTGCCCAACCCAGTCCCGCGTAACCCCATATAGGCTTCCATCAGAGCCTGGAAAACGAAGGTCCTTTGAATTTCGGAAAGAGAGGCATCAATCAAGGGACCACCACTGGTGCCTTCCAGATTGCTCTCCCAACGCATGACCGGTTTGGATCTGCGGACTCCGGCCAAGCCTCCGACAAGTTTGTCGTCCAGCCGGGCAGTGAGCCAGAAAGCGTCCAGGCCGGGATGATGATCTCTCGCGCATACGGTCCAGTGAGCGGTGTGGAAATAGTCGGCGTGGCCACCTGCTTCCAGGAGCAGATCCCAATCGAGAGGGGGTGCATCGTCCCGCTTCACCTGCAAAGCGTTTTGCCAATCTCGGTTACTGCTTGAGCCTGATGCCATCAGATGATCCGGCTCTTCACGCTTTGGATCACCACGGTAATAACATCCTCTATATCCTGATCACTCATGCTCGGAAACAAAGGCAGACTCACAGCGCTGTCGTAATACTTTTCAGTTTCGGGTAATTGCCCGGCAAAAGCAGCTCCTTCTGCGGCAAAGGCCGGATGATGATGCAAAGGAATAAAATGCACCGAGGAGCCGATGTTATTGGCTCCCAGATCAGCAATCAAACCATCACGCCCATCTTTGATCACTTCTGCATCGAGCCGTAGCACGTAGAGGTGCCAAGCGTGGGTGGCCCAGGCAGCTTCCTTGGGCAGAATCAATCCAGGCAGGGATGCAAAAGCTTTGTTGAAACGTCGGGCCACTTGCGCGCGGCGGGCCATGAACCCATCGGCCCGGCTCAGTTGGACCATGCCCATAGCCGCGGCGGGATCCCCCAGATGAAATTTATAACCGATGGCCACCACTTCATAATACCAGCGGCCCTTGTCGCCGTACCGTTGCCAGGCGTTGCCGTCCATGCCGTGAAAACTGAGCAGATTCAATTGGTCGGCCATGGCTTGGTCGCTGGTGGTGATCAAACCGCCATCACCGGTGGTGATGCATTTGGTGGCATAAAAGCTGAAGACGGTGGCGTCCCCAAAACCGCCAATGCGTTTCCCGCCAACGGCCGCACCAAAACTGTGTGCCGCGTCTTCCATCACTTTGATTTTATGGCGTTTGGCAATCGCGACAATTTCTTCGATGCGGCAGGGATGCCCAGCCATATGCACAGGAATAACCACTTTGGTGCGAGGTGTGATGGCCTTTTCAAAAGCCGCAGGATCCAGCCCCAGATTTTCGGGATCCAGATCAGCCAATATGGGCGTAGCGCCGCAATGAATCACCGCAGTCAGCGTGGCAATAAAAGTCATGGCGGGCAAAATCACTTCGTCGCCCTCGCCCACATTCATGGCCTTCAGAGTGAGAAATAGCCCGGCTGTACAACTGGCCACAGGGAGGGCACAAGGCACGCCCAAATAGTCAGCGCAAGCCGCTCCAAATTCTCCTACTTTGGGCCCAAATGTCAACCAACCCGAACGCAGAACATCTGACACGGCAGCGATCTCATCCTCGCCCACATCAGGTTTGAAAAAGGGTAAGATATCTTCTCGTGGAATGAACTTCCGCCCCTGAATTTCCTGGCTCATTTTCTATTTCTTCCCTTTGCCATGGTGGCGTCACACTCCCGGTCCGTTGACCAAAGAGGATTGTTTCAGGATGCGGGCCAACCACTGGCGCAGGCCATCCACATTTCCTTCCAGGGCCAAATCGCACCCCATTTTTAACTCATCATCATCCAGAACATCCATACCGGAATGGGGTTGGGTTCGGCGAATCAAAGGATGGTCACTGGTTACCAGCACCTCATAGTCTTCATTCAGCGCCTCGTGAAGTCTTTCACCGGGGCGCAAGCCTGTGATTTTTATGCCCGGTCCTGAATCGCCTTCGGCCGGATCATAGCCACTGAGCACCAGGAGGTTTTGGGCCAACTCGAGAATGGAAACGGGGTTTCCCATTTCCAGAATATAGGTTGATCCGCCGCCTCCCATCACCATGGCTTCGATGACCAGCAAGGCCGCCTCGCGGATGGTCATGAAATACCGGGTCATGCGTTTGTCGGTCACTGGCAAAGGCAAGCCAGCCTTGATGCGCTTGACAAAGAATGGCACCACCGAGCCTCTGCTGCCCAGCACGTTGCCGAACCGGACAATCATGAACCGCGTTTCGTCAGCTGATTCGGTGGCGGCTTTACGCACTACCATTTCCGCCAATTTTTTACTGGCCCCCATCACACTGGTGGGACTGACAGCCTTGTCGGTGCTAATGAGCACGAACCGTTGGGCACCCACCAATTTGGCAAAACGGACCAGGTTGCGGGTTCCGCCCACATTGACCAAAACGGCCTCTTCCGGATTCCCTTCCATCAGGGGAACATGCTTGTGGGCCGCAGCGTGCAAAATAATATCTGGAGATATCCGGGCCGCAAGGTTCTCCAAACGCCTTTCATCTCGGACATCGGCTATGACGGGAGTCAGCACCGTTTCTCCCCGCTGGGGATCAAGCTCTCCCTGAATTTCAAAAATGCTATTCTCGCCCCGTCCCAGCAAAATCAATTCGCTGGGGCCCAGCGGGAGAATTTGCCGGCATAACTCAGCGCCAATAGAACCGCCGGCGCCGGTGACCAAAACACTGCACCCTTTAACCACGGAAGAGGCGGCCTGATCTTGAAAAACCACCGTTTCACGGCCCAGCAAATGCTCAGGCTGCACCTCGGCCACCTGTTCAAAATGAACATCACCTTCAATGATGGCGCGCAAACCGGGAACCAACCGAAAGGGCAAACCCGCCCGTTTGCAGAGAATAACCAGACGCCTGACCAGCCGACCACCCGAAGAGGGAATAGCCAGCAGCACTTCATCGGCTCCAAACTCTCTGGCTATTTCTTCCAGGTCATCGGTGCCGCCACGCACGGGCAAACCGCAAACAGATTGGCCAATAAGCTTGGGGTCATCATCCAAAAAAACCACCGGCTCAACAGTCAGGCCATCCTGCTGGATCTCTCGAACCAGACTTTGACCGGCCACTCCCGCACCCACCACCAACAGGCGGGTGCAGATTTTATCATCACCGGAATCCTTTCCGGACATTCCCATGGGATCCTCCCGATCTGACCAAGGGTTCAAGTTTTTCTAACGAACGATCGCTAAGGTGCGAACGGCAGTCAATCCCCGCCAAGTCGTTTTCACCACATACAGGCCGGTTGCAACGGGCTCCCCAACACGGTTGGCACCGCTCCAGAATCCCTCCTCGGCACTGACATAACTGTTTTTATAGACCAGCTCTCCAGCCAGATTATAAATCTCAACAAAGGCTGGGTCATCATTGGCATAATCAGCTGATATTCCACCCAGAGCCAGTTTGCTATCCACGCCACCGGGTGTGAAAGGATTGGGGTAACAGTAAAGGCTGGAAAGACTGGCTTCAGTTTCTCCCAGGCCAGCCCCGATATCCCAAGCCACGGTTCCCCGGTTGGAGGTCACGGCCATGCGTTTGCCATCGGCACTGGAGGCCACCTGAGTATAGACGCCGCCTGGCAGGCTGGTGATCACATTGGGGCTGTAGAGCAAAGCGTAAGAACTGTTGGAAAAATAATTAGCCAGGTCAAAAAAGGCGTCAATTTCCGTTTCGCCATTGCCCCAACGCACACAGTTGAGACCAGCCCGGGTGCTGACCCACAAATCACCGTTGGCATCCACTTCCAGATCCCCCACGTTGCCGTCAATCAGCCCCACCTGAAAGCTGGCTGTCCTGGTGCTGAAATCTTCTACTGTTTTCACCGTACCGAAAACATCCTCATAGGTAAAACGAGTGAGACCGTTGCCGCCAAACCAGATGCTACCATCGGGAGCCAGGGCCAGACGTGTTTTGGCCTGGGTGGGATCGTTGGAGGTGCCATCAATGGAAGAATAAGGCCCCTTCCAATCATCATCGGAAAAATCATTCCAGGTCAGAGGATCGTCGGGGCCCGCAGAATTTCCATTGATATCCCAACGCACCAGTCCTGTGCCTTCCACGGCAAACCAAATGACATCGTTCCGGACCACAAGCGCATCCCAGACACCAATACCATTGCCAATGCCTTCATCGCCGCCCTGGGGCACATCGTACCAGTGATCGCCGCGCCAGTGCACCGGGTCGGTTAGGATACGCACCTTCTGTTCGTGGGCCCAATCGTACATCACAATCAGGGTTCCATCAGGGTGGGTCTCCAAAGCGACGATGCGCGAATCGGCATAAGGTGTTTCTTCCAGGCCACAGGTTCCTCCGTACATCAAGTCCAGCTCTCCGGTGTTGATGTCATGCCGGATAATACCCTTGGTATACTGCCCGGTATAAACCAGTCCTCGTTCATGATCTGCCACCAGGGCCAACATATTGCTGCCGTAAGCAAAAAGTCCGCTGGAATCATTATCTGCCGTAGCCAATTGAGAGATATTTTGCACATGGTCGGCTCCCACCCCGGAAAGGGCCTGCCCCACGTATGAACCGGTCCAAACGGTGCCTTCATGATCAAAATCCAGACCATAACCGTTGGCAATCAAGCTGGCTTCCACCACATGGTCTGCAAAGGTGTAAGCGTCATCAAAAGCGCCATACCAAGCTAAAGCTGAAGAATTCCCCATTTCCGGGCCCCTCCAACGTCCGCCTACCCAGGTGTTCTGGCCCACGAAAATAGCGTTGGATCCTTCCAGAGGAAGAGAATGGCCGGTCCAGTTTTCACCGTCATATTCACTGGCTACGTTCCACCCCAGAATCCAGAGTCCGTTATCACCACTGCTCAGACCCCGGCAATTACCGGTCCAATTCAAGTTGCTCCAGGTTTCGCTTTCCTGATCCCAGACAAAAACGCCCCCCGGTCCACCAGCTACCAAACGCCCCAGGGAATCCACTTCCAAGTCAGTCACATCGAGATTGCCCAAGCCGGTATTCTGGTCCGTAAAAACGTTGTTGGCGAAACGGGAAATTCCCATGGGCGTGGCCACAAAGAGCACGTCCTCCAGGAATTGCAAATCATTGATATTGTTATTGATCAGACCATCTTGTTCAGCAGTGTAAATGGCACCACTAATGCCGTCAGTGATCAGACCAATGCCGCCTTCATTCATGCCATAATAAACTCGTTCATTATCACCGATGATCTTACCGGTGACTGCGGTGATGTCCAGACTGCCCAGATTGCTGGCGTATTGCCGAAACTCAGGATCCGTGTCGAGGTTGTTGATGCGGGTCATGCCCCCGCCACTGGTGGCAATCCAAATGTAGCGGCCGGTCCAGGTCATCGCCGTCACCAAATTGCCTGAGAGTTCCTCGCCAGCACTTAAGCGCCTTCTTTGAGTTGGGTCCTGGCGATCCCAAATGAGGACGCCCCCCCCATCCAATCCACCGAGCACCGTGTCACCCTGTTCCAGAATGCAATTCACCTTGCGCTGATTCAATTGCGATTCAAAATCCACACTCTGGGCCACGGCCTGCAGCGCCACCACCAGCATGGAGCAGACGAGGATCAGGAGGAAAAAAAAGCGATAGGATTTCTGCATATCAAGACACCTCTGGGCCCGTGGGGGCCTTGTCTGGAATTCCCGTGATGGCATCGGTAGTTCCGATGACACCAAAACCTCCGGGATCACACCACAATTGTTTAACTAAAGAGAACAACGAAACCGGTGGTTTGGCCACACCGGGGTTCTCGCTGTGTTCAGGCGAAACCCAGCGCCCACCCAATCCGGGAGCGCCTGGTTCATCATGCCAAAAGCCGGCCATGGCCCGGGCATCATCGGGGCGGTACTGCACACTGCCGAGAACAGCTCGTGGTCCCCACAACCGCACTTTGCCCAAAACCAAAGAAATCATCAGACCAAACTGCCAGGGCAGGGATAAGACTTTCCCCCCACGACCCACCGCCAGCTTCAACTGGGGATCGTTTCCCCAAAGATCTCTGGCCTGAATGCGCATGATGCGAGCGGAACCTCTGGGAGTGCGCACAACCCGCAACCACAGCCAGGCCGGCCAAGTGAGAAGAGCCATGGTTCCGCCAAATAGGAGAGTCACAACCCTGGCCAAAGCCGATTTGAAGGCCGCTTTGCTGCCATGATTTTGCACCGCACTGAGCCCACCAGCAAATTCATCCACCCGAGCCCCACTGGCCAAAAGCCACACATCTTCCAAGTTCCAGCGCAGGCCAACACGCATCCGCCTCAGGCCAGCCAATTGCAACCAGGTCTCTGGTTCATCCAGAGGACGGTCCCAGAAAACCACCTGGCTGATACGGTAGCGGCGCACCGTTTCCACCATGGAGGCCGGTTTGCCCAACCAGGGAATATCTCCCCCAGCCAGAGGGGGCAATCCGTCTTCACCGGCAGCCGGTTGCCAAACATATCCGGCCACGTCAATGCCCGCATCTTGCAAACAACCCGCCTTGCCAAGCCACTCCTGCAGCCGTCCAGGAGACCCCATTAGCAAGGTCCTCTCCAGGGACAGGTTTCCTTTTTCCAGGCGGCGCAAAATGCGGCTGACACCCAGTTCGCCCAAAGACGTGCTGATAAAGAGCAAGGGAATAAAGATGAGCAAGACAGCCCGGCTGATCACGTCCAAATGTCCAAGGTAGGTGGCTGCCAGCAAGAGGACCGAGACCACCCCAACCTGCTGCACATGCTCCAGCACCGATCGGGTCTGCCGTTTGCGTGCCGTTTGGTAACGTCCCGTAAGCAAAAAAGTAAGGGAGGCCAGCAAAAGAGAAAATAAAAGCAGCGGCTGATATTCACTGAAAGGATACAGGTCCTCGGAAAAGAATTTACCCATCAGGCGGCGCAGACCGTAGGCAGTTCCAAAGGCTGCCGTTATGCCCAGCACGTCCAAGCCCCAGAGTAAAAAGACCAGCAAAGGTCCCCGCCATTTTTTCATGAGCCAGACCAGAATGCCCCATTTTTCGTAGAAAGAAATCAGGCTGCCCAGGTGCAACCAGAAAGTGCGGCTGAACTTCCCCTGGGCACTGTCCCGGCGGTGGCGGTGGATGAAGCGGGCGTCCGGAGTGTAGAGCACCTCGTAACCGGCCTGCCACATGCGGTAGCACCAATCCACATCTTCGAAGTAGAGAAAGAAACGTTCGTCCATGGGCCCGGTGCGCATCATGGCCGATTTGCGTACTAGAATGCAGCCCCCCAGAACCCAGTCTACGGGCCGCACACTCCGGTGATCGAAATCGCCCATCAGATGCCGGTGGACCGTGTCACTGTTGGGAAATATTTTCCCCAGGAAAGTGCGCCGTAGCAGCAGAGTTTTCAAATTATAAAAACGGCGGCAGCTGTCCTGGATACTCAGATCTTCGTTCAACAGTTGAGGGCCCACCATGCCCGCCCGGGGCGAGCGGTCGGCAAACTCGAGCAGCTGTTGGAGAGCTCCGGGCTGCACTACGATATCGGGATTCAGCAGCAGATAATATTCGGCGTCCACCTGGGCCATCCCCAGATTACACCCCTTGCTATAACCCAAATTCTCTTTGCTGAAGATCCATTGGAATTGGCTGTACTGCCGGTGGACTTCGGCCAGACCTTCATCCTCGGAAGCGTTGTCCACAATGATGACCTGGTGCTCTGCCGACGGGGCATACGCCACCATACTTTCGAGACAACGACGCAAATCGGCGCTCGAATTGTAGTGGACTATGACGACGGACAGTTTCACTCAGTCTCCCAGGTTTTGCAGTTTAAGGAATGCGGCGCAGACGCAGGGCCCACACCATCCACATGGCTTCCACTATGATTTTTTTGGACATCTTGGAAACACCCACCTGCCGATCTTCAAAGGTGATAGGGATTTCCTTGATGCGCAGACGGCGCTTCCAACAATGGTAATTCATTTCGATCTGGAAGGAATAGCCATCACTTTTGATGTTCTCCAGAGGCAACATTTCCATGGTGGTGCGGCGGAAACATTTGAAACCGCCGGTGCTGTCCTTAATGGGCATGCCGGTGACAAACCGAGCATAGATGTTAGCACCCACACTCAGGATCAAACGGCGCAGAGGCCAGTTCACGACAGTGATGCCCTCCAAATAGCGGCTCCCCAAAACCAGATCATGAGAATCGATCTCTTTCAAAAAGTGGGGCAAGGCATCAGGAGAATGGCTGAAGTCTGCATCCATCTCGAAGATGGCTTCAAAATCGGTGTTGGCCAATATCCATTGGAATGCCGCGATATATGCCGCCCCGAGACCTTGTTTTTCAGGGCGTTCCAGAATTAGGATACGGTCCCCAAATCCGGGCAGGGCCTTGACGATGGCAGCGGTCCCGTCGGGAGAGCTATCATCCACCACCAAAACAGAAAGCCGCTCATCGCGAGCCAGAATTTCAGGAATCAGGGCCCCCACGTTTTCGGCCTCATTGTATGTGGGCACAACCACCACCGCTTTGCGGATGGGGTTCAACTGGGGCAAGGTAGTTTTCCCGTTGGGATGGGTCATTCCTCAGGGCTTCTTTCCATGGCTGGGGTTCGGCGCCGCAAAATGGTGGGCAACAATAACATGATCAGGGTGAGAATCCCCCCTATGATGGAAAGAGTCAATCCCCGCTTAACCCCAGGGTCAGTGAAAGTCCACTGAACCGTGTGATTTCCTGCCTCCAGAGCCACAGCTCGCAGCACCAGATCAGCCGTCAACACAGGGACGGGTTGGCCATCAACTTTGGCGCTCCAGCCCGGTACCATCATGTCTGAAAGCAAGAGCAGGGCCGGAACAGGGCTGTTGACCTCCAAAATGATCTCATTGAGGCCATCTTTGGTAAAAACAGGCTTTGGCAGGGGCTGCGAGGTGCTACCGGGCAAAACCGCTGGAGCCTGGTCCAGGAAAACTTTCTCTACCACATCAAAACGGCCATCTTGAACACCGTCCAGAAAGGGCTCCAGGGCGTCCTTTTCCGGCAACGCGGACACAAGTTCCCACTGGGTCAGCAGCCGGGCCCGGGGCATGGCACTCAAATTTTCATAAAAGACAGGGCGCGAAGAAGGCTGAGCAATGGGAACCAGCCGGGCTCCAAGGGAGGCCAGAGCTTGCAATTGGCCCTCGGAAAAAGATTCATCATAGGACACAATGCGCCCGCTCAGCCAGGAGGCAATGCGGGCAGCGGGTTGCTGGCCATAGAGCCTTTTCCTGATTTGTTCATATTGAGCCAATTTGGCAGGATGATAACCACCAAGGCTGCGCACACCATCGCCCATCCAGGAATTCTGACCACCATGGGAACCCAGCGGATAAACCCGGTCATCCCCCACCAGAGATTTCAAAAGGGAGGCTTGAGGACCACTTTCGCTTTGGGCTGCCCGATAAGGTCGCAAAAGCTTGCCCGCCGGTGAGAGCATGCCCCGCCCCTGAGGATCCTGCACCACCACCTGGAGGCCTTTGTTGGGTTGCACAATCAATTTATCCACGGCCCCAAGATCCACCGCCACCAGCACCACAAGAACCCAGACAAGGCGGTTGGAACCCAAAATGGATGAACGGTTGCGGCCCCAAATGGCAGCCGCGGCAGTGATCAAAACCAAACCAATCAGCATGAGGCTGGACTGATGGAGGTTCCAGGCCTCGGCCAGCAAAATATCCGGAGCTGCTTTCCCTGCGGAATCAGCCAGAGCCTTCAGGTC
This sequence comes from Candidatus Krumholzibacteriia bacterium, assembly GCA_016744705.1. GTDB lineage: Bacteria > Krumholzibacteriota > Krumholzibacteriia > LZORAL124-64-63 > LZORAL124-64-63 > LZORAL124-64-63. The sequence goes on from JADGDU010000012.1 coordinate 55,845, forward strand.
GGCCGTGAAAAAACCTTCTGCCATACCCGTGAGAGACCCCATGAGCAGGATAAAACCCAGGCCAGCCAAGGCAGCCGGAAAAATGACGGGAAAAAGACCCTTAAGTTTGCCTTCAGCCAAACGCGTGGCACCAATGGGCGCCAAAATTGCCGCCGCAAAAGCAGGCAGAATGAGGATCATGGATGGCACACGGAATTTGTTAAAATAGGGCAACCAACCATACAGCCATTCATAAAACCCAAATCCGAAATTACCGAAAGAAACAAACACAGCCAGCAGCGTCATAACCAGAAGGGCGCTCATCAAGCTGCGGTAGCGTACAGTCCAGGCTCCCAGCACCAGAGCCAGAATCAGAAAACCAAAATAATTGGGGTAGTCGTTAAAGGGCATCCGACCCAGATAGGTCGCTTTGCCAAAACCAGCGGCCAAGGGCAATACAGTGGTGCCGTATTCCGCAGGAGCCAAGCTCCAACCCGTGGCGTAATCAATGCCCACTCCTCCACCGCCGGCCGTGTCCTGCCCTCGAATGCTGAGACCAGCGTAGTTTTGCACAGGCACCAGCAGAACTGCACCGATGAGAAACCCCACCAGCAATCCCACGGCCACCTGCCCCACCCGGGTCCAGCGCACGGCAGCCTTCAAAGCTCGCCCGGCCTCTTCCAAAGGCCATACGGCATTCCAAAGAGAAAGCCAGGCCACCAGTGCCAAGGTGTAATACGTAATTTGCACATGGCCTCGTAGAAGTTGCAAGCCAAGGAAAAGCGCAACCAGTCCTACAGACCGCCAGCTCTTGCCATCCAGTACACGCCACACCGAAGCGACAATCCAGGGCATGTACATGGCAGCACCCAATTTGGAGCCGTGACCATGCACGCCCCAGGCCACCACTTTGGGAAAGAGCAACCAAATGACTGCTCCCAGAACCAATGCAGCAAAAGGCAGTTTCCAACGGGAGAGCAACCAAGCCATGCCCAGTCCGCCAAAAAGAAGGTGCCCAAACATCCAGGTCAGAGGCGGCAGCCCCCAGCCTTGCAAAGTATTGAAAAAAACAGCCGGAGGATAAAGGTATTTGAGATAAGACAAGGATCCAAAAGAAGGCATCCCCCCAAAGATGTACGGATTCCAGAGGGGGTACTCGCCCTCGGCCAAACCAGCATCACCCACCTGGGTGAAAGACAAGGCATTGCCAGCGTCGGCACTCAGGAAAACCTTACCCTGGGTCATCGCTCCCTGGTAAACAAACCCCAGGACCAACAACAGGATCCCAGCCAGGGCCAGCCACTGCCCCCAAAGGGGAAGGCTGAATTCGGGCAGAACTAAACTCTTCTGCTCATCCTTTTGGCGGCTTTGTTTCTTGGCCAACGAAGTTGCTCCCATGTGCGCCTGGATCAAATCTCCAGGCCGTGAATTTAGTAGGCGACGCTGCGCATTTCATCCAGAACACCCTGCCAAATGGCCAAAGCCGATTCCATGCGACCGTGCCATAAATGCCAGCCGGTGTGGCCCCCTAAAAAACCGATTTGAGTGACAAACAGCAGGGGCCATGACGCCCGCCGCCAATGCTTGCCCAGCAAACGCAGATGACTGCGACTGCGCAGGTAAGCCTTGCGAGGACTGTTAGAGCCCAAAGTTGCGCTCACCTTGTGTAAGACCACGGCGCGTGGCACATGCAGAATGCGCCCACCGGCTTTGGAAATACGTAAACTGTAATCCGCATCTTCCCCATAAAAATAATAACCGTCATCCAGCAATCCGACTGTGCGCAACACATCGCTGCGAATCATCAGAGCGCAACCCGTGCCGTAGTCAATAAAACGGCGATTGTAATCCAACTTACCTGCCATTTTTCTGATGCCGGCGTGGCGCACCCAACCCGTGTGACGCCCCACAAGGCCACCATCATACCAGATGAGAGCCGGGTTGTTGGCGTAACAGATGCGCGGTGTGACGGCCCAGGCATCAGGTGTATCTTCCAGGGCATCAGTCATACGGCGCAGACTGCCTTCGGGCACAATGGTATCATTGTTTAGCAAGAGAATGTGCCCGGAATATTGCTCATCCCGCAGCTGACGCAGAGCCACATTATTGCCCCCGGCCCAGCGCAGATTTTCACCCGTCTCCAATATTTCCACATCCGGATAGTTGGTCCGGGTCCAGGCCACGGAATCATCTGCGGAGCCATTGTCCACCATGATGACCCGCAGCTCCATGTACGGGGCATCCCTGAGGGAACGCAGGCAATCGGGCAGGTCTTCCCGCCCATTCCAATTAACCACCACCACGGCCAGTTTCTGAGGGCTTCTGCCTTCTGGTATTTCCCGGGAAGGATCAGACACGGTCAGCCACGCGGTAAGCCTCTTCCGGCTTGCGTCCAGCCACAATCAATTCAGCAATCAAGCCCAGACTGACGGACTGAAAGGCCACGATGATAAAGACCAGCCCCAGCAGCATGCTCGGTCGCAGATGCATAGGGTTTCCCAGAAGCCAAAGCACTAAGTGGTACAAACTGATGAGGCCGCCGGCAGCAAAAAAGGCGGTGCCGATACGACCAAAAAAGTGCAGCGGCGAAGTCTGTCTTGCGTGCAGAAAATACACCGTCAGCAGGTCCAAAAAACCATTGAGAAAACGGGCGATACCGTACTTCGTATTGCCGTATTTCCGGGCAAAATGGCGCACGGGCATTTCTGTCACTTTAAAACCATCAAGATGAGCGAGAGCCGGAACGTAGCGGTGCATATCACCGTAAAGTTTCACACTTTTGGTCACCGACCGCCGGTAGGCTTTGAGCCCACAATTGAAATCGTGCAAACTCAGCCCGCACATACGACTGGTGAACCAGTTAAAGACCTTGCTGGTATTGTTCTTGATGAAGCTGTCTTTTCGGTCCTGCTTCCAGCCCGAGACCAGATCCCAACCGTTTTCAATCAAGGCCACAAGATCAGGAATCTCGGCCGGATCATCCTGCAGATCAGCATCCATGGTGATGATGATGTCGGCACTGACGCTTTCAAAACCCGCAGCCAGAGCGGCCGCTTTGCCAAAGTTGCGTCCAAACTTGATGCCATGCACCTGAGGGCGAACCTTGGCCAGATCCTGCACCACTTCGAAGGTGCCATCATCGCTGCCATCATCAATGACCCATACTTCCCAGGTACGCCCCATTTCCGTGATGGCTGCATCGATGCGCTCCACCAGTTCGGGCAGACTTTCGGCTTCATTGAAGGCCGGCACAACCACCGCAATCTGCGTGCGCAGAATCTCTCCCTTGGCAAGAGTCTGGTTCAACTCAGGCACCGTGGGTCCTCCTGGCAATAACCCAATCCACTTCCCGGGCCAGACCTTCGGCAAAAGTGAGGCTGGGTTTGTAGCCGATGGTTTTTTCCACATGGGTCCGGTCGGCGAAAGTATCCATCACATCGCCTTTGGCCATGGGATGGTATTCCACCACAGGATTCAATTCCGGTTTGCGCTCTTTGAGCAGAGCTGTCAGCATTTCCAAAGTTTCACTGAACACCATGCGGCTGCCACCACCGGTGTTGAAGACTTCCCATTTCTCATCACAGGAAACGGCCAGCAGATTGGAACGCACGGCATCCCCCACATAGGTGAAGTCACGGGTTTGGGAACCGTCTCCGTAAACGCTGAATGTTTCCCCGTCCAAAGCCTTTTCGATGAAAATACGGAAGGCCATGTCGGGTCGCTGGCGGGGTCCGAAGACCGTGAAGTAGCGCAGGCTGCTTGTGGGAACACCAAAATTCATGGCGTATAAAACACAGAGATGTTCGGCAGCCATTTTGGTCACTCCGTAGGGTGAGCGTGGCTGAGGCAGGGCCATTTCTGTTACTGGAAGTTCGGACTGGTCACCATACACAGAGCTGCTGCTAGAATAGACAAAACGCACCAAAGTATCTTTGACGTCATCGTGCTTACAGGCTTCGAGCAGGCTCTGAGTGGCCATGACATTGCGGCTCAGGTATTCGCTGAAGTACTCGCCCCAACTGGCCCGCACGCCGGCCTGGGCCGCGAGATGAAAGCAAGCCACTTTTCCCTTAAGCAAAGCCACCGGATCCAGATCCAGAAGTTCATTTTCCAGAAACGTGAAGTTTTCGTGGTTGCGAAACCCCGACAGGTTTTCATGTTTGAGATTCACATCGTAATAGTCGGTCAGACAATCGACACCAGTGACCTTGCATCCCAGTTCCAGCAAAGCTTCGCTGACGGTGCTGCCAATGAATCCGGCGCAGCCGGTAACCACCACTTCGGCTCCCGGCTTCAGCACATTTGTCACCCGAGCAGGCAATGAGGAAACGATTTCCTGCAGTTCTTTACTGTTCATTCTGGCCTCCAATGATTCCCTGGATCTGTTCCTGTTCCCGGTTCAAATTCTCTCGGCGATATTCTTCAAGCCATTGGTCCATGGTGGGATCCCGCTGACCTGATTGGTGCTCCCATGCATCGGCCACCTGGGCGGCTTCTCGTCCGCGTCCCATGCTCTGATAGAGGCTGAGCTGAAGCTGGTAATAGTACAACCGGCCCGGATCGTCAGCGATGCGCTCCACCAACAACTCCATAGCCAGAGAACTGACTCCGCCGCGCACCAATCCGCTCAAAGTATTGTTGAGCACCCGTTCTTCCACTTCCCGGGGCACGTTTCGGCTCAGCTGAGCCAACAAATCTTTGGCATCCTGATCCCGGTAAGCTTGCACCAGAAGAATGGGATATAAGTCCAGAGTCTGCTCATTCCAGGGATCAATTTTCAAACAAGCCTCGAAGGCCACCAAAGCGCCGGCAATATTCCGGGCGTATTCCAGGGAGTCGGCCTCAGCAATGGCCCGGGCCCGGGTGAAGAATTCCCAACCAGCACGGTTCAAAGCTGCGGGATAGTTTCCGAACAGGTGATCGGCATTGGCTCCGCGGTAGGAGTCGGTGCGAGTCTCGCCCAACATTTTGGCCAGAGCATCCAATTCACTCATTCTCAAGGGCTGCCCCTCCTGCCCCAGGATGACTTGCCCTTCATCAGAGGCCAGACCACGGTATTCATTGTAAGTCTCGTGCCGCTGCTGGCTGTCACCGTCCATGAGCGCTCCCATGCGGTAAACACCCAGCATGTTTTCCAGAACCTTCTCTGGATTGGTCACCGGTTCATTGGTTCCCGAGTCTTCGTCGAGCAGGCGGTAAGCCATGCCCTCCATCTGCAGCTTTGTGAAGTAACGGATCATATTTTCCGAAGGAATGGTCACCGCAAAGAAGACCGGCCGTTGGGAGTGTTTGTGGTTGGTGGTGATGATATCATGCACCACAAAATCCTTGATCATCAGGATGGTTTCCTGACCCGACTCCGGATCCACATAACGCCGGTGTTTCAGGTTGTCGATTTCCTGATCTGTGCGCGCAATATCCAAAGGTGGATCGGCATTCTTCAGCTGTTTCACATACCAGGGCAAATTCACCAGTGAGAGATTTACCACGGTCACATCGGTGCGGAAATGCTCCACAGCCTGCAGGTACCAGATGGGGAAAGTATCGTTATCACCGTTGGTGAAGATGATGGCGTTTTCATCCAGACCGGCCATGATATTCCAGGCATACTCGTAGGAAATCCTATTTTCGCTGCGATCGTGCTCAAAGAATTTTCGTTCCATGGGGTTGGCTTGCAACAGGGCAATGAGGATGAGCACTCCACCGGTAACTTTAGCCATAGGCGAAAAAGGAACCTGGGCCAAACCCTTGCGCCACTGGCCACCCACCTTTTGCAGGGCAGCGGCACTTTTGCCTTCAGGCCCCACCGCAAAGCGCACAAGGCTGGATGCTCCCAGACCGATGAAAATGGCAAAGAACAGGAAGGCAGCGAAGTAGAAATAATCCCGCTCGCGGACTTCGTGATCCGAGAAATTTAAGACCAGGGTGAGGATTTCACCGTTGAACAGATAATTGACCACAGGAACCAGAATCAAGGGCATCAACCGGCGGAAGCCCTGAACGAGCCCCACGGCTGCCAGCAGGAAAGGCCCCAGCAGAGAGGACGCTGCAGCCAGCTTGCTACCGTTCTGTCCCAGGAAGTAGAACTGGTTAAGCAGGTAGTTGTAATAATAACCGTACTGAAAGCCCATGGAGGCTTTGCGCACTCCATCCTGCAATTTGGGATATTGCTCACGGCGCAAAACAGACATGAGAGTATCGAAGTTTTCAGGGTCGGTCTGGTTGATGAACGGTTCGGGTACGGCCCCGGCGCGGATCATCATCATCAGGTGCACCGTCAGCCCCACAAAGAAGAGTCCGCTGCCCAGCAGTACAAAATTTCGGCCCTGGAAAGAGCGCAACAGAACCAAGGCCACATAGAGCACCAAGGCGCCGATGATCAGAGAGTTGTCGCGGATCATGGTGGAGGCCATGAAGATGGCCAGGCCGGAACTCATGAGCAGTAAGTCTGCCAGTGGCAGCTCCCGTTTGCTCGACACCAGAATGAGAATAAAGATACCGGGATAAACCAGCAGCGTGCCCAGGTGGAACCCAACTCCCAATCCCAACAGGTAAATGATCAGCAGCAGCAAGCGGTTGCTGGCTTCCTGAGCCCGGTAATCGTACCACTTGATGGCCAGCCAGGTCAGCAGGGTCAGCATGAAGGCCGATAGACCGTACACCTCGGCCTCGACGGCATTGTTCCAGAAAGTCTCGCTGAAGGCCAGGAAAAGCGCGCCCACAATACCACCCACATGGGCGGACCAACGGGCATCGGGATGCGTTCGTTTGGCCAGTTCCCAGATGATCAGGTACAGCAGCATCACCGCCAAGGCGCTGAAGAAGGCAGACATGAAATTGATGGCCCGGGCCGTGCGCATGGCCGGCTGAGAGATGTCGGCATTGCCGAAGAAGATATCGAACACCCGCCCCACCAACACATACAAAGGTGTTCCGGGCTGGTGAGGCACGCCCACAATGTGGCTGGTGGTGATGAACTCGCCACAATCCCAAAAATCGGTCGTGGGCCCCAGAGTGAGCAGATACACTCCCAGGGTCAAAGCAAAGACACCAGCGGCCACCAAAACATGCGGCCTGAGATACCATTTCTCAGTCAAAACAACACCTTTTCAGAAGATAACGCGATCAATTGACACAAACACCTCCGGGCCTGCCATCAGGCGCCCAGTGGTACAGAATGAATCTAACACACTAAAAAGCAGGCAACAACCGCCCGCTGCACAAGTTCCGATCATTTTTTGGGCGATTCAGGACTGCGCCCCCAGCGACCCAGCCAGAGCAAAACTCCGCCCTGCAGGCTGAAAACAACCTGGACCAGGTAGGCTGCCACTTCCATGGCCACCACCTGGGGTGCCCCCAGCCCGCTAAAAACCAACAACTGGGCCGATACAGATTCCCGTAACCCTATGCCATTGATAGTGATGGGCAAGGTCAGGCTCAAAGCAAGCATCGGCACCAGGACCAACAACTGAACCACCTGTTCCAGGCTCAGGGTCAGACCCAGGCCAAAGGCCACCAGCAAATGAGTGGCCATGCGTAGAAATTGCACCAGGAGACTGAAGAGAAAGACTCCGTTCAACCATCTCACCTTATGCCGGAAGTGCGCTAACTCGGCAATGACCTTTTCCAGCCATTGGCCAGCTGCAGTCAATCCCAGTCCGTGAAAAACACCTGGCAGCCATGCACCCAGACGCCGTGATAACAGCAGCGACAGAATGGAGACCAACCCGACGGTGATCACGATGAGCAAAAGTGCCGAGGTCGGCAGAGCATATCCCCTGGCCGTAGCCACAAAAAGAGCCACCACCGCCAAAGTGGTCAGAGCCGTCAACCCAATAAGCCGATCCAATAAAGTGGAGCAAAACACACCCAGGGCCCGGTTTTCTTTCCTGCCGAGATCGACAATTTTATAAGCATCGCCACCAATATTGGCCGGAAGGAAGTTATTAAAAAATAGCCCAATGAAATACAATCTGCGGATTTCCCGCCCGGGGGCTTCAATGCCTGCTGCTTTTAAAATCCAGGACCATTGCAGAGCCCCACCAAAAGCAGACAGGGCATACACGGCCAGGGAGGCCGCCAACCAACCCCAGTGCGGATGTTTCATCACTTGCTGAATTTCAGACAATGAGAGCCGGGAAAGAACAAAGGCCACCAGCCCCACGGTGACAGCCAACTTGGCCAGAAAGGTCAACAATCCTCGGGGGGAAAACCCTTTTGCCTGTCCTTGGGAATCCATCACGCGGATCCTCCAAGGGCCACTTTTTCGAACAGAGCCAGAGATTCTCTGGCGCAACGCTCCCAACTGAAGGTGGCCGCCCATTGCCGCGCGGCATCACTGCGCATCTGCCACAAATCAGGATTCTGAAGGAGCTTCAGGGCCTCCGAAGCAAACGCTTTTTCATCGCCATAGGGAACCAGTGACCCCGTCTCCCCGTGCCGCACCGAATCTTTCAGGCCGGGCCGATCACTGGCCACAACAGGCAAACCGCACTGGTTGGCTTCGATGACCGTCAAGCCCCACCCTTCTTTGGGGCTGGGGTTCAGAAAGACATGGCTGCGGTGCAGGGTGCGCACCAATTCTTCCCAGGGCATAAACCCACGGAATTCCACAACCTGATCCAGCCCCAGCCGGGATGTCATTTTCTTCAACCGCTCTTCATCCGGGCCCCGGCCCATAACCAGCATCCTGGCTTCGGGCATTTGTTCGTGGATGATGGCAAAAGCTCGCAGGGCCACATCGATACTCTTGTATTTCCGCAACCGGCTCCAGGTCACCACCAGCGGAGTTTCGCTCCTGGGCGGAGGGTCCGCCAGAGTGAAACGGGCATGGTCCATACCACAGAAAATGGTCTGGATGCGGTTGCCGTCCATCCCCCTGGAGACCAAATCGTCCGCCGTGGAAGGGCTGATGACTTCAAAATCCACATTGCCATAAACCCGGGGAATCAGGCTTTCGGCCCCATAAACATAGGTGGCAGTAAGGGGATTGGTTTCCCTGTAAACCGTGGTCCCAAAAAGATGGGGCACGATGGCCACCAGAGGGGTATCGCCCTTGTAAAGAGGTGTGTAGAAGGGAATTTTATTGATATCTTCCACCAGCAAATCGTAATGGCCGGCTTTCAGGAATTTTTTGACCACTGGTGGCAATAAAAAATTGGCCACAGCCCAGTGCCCATGGCGGTGGATGCGCACTCCATCAATGGTATCCTCCTGGGCAGCGCCTTTATAAGCGCTGCAAATCAAGTCCACCTCGTGCCCCGCCTGCACCGCTCCTTTGAGGATGTGGTGCAAGTGCAGCTCGGCGCCCCCTCCCAAAGGGTCGTTGATGTCCCGCCAGTTGACCGCCAGAATTTTCAGGTTCAGGCCTCCGGGCTGGAAGTATCTTTCCCTTTGCGGGCGATCACTCCAATGGTGGGCGTCGTATAGAGAGACAGCCGAGTCCGGCCAAACAATCGTCGCCAGGATTCCCCTAAGCGAGCCAGAGGCGGGATGGGTTCGGGAAACATGGGCAGCTTTTTACCCGTGCGCGTCAGAATGATTTTGCGCACCGCCCGGTACCAGAGCCCAGGCACCATCCAGTCACCGAAACTGCGGGTCACGTGCATGCCTTCGGATCGTACCAGATTTTCCAACTCATTGATGGTGAACTCAGTTTCCCAACCGGCAAACCATTTGTTCATGGCAATGAGAGTTTTCTTACCCAGAGTGTAGTAGTGGTAAGTCTGCGGCACATCCACCACCAGGTGTCCTCCTGGTTTGAGGATGCGAATGTTATCCCTGAGCATAGGCAGAGGATCCCGGAAATGCTCCAGCAATCCCTGATGAAAAACCACGTCGAAGGTATCGTCGGCAAAAGGAGAACCGGTGCCATCACCGCACACAGGACTGACCTGCACACCGGACAGGCCAGCTGCTTTGACGGTCAACCCCAGGGAACCGGGAACGTAATCAAGAGTCAGCACTTCGGCTCCGGCCTTGGCCAGTGCCACAGCATCACGACCGGTGCCAGCGCCCACTTCAAGGATGCGTAGCCCCTGCAGATCGCCCAAACCGGTGATTTCACGCACTAGACGTCCGTCAGTGCCATAGACATCGTCAAGATCGAGGGTATCGGCCTCTTCCCAGAATTTTTGCCAATGATCAGGAGTGGATGCTCTCAAGAAAATTCCCCATCGTTCTCCGGCGCGCTCCCACTGGGAATTCCCTCGGGATATACCCGGCTCGCCGCTTGATCCAGGATGCCATTGACAAAACCCACAGCCTTTTCATCGCAGTAGCGACGAGTAAGCTCCAGGGCCTCATTGATGACCACCCGCACCGGAACATCCTTGCTGTAAACCAGCTCAGCAATGCCTATGGTCAGGATGACTTTTTCCAGGATACCGAGGCGTTCGGGACTCCAGTTACTATTTTCCAGCAAACCATTAAGCTTTTGCTGCAAATCATTGCGGTTCAACTGGATCTTCTTCATCAGATCCTCAGCAAACTCACTGGTCTCATCGGCCGATTCGCGGCGACTGAGTTGGTCAGCCAACGTGACCTGAAGGCTGGCTCCACTGATCAGCGAAGCGTAAGTGGCCTGCAGTACGATTTCACGGCCTTTTCTGCGTTTGCCCACGGCTCTATTCCCCTGTCAAAGATCGGGATGGGCGCCCCATGCAGGGTGCCAGGTATTACACAATTAGAGGAAGGTGAGGACCTTCCCTGGGATGAATTTAAACTAGTGGGAGGGTTTTAGCAAATATGGGACGCTTGCACCCCTTTGTTTTTCCCCCACACCCTCAGTATTGCGCCAAAACACAAAAAAGGGTGGCCTCAGAAAAGGCCACCCCCATACTACCAAATTCAATTGAATCAGGTCTTAGTATTTATAATCATCAGTCTTGAAAGGGCCATCAACTTTCACGTTGATATAATCGGCCTGCACAGGCGTCAATTTGGTCAGCACACCGTTGAAGCCTCTCACCATATCGGCAGCCACTTCCTCATCCAACTTCTTGGGCAGAACCTTCACATACAGCGGCTCAGTTTTTTTATCAGCCCATTTGGCATCAAAGAGATGCATCTGAGCCAGCACCTGGTTGGCAAAAGAGCCGTCCATAATGCGCGAAGGGTGCCCGGTGGCATTACCCAGATTCACCAGACGACCTTCACTCAACAGCAGGATGTAATTATCCTCGTCTGCAGAGTCACGGGCAATTTTGTGCACCTGGGGTTTGACTTCGGTCCACTGGAATTTCTCGCGCAAACCAGCGGTGTCAATTTCATTATCGAAGTGACCAATGTTACAAACCACGGCTCCACTTTTGACGACGGACATCATGTGAATATCACACACATTGGTGTTACCGGTGGTGGTGACGATCAGATCGGTGGCAGCCAACAAGGCGGTGTTGATGCCAGCGGCCGTACCGGTGTTGATGCCATCATTATAAGGTGAGACAATTTCAAAGCCATCCATGCAGGCTTGCATGGCGCAAATGGGATCCACCTCGGAAATTTTAACAATCATGCCCTCTTGGCGCAGACTCTGGGCCGAGCCCTTGCCCACATCGCCGTATCCAATGACCAAGGCTTTTTTACCGGCCATAAGCATGTCGGTGCCACGTTTGATGGCATCGTTGAGGCTGTGGCGGCAGCCGTATTTGTTATCATTTTTCGATTTGGTGACCGAATCATTCACGTTGATGGCGGGCACTTTCAGCTCACCAGTCTCCAGCATTTCCAGCAAGCGGTGCACGCCAGTGGTGGTCTCTTCAGAGATGCCGTGGATGTGATCCAGCAACTGAGGATATTTCTCGTGAACCATGGCTGTCAAGTCGCCACCATCGTCGAGGATCATAGTGGCTTCCCAGGGAGTGCCATCCTTCAAAATGGTCTGCTCAATGCACCACTCGCCCTCTTCCACTGTCTGGCCTTTCCAGGCAAAGACAGCACTGCCACCGGCCACCACCGCAGCAGCGGCGTGATCCTGGGTGGAGAAGATATTGCAGCTGGACCAACGCACTTCAGCGCCCAGGTCCACCAGAGTTTCAATGAGAACGGCGGTCTGGATCGTCATATGAATACAACCGAGGATTTTGGCCCCGGACAGAGGTTTGCTCTCTTGGTATTTCGCGCGCAGAGCCATCAGGGCCGGCATTTCTTTTTCAGCCAATTGGATTTCCCGACGACCAAAATCGGCCAGGTTCATGTCTGCAACTTTGAAATCTTGAGCTGTGGCTCCGTTTGCCATGTGCGTTTCTCCCTTAAATCGGTTGTATGTTTCGCCAGTTTTCAGCCTTGAAAATAGGTTAATCGCTGGTTTTGGCAACCTTCAACTTGCGAGAGGCCGCCTCATGAGACTTCATTACATTAGAATATCGACACCACAATCACCAATCTGAAGCAGGAGCAACCTTCATGATTCGTCGTTTGATCCTTCTCATTATGGCCCTTTGCTTTGCTGGGTCGGTTTTGGGAGTCCTTCCTGAGGCCCAGCCCACTTTTCACCCTGCGGTGGAGCGCATCATCGCCATTGGAGACCTCCATGGAGATTTGACGGCGACCCTCCGAGTCTTCCGCATGGCCGGAATCATTGACGAGCAGAACGCCTGGATAGCCGGCGACCTGGTGGTGGTACAAACTGGTGACCAACTGGATCGTGGAGATCAGGAACAGGAAATTCTGGAATTCCTGAACCGGTTGCAAGATGAAGCCGCGGCAGCCAGCGGGGCCCTGTACCTGCTCAATGGCAACCATGAACTGATGAATGCCCGGCTGGACCTGCGCTACGTCACCGAAGGCGGATTTGCCGACTTTCAGGATGCGGTGGAAATCGGCCCACTCGATTCTCTGCTTTTGGCCCATCCGGAAAACCAAAGAGGCCGTGTGGCCGCTTTCCGCCCTGGCGGTCCCTTTGCCATGCAGCTGGCCCAGCGCAATACCATCCTCATGATTGGCGACAACCTCTTTGTCCACGGCGGGGTTCTGCCCGAGCATCTGGATTACGGGCTGGAAAGATTAAACCGAGACATCCAATTGTGGCTGGCTGGCGAAGGTGATGCCCCGGCAGGAATCCATACCAAAACCAGCCCCACCTGGACCCGCATTTACAGCGACAAACCAGGCGCTGAAAATTGCCAAAAACTGGATGAGGTGCTGGATCGTTTGGGAGCTTCCCGCATGGTGGTGGGGCATACGGTCCAGGAAGGTGGCATCAACGCCAATTGCAACGGCAGGGTCTGGTGCATTGACGCGGGAATGGCAGAGTATTATGGCAGCGCCACTGCGGTGTTGGAGATTGTGGGCCAGGAAGTGAAAGTCCTGAGCAACTAGCCGGTTGTGCCCAGGAAAATGTCGCTCCTTTTTAGTTTAGGCAAAGCCAACGACAATTTCAAGGGCACAACACAATTTAAGAACTGCGGGTGGAAAGCCCTGTTTCCACCCGCTCACCCTCTGAAGATAAATCAGCCTTCGTCGATCACATCGCAGAGGTCAATCATTTCCAGCGCCGTCAGAGCCGCGTCAAAGCCTTTGTTACCGGCTTTGGTTCCGCTGCGTTCAATGGCCTGGTCCAGAGTTTCGGCTGTCACAATGCCGAACACCACTGGGATATTGGATTCCATACCCACCATGGCAATGCCCTTGGTCACTTCGCTGGACACGTAGTGGAAGTGCGGAGTATCACCTTGGATGATGCAGCCCACACAGATGACCGCAGCATAGCGGCCCGTGCTGACGAAGCGTTTGGCAGCAAAAGGAATTTCAAATCCGCCAGGGACCCAGGCAGTGTCAATCTGGCTTTCATCCACCCCATGACGACGCAGACAATCCTTGGCGCCTTCCACCAATTCGCTGGTAAAAAAATCGTTGAAACGGCTGCCCACGATAGCAATTTTTTTGCCTCGCGAATCAAATTTGCCTTCGAAAGTCTTTCCCATTTCCTGTTCTCCTTCTACAAGTGATCGAGAATGTGCCCCATGCGGGCTTTTTTTGTCTTCAAATATCTGACATTGGTCAGGTTGGGTTCGATTTCCACCGGCACCCGCTCCACAATGTCCAGGTTGTAACTTTCAAGCCCGACAATTTTGCGGGGGTTGTTGGTCATCAGCCGCATACGCCGCACACCCAGGTCGCGCAGAATTTGCGCCCCGATGCCGTAGTCACGCAAGTCAGCCTCAAAGCCCAGCTTTTCGTTGGCCTCCACGGTGTCCGCGCCCTGGTCCTGCAACTGATAAGCTTTCATTTTGTTGATCAAACCAATGCCCCGACCCTCTTGGCGCATGTACAGGAAAACCCCTTTGCCCTCTTCGCTGATGGCCTTCAGGGCAGCTTCCATTTGTTGGCCACAATCACAACGTTTGCTGTGGAAAAGATCGCCGGTCATGCATTCGCTATGAACCCTGACCAAAGTGGCGTCATCTGGCTGGATATCGCCCATAACCAAGGCCACATGTGTGTAATTTTCCACCGGGGTGCTATAGGCGACCATGCGAAAATCGCCCTGTTCCGTGGGCAATGGCACTTCTGCTTCCCGGGTCACCAGGTTCTCATGCTTCCGCCGCCAGCGGATGAGGTCCGCAATGGTGATCAGCTTTAAGCCGTGCTCGGCAGCAATTTCTTCCAGGCGGGGACGGCGGGCCATCTCGCCATCTTCATCCATGACTTCACAGAGCAAGCCCGAGGGATACAAACCTGCGGCCTCACACAGATCCACCACCGCTTCAGTGTGGCCTGCCCGTTTGAGCACGCCGCCGGCATGGGCGCCGAGGGGAAAAATATGCCCCGGACGGTCCAGATCTGATGGTCTTGTGGCCGGATCGATGAAGACTTCCACAGTGCGGGAACGATCAGCGGCACTGATGCCGGTGGTCACGCCAGTGGAGGCGTCAATGCTGACGGTGAAATTCGTGCCCAGGGAGGCCGTATTGCGCGCCACCATGGGTTGAATGTCCAACTCCTGAAGCCGCTCGTTGGTGGCCGCCAGACAAATGAGCCCGCGGCCATATTTGGCAATGAAGTTCACGGCCTGGGGTGTGGTCTTTTCCGCCGCAATAATAAAATCACCTTCATTTTCACGGTCCTCGTCATCCATCACGAGAATGATTTCACCTTGGCGTAAAGCTTCCAGTGCATCTTCAATAGTGTCTGCTTTGAACTTGTCGCTCATGAGCGTCCTTTCGAACCCAAGCGGCCGAAGCCCTTGGCCAGGAGGCGTTCCATTGTCAAACCGGCAGGCTTGGATAGCGCCGGTGTCTTAAGAGAATCTTCCAGTCCGGGCCAGCCGCTGCCAGTGCGGGCGGCTTTGACCAGGACGTCCATTTCGAGGTTCACTTTTCGCCCTTTGCGGGCCCCTGCAAAAGTGGTCCCCTGAAGCGTGTGCGGAATCAGGTTGACGGTGAATCGATCACGGAATGGACCTTCGTCCACCGTGAGGCTTACGCCATCCACAGCCACCGATCCCTTGGGGGTGAGATAGCGAGCCATGTCGGGACCAAGGCCCACGGTCATCAGCAGACTACCGCCGGATTTTTTTACGGAAAGAATCTGGCCCACACCATCAACATGACCTTGAACCAGATGACCATCCAGGGGATCACCAGCACGCAGGGCGGGCTCCAAATGAACCAGGGCTCCCCGGCGCCAGCTTTCAAAGGTTGTCAGCCGCCGGGTTTCGGTGGCCGCTTCCACACTGAATACGCGCCCCTTGATCCCGGTGACCGTCAGGCAAATTCCATTGACAGCGATGCTCTGGCCCAGCTGGGTGGAGGCCGCCAATCCGGGGGCATCAATATCCAGACGCACCACACCCCGGCGAGGCGCCAAAGCTCTGATCCTGCCAATTTCCTTGATCAGTCCGGTGAACATTCTGCGCTCCTAAATTGTCACTCGGGCCAAAGTGGCCGAGAAATTTTTGCGGTCGTGGATGAAGAGGAGATCTTTTTCAAGTTGATCCAACCGGGTTAGGCTGAAACCCCTGTCCGGTACATTGGGACCCGCAAAATCATTGGGCCAGGTCACACCTCTGCCCAGGACCACGGGAGCCATGTAATTGATCCAGCGGTCCACCAGCCCGGCAAAGAGCATGGAGCCAGCCAACCGAGGCCCCCCTTCCACCATGACAGTAAAGAGATCCCGAGTGGCGGCCAGTTCCAGCAGAGACTTGGGCTCCACATGGCCCGCTTTTTCGGCGCAGAAAAGAATCTCGCCGCCATCTTGCTCCACCTTCAAGCGGGCTTTGCCATGACGGGCGCTCTCCCCCGCGAAAACCAAATAATGCTCCCGCGCAAAACCACCCTGCCAACTCAAATCCGTATCCACATATCCGGGCAGAGGATCTGTTTGGGGCACATCGTGATCCCCCATGGCCAGGCGGCCATTGAGCAGAGGTTGGTCTGCGGCCACGGTGCCTTCACCCACCAAAACCAGATCCACCCGGCGGCGGCGGCGGTGCACATCGCAGCGCGAAGCCTCCCCTGTGAGATAAAATGGCTGACCATCTTGGCGCAATTCCGGGCCCGGAGCAAAGCGTCCATCCAGACTGGTGGCTGTTTTCAGCTCTACAAAAACCCGGGTAAAATTATCTGTGGCCACAAAGGGCCAGATCAGTTCCAGGCATGATTCCGGCAGAATACCGATTTCCACATCCAAGCCCCGTTCCCGCAAAAAACGCGCACCCCCACCAGATACTGTGGGGTTAGGGTCACGAATGCCGATGACCACCCGGGCCACGCCGCTGGCCAGGACCGCTTCCGTGCACGGCCCCGTGCGACCGGTATGATTACAGGGCTCCAACGTTACATAAAGGGTACCACCCCGGGCTTTATCCCCCGCGTCGGCCAAGGCCACGGGCTCAGCATGGAGCTGGCCAGGTCCCAAATGGGCGCCCCGACCTACAATGGCCCCATCTTTGACTACAACGGCGCCCACCGGAGGGTTGGGCCAAGTGCGGTTTTCCACCCCTTGGGCCATGGCCAGGGCCGCGGACATGAAACAGCAGTCCAAACTGGAGCTATCATGCCCAGAGGAAGAATGGCAGTCGCCCGAAAAGTCACGGATCGATTCCGAATTGCACATATTTTTACACGCGGGGAACAATTGAGAAAGGCAGGCGGGAGGCACGAGGCCAGAGGGATATCCCCTGCCCATGAATGCGCCACAAAATACCGCCAACTTCTCTCATCCAGACTTTCACTGTCGGCCCCGGAATTTCACCGAGTCAGCAGACCATCAGCAGAACTGATGGGAGCTCGCGGGCTTTAACCGCCGGTGGGGAATTTCACCCCGCCCCGAAGTTGAGGTTTCGCCCCTAACCAGAAGGTTGGAGCGTTTAGTTGATTAAAAAATTAGGTCAGTGAAAGCGGAGCGTCAAGTTACTTTTCCCGCGATTTAATAAAGGTGGGCTCCGCTACCGGCATCCCCACCAAATCCAGGCGCTTCCAGGCCGTTCTGTAAAAATCCCGGGCCGGAACCCTGGCAAAGCCCAGTTTGATATCGAAAACCGGTTTTCCCATGACAAAATTCCAGTGGTTAAGCACGGTGGGCAGGCCCGCTCCCTTTTCTAACTGGATCAGCCTGCGGTGGGAACTGCTCAGGTTGATAATGGGATCGTTGCGCTTGGCGGCAAAATGAATGAGGTCGAAAATGGCGTCGTCCCACACCAGGGGCTCATCTTCGGTGTTGAGAAAATGCTTCTGGATGCGACCGGCGAGGAATGTATCGAAACCACCCCAGGTCATCTCCAGCAGATATTTGTCATAAGTATCGATGGCGTCCATAACGAAGGCACCCAACATGGCACTGTAGCCGTGTTTCGCTCCGATATAAATGATGGCCATATCGTCGCACACCCCATCGCCCATCTGGCGGCGGAAATAGGCTTGGTCGTACTGAGGGAAGGCGTAATCACCGTGGCGGTTGCGGCAAATAACTCCGATATCAGTGAGGGTGCGCATTTCCTGATCGGTGAACACGGTGGCCCCCGTATCGCCCAGACCCACCATGGCTAAGTTGGCCGCATCCACAATGAGGATATCTCCTCCACCGATGTGGAAAGGCATTCCCGTAAAAGTATTTTTATGGTGGCGCATGGCGTTAGCCCGGTAAGACCAGTCGTCCATGAAACCAGCCAGCACCATGCCGGTGAGAAACTCCCGGGTGTTGGCTTTCTCTCCCTGGAGAAAATCGATGCCAAAAATGGGCTGACCCTGGGGACTCAAATCCAGTTCGTAATCATCAATGTGCCCCAGGATATAGTCGCAGAAATTGCGCAACATTTCGCCCCGGCGGTGGCGCACAGATTGGGGTTTGAGATTGGGGTCTTCCTTCTCCAACACCGAGAGAATATTTTCGAAAGAGGCTTCGGGAAAACAAAGAGGGGTGCCAAAATCATCGGTGAAGTAGCCATGGCCATGGCTGGCCCGACCCACCACCGATTGTGGTAATAAGTCGGCCAAATTGCCGGTGGCCGCGGCAAAAGGCTGCGACATAAGGAAGTCAAAATCCAGACTGACCAGCCCTTCGAAGAGCTCTCGATCCCTGCGAACACTCAGAGTGCGGCTGGCATGCCACCGTCGTTCTGTTTGTTCGTCTTTGCCTCGACCAGGCCCTTTTTTGACCTGATCCAACAAAACATCAACCCGATTGCCCGGGGATTTTTTTCTAAAACGCCTCCTGCGCACAGCTCCTCACACTACCCTTCCTCAGGCTCCTGGTCACTGGTCCATTCGGCAAACAGAGCCGTCACAAAATTAGTGGCATCAAACACGTCCAGATCTTCGACGGTTTCGCCCATTCCTACATATTCCACCGGCAGGCCGAGGTTCTCGGCAATGGCCACCACGATGCCACCCTTGCTGGTGCCATCCAGCTTGGTCAGGATCAACCCCTGGATGGGAATAGTCTCAGCAAAAGCACGCGCCTGGGCTAATCCGTTCTGGCCTGTGGTACCGTCCACCACCAGCAACGTTTCCGGATCCTGGCCGGTTTTGCGCCGGATAACCCGGGCCACCTTACCCAGTTCGTCCATCAGATTGCTTTTGGTGTGCAAACGGCCCGCCGTATCCACCAGCACAATGTCAATGCCACGGCTTTCGGCTGCATTCAGGGCATCAAAAACAACGGCAGCGGGGTCAGCTCCGGTTCCCTGGCGGACGCAATCCACGCCTACGCGCTGGGCCCAGACTTCCAGTTGCTCCACGGCTGCGGCACGGAACGTATCGCCAGCAGCCAGCAACACGGTCTTGCCTTCGTTCTTAAACAGATGGGCCAATTTTGCGATGCTTGTGGTTTTTCCCGTTCCATTCACACCCACGATGAAAATCACCCGAGGCTTATGAACCGCATCGGCCACGGGAGTTTCAACGGCCTCTGTGTCTTTGGCCTTACCCTTGCCCTTTTTCTTTTTCTTTTTCTTGCCACCGTCATCACTGGTATCATCCCAGCTGAGGGGCCTGATTTTTGGTTTGGCGTTGGTCAGAATTTCGATGGCATCGCCGCGAATCACTTCCAACACACTGTCCAAAGTGGCCTCGCCGCCTTCTTCTTTCAGACGTTTTTCAATATTTTTGGTGATGGCCACGGCTGAAGCCACACCCATATCCGCCGAAATCAATAACTCTTCGATCTTCTCGAGAGTGTCCTCATCCAGGCGGATTTTGTTGCCGAACATGCTTTGCAGCTTGCCCACCACATTATTGCGCGTTTTGCTCAATCCCTTGCGGAATCGATTAAGAGCTCCTCTGATCACTCGCTGGCCTCCATGGTCACATCAGGGTCTACCGGATCTTCCGGATCTATCGGATCTACCGGATCAACAGGCCCCTCAGTATTCTTTGGTTCGGTTTGTTCTGTTTCCAAAGCATCGTTAAAATCGATGCTCTCCTGAGGATTCCGCTCGCGCTCATCAGCCAGGCGGGCCTCTTCTGAAGTGTCGATAGTATTGCGCTTGTTGGCAATGGCATTGCCCAATTCTTTGTCGCTCTGGGTGGCGGCCACATCATGGAAGCTCACTGAAACGATATTACTGCAACCGGGTTCCATCATCGTCACACCATACAGATGGTTGGCCGTCTCCATGGTCAACTTATTATGGGTGATGACCAGGAACTGGGTATTGCGGCTGAACTCCCGCAGCATATTGACGAACCGGCCAATGTTGGCATCATCCAAGGGTGCATCGGCCTCATCCAGCACGCAGAAAGGCGAAGGTTTCACCAAATATACCGCAAAGAGCAGAGAAAGAGCTGTCAGACAGCGTTCTCCACCTGACAGCAGGCTGACGGTGTTAATGACCTTGCCGGGGGGTTGTGCCGTGACCTTCAGCTGGCTCTCCAGAGGATCGTCAGTCTTCAACAGCTCCAGGTCGGCCTTACCACCCTTGAACATGGTTTCGAAGACGGCGATGTAATTTCGTCGCACCTCTTCGAAGGTCTGGATGAAACGCTTTTTTGCCGTGCGGTTGATTTCGGTGATGGCCTTGACCAGGTCGTCCCGAGCCTTTTCCACATCGTCGCGCTGGCCTTCAAGGAAATCCAGGCGCTCCTTTTTGCTATCAAATTCTTCCAAAGCCAAATGGTTGATGGGGCCCAAAGATCCAATCTTTCCACGCTTTGATTCCAGAAGACTTTCCGCCTGGTCGAATTGGAAAACCCCGTCTTCGCGTTCCAGTTCCGGGGGCAAATCTTCCTCTTTGATGCTGGCGACGAGATCTTTGAAGCCGCCTTTATATTGTTCTTCGATGCGCTCTTCCAGGTTGTTGCGCTTGATGTCCAGCGTGGCCAGTTCCGTTTCCATTTCGTGAGCCTGGTCTCGGAATCCACCACGCTGCTTTTCGATGGCCTGCACGCGTTCGTGCCAAGTGGAAGTTTCCTCGTGAAGCTTTTGGATCCCATCGATGGCCGCACCCACAACCTGCCGGCGCACGCTTCTCTCTTCAATGCCGTGGCTCAGAGCGGTGCGTTTGCCTTCCAACTCTTCAACCATGGTTTCGATGGACTGATGGCCCACTTCAATTTCCTGGGCCAGACGTTCCCGGCGGCTGAACAGCTCTGCTACGCTGTTGCGCAAATGGCCCAACGCAGCTTCTGTCTCCCGCTTGGAGCTTTCCCTGCGCATATGAGTCAGGCGCATTTCTTCCACTTCGGCCCGGGCTTCATCCCGTTGCATTTCAGCGTCCACTACCCGGGACCGCAATTCATCCCTTTGCAAAGTACTGGTATCACGCTGGCGACCGCTTTCAGCCAATTGATCGGTCAGAGCCTCTTCCTGCCGCACCAACTCGGTCACTTCTTCGGCCAAACGATCTTTCTCAGTCTCCATTTCAGCCGCTCGCACGCCGGCACTATCGCGCTTGTGCTGCAATTGGGCTGCCTGCATTTGAAACCGGTTCAACTCTTCATCCAAAGCCCCCAGCTGGCTACGACCACTGATCAGAACTTCCCGCAGGCTTTCCCTTTGGGAACGGTTTTGAATGACTTTCTCCCTGGCCACAGCCAAGCGCTCTTCCAAGCTCTCAATCTCGGCGGCCAAATCGGCAAGTTTTTCTTTACGGCCAATGATACTGCTGTCGGTGGCTCCATCACGGTTGCCCCCACGCACAGTGCCATCACTGCTAATGAGCAGCCCTTCACGACTGACACAAACCAGCACCCCTGACCCCTGGTAGGACGCGGCAGCAGCGGCGGCCAATTCATCATTTTCAAAAATCATGGCCCGGGCTAACAAGGTGCGCAGGGCCGGCAATTTTGTCCCGGCTCCCGTGACGACCTCCAGAGCAGGACGCCCCCCTGTCATCGACGCCATATCCTGTCCACTGATAGCAGAGAAACCACTGCCACAGAGGAAACGAGCCTCGCCAATTTTATCATTCCGCAGCTCACGCACCATTTCCAAGGCCGTGGGCAGAGTATCAACCACCACTGCTTCCAACAGTTCATCCAGCAGAACTTCCAGGGCCAGAGTATCATCTTTGCCCACTTGCAGGAGGTCGGCCAGTCCGCCGGAAACCTGGTCCTTGTCTGCGTGACGCTTCAAAATCTCCCGGGGTCCCTTGCCATAACCCTCAAACTGCTGGTGCAAGTTGTTCAGCAGGTCGTGGGTAGAGCGGGCCGCTTCACGCCGGCCAGAGAGAACGGTGACTTCCTCCTGGAGACCGCCCGTATCCATTTCCAATTCCGTTTCCTGGCGTTCGGTGGCCGCCAGGGTTTCCAGCAGAGTTCCCCGTCTCACGGTGACTTCTTCGGTGCCGGCCTTGAGCCCCAGCAAAGCTTCATCGGCTTCACGGCCCTCCTGCAGAACATCCACCCGGCCTTCGGTCAGCCGGGTCATCCGCTCCTGGCGGTTGTCCTGGCGCACCCGTAGTTCACGCAATTGGCTGCGCTGGGTGGCGTCATTTTCAATCACCTGCAGGTTGTGGGCTGTGGCATTTTCCAGTGATTCCCGGTCGGCTTGGAGCTGGCTTTCCAGCACTTGCAGTCCTTCGGTCTTCTCTTCCACAATGAAGCCGGAAGATTCCAGCTCATCCTCGATGGTTTGCAGACTCTGGGTCATGCGCTCAATCTGGCCTTCAATATCTTTTTGACGGATTTCGGCCGCCTCAATATCCGAAGTATTGTCGACAATGCGCCGTTTGTGCTCATCGATGCGGTGCTCCAGCACCAGAACCTGACGCTCTGTCTCCTGAAGCTCTTCTTCAAAAGCCTCCAAAGCCCTTTCCAACTGAATTTTTTCTGCCGTGCGTTCATCGATCTGAGGGCGGGACAATTCGATGCGTCCCTGCAGCTCTGCCAATTCCCCCACACCGGTTTCGGCCTGGGTCCGGAATTCCTGCAGATGATCCCGAGCCTCTGTCTCCCGGTTATCCAGCATCAGATGCCGACGGGCCGCCACTGAAAGATCCAGAGAGCGGATTTCTGAAAACAGTTTCTGGTGCCGGCGAGCCTTGCCCACCTGGCGTTGCAGGGACCGAACTTCACGGCCAATCTCTTCCACAATATCGTAAAGCCGGGTCAAATCATGCTGGGTCCGGTCCAACTTACGCTGGGTTTCTTTGCGCCGGGCTTTGTATTTGGTGATGCCCGAGCCCTCTTCCAGCAAATGGCGCAGCTCGTGGTTGTTCTCGTTGAGGATCTGCTTGATCATGGATTCTTCGATGATGCTGTAAGAGGTATTGTTCACCCCACTATCAAAGAACATATCCCGCAAATCCTTCAGACGGCAGGGCGTGCCGTTGAGGAAATAATCGCTGCCACCATCCCGGGTCACCCGCCGCTTGATGGAAACTTCATTGAAGTCGATAGGGATGGCGCGGTCATCGTTGGTGAAAGTCAGGGCTACTTCGGCCATGCCCACCGGGCGCCGTTTGGTGGTTCCCTTAAAAATGACATCATCCATTTTACCGCCACGCAAAGTTTTGGCGGACTGCTCACCCAGGACCCAACGGATGGCATCAACAACATTGGACTTGCCACAGCCATTGGGGCCAAGAATGGCAGTGATACCCTCATCAAATTCCAGCTTGGTGCGGTCCACAAAGGATTTGAATCCCTGGATCTCTATAGTCTTCAGCTTCACGTAAAACTTCACCTTCCCGCACTATTGCGGTGTAAAAAACAAACTTACAAATCAAAAGCGTACAGGATTAGCCCAATCTTCGCCTAACTCTTCCATCAACTTCAAGCGGGCCACGTTGGCTTCGGCCTTCGTCTTGAAACTACCCAGATAGAGACGGAACCAACGACCTTTATCCCTGAATTGTACAACCCGGGTGCTGGACTGGAAGCCCTTGGTAGCCAGAACTTCCCTCTCCCTCTCGGCCTGAAGACTGTCGGGGAATGAATAAACATGAAGAGTCCAACCATCAACCCCCACAGGCGTGAGGTACGGAGCCATGGTGAAAACCTCCTCCAGGGAAGCATCATCGCTGGCGGGGATGGCTTCCGGCACAAGGGCCACCTCTTCAACGGGAAGATCGACAGGTAATTCATCAGGCTGCAGAGAGAGGGCCAAAGCCACGGAATCGGCTTCACTGATGGGAGCAGACAACGGTTCATCATCACCGGCCACGGCGCCATCCTGCAGGTCACCTTGCAGAACCACCTCATTGCTGTCAATCAAGGCTGCTCCTCCTGCTGCAACATCCTGCAGTGGTATATCGGAGAGCTGACTGGTGGTGGGCACATGTATGAATTTCATCCAATAGATGGAAGCCGATCCGATTAAAAGCACGGCCACAACTGCCACCATCCAGAACACCCCGGAATTGCCTTTACGCCGGGCAAATTCCTCTTCCTCAAAATTGACCTCTGCGGAATCATCTACTTGCTCAGTCAGTACGGCTGAGGCCCTGCCCGAGGCTTCTTCCACAAACGCAGCATCCACCACACCCACGGGAATGCTTCCAACTTCCTCCCGGACACTCTGGTCATCAATGGCTTGCAAATCCTGGGGTAAGCCAAATCCGATCAATCCGGTCATGGGCATATTGGCCGTGGAAAAATTTTCCAACAAATCTTCCACCAAAGAGGCCGAACGCTGGGCTCGATCCCAACACAGCAGCCTGATTTCCGCTTCGGCTGCCCAAAGCCGGCCCACGGCATTGGCCGGCGCCACCACCAGGACATCATCAGCCTGGCGCTTGAGTCGATTCAATAGATCTTTGATTTCCGGCTCGGTCGCTTCTGCGGGAACAAATGATCCCACACCCAGCAAATACCCTCGCCGCCCATCAAAAGGCATAGGGACCCCACTGGTCAGAACACTGGCCCCATAGCGAACCAAGTCAATCCAACCGTCAGCATCTTTGCGTCCCGCCCATTGAGTCAGCTCAGCATTGTCGTCATCACCGTCAAGCAGCAAGACGGCCTGATCACGGTGGGCCAACTGCCGAGCAATGGCCAAAGCTGCAGCCGCGCCCAGGCGGCTTTCACCGGGCTCGTGCAGAAAGAGCCAGACCCGTGGGGAACTCTGGCCCATCATGGCCGCATCCACATGGTCAGCCAACAGGCCTTCTGCGGTCACCTTGCCCGCTTCATCCCAAAATGAGTCATCGTCAGTGAATGAAACATTACCTGCGCCCCAACCCGAGACATAAAGAGGCAGACCACCAGGCTGGATACCGTTTTGATTGGATGGATTGTTCATGTTCTACTTTTCTCCCAAAGACGATTTCAGGTGAGCCCAGGCCGTCACAAAGGCTTCGACCACCAAATTGACTTCTTCTTCGGCAATGGTCCGCACGTCGACCGCCAGACCATCCTGATTCATGCGCCCCACCAGGGCCGGGTTTCCCCGCCGTAAAAACTGATGTACCGCTTCCAACTCAGCCTTGGGGCCATCCCAGAGCAGGAGCCTTGATTCGATGCTTGTGGTGGAAAAAGATCCCCCCCCCACACTGGACTGTCCAGGCACAACACAGCCCCGCCAACCTTCAGGGGCTTTCTCACCCAAATTGGACAGCAGCCGCCCGGCACGATCAGCCAGATCTTCCAAAGACATTCCCAACTGATTCAGAGTGGGAATGTTCGGCTGGTCTTTTGAGGCCAAATACAAACTCATGACCGTGTCCAAGGCTGCCAGGGTGGTTTTGTCCACCCGGAGAGCCCGGCGCATGGGATGCTTGCGCAATCCGGTGATCATTTCCGGAGACCCGAAGATGATACCAGCCTGACACCCTCCCAGCAATTTGTCCCCGCTGCAAGTGACCAGATGAGCTCCCGTGGCCACATCTTCACTGAGCAAGCGCTCTCCAGCTGGCAGCCCCAGATCCTCATAGGGATAAATAGCGCCACTGCCCGCGTCATATACCAAAGGACAGTTGTTCTGCCGGCAAGCTTCGGCCAAATCATTCAGTTCCACGTCTTCGGTGAAACCTTCCACTACAAAATTGCTGCGGTGCACCTTCAGCACCGTGGTACCAGGCTCCATGGCCTCCACGTAA
This sequence comes from Candidatus Krumholzibacteriia bacterium, assembly GCA_016744705.1. Taxonomy (GTDB): domain Bacteria; phylum Krumholzibacteriota; class Krumholzibacteriia; order LZORAL124-64-63; family LZORAL124-64-63; genus LZORAL124-64-63. The sequence continues at coordinate 81,745 of JADGDU010000012.1, forward strand.
TCCTGAAGGCTGGTTCGGTTGGTGGTGCCTATTTCCACTAACTGGCAGCCAGTTTCGGCCAAAATTTCATGCATCCGGAATGAGCCGCCAATGGCCACAACCTCGCCCCTGGAGAGCAGCACTCGGCCACCCTTACTGGCATAACGCACAGCCAGCCAGACGGCGGCCGCGTTGTTGTTCACAATCAGGGCATCAGGCGCGCCGGCCAGAAGGGCTGCTTTCTCTTCGATGAGTCGCCCACGGTGGCCCCGGGCTCCAGTATCCAGATCAAATTCCAGATCGCTGTTATGCAGAGCAACCGTACGGGCCGCTTCAGCCGCTTGAGGCGGAAAACAGGATCGACCCAAGTTGGTATGAACCACCACACCCGTTCCATTCAGAACCCTGGTCCAGGACGGCCCCAACAGAGCCTCCCGACGTTCTAAAATAGCAGCCACTGCGCCTTCAAGCAAATCCTCACGACTAGCCACAGAACCTGTTGCAGCACGCAAGGTAAGCCTTAGCTCAGACAAGGCTTCCTGAATCAGGCGAGTCATCCAGGCCCCCTGGCGCCCGCTCATCAAAGGAACGATCCGAGAGTCTTCCAGAATAGTGCTCACCTGGGGAATTTGGCGCATACGATCCTGTATATCGGTCATGGGAACCTAAGCTTTCATATGACAGTAAAAGGCTCCATCGGCTGGCAGAACCAGCAGAACAGGGAGCCGACAGAGCAGCAGGGAATGTATCAGATAGGGACATCGATGTCCAGCCTGCTAACCGTCGGTTTCGCCTGAAATTACCTTGGTGGAATATTTACACTTGGCAGGGGACAAGAAGGGGTATCCAAGGTTAGAATGGAGTAAACCAACTCACAAAAGGATGCTCCAGCATGGCCCCCAGAATCACTTGCCTTACATATTCCACTATCATTCTCGGTCTCATATTGCTGGGCTTGGTCGGCTGCTCCAGCTCCAACCTGCCACCAGCCACGGATCCAGACCTGATTCCAGGATACCTGGGTCTTCAGGAAGAATTTGGCAACCGTGATTTTTCACCTCTGCGCCACCGCCGCATCGTATTGGATCCGGGACATGGCGGATATTTCCAGGGAGCCAAGGGACCTGGTGGACTCACCGAAGCCGAGGTCAACCTGGGTGTGGCCCTCTATCTGAGAGGCCTGCTGGAGTGGGCCGGAGCCGAAGTATTTCTCACCCGCACCGCAGACTATGACTTTCTGACCCCAGCCGATAGCAGCTTGGCTTCTGATCTGGCCTATCGCGCCAGCTTCACCGACTCTCTGCAGCCTGATGTCTTTCTCTCTATCCACCACAACAGCACCGCCTCCCAAGACCCGGACATCAACGAAACTCAAACCTATTATCCCCTGGGAGATGGCGGGGCCTCCCTGGATCTGGCCCGCAGCATCCACCGGCACCTGGTGCTGAATTTGGAAATTTCTCCGGCAAAAATCCTGCCGGGAAATTTTCATGTTTTGCGTAAAGCGACAGTCCCTGCCGTTCTGGGTGAGCCGGCCATGATTTCCAATCCCGTCATGGAGGGCCGCCTCAGCCTGGCCGCCAGTCACGACCTCGAAGCCAAAGCCTATTTTTTGGGATTGCTGGATTATTTTTCTGCCGGACAGCCCCGCTGGAGCAAGGTCGACACCCTGCGATTCTCTGAAGAATTTCCGTCCATTGAGCTCAGGAAAGAATTCCTTTCCGCCGAACCCGGACAGCTTCAAGGCCCAGGTCCCGATCCTTCTTCCTTCCAGCTGACTTTCAATGGCGTTCCGCAGGGGTTTGACCTTTCCCCTGATGGACACAGAATCACCTGGAGAGCCTCCGCTGCCGTTCCTGCCGGGGCCTCCCTCTTGCGCCTCACCGGGCGGAATTTACTGGGCCGATCAACCCCGGTTTCCGATACTATTGTCCTTTATGAACCCCATGCCGGGTTCAATATCACCTACAGTACAGAATCCCTTGAAGACAATCCTGATCCCCATACCATGATCTTCTGGCAATCACCTTCCGGCGTTCCTGCCCAGGGCCAGACACTGTCCATCAATGGAACCCACAACCTTCTGCTACCACCCCGAAACCAAGGTTGGTTTCTGCTCCCGGCTGACCTTGGGCCCTATCCTCAATTCGAAATTCTTTCACGAAATAACACTCCCCCCTTGCCTGTGGTGGCCACGACCGGCCCCCAACTGCCACCCCATTTTTCCTGGCGACTACTCTCCATCGGCGAAAAACCTTATTTCGCCTCTTCCATGATGCCCCCCCAGGGCTGGCAATTTCGTACAGAACCCAGCAGGGCCGCAGGGGGAACAGCCATCGTTGCTGGTGGCAGTCCGGCCTTCCCTTGGGAGGACGGTTCCCCCGTCTGGATTGAGGCAAAGGGAATTCTGCCGCTCTTTCATCCTGGAAACGCCCGAGCCGATCGGGCCAGCAATTTTTCTCCTCAAACCCCTGTATTGCGCCCACCCCTGCTGCTGCCTCAACTGTTTGGAAAAACCATCATTCTGGACCCTGCCGGTGGTGGAACCAATAACAATGGCCTCTATCCCCTCGGAACCCGTGGGGCAGATCTCAATTTGGAAACGGCCCAACAAGTTCGCCTTCTGCTGGAAGGTGCCGGAGCCACTGTACTGCTCACCCGCCTCGGGGAGGTGGAACCCGATCCCCAGCAAAAAGTGCTGCTGGCCGGAAAACATAACGCCGACCTTTTCCTGACCATCGGCCGGGTCTATTCAGGGATGCCAGCCAAAGTCCAAAACCACCCGGGCAGCCGAGTGGGCCTGAAATGGGCCCAAGCCATGGCCGCTGCCATGGCCCCCATGGACAGTCTGACCACCGGTACATCCTATGCCTACTTATTACGGCACACGGCTTGTCCGGCCCTGCAGATTCAAATGCGAGCCCCCGTGGATGCCAATGAGGAAGTGCTCATGACTTCTCCGGCCTGGTCCATGGCCGAAGCCCGAGCCATAACCCTGTCCTGTGCCGCCGCCCTTTCGCCTTCCGATTCTCTGCCCCGATCTGTGGCTCCGGGATGGATTCTGAACCAATTGTCAGCCAATGCCCCAAGCCGGTCACTGCCAGCAGTGCAATGGGCCCGCTGGGATGGTAACTTCCATTGGGTGCAGTCCTCTTTCCAAACAAGCTCCCCTTCCTTAGGTTCATGGGAGAGTACAGGCTGGCCGGCTTCAGCTTCTCTGCATACTCTGGAAATACATTCTGAAAGCCAATGGCAGTTGTGGCAAGTGGAGTGGGATCCAGACAACCCAGAGCATCCCCGGTTCCAATTGATGATGGAGAATCGTTAAATGCCCTCTTTTCAGGATATTTTTAACCTTGGCTCCCGTGGTAGGCTCAAATCTGTCCCCCGTTCCGATGAGGCCTCTCTCTATCGCTCCCGGTTCACCACCAAGGCGCAGATGGCGGAGCGGCAAAGCACACCGCGTCGCATTCTTTGGGCCGTGCTCTTCAGCTTGGCCGCCCTGGTGGCCTTCATCCTTTTAGGCCCCGACGCCCAATCAGTGAAAGAGAAATTTGAGTATTACGGTGTGGAAGGCGAACTCAGCATCATGCCGGAAATCAACATCATTGATGGCCAGGACCGCACCCACCAACTTCCCAAAAATCTGATGGCACCCCCCCCCCCATCCCACATCGAAATTGAGCCTGAGGAATTGTCGGAAAATGGCACCGAATTTGTGCCCGAAGAATCACCTCTGCCTATCAATGAGATCATCAATGATCAGCCCCAGCCCACTCCCGATGCAGACGAAGCGTCAGAAGAAAGGGTAGAGTTGAATCTACCCCAGCAAAGCAACCCGGACTGGTTCATCACCCATCAAGTACGGCCTGAATACCCACTGACAGCATCAGAGGAGGAGCGGCGACTACCGGTAATTTTTGTGCAGGTGGCAATTTTTGTGGGTCCCGATGGCAAAGTCACCGATGCCATGGTCCAGGCCACCAATGGCAGCTCTGTGTTTTCCAATGAAGTTTTGGAGAGGGTCAAACAATGGGAGTTCGGGTGGCGGGTGCCACCCGGAGCCGGGCGCTGGATTGCCATGACCTGGAATTTCAACAGCCCCTATTTCACAGGGCAAGGCCAATAATTACTGGCCGGAATCGGGAAGTTCAAGACCTTCGGGAACGATTTCCAGATCATCCAGGTCCTCCATCCCAAGCATAGAGAGAGAATCCGGCTCGGCTCCATCGGTCAGAGCCCAGGATTCGGCAAAAATCCCCGATGGAAAAGGCACCGGTTGTTCATTGCTGAACATTCTTACGGTAGTGCTGAAGCTTTCAGGACCCTCAGCTTCCATGTCTCGGTTGGCTAAACGCCTGATCAAAGCTTCCTGCAATTGGCCCCGGTTGGTGGCGCCACTCTGGGCCATGGTATCAAGCAGCAAACGCATGGCCTGGTAACTCTTCAAGGCTAAAGCCGTGGCTTCCTTAGGATAGTTTTTACCAACCCAGCGCCCGTTAAATTCACCGGTCCAGAGTGTAGGAAAAAGAGCCAAATCATTAGGAAAGATGGCTCTCTCGAGAACCTGGCCCGTGCGTTGGAAAAGACGTTCAGAATTCCAGTTGCTCAACCCCATAACCAGGGCTCCGGCTTTGTAGAAATCCAGTTGGGGAGCCAGCAAGACCATTTGGTCCACGGTGGCTGGAGTGAAAATCACTTCGGGCCGCTCTTTTTTCATGCTCAGGATAGCTTTTTTGAAATCCGTATCGGCGAGATTGTACTGCACAACCGCCACAACCTGTCCCCCAAATTTCTCAACCTCGGAGGCAAAAACCTGAGCGTGACGCTCCCCTTCGGGAGTGTTTTCATGCAGGACAGCAAATCGTTCCTTCAACATCACCGTGGTGGCCAATTGGGCCAACAGACGAACCTCGTGCAGCCCAGTCAGGTTGGTTTGGAAGATGCCCGCACCCAATTCCCAGACATGATCATTGGTAGCAGTAGGGGAAACCAGAGGCACTCCGTAGATATCAGCAACCAGCGCGGTGGAGGCAGTGGGATTACTCATCAGCGAACCAAAAAGGGAACCACAGGCATCTTCAGCACACAGACGGCGGGCAGCCAGGGCCGCTGTCACAGGATCTCCGCCGGTGTCCTCCACCTTCAAAACAAACTGAGTACCCAATTCCTCGTTGGTCACATCCAAGGCCAGCAAAGCGCCGTCATAAAATGCATTTCCCAAGACAGCATATCGCCCACTCAGAGGACTGAGCACCCCCACCTGATCCATATTAACACGGCCAATGGTGGGACGTCGGGTGGTGCCACCAGCAAGACCGCCCTGCCCCATAAGCAATCCCGCAGCAGCCACGGTCCACTGTTCATCCTGGTCCACAACGCGCAACTCCCCCACCACCAATTCGGCTTGGGGGTAGAGACCATCATTCAGATAGTCTGCTGTGCGCAGGTAGCCAAGGTATGTCCAAAGGGAATTCCCTTTTTCTTCATCCATTAGGCTCCCCAACTCGGAGGCACCAAGAGTTTTCAAAAGCGAATCACATCGAGGAAGACCATCAAACTGGGTAGATCTCTGCACATCACGGTTATGATAGCGCAGTTGATATACCACAGCGCTGAAGGTATCGGAAGCAGCCAGGGACAGTTCAGAAACTTTTAAAAGAGTCTGGTCCACCAGAGGACTGGATGGATATCGAGACAATAACTCATCACCAAAACTTCGGGCCCGCGGGAGGTCTTCAAGGCGGGTAGCAGAATCCACAGCCAAGAGCAAAACTTCGTCGTTTCGGTCGAAAGCGGGGTAATAATCGAGCAATGTTCCGGCCAGTTCCAGGCTTTTTCGGTCCCGCTGCAGACTCACTTCACGCCGCAAATTGGCATAAAGCTTTTCAGCCTGTTCCAATTGGGAACCAGATAGCTCTTCGGTGGTGTTGGCATCCTCCTGATAGGACGGAGAGCAGCCAGAAATGCAAGCCGCTACCAGAACCACCAGCAACACAGGCACAAGACCCAAGCCGCAAAAACGCTCAAAAACCCGCCCCATGAACTGCTCCTTCAATTGTTATTGTACGTCGAACCCGGCGGCTCCGAGAACCCGACCGTCACTGTCCAGAACTTTGACTTCCCAATGGCCGGTCCAATCTGGCAGCAATCGCTTGGAAGACCAGGTGCGCCAGTTGCTGGAGGCTACATTAAGGTCAACTCTGGCCATGGTTTTTCCGTCCCGGTACCAAACATGAGTCACCGAAGTAGGAGCCTCAAGACCCTTGAGTCGGGTCAGGCATGTGATTCTCTCTATTCCAGCCGAAAAGGCTGCGGTTTCACCCACCAGCTCACGTGTTTCACGATCAATATCCATGCCAAAAGCAATATCCACACTGGGGGCAGGAGCCTCCTGGGCCACTGTGACGGACGCAAACATCAACAAGGTCAGAGCTAAGCACAGTCCCAATTTTCCTAAAACGTTCATCATGATCGCTCCTTCTCCAACAATTAAGGGGGCAGGTTATTTCCGCAATTCCTCAATGGAGCTTGGGTTCAACCCACCAGGCTTATAGAGGTTCTCTTTCAGAAACACTGCATCTTCATGCAAATCACTGTCTGGAAATTCTTCCAGCAAAAGATCCAGATACCTTTGGGCCATCCGCCGATCCTGCCAAGTGTCCATGCACACCAGAGCACACATGAAAAGTGCATCATCAGCCCGTTCACTCTCTGGAAAATCCGTATAAATAAGCCGATAATAATCCAGCTTAATACCAGGCTCAACCACCAGGGCCGCCCGCTGCATCAAGGCATCAGGATCCAGACCCTTGCCAGGCTGGTACTTACCAAACAATTCAATAGTCTGGTTTTTCCGTGCCTCCAAAACATAGTCCTTAATCTTTCCATCATAAAAAGCTGGTAGCATCGCGGTTTTGACAAGATCACGAGATTCAGTATAGGTCATAGGGCGAGCGGGTTGACGGTCCAGAATTTCCACCACATGCCACAAGTCTCCTACCTGAACGGGGCGGTGCAGTCCAATTTCCAGGTCAAAAGTGGCGCCAATAAAACTCTTACTGTTGCGGATAGGTCCGACAATCCCAGTTTTCGTGTACCAGCCCACTTCCGCTTCGTTCGCCAGAGTTTTGGTATTTGTGGAATATTCACTGGCCACTTTCATGAAGTTGAAAGCCGAATGATCTGCCTCCAGAAGCTTATAGGCTTCCATGGCGCGCTCAACGGTCTCGCATTCCACGTGACGGGCCCGAACCATTCCCTCTTGCATAAATTCAAGACGGTTATTTTTAAAGAAAGCCTGAAAATCATCTTCGGTGGGAGCATTGTCTTCGGGGATACCAATGTTCCGCATGGCAGAGAGAATATCCACCCGCCGATGAGTGATCAGAGAACGAGCCACGTCCTGACGATCGCTCAATTTCTTGGCGATGGCTCCCTCTACCAAAATCATGTCATCAATCATGGATTTCAGCAGCAGTTGCTTTCCTTCATCACCCTGAAAGTCCTTTTGGGCCTTGGGGACCAATTCGTCGAAACGCAGATCCAAATCCTGCTGGGTGATGACGCGTTCGCCAACCTTGGCAATGATGGGAGAGTCGTCCATGCCCACTCCCCCGAAAATGGGGAATATATTGTCCTTCGGGCTTTCGTTTTTTTCCTGGCAAGCTGTCAGAGACAACCCCAGCGTCACAATCAAAACAACAAAAAGAATACGGCGACCGAAAGACATGAAACTCTCCTTTTTGGGACGGAAGACCATTATAGCAGGTCGTCCCGACCATCACTTTCCAAACGATTGATTATTTCTTTGATGCGTTGAGCATGGATTTTTTTGGTTACCAACAAGGCATCCGGGGTATCGACCACAATAAGGTCATCGACTCCCAGCAAAGCCACCAAACGATCATCGGAGCGAACGATGTTCCCGGTGCTCTCTATGCTGAGTAAATTCCCTTGGCCACGGTTTCCATCCTGCAAATCGTCGGCGAGTTCACCCCAGGCATCCCAACTGCCCAAATCGGACCACCGGAAAGAAGCCTCCAGCACAGAGAACCCAGGCAGTTTTTCCATGATGGCCACATCCACCGACTCTGCGGGGCAAGGCCCGTATGCGTTTTCCAACGCCAGATTAAAACCGCCAGTTCCAAATTCTTTAATGGGCCCATCCATCAGGTTGGTCACTTCAGGCACATGGCGTTCTGCCATGGTTTTAAACCAAAGAGGATTCCAGATAAAGATGCCACTATTCCAATAATACTTCCCGCTGCGAACATATTCTTCAGCTCGGATGGAATCGGGTTTTTCCACAAATTCCTGGCCATCCAAATTGCCCCAGGCATGAGCCTCCCCTGCGGTACGAATATAACCGTATCCCGTTTCAGGATGAGTGGGACGGATGCCTATGGTGACAACTGTCTCCTGGGCCACAGCCAAATCAAAGGCCTTTTGCAGTTGGTCACGGAATAAATCATCATCGGGGATAAAATGGTCGGCTGGCAACAAGGCCACCGGAGCCTTGGGATCGATGCGCCTAGCCACTCCCATACCCAGCACTGCGCATGGGGCCGTATTGCGGCCTACCGGTTCACAGATAACATTTTCGGGGGGAAGTTCGGGCAAATCGGCCCGTGTAGGCTCAGCCAGGCTACCGCTGGTGACGACCAGGATGCGGTCGGCGCCAACCAGAGGTTCCAGGCGTTTGAACGTATCACGCAACAAACTGACCCTGGAACTGAGGGCCTGCAACTGCTTAGGTTGAGCAGTGCGACTGAGGGGCCAGAAACGTGTTCCCCGGCCCCCCGCCATGATGACGCATATGCCCCGGCTCAAAGAGCCGGAGGGATGTGTTGATTCAACGGTCATGAATGAGTGTCTCCCCTAGTTTAGGGTTTGACGACCCAAACCTTGGCCGTCACTTCAACCTCAGAGTGCAGCTTCACTGGGATACTGTAAACACCCAACTGCTTAATGGCTTCATCCAGCACAATCATTTTGTGATCGAACTCAATGTCATCTTTTTTCAAAGCATCGGCAATATCCCGAGCTGTGACTGAACCGTACAACTGGTCATCATCGCCCGCTTGTGCGGAGATGGTGCAGCTCAGTTCACCCAGCTTGGCAGCCAGCTCTTCTGCACCAGCACGGCGCAGGTCATCACGTTTGGTTTCCAGCTTCATGTGCTCGGCAACCATTTTCCTGTGCCCTTCGGTGGCCAATACGGCCTTACCTTGGGGAATCAGGTAATTTCGGGCGTAACCCCGGGCTACGGTGATGGTATCACCCATCTCGCCCAGATGCTCCACGCTCTCCATGAGGATCAACTCCATCATCAACCACCTTTTCTATGTTGCTGCGAGACCACTAATTAAGAGTCGTCATCGTCAGCATCAGAGGCGGAATCGTCATCATTCCCGCCTGTATCTAGACCAATTCGGTCGGAGCCCGACGGCTCCTCTGAATCAAGCTTGCGAAAGTCCATCCACTGATCGGCCAATCCCAGCACTACCAGTGGCAGAAAAAGCAGGCCTGCCATGAACATAAAAAACAGTCTCAGCAGTTTTGGCACATTGGCTGCGCCCAAATGCCACTGCAAAGCAGCACCCTGGACGGCCAACATGGTTGTCACCACCATGACCAGATTCAAGCCAGCGGCGGGCCACCAAGGCAAAGGCAAGATCATCAGACCCACCCCTGCCGCAAGCACCCACACTACCGCGAAGGGAAGCCGCCAGCGGACAAACACGGGGAACCCGCGTAAAACCGAAGACAGTCCCAAAACCCGAACCAAAAGCCAGACCAATCCGAAGGTCACCGCGGCCTGCAGCACAAGAGCCACTGCCACGGCACCGGGAGTCAGTCTGTGAACCGTTTGAAACAGATCATCGAGCATCTGCTCTTCAAGCTCCAGTGAGGGTGGTTCCTCCCCCGCTCTGGTTCCTGCCATCAGGAGTTCGCGCCTGGCTTCCAGGGCTTGCACCTTCTGGGCTTCAAACAATTCATCCAGCGGCACCTGTTCCAGGGACCACAGGACAATGGGTAAAGACACCACTGCAAGTAGCAATAGAATGACACCGGGCTTCCACCGCAGCATCAGTCCGATTCCAGCCACAAGTCCCGACACCACATGGGTGGTCATAGGCCAAGTCACTTCACCGGGCATCATCACCCATCCCGCCACAAGCCAAAGGCCTGCTCCGACCAACACCCAAAGGTGTGGACGGCCCATCAGAAGAGCCCAAGTCCAAAGCACCGGCACCAAATAAGGTGTCAAAAGTGACATCACACTCAGGATTCCCAGGACGGGAAGAACGAGGTTGTCATTTCCCTGCGCCACCGAAAACAGGCCACCCAGGATGACGGTTGCTAAAACCGCCACCACGATGGGCATGACTGCCGGCATTTGGCGGGTCAAATCAACTCCGTTATCATTCAATTAACCACAGGCAGGCCGTAGCCTACCGGTAGTATTCCTTCACGAAGGGCAGCAAAGCGATGTGCCGTGCGCGCTTGATGGCAATAGCCAAAGGACGCTGGAACTTCGGAATGGTACCAGTATTGCGACGGGGTGCGATCTTGCCGCGCTCGGTCACAAAACGACGAAGGAATTCTTCATCTTTGTAGTCAATGGCAACCATACCAGTCTTGCTAAAGAAGCAGACCTTCTGTTTCCCATGCCTTCTTTTTTTCTTTTTCTTCTTGATCCGAAGATTTTTACGTGCCATCGGATTCTCCTTAGTTGGGTTGCGCCAGTCTTAATATTTAGCTGACGACAGTAAGACCGAAACGACTGAGAAAACGGGAAACTGCTTATTCTGCGGCTTCTCTGTTTTCAGCCTGGGCCTGGCGACGCTTGGCCATGGCCACGCGGTTCCGCTCTTCCCACTCCTCATCAACGACAACCAGGTGCCGCAGCACTTTGTCATCGAGACGCAGGAACTTGTCGAGATCTGCAACAGCGGTGCCGTTGGCCTTGAACCTCAGGAACATATAGTTCCCCTTGTTCTCGTACTCGATCTCATAAGCAAGGCGACGAACGCCCCAATGGTTCTCCTGAGTAATCTGACCTTCATGATCGGCAAGAATAGTACTGACACGCTCAACACGCGCAGCCATCTGCTCTTCAGGCTGGTCAGCCTTCAAGATAAAGATAAGTTCATACTTCTTCATCGGTAACACCTCCCCCCGGACAGAAGACCCGAGTCTCTATTCGTGATGGCCTGCCGATGCCATTTCAGGAAAACCACATTGGGTTAACCAAATTTGGCGACCGCCCGTCACGTCAGCTCGGGTAGGGATGTGAGCACCAGACTAACGAATTAGCTTGGTAATGTTGTATGGGCGCAATGCACCCTGGACCCGCAGCATGCGGGAAGGCAGGCAATATATCGCGCAGATGGGGAAATGGCAAGAAAAAGAGCATGGTCAGGAAAGTAGTGAAAACACCTACTCAGGTGGGCGCCGACGGTTGAATCGGCTGGCTGTCTTTTCAAGACTGCTTTCCAACCAGAATTCTACGGCGTCCGCGGCATGGGCCACCACTTCCCGTACGTCATCCCATTCTTCAGGTTCGAATTCGGCCAAAACGTAATCGGCCCAAAATTCAGGATCCACCGGAACATCTTTGGGGGCCACACCCAGCCGTAAGCGGGGAAAGACTTCACCCTCAAGTTCATCAATGATGGATTGAATTCCATTTTGGCCACCACTGCGCCCTTTGCCCCGTAAGCGAATCGCCCCCAAAGGTAAGAGCAGATCGTCGCAGATGATAAACGGCCGGCATCCGGAGGGAAGGTATGGAGGCTCGGCAGGGGCATCCGGTTCTGTGGGTTCAGGGTAGATCAACCCCATGGCCGTGAGTTTTTCACCCGACCGGTTCCCCCAGCTCACCAGGGCTTCTCCACTGAGATTCATGTAGGTCAGAGGCTTGAGCAAAACAGGAGAGCCATCCTCAAAATCAGCCGCGGTGGCCAGATATTTGCCTTCAGAAACACTGAAATCCAATGTGAGACGCCGAGCCAGTTCATCCAAGACCATAAACCCAATATTGTGGCGCGTCTTTTCGTACCGCGCCCCAGGGTTTCCCAGTCCCACTACAATTTTAGGGGGTGTAACCGACACATTGGCCTCCATTGGCAAAATCAAGCGCTCCTATTTTGGCGAAGCGCCTCCAGGAATTCTCCCGGAGGCGCTTCTTATGATCCACCAAATATCCTCTGGAATTCAGAGAATCGTTGGAGAACTAGTCGTCCTTCTTCTCGTCGTCACCTTCAGAGTCAGCGCCTTCAGCACCTTCGGCACCTTCTTCGCCCTCTTCAAGCTCTTCTTCTTCTTCAACTTCCAGAACCTGAGGCTTGATATTCAGCACAAGAATTTCAGGGTCGGAAATGACTTCACCCACGGGAGCAACAATGTCGCGCACGAAGATTTTGTCATTGAGTTCCAATTCCGTGATATCGATGGTGATGTACTCTGGCAATTCCCGAGGCAGACAAGAAATCTCCACAGCCTGCAAGGACATGGCCACAGCAGCTTCGCCAGACCTGGTAGCAGCGTTTTCGCCAACAACCTGTACAGAAACAGCCACTGTCACAGGAACGCCGCGAGGAATTTCCATCAAGTCCACATGAAGAATTTCATCGGTGCACGGGTTGCGCTGGACTTCCCGCAACAAAGCGATGGCATCGTCATCGGTCACTTCACCCATGGCCAGAGAGAAAATAGCAGCACGACCGGCCAACTGAGTCATCGCCTTGGTGAAAGGCTTGGCTTCCAATTCAACCATCATGCTGTCGCGTTCCTTGCCATAAACTACAGCAGGAATGCGGCCTGCTGCACGCAGACGACGGTTTTCGTTTTTGCCTTTGGTCGACCGGGGAATGATTTCAAGATTAACGAGACCCATGGCGTCTCCTCCAAGTGGTAGTGGCTACCGAGATTTCGGCAGCAGAGAAAGGGCTCGCTGCAAAATTGCGCAACAAGAAACCTTTTGGCCTTTGGCCTGATTGGGAAAGCGCATCCTCACATGTTTGGCCAGCTACTGCCGAGAGGATTGAACGTTCCCGCAAAATGACTGCTCAAAAAAGTACTACTGAAGAAATATGTCAAGGGGATTACTCATATTGAGCCATCCCCCAAGGCCGTAAGCCCCAGCCCTAAAGCCTTTAAACAAAAAGGGCGCTGACTGTTTTCTCCAGGTGAATCCGCTCAATGGCATCTGCCAAAAGGGAACTCATGTCCAATACCTTGATTTTATCACACAGGTGATGGCGATCAAAAGGAATCGTATTGCTGACCACCAATTCTTTGATGGGTGAGGCATTGAGCCGGTCAATGGCAGGCCCAGAGAGGATGGGGTGAGTGCAACAAGCTGTTACTGAGAGGGCGCCCTGTTTTTCAACACAAACACGAGCAGCATCGGTGAGGGTGCCGGCCGTATCAATCATGTCGTCGAAAATGATCACATGACGGTCCTTTACATCCCCAATGAAATTCATCACTTCCACCGCATTGGCCTCAGGACGGCGTTTGTCGATGATGGCCAGATCAGCCTTCAGCCGCTTGGCAAAAGAGCGGGCCATTTTGATGGAGCCCACGTCCGGAGCCAGAACCACATGATTTTCCGTATTACGCCCCTCAAAGTGCTTCAAAAGCACGGGAGCCGAGTAAATATGATCCAGCGGTATGTCAAAGAAGCCCTGGATCTGGGGGGCATGCAAATCGATGGTTAAAACCCTGTCAGCGCCAGCGGTGGTGATCAGATTGGCCATCAACTTGGCACCGATGGGAACCCGAGGCTGATCTTTGCGATCCTGCCGGGCATAACCAAAATAGGGAATGACGGCAGTCACCCTCCGAGCAGAAGCACGCTTCACCGCATCAATCAGGAGGAGTAATTCAATAATATTCTCACCAGGCGGGTTGGTGGGCTGGACGATGAATACATCGGTACCACGGATGTTATCCATGATCTTGATACTCACTTCACCATCAGAAAAACGGGTGGCTTGCACTTCGAGTAGGCTGATATTCAGATTTTTGGCGATTAATTCGCCCATCTCTTTGTGGGCAGATCCAGACAGGACGACCAATTCGTTATACATTCGGCGGAGCCTCCAAGAAGACCAAAGGTGAGACTTTGAGGTGGTACCATTGACAAGGGTGAGGCTATGAAAACCGATTAGGAAAATAAAATCAAGTGTTGGAAAAAAAGAGAGGAAAAAAGAGAGGTAGGATGGTTGGGGCGGAAGGATTCGAACCTTCGCATGCATGGACCAAAACCATGTGTCTTAACCACTTGACAACGCCCCAACCGGAACTAATGCTGTGTTCATCCCGATTATGGAAGAACTAAAAACTTTCCTCCATTACGGAGCCTTGACCGTCATCATCATAATCTGAATGCCGGCTTGGAGGGGGAATTTCCCCATTCTCCACTTTTTGTATTTCCTGGCGGTAGGCTGCTACCACCTGGTTTTCCATCCATTGGCGAGTGGCCATATTAATGGGATGGGCAATATCCTGGAATGTTCCGTCCTTACGCTTCCGGCTGGGCATGGCAATGAACAACCCAGAAGCACCTTCGATAATCTTCAGTCCGCGGACCACAAAAGCATTGTCCAGAGTAATGCTGGCGAAGCCCTTAAGCTTGTTGTCATCGCGCAGGGTAATCCTGATTTCAGAGATATCCAAGGTTCTCCCTCTCCGTGGCGTGATCGACAAATAATAAGCAAAACAAGCAGCCAGAGCCATTATTGAACAATTACACCGGCCCCGTATGGACCAACAATTCGGACGAATAAACCATCGGCTTCTAATTCAGCCACCAATTCGGTGAGATCTTCCCCATCAGGGAACACCCCAACAACTGCTGACCCACTCCCCGAAAGCATAGCTACGGGAGCCAACTCTTGCAATCTCAAAACCAGCCGCTGCAATGCAGGCTGCTGGGGCAAAACCACAGACTCCAGTCGGTTGAATCCAGGCCATGTGTCCTGGGGGAACCGTACCAAGATTGGCTTCATGACTTGGATGTTAGCCTTTGTACTGTTCACTGTCAATCCCATTTTGAGATTTCCATACACTTCAGCTGCCTTTAACTTCAATGGTGGTTTAGCTATAAGGAACTGACCGGTACGCACGGAGGGCAATGAGGTGAGTATAGTCCCAATCCCCCTGCCGAGAGCGGTTCCCCCCTTAATGAAAAAAGGAACATCTGCCCCCAGACCACTGCCCAGCTCTTCCAGTTTTTTATCACTCAACCGAGTTTCAAAAAGGTTGTCACAGGCTTTGAGCACGGCCGCCGCATCACTGGAGCCTCCACCGAGGCCGGCCTCGGACGGAATGGTTTTCACCAAATGGATATTGATATCACCGGAGAGCCCCATCTCACGACAGAAATGCCGAGCGGCCTGCCAGCACAAATTCGTCTCATCGTTGGGCGCCGAGCCTTCAGGGAAAACCGAGATGGAGATATTGGGTTCTCCGCCGGCAAACTGCTCAGTCAGCCCTACTTCAACCGTATCAAAAAGGGAAATAGCCTGAAAAACAGTTTCTATTTCATGGTACCCGTCGTGCCTCTGGCGCACAATTTCCAGGTGCAGGTTGACCTTGGCCGGCGCTTTGATGGCCACAGTTTTGCCAACTGTTTTGCGGCCCCGGGAAAAACCCGAATCGTTCATGAGGTCACTCCTGATTGAAATTCACGGAAAAGGCGGTCCCAGGCTGATTCCTGATGGGGGTTCTGGCCCCTTGGTCCACGGCTAAATACTCTGTCCCAAAGATTCCCCGGAGTCCACTGGGTCACCGGGTTGCCGGATGCAAAGGTGTCTTCCGGAATCTGGAAGTCAAGATCCAACCACTCGGTCTCTCCTACCAAGCGTATGCTTTCCAAGTCCGACACTCCCAAATTCCGCTCCTGGCACAAACCCAGCCAAGGAGAATCAGAAGGATCCAGCCCACTCAACTTGGCTAAGACAGAATCAACCGCCACCGGATCGTTCCCGGCGATGAGCAGATTGCGGACCAAAGTGACGTGAGCCCCCCCTTTGCGCACAACAGAGACCACAGTGGCATCTGTGACCGCGCCCATGGAAGAAAAAACATCATGTCCCAATCCCACAACCTCTGCCATAATTTCCACCAAGGGCGTTTTCCCGGAAGGTTTTCTCTCTGGAACCAACAAATGAGCCAACAAGGCAACATTGGCCCCCAGTGTTCCGCCGGACTCAAAATTCATGGTGGAAAGCAACAAAAGATCTTTCCCTCGCAAATGAGGAGAAATTTTGAATCCCTGAGGCAGGACACTTTCCAAGGCAGGAAGCAACGCCTGGGGACGGAAAGGAGAGACAGCAATGGTATCGGCATTGGCAGGTTTCAAATCATTATCGTTGAGGACTGTATCCCACCCCAAGCCTCGTATATTGACAGATGGCCCCGAATTGGCGACCGAAAGCAGCATACAAGCCTCACTCCGTTTATCAGCCAATGGTTCCTGGACAGTAGAAAGCTTATTTAAAATGGCTTCAATTTGCCAGGGTGGACAAACCTGCCCCAGGGAGTGGTTGCCCCGGGAAGCTTTCCCAGCGCAAATAGTGCTCTCCTTTGAGGGCCGATTCCCAAGGCCCGACAACTCAAATAACCGGCGATAATCGTCGGCAATGGTTTCCGGGCGAGCACTGACAATTGCCACAACTGGCCGCATTCTTTTCCTCCGAAAGAGTCCTTAGGTTCCAATGACCCAGATGGCTGCCACGATCCAGCCGACCACCAGAATCTGTAAAAGCAGATCGTTCAACAGGATTTCATGGGGTTTGCCCCCCATGTCCTCCTGATACACCAAATAAAGATAACGCCCCATTCCCGCCAGAACGAAAGGAATTGTGAATATAAGGTTGTTACTGCCAAAGTGGGCCACGGTTTCCGGCCAAATGGTATAAAGAGCGTACATCATGGATGTGAGAGCAAAACTGATCCCAATCAAGGCATTGAGCATAGGCTCCGTATATCCCAGCAAAACCGGCCTTGTTTTCCCCTTACTGGGCCCAACTTTCAAAAATTCATCGCGTCTTTTGCAGAAACCCAGAAAAAGGCTCAGAAAGAAAGTACACAACAATAACCAGGGTGAAATCCCCACCCCTGGGCAGGCAGGAAGCAGAACCAGCACCCCGGCCGTGGCCCGGATCACAAAGCTCATCCCGATACCCGAAACATCTAGAATAGGCACCTGTTTAAGCCATTTTGTGTACAGATAGTTCCATAGAAAAAAGAAGCAGACACCAGCCAAAAACATGGGTCCCAAGCCCCAGGCCGCCACCAGACACAGGGCTAATAGGCCGCCCCCAAACTTTACCGCCACATCCACCGGCAACCGGCCGGACGCTATGGGACGATTCTTTTTATTGGGATGCTTGCGATCCAACTCCCGGTCGGCAATGTCGTTAAAGACGTAAATCACTCCGGAGCAGAAACAAAAGACCAAAGCCCCCAATATTGCTCTGCCCACACAAGCGCTGTTGCCCAACTCCTGGGCAAAAATCACCCCGGCAAACAGCAATAAATTTTTAGTCCATTGCCTCGGTCGAAGATTCTCCCAAAAAGCTTTAAAGATGACCATTAATACGCGTTCTCCCCCCTCAACACATGGTGAACAGTCATCAGCAGGATTTTGATATCCAGACCAAGTGACCAATTTTCCATATAATGAAGATCATAGAGGGTTCTGTCTTCGATACTGGTATTTCCTCGCAACCCATGCACTTGAGCCCACCCAGTCAAACCAGACTGGACCCTGTGGCGTTCAAAATATCTTGGCATCTGCTGGCTGAATTCTTCCACAAAGACCCTGCGCTCGGGGCGAGGCCCCACCAGGCTCATATCACCTCGAATCACATTCCAAAGCTGGGGTAATTCATCCAGACTGGACCGGCGTAAAATTGCCCCAATGGGCGTGATCCTGGGATCAGATTCCGTGGTCCACACCGGGCCACTTTGTTTTTCGGCATCCTGGCGCATGGTTCGAAATTTGATCATATCAAACTCCATACCATCGCGCCCCATGCGGGTTTGTTTATAGAAGACTGGACCCGCCGAAGTCACTTTGACCAAAAGAGCCAACAGAGCCAGTAAAGGCATGAGCAATAGCAGCCCCACACTGGTGGCCACCAAATCAAATACTCTTTTGACGATGCGATCAGCACCACTAAGAGCTTCTTCCCGCACGGAGATAAAAGGGATACTCCCAATCTCTTTCAACCGCATACGGCTGGTGTGCAGGGCCATCAAATCGGGAACAAATTGTAGGTCCACATTCAGATTGGACAAATCATGGGCCACTTTCTCCACCAAAGGCAACTGTTCAAAAGGAACAGTCAACACAACCAGATCAATGTGGTTTTCCAAAACCAGGGAACGCACCTCTCCCACATCGCCCAACAAGGGCAAATCATGAGCGGTAACTTTATTTTTCCGCCTACCGGAAGCATCCAATACCGAATCCTGATCCGGGGCTTCATCTTTCAAATCTTCAAGAGAATCGTCAGGGGTCGAAACCCACCCCACCGGTCTGATTGACAGACCGGGCAATTCATTCACCAAATGCAGAAGGCGCCGCCGCATGGGGCTGGTCCCCACCAGTAGGGTGCGAGTCCCCATTCCGCCGCGATGAAGAACCGAGCGTAAGAAAACCCGCGCCAAAAGCCGGCCTAAAGTCAGAAAGGCAAAGGTGGAAAGAAAAAACAGGCCAAAAAAGGATCGACTGAAAGTCAGTTCTTTGAAAAAGAAGGCACCGGCCAGGACCAGAAGCCCCGCCAAGGCTGCGCCTTTAAAAAGGCCCAGGAGGTCATCAACCAAAGAGCGGCCCCCACGCAAAGTGTACATGCCTGTCACATAGAAAATACTGAAAAACACCAGCAGAATCATGACACTGGAGGCCAAATACATCCCCAGGGGTGGAACCCCCAGCGGCACCAGCCAAAAACCGCTGAAAAAACGAAACCAATAGGTGGCCAGGAAAGCACTCTCCAGCATCATCAGATCTATAACGATCAGGATGATGGCATCAAAAGCCTGTTCTCTGCCTTTGCCTGCGTCAGTTACCAACACTGCCTCCTGCAGAGTGTGCCTGGTGCCGTTGCCAGGCCTGCCTGATTTCATGGTCCATCTCATGCCTGTAACGTTCCCGGCTAAAGCCGGTGGCATGTTCGATCATGGCGGCACTATTCCAGGGGGAATCGAGGTCTCCACTGGAAAGAGCTGCTGCCACAGCGTCCACGGATTGCTCAGGGAAAAAGAGGCCGTTGAGGCCTTCTACCACCGTGTCCAGAACACCACCCTCACCGAAAGCCACCACCGGACGACCCGATGCAGTAGACTCCAGAGGAGTGATGCCAAAATCTTCCAAACCAGGGAAAACAAAGGATCGACAGTGGGCATAATATCCAGGCAATTCAGCATCGGAAACAGCCCCGGCGAAATGGACCGTACCACTGCCTGGTCCATCTGCTGCCAAACTCTTCAAACGTTCCAGTTCAGGTCCTTTGCCCACTACAACCAGGGTTTTACCCGCCTTTAAAGCACCCAAAACCGCCAAATCAATTCTTTTGTAAGCCACCAGGGCGGAGACCACAAGATCATAAGCCCCGCTGTCCAATCCATCGGGAACCGGAAAATGCTTGGCAGTTTTAAATCGTCCAACATCAACGGGAGGGTGAACCACGGCGACCTTATCTTCGGTCACTCCATACCAATCCAGAATGCGTTGCCGCACCACAGTGGAATTGGCCAACCAGTGGTGGACCCGGTGAGCGGTGTTGCGGTCCCAGCGCCGAAGCTGAGAAGCCTGCCCTGCAATCAACTGGCGTATGGGAAAGGGTTTGCTGCCAAAGTAATCGTCGAAGCGATCCCAAACGTAACGCATGGGAGTGTGGCAATAGCACACCGACAAAGCTCCCGGCGCCGCCACGGCACTTTTGGCCACACAGTGGCTACTGGAGAAAACAAGATCGTAACCCTGTAAGTCAAAACCTTCGATAGCCCGGGGAAAAAAGGGCAAAGCCCAGCGGTAGATTTTTTCTGCATTGGGCAAATTCTGAACGAAGGAAGTGTGGATGGTTCGATTTTCCAGGATGGGCGAAACCTTGCCCGGTGTGTGCAGCAAGGTGAAAAGGTCTGCCTGGGGAAACATTTCGGCCATCACTTCCAGGCATTTCTCACCGCCTCGCATACCAGTGAGCCAGTCATGAATCAGCGCCACTTTTAATCCCGAGGGCAAGCCTTCGACCCCATGCTGATCAGACACTTTGGCCCGCCTGATCTGAGTCCACCATTTCTTCCAAAATCTGGCAGAGCAAATGCCCCATGGTGATGTGGATTTCCTGAATTCGCGGAGTGTGTTGGCTGGGTGCCACCAGGGCGCTATCCACCAGAGTCAAGAGTTCGCCGCCATCTCGCCCCAGAAAGCCATGCACCTTCATATTCTTTTTGCGAGCCTCCTGCACCGCCAGAATACAATTGGCGGAATGCCCCGAAGTAGAGATAACCAACAATACGTCTTGTGGGTTGCCAAGGCCCTGAACCTGTCTGGAAAAAATTTGATCGAACCCGTAGTCATTGCCAACGGCCGTTAAGACTGAAGAGTTTGTTGTCAGAGCCAGGGCTGCATATCCGGGACGGTCAGCGAGAAAACGTCCCACCAACTCGGCTGCAATGTGCTGGCTATCGGCGGCGCTGCCACCGTTTCCACAAATCATCAACTTGCCGCCATTTTGCCAACTGGCCAAGGTATCAAGGGCAAGAGATTGAACGGCATGCCAATGGGTCTCATCAAGGCGCCCCAGGGCATCTCTTAGCTCAGCAACGGTCTGCCGAAAATGGTTATTGGCAGCCGAGTGGGTATTATCTTGGGAATTCTGAGCCATGCGCTCCAGGATCCTTTCCAGGCAAGTTGAATGATGTCAGATATGTCGGGCCTGCCCCGACTCCAGAAGTCGGATATACCGCGCCACCGCTTCCTGCCACATAGGGCGTTCTGGGCAAGCAGCCTCTTCCAGCCGGTGGCTTTCAAGCACGGAGCAGGCTGGTCTCAGAGCGGCAGTGGGGTATTCATTGCCCCCACATGCCTGGATGTGACTGGCATCAATTTTCATCAGTGCCGCCACTTCACGGGCCAGGTCAAACCAGGTGCATTGACCTGAGTTTGTTGCGTGGAAGATACCACGGCTGTCTGAAGATACAAGGAAACCCAGCACATCTGCCAGATCATCGGCATGAGTGGGGCAACCCCGTTGGTCGGCCACCACCTTCAGTTGGGGTTGCAATGAGAGCAAACGACGGATGGTTTTGGGAAAATTAACCTTCCCATCACCGAAGAGCCAACTGGTGCGAACAATTTGCCAGGGCCCGTTCATCTTTTCCACGGCCTCTTCCCCCCTGGCTTTGGTCAGGCCGTAATAATTGATGGGATCACGGGTTTCATTTTCTGAATAACCCAGGGCTCCACCCCGCCCATTAAAAACATAGTCGGTGCTGATGTAGGTCAGGCCAGCGCCAATATTATCACACTCTTGAGCCACCAATTCCGTGGCCAAGCCATTGACGGCCATGGCCACTTCAGGCTGGCTTTCTGCCCCATCAACATCGGTCCAAGCGGCGCAATGGATGACCCATTGAGGATTTGTGCGTTCAAAGAGATCGTGCACAGACTGTGATTGAGTCAAATCGGCCCCAGCCAAATCCACGCCCGTCAATTCATGGGTTGAAGCCAAACGGCACATCACCGCACTGCCCAACATGCCTTCACATCCAGTGACCAGAATTTTCAAAAGAGCTCTCCTGTATTTTCCTCATCATCCCCATGGGGCATGTTGCTGCGCACGGCTTTCCAGGTGACACCAACAGGAAATCCGCGGCCCACAAGATAGCGTGCTACTTTTTCCTCCGCTTTGCGGTCCACACGACCAGCAAATCGTTTCCATTTCCAGCGGGCTGCCCGGTTGGCCAATTCCACTTCAGTCTCTTCATCCAGATTTTCCGCCACCACTTCCCGGGCAATGTGGCTGGGCACCTGCTTGCTCCAGAGTTTGGATTCCAGGTAGCGGCGCCCCACAGCTCGGGTAGCCAGACAATCCCTGCAATAGGCGCCAGCAAAAATACGATCTGAATATAAACCCTGTTGGCTCATTTGTTCCAGAACCGCATCAACAGCCGCTTCGGAAAATTCTTCTTCAGCCATTTTTTTTCGCACCCTGGCCACCGGCACCATACGCCGGCCGAGGATGGTTAAAATGCGCCGGGCCACTTTTTTTCGTTCGGCCGCCAACTTCAATTCAGCCAAAAGGGGGGAGCTAATGCTCCCCCCAATGTCTGGCAATTCTTTTGGAACGGAACCAGCGGCCAGTTCCAAAACTTCACCATCATCAAGTGTCAGAAAAATTACATCTCTCTCTTGCCGGAAATCCAACAAGAGATGTGCATCTTCCTTCATGATTCCCCAGCCTTAAGCGCGGCGATTGGGCGTGGCTGTGCCGGTCTGTGCCGCAGCCGCTTTGCCCTTAGCAGTAACAGCTGGCACCACTTCATCACCTTTGGTTTTACTGGCTTCTTTATCTTCAGTACTGACGCCAATTTCATAATGGGCGAAAACCAATTTCTTGATCTGCTCATACAAGTCGGCGTTTTCTTTCAGCAGAATACGCACATTTTCGCGTCCCTGCCCCAGGCGTTCTTCGCCAAAGCTATACCAGGCACCACTCTTCTGGATGATTTCAGCGGCAACACCCAAGTCGATCAGGTCGCCTTCCTTGCTGATACCTTCACCATAAAGAATGTCAAATTCAGCCTTTTTGAAGGGAGGAGCAACCTTGTTTTTGACAACTTTCACACGCACCTGGTTACCAACCACCTCTTCCCCACGAGTGATGGCACCGATACGGCGGATGTCCATGCGAACCGAGGAGTAGAATTTGAGGGCGTTACCACCAGTGGTTGTCTCGGGGTTACCAAACATCACACCAATTTTCATACGCAACTGGTTGGTGAATAGAACCATGGTATTAGTTTTACTGATGGTACCGGTCAGTTTCCGCAAAGCCTGGCTCATGAGGCGGGCCTGCAAACCAACATGGGCGTCCCCCATCTCTCCTTCAATTTCAGCCCGGGGAACAAGTGCGGCCACCGAATCAATCACCAGGATATCCACGGCACCCGAACGCACCAGCATTTCCGTGA
Source organism: Candidatus Krumholzibacteriia bacterium (assembly GCA_016744705.1). Taxonomy (GTDB): domain Bacteria; phylum Krumholzibacteriota; class Krumholzibacteriia; order LZORAL124-64-63; family LZORAL124-64-63; genus LZORAL124-64-63. Next base: position 104,947 of record JADGDU010000012.1, read on the forward strand.
TTTCCAGGGCCTGCTCGCCAGTGTCTGGTTGGCTTACCAACAGGTTGTCGATGTCCACACCCAAATTGCGTGCGTACAGTGGATCCATGGCGTGTTCGGCGTCAATAAAAGCAGCAGTGCCACCATTTTTTTGGCAATTGGCAATCACAGACAGAGCCACCGTGGTTTTACCGCTGCCTTCGGGCCCATAAATTTCCACAACCCGTCCCTTGGGCAAACCACCCAGCCCCAGAGCAATATCCAGAGATAAGCTGCCGGTACTGATGGCTTCCAGATTGCCATAAACCTTGTTCTCGCCCAATACCATGATGGAACCCTTGCCAAATTGCTTTTCAATTTGGGCGCGGGTTAATTCCAATGCCTTGGCTTTTTCATCGACTTTGCTCTTGGCCATTCCTGTACACTCCCTGTGGATCCGTCCTTGGGGCTAAGCCCCACTGAACTGTTTTCATTGGTGATTTTCAAGACGACTTTCGGGCAAAAGTCTGGTGTTTCCGGGCCTGAATAGCGATCAGAATATTCTATAGCCCTGAATTCTTATTTCGAGGGCAAGATAGCACAAATACCAGAATCGGCGCAACTCTTTTATTCGCCTTTTTTTCGTGACACACGAAAGCCTTAATTTTTGCCCATATTCGCCATTTTTCATATGCAGGAAAAGAACCGGGAAAGGGCAGATGGCAAAATAATTGAAACCCCATCAATCTGCGACTTCCCAACGGCCTCAAAAAGCCCAATGGACCCTCTAGCACCCCTAATTACAAATTACAGCCAAAGAGGAGAAACTCTCGCATGGACCGTACTGGCACCATAGAAAGGCTATGGTCCAACGATCATCGTCATCTGCAGGGGACAGCATCATCCACCCTCCCCCTCAGGGTAGACACACACAGGCTGGTCCATAACTCAGGTTCGGCACCAGGAATCGTCCGCCATCCACGGCACCTGGCCGGGACCAAATTCCAAGCTCCTTCTCAGGGAATCCACAATAGCTGCCACGGTCAACAACCGGTTGCGGGGCCGATCTCCCGGAAAACGATAGGCCCAGGTATAAACATCTTCTGGTGTGGCCACGGCCACCCACGTCGTGCCAACGGGCTTTTCATCACTCCCACCACCTGGTCCGCTAATACCACTGACGGCCAGAGCGTAGTCCGTATTCAATTGCCTTTGCGCACCCTCGGCCATAGCTCGCACCACTGGCTCACTGACGGCCCCGTTCTTCTGGAGCATGGCTTCCGGAACCCCCAGCAGTTCATTCTTGATATGATCTGCGTAGGCCAAAATTCCACCCCTGAAATAGGCCGATGAGCCAGCCTGGTCCGTCAAACTGGCACCAATCAATCCCCCAGTGCAACTCTCAGCCACGGACACCGTCAAGCCTTTCGCTTTCAGCATCCGTCCCACCACTTCTGGCAAAGATTCCATTTGCCGGCTGTACACCAGATGTCCCAAAAGTTCACTCACAGGAGCTTCCACAGCGGCCAACTGGGCCTTGCCCAATTTGTTGTCCGGCTCCACGGCCAGACGCACATCCACACCCCAATCGGTCAGCCACCAGGACCATTGTAATTCAGGATTGGCCTCGCGGATGGAATCCAATTTTCGCACCAGAGCCAATTCGGCAATCTGGCCAGTTCGCCACAGGAGCGTATGCCGGGCCTCGGGCAAATGACCATGGTCCGTAAGCCACTGCACAACCGCGGGCAGCAAGCCTTCCATCTCGCTGGGAACTCCCGGAAGCATGATCAGGATTCGACCTTTCAAACAACCCACCAGACCAGGGGCCGAACCCACGTGGTTTTCCAGGGCCGCCATCCCTTCGGGAACCTGGCACTGCCGCTGCACACCAACGCCCACTTTACGGCCCAGACGTTTCCATCGTTCTTCCAATTGTTGCCGCACCGCATCATCCTGGGGCAAGGCCACTCCAGCCCATTGGGCCACCATATCCCGGGTCAAATCATCGGGGGTAGAGCCCAGGCCTCCGGTGAGAAAAACAATATCGCCAACATCAGTGCGGTCCAGGGCCTGAAAAATCGCTTCTTTGGTATCAGGCACCACCTGGATACCCGCCACCTGCACTGCATGCTGGCCCAGAGCCCTTTGGATGCGACCGCTATTAGTGTCGGCCGTGCGGCCTTCCAGCAATTCATCCCCCACTGCAATCATATTTACGCGGTTTCTCATTGGTGCCAAAACTCCAGACTGAAACTCAAGTGCTGTCCCTTTCACTTCTTAAGACTAAAATAATACGCCCTCTGGCTTTTACCAAAGGGCGCATTTTCTACATCAAATCAAGACGACAATTTATTCAGACAACCAGTGGGGAAGAGTTAACTTTTCCCTATTCCCTTCAACCTGGCATCCCAGATCTCCGTCTGAACCCTGGAACAATATCTGAAAGTTCTTTTCCACGGGAATATTGTCCAGACTACCCATCGTTCCCCTGAACAAATCCAAGCTATAGTCCACGCCGGAAAAAGTTGGGTCGCAATCACGCCAGGTACCATTTCCGGGACCACTGGCCGCTGGACGCACTTCCGTAAACACATGATACTTTGCCGGGCGAAGGGGATAAAAACCACATTTCGTCTGGTCCAAAGCAATGGCTTGAATCTGTCCCGAACCCAATTGGCGAATGCATTTGTTGAAAAGATCATCGGCCAATTCTGCATCACCATTGGCCATTGAGTACAGAATGACCAAGCGGAAATTCTCTGCCCCCAGGTCAACTAAAATTCTTGGCACTACAACGTCCACTTTGAGTTTCCACAAACCAGTGACTGGGCTGATTTCCAATCCCGGTTCATAAGGAGAGGTCTGCCCCCAAGTGGGAGAAGACAAATCATCGATGCCACCACCATCGGCAATGCTGTTGCCTGGATCACATTCATAATCCACCTGATACCGCCAGCCCATACTACGCGACCGGGGATCAGACCATGCCTCCCGGGAATCATCCTGTCCATGCAGGTAGAGCCCCATGCTGTAAACATCCGAGGGGAACGAATAGTATTCCAGACCATCAAACTCCGTTTCACTGTAATAAACCTGACCAGTCCCCTTATGAATCCCCATATAAATTGGACCCTGATTCGTTAGGTAGGATCGGTCGGCAAGGGCAGCTTCACCCTGTTCTAAAATATAAAAATCCTGGTCCCCATTAAAGCAAGGGTGCCCCCCCACTTCCGGATCATAACAGGCGAGCTCCTGGGTATAGCTGGATCCATCTCCATAATTTGGCACCAACTCCAGGCACTGTACGCAGGGCGGAAAGCCCACTTGGAAGCTCATCTCATCTGGTGTGCCGTCCCGTCTTCCATGCTCATCAACAGCGGTCATACGGAAAGTAAATTCCGTTCTGGGTGAGGGCATAAACCCTAAAGTATCGGCATAAAATCCATGGAGTCCCGCATCCCAGGTCGGGTCGGTATCGACACTGCTGGAGCCAATTTGAAAACCATAGAATCCACCGGTGTAATTTTCCCTTATGCCGTCGGCGGTTCCCGTGCTGCCCATGGAATATGCGGGAGACACCACATTATCCCGAGGGTCATCTCTGAACAGAGCCTTGAAGACAACATAGGAGCGGTCGGGAATGCGGTCGCCTTCAGTGAAGGGATAATGAATTTGCTCGGGGTCATTCAGCAAGGTGTAATAGGGGTAAATTTCCGGATCGTCAGGATGCGCCCAATCCGTTTCGCCCTTGAGTAAAATAGTTTCAGGATCGTAATTCACCACGAAGGAGAAGCCCTGCAGGGAGGGATGTAAAAGCTCCGTTCCCGCAATATCCAATGTGGTAAAACGCATGGCAAATTCACCACTGTCAAGAAGTCGGCTCCAGGGATCAAATCCGGATCCATCGTTTTGAAAGACGAGTTCGACTCCCTCGGCAAAATAGGACACACTGTCCCCGCTGGCTTGGTCATAATACCGGGGGTGCCAGCAATCTGAAATCTCAGGGTTACAGTTATCTTCCATAAGCCGCCATTTGTACCCCATAATGCCGTCATCATAGGGCCAACTCGAATCCATTTCATTGATGATTTCTGCTGGTAACCCGTCCAGTACAGGAGTGCGCGCGCGCCACATCAATTGCAACGATTCAGCATAAGCTATAGTGTCAGGAACGGTGCGGGACATGGCTAAAGTATCGGTGCCCACGATGCGAAAATATTCCATTTCCGGGTATGGACTCACATCGGTGGCAAAAATTCTTACGCGACAATTCTCGCCCACAAAATCGTTCAAATCGGCACCAGCATCCCACTCAAAACTAAGTTGGGATCCGGATGCAACCATAGACCCCACATCGCCACTGACAGTGCGGCAGACAGTAGGCCAGGTTATGCCTCCATCAAGAGAAACGACGGCACTGACATGCATGAAATCCCCGTCATCATCCTGAAGATCGTAAGTGATTTCCAAAATCGTTGTTCCGGTAGATTGTTGCACCTGAATATTGCTCACAGCAGGAATGGCTGCCCAACCGGTGGAGGCCATGAAATGTATGAGAAAAAGCGACAGGACTATCCCTGCGCTACGGCATTTTCTCTGAATTCTCTCAGATTGAATTTTCATAATATTCCCCTTTTTAAACCCATATTATTTGATCAAAGTCATTCGCTGGCAGGCTAAAAAGGCCCCTGCCTTCAGCCGGTATAAATAGACACCACCGGCAACATTTTGCCCTGTGTTATCGCGCCCATTCCACACGGCCTCATGAGGGCCGGCAGCCAGCTCTTCCCCGGATTGCAGGGTTCTGACAAGCATGCCTTTGAGGTCATACACAGCCAGGTGAGCCCTGGCTCCATGGGCCAGATGATATTTGATAATGGTTTGGGGATTAAAAGGATTCGGATGGCAGGGAGACAGGGAACTGGCCAGAGAAATATCGGGAAGCTCATCCACTGCACTCAACAGGCTGGTGTTGATGGCGAAAATTCCGGAGTCCTCATAGCCGGTTTCCGCATGACAGGGTTCTGTCCCACAGAGAGTGAGAAAGAGACCCAACAGAATTAATGGAGAAATCCATTTGGTTGCAATCATGGCAAGGCCTTTCGTTTGCCTAAAAATGCCAATGCCCCAGCACACCAACTGGTCGAGATGTGGTGCCTATATTTATGGAAAATTCAGGCAATTCACAACAGGGAAAACCGTCTACACCAAATTCCATCCCAGGAAATGAGCCATCACTTGGGTGGCAATAGCGGCCAGAACACCGGCGCCAATATCGTCCAGCATGATCCCCAGGCCCCCACCCAGTTTTTCCAGCTTGCGCACTCCCAGAGGTTTGAGAATGTCGAAGAAACGGAACCAGAAGAAACCTGCGATCCATCCGGCCAACCCTGCGTTCAAAGCGAAGTAGGTCACCAACATGCCTGCCACTTCGTCTATCACCACCAGAGATGGGTCTTCACCGTGAATCTGCTCCAGTTTGGTGGCGATGGGTATGCCGATTAAGGTCACTGCCACCAACATGGATCCCTGCAGCCACAGGGGAATGGGCCCCAGGAAGGTCCAACTCAACCACCACAAAACCGTCACTCCGGCGCTGGCCACGGTGGCCGGAGCAATGGGTGCAAAACCAGTCCAGAAAAAAGTGCCGAGGGCATAAAGAAGCGGGCGAGGCATGCGGTCCATGGATGGCCTTTCAGGGGAGTAAACAGTTTCTCAATTGAGGGACTATTATATCCCATGAAGAGGAGCAGGGGTAGTCTATTCCCAAAGAGTGTTTTCACCAAAAAAAAAACGCCCCCTGAAATTCAGGGAGCGCCAAATACTATTATTCTTCCGAACCCTCAACTGGGCACAGTTTGCAACTGCCGCAAGACCTGTTTGGCCACACATTTCAGGGTGTCGAAAACCCCATCACCATTGACGGCCATGGCTTCAAAATGCTCAAACCCCTCGGGGTTCAACTCTTCCACCAACTCATTGACGGGAATGGCATCCGGCACGTCGCGCTTATTCCATTGCATCACGAAGGGGATCTCTTTCAGATCCAAATCATATTCCTTCAGGTTGTCATGCAAGTTATAAAGGGCTTCGATGTTGGCGTCGAAACGGGACTCGCTGCTATCGGCCACAAAGACCAAACCATCAACACCCCGCAGGATCAATTTCCTACTGGCATTGTAATAAACCTGCCCGGGCACCGTGTACAGATGAAAGCGCGTTTTGAAACCTTTGACTTCGCCCAACTCCAGGGGCAGAAAATCGAAGAACAAGGTGCGGTCCATCTCAGTGGCCAGCGTCACCAGCTTGCCTTTAGTTTCGGGAGCCAACTTTTCGTATATGTACTGGATGTTGCTTGTCTTGCCACCCAGACCTGGACCGTAATAAACGATCTTACAGTTGATCTCACGAGATGAGTAGTTAATCAGCGACACGGCTTACCCTTTCAACTGGCGGTTTTTCCGCCTTGCAGGAATGAATCCCAACTAATCCACAAACAGACTGTCAATTTCGGCTTCCACCTCACGGGTGAAACCGTCATCAAACGCGTCGTATTCTTCGTTCCGGTATTCCAATTTTTCGTACAGCTTTTCAATGATGACGTCCAGTTCCTCAACGGCCCTCTTGACCCTCAGGCGCACCAGGCCCAGAGTCGTGCCGCGATCAAACAGAACCACCAACACCACACCCTGACCAATTTTGCCTAGGTACATGCTGTCTTTGGCACCCTGATGATAAAGTGTGCTGAAGTCTTTTTCACCAATGAGGCGGGCCAATTGGTAATTGGCCTCGAAGTCGGCGGCACACAGGGAAGCAAAACTTGTCAGGTCAAATTCCACATCGGGTCCACACTGGCTGATCAATTGCCCAGTCCGGTCGATGAGGATCACATTGCGGCACTGGCTGCTTTTCAGCAGGTCATCCAGGACGTTATTGATCGCCCAATAGTCTTCTTCGAAGATGGCCCATTCTGCTCGAACCATGAATCACTCCCTGCCTGTCATTACGGCAGCTGGTTATACTCGGATTGACGTTCTCTAACAGACTATCGTCTGCCATTCTGTTCACTTGATAGTTAATTCCTGATGAATGCGGATATTCCGGATATTCCGGATGACCTTAGAATGACCGGCGACCCAGGAAGGCGCGCTGCAAAGTGACTTCATCAGTGTAAGCCAAGGCCCCTCCCACAGGAATACCCGTAGCCAGACGGGTCATTTTCACCGGACCACCTTCCAGCATTTGCTGCACATAGAGGGCGGTGGTTTCCCCTTCCACGCTGGAATCCAGGGCAATGATCACCTCACTGACACTGTCATGGGCAATGCGCTCTCTCAGACGATCGAAGGGTAAATCGGCGGCCCGAACACCGTCAAGGGGGGAAAGCAGGCTGCCGAGAACGAAATATCGTCCCTGAAAAAAGCCGGCTTTCTCAAAAGGCAGGATATCCACAGGGCTGGCCACGATACACAGTTGGGTTGGATCGCGGCGGTCGCTTTGGCAAATACGGCAGGGGTCCGGTTCGGTGATAGCCCCGCAATTGCTGCAATTGGTCACCTTTTCAGCAGCTTCATTGGCCGCCGACAGCAAATCTTCGGCAGCCACTTCTTCGGCAATGAGATGCAGGGCGATACGAGTGGCGGATTTCCGTCCCAAACCCGGCAAGCGGGCCAGACTGCGCACCAGACGCTCAAGGGCGGGAGATTGAAACTCCCCCCCCTCGTTGGCCTCAAACGGTCGGCTCATGGATCAACCCATACCCGGAATGTTCATGCCGCCGGTGACGCTGCCCATGTCTTTTTCCACCATGGCGTCCACCTGGCGGGCGGCTTCATTGAAGGCGGAAACCATCAGGTCCTGCAGAAATTCCACATCGTCCGGGTCGACACTTTCGGGAGCGATGACCAGATTGGTGACTTTGTGTTTCCCATTCATGGTGACCTGGATCTGGCCTCCGGCAACTTCGGCGGTCACCACTTTGCTTTCCAGTTCCTTCTGTGTTTTTTCCATTTTGGCCTGCATTTGCTGGGCCTGTTTCATCAGTGCGCGCATATCCATTGTCTTTGGTCCTTTCAAGAGCCATCAGGCCCGGATCAGTTATTGTCTTTGGTCCATTTATCACGATCATCTGCAGGCAGAGGTTCTCCCCCCAGGGTATCAACCAAATCGCCGAGGGCTTCATCCTTGGCGCAGGCTTTGGTCAACTCTTCCCGGGCTGTCGGAGCCACCTCTCGCCGAATTTCTTCTTTCACCTGGTGAGCCTGTCCCTGGCTGCCAAGCAAAAGCTCCACCTTGATGGGCCGGCCAAACTGGGCACTGGCTGCCTTTTCCACTTCGGGAATGTCAGCCTTGACCATGTTGACTTTGAATTTTTTATCCTCTTCAAAAGCAATAGTCAGCCGGTTTTCATCGGCTTCCAGAGAAGGCAACCCTTCCATAAGGCAAGCCGCCAGAGCGGGTTTTACGCTCATCAAATTGTTGATCAGTTGGGTCCAGCCAGGCACGGTATCGCCAGCGGCCGGAGTCACCTGGGCCGCGGCCACCGGACGAGGTTGGGAAGGGGCTGCGGGTCTGGGCGCACTGGCTTGCATTCCTGAACCGCCCCCTGCACTGGGATTGGACCGGGGAGCGGGAGCCGCGAACCGGCCGCCACCACCGCCACTGGGAGCGGGAGCCGAGCCCCCCAGGGCTTCCAATCGGTTGGCCAGATCTGACAGCAGAACCCGGGATTCAAACCGGCAATATTCCACCAGGGATGCTTCAAGCATAATACGGGGCTGGGTGCTACGGTGGATGCGCTCAAAATGCTGAGCCGAACGATCAATCAGAGCCAGCAAATCCTGTTCGGAAAAATTAACGGCCTGAAGAGCCAGCTGCTCAACCTGCTCGGGAGGCAAATCCACCATGCCACCCAATTCCTGGTCAATTTTCAGCAACATCAGATTCCTAAAATTGCTCACCACACCCCTGGCAAAGGCATCCAAACTCTGCCCGGCACTGCTGATATCTTCCACCAGGCGCAGTGCTCTGGCCGCATCTTTACCAATGATGGCCTCGTTCAGTTCCAGAAAGAGCTGCGAGCGCACCAGCCCAAAGGCGGAAACCACCGTCTCTTCAGAAATGGTACCATCACAACCGGCAATGACCTGATCCAGAAGACTCAAGCCATCACGCACACTGCCTTCGGCCAGACTCACCAGCAAACGCAGCCCCGTCTCCTCAAGGACAATGCCTTCGGCCTTAGAGAGGCGCAGCATGTGGGCGCCCAATTCATCCCGTGTCAATAAGCGGAAATCAAAACGCTGGCAGCGGGACAGAATGGTGCGCGGAATTTTGTTGGGCTCGGTGGTAGCAAAGAAAAAGAAAACCCGCTTGGGAGGCTCTTCCAAAATTTTGAGCAGGGCATTGAAGGCCCCCTTGGAGAGCATATGAACTTCATCAATAATAAAAACCCGGCTGCTGCCCTCACTGGGCGAGTACTGGGCCATCTCTTTCAACTCGCGGATGTTGTCCACACCCGTATTGCTGGCAGCATCAATTTCCAGCACATCCAGATAACTGCCCTTGGCAATGGCCACACAGGTTTCACAAGTGCCGCAGGGATCACCCTCCCGGTTGGTTTGGCAATTGATGGCCTTAGCCAACAATCGAGCCACGGTAGTCTTCCCACACCCCCTGGGCCCACTAAACAAATAAGCATGACTCAGCTTATCCTTAGCCAAAGCAGCCCGCAAAGTCCCCGTCACATGGGTTTGCCCCACCACCTCATCAAATCGTTCCGGCCGATACTTACGAGCAATAGCTTGATAAGACATGCAACTCTTCCATGGAAAAAAAACAACCACCAACACCAACCACCAATTTAACACGATTCCCCCCCACAAGGAAATCCCATCCCCCCAAACTGGCCTTTTTTTTCCCTAATTTTTTAAATTTTGCTGCGAGGTACATTTTTCAGCGACTCTGGCCCTAGGCCAAAGCAAAGAAGGGTTCCCCTTGGGAACCCTTCAAGCGCGGAGCAAAAAGATGCACCCCGCAGCAAAATTTAAAAAATTAGGAAAAAAAAAGGCGGGCCAGGCTGACGGTGCACACGCTGAAGTACGACGTACCGCTGCTACCTTCCAGTCCTGACGGAGTTAGTCTTCCAACGTCACACCGGGCCTGACCCATCTATACCTTAATAAGCACCAGAAATCGCTATTTCTGAACAATTCTGAACAATTTCTGAACAATTTCTGAACAATTTGGTGGAGATGAGCGGGATCGAACCGCTGACCTCTTCGTTGCGAACGAAGCGCTCTCCCAACTGAGCTACACCCCCACAACAATCAATCTGGCGGAGAGGCAGGGATTCGAACCCTGGGAACATCGAAATGCTCAACGGTTTTCGAGACCGCCCCGTTCAACCACTCCGGCACCTCTCCACCCAAGAGGAATGCCTTTAAAAACCCGAAGTGGGATACAATAGAATAAAAATGGCGGAGAGGCAGGGATTCGAACCCTGGGTACCTTGCGGCACACACGATTTCCAGTCGTGCCGATTAAGCCACTCTCGCACCTCTCCGCGAGTAAGTGGCGAGGAATATAGCACCAGTTTTCCGGAAAATCAACAGACCGGGCCTCATCTTTTTCCCTTAAAAAAATCTTTGAGCAAAGCTCCACATTCTTCGGCCAGAATTCCTCCGACAATTTCCACCCCGTGCTGGTACTGATTTCCTTCCAAAAGCCTTGCCGTGGAGGCCACTGCCCCGGCCCGGGGATCTGCAGCTCCGAACACCACCCGGCCCACTCTGGCCAGCATTACAGCCCCACTGCACATGGTGCAGGGCTCTAAGGTCACATAAAGGGTGGCCTCATCCAGCCGCCAACTTTCCCCCTGCCCTCCTGCCGCGCCAATGGCCAAAATTTCCGCATGGGCGGTGGGATCCTGTAATGATTCCACCCGGTTGTGTCCCCTGCCAATGACCCGGCCCTGGTGCACAACCACCGCTCCCACGGGAACTTCTCCCTTTTCGGCAGCCAGTTTGGCTTCGTTGATAGCCTCCCGGATCCAATGTTCATGGCTTCGGAAATCTTCAAAAATAGTGGAATCGCTCACTGGGCCTCTCCTTCAGCCACGGCCACGTTGCCGTATAAATCCCAGACTTCCACCCGCAATTGCGCAGGTTCCAGGCCAGGTTGGCGCCCCGGCATAGGCCAGGAAATTTCCAAATGAAAATCTTCCCGGCGACTGTCACAAATCCTGTCCACCGGATCCAGGCGCTGCCGCTGCCCATCTGGAAGCCGAATAAAGGCCTGAGATAAAACACTGGCTTTATCCTGAGCCCGCAAAGAAATGCGCAAGCCCTCTGGGAGCTTTTCAATTTTAAAACGGGTGATTTCCGGTGCGGTGTTATCCACCAGCATGGGGCCCGCTTCCCGGATGCTGCTTTGGGCCAAAGTCCCTGGATTGTCCAGACGGTCATTGGCGGTCACCCGCACATGGTAGCGACCATCCTCAACCTCACTGGTATCCCAACTTCCCAGTTGCTCAGGAGTTTCTTTCACAATTGAGCGCCAGGAGTCATCGCCTGCACGGCGGTATTCCAAACTGTAAAGCAAACGATCCAGATTAGCATCTACAGCTTGCCAGGTCATAACCCGAACCGGCCGTGTGAAGGCCGCACGCCGAGGCTCGACTCTGTTGCCGGCAGATGATTTTCGGCCGAATTCCACCCGCAGGCCACTGTCAAAGACCTGGGTCACATTCTCACTCGAGCCCATCAAGCCACCCATACTGACATCGCTGATATTTTCGATGGTGAAGGCGCGAATCACAGGTTTTTTATTGTACTGCCAGGCACTGACCGACACCGAGGTGATCGCCCATTGCTTTTCGGCCCCTTGTGGGGGCCTGGGCATCTGAACCCTCCATTGCAGGAAACGGCTGTCCGGTAAATCCAGGGCATGATTCTCTTCAGTCCAGGAGTCGGACCAGGAAGTCCAGGTTTCATCGGGCACCGAACGGTTACCACTGCGCACGGAAAACCGAGGCTTGCCCGATCCCGAAACACCGTCCCAGTTCAACCGCCCCCAGGCCACCGGACCGCCCCCATCAAGAGAGGGGCTGATAGCCTCAAGAGGCTCCTGTCCTTCGAGTCCCAGACGTAGCACGCCACCCGGGTGGGCCTGGCTGACGAGAATTTCCGAATCATCCATCACCGTCAAGTCCAGGATATCTCCACCCGGCCAGGCAGCCAGAGGATGGTGGCCCGCTGGTGGTGCCAACCGGTGCACCACAGACTGGCCATCATCGGCATCCAGAGGCCCGCCTCCCAGCCACCCCCACTGGGGACTCCAGGCCACGATCATCAGCTCAAGATTGCCAGACCACCATTGAGAATACCCGTTGTTCTCTTCCAGGCGAAACAAGACTGCCTTCTCCACCACAGGCTCCTCAAGGGTCCCGAACAGAGACATCAGGGACGGAGGCACAGACCCACTACTGAGAGCATCGGCAGCGCCGGCGTCCGAGCCTGCTGCATCACTATTCAGAGCCAGAAAAAAAACCTGACCTTCCGGTCCGCGAATGAACTGCCGCACTTCATCCTGACTGGTTTCACATATCAGCCAAGGCTGGCCACTTCCCTGGGGATTGAGGCGGTATACCAAGCCCGGCCCCTGGGTGGACACCAGCAAAGTGCCATCCTCGTCTTGCATCACATCCAAAACATTTTGGGCAGGTAAAGTGGCCATCTCTTCCAGTCCATCTGAAGATGTGTAGCGGAAAATACGGGCAGGACTTCCCGTGCCCAACCATGCTGTTCGCCCATCTTCTGTGGCCGTGATGGCCCACACATATCCCCCGGGAATTTGTCCCAGCAAAGTGCTTTCACCCTTGGCGTTCACGTGATAAAAGTGACCATCTGGCCCACACCCCACCAGCAGTTCTCCCTTAGGCAGAACGTGAAGGCTGAAAACTTCGCTCCCCTCCAGCTGGACAAAGACCTTCGTCTCTCCCTGGGAGTTGGTATGATAAAGATCCCCTGCGTGACCAGTGCCCGTGTAAAAGCCACCTTTACCATCGGCCACAGATCGCCAACACACTTCTGCTCCGTTGGGGCCCAATTCATCAGTAGAAAAGCCGGGCACCAGGAACCCGTGTTCGCTCACGGCCGTCCCCTTCAATTCCACTTCCTGAAATTTTCGGCCAGTGGGCCAATCCCAAAACATCTGACCTGCAGCCAGGACCACCGAGGGCTGCAGCATGCTGCACACCAGCCAGGCCCCCAGAAAAAACCGTTGTGTGGAAGCCAAAGAATATCTCATCATGGGCGCCTTTCCTCCTTGATCGGCACAGGGGCGGGATGAACCCGCAGTTTGCGTACCGCATGCCCCTGCAGGGCCTGGGGCATGGATTGGGTCACCCTGGAGACAAAATCAGCCATGGTGGATTGGATTTGCATATTACCCTGCTTCAGAAGTCGCGAGACACTCCCCGGCAGGTGATTCATTTCTCGATCGGCAATCATCAGACTTTCACCGGGGGCCAGAATGGCCACCACGAGTTGGTCCGCAGCCCGGTCCAGATTCAAGATTTTCACAGTCCCATCCAAGCTGGCCACCTGGAAACGCCCCGCAGCCCGCTGGGCTTCAAGAGCAAAAAATTCTGCCGCGCTGGCAGCCACCAATCGGTAGCCCCCTGCCTCAATATTGGCTGGCAGAGGCAATTCCACTTCCACCACTCGTTTGGCTCCCAGGCGTGGTGTGACCTCCACCTGGACCATGATGGGGCCCGAACCGGCCACCAGGTTGCGAGGACCATCCAAGCCCGTGATGCGGGCCGTATGCAAAGTTTTGGAAATCTTGAACTTTGCCTGCACGCTTTCCAGCTTCACTTCCTGAAAAGGATTACTCAGCAGCAGAGAAAAGGGCGCCATCCAATCGCCAGCCAAAGACATGGCTCCACCCGGTCCAGCGGCCACTCCGCTAACCACTAACGGCAAATCATCCAAAAGATCTGAACCCTGCCAATGACTGGTCACTTCATAGGAAATGTTCTGGTTGCTGGCGTCGTCCCCCTCAGCCAACAGAGAGTTGTAAAAAGTCCAGAAGACCAGACTGGGCGTAAGCAGAGGATCATCAACCACCTGAAAATTATAGCGCTGTTGGTGCGTATCAGAATATTCGATATCCACAGTGACGGGTACCAGCTGGGGCGCAGGTCCCAATTTGCCAGATAACCCGGCTCTTTGGTCATGATGAACCGAGCCCACCACTTCACCCACATTAGCCATTTTGAAAGACATTTGACGGCTGGGAAAAACAGTGAGGATTTCGGCCGTGGCCAAAGGCAGATTAACGGGACCACGCTGCATGAAGGGATGCCCCATCATCAATACATTGTCACCTTCGGTGAAGGTGACGGTGCCGGTGGCACCCAACATGGCGTCCCCTGTAATCAGTGGGATGGCGCAAGCTGCACCGGGAACCAGAGTTCCCCCAGAGCCAGAATTCCCTCCGGTGACACCTGAAACATTCCCCACTGGGCTGCAATACCAATTCTCCTCCAGAGGCAAATCAACACCTGCCGAGGCTGTAGCTTCCTCCAGAAGACTCCAGATCAATTGCTCGGCTGCAGGCCACTGGACGTTGGCCATATGCTGAGCCACCGTGGCAGGGGCCTTGTCCAGGACGTCCAACGCAAATGTTGGCTCACTGGTATACCCAGCCAGCAGAGGCAACATACTCTGCACTGTTTCCAGGTTCGAAATCCCGAGGGAATGCTCTGCCACTTCGGGATTCACCGGCAAGCCCAGAATATCCCGGGCCGGGGTGACCCCAGCCAGAGGCCGTAAAGAGCCTGCCCAGCCGAAAGCCAATGCTCCGGCAAACCGGCCCTCAATGTATATGGGGCTACCGCTCATGCCCTGGACGATACTGGATCTTTCCAGGTCGTGACCAAAGACTTCTATCAGGATGAGGTTTCCGTCCACCCTGCTGCGCTTCTGAATTCCCACCACCTCCACTGCAAAGGTATCGATGCGGGAACCTTCAAAGACAGTGAGCCCATACCCCCGCATGCCTTGGCTGATTTCCGAGACAGGGATAAAGTCGGTGGCCCAGGATAAACCGGGTAAGATCAAGAGACAGAGAGCCAAACCCAGGCATTGGTGTGGTTTAAAAATGATCACCAGTGTCCTTTCCCAAACCGGCTGTAGCCGGTATGACATCACAAAGCATCGAAACTCCCCTTAAAATAGGGAATTCCGCTAGAAGGGCCTAAGGAGGCATAATCTCACATTTTCAGAGGCAAGAAATGGACCGCCAGCCTGAAACCACCATAGTCCATGGGAAGACACCTGAATATGAAGAAGGTTCCCAACACCCACACACAAAAAAAGACCCCGTCGCATTAACGACAGGGTCTTAAATATTGGTACGCCCAGGAGGATTCGAACCCCCAACCTCCTGGTCCGTAGCCAGACGATCTATCCAGTTGATCTATGGGCGCACCTATATTGAGTTTTATGACCACCGATTCCGCACGGAAAGTGCGTGGCGGAGAGGGAGGGATTCGAACCCTCGGTGAGTTTCCCCACACGCGCTTAGCAGGCGCGCGCCTTCAGCCACTCGGCCACCTCTCCGCAAAATTTCAGAAACTGGCGGAGGGCGGGAGACTCGAACTCCCATGGGCGTTAACCCGGCGGTTTTCAAGACCGCTGCCTTACCAATTAGGACTAGCCCTCCAATTGGCAAATTCCCCTACCACAACCCCAGGACCGTGAGGCCGGCGAGGGCTGTCCGCACATGAGCGGAAAGGCATGGTATTATCTGTTCTTCCATTTGTCAAGGAGACCACCCAAACCTTTTTTGAGCGAATCTCCCGCGTCGCTCCCTGCAGCATCCTGCAAAGAGCCCAGGTTGATGCCCACCTGAGGTTTGGCAGCCTTCCCCGACAGACTCAGATCCAGATTCATCCGGCCTTCAGGATCCCGCAAAGTATCAGCCAGGAACGACAAATTCCCTAACTCGGGAGTGAACCCGGTGGGTAATTTGACTTTCATGTCCATGTCCAGAGTTCCATCCAAGCCCACGGAGCCGGCACCCTGCCAATGGGTTTCAAGGCCGTCAATTTCCAGTTTATCCACAAAATAACGGCCTTTTTCCAGATGCAGCTTATGACTGATATTCCTGAAATGAATATCCATCAAATCCTGACGAGCTCCCAGATAAGGTGCAATATCCCCCAGCCACTGTTTGGCCCAAAGCACTCCCTCGGCACTGCCCAAGTTTCCGTGGAGAGCCAGCGTCCGGTGAATTTCCTCTTTCTCTCCGAGAAGGCAATTTCCTCGGATGGATCCGCCCAGATCTGTTTCCAGTTTTTCTCCCAAAACCGGGGCCCAGGGCTGCAGGAGAGCTGCCGCCGGGACAGCCGTGGCACTGGCTTCAAAATCGAGGTATCCCCGGGGGTCCCGTTCATAGTCAATTTCCAGATTGCCTTCCAACTGTCCCGTCCCCAAGCCAGCGGTGATGCTCTCAATGGTTAGAATCCGGGCATCCAGGTCTCCCTGAAATTTGACATCCACAAGGGGAATTTCCTGGGCACTAAAAGATGGGGCAAATCCTTTAAAGGCCAGAACCAGATCTTCGGGGATCATCTCCCCCACAGGAAGCTTGGCCGCACCTGATTGGGCCTTTCCGGCACCTTGGGCTGCGGCCATGGAAATCTGCAAATCATGGACATCCAGATCAGCGTCTTTCACCAGATAAGGCTTCCCTTGGAAAACCAAATCCAGATCCAGCCCACGCACCTCGATGGCGGCCACTTCAACTTCTTTCTTCAGCAACGGTCGCAACTCCAGGAGCACAACAAAATGTTCCAGGTTGGCTGCGTATGGCCCCAGCTCATTGGCTGAACCATGAATCCTGGCCAGTTCAGCACCCTGCCCCTTAATCACAAAATCATCCAGAGAAAGGCCCAGTTGGGGCCACCAATTGACGCCAACATTGCCGATAGAGACCTCAGCCCCGGTGGCTTTCACCACTTCAGCTTCGGCCCTCTGGCGAATGTGATCGGTGGGTAAAAAGATGGTGACAGCCAAAACAATCAGAAGCAGCAGGGAGAGCAATACGCCCCCTGACACCAACAGGATTCGCCACAACTTCTTCACGAGACTCCATCCTCCACAGCAAAAGATCCAACAATGCGGCCACCGCCGAGAACCAAATCATCCTGATAAAACACAAGGCCCTGGCCAGGAGCCGCTCCGTCAACCGGCTCGGCAAGTTCCACCTTTAAGGCTCCATCAGGAGCGAGAGTCCAGGATTTCACGAGGGCGCCTTCATGCCGGTGGCGCAAACGGGCATGAACCGGCTTTCCTGGCTCGGGTCCCACATGAGGAAAGTCAGGAACAGCCGGCACAAAACCATCAGCCAGGACTCCCAGGACAGCCAACTCCTGACGGCGCCCCACAACCAGGCGGTTGCTGCTGAGATCCAGGGAGAGCACATACAGTGGCTCTGGAGCTGCGATACCGAGGCCACGTCTCTGGCCCACTGTGTACTGGATCAAGCCTTTATGGGTGCCCAGTATTTTCCCCTGCCGATCCACAATTTCTCCCGGCTGGCTCGCCGATTCATCGCCGAAGAGAAAGGTGCGATCGCCATCGGGTACAAAACAGATTTCCTGACTGTCCCGCTTCTCTGCCATGGGGATGCCTAAATCGGCAGCGGCTCGGCGGACATCGGTTTTATCCCACCACCCCAAAGGAAAGATCAATTCATTAAAAAGGGCCGGGGCAACGCCATGCAGAAAATAGCTCTGGTCTTTGGTGGGATCCTTTCCCTTAAGCAGACGCCCTCCCTCTTCGGAATGGTCAATGCGGGCATAATGTCCGGTGGCCGCAAAGCGGCATCCCTGCCGCCGGGCCAATCGCACAAATTCAGGGAAGCGCACATCAGCGTTGCAGGCCAGGCAGGGATTGGGAGTCAGAGCGGCGTTGTAATCCTTGATAAAAGGATCGATGACCTGTTGCCGGAAGGTTTCCTCCACGCCATGGACCCAATGCGTGGCTCCGAAACGACGCGCCAATTGCCGAGCGTCGTCGATGGCATCCAAAGAGCAACAGCTTTGCTCTCCCGGATCAATATCTTCTTCGGAATAACAGAAATTTTTGAAGGTTACACACTGGACATCGCAGCCCAGTTCTTGCAGCACAGCCAAGGCCAGAGCGCTATCAACGCCCCCACTTATACCTAATAAAACCCCTGTACCCGGCGGCAAAGCTGAGCGCAGGGGTTCAGGGATTTCCAACGGAAAAGACATCAGTGCTTGGACTTCTCATCATTAGGAACCTGAGTTTTCATCAGGTCCTTGACGATGTCGATGTTATCTCGGGAACGTTCGCCGATATCACCATCGGGATCATTTTTTACTGCCAGTTCCCATTCGCTGATGGCTTCTCGGTAGATTTTGGCCTCGGCAAACATGATGGCCATGTTGTAATGAGCCAGAGAACTGCCGGGATTATCTTTCAGCACTTGCTGGAATTCAGCCTTGGCTTCCATGGTGCGGCGTTGGCGCAGATACAGGCTTCCCAGGTTGCAACGAGCCTTTTCATCAAGAGGCGCCACCTTCAAAGCCAGCCGGTAATACTTCTCAGCCTGGGCCACTTTTGAATCGCGGTCTTCCCGGCTGCTCAACTGTTCCGAACGGTCATCCCACAAGGACCCCAGATTAACCAGAGCCTCCACAAATGTGCTGTCCATGGCTACGGCCGCTCCAAAATAAATCTCGGCACTGTCCAGCAAGGCATTGGCCTGTTTGGAACCCCAGCCATTAACACGAGCGGTGTCACCTGCGGTCAGGTAGAAATTATTTCCAGTCATGTAAGTGGCAAATGCTGCCCGGGGCATTCCCGCAGCGGCAATGGCGCGCAGAGAATCGGCTTGGGTGGAGGCATCCAGATCACTCATCTGAAGAATAAATTCATCCAGTTCAGATTGTGGCACACCATCTTTGCACCCGACCATGGTCAAAGCAGACATCCCCAGAACCAGCATAATCAAAATTACATGTGAGCCACGCATGGCCATACTCCCTTTTTAATTCTTTGGTTTTATTGAAAAATTCTTCCCTGTTTCCAGAAGAATCCTACCACCATTTTTCCAGGCCGGAGACAGAAATCGTCCCCCGCCAAACTTTACTTTCCCGATCATTTTTCGCCAAGTCCCCGATCAAACTGTAAGACAAAGCAATGTCCACCATACCCATTTTTTTACGAAAAGGAAAGCCAGTGCCAATGCTGAAGGTTTTTTCATGCACTTCTTCACCATTGATCAGGTATCCCCAGCGCCGATACCGCGCTCCCAGCCGCAGGGGTAAATTCCCCTTACCACCGTGCCGTTCAAAACCAATCACCCGTTCCAAACCGAAGGAGGCAGAGTATTCATCCACCATATCATCGGCCCACTCTACATTGCCTGTAAAATCGCCATATTTTTGCAAGGAAGCATCGCCTCCCATGCGCCAGCGCGAAGAGAGCTTGGCCTGGAAGCCTGCCCGATAGGCGTCAGGCATATCGAGTGTCCACGTGGTGTTGGATCTGGCCCCGACCCCGCCAAGATAAACTTTTCGTTCCACATCCAGATCATGGGCCGGACTGAAGCTGGCACCAAAGGCCAAGGTGTTGGGATTGCCCAGGTGGACAGACCAGGTCGTCTTCTGTCCTGTGAATTCATCCTTCTGCTCAGTACCACTGGCCAGGTAAAGCGGAGTACCATTGAGAGAAGATGGAGTCAGATAAAAATTAGTCAGAGACTCACGGATGGTGCCATTGACCAACCCGAGGGTTGCCCCCAGGGAAAACCCGTCCATGACATTCAGGCTCAGCCCCATAGGGACTTGCCACATGGATCCATCTCTGATGAACTGTTCGTTGCCAGTGAGAGTGTCATCCATGGCGTACCAGGTCATGGGTGTATTGGTGCGATATTCAGAGGATCGGTTCACCTCAAAGCCGGTGCTGAAAGTCAGCCGACTTTTGACGATGGGCAAGGCCACCCGAACATTCGGCACCATGGTGCGATGGGTGGTGCGGGAGCCCTGAGGATCCTCGCTCATGGTTTTCTCACCGTTGACAGTGAACTTCACCACCACGTGGCGGATGGCAGACAAAGAGGCCACATTCAAAAAACCAGGATCCAGGGAATCATAAACGGCCATCCCCCATCCCCCGCGCCCCATCATCCGGGCGTCCTCAGAGTCGATGGGTTGCCCCACATTGGTCAGAGCAAAAGGCGACTGGGCTGTGGCATGGTCCGGGGCCAGCATACCAGCCCCTAAAACCACCAGCAATGCAGGTAGAATAAAGCTTAATTTCCGCATCATTTGCCCTGCCCTTCAATAACATCCATCTGAGTGTAGGTGATGTTCAATTTGGGGCGCAGACTGTCTGGCACAGAATCAGCATTGCCAAAAAAGCTGAATTGAGTGAAGAAGAAATCCGGGTCAACGGCATCAGCATCATAAGAGGGGAAGAAATCTTCACCCGCAGTCATGATGAAAGCACGCTCGCCTTCATACACTTCGTTCACCACCCGCTGGACGGCAGTGGTCACATTAAATTCCAGATCCTGATTCAGGATGGGATCCAGGTTGACCATCCCGCTGATCTGGTAAACCGCCCCCTCCAGATCCAGCAGGGGCATGGTATCACCAGCCACTCCTATGTAATCGGTACTAATTTCAGAAATAACCATGGATTGCAGATTACCGAAGCTGCGCGTTGTATCGTTGGACACAGCCAAAACAGCCCGGTTGATAAAGGCGTTGGCCGGCAGCGAGGAGAAATCGAACCGCAACATGGGATAGGTGCGCAAGCAAGTGCGCATCATCATACCATCAGACACATCCGTAGGGGCTTCACTGATTTCATGAAACGTGGAGGTATCGGCCCAGGGTTCGAGGATGTAGGTGGAGTCGGTATGAGCAAATTTCACCAGGATCACGGGCGCCACCTTAGTGTCTTCCTGATAATCAATGAGAGACGAAGACGGGTGCAGCATTTCCCTGGAAGCAAACCCCGACAGCCCCTGCACGGATTCGACACCACTGCTCCCTTCACCTTCGGACAGCATAAGCCCCTGGGTGATGCCTGCTTCCACCCATTGCAGGAAATGAGGTTCCGAAATGGGGATTTCCAAATATTCCGAATCGTCAAGTTGGTAGTTGGTGTTCAGATTTATGAGCCCATGAGGAGGCACCGGACCAGGATACGCAGCCGGATCAAATTCATTGTCCAATTCCTGAACTTGGTAAAACTTGGCCAGAACTTTGTCCGGATTCGTATCGCCTTCACCGGGTCTCAGATTTCCATAGTATTCCAACATCAGAAAACGCAATTTAACAGAAATAATGTTTTCTGAGGTCCAAACCGATTCGGGAAATCCCAGGGTGTAGATATTTCCAAAATCGTAATTCAGCAGAATGGAAGAACTGTTTCCCTGCTGCGTGCCGAGATAGAGAACTTCCTGTTCGTGCAATATCAGGTCGGCTTCGCTTATGTTTTTATCTTTGAAAATTTCGATATCTTCCAGGATCAGAGGCTCCAGGACCACATCGATTTGTGAATTGACTAAACCGGTGCCCACTTGGCTGGGGTTATCGCTAGTGCAACCGCTCAACATCAAGGCACTGGCCAATACAATCAAGACCACAGGAAAAACCGGTGGAGATTGTAGGAAATCATAACCGGCTGGGAATTTTTTAATCCAGGCTCCGAGCAAGGGAAACTCCTTCGTCATCACATTGCACCTGCCAAACGGGCAGACAAACTGATGCGGGTAAAACCACTTTGTTTGATGGTATCAATCAAACTCACAACATCGCCATGGGAGGCACTCTCGTCAGCTCTCAAAACCATTCGGTTGTCCTTTGAAGCTGTGTGCAACTCCTCCAGACGGGAGGTCAGTTCATTGGCAGGCACACGAGTGTCGTTCAGATAGACTTCACCCTCGGCAGTAAGGAACAGAACCACCGGAGTATCCACAGTCTCAGCAGCCGTCGCCGACCTGGGTAGAACCAAGGTGATCGCCGGTTGGTTCCGAAAAGTGGATGTCACCATGAAAAAAATCAACAGCAGGAACATGACATCGATCAATGAAGTCAGATTCAGGATCAGGCCATGACTCTTTTTGGGCGCTCGAAAATTCATTGGGAAGCACCATTCCGCTGTTGCCGCTGGCGCAAAGTGTCCAATACCTTGGTGGAATTATATTCCAAATCAAAAATGATTCGATCAGCCCGACCGTTCAACCAGTTATAGGCCACCAGGGCCGGAATACCGATTATCAGCCCTGCGGCAGTGGTAATCATCGCTTCACTGATACCGGTGGACAAGACTTCCGGACTGCCCAAACCCGCGTTGGAGATGGTGGCAAAGACCCGAATCATACCCAAAACGGTGCCGAGCAAACCCAGTAAGGGAGACACAGCGGCCACCGTTTCCAGAATACCCAGGCGGCGGGTCAGGCGAGCTGCCTCCTGGCGCCCCGCCTCCTGCAGCACATCCCGAATGATAATCCAATCATTCTCTGAATGATCCAGACCAGCCAAAACAATGTTGGCAAAAGCCCCCGGGTGGCGCTCACAGATGGAACGCAGCACGGACAGGTCATCACTGGCCCCCATACTATTGACCGCACCGGAGATTTCAGGAAAGAGGATGCGGCTCTTCCTGAGCACCAAAAACCGCTCAATAATCACCGTCAGCCCTACTAAAGAGGCCAAACCGATGGGGATCATCATGTATCTTCCCGAAAGTATCATATCCCACATGTTGTATTCAGTCCTTCACATTTCCAGTTGGCCCGGGGCATTTTACCGCAGGGCAGGGTAACGCAGCTCCATGGTCAGCACAAGATACTCTTCGGGGAAATCCGAAGGTAACGCAGCATAAGGAGCAAAGGCTTTCAGCGCTGCTTCTGATGCTTCATGCAGTGACTCATGGCCTTCGGTATCGAGAATTTCAAAAGATTCTACGATTCCGTTCTTTTTGATCACCATTTTGACAAGAGTCTTGCCGTGAATCATACCCAAATGACTGTAGGCATAAGGTGCCTTCCAGTGCCGATGCAGTTGATTCACCCATTTCTGCATCCAGGGCCCAAAGGCCCATTCATAGGTATTCATGCTGTAGTTGCCCACATAGGCCACACCAGAGCCTTGAGTACCTGATTCTTGTTGATTGAAGTCAAAACCCCGGTCGCCGGCCGGTCCCTCGTCCCCTTCTTTCAGGAGAGTGGGAGAATCGGCCCCCCACCAATCTTCCAATTGGGGAGAATCTTCCTGGGTTTCCTCCTGAGATTCCTTATTTTCAGCTCCCGATTCAGGCTTTTCATCGGGTATGGCCCAACGGCCCAGATTGTCCTGTTCCTCACCGGATTGGTCCTCAGCATCACCGGCCTCTTCACCACTGACAGCGCCGCTGGGCTGTTGAGGAGCCATAGGCGACGGTTGGTTTTCCAGAGCCACACCCTCAGATCCGCTGGGATTGTCCTTACGAATCTCCATCTGTTGGATATCAGACGCTTCGCTGGCCGAAGGTGTCGTTTCATTCCCACCGGATAATTCATCGGCAGCCCGACTGTTGAACAGCGAAGCCGCAATAGGGTCTCCCCCTTCATCGGCTGGCTGGTTGTTGGCTGCCCGTTCGGGCATCAAGACAAACCGCTCGGATTGCCGAGGTGGAGCATCATCGGGAATTAGAATCATTTCCACTTCATTGGCCTGGGCCAGGCTCGTATCAATGGTCATGGGCGGGGTTCGCCAAAGAATCCCAGCCAGCACCAGGTGCAGCAGCAGGGATAATATTGTAGCTATGTAAATGATTCTATTTTCGTTCACAGTTTCCTGAACAATTCTTTACCCCAAGCCTTCCTGAAAAGGCTTCCACAGAAATTAAACAGACCAATTTATTCCTCGGGAAGTTTCCGAAGCATCAAATCTACCTGACTTGCGGCTAAAAGCCAACCGCCTTGAAAAAATCACCATCTTGACGAATTCACCTGATCCCATTTTAATAGTTCAAATGCTACCAGGAGGGTTCTTTGATCGACATGCAAAAAATACTGTCCAGCTTGCCGGATGATTTGAAATCACTGGTCCGCAGGAATCAACCCCTAAGTCAGGCAACCACCTTGCAAATCGGTGGCCCTGCGGCTTTGCTATGTGAAGTTCAAAACACGGAACATGCCCAGCGGTTCCAGGAAATTGCCAATCAAAACCAATTACCCTTCTTCGTTCTTGGCGGAGGGTCCAACATCCTGGCAGCAGACGAAGGCTTTCCGGGAATGGTGATGCATGTGGCCACCAGAGATTTCCAGGTTTCAGGCAATACACTTGTGGTTGGATCCGGCCTGGGTTTTGATGAGGTTGTGAGTAGCAGTTTGGCCTCAGGCCTCAGTGGGCTGGAGTTTGCTTCCGGTATTCCCGGCACCCTTGGCGGGGCCATTATGGGCAACGCGGGCTGCTATGGCCATGAAATCGGAGAATTTCTGCTGGAGGCCATCACCCTGACTCCTGAAGGCTGTATCAAACATCGCGGACCGGAAGATTTTGGATTCCGGTATCGGGCCACATCATTGCGAGAAAGTGGGGAAATACTGCTCCAGGTCACTCTGGGCCTGAAATCCGGCGGAGTGGATGCAGCCCAGGTGCTGCGGGACGAAAAAATCACCGACCGCCACAACAAGCACCCTCGGGACCTGCCCAGCGCTGGTAGCTGGTTCCGAAACCTGCCTCCTTCAGCCCCTGGCCAAAGACGCACCGCCGCCGGAGCACTTCTGGAAAAAGCAGGGAGTAAAGAAATGCAAGAAGGAGATGCGCAGGTTTTTTCTGGCCACGCCAACATGATCGTGAACACCGGTCACGCCACATGCCAACAAGTGCAAAAACTGGCCGGACGTATGAAAGACGCCGTCTGGGA
The DNA here is from genome assembly GCA_016744705.1 of Candidatus Krumholzibacteriia bacterium. Taxonomy (GTDB): domain Bacteria; phylum Krumholzibacteriota; class Krumholzibacteriia; order LZORAL124-64-63; family LZORAL124-64-63; genus LZORAL124-64-63. Next base: position 129,876 of record JADGDU010000012.1, read on the forward strand.
TCAATTCCAGGTAAAGCTGGTCCAAGAAGTGCGCCATCTGGGGCCTCCGGACTTGCTACTTCAAAAGAACAATCTTTCGCGATAGCAAAGAGCTGCTGGAGCGGACACGAAGCAGATATAGCCCTGCGGCAGCAGACTGCCCCTGATATTGCCCATCCCAGGTCAGATCATGCACTCCTGCCTCAAGATATCCCCGACGCAATGTTGCCACCCTTCGACCAGCCAGATCAAAAACCGCGGCATCAATTTCATCCGGAGCATACAGCTGAATTCGGCTATGAATGCGAGGGTTGAACGGGTTCGGCCAAGGCAAATCCCGCCACCGCAACCCAGGCAGAACATTGCCTGTGGCGAAACAACTTGGAGCCAAAGGCAGCAGAAGAGTTTCCTCGTTGCCGACAAAGCCAACTTTGAGCCGTAGCTCCATGGCGGCATCAGGAAAACCCACATCTGCCGAGTCGAAATCCAAGATCCATTGCCCATCACCAAAGCCTAATTGCCCCACCTGGGACTGACCATTGGCAGCCAAGACCCTCCATTGTCCCGCATTGCCCAGTGACAACTCCCAGGGCCCCTGCCTGTCTGGTCGAATACCTATGGTGAAATGCTCACCGTCACACGCTTGAGTCAAAGCAGTGGGGTCAACCGAGACCAGAGCCCGCTGGGTATTCAGCATGACTAAACCGAGTTGCAGTTCACTGTCCAGGCAAAGGATATCCGGACGGTCATCCTGATTAAAGTCTTCAATCAAAGTCTGGACGACATTGTCACTGGTTTCGAAAAGTCCAATAGATGAGTACTGCCATACATCCCAAGCCGGTAACACCTGAACACCATTGCTGGGCCCCAATCTGAGCACCATATCAACAAGGCCGTCATTATCCATATCACGGCATTCAACACCGGAAGGCTGGCCGACCAAACCAAGGCTGCCAACCCGCCGATTGAAGGACCCGTCACCAACGTTTTCCAGAATGGAGAGGCTTTCACTGGTGAAATTTGCCACCACCACATCCTGATCAGAGTCTCCGTCCAGATCCGCCGCTGCCAAATATCTGGCCCCGCTGTTGGCCTGGGTATGCACGGGGCTGCCAAAAGACCTGGCCCCCATATTCTCCACAGTCCAGACACGCGTGTGACCATCGCTCACAACAAGCTCCAGAAGGGAATCGTCATTCATATCAAGAGCCAGGACATCATAGGCTCCAAGGGGAAAGTCGATGGACATCACAGGCGCAAAAGTTCCTTCTCCCGAGCCAAAAAGGACATCCACCTGAAGTCGGCTCGTTTGGGTCAGATAGAGATCCAGATGACCATCGTCGTCAATATCCGCTACACGCAATTTGGAAAGTCCCGAAGAATATGGAACCTCTGCTTGAGTGACAAGGCCCACCCCTTCGACATAATTCAGGAAATATAATGCATTGCCCCCAGAGTCGAGCACCACCAATTCCAAGCTTTGGTCACCCATAAAATCACCTGCGGTAAGAGACAGCGGAAAAAATTCAACATCCTGCAGGACAGGATGAATGGATAATTCCCCTGTTGACTCCCTCAAATACACACTCAGCCCTTTGGGCACCAGAGAGCCGACAATCAAGTCGGATAGACCGTCGCCGTTCAAATCGGCCAGAGTTGAGGAGCCCGGATTACCAGTCAAAGGAACGGCTGGATAACCCCAAAACCCGGGCAAAGTATTGCCCAGTAAAATGGTCACCACATTTTGAGAGGAACCCAAGCAAGCCACTTCATTGATGTCATCACCATTATAATCCCCTACCACCAATCTCCGGGGCAGGCATCCCACGTAATAAGAATCCTGATAGACCCACTGCTCTTCTTTGAAATGGAAAAAATCCATCATGCCCCGCTTTTCCACCGCAGAGACAATCCCCCAATCATCTGAGGGTAGAAAGACAATCTGAAAATAGTCTGAAGGAAAGGTCATGGGCAGAGAATGACGCACGGCCAGATCACCTGACTCCGAGGAGAGAACATCCAACCGGGGTAGGTCAATATATGACACAACCAATTCCTTTAACCCATCCAGGTCAAAATCTTCAGCAAGGACCTGATGCACCCTCCCGGGGAGTTCGGCATGTTGTTGCTGGGCATAGAAACCGTCATTTCCCAATTGGAAAATTCCCAGGGTGCCGGAGAGTTCTCCCCGGTTGGCAGAGACTAGTTCAGGAATGTGGTCTCCATCCAGATCAATGGCCTCTAAAAACAATGGCTCATCACCGGTGGGCAGGGTTTGGTTGATAGTCCAAAAATCTGCCGACTCTCTCAGGATCAACACTTGATCAACACCGGGCAGACTCAAAGCCAATTGCCCCTGCCCCTCCGGACCGGAGGCAACAAATTCCCCCATGCCGGGGTCTTCGGGTAGCGTCAGAGTTTGCTCTACCCTGATATAAGGATCGGAGTAGGATATCTCCAGAAAATGAAGCCGATCAGGATTACTGGTAGCAGCCACAAAGCCCCGCTGACCAAATGGCCCGCCTTCCCAGGCTCCCAGCCACTGAATTTCTCCCCCCAGAAAAAAGCGGACGAAAATATCAAAATGAATATCCTGAAACAAATGGTACACAACATTTAGAAACCCGTTGTCATTTCCCACTAACAAATATTCAGCATTTTCATCTGACCAAGGTATGGGTATAGCGCTGAGGGGACCGGCCAGAAGGGGCTGCTCAACCGGGCCGGGAAACTCTACAGCTCCCATGGCGGGGGTTAGCGGAAAGATTTGGGCCAGAACAGAAACAAGGATTGCCGCCCACCAGAAGTTGCTTATTAAAGGCCGGATTGGGTGTTTTTTCAGGAAAACAAGAGACACAGGCACCATCTTTCGACTGAGTTGGGATGAGCTCAGTATACGGTTATCACGGCTTGGTGACAAAAGGGTTGCCATTTATTATTGACACTCAAGGCGCCGCACCTGAAATTAATGGCGTTACATTCAGCTTATAGCGGCAACACACCCCGCCAGTCCCGGGCTTTAGCCCCGACAGGAGCCAGTACATGTCCTTCAAATCCGTGGTTGCCCTGTTCATCATGGCCTTTGCTTTGGTATGCTTCCCTGTTTTTGCCCAGGAGGAAGCTCCTCAGGAAGAACAGGATTTCCAGCTTTTGCGTGGCAGTGGTCACGCTGATCGTGACCTTGAGATATCTGATGAAGAAGAGGAAGTTTGGACACCAGCTGTCCAAAAAGGCTCTGTGGAAGTCAGTATCTCCATGGGAACGTTGGGCCTCAGCAAGACTCTTTTGGAACACGACCAGATCATTTACAAGTACGACGACGAAGCCACCTACTGGGGTGATGTTAAATTGGATGGTGCCGGGGCCTTCAATCCCGTGATGCGCATTGGCTACAACTTCTCCCCTTGGTTGTGTGTGGAAGCTATTGGCGGCTTCTCCTTTTCAGAATACAAATCAAGTGCTGTGAACCGTTCCCGTCGCTCCAATGAACCCGGATCCGGTGTGGATTTCGCTGAACCAGCCCTGGGTGAATTTGATTTGGAAACCCGCTCACTGCTGACGGCTAATGTGAGTGTCAATGCTGTGGTCTATTTCCTGAACCTGGATGGTGATGGAGCAGGGCGCTTCCAGCCCTACGCCACCGGCGGCCTTGGCAACATGTGGTACTCCATGAACTCCAATTATGTAGAAGACACAGCCAGCAGCCTGGACCTTAATTTTGGTGGCGGCGTTCGCCTTCTGGCCGATAAAAACATTAGCATCCGCCTGGAAGCTGTTTACCACATCAATACCGTTGAGTTTACCCCTTCTTACTATTTCAAGGAACTCAACGAAGGAACCACCCAGGTCCCCACGGATGAATTCCCCATTATCGGTGAAACTTTGACCCAGCGACGAGTGGAAGAATACTCTTCCCAAACCCTTGGTAGCCTGGGTATTTCCCTTGGCCTGCAGGGTAGTTTCTAGTTTCCATCGCTTTTTTGAGGCGGCCTTCGGGCCGCCTTTTTTTATGTCAAAACCTCCAACGCCAGGTTTTCCAAACGGAATTCCAATGCTTCCAACACATGGGCCTTCTCTACGGCCTTGCTATGATCCAATCGTGCCATGGTGGTCGCAATGCGCAAGCAGCTGTGAACTGATCGGAGAGATAGGCCCAACGGCTTGCGAATAAGGTTTAAATGCCTTTTGGCCTGGGTGGAAATTTTTAGAGTCGACTTGTGATGCCCCTGCCCCTGCAAATCAGCCCAGCACCCGGTGGTCACCAATTCTCGCCAAGTTCTCCCCGGCGGACAAACCTCGAGTTGATCCCCCTCCTGAAGAAATTCGCCCTCCCACGACCCCACCTGCACAAACAAATCAAACCTATCCAACAAAGGACCGGACAAACGGGAAAGATATCGCCTCCGCTCAGCCAAAGTGCAGCGGCAGGGCTTGATTTCACTGCCCAGGAAACCACAACGGCAGGGATTCATGGCAGCTACCAATTGAAAATCAGCCGGATAAATGCGGCTTCCGCCCCCTCTGGACAAGGTGATTTGTTTTTCTTCCAACGGCTCCCGCAAAACATCCAACACCGCGGGATTAAATTCGGCCAACTCGTCCAAAAATAAGATTCCACGGTGGGCCAGAGTCACTTCACCGGGGCGCAAACCACTTCCACCACCAATAAGACCCGCCTTGGTTAAAGTATGATGAGGAGCCCTAAACGGACGGCTCTGCATCAGTCGACCTTCGGCCAGAAGACCTGCTGCGCTGTGAATTCGAGTTACTTCCAATGCTTCCTGAGGCCCCAGGAGGGACTGATTGGCCCCCAGGAGACGCGCCAGCCTTGTTTTTCCTGTGCCAGGAGGCCCAACCATTAGAACGTTGTGACGGCCGGCCACGGCCACCACCGCCGCTTTGAGTAATGAGGGTTGCCCTGCAAGTCCCAAGACATTGCTGGTCTTCCTGGAATGCACTGTCCCGGGCCGCAGCTTCCTACTGGCCTCAAGCACCGGTTCCTCGCCCGTTTTCCACCAATGAATGACTTCCGATAAATTTCTGGCGCCCACCACCCGCACCCCCGCGGCCAAATCGGCCTCCCAGGCCTGACAGGCAGGCACAACCACCAACCGATCACCTCTTTCAGCAGCAGCCAAAACCATGGCCAGCAGGCCCCGCACGGGTTGAAGTTGCCCAAACAGCGAGAGCTCCCCTAAAAATAGAGGCGTCTCTCCCTCCTCCAGGCATAGGCTATTCATGCCATCTCCTTTGGCCGCCATCACCCCTATGGCTATGGCCAGATCAAAAGACGCCCCTTCCTTTCGCACCCCTGCCGGGGCCAGGTTGACAGTTATTTTCCCCGGCGGAAGTTTCACTCCGCTGTTTCGCAGGGCCGCCAGAACCCGTTGGCGGCTTTCACGTACTTCGGCGTTGGGCAAGCCCACCAGATAGAACCCAGGCAACCCACGACAAATATCGACTTCCACCATGACAGATAATCCATCGATTCCCGCCAGGGCCCCGGACTTAATTTTTGTAACCATTGCCACCTCCTGAAAGGAAGGCTCTGCGCAAAGGACAGACCAACCCCAAACAGGCACCGGAGGAGACTCACGTGTGTTCTACACAACGGAGGCGTCTCATGTGGTTGGCAGGGGCGAGTAGGAATGTCCACGAGAAGGGTCAGCAGCAGGAGGGCACAAGAAAGGGGAGCCTAAGCTCCCCTTTGATTCCGGGCGGGTAACCGGAAATACCCGGCACCCTATCCTGAATATTTCTTACAGATCGTAAGGACGGACGGTCTTACGGCCGTTATCCATGGCGCGCTTCTCGGCACCAGCGATCAATTCGCGAACTTTGATGTCCAAAGCGGTGTAGAATTCGCCGGACACGTTGCACTCTTTGACGCTTTCTTTGGTCTTGCTTTTGCTAATAATCATGTCAGCCATTTTGGGGGTCCTCCCAGGTATTGGTCCGTTTCCGTTCACAGCCGCGGGTGATTCCCCGGCCGCAGGCGAGAGCGGACCGTCTCATTGAAATGCCGGCACATCTTCCTTCACCGACAAGTTGCGACACAATCGCCTTGGCAGGCGAGTCTGTCAAGCGTAGTTTTGTCTTGAGGAACGAATAGGCAAATTGCCCCAAACGGCCCCCAAGCCCCGGAAATCTACAATAAGGAGTGACCAATGGCCAGTGAAAAAGTACTCGCGTATCTGGACAAGCATCGTCAAAACCATGTGGAACAGCTTTGCGACTTCCTACGCATCCCCAGCATCAGCTCTCAAAGTGATCACAACGAAGACACAAAACGAGCGGCCGCTTTCGTCGCTGATGAACTGAAAGCCCTTGATCTTCAGGTTGAAGTGATCGACATGGGTGGCCATCCGCTGGTTTACGCCCAAACTGAAATACGCCCTGAACGGAAGACATTGCTGTTTTACGGCCATTATGACGTCCAGCCAGTGGATCCCCTGGAACTGTGGGACAACCCTCCTTTTGACCCCATCATCAAAGATGGAATCATTTACGCACGTGGCTCCAGCGACGATAAGGGACAGGTCTACACCCATATTAAAGCCCTTGAGGCCTATGTTCGGGAAGGTGTCGAGTTGCCCGTCAATGTGAAATTTATCATTGAAGGTGAAGAAGAAGCCGGCGGAGAAAGTATCTACAAATTCACCGAAGAAAACCCTGCCAAGCTTGCCTGCGACGCTGTTGTGGTCTCTGATACCACTTTGTACAACGAAACCACACCCGGTATTTGTTACAGTTTGAAGGGCCTCGCTTACATGGAAATCACCGTCAAGGGCCCTGCCATGGATCTGCATTCCGGCAGTTACGGCGGTACCGTGCAGAACCCCGGCAACGCCCTGGCCAAGATCATCTCCCATCTTATGGACGATGAAGGACGCTGTAAGGTGCCCGGATTTTATGATGACGTACTGGAGCTGGACCAGGAAGAGCGTGATGGTTTTGCCGAGTTGGGTTACACCGATGAAATTCTGTGTGATGAAACGGGAGCCCCCGCGGCCTTCGGGGAAGCCGGCTTCACCACCCTGGAGCGCATGTGGGCACGCCCCACTTGCGATGTCAACGGTATCACCTGCGGTTACGGTGGAGAAGGCGCCAAGACTGTGTTGCCAGCCATAGGCAAAGCCAAAGTGAGCATGCGCCTGGTGCCCAACCAGGCCCCGGAGAAGATTGCCGAGGCTTTTGCAGCCTATGTGAAAGAGATTGCCCCTGCAGGAGTGGAAGTGACCGTGACCAACCATCACAACGCCGCTCCGGTGCTCGTTCACCGCAAATCGGATATGATGCAGGCTGGTATGGCGGCTCTGGAACAAGGCTTTGGCGCCAAACCTGTGTTCATCCGGGAAGGCGGAAGTATTCCTATTGTTGGTACATTCCAGGATTGCCTGAAATCTCCGGTTTTGCTGCTGGGATATGGTCTGAATACGGACAATATTCATAGCCCCAATGAAAAATTTCATCTGGATAACTTTTGGAGAGGAATCCGAACATCGGCCATACTGATGGTTGAGGCGGCTAAATAGCCCCTTAAGCCCCATTTCATGTGGTCGATTGGATATTTCAGGAAGGCATTTGACAATTCGCAAGCCAGTGAGTAGTTTACTGCCTCAGCTTAAGGCGTCCCCATCGTCTAGTGGTTAGGACACCGCCCTTTCACGGCGGCAACACGGGTTCGATCCCCGTTGGGGATGCCAAAAAGATTAAAGCGACCAGGCTCTGCCTCGGTCGCTTTTTCTTTTGGTCCCCAAAGAAACAGCCACCCCCATCAGGAGGTGGCTGTATTATTTAAAGATCAAGAGAACTCAGGCTGTTTACCAGTCCACTTCAACAGTCCAGATACTTGTTTCAGTATCCCCGTAATTACAATAGACCAGCTTATTGCCATCAGGTGACCAGGAGGGCCAGTACCCACCGTGCATGGTCACGCGGAAGGCTTCGCCCCCGGTGGCGGCCACCGTGTAGATTTCCGAAATTCCTGAGACAGTGCTCTCGAAAGCGATCTCTTCTCCATCAGGCGACCACGAAGGGTGCCCCTTATATCCCGTACCTTGGGTGATCTGAGTAAGATCGAGACCCCATTTTGTGACAGTGTAAAGAGCCACCAAATCGTTCCGGTTGGATTCAAAAACCACATGCTCTCCATCGGGAGACCAATCGGCGGATTGGCTGTAGGAATCATTGTCAGTGGTGGTCAAGCGCTGGACAGCCCCCCCACCGACCGGGACAAACCAGAGGTCGGATCCACCAACTTTATCACGGTTAGATTCGAATATGATGAAATCATTATTGGGAGACCAGCAAGGGCTCCCATCCTTAAAATCAGTGTTGGTCAGCTGAACAGGAACGGCGCCCGGAGTCTCCACATCCAAAACCCAAATATCCTTGCTGCTGTCCCTTTCCGATTCGAAAGCAATGCTACGCCCATCAGGAGACCAGCAGGGTGAGGAGTCGAAAGCAAGGCTGGTGGTAAGTGCGGTGCTTGGGCCGCCATCAGCACTGACCCGGAAAATATCCCTATTGCCACTGACATTCGATTCAAAAAGAATCCAGTTGCCGTCTGGACTGTAAGTGGGATTAGCCTCAAAATCATCATTATCAGTAATTTGAAAAAGGACAGGAACCCTGGCCGGATTCTCTGGAGTTGTGGAATCATCACTGCTACAACCGCCCAAAAGACTCAGCGTAAAGATAACCATCAGCAATAAGCCGCCATATATCCGCATGTAAAACTCCTTTTCCAATCAAACGATCCATCTGGACAGCATGAATAGATGCTTCCAATCCAGAAATTACTGTCTCGTTATATATCGCTCCCTGTGAGTTTAGTTTAAGCATATTTCCAGAAAAATGAAACCCTATTCCATTACCGCACCAGGGTCACAGAACCCTTGGCCATGCTGGTTCCGGCCTGAATCATATAAATGTAACGC
>JADGDU010000130.1 GCA_016744705.1 Candidatus Krumholzibacteriia bacterium
TGCGTATATGTTTCATGACTTTTCTTTCATCTCTTCTGCTTGTATTGCAGGCAGTTGACTCAAGTGAGTGAGTCTTTGTTTTCTTTTTCCCGAAAGTAAGACGAGTTTACTCTTGTTTGGCTTTTTTTTCAATCATTATATTTTTGTGGATTTGAATTTCAACATAATACCCCCGGAGAGGGAGCATGACGCCGTCACTTTTTCAAGTCACAGTCTCGCCAGACGAATTCAAGATAGAGCGAAGAGATTTCAATAGTTCTTTCTGGGCCAGCGGCTTCATCAGAAGGGCGGCAATACCTAGTTGCTTGATACCTGATTTGTCGATTTTACTGCTATATCCAGTGCAGATAATGATTGGTAAGTCTGGGCGCAATTTGAGCAATTCCTTTGCCAGATCCTTGCCTGAAAGCTTCGGCATACTCTGATCGGAAATCACGAGATCAAAACTTTCTGGCGTAGTTCGAAATGCTTCCAAAGCGGCCACGCTATCAGTCTCTGCGGTCACGTGGTAGCCGGCTTCCTCCAGCATTCGTTGGTGAATGTGTAGCAC
>JADGDU010000131.1 GCA_016744705.1 Candidatus Krumholzibacteriia bacterium
CCCCTTGGTGAACGATCACGTCATCAGTATACCCAGACATGAATAGGACCTTCAATTCAGGAAAACTCTGACGGGATAATTCATACAGTTGTTTGCCGTTCATTTCGGGCATCACCACATCGCTCAAAAGCATGTGCACTGGCCCATCATGAGTTTTCAGTTTGGCCAAGGCCTCCGTTCCGTTCTTTGCCACAAGGACTGTGTACCCTGCCCGGTGGAGAATGGTTTTGGCCAGTTCCCGAACTTCATCATTGTCCTCAGCCAACATGATTGTTTCTGAATTTTTACGGACTGGTGCTGGAGGTTCAGAATCGGGAACTTCTTTCAATTGTTCATCAGAGGCGGGCAAATAAATTTTGAATGTTGTGCCCCTTCCAATTTCACTATACACCCAAATGTTGCCCTCATGTTGTTTGACGATGCCATAAACGGTGGACAACCCCAGCCCAGTGCCCAACTCTCCCTTGGTCGAAAAGAATGGATCGAAAATTCTTTCTCGAATGTCTTCTTCAATGCCGCACCCAGTGTCACTGATGGCCATCATAT
>JADGDU010000132.1 GCA_016744705.1 Candidatus Krumholzibacteriia bacterium
AGTACGACTCCCTGAGCATTCCTCTGGAGTTTGTTACTCTCGTAGGGGATGCCAACGGCGCCGTTTCCATTCCTACTTATACGGAGAACCTTTCCGGCTATGGCGGAGAAGGCGATCACCCGTACACCATGCTTGAAGGCGGCGATCTGCTGGCTGACGTGCATATTGGCCGGCTTTCGGTCACCAGCTCGAGCATGTTGGCTACAGTAGTCAGTAAAATCGTAAATTACGAAAGCGATCCCTACTTGGACAGCGATGCCAACTGGTTCACGAGAGCTGGCTTAACCGGTGATCCTGCATCTTCAGGCTATTCAACCATCTGGATCAACCAATGGGTTAAAGAACAACTTCTCGAATTGAACTACTCTTCAGTGGATACCATCTGGAGTGGTAACTTCCGTACCCTCATGATGGCGACCATCAATGAAGGCGAAAGCATCTTCACCTACCGTGGCTATTGGGGCATGAGCGGTTTGAGTAGTGCTTATATCGGCGCCCTCTCAAATGGAGAGAAACTGCCGTTTGCCCTGATTGTTACTTGCGAT
>JADGDU010000133.1 GCA_016744705.1 Candidatus Krumholzibacteriia bacterium
ACATAAAGGATATTGGAGTTGGTGGGATCAAAAGCTACTCGGGTGATCCAGCGATTGGGCAGGTCGGCGGAGATCAACCCCCAGTTGCCGAACACGGGAGAGTAGCGCCAGACACGTCCGTCGTCGGTACCGGCCATGATGGTGGACGGGTTTGAAGGAGCGGCTGCCAGAGTGGTGATGGTGCCAAATCCGGCGCCTTGATCGCCGTTAGTGAGATCATCGCTGATGGGGTCCCAGTAGTCGCCCTGGTTGGTGCTTTGGTACACACGATGGGTGCCCAGGTACATGGTTTCCGGGGAGCCAGGGGCCATGATCACAGGCATGGACCAGTTGATACGGTCGCCAAAAGCAACGCCATCGGTGGAACCGCTGAACCAGCTGCCGCCATTGGTGCTTTTGGTCAGTCCTCCATTTTGGGATTCCGCGAAGATTATATCGTTGTTGGTGGGATCGACCAGGCAATGAAAACCATCGCCCCCGAGAATGTGTGCCCAGTCGTCGATGTTGCCAGTGAGCGTGCGCCAGGTACCGTTGTCCTGGGT
>JADGDU010000134.1 GCA_016744705.1 Candidatus Krumholzibacteriia bacterium
GTCCCCGGTAGAGCTGCACGTTTTACCTGGTAAGACTCCTTCTCACAAACCGGCACCAAAAAAATCGCCGTATAAATTCGACGTTCAACCCAGCGGCGACCGCACCATCGTGAAGGTTGGTCAGGCTGCTTTTGGCGACGGAAATTTCCACGTTATCGCTGGTCCCTGTGCGGTGGAAAACCCAACTCAACTGGACATGGCAGCACGTGATGCCAGAGATGCCGGTGCCGTTGTCCTACGCGGCGGAGTATTCAAGCCCCGCACCTCGCCCTATTCTTTCCAGGGTCTGGGTTGGGAAGGCCTGCGCCTGCTACGTGAGGCGGGCGACAAATACAACCTGCCCATCGTCACCGAAGTGATGGCAACTGAGCAGGTAGGCCGGGTGGCCGAGTTAGCTGACATGTTGCAGATTGGAGCCCGCAATATGCAGAACTTTGATCTGTTGCGGGAAGTGGGACGCACGGACCGGCCGGTACTGCTCAAGCGCGGACTCATGGCCAGCATCGACGAGTTGCTGATGGCCGCAGAATACATCATGTCC
>JADGDU010000135.1 GCA_016744705.1 Candidatus Krumholzibacteriia bacterium
GCCTGAAAGGATCATCTGCAGGGGCATTTTTGATCGCATTTAAAGCGCCTTGGCCTGAGTCAACACAAGTCACCCGGAAAGAAAACGAGCCCAGGGTCTGGGCCAACATCTGTCCGGCACTGGCTACATCATCGACCACAAGCACTTTAAGCTGTTCCAGATTTACAGGAACGCTTAATTCAGCGTTATCTTGTCTTAGGGTATTTCTGCCCAGAACAACGGTGAAATAAAAACAGCTCCCTTTGCCGGGATCACTTTCAACCCACATCCGGCCGTTCATCAGCTCAACCAAATATTTACAAATGGTCAATCCTAAGCCGGTTCCGCCATATTTTCGGGTGGTACTGCTATCGGCCTGGCTAAAGGCCTGAAACAGTCTTGACTGCTGATCAGGGGTCATGCCGACTCCTGTGTCCTTGACCATTACCTCCAATTCTACCATATCCGCTTGTGTTTTAATTGATCGAACGTTCACAACGATTTCACCGGATTCAGTAAATTTGAGAGCGTTAGTTGTTAGGTTAAGCAGAATCTGGCCC
>JADGDU010000136.1 GCA_016744705.1 Candidatus Krumholzibacteriia bacterium
CGGTAACTGGGGCCGGCTCATCCAGAGTTGCAACAGCTGAAGAGATAGGCGCTGCACTTGGTTCTTCTATGGGAGCAGCAGCCTGGGGCATTTGCGGAGCAGGTGCAGCAGGTGTAAAAGGAACTACCGGAGCAGGTTCAACAACGGCGGCAGGTTGAGAAACTTTAATTTCTTCAGGCTCGGGAACAAAAGCCGGAACAGATTCTTCCACTGCTGGAGTCTCTACTTCAGCAACCGGTTCAAAAGAGCTGAATTCATCGACCACTGGTTCTTCAACATGGGCCAGGGTGCCATCAAGAGCAAAAACGCCCTGACAAGCTGGGCAACGCACTTGAATAAGTCGTGATGGAATTTTGGCATTCTCCAGCTGGTAACGCGCCTGGCAGTTGGTGCACGTTGCAATCATTCCCCGCTCCTTCAGTTCTGGTTCCAATCCAATGACCTTAATACTTACCAATTAGATCGGCTGGCAAATACCAATATTTAGACAAAAAATGAGAACAATATTTTACCGTCTGTAAACAAGGTCCGTAACC
>JADGDU010000137.1 GCA_016744705.1 Candidatus Krumholzibacteriia bacterium
GGCGAGGAAGTGACCCGTGAAAGAGCCTTTGGTCTTGGCTACTTCTTCCGGTGTGCCGGTGGCGATGATATTGCCGCCACCACTGCCGCCCTCGGGTCCCAGGTCTACGATCCAGTCTGCCGTCTTGATGACATCCAGGTTGTGCTCGATGATCAGGACCGTGTTCCCAGCGTCAACAAGTCGGTTTAGTACCACCATGAGCTTCCGGATATCTTCCAGGTGAAGGCCAGTTGTGGGCTCATCCAGGATGTAAACGGTGTGACCCGAGCCTTTTTTCGAGAGCTCTTTGGCCAACTTGATGCGTTGTGCTTCTCCCCCGGATAGGGTGGTGGCCGATTGCCCCAGGTGAATGTACCCCATACCGACGTCAACGAGGGTTTCAAGTTTTGTACGCAGCACGGGGTAGCTTTTAAAAAATTCGAATGCTTGGTTGACGGTCATGTCCAGGACTTCGGCGATGTTTTTGCCCCGGTACCTCACATCTAAAGTGTCGCGGTTGTAACGCTTGCCGCGGCAGACATCACAGGGGACATAGA
>JADGDU010000138.1 GCA_016744705.1 Candidatus Krumholzibacteriia bacterium
GCTTCAAGCCGTGAAATTTTTACGGCACTGAATGGCAATACCATAAACTTCACCAGTGCAAATGCTGGGGATATTAACGGAGCAATGGGAGTGACAGAAGAGGCGGCCTCTGATCTGATTAATTGGGTGCGTGGCTCATGGGTCGAAGGATTGCGTGAACGTTCGGATGATTGGAAGTTGGGGGATATTATTCATTCGACTCCAGTGGTTGTGGGCGCGCCAAGTCACTTTACGATGGATGAAAGTTACCAGTCATTTATGGACACTTGGGCAAACCGGGACAAAACTATTTACGTGGGTGGCAATGACGGGATGCTGCATGCTTTTGATACGGAAACCGGGGCCGAAAAATGGGCCTTTGTTCCTGAATTTGCGTTGGCGAAAATGGAAGATATAGCCGATCCAAATTACTGTCACACATACTCCTGTGATCTCACTGCTTCGGTGAATGACGTTCTGATTGACGACGCCTGGCGCACTGTTCTGGTGAGTGGAGGTCGTGATGGGGGCGCATCTTACTTTGCTCTGGATG
>JADGDU010000139.1 GCA_016744705.1 Candidatus Krumholzibacteriia bacterium
GAATTACACCGTGAACAGTACCGATGACGGCGATGAGACGGTCATCGACAATGTGACTGGCATCACCTGGACCAAGAGTCCCGATCTCGAAGGCATCGGCAACAACGATGGTACGATCACGTCGGATGACAAACTCAGTTCGAGTGCCGCCGCAACGGCCTGCGAAGCATTGGACTACGCTGGCTACACCGATTGGCAACTCCCCAATGTCAAGCAACTCTATTCGTTGATGAACTTCCAAGGGGTTGACCCGACTTCGGATGATACCTCCTCGCTCACCCCCTTCATCGACTGGGACGTATTCGACTTCGCCTACGGCAGCTCTCAAGGCGAGCGAATCATCGACTCCCAATACGCAACCACCTCGCTTTATACCAATGATGAGGGCACGGAGATGATGTTTGGAGTGAACTTTGCCGACGGCCGCATCAAGGGCTACGAAGAGCAGTTCGCGGGCGGCGATAAGACCTACTTCACCATGTGCATTCGTGGTAACACAGCCTATGGCGAAAATGCGTTCGTGGACAATGG
>JADGDU010000013.1 GCA_016744705.1 Candidatus Krumholzibacteriia bacterium
TGATCACTTCCAACACCTACGATGACTGGTTCCTGGACCGGCCTTACCTGTTGCTGCCAGCCCAGGCTTATGTGGCTGAATTTCTGGCGACATTCAAGGAATTTCCATCTCGCCAGAAGGCCGCCAGTTTCAACCTGGACCAAGTGATGAAGACTCTTGAAAGTGCGGGTGGCAGTCACTGATCTTGAGTTGAGGTTTTGATTTCATTTAGCCGGGCGTCCAATATTTTGGGCGCCCGGATTTTCTTGCGGAAACATAAAGGCTCAGGCCGCATCCGGTAAAGAGGGTTAAATCGGATTGGTGATGGCCGAGTACTATCATGCGATGTTTGTCGATGCTTAGAGAAAAGGCCCCCGAATGGGGGCCTTTGAAGACTCTGAGCCTTGAAAAAGGTTACTTTCCTTTTCCCTTCCCCTTAGCTTCCAGTTTGGCCCAGCTGTCCTTTAACGTGACCGTTCGGTTGATCACCAGAGCACCGGGTTTGGAGTCTTTGGAATCCAGGCAGAAGTAGCCGTGGCGCATGAACTGCCAGCGTGTTTCCGAGGTGACCTCGTTGATGTTCACTTCCAACTTGGCGTTGGGCAGAACTTCGAGGCTATCAGGGTTCAGGTTCTCCAGGAAGTGGCCTTCAGCTTCGGGGAAGGGTTCCCGGAAAAGGTTGTCGTAGAGGCGCACTTCGGCGTTCACCGCATGCTTGGCGCTGACCCAGTGTAGAGTGCCTTTGACCTTACGGCCGTCGGGGCTTTGGCCACCGTAGCTGTCGGGGTCGTAGGTGCAGTGCAGTTCGACAATTTCCCCGGCGTCGTTCTTAATCACTTCATTGCACTTGATAAAGTAGGCGTGCTTGAGCCGCACTTCTGTGCCGGGTTTGAGGCGGAAGAATTTGCGGGGAGCTTCCTCGCGGAAATCCGTTTCTTCAATGTACAGTTCCCGACTGAAAGGCACGGTGCGGGTGCCAGCGCTCTCATCTTCGGGGTTGTTGACACACTCCATGTCTTCAACCTTACCCTCTGGATAGTTGGTGATCACAACTTTCAAGGGACGCAGCACACCCATGTAGCGGGTGGCCGTCTGGTTGAGTTCGTTGCGGATAGACCATTTCAGCAGATCCAGATCCACGGTGCTGTCGCGTTTGGCGACTCCGATGCGGTTGCAGAAACGCCGCACTGATTCGGTGGTGTAACCCAGGCGGCGCAGCCCGCTGATGGTGGGCATGCGCGGGTCGTCCCAACCTGAGACATGCTTCTCTGTGACCAACTGCAGTAACTTACGCTTGCTCATGACCGTGTAGGTCAGGTTTAGTCTGGCGAATTCGATTTGCCGGGGCTTGTGCGGCACGGGCAGATTGTCGATGAACCATTCGTAGAGGGGACGGTTCACTTCGAATTCCAATGTGCAGATGGAGTGGGTGATGCCTTCGATGGCATCGCTCTGGCCATGGGCAAAATCATACATGGGATAAATCTTCCAGGCATCGCCGGTGCGCTGGTGGTGCACTTTGCGGATTCGGTAAATGAGGGGATCGCGCATCTTCATGTTGTTGTGGGCCATGTCGATTTTTGCCCGCAGAGTATAGGCGCCCTCGTCGAATTTGCCGTGGCGCATGCCCTCAAGCAATTCCAGGCTTTCTGCGGCGGAGCGGTCCCGGTCCGGGCTGGGCCGGCCGGCTTCATTGACAGTACCCCGGTACTCGCGGATTTCTGTTTCATTCAGACTGCAGACGTAAGCTTTGCCCCCTTTGATCAGGTGCTGGGCCCATTCGTAGAGCCTCTCGAAGTAATCCGAGGCGTAAAATTCCCGATCTTCCCAGTCGGCTCCCAGCCAGCGCATGTCGGTTTTGATGGAGTTTACGTATTCGGTGTCTTCCTTCTCAGGGTTTGTATCATCGAAGCGCAGATTGAATTTTCCACCAAATTCAGCACCCACACCACTGTTGAGAACGATGCTTTTGGCGTGCCCAATGTGCAAATAGCCGTTGGGCTCAGGAGGAAAGCGGGTATGGACCCGTCCTTCATTCAGACCTTCGTTCTGGTCGTCACGCACTTGGGTGCGGATAAAGTCCAGGTTTTCGGTGCTTTCTCCCGATTCGGCATCAACAGTATTGTGGTCGTCGTTCATGGAAATTCGGCCTTCCTGGCTGAAACTTGTGAAAATTTGTGATGGGAATAAGCTAATCCGCCAAAGACAGGATGTCTACCGATTACCGCAAAAGGAAGCCAATAAACTTGCTTAATAAAGGTATTAGTTGTCAATTGATTAGTTATGGCTCGAAAAAAACACCATTAGGTCCTTACATTAGAGTGTATTCTATGGTATCATCAATACCGGGTTTCTGTGTGCTTAAATTTGTAAGAACATCCTGAAATAGGTGATTCAATACAAATTTTACACTTGTCCGTTCGTCACCCCTTTTTTTGTCTCTCTAATCCCTTTGGGGGGAAATCATGAAATGTTGTTCACACCGCTCTTCTGTCCTGTTGGTTTTGTTGGTCCTTCTTTGCGTGCCGGCCTTTGCGTTGGCTGGAAGCGGATCCGATGATGTCAATGTTGAGACCAATGTCGACCTGCTTTTTGAAAGCTTTGAAACAGTCATTTTGCCTGATGGCTGGCATAAAATTCACTTAGGCGCCTCTTACAGTTGGGGCGGAACCTCTTCACGGGCCCAATCCGGTAATCGTAGCATCTATTGCAAAGATGGCGCTCCCGGTTCTGTCCAGGATGAATACCTGGTAAGTCCTGCCATGGATTTTACCTACAACATTGGCCCCAGTGTGCAATGGTTTGAAGATCAAAATGATTGGATGACACGTGGCGGCGTTCACTACATCATGGTCAGTACCACCAGCCAGACTAATCCCGATGCCTTTGAAGTGGTGGCCACGATGACCCCTGCCGACCACACCATTCCTGGTTTTGGCAACGATCCTGTGGAAGTGGACCTTTCCGCTTATGCTGGTATGTCCACTGTATACGTAGCTTTCCGCTATACTGGTGACGATGCCGACGATTGGTACATTGATGACGTGAAGGTTTACGAGTTGGTGGGCGCCGGTGGCGATGTCAGCCCTACTGCCGTGACTCCTGACGCAGTCTCCTACAACAATGGCGATTCATTTGTTCCCAGTGCCGCTATTTATAACAACGGCTCTGAAGCTGCCACTTTTGACGTTACCATGCAGATCCTGGAATCCGGCATGGAAGTTTTCTCAGAAACCCTCAGTGTTGTGGATCTGGGCTCAGACAGCACCACCAACCTGACCTTCTCGGAATTCACTGTTACTGAAGGCCACTTGCTTGAACTGCGCTGCACCACTTATCTGGACGGCGATCAGATTCCCGCCAACGACACTCGCTCGTCCTACAATACTGCTTACACCCAGGCACATATTCCTATGGGGCTGCTGTTCACCAACGCCGGTTGTGGTCCTTGTGTGTCTGCCAACCAAACTCTCGATACCTACATTCCTACCCAAGGTAATGATGTAGCCCTTGCTCGTATCCACGTGAGCTGGCCTGGAGCCGATGCCATGTATAGCGCCAACTCAGCCCAATCCAATAGCATGGTGGCTGACTACGGTGTTTCTGGTGTGCCTGCCTTCTTTCTCGACGGTTTGGACGGCGGAACTGCCGGTGGTTTTGTGGCTCGTTACAATGCAGCCAAGCTGCTTAAGTCTCCTCTGAGCATTGAATTGCTGTTTGATGATGAAAACGACGAGCTGACAGTCAAGGTGCACGTTGTGGAAATGATGCGCCCCATGCCCAATCTGAAGCTGCGTGCATATGTCACCGAAGATGACGTGTATTATGCCGGTAGTAATGGGGAAACCCATCACAGCCAGGCCATGCGCCACATCTGGCCTGACACTGACGGCCTCGATGTGCCCACCAGCACCGGAACGCACACTTATGTGATCGACGCTCCTCTTAATAGTAGCTGGAGATATGAAGCACTGCGCGCCACGGTATACATTCAGGATATGGACAGCCGTGTCATGTTGCAGTCCGGTACTGACTTCCTGACCGAAATTGACGATCCTATCGCTTCGGCTGTAGGCGACGATATGGTTTCGGCATACCACTTGAGCGCCAACTATCCTAACCCGTTCAACCCCAGCACCACCATCAGTTTCAATCTGCCCAGCGATGAGCAGGCTGAAGTTTCCGTGTACGCTGTGGACGGTTCCAAAGTGGCCACTCTGGTGAGCGAAGTTATGTCCGCCGGCGATCATTCCGTCGTGTGGATGGGTAAAGACAGCACAGGTGCCTCCGTGGCTTCCGGTGCTTATTTCTACCGCCTGACTACGCCTTCC
Organism: Candidatus Krumholzibacteriia bacterium; assembly: GCA_016744705.1. Classification (GTDB taxonomy): domain Bacteria; phylum Krumholzibacteriota; class Krumholzibacteriia; order LZORAL124-64-63; family LZORAL124-64-63; genus LZORAL124-64-63. The sequence goes on from JADGDU010000013.1 coordinate 4,311, forward strand.
TTCAGTGAGACACGGGTGATGACGCTGGTCAAATAGCGTTTTCTGCCTGGTTTGAAAGAGACCCGGTTGTTCGGCCCTTGGGCAGGAACAGCCGGGTTTTTTGTGTTGTGCCTATTGAAAAGTCCATCAGCCAAATTCCAGCACGAAATTCCCTCCCCATACTTATCAAAAAATAACCCCCCTGGGAGTGAAATTTTACCTCGTAATTTCGATTGAGCACTTATGCACAAACCCATGCATCCATGACCGACCAGCCATAAACCCTCAGCCAACAATTCTCAGAAATTCTTCAGTTGCGTCCCGGAAATACCGACTGTGCAAACCACCCGACGTCGATCCAATGAAAGAACCACGAACACGTAAAGGGCTTAATTGTCCCGCGAAGAATGTTCGCGGTCCAAACCCTGCAATAAGTGAGGTATGACTTCACTTATTTATCCGACAAAGAGCTGGCAGCCCCCGAACTGCCCAAACAAGAACTGTAAGCACCACAAGCGGTTAACCGGCTTGTGGGATTACAAAAAAATATCAACTTACTTTCGAGCAACTGACAACCGTCATGTACAGCGATACAAATGCCTGTCATGTGGAGTCACCTTTTCAACTCAGACATTCTCCACCACATACTGGCAAAAAAGACCAGAATTGGACGAACAGATCTTTACCCATTCCGCTAATGGCATGGCAAACAGTCAGATAGCTCGTGTTTTAGGTTGCAACCCGTCAACTGTGGATAGAAAACTTGATCGAATGGGACGCCACTCTCTGCTTTATCTTCACTCAATGCTGATTGCCGGAAAACCACCTGAAGAAATTGTTTATGATGGCCTGGAGACTTTTGAATTCAGTCAGTTCCACCCGTGGCATTTAAATTTAGCAGTCGAAAAATCCACTGATTACATCTTAAACTTCAATGAAAGTGAGTTGCGGCGTAAGGGCACAATGACGCCTCAGCAAAAGGAAAAGCGACAGCAATTGGAAGATGATTTTGGCCGACCGGATCCCAAAGCGATTGAGAAATCGACGATTGAGATGTTTGAAAATTTGATTGGAGATCAAACTCATGTGACCGTTTACACAGACCTACACACCCAATACAGCGGCCCTCTTCAGAAATACGGCGACCAAGTAACTCACATCAAAACATCGAGTAAGGCCCATCGGGGACATCACAATAACTTATTTGCTATCAACAGGCACGATATGATGCTGCGGCACAGTAGTAAAAATCACACCAGAGAAACCATTGCCTTTTCCAAGCGCCGACAAGCTGGCATATACCGTGCTGCGGTCTGCTCAGTCTATATGAATTTCATGATGGATCGTCGGCAGAGAGGCGTGAAAGGCTATACACCGGCCATGGCTCGAGGTGTGGTGGACCGGAAATTGAACTATTCAGATGTTTTTGAATGTCGGCTTTTTGTTTCACATTTGGAATTACCACCAAGGTGGCGACAATACTATTTCAGGGCAACCATCACTCGGGCCCTTCCGAGAAACAAGGGGCACTCTTTGAAATATGCAGCATGAAATGTCACCCACTGGATCGCGGGTTAGGGAAAGTGGAATGAACATTCTCTGCAGAACAGTTAAAGAAAAGATTTCCAGTTCTGGTGTAGCGGGCTTTTCCAGCTAGACCAATAGCGGCTTAAAACGACCCAAAAGGCTCGTTCGCGGATCCGGAATCTGGGCCTTTTGACCTGCTGTTCCAGAACAAGGGTTTGTTGACGCAGGGCAAGGTTTTCGAGCAGCAGGTCGTGCTTAGGACGCAAAAGGGCCCGGAGGTGGTTAATAATGAGGTTTAGCATGGTGTTGTTGTCGGTTTAAAGGTTGTCGGGGCTTTTATTATTTTAGGAGGGTAAATTACGTTCCTCCTCACCAAATAATCTCAGTACCCTCCCTCAAATGCTTCAAATACTCCCCGTATGAAAATGTACGGCCTCTGCTACGCCCACTGGTCTCTGTCAAAATCCCAGAATCAACCAAGGAGTTGATCGCTTTAGCGGCCGTTGGACGAGTGGTGCTACAAATCCGTACTGCGGATTTCACCGTTACAATAGGATTCTGGGGTAGGCTTTCCAATAATCGAGCTCCCACTACAGTGGCGTTTCCCGAATCTAAATACCGAACCCGATCTCTCGAAAGAGTTTTAAACAAGGCTGCAATCAGTTTAACCGATTCTTCAGATACACGGGCGATACCTTCAAGAAAGTATGCCAGCCATCCTTCCCAGTCGCCATGTGTGCGGATGGCGGCCAGCCTCTTGTAATATTCCTCTCGATGCCGTTTGAAAAACAGACTGAGATAGAGTAAGGGCTCAGAAAGAAGATTCCATTCTTCCAGGCACAATGTGATAAGTAGTCGCCCTAATCGTCCATTTCCATCAAGATACGGATGGATGGTTTCAAATTGCGCATGCACAAGCCCAGCTCTGATCAATGGGGGGAAGGTATCATTTGAATTCAGGTACTTTTCAAGACCGCCCAATAGATGGGATAGACGTTGGGGTGCAGGAGGTACAAAGCTGGCATTTCCAGGACGGGTCCCACCAATCCAGTTTTGGGATCGGCGGATTTGGCCGGGTTGTTTGTGTTGTCCTCTCGTCCCAGACATGAGCCGTTTATGCGCCCCATTAAACAGGCGGGTTGAAAGGGGAAGTCCTCCTTTATTCCTTAATTGTTTGCGAGCATATTTCAAGGCTTCCAGGTAGTTGCAAATCTCTTCCACATGTTCAGGGGGCGCTCCGGTCTTAGCGTCCGCCTCTGATGCCAGCAAATCATCCAGAGATGCCTGGGTACCTTCAATTTGAGAGCTGATTACGGCTTCCTTGCGAACGAAGGCGTATACGAACCAATCTAAAGAAGGAACTATCTGTCCTGAAGCTTCAAGCCGGGTGATATTGGTTTCTGCAGTTTGAAGCAAGGTGGCCAATTTACCGTCGATTTTTATTTTGGGGTTAACAGGGGGTAAATCATGGGGGATGAACGCTTTGACCTTTTCTCCGGCCACACTGGTTGTTTCGTAAATTCCGGTTTTTCTTTTCATAACTGGTCCTTTGGTTAAGAAAGAATTGTTTCATATTTCATGAGGTTAGTAAAGGATTCTTTTTTAGTGGAGGATGGTAAGAAAGATTATTCCCGTCCCACTTGGAGAATAAGACTTGAAGAAATCTCCCAAATGTTTGGAGCACATGGCCAGGGGTGCCCCCAATTTGGGGGAAACGTACTCAGTGAGACCCCGTTGTTCGGTCCCTGGGCAGGAACAGCCGGTTTTTTGTGTACTGCACTATGGGCATTGAATTTGCAGAACCGCCGAAGTAGGATGAAGCAAAAATTGTTACCAACTATGGGTGGAGGTAGGGTCGATGAAAAGGCTTCTCAATCTGATTCTTTGTGTCTTGGGTGCCGTTTCGGCTTCAGCGTCTCCTGGCGACTCTGGTTCCGAGTGGATTTGGGTTCACGGCCAGCTTGAGGGCGAAGCCAGCCAGAAAGAATACCTGGAGCACGCCACCCAAATGTTTGCCTATTATCAAGAACACGGCAGCATGATCGGCCGTTTGGTTGGGCAGGAGGAGTTGGCGTCTGTACCGACTGAGCGCCTGGTAGTCATCGGGCCCATTCAGGCTTTCAGAAATATTGAACGCTACGGCCTACCGCTGGAAGTGAATTCCCTAGATGAAGTCACTCTTGGTGGCCATCTGCTCCAGGATGATCGCACGGGAATCTTTCTCAGAAATGAAAATCAAACCCTTTTTGCTTACACCGGATTATCTCCGGAAGGCTATCGTGATGTTTTCACAGTGCCTACTGGAGAGAAGGCTTGCACCATCACTGAAGGCCAGGGTGTCGTATTATTCGAAGGTGAGTGGATAGACAAGGAATTGATTCTCCAAAAGGCTTCTTTTCTCGACCCGTATCCGCTTCAGGAAGATTTAAAGAATTTGGTTTTGCCCGAAGGCGCCCTTGTGGTGGAGCCCGTCTCGGGTGACGGGGCGTTTTCTCTGCTCACCCCATCCTTTGGGAAATGGCTGCGAAAATTTGTCCAGGGGCAAAGGGTCCTGTTCTTCGGTGAGGGCCATTGGAACAGCGGAGTGAATAATTTTTTTAAATTGATAGTGGAAGATTTGCTGGAGACAGGAGATGTGCGCGCCGTCTTCTTCGAGGTCAATTATTCCTTTACTGGATTTTATAACTACTACGTTACGGAACCCGATGATGATCATGCTTATGAGTTTCTGGAAGTTAGGCTCCATCCCCTGGTCGCCTCATCGGGCACCCTTGATGTGCTGAAAATGCTGCGTGCCTGGAATCTCGCCCATCCGGAGCAGCAAGTCCGTATCGGTTGCCTGGATATGGAGTGGGGCACCTGGAACGTGGCTCGCAGCATTATCAATCCTTACTTCGGGCAACTTGAGAGCGGCTTCAAATTTGATTGGGAAAAGGAAGAAGGATGGCAGCACCTAAAAGAGTTGTTGGCTGAGGCCAAGAAAAGCAAAAGCATTGGTGAGTACCCGTTCCTGACCCCGCAATATATCGAATCGGTGATCACTAATCTGTGGGACACCCGAGAGATCGAGGATTTTAATAAGGATCGCCAGCGCGGGATCATTCGAAACATGTGCGAGTTTAACGGTGATCTTCTGAAAGAAGGTCTGGTCCTGTTCAAAGGCGGCGGCTGGCACGCCTTGAAACAGAAACCCGCGGGGGAGACATTCTTCCGGGATGCGGCCTACCTCAACGAGGTTTTTCCCCCAACAAAGGGCAAAGTTGTCACCCTCTATGCTCAGGGGCTGGGATTTCAATTCGGTGAGATTGCCGACCTCAATCTCAACCAGCACATGCCCTCGGCTACAAAGTACAACAAGCTTTTGCGCAATTTTCAGAAAGCATTGGCCGACGGGCGTGTGGAAAGGGATGCCTTTTATCTCCTCAATTCTGGTGGATTGAATGCCTTTGATAGCCTGGTTGCGAAGGCGGGATATTTATCGGAGCAGGACTATTTGCGCATTGTTTCGGTGGATTGGGAGGCGTTGACTAAGCTTTATGGTCTGTCAGTCGGGCAGAACAGGGTACAGGCCTACGACGCCATTGTGTATATTCTGCGTTCGGGAGTCGAAGTGATGCGGCCGCTGGATTTTAAAATGCGGTAAATATCAGGTGGCATGTCCCGTTGGTAAAAAGTTGAAGAACTGCGGCAATAAAAAGTGCTCATAAAACTCATTGGAAATCTGAGCCAAAAATTGCCATAAAATCTTCTCGCACCCCTGCCGAAGCCGGCCAGCTGTTGAATTTTAAAAATTTTGCATCCCATTTTTCCTCTCATATGAAATTCTGACTCTTCAATTTCTGACCAAAATTTGTCTTAAGTTAAGAAGCCTTTTTTCAGGGGCCAAAGATGTCTTAAGGGTTGAAATTTTTAGAATTTCCTCTTCTAGGGGCTTTTTGATAGCAACACGATTGTTTGCGAGGTAACGCATTGAGACAGAGCAAGTTGCAAGTAATTGTCAAAATCAATGACTTGTTTTTCTATAAACAACTTCTTTGGGCATATTTAGACTGATCTAATCACTTTGCCATGAAATTCATGAAAAACACCGTCGTTTTCGACAAAAACGCGACAATTGGTGCCTGCGGGATCTGGCTACGGAAATTTCTTTACTGACGTCCTGTTATTTGTTTGACAGGAAGGCGGCGGCGAATATCTTCCCGGAAAATGATTCGAAGGTCGCCTTCAAAAATCGGCCTGCACACTGAAGTTCTCTCCGAGAGGAAAGCTCATGACCCCAGCCGAAACCTTGGTCTGCTCCCGACAGTTTGAGCGAGTTTGCGAAATCCTCGATGACTTTCATCGGGACCCCCGCCGACTGATTCCTATCCTGCAGGCGGTTCAGGAAGAGTACCGCTACCTGCCCGAGAAAGTGCTGGCCTTTGTGGCCAACGCCTTGGATATACCCGCGGCTCGGGTTTACGGCGTGGCCACTTTCTACACACACTTCGCTCTTGCTCCCCGGGGCAAAAACATGATCAAGATTTGCGATGGCACCGCCTGCCATGTGCGAGGCAGCAACGATCTGGTCAAAGCCATCAAGGCCGAATTAAACCTGGCAAATGATGAAGATACCACGCCGGACATGCTCTTCACCTTTGAAACTGTCAGCTGCCTGGGCGCCTGTGGTTTGGCCCCCGTGATGGTTATCAACGAAGACGTGCACGGCCTGCTTACCTCTGAGCAAGCTGACGAATTTGTGCGCGCCGTTAAAGAGCTCGAACAGCAGGAGGCCAAGGCATGAGCACTGTCCAGAAAACCCTCGAAAAGCTTGCGTCCCGCCACCATGACCTGAGCCGGGCTTACAGCCACCGCATTGTGGTTTGCGCCGGTACCGGATGCATTGCCGGCGGCTCATTGAAAGTTCGTGATGCATTGGTTGAAGCCGCAGGAAAACAATGCCTTGATGCCATTACAACCCTCCGCTACGAAGAGCATGTCGAGTACGAAAATGACCCTGACGAGGCAGTGCGCGTATCCGGCAGTGGCTGCCAGGGTTTTTGCCAGATGGGCCCTCTGGTCACCATCTACCCCGAAGGCATCCTCTATACCAAGGTGAAACCCGATGACGCTGAGGAAATTATCCGCAGCATGGCTAAAGGCACCGGTCCTGTGCAACGGTTGTTGTACAGTCAGCCTGGCACCGACCACGTTTGCCATGGTCCCGACGACATTCCTTTCTACCAGCTGCAAACCAGGCGGGTACTTGGTGACTGTGGCCGCATTGAACCCGGAGACCTGGGTGAGTACGTGGCGGGGGGTGGCTATAGTGCCGCGAAAGAGGCGTGGTGTCACATGCAACCTGAAGATGTTTGCAGTATCGTTTTGGACTCGGGGTTGCGCGGGCGAGGAGGGGGTGGTTTTCCCACTGGGCACAAATGGCAGTTGACCCTGAACCAACCCGGGAAGCACAAGGTTGTTGTCTGCAACGGCGATGAAGGAGATCCCGGTGCATTCATGGATCGTTCGGTTATGGAAGGCAATCCCCACAGTGTCATCGAAGGCATGCTCATTGCCGCTCATGCGATCGGGGCGGACCGTGGCCTGGTCTATGTTCGCGCTGAGTATCCTCTGGCTGTTTCCCGCATGCACCAGGCGGTCATCGATGCTGGTGATCTGGGACTGTTGGGCATGAACGTAATGAGTACCGGCCGAACCTTCGATCTGGAAGTAATGGAGGGCGCCGGTGCCTTCGTCTGTGGAGAAGAAACCGCTCTGCTGGCCTCGGTGGCCGGGCGGCGCGGCATGCCCTCACCCAAGCCACCTTTTCCCAGCGAAAAGGGGCTCGATGGCCAGCCAACGGTCATCAACAACGTTGAAACTCTGGCCTCAGTGCCGTTCATCCTGCGTGAAGGAGCCCATGCTTATCGTCGGGTGGGAACGGACAGCTCTCCAGGAACCAAAACCTTCGCCCTGACCGGTCATGTGGCCAATACCGGGCTCATTGAAGTGCCTTTCGGCACTACTTTGCGCCAGGTAGTTGAAACTATTGGCGGCGGTGTGACCGACAACCGGGGAAACCTCATTGAAGGCACCTTCAAGGCCGTGCAAATTGGTGGCCCCAGCGGCGGATGCCTCACCCAGGATCACCTGGATCTGCCCCTTGATTTCGACAGCCTCGGCAAAGTGGGCGCCATGGTTGGATCCGGTGGTCTGGTGGTCATGAACCAGCATACCTGCATGGTCAAAGTGGCTCGTTTCTTCATGCAATTCACCCAGAACGAAAGCTGTGGCAAATGCGTACCCTGCCGTGAAGGCACCCGCCAGATGCTTGCCCTGCTGGATGACATCATCGAAGGCCGCGGCACCATCCAAACCCTTGAATTGCTTGAACGAACGGCCCGTACTGTGGCCCGCTCATCGCTGTGCGGACTTGGAAAAACCGCACCCAGCCCTGTGCTGTCAACCTTGCAGCATTTCCGCCAGGAATACGAAGCCCACGTGCTTCACGATTGTTGCCCGGCTGGGCAGTGTGAAGCCTTTGCCATCGTGGAAATCGATGGCGAACTGTGCCGTGGCTGTATGGTCTGCAAGAAGAAATGCCCGGTGGATGCGATCAGTGGTGAGCGCAAAGAAAAACACGTCATCGACCCCGAGAAATGCATCCGATGTGGTGCCTGCCTCGAGGCCTGCAAATTCAACGCTATCCTGGGTTTGTAACCTGAGGATCGGAGACTGTCATGATTTTGAAAAATACCATGGTCGTCGATGGCCATGAACTTCCCATCAACGGCGAGCGTAACGTTCTTGAGTTGTGCCGCAAGGCCGGCATTGAAATTCCTTCATTCTGCTACCACTCCGACTTGTCAGTATTCGGAGCCTGCCGATTGTGTCTGGTTGAGGTGGAAGGGCGCGGCGTGACCACCAGTTGCACCCTGGTTCCTGAACCGGGCCTGAAGGTCCGAACCACAAACCAGGAGATTCGAGAAATGCGGCGCACCAACGTGGAATTGCTTCTGGCCAGCCACGACATGAGTTGCCCCACCTGCCCCAAGGGTGGGGACTGCAAACTGCAGAATCTGGCCCGCCGTTTGGGTGTTCGCGATGTTCCTTACGCGGCTTTCACCCCTCATAAGCCCAAGGACCAAAGTTCCTTGGCGGTGGAGATAGACCCGAACCGGTGCGTCCTGTGCGGCGACTGTGTTCGAGCCTGTGGTGAAATTGCCGGTGTCGGGTGTTTGGATTTTGCCCATCGCGGTTCCGACGCCTGTATCAGCCCCGCCTTCGGGCTGCCCCTGTCTGAAACCGAATGTGTGGGCTGCGGCCAGTGTGCAGCCGTCTGTCCCACCGGGGCCATCATGCCCAAAAGTGAAGTGGAGCAGGTCTGGCAGGATCTGGATAACCCGGACAAGACGGTAGTGGTGCAGATGGCTCCAGCGGTGCGCGTGGCCCTCGGTGAATCCTTTGGCGTGCCCGCCGGAACCGGCACAACCGGACGCATTGTTGCCGCCCTGCATCGTCTGGGTTTTGACCAGGTTTATGACACAGCCTTCGCTGCGGACCTGACGGCAAGGGAAGAAGCCCATGAACTGGGTGAACGATTGGCCAGTGGTGAAAATTTGCCCCTGCTAACTTCCTGTTGCCCAGCCTGGGTGCAGTCCGTGGAGCGATTCCATCCCGAACTTCTGGGCAACCTGAGCACCTGCCGCAGCCCCCAGCAGATGTTCGGCTCGGTTGCCCGCAACCAACTTCCCGAGCTGTTGGGGGTGGACCCGGAAAATCTGGTCATCGTGTCCCTGATGCCCTGCACCGCAAAGAAGGTGGAAGCTCGTCGCCCGGAATTTGCCGTTGAAAACCGGCCCGACATTGACCATGTGCTGACCACCCGTGAACTGGCCCGCATGATTGACGAGCACGGCCTGGTGTTCTCTTCCCTGGACCCCGAGCCCCTTGACATGCCCATGGGTTTCAAAACCGGCGCCGGTGTTGTTTTCGGCGGAAGCGGCGGTGTGGTCGAAGCGGTGGCCCGTCATTTGACCGGAGAAACCGGGATGATCCGCAACAGCGTGGACATGGACGACCTGCCTTCAGTGCGCAGCATGGATCTCATCCTTGAAGACCGTAAACTGAAGGTGGCGGTGGTGCACGGTCTGGCCGCTGCCAGGGAAGTGTCGCAGGAAATTATCCGCGGCAACCCGCGGGGGTTCCATCTGATGGAAGTCATGGCCTGCCCCGGCGGTTGTGTTGGCGGAGCCGGTCAACCGCCAACCACACTGACAACCATCCGCAAGGATCGTTCTATGGGGCTGGATCAGGCCGACCGCAGCCTGCAATTGCATTGCCCCGGGGAAAACCCCATGGTCAACAAAGTGTACGACAATCTGATTGGTGAACCCGGAAGTGAGCGCGCCCACGAACTGCTGCACACCCACTTTCACAGCCGGCGCCGTTTGGCGGAAAATGCTCTGAGTTTGATCCAAAGCCAGAATGAAAACTGCCTGGAAGTGCGCATCTGTGTGGGAGCCAATTGCCAGGCCCACAATTCCCATGACCTGCTGGTCAAAACCGTGGAATGGGTAACGGAACATGGTTTGGTGGAAGATGTGGATGTGGCAGCTACTTTTTGCTTCGAAAATTGCGGCCAAGCGCCCAACGCTCGAGTGGGCGACCAGCTAATCTCCCGATGCACCCTGGAACAGATCACCGATGCGGTACAGAAAGAGTTCAGCAAAGCAGCTTCATAAAGAAGCTGAGTGCCGGAATGCCCATGCCCAATGTTGATTGTTTTATAAGCCCCTGCTTCCCTTTGGGAGTAGGGGCTTTTTTGTCACCTGTGCCTACCCAAAACTCAATGGTTCAAGAAATCACGCCAATAAGTAGCTTGATTTTATCTCAGATGCCGGGCGATGGAGTTTTGTCTACGCACAATGCATAGCGAAATTTCCCCCGGTCTTTCAATTAGATAGCATCAAAGCTTGCAATCTGCCGGGTATAAAAGTTACAATTAGCCGAGAAGCTTTCTTTCAATCTGCCGCATGTTTTGTACTTGGAGAAATACGATGAAGAAACAAAACTATATAGAACGGTTTGTCCAACAGAGACTTCAAGACGCCTTGACTGACACACCTGTCGTTCTGGTCCACGGCCCTCGACAGTGTGGTAAGACGACACTTGTGAAACACTTTTTAGGAAAACAAGGCTATTCCTACTTCAGTTTCGATGATGAAGGCATTTTGGCGGCTGCTACTGAGGATCCAGTAGGGTTTGTCGCCGGATTGCCTGAGTTTGTTATTCTGGATGAGGTTCAGCGTGTGCCTGGGTTGTTTGTATCCATAAAACTAGCGGTTGATAGAAATCGCTATCCGGGGCGCTTCATTCTTACAGGTTCTTCAAATGTTCTGTTGCTTCCCAAGTTGTCCGATTCTCTGGCAGGTCGCATGGAGATAATCCGTTTGCACCCGCTCTCACGTTGTGAGGTGCTGGGTGAAGATTCATCATTTATCGATATGCTCTTTGATGGTGATGTGGGCACTTATCGAACGGATCGCTTGGGGGACCAAGTTGCAGAATTGGTGGCTACTGGTGGATATCCTGAGGCCCATGCCAGAACCACAGCAGGAAGGCGTAAAGCTTGGTGTCGGGATTACATTGAGACAATCACACAACGGGATGTGAGAGAACTGGCACGGATTCAAGGTCTGAATGCAATACCGAATCTTCTGGCAATGGCTGCCGCTCAGAGTGCCCAACTATTCAACCTGTCAGAATTGGCTGGACCATTCAATTTGAGCCGCCCAACGATTAATGACTATGTGACTCTCTTGGAAGGGATTTTCATGGTTCATAGGCTTCGCCCATGGCATACCAACTTATTAAGCCGACTAGTAAAGACCCCAAAGCTGCACATCAGTGACACCGGGCTCGCATGCGCGCTACTGGATTTGACACCTGATGATCTGAGGGGAGACAGGCAACGCCTCGGACATTTACTGGAGACTTTTGTAGTCCAGGAGCTTCGCAGACAAGCCAGTTGGAGTGAGCGCCCACCGGTTTTTCACCACTTCAGGAATAGAGATGGAGTAGAAGTGGATCTTGTATTGGAAAGAGGACCAGATAAGGTTTCAGCTGTTGAGGTGAAGCTGTCTGCAACTGTTACAACGAAAGATTTTAGAGGGTTACGAAAAATTCAAACAGCATTGGGCAATCGCTTCAAAAGTGGAGTTGTTCTCTACGACGGGGAGGAATTGTTACCGTTTGGAGAACAGCTTTGGGCAATTCCTTTGGGGAGAGTTTGGGGCAAAGGATAAACTCAAGGAGTAGATAAGGAAATCCTCCACCAGGGATCGTAATTCTCCTCCCCTCTACTTTTCAAAAAAGTACCCCTCGGGGGGTGAACTTTGACATAGTGTATATTCTGCGTTCCGGAATTGAAGTGATGCGGCCGCTGGTTTTATAACTGCCCTGATTGGCAGATGGCATGGACGGTTGGTAAAAGTTTGAAAGACTCTGGTTAAAAAAAAGGATTCTGTTGTGCCTCTGGAAATTTTCCACAAAACCCACTGGACCGAAATCACTCTCAACCAGCCCCCCCGCAATGTGCTGGATCGAGAAATGCTCGAAGCTCTGGTATCGGCCCTGGACGATCTGGCTCAAAACGGTGCGCCTCTTTTGCTGCTGCGATCCGAGGGCCGGCACTTCTCCACAGGTTACAGCATCGGTGACATTCCCGAAGAGATTTTCCATCGTGATTCTTCGGTGCGCGCTTCCAGTCCTTTCGAAAAAACCATGGAAAGTCTCATCAATTATCCATCACCCATTGTGGCCGCCGTTCAAGGCGATGCCTACGGAGGGGCGGTGGAGCTGCTGGCCTGCACTGATCTGCGGGTGGCCGCTGGCCATGTGCGCCTGGGGGTGCCTCCCGTGAGGTTGGGTCTGGTGTACAGTCACACCGGATTGCGCCGCATGATTCGCAGTTTTGGCTCGCCTCTGGTGCGGGAAATGTTACTTACGGGGGAAGCCATCAGCGCGGAGCGGGCCTGGCACACAGGTTTTTTCTGCCGCATGGTGGAGCCGGATGAATTGCTGCCTGTAACTGAAGGGATTTTGGAGGGGATGAGCCACGGGGGGCCCCAGGCTTTGCGGGGTACCCGGCGCATTTTGAACTTAATGGAAGAGACGGAAGTTTTACCGGAAGAATCGCTGGTGGAGATTGCTCGTTTACGGCATGAGTCCTGGTCGGGTGAGGAGTTCATCAAGGCTCGGGATGCTTTCATGAACAAGCAACCTTCACCCTTCAGAACCGAGATCGAATCTGACTAGAAGTTAAAGTGGTCCATGAACTCAAAGACCCACTCACCCTCGCGAGTTTTGGCAGCCTCAAAGCGCAACTGCATCCGGTCGATGTTGATATGAGCGCCGCCTCCCCAGCTCTGTAACGCGCGCCCCGGATCCAAGCCGTCGTACCAGGCATCACCCGCGTCTGCAAAAGCATGCAAACCAAATCCCACCATCTCGCCTTTGGCGGAAATGGGCATCATGAAAATGGGTATACGGTATTCAGCGGTCAGCAGGTAACCTTCGTCGCCCTCCAGCCCCCCAAAGCGATAGCCCCGGATGGTTTCGGGCCCACCAAAGAAGAGCGTATTATCCAAATGCGTGGGGCCATCAGTGCGGCGTCCCCAGGCACGCAGGGCCAGCACATGTTTGCCGATGGGCACGGGAGCAAATAGGCGCACATCACCGGTGGTTTCTGTGTAGGAGTCAAACTGATCACTGGCCCAATGCTGGGCCTGAAATTCCACATAGATTCCGCTTGAGGGGTACCAGGGATTGTTGCGACTATCGAAGCCCACAGCTCCGCGGGAAGCCAGGTGCGCCACCATTCCGCTTTGGTGTAAAACGGATTCGCCGCTGGTGGGATCATCCCAATAGTAGTCGTCGCGGTAGGTGTTTTGACCGTAGTTGAGTCCTGCTGATGCATAAAATGAACCCAGAAAATTCCAGCGGATTTGGGCATCGGCGGTGCCCAGTTTCTGGTCTGTGGGACGGAAGACGAAGTTTGATTTCTCGCCCAACAGGGCCAGTTTCATTTCCAGCCCCCGTACCCCAAACATCCAGGGTTTGGTCCAGGCGACATTGCCGCGCTGGATATAAAGAGCCGCCAGATCCACTCGCAGGGTTTCACCCTTGCCCCGCAAGTTGTTCTCTTCAATCCAGGCGCCAAACATGTATTTGTGGCGACGGCTATATTGCACCAGAGGGGCGTAGGCCGTGGTCATGTCTTCTTCCACGTACACATTCAGCACCACGCCATCATCGCCGCTGTCATCGAATTCCATGTCGACAAAAGCGAAGTAGCCAATGTCTTCCATTTTGATCCAAACCAGATCCATCATTTCGCGGTCGAACACCTGTCCGATGTGAAGGCCCATCTCATTGAGAATCAGGTCACGGTCTGTGCGGTCGTTGCCTTCGATGATGATCTCTTTGAGGGCCAGGCTTTCTCCGGACTCGGGCCCATCACCAAAAACAGCCAGGGCGGAACCGGGAAGGGCCATGAGAATCAAAAAAATGAAGAGAGAAATTTTTGGGAGCGAATACAGCATGGAAATCGCTTTCAGGACGGGTGCAATAATGCCCCGGGCAAACCCGGAGCCGCTACCCTCTAAGTATGAAGCAAGTCCGCAGATTGTCCAGCAGTCTGATCGGTGCTGTTTTCCACTGGGGGAGCAGCGGTGTAAGCGGCCAGAGAAACGCAATACAGACCATGTTCGGATAAATACTCATCCAACTGGTGGGCGCCAAGCATCATCAGAGAAGATTGCAGGCCGCCAGGATGGTTACAGGCCGTTGCGGTGAGGTCTTGGAGCAATTCTTTGAAGGCGCTGTTTACCAAGGGCCTAAGGCAATCGTTAATGTCTTCTGGGGACCACTTTTCAAGTTTCCTCAATACCCGTTGATAAAAGCGGGCCGGTTTTTCGATGCGCACGGAGCATTGGCCGATGACGGGGGTGCCCCCTGCGGCGGTGAATCCCTGGGCACTTTCTGTGGTCCAGCGGAAATCGATGCTTTTTTCGGTGGTCAGGAAAAAGAGGTGGCTGTCAGTTTTTATCTGTTCTTTTTGTTCACCGATATCCAGATGATGAGCTCCGTCCAGGTACAAGGCTTTCAAGGCTCCATCTCGGACGAGCAGACCGTACTGGCCCATTTCCAGATTTAGGGATATGCGCTGGCCTCGAAGGAATTCCATATCCAACGGACCCTGGACCATGGGGCCATCGGCTTCCATGCTCCATTGGAATTTCTCAGTGCGCAAAGGCAGCGCGCCCCAATTTCGTCCATGTCCCAACCCGGGGCTCACGCCGAGCCTCCGTAGGTGAACTCCGATTCCCAACCAAGGCCTAACAGATAATTCCGTTCTTCTGTCATTTCGCTGAAGGCAGCCAGGTCGTGGCTCAGCAGTCCCGCTTCATTTTTAAACCAAGCGGCTGCGGGAACATCCACACCCAGGTTCCGGACCATCATCATGGCTTTTTCAATCATCAATATGAGCCGGATGTCCAGTTCTTCCAATTCGGCAATGGTGGCGTGGCAATCGCCCACCAGGCAGACATGGCCTTCTCGGTCGAGACGCCGGAAGATCATGCCGATGCGGTCGATCAAGGCATCGATGAAGCGTTCCTGATCTGTGTCCAGGAGGGTGCTTTTCTTTTCCAGAATGTTGAGCAGATGATCGCCGCACTCTTTCAGCATCAAACCCATGGCCCGTCGATATGAGCGTTCCGCCAGGGCGGCTTCTTCATCAGATCGGTAATGGTTGTATTCCGGCATTCTTTCCATGAGAAAAGATAATTCCGGGCAGCTGATTTGGGCTGTTGTCATCATGTCGCTCTCCGAATGGCTGTTGATTCATTCTGTGTTTTTCGATCACCCTCAGGCATTGCGGGATGCCCGGTCAGGTGGTTGTAATCATAAGAAACGGCAAGGAACATTCCGCAGTCCGGAAGAGTTGGGAGAAAGATTCAGGCAAACAGGGTTATGGCTGGAAATTACAGGGAAGAGAGGGAGATGGGGCACTTTGAGATGATATTGGCGAGATCGAGTGATTTGGAAAAACCAGAAAGACACGTGGCAAATCGCAACAAAACCCATTAAATGTTGAAAAAATGCAAGGCCGGTGTTTCCACCAGCCCTGCAGTCACGAAACTGCCCTATGGTCAACCCTCCCAGGCGACAACGGGATTAGATAGCTTTCCCAAGCCTTGTATCTCAACGGTGATAGTGTCCCCGGGCTTGAGGAAGACCTTGGGATCCCGGAAGACGCCCACACCACCAGGAGTGCCTGTGGAGATGATATCGCCCGGAAGCAGGGATATGGTCCGGCTGATATAGGCGATCAACTCATCTACGGGAAAGATGAGCTGATCGGTATTACTGGTCTGCATCAGAGTATTGTTCCAATGGCAGGTGATGTTCAGGCCTGTGGCAAAGTTGGGCAACTCGTCGGGAGTGACGATCCATGGGCCACAGGGCCCACTGGTGTCCATGCTTTTGCCCCGGAAGAATTGACGGTCCGAATACTGGGCTTCGCGATCGCTGATATCATTAAAGCAGGTATAGCCGGCAATGTGCTGGAGAGCATCTTCCCGGGCAATGGCCCGGCCGGCTTTGCCGATGACTACTGCCAATTCAGCCTCTGCGTCTACCTGGGCGCACTCTGGCGGCAGGGCGATGGGTCCGCCGGGAATCTGCAGGCAGCTGCTGGCCTTGCTGAACAACAATGGGCGTTCGGGAAGGGTTTTGTTCTGCTCTTCCGCATGATCCCGATAGTTCAGCCCCACGGCAATGATTTTTGAAGGCAGAATGATGGGACTGAGCAGCTCGACCTTGTTTAGGTCCAGGAAAGGCAAGGCCAGGTCGCTGCCTTGAAGACGTGCTTTTTCTACGTCTCCCAGTTGGTCTTTGAACTGAAGGTGAATTTCGTGGACCCGTTCCAGGTTTGGTAGCAGGGCGTGCCAGTTACCGGGCAGGGAAGGATCGGCCGACAGCAGGTCAATGCCGACGGTTTCGCTCAGAGCCAGGCCGCAACGCGGTCCAGGCCCCTGCGTGTAGGATATAAGTTTCATGGGGATATTATGGCAAAATTTCGAAACTCTTCAATAAAAAAGCGCACCGGGAACTTGTCCCGGTGCGCTATGGGTTGTTATTTCACTTCAATGCGTCGGGGCAGGCTCTGTTTGCTCTTGGGCAAAGTCAGCATCAGGACGCCATTTTCAAAGGTGGCTTCGATGCTGGATCCGTCCACGCCATTGCCCAGGTTAAAGGTGCGCTCAAAATCGGCTTTGGCTGCCCGTTCATGACGAACCAGTGCAAATCCTTCGGGAACTTCAGTTTCCCGTTTGGCTTTCACGCTGAGGGTCATGTTTTCCAGGCTGATGTCCAAATCTTCCTGCTTTACTCCAGGTAAATCCAGGGTGACACGGAATTCGGTGGCCCCTTCCATGACATCGGCCCGAGGGCTGCGTCCGCAGGCAAACTGGTTGGCGTCGCGGTGGTTCATGGCGGCGTTGATGACTTGAGTCATAGGGAATGCGGTATTCATTTCTGGTCCTCCTGGACGTCGTGTGGTATGAGTGGGCCAAGTTTTTCAGCCTCGTCGTTTATGTACTCATGGACCCACTTACAAGGGCTGTGCCCTCAAGGGGAAGTTTTTGCGGAAATTTTGCAATTCAAATAATGACAATGGTTTAAGGTTGTTTTTGATGATGCCCCTGCAGAGCGTCTGGTCCAGGTTAGACGGATTCATGACACAGTGGGTCTGTCAAAACGGCAGAAGTGGCGTGCTCTTTGTCTGTTTTGTCATGACGGTGGGGCTTCTTGTTTCCCACGCCCCTCTAGCCTATGGCCAATCTGGGCCGCTGGTTGTCGGGGAAATCGAAATCATCCGCAACAGCATCTTTAGTGAGGCGGAAACTGATAGCACCTTTGGGGCCCTCGCTCTGGTGCGCAGAACCATGAACAACCTCCACGTCAATACCCGGGAATATGTGATTCGCAAAGAGCTGCTCTTCACCGGGGGAGAGCTGTACCGCCCCGCTCTTCTGGATGAAACCGAACGCAATTTGAGGGAGTTGGGTTTTCTGAATCAGATCCGGGTCACTGCGGTGGATACGACCGCCGATGGTCGGGTGAACGTGCGGGTAGAGGTGCGCGACTCCTGGTCTTTGAAAACTAACCTGACATATTCCCGTTCGGCTTCGGGTGATACCCGCTGGAATGTTTCCCTTTCTGAAGTGAATTTTCTGGGCCAGGCCCTGACCATGGGTGCGGGCATGGGGGCCGATGAGAATAGCTCTTTTCACAGTGTCTGGTTTCGCAAACGCCGGGTGACCAAGGCTGGACTGGAAGTGGGGGTTGATTATTCCCAACGGGAAGACGGCCACTACCGAAATATATTTATCAGCCGTCCTTTTTATGCCCTTGGCGATCGCTTGAGTCTGGAAACCCGCGCCTGGGATTCTCTGGGTGATGTGCGGTATTTTTTGAGCAACGCAGGACCTGCAGGGGCCGATCCCACCGCTGAGGAAAGCCTCTATGTGCTTCTTCCCAAACACCAGAAACAATTGGAAATCAGTTCTCTGGTGCGGCTATCTCCCCAGAACGAAGGCCGGGTGTGGCGTCTGGGCGTGGGGCTGGAAATCAAAGACAGTGAGATGGATGTGGGACGGCAATCCGGCTGGGTTCTTTCTGATGACCGGGAAGTGAGCTTGGATTATCTGACGGAGCCATATGACCCTTTTGCCCGAGAGCAGGGTGTCACTGTTTATCCTTTTATTTGGCTGCGCACCCAAGGCCGAACCTGGACCGAAGCTAATTACGTCTTGCAGTACGGCCCCACGGAAGACATCCCCATGGATTGGAGTTTGAGTTTAAAGTCGGGGCCCACGGGATCGTCTCTGGGCTCCACAACCGGGTTTGGGGGTTCTTCTTGGCGCAGCGAATTGGTGGCCACTAAATGGATGGGCCTGGGGCCCGGGTTGCTCATGGTCCAGGGCTTTGGCGAGGGCCAGTGGGGTGCTGAAGGCAACGGGTACCACCGGTTCAATATGCACTCCGGCTGGTTGTTCAGCACAGGCGCGGAACGCAGCCCTTGGTTGACTCGGTTGATTGCAGAAGTGGGACATGGCGAAAATTTGACCGGCGAAAAGGCCCTGCTGCTGGGTTTGAATCGGGGATTGAGAACCCTGGATTTCGATGGCATGGCTGGCGACCGCCTGGTGCGTTGGAATGTGGAACAGGGAAAGGTCATGCCTTGGGAAGTTTTGGGTATGGCTCACCTGGGGTTTGCGGCTTTCTACAGTGGAGGCTGCGCCTGGTGGGATGATGAAAGCCGCAGTCTGCAAGACGCCAGACATGAGGTGGGACTGGGGCTGCGTCTTGGACCCACCCGGTCAGCCAATGCGCTGACCAGCAAACTGGATTTGAGTTGGGCTCTTGATGGATCCCGTGGACCAGTGTTCACGGCTGCCACTCGAGGATTTTTCTAAAAGAGAGTACTGCCTTTGGGCGCATCAAAGAACATTGCTAAAAATACAATCCTGCTGGCGGTCGGGCTCTATTCCGGCCGTCTGTTGGCTCTCTTTCTGCGCAAAAAGATGACCCACATTCTGGGGCCCGAAGGCATCGGGATCTGGACTTTTGCTCTGAGTATCGCGGGCATCATGCAGACGGTTTCCAACTTTGGCTTGGGCAATTTGCTGACCCGGGAAATAGCCAAAGCCCGAGCCATGACCTTACCCCTGTTCTGGACGACGCTGAAGGTGCGCTGGTTGGTGGGTGCCATTTGCTACGCCTTCCTGTTAGGGTTTGCCCAAATTTCAGGATGGGAAGCTCTGGACAAAACAGTGGTGCTGCTCATGGGGCTGGCCATTTTTATTGAAGGCACTGGTTTGGCCTGTGATGCCGTGTTGCAAGCCCATGAAAAAGTTCAGTATCAAAGTTTGGCCCAGGTGGCATCGGCGTTGCTTTATTTTGGTTTGGGCTGGTGGTGGCTGGATGCGGGATATGGCATCGTGGGGCTTGTGTGGGCCAACCTGGCAAGCCGGGTCATTCGCCTGATGGTTATGGTGCCACTGATGCTGCGCTACACTGGGCCCTGGAAACGCGAGGGAGGCGGCGGGTCCGTGAACATGGCCAGCCTCATGCGTATGGGAATTCCAATTTTCCTGGCGACAACCTTTGCCACCATCTACAGCCAGATCGATTCCGTGATGCTCAAAAATATGGTGGGCAATGAGGCTAACGGAATTTATGGGCAGGGGCGGCAAGCCCTGAATATTCTCGTGATGCTACCCGGTCTTTTTGGATTGGCGTTTTTTCCTTCCATGGCCCGTTATGGCCAAAAGTCTCCCGCCGATGCAGCCCGCTTGGGCGAGCGCGCCCTGCGCTTTATTCTGGTGGGCATTGTGCCCGTCACTTTGCTGGTCATGTTTCTGGCAGAACCCATCATCCACTGGTTCGAGGACAGCACTCGTTTTGACGATTCTATCAAAGTGATGAAAATTGGCATCTGGGGTTTACCCCTGCACGCCATCGCCGTGGTGCTGAACCGTTTGCTGATGACCGCCGAACGGGAAAAGCATTTTATCGTCATTGGCCTGGTGCCCATGGTGGTGAACTTTGGTTTGAACCTGGTTCTGATTCCTCGCTACAGTTACTTCGGCGCGGCCTACGCTACGGTGATCAGTCTGATGCTGAGTGCGGGTATGCATTACGTTTTCCTGCGGGGCACTCCCTTCTTGCCTCATTTGCGCCGGGCGGTGCTGGGTCCCCTGGCCGCAGCCGGTATCACCTGGGCCTTAACTGCTGCCGTGATGTGGGTGGTGGCACCCTCCTGGAATGTGGGATGGCAGGGACTGCCTCTGCACTTGGGTTGGGGGCCTTTTTTGGCCACTTCGGTGTTGATGTTAGGGTTGTACCCGATCATGCTGTGGTTTGGTCGGGTCATTAGAGCGGACGATTTAAAACTCTTAAATGAGTTGAAACGAAGATAGCCAGTGTGCCAATAAGGTGGCGCCCACGGTGGCAAATGTGTTAACCCTAAGTCCTATTAAAACAGGGTGTTTTGGGTTTTCTCTATGGTTAAAATTGTAATTTCTCCGTTAAGTGTTTTCTGTATGTGTCGATAAGTTGAATTATTAGGTTCAATGATGTCGGGTATGGTGCCTGATGGGACATTTTATGGTGGAGGATTGCGATGTTTAGCAATTGGGGCTTGGGAAAAAAGATCGGTGCCGGCTTCGGGACCATTTTGACTCTGTTGTGTGTGGTTGGTGTTTGGTCATTGCTGGGAGTTTCTGGAATCGTGACTAACGCCACCGAAGTGATCGACGGCAACAAGCTGAAGGGCTTGATGGTGGAAAAGGAAGTGGACCACCTGAACTGGGCCAATAAGGTGGGGCAGTTGATCACCGATGATGAAGTGACCCAGTTGGACGTTCAGATGGATCCCACCCAGTGCGCGTTCGGCCAATGGCTCTATAGCGAGAGTCGGCAGGAAGCGGAGACCATGGTGCCTGGTTTGGCAGGCATTCTTTCTCAGGTCGAAGAGCCGCACAAGAAACTGCATGAAAGTGCCACCGAGATCTGCACTCATTTTCAGCCAGCAGATTTGGATATGGCCGGTTTTCTTCTGGATTCAAAAGTCGGGCATTTGGCCTGGGAATCCACAGTTTCCCGTGCGTTTCTGGATCCGAATGTTTCAGACCTGACCGGAGTCCAGATGGATCCTAAAAAATGCAGTTTTGGCCAATGGCTATATGGGACGGGAGTGCAAAACAGAAAATCTGAAGATACTGAATTTGCAGCCATTTGGACCAAGGTTGAAAAAGACCACGCTCATTTGCATACCAGTGCAAAATCGGTAAATGCCATGATGCGTATGGATGAAGAAGGCCAAGCTCTGGAAATGTATATGGATACCATCGCGCCCACTGCTCACAAGGTTCTTGGGGGAATTGATGAGTTCCTTGAATTGGACCACCAGGAAGTGGCGGGCATGCTGAAGGCGCAGGAAATTTATGCGTCCCAAACAAGCCCTGCTTTGGTGAAGGTGCAGGAATTGTTGGGCGAGGCCGGACATCTGGTTTCACAAAATGTTATGACCGATGAAGAGATGTTGAATAAGGCGCAGTCTACCAAGATGGTGGTTTCTATTCTGAGCATCGTGGCAGTAATTTTAGGCATTGGTATGGGCATTCTCATCACTCGCGGCATTGTCATTGCCCTGACTCGGGTGATGGCTGATTTGGGCCTTGGCAGTGAACAAGTGACTGTGGCGGCAGGTCAGGTGGCCCAGGCCAGTCAAGATATGGCTGATGGAGCCAGTAACCAGGCCTCCAGCTTGGAAGAAACATCGGCGACTTTGGAAGAAATGGCGGCCATGACCAAAGAAAACGCTGGCAATGCCAATGAAGCCAATAGTCTGACCAACAGCTTGCAGGATGTGGCAGAAACCGGCCAGGAGGCCATGACCCGCATGACCAACGCCATTGAGAAAATCAAGGACTCTTCAGACCAGACAGCCCGCATCATCAAGACCATTGATGAGATCGCTTTCCAAACCAATTTGCTGGCCCTGAACGCCGCTGTGGAAGCTGCCCGGGCTGGCGATGCAGGTAAAGGATTTGCCGTGGTGGCTGAAGAGGTTCGGAATTTGGCCCAGCGCAGTGCTGATGCAGCCAAAGATACTGCCGAATTGATTGATCAATCGCAAGTCAATGCAAACGGTGGTGTGGAAGTGACTCAGGAAGTGACGGGGATTCTGGGTGAAATCGTGACTGGCGTGAGCCGTGTGAGTGATTTGGTGGATGCGGTCAGCAGTTCCAATGAAGAGCAGAGCCGCAGCGTTGGTGAAATCAACCGCGCAGTGGGCCAACTGGATCAAGTGACGCAGAGCAATGCCGCCAATGCTGAAGAATCGGCATCGGCCAGTGAGGAACTTTCGGGCCAGGCTCGGGAGCTGAATGGCATGGTGGGAACTCTTGGGGCCATTGTCACCGGAGACACCCATGCCCAAGTGGTCACTTCGGAACCCAGGCAAACTCCAGCCAGCGCTCCTATGTCTGCCCCTCTGGCCTGGACTGCCACGGAAGTTTCCAATGTGCCTGCCGGACCACCAGCTGCCGCTCCTTCCGAAGTCATTCCCCTGACTGAAGAGGAACTGATTGAGCTCTGATCCAAAGGTGGATTAAAGAGAATTGCGCCTTGCTCCTGTCATGGGGCAAGGCGCTTTTTTGTTTCTGTTTTTGTTTATGGTTGATTTCAGGACCCCACCTCGTGTATCAGTGAACAGAACAAAACCCCATTTCTGTTTCTGCGTGAAAGGTCCTCATGGAATTCATCACTAATTTCTCCGCCAATTTGTCCGGCACCGTATGGGGTTGGCCTTCGATATTCCCGCTCATGGTGGCCTTGTTGCTGATCACCGGATTGGTCACCACCGTCATGCTTCGTTTCATTCAGATTCGCCGCCTGAGGCACAGTTTTGATGTGGTGCGGGGTAAGTATGATGATCCCAGCCATGAAGGCGATCTGTCCCACTTCCAGGCTCTGACCACAGCCCTGTCAGCCACCGTGGGCATTGGCAACATCGCGGGGGTGGCCACGGCTCTGCATTATGGTGGTCCCGGGGCCCTGTTCTGGATGTGGGTGACGGCTCTTTTCGGTATGGCACTGAAATATGCCGAATGCACCCTGGCCATCAAATACCGAGTGATTCTGCCAGATGGCAGCGCCTCTGGTGGCCCCATGTATTACATCGAAAAGGGATTGGGTAAATCCTGGAAACCCCTGGCGGTATTTTTCGCCGTGTGTGCGGTCATTTCCAGCTTCGGTTCCGGAAATAGCATCCAGGCCTTCACCGTGGCCGACCAGCTGCGCAGCGACCTTGGCGTGCCCACCTGGATCACAGGCATCATGTCTGCCGGTTTGGTGGCTCTGGTTATCCTGGGTGGGATCAAACGCATCGGGGCCGTGACGAGCAAGCTGGTGCCCTACATGGCGTCTATTTACATTGCCGGCGGACTGCTGGTGTTGGTCATGAACTTCACCAGTTTGCCCGGAGTGATTGGAGATATTTTCCAATCGGCCTTCAAGCCGGCTGCCCAGGTGGGTGGCTTTGCCGGGGGAACATTTATTTTCATGCTCACCTGGGGAGTGAAGCGAGGACTCTTCTCTAACGAGTCCGGCCAGGGCTCTGCTCCCATCGCCCATGCGGCAGCCATCACCGACGAGCCAGTGCGCGAGGGTGTGGTGGCCATGATGGGCCCCTTGATTGATACCCTGATCATTTGCACCATCACCGGTTTGGTCATTCTTTCCACTGGTGTTTGGAACTCAAAAATGGATGCGACTTTGGATATCAACGCCCAGAATACCCTGAGTGTGATTGTGGATGATGGACAGGTCCATACCGATGGAGAATTACGCCTTCAGGATAAGTTCACCGGCACGGTGGATGTGGATCATGGCCTTTTCCAGGGCGTGAACTTAGTACGCAATCACAGCATCGTGGATGCGGCGACCATTTGGGAGTCCAGCGGCGAAAAATTCACGGGCACCATGGAAGTGAAAGATGGTGATATCCAACTGGAGAGCATTGATGGGTTGATATTGACGGGTTTGATGGCCCAGAACGGTTCTCCTTTGACGGCCTGGGCGTTTAAGGAAGGGTTGCGCCCCATCTTGGGCCAGTGGGGTTACCTGATCATCACCATCGGGGTGGTTTTGTTTGGCATTTCCACGGCCATCAGCTGGAGTTATTACGGTGACCGCGCTATGGTTTACCTGGCCGGCCCGCAGTATGTATTGCCCTACAAGCTGGTCTTTGTATTGATGAATTTCCTGGGAGCGATTTTCTCTCTTGAGGTGGTGTGGAATTTCGGCGACAGTGCTCTTGGTTTGATGGCGCTGCCCAACCTCATTGCCTTGATTTTCCTGAATAAAAAAGTGCGCTCCATGACCAATGAGTATTTTTCCAAGGATCACAAACCGCTCCGCTAAAAGCCGGGGGAAGGACCATAGATTTTGAGCTTGCCAGAAGAGAAGATTGAGGAGCCGGTAGCGGCCGCCATGGAAGCCCTGGCCGATGCAGGGCAATTGAACGCCGATAATGCCGACCTGCATTGGTTGTACGAACAGTCTGTACAGAATGCAGAGGCGGAAGTGCATTTCATAGATCGGGTTTTTTACAAGGAATTCGGCCGGAGCCCTTCTTTCCTTCGGGAAGATTTTTGCGGCACCGCCCTGCTGTGCAGTGAATGGGTGAAGCGCCGGAGAGCCAACACCGCTTTGGGAGTGGACTACGATGGCCCCACCCTGGACTGGGGGCGCATCAACAATCTGAATCCCCTGGGGGAGCGTGCAGAAGCAGTGACCCTGGTGCGTGATGATGTGCGCAAGGTGAGGGATCCCAAGGCCGAGGTTTTGGCTGCTACAAATTTCAGCTGGTGGGGATTCAAAACCCGCGCTGAGTTGAAAGAGTATTTTACTATTTCCCGGGAAAGCCTACAGGACGATGGCATGCTCATGCTGGATATCTACGGGGGGCCGGAAGCCCAGATTCCGCAGATTGAAGAAAAGGACGTAGAGGGGTTTGACTACCTCTGGGATCAGGATGATTTTAATCCCATCACCGGGGAAGTGCGTTGCTACATTCATTTCCGTTTTCCAGACGGTAGCCTGATGGAGAACGCTTTTGCCTATGACTGGCGCCTTTGGTCTCTGCCTGAAACCTGTGATCTGCTGGAAGAATGTGGCTATCGAAAGGTTATTGTTTATTGGGAAGGAACCGACAATGACGGTGAGCCCAGCGGAAAGTTCAATCCAGATCGCAAAGGTGATTTGGCTCCGGCATGGGTGTCCTATATTATCGCATTTCGCTAAGATGAAATTGTTCTTGCCAAGCAGGCTTGTTGAGTGAATCGTTCTCTCTATGGGAGGTGCCGGTGATCATGTAGTCTTCACCGGTGGCGGCAGATTTCCAACTGGCTTTATGGCTTTTCGGGAGTGGATAAATGTCTGACTACAGTGTGTGTCATAAGTGTGGCGCTGAAATCGAAGAAAAAGGAATTCATTTTCACGGCCAGGTTTTTTGCTGCGATGAGTGCTGCGAAGAATTTAATGCCGAGCTCCAGGAAAAGGATGAGCCGGAGCTGGATGAATTGGACGATGTTGAAGTCGAGGACGATGATTTTTCGGACGAGCTCGACTATCAGGATAAAGATGAATTTGAAGAGGATACTGATCCTTTGGATGATGATTTCGATATCAAGCCTGAAGATTTTTAGTATGAAAAAAGGAACCCCAATTGAGGTTCCTTTTTTTACTCGAATTTCCTACTGACAGGAAAATCAACCACAGCCACTGCAGCCGCCGCTGTCGCCGCTGCTACCGCAATCACTGCTTTCGCCCAGCTTCAGCATATAGCCACGCCGGTACGATTCGTTGACATAATCGATGGTCAGTCCGCCGCTCTGGCGCACCACATCGGTGGTCTGGGTATCCATTAAGAACTTAATGGCCCCTTCTTCTACAGTAGTGTCTTCGTCTTTAGGCTCATCCAGAGCCATGCCAATACTGGGACCGCCTCAGCCAAAGCCTTGGACAAAGAGCCTTACGCCTTTGCCTTCGTGCTCATTCCAGTCGAAGTCTTTGAAGGCTTCGACGGCAGTGGCGGTGATGTCGATCAGGTTCGTGTCACTCACGATGATCCACCTTTTCTGCTGCCAATGTCCGGTCAGGTTATTCTTGGGGACCGAACGTTCAATTTGGGGGATCCAAGCCATTTCCCCGTCTACTATATCGGTCCAAATGAAACACACTTTATAAATTTCGCAACTATGCAAGGGCAAAATGCTGTTCTTCCGTTAACAGGCAGCATCAAAAATAGTAGCATCTTTGTATGAATTTGATCAAACCAGCGGCTCCACCGGCTCTTTTGGTGCTTTCCGTAGCTATTGTGGGATTGCGGACCTCCAGCGAGACCCGGAGTTACGCCAGCAAAGCTGGTTTACAAACTTGCGTGGCCCAAGGAGCCAGCCCATTGCCCGCGGGGGCAATGGGCTGGGGCTGTGGGATGGATCTATTTCTGCAAATTGTACACCAGTTTTGCACTGACCGTGTCTTTGCTGTTGGGAATAGGCAACTTCTCCGAGACTGTCAACCGCCCTCCATCTTCGCTCAGCTCGTAGTTGCGGGAGCGGGCCTTGGGATCCTTACCCGTTTTCCACTCGACCACGAGAATGTTTTTATCCCAGTGGGCTGAAGCGGTGGCTTCTCCCCGTTGGGTCCAAATTTTTTCAGAGCGACCGTCAGTGTGCAAGAGGCGAGTGATGTCCAGGCCGTCGGTGATGTTCAACTCAAGTCCATCCTGGAAAATTTCAAGGCTCGATTGCTGCTTTTTCATCTCTTCTGCGTGTTTCTGGGCCTGAGAGTCAGAGCCGGATTGTTCGCCGCCAGGTTGGCCGCCCATGTTGCCGCCACGACCGCCACCGCCACCGCCACCGCCGCCACGACCGCCACCAGGACCGCCACTACCACGGCCGGCGCCTCTGTTTCCACCCATGGCTTTCATCATGATTTGGTGAATATCATCGCTCATCTTTTCGTTCAGGGCCCAACTTCCTGTGAGGTTGGGTTGTTCTTGTGTCGTTTCCTGAGCCAGGCTCAAAGGCACGGCCAAGATCATAAAAAGTACAGTGAGAAGGATAGATCGTTTCATAGCTCTACTCGCTTTTCCAAGGAATGAGTGATAGAAACCAGCCGACCCCAGGGCAATTTGGGGAGGATCGGCTGGCTCCGTCATGCACTTATAAAACGCACGTGAATTAAAAACCTCTCGAAAAATATTTAGATTAAATCAGGTTATGGCCACCTTGTTTGGTTAGGAAGGCTTCTGATTCATCGATATCGGTTTCTCCAAAGGTTTCTTTCACACCAAAAAAGGCTTTCATCTGGGCCAGCACTGAATAACTGACGGGCACCATTAACAAGGTGATGAAGGTAGCAAACATCACTCCAAAGCCCAGGCTGGTGGCCATGGGAATCAGGAATTTCGCCTGCAGGCTCTTCTCCAGAATCAAAGGCATCAGCCCGGCAAAAGTGGTCACGGATGTGAGCATGATGGGGCGGAAACGTCGCAACCCTGCCCGGGTTAAGGCATCACTGAGACTGTGTCCCTCTTTTCGGGCCCGGTTGATGAAATCAATCATGATCAACGAATCGTTCACCACCACACCGGTGAGGGCCACCACACCAAACATGCTGATCAGGGTGAGGTTCAATCCCATCACGATGTGGCCCCAAATGGCGCCCACAATTCCAAACGGAATGGCAGACATAACGATGAGTGGCTGCAGGTATGATTTGAACATGACTGCCAGCAGCACATAAACCAGCATCATGGCCATGATGAAACCCCTGGCCAAACTGGACATGGAGTCTGCCCGTTCTTTTTGCTGGCCTTCCATGCTGAATTGGAGGCCGGGATAGTCGGCCATCAATTGGGGCATGATATTCTCGCGCAAGTCGCGGTTGACTTCATCAGCGTTGGCCACGGCCTGGTTAATTTCAGCCGTAACGGCCACCACTCTCTTGCGATCCGCGCGCTCGATGGAAGCAAATCCCCGACCAATATCCACTTGAGCCACCCGGCTGAAAGGCACCAGGTCACCGCTGGGTGTGCGGATACGCATGGACTCAATGTTGCCCAGGCTGCGCCGTTCATCTTCTGGATAACGAATCATGACTTTGACTTCGTCACGCCCCCGTTGCAGACGCATGGCTTCATCGCCGTAAAAACCTGCCCGCACCTGCCGAGCCAGATCCGAGAGGGAGATACCCAATGTGCGCGCTTCAGGCTTGAGATTCAGCTTCATCTCCACCTTGCCTTCACGGAAGGAGTCGGTGATGTCCTGCACGCCGGGATAAGCAGCCAGCTCTTCCTTCAGGGCGCGTCCGGCAGCCACCAAACCTTCGGTGTCAGGGGATGACAACTGAACGTAAATTGGTTTCCCGCCGCGGAAAAGATCGGCGGAAAAACTGGCGGCTACGGCGCCGGTGATGGGGCCGCAAAGCTCACGCCACCGGGCAGCCATTTCCGGGCTGGGGATGTTCCGCAATTCAGCAACCATCAATTCCGCATTGACTTCAATAAGATGAGCTCCACCCGAGACTGCTCCTTCGCTTCGTTCATTGGTCCTGGGCTGGGAACCCACCGAAGTGCTCATGTGTTTGATAATAGAATCAGCATCTGGATCACGGTCTTCTTCAAACTCGGCGATGGTCTGAGTCAGGGACGATTCCAGCTGCTCCACTACTTTCAGGGCATCGTCAACGGTGCTACCCTGAGGCAAAGTGATAGCGGCAATGAGATTGTCGGCATCCACATTAGGCATGAAGGTGAATTTGATGTGTCCTCCCACAAACCACCCCATGGTGACAATCAAAGTGGACAGGGCTAAGGAGATCACCAGAGCCCGGTGGCTCAGGGCGAATTCGAGAGTGGGGCGGTACCACTTCTGGATGACCTTATCAACCTGGCCGTCGAAGCCTTGCTTCATGCGGGCATAAAAGTTGGGGGCCTTATTTGGGTCTTCTTCTTTGATTTTGATGGTGCTCAAGTGTGCGGGCAAAATCAACAATGACTCCACCAGGCTGAACACCAGAATGGCGATGACCACCACCGGGATGTTGAACATGAATTTTCCCATGGTGCCATCGACAAAAGCCAGGGGCAGGAAGGCCACCACAGTGGTCAGGACTGCGAAGGTTACGGGTCCGCCCACTTCGAGGGTTCCCAACTTGGCCGCTTTTAACCGGCTGTGTCCCATTTGTCGGTGGGTGTAAACGTTTTCGCCCACCACAATGGCATCATCAACCACCAGGCCCAGGGATACGATGAATGCAAACATGGAAATCATGTTCAGCGATACTCCGAATAGGGGCAGCATCCAGAAGGCGCCCAGGAAGGAGATCATCAATCCCACGGTGACCCAAAGGGCCAGGCGGAATTCCAGGGAGATGGTCAACGTCAGGAAGACCAAGATCAAACCAATGACACCGTTCTTTCCCAGTAGGTTCATGCGCCCGCGGTAAACGGTGGAGCGGTCATGCCAGGTGGTCAATTCAATGCCTGGCGGCATGCGATCTTTCATGGTGGCCACATATTCTTTGGCCACTTCGGTGACCGTCAGCACTCCCTGGTCTCCGGTGCGGTAAACGGACACTAACGCGGCGCGCTTTCCATCCAGAAAAGTGGCTGTGTCCAGGTCTTGAAAGCCGTCTTTGATGGTGGCTATTTGATCAAGAGTGACCTGGGATCCATCAAGGGCGGTGATCACAACAATGCGCCCAAACTCTTCGCCGGTATAAAGCTGTCCCTTGGTGCGGACGAGAATTTCACCCACATCGGTTTTGACACTGCCCCCGGGTAAATCCATACTGCCGGTTTTTACCGCCTGGGTGACCATGGATAGGGTCAGCCCGTAGGCCTGCAGGTTTTCTTCACTCACTTCGATGGAGATTTCATAGGGTCGGGTTCCCCCCAGAGTGACATAAGTGATGTCCGGCATGGCCAGCAAATCGTCTCTGGTTTTTTCAGCGATAATCTTGAGGGTGCTCTCGGAGGCGTCACCATAGATGACCAGATCAATGACCTGATTTTTGCGTTCCACCTGGGAGATGATGGGCTTTTCGGTTTCCTCGGGGAAAGTGATGATGCGGTCGACTTCGGCTTTGATGTCGTCAAGAGCCTTGCGCACATCGACGCCCCGGTTCAACTCCACCATGACCACGCCCACGCCTTCAGAGGCGGTTGAGGTCATTTTTTTAATGCCGTCCACACCCTGGATCTGTTCTTCCACCCGAACGCAGACTGCTTCTTCCACTTCGCTGGGTGTCGCGCCGAGATAAGGAACCTGGATGGTGATAATGTCCATGGTCAGTTCAGGAAATACTTCCTGCTTGATGGTGAGCGCGCTGAAAATTCCAGCGGCAGCAATGCTCAACATCAACAGATTGGCCGCCACATGGTTGTTGGCAAACCAGCGAATGATGCCGTTCATTCCGCACCATCCTTACTGACTGGCTGCATGGGCTCGCCTTCAAGCCGCACGGGCATTCCTTCGGTGACGTATTGGAGATTGCTGGTGCAGATCATTTCCCCGGGCTCGAGGCCGGAATTGATCACGGCTTCATCCAGGCCAGCTCTGGCCACTTCAACGGTGCGCACATTGACTGTGTGCTGGTCAGTGATAACCCAGACTTCGTTGTTGGGGCGCAGAGCGGACCGGGGGATGACCAAAGAGTTGTTTTGGGGGGTACTCCGGAAGACAACTTCAACAAACATGCCTTCCACCAACGGGGGGCGGGTGCCATTCACCTCATAGGGGTTGGGAATTTCCACCACCACAGGAACCAGACGGCTGCGGCTGTCCACTGCTCCGCCCAGGCGCACAGCCCGGCCTTCCCATTGGTGACGGGCGCCGGCAAAATCGGCAAAGATATCAACTTTGGCTTGGGGATCGTCCGTGTACTGGGACCCCTCGATGGCCACCCAGGCCAGGTCATCATCAGGGAGGGAGACGGTTATTTCGGCTACGTCTGTGGCGTATAGAGAGCCCACGGCATTTCCGGATCGCAGGTACTGTCCGGCATCTACATCGGCGGCCAGAATCCGGCCATCGAAGGGTGCGGTGATGGTGCAGCGCTGGAGGTTGACGTTGGCTTGGCGCAAAGAAGCCTTAGCGGCGTCAAGGTTGGCGTTGGCCAATTTGAGTTGGGGTTCGTGAAGCACCAGGCTGGAGGGTTCTGAACCACCGTCTGAGCGTTTCATGCCGTCCCATTCTCTGCGGGCAACCTGTGACTCTTCTTCGGCCCGGGCCAGATTGTATTCCATTTGGGCCACATCGGCCTGAGCTCTGGCCACAGCCAGAGCGTAATCGGTGTTATCAATACTCAGAAGGACCTGGCCTTTTGTGCAGTAACCGCCCGGCTCGAAAGACGAAGATTTTTCCAGAACCTCTCCACTGACCTGGGGCACAACGTTCACGGAACGCTTGGCTTTGACCGAACCAAAGCCTTTGATCCTGACTTCTGACCCACCAACTCCGACGGTGTG
This sequence comes from Candidatus Krumholzibacteriia bacterium, assembly GCA_016744705.1. Lineage (GTDB taxonomy): Bacteria > Krumholzibacteriota > Krumholzibacteriia > LZORAL124-64-63 > LZORAL124-64-63 > LZORAL124-64-63. The sequence continues at coordinate 35,974 of JADGDU010000013.1, forward strand.
AATGGTGACTACCGGCTGGGAGGTGGGAGGGTCTTGCCGTGGCGCTTGGGGCTTCATTTTGATCATAATCATGGCAGCATAAATTGCCACAGCCACCAAAAGAACGGGTAACAGAAGTTTTAATATTCTGGAAATCATTATCGTTCGACTCCTTGATTCTGATCGTTGTTCAGTTCATCCCATGGGCCGCCAAGGGCCTGGATCAAGTTGACCCGGGCGGTGCGGCGTAATCTTTCCGTTGTCAGTAGCTGGCTTTCAGCGGTGTACAGCCGGCGTTGTGATTCGAGAGCGACGAGGATGTTGTCCAGGCCCCTCATGTAGCGATCTTCGGCCAGGTCAACCGACCGGCGGGCGCTGCTGACAGATTCCACCAGGAAATCTTCCTGCAGTTTTTGATAGTGATCCTGATCGAGGGCGTTTTCCACTTCACTGAAGGCCTGCAGGATGGTTGACCGATACATGGCGGTAGCTTGCATTGTGCGGGCCTCGGCAGCCTTGATCTGGGCCTTGGTGGCACCTCGATTGATCAGAGGCATGAAAAGGTTGCCCGCCAGTGACCAGACGTCCGCAGGGGAAGTGAAGAGGTCATTCAACTCACTGCTGCTGGATCCGGCACTGGCTGTCAGGCTGATGCGGGGATAAAGGGCCGCTTTGGCTTCACCAATGCGGGCCACTGTTGCATGAAGGTTCATTTCGGCGGCTACCAGATCGGGGCGGCGCTCCAGCAGATCCGAAGGCAGTCCGGCTGGCACAGGAGCCAGGGGTTCGGGCATCACCATAGGGGGCTGTGTGCCTTGGGCATTTTCCAGATCATTGGATGGGATCAGGCCGGATGGATACTGACCCACCAGAATTTCCAGCCGGCGTCGGGATTCGGCCAGGCTCAACCGGGTGGCGGGCCCGATGGCCTGGGCTGCAGCCAGATTTTGGGCTGCCAGGTGAACGTCGAGGGCAGTGACCAGACCACGGTTGTAACGGTTTTGTACCGTTTCCAGATTGTCCGTAAAATTGATCACCGTGCGATCATTCAATTCCACTTGCATCTGGAGTTCGCGGATTTGCAACCAGGTGCGAACTACGCCCGCAATGAGGCTTTGGGCCAGGGCCCGGCGATCTTGCTCACTGGAAAGTAAAGAGGCCAGTGCCGCTTCTTTTCCCCGAGCCAGCCGTCCCCACAAATCGGCTTCGTAGCGCAATGTGGCGTTGGCGGAAAAGGCATTACTGTGACTGGGTAGGAAAGTCGAGCTTCCGGCTTGGCTGTTTTTGCTGCGCGAGCCGGTGCCTCCAATTTCCAAGGTGGGGTATTGCTGGGATTTGGCCCCTCCAAAAAGGGCTTCTGCCTCCAGCACCCGTCCGGCCGCTGCAGCCAGATCGTTGTTATGGACAAGGGCTTTTTCCACCAGGGAATTTAGGGTGGTGTCGCCGAAAGATTCCCACCATCGGCTCATGGGCGAGGCAGTGGTTTCAGCCAAGGCTTCGGTCATGGTGGGCCTTTCTGCCCATCCAGCCGGAACTTCTGCTTCCAACTCTGGCCTCACGTAGTCGGGGCCCACTGCGCATCCGGTCAGTGCCGCCAGCAGCAGCACTGAGCTGATCAATTTCAAGGTCATTCCACTACCTCCGGATACAGGGAATCGATGGCCGCCATGGAGAAGGCCGTGATGTGGTCGGCAACCAATTGGATATATTCTTCGAGGGGCTGGCCCAAAGCAGGGAATACTTGGACCATAATTTTGAAATCATCGCCATCTTCAGGGAGGAATTTCTTTTTGTGCCAGCGGGTCACGAAGTGGTGGATTTGTCCGATGATACTGGCCATGATCCAGCTGATTTGCTCCTGTTGTAAAGAGGGGCGCACCTGCAACAGCGCGGTGGAGTAGGCCTGAAAAACAGGCATCACCATTTCTCTGAAAAAGGCGGTGGAGGAGTGGCCGTGCTGGGAATGCATTTCGCGGGCGAGCAGCGTCATGAAAGAACCGCTGGTGGGGACGGAGAGGGTGCCTTTTAGATTTTCTTCCACCAGAGCCCGGACCACCGAAGCCACGTTGGGCTTTTCTTTGGTACTGCCGAGGACTTTTTCCAAGGCTTCGAGGGAGCGATCTCGTTGGACCACAAAGCGGCGAATGATGACCTCATGAAAAAGGTTCTCCTTACCCTGGAAGTGGTAGTTTACAGCGGCCACATTCACATCGGCAGCAGCTGCCAATTCCCGGATGGAGACTTCATCAAAACCTTTGCAGGCAAATAACGACTCAGCTGCATCCAACAGTTTTTCCTTGGGATCGTGTTTTTCTTCTGACATAAGAGCTTCCTTTCGGTGGAAGCGAGGGAAATTTGATTGTTTTAATCGGATGATTACAATGCTTGATTTAAACAGCAATATCAAACAAGTGTTTAACTTTCGCAAGGGGAAATAAAAAACCCGCCAAAAGGATGGCGGGTTTGAGGATTTTTGGTCTGTTATTCGGACTAACGATCCTAGACTTTATCGTATCCTTTGCCCTTGGCCATGAGGACAACAGCAATGATAGCGGGCACAAGGAGAACCCAGAAAAAGTTCTCCACAAAAATACCAGCGATAAAAGTAAGGGTCAGGATGCCTCCCAGAACTCCCAGCCGCCATTCGAAATGCACACCGGCGTAGAGACAGGACATAGCCAGTAGCAACAAAGCCAGCAATCCTGTTTCACCAGGGGCCAGGGCTCCATATCTTTGCATCAGAAAAACCAGGAGCAACCCGACCACCAGAACCAGCCAGTGCAGTAGCTGCCTCCGGATGTGGTGTCCGGCGGTGGCGTCCTGTTTGTAGGCTGTTTTCCAGGTGAGAGCCAGGCTGGTGCCAGCAAAAATTGGAGCCATGCAGAGCCAATACCACAGAGCAAATTCTTTGGAAAAATTCATCACCCCGATGCCCACCACGGAAAGGGCGACCAAAGCAATAAAGACAATTCTGCGGGTCTGAAAAGGTGTGCCGCCCACTGGGGCCGCTGGTTTATCAAATTGGTTGTCCATGAAATCCTCCATTTGAATTGCTGAAATTTCAAACCGAACAATACACCCGAAGGCGGGGAATTGCTAGATCTCCGGGTTGTCCAGTCGCCCCATAAAGAGAATGGTTCCGGTGTCTTTTTGTCGGATCATAAAAAGGAAAGGATGATCAGCCATGAACCTCGTGGGTTGATCCGAAGGAGAAGGCATACTGGTCACGGCAATGGATACACCCGTGGCAGCTGCCGCTTCGGTTCCTTTTTCATCAACTTTGAGGAAAGATTTGTGGACCACCGAGGAGATGAAAAGCCCGCCTTTGTCACTCATTCCAGAGAAGTCGGCCTTCTGGGGAGAAAAGGCCTCATTCATCCCCAAGAGCTGAAGAACGCTGTTCATCTTAAAGCTTTGGGCAAGATTCAAACGGGGTAAAAATACATCCATTTTTCGGGCCTGCATGGCATCGATGTGGGCTTGCAACGAGGTGGAGTGAAGGTCTTTCTCAATCTGAGACAAACCATCCAGCTCATGGGGCAGAACCACAATAAATTCCAGATCATCACCCTTATAAGGCAGAGCGACCATGGCCAGGGAATCATCAGAATAATAGGACAAAGATTTTTTCAGCCTCATGGTGGGTGTTTGCACGAGGCTACCACCGGCTGTGTGGAAATCTCGATCTCTGGTTTGGTTTTCAGGGAATGGCAGCACCCAGTTGCCCTGGAAATAGACGGCGTTGGTCAGGACCAGGCGAGTATCACTATTGATGGTGCCGTTGGGCAGCAGGTTTTGGATTTTATTTTCGGTATGATCGGCCACCCATTGGTTGATGGCTTGCCGTTCTTCATTCGGTTTGTTCAGAAAATCAACGGCCTCGAAGCCTCCGCCGAAGTAATTTTGGATGGCGGATTTGTAGTTGGAATTGAATGGGTAGCTGTTCTGTCCCCAGAGCCGATTAGCCACGTTGAGGGTGTAAGTGGAATCGCTGCCGGCGAGCCCCTTAAGCAGTTGAGAGTAATCGGCGAGAACTTTCTCCCGATTTGTATCCAAGTGCAATACGGCGCCGGTTTCTTTGGCGGTCTCTCCTGCAGCCCCCACCCAGGTCATGGCCAGGGCGGTGGAAATGCTGGTGGGTGAAAAAAAGAGATTTCCCTCTTCTGCAGCCAATTGCCGGTACAGGTCCACCGCAAATTGGTTGACCGAAAGGGCGGCGTCCTCTGCCTGGCCGTCACTGGCGGGCGGAATGTTTTCACCATCACGACAGCCTGAAAAAAGCAATAGAGACAATAGAACGATGGCGATGTATTTGGGCATGATTTTCCTTTCAAAACTTATGTTTATTTCTGGGGGAATCATAGCTTCCCGCGGTGTCTTTGTATATCCTGATAAAGCCATATTACCTAATCGCCCATGGGAGGTCGCTTTTGCCAGCTGCACGATTCAAACCCGCCATTCTCAAATACCTTAAAGATTTGGCGGCCAATAACAACAGGGATTGGTTCAAAGAGAACAAGGGGCGCTACGAGTCCGAACTGAAAGACCCGGCCCTGGCATTCATCACCGATTTTGGTTCTCATCTGCATGAGATCAGCCCTCATTTTCGGGCCGATCCTCGGGCAAATGGGGGAAGCCTTTTCCGTATTTATCGTGATGTTCGATTTTCCAAAGACAAGATTCCTTATAAAACTCATGCGGGTTTGCATTTCCGCCATGCCGCTGGAAAAAGCGCCCACACCCCGGGTTTTTATCTGCATATGGAGCCCGGAGCCTGCTTTGTGGGAGTCGGGTTGTGGCGCCCGGATAATCCCACCCTGAAACTAATCCGGGATAAAATTGTAGCCAACCCTCAAAGCTGGAAAGATGCGGTGGGCGGCGCGGATTTCACCAAGCAATTTACGGTGACGGGCGGGAGTTTGAAAAGGGCTCCCCGGGGCTATGATGCTGATCACGAATTGGTGGACATCCTTAAACTGAAAGACTTCACAGCCTACTCGCAACTAACCCAGAAGCAATTGACGGGGCCGGATTTTATGGCGGAATTTTCTGGTTTGTGCAAGACGGGTGGGTCGTTGGTGAAGTTCATCTGCGAAGCATTGGATCAGCCATTCTGATGGATGCTTAGGTGGCTTCTTTTTCATGGCCGTGGGTTTGCAGCCAGGCTTCGCCGCTGGCCAGTGAGCGGAACAAACCAAAGTTTTTCTGGTCTTCAAGCAGGATATTCAAGTAGGAATTGGCCAGTCCGTAGGTGGCTTTTGTGGGGGCTATGAGGGCCACGTTGGTGGTGTGTCCACTGACCCGGGCATGGCCCTGCATGAATTCGGCAATGCGTTCCAGATCGCTGTCCAGAAGACTGGAGGCATTCATCTGCGACAAGTCCCAGACCATGGAGTGGTCGGGTAAATAATCAGGATGCTGGAGTATCTTCCTCCAGGCACTAAAAAAATCAGGGAATCGGAAGTTATCCGTCACTGATAAAAAAATACGATTTGTATCTTTGTGGATGTGCACAGAAATCGACAAAATGTTAACCCTTTTGATTTCTTGTTTGCGAATTTAATTGAATACAGGACTCTACAGTAAGTCTGGAATATCGTCAAGGGCCTTGGTTGCAGAGAGAATAAGCGGTTCCAGATTAGGGTATTAAAAGAAAACCCCGGAAGGCCGTAGCCTTCCGGGGTATCCGCGCTCTCCGTGTTCCAGCAGGCCGAAGCCCACCGGCAAAACGCGAATCTCTTACTTGACCAAAGCCATTTTCCGGACCTGGGTCACTTCGCTGCCAATACGCAGACGGGCGAAGTAATGTCCACTGGAAACGCTTTGACCGTTGTCACTCTTGCCGTCCCAAACGAAGGTGTACTCGTTCGTGGGCAGGTTATCCTGGACCAGGGTCCGGACTTTCTCACCACGGATATTGTACACGTTCAGCTGCACCAAGTTGTCACGGTTTACCGCAAATTTGATCTCGGTGGAGGGGTTGAACGGGTTGGGAGCGATGGAACTGAATCCGCCAGCACTCAGCATGACAGGAGTATCATCAACGGCCGTAGGGTCGAAGAGGACGATGCTCTCGTCGCTGGTGGGGACGATTTCGTAGTCGCCGTAGCTATAGGTCATATAGCTGGTGATCACCAGAACGTCATTGACGACGGGCAGGTAGGTCAGTTCCACGATGGGGTTGACTACCAGACTGTCAGCACGGGCGCCGGTGTCGGAGACGATGTATTCGCCATAACCGAGGGTATCGATCACGGTGGCGGGGAAAGTCTGAACCCAGACGCTCTCCCAGGCTTCGCCCATGCGGCCGTTGCCGTCCACTTCAGCGAGGCTATCGTCAGCGAGTTCACGAGTGGAAACTATGGCAGGATCAGGAAGGTCCTGGCCAAAGTCCAGCAAGTTCACGGCGTTGGCGTTGTGAGGGATCATTTCGGTCAAGTTGTTGTACTCATCGCCCATGCCACCAATTTCCACCAAGTCGCCCTGGTAGTAAGAGTTGCTGGCGGTTCCTTCGTAAACCAAAACGCCACCATAAGCATAGCTGTTGGTTTCAGGATTTTTGTCAACTTCCTGGAGGATGAACTTGGAAGGTGCACCAACCTGAGTGGTACCAGCAGTGACGACACCGCGGATGTTCAGGATTTTTTCGAAGTAGGCATTGTTTCCACTCACGCTATCGGGGTGGACGTACTGCATGTCGTAAATGCTGGTGATGCCAACGGCCACGGAAAGGAATCCCTCAGGAGCGTTTCCGGGATTGGTGACGGTTTGGGCGCCATCATCGGTGGCTTCCACATAGAAATCAACCTGGCTGCTGCCGTGGCCGCCGGGGATGGTTCCGCTGTAGTTGTCGCCGAAGGTGTTGGTCAAGGCAACCATGGACCACATACCAGGATTTTCGCCATCGCTGTCACGGTAGTACAGGTTGGCGCTGGCCACAGCACTGTTGTCAGTGATGACGGTGTTGACGGTGATAGGATCCACAGCCATAGGCACCCAGTTGGCGCAGTTGATCTGGTCGATCACGGGCACGGTGTCACCGGTGGGGTTTTCCACCAAATCGCCTTGACGACGAGGTTTCAATTCGATGAGTCCGTTGTACACAACGCAAGGGCTGGTCACCTGGTAGGTGTCGCCAACGTTGACGTCGCTCAGGTCGATTCCAGTGTCACTATCTACATAACATACGAGCAGGCTATCACCAGCGGTGAGCTCGAAAGTGCTACCACTGATGGTGGCAATGTCACCGATGACGGAGACAAAGTTGCCAATCATTTCGTAGTCGTAGAGTACTTCCACAGGGGTCTTGGCCACAGGAGTGGGCTCGACGCTCTGTCCAGTTACAGCGATGCTGGGGCTGGCAATTTGAATTTCTCCACCATAGGAGGAGACTTCGCCAGTGACTTCAACTTCTGTGCCGTAGTCCAGGCCAGTGATTGAGCTGCTAAAGAAACTGATACCGCCGGTGGCACCCTGAATGTAGTGGGTTCCGCCGTTGTAGGTTCCTTTGACAACATACACTGTTCCTGCCACAGAAACCTGTTGTCCGACATACGGACTGGCAGGGTCGCCATTGGCAGGGTTATAGTATTGAATTTCGTCGATGGTCTGGGCCACAGCCATACCGCTCATGGCTACGAGGCACACAACAAGTGCCGCGCCAAAAAGATGCTTTTTCATCCTTCCGGCCTCCTTCAGAATGGGGTAAACGTGCTCTTACATTTCACTCAAAGCTACAGGTGTCAAGCGAATGGACTCAGAGTGGAAAACGAGCTTGTTGCCAGTGAATTAACCGAAACTATGTAAAACAGAGAGAGTGCAGCCAACTGTTAGAGCCAATTGGTTGCGGGCGATAACGGGCCGTAGGCTGCTACCTCCTTCAGGTAAACACATACATTCTTTGCGATTAGGCAAATGAATGAAGGATTTTCTGTGTCACGAAGAGCAATTATACCACAATTTTGTGAAAAATGAAATCATATAATGTTAATAATTGGCTAATCAATATGAGTTTGGGCACGGCGAGGGAACACATAACAATGGCGGATGTGGCTTTACTTGATTTTCTGTTTTCAATCCGAGAGAATGCGCTCTTTCGGGGGAGCAATTTCCACATCCCTGAGCGCACATCTTTGTTTGTTCTTCCTCTTCTGTTTGAGGCCGGGCTCCGGCTTTTGGTGGATTCCAAGCTTGGGGGAGAATCATGAAAAAGAAATCTATCTGGATAATTTTGTTTCTGAGCACGGCCTTTCTCGTCAATTGCAGCAGTGATGATGGAGGCACTAATCCTCCGATCCCCGAATCCGTTGACCATCACCGTGGACCTTCAATTTTCTGACAATACGCGAACCATCGCGGACCCCACGGTGGCCACCGTGAACCAGGTGTGGGGGAACTGATAAGTGAAGCCCACAATGCTGGCCATGTGGCTGGTTCGGTGTTGGTTTACGAGAAGCAATCCTGCCATAGCCTGGAGCAAAGCATGCTCAAAATGGGGATGTCGGCCCACTATATGGGGGCCTCGGTATCCTCCCAGCTCCAATTTGATGAAACACTGGAAACGCATACCATCATGGCCTATTTCAGCCAGCGCATGTTTACCGCATCCATGGTCTTACCTCAAACTCCAGGTGCTATTTTCAGTGACGAATTCACACCCGGAATGCTTGATGAGCAGATTGACTTGGGTCGGATTGGACCGTCCAACCTTCCCGTGTATGTTTCGAATATTGTCTATGGCCGGATCATGATCATGACCATGACTTCGACTTATTCTTCCTCTGAGATGCATGCCGCCCTTGAGGCCAGTTATAATCAGGGCCTGGGCGGGGGAACCATCGATGGAGGGTATCAGGCCATTTTACAGAGCGAAAATACATCATTCAATATCGTAGCTGTAGGCGGCGAAGCCCAGCATGCCATGGATGCCATCACAACGGGGAACCTGCATGACTATTTCGATTCTGACGCGGCCCTGACCACGGCCGTACCGCTTTCCTACACTCTGCGGAACCTGGGCGACAATAGCATCGCCATGGTCAGTAACACCTCCACCTACAACATTACTGAATGTTCAGATCAGATCGTCACCATTTACAATGATTACGATCATTGGAGCACGGCTTTGATGGGCATGGGTGGCTTGGAAGTGATGTACCAGGAGACAGGCGGGGTGGAACTTCTCGACGCAGATGAAATAGATTCGGTTCCCGGAACTGACCAGAGCATTGGGCGTGATTTGACCTTTGCCGGGGCCAACACAGGGCTGCCTTTCGATTTCGAAATTGTGATCGGGCCCGCCACTATGGGGCAGGAGGTATGGGCTGTGGGTATTTGGGTTGGGGACTCTGATAATACCTCGGGCGAATCACTGCGAGTTTATGGGGAAGACAGTGTCTTGCTCCAGGAGATCACCGAATATTTACCTATCAATGATGGATACGCCTTCATGGGTGTGATTTCACCGTTGCCCTTGACTGGTGTGTTTTACAATGAAGACTCTGGCGGGGATGATATTTGTATCGGTCATCCATATTTTGGTGTCAAAACAACCATGCCATAATTTCTGGTGTTATCCAAAGAAACGGCCCGGCAATTTGCCAGGCCGTTTCTCATTTTATCGTAGGGGCCAGTTCAGGAAATAATCGTCTTTCCTGTCATCTCTTTGGGTTGCGGAATATCCAGGAGATTCAGAATGGTTGGCGCAATATCGGCCAGCCCAAAATCTCCTTCAGCGATGACATCAGTACGCCCTTCATACTCTTTTCCCGCCACCACAAAAGGCACTTTGCTGAGGCTGTGTTGGGTCAGCACCTTGCCCTCAGTTGAGAGCATCTCATCGCAATTGCCATGATCGGCAGTGATCAGCCAAACAGTGCCTTGCTCCAAGCTGGGAGGCATTATTTCGCTCAACAACTTGTCCAGAGTTTGGAAGGCCTGCACCGCAGCCTCAAATATTCCCGTGTGCCCCACCATATCCCCGTTGGCAAAATTGACGATGACCACATCGTATTGATCACCCTGGCAGGCATCTTTCACGAAGTCGGCCACTGCTGAGGCGCTCATTTCGGGTTGCAGATCGTAAGTAGCAACCGAAGGAGAGGCGACCAATTTTCGATCTTCCATCTCGAAAGGTTCTTCCCGGCCGCCGTTGAAGAAGTAGGTGACGTGGGCGTATTTCTCCGTCTCAGCCGTGCGCAAATTGCGAATGCCGTTTTTGTCGAAAACTTCGGCCAGACTGTTGCTGGGCATTTCGGGCTGGAATACGCTGGGCAGATCCATTTTCTCATCATATGGCGTCATGGTCAGGTAGTTGGTTTTGGGAATGGGGCCTGTTTCAAAGCCGTCAAACCCATCCTGTTGGAAGGCCCATGTCAATTCACGGGCCCGGTCGGCACGGAAATTCCAGAAGAAAACGCTGTCGCCTTCGCCGATGGTGGCGGTGGCGTTTCCCTGGGCATCGGTGATGACGGTGGGTTCCATAAATTCATCGGTGGTGTCGTTTTGATAGGAGGCGGCAATGGCTTCCACCGGGTTGGTGGCTTTCGCGTCACTGGTTCCGGTGACCATCATATCCCAGCCTCGTTTGACCCTATCCCAGCGCTTGTCCCGGTCCATGGCCCAGTAGCGGCCGCAAACGGTGGCAATTTTGCCAGCGCCAATCTCTTCCAGTTTTTTCTCCAGATCGGCCACATAACCCTCGCCGCTGCGCGGGTCGGTATCCCGTCCATCCAGAAAGGCGTGGATGTAGATCTCTTTCAGTCCTGCATCGCGAGCTGCTTCCACAATGCCGTAAAGGTGATTGGTGTGGCTGTGCACACCACCGGGAGAGACCAAGCCCAACAAGTGCAGGCGGCCGGTGCCGGCTTTGGCTTTTTGGATGAAATCGGTCCAGGGGGCGCGGGTGGAAAATTCGCCTTCTTTCAGACTGCGGCTGATGCGCACCAATTCCTGGTTGATGATTCGGCCCGAGCCAATGGTCAGATGACCCACTTCACTGTTGCCCATTTGTCCCTCGGGCAAGCCCACCTGCAGACCGCTGGCATTCAGGGTGGTGAAGGGAAATCGTTCAAAAAGGCCGTTATAAAATTCCGGTTTGGCGGCGGTGATGGCGTTGCCATATTCGCTGTCGGCTCCCGTGCGGTATCCCACACCATCGAGAATACAGAGGACAACTTTGGGGGTGGGTGCGGTCATGGGAGCTCCTTGCAATCTGCGAGTTGGTCTTCAGAAAAAGCCCAGAGTTCAGCTTCACCGAGGGCCATGATGACGAGACGGGACAAACAATAAAGGTCGGCGGCGGGTTTATCGCCATGATCTTCCGTTGGGAAGGTATAAAAGACAGACCCGGCCTGCAGAACTGCTCGGGTGATCTCACGGCCATCATCCAAAAATTGGCTGATGCGCACCTTGCCTTTGCGCACAATATAGTGCAGCGGGATGGCCGGGTGAAGCAGTTGATCCGAGGCCAGGGTCACCAGTTGGCGGCGCGTTTCCAGCTCTTCCACTATGCCGGCGTTTTCCACGAAGAAATGACTGTTGCGCCCAAAGCGCAGGACGGGGCCGGGGGTCATTCTGCACGCTCCTTCAAGTAGCCCATGACGCGGCTGCCAGGCAAGGAACGGGTGCTGGGTCCCATGCGGATGAAGAAATCTTCTGCTTCAGCGATTTTCAGATACACCGGTTCGGGGCAGCGGTCACAGGCCACCAGGAAAATCTGTTGTTGGCCCAGGGTGCGAATTTCAGCATTGATGTAGGATGCGAATTGCAGGCCGATGTGCTGCTTGATCAGGTTGTCGAAGTGCAGCAGGAATTTGTCTTCATTCTTAAACTTGTCGCCCTCCAAACCCAGGATTTCACCATCGTCGGCAACACCAATCAAGAGGAACCCACCCCTTGTGTTGAGGTAGGCCACAACCGATTTTAGCCAGGCTTTTTCAATCTCTTTACCTGGTTTGTCGGTGTGCAAATTCCAGCGCATGGTGCTCTTGAATTCAACCTGGTCGGATTCTCCCTGGAAGACGAGTTCCTGAAGTTCCTCTTCAGATTGGGGGGCTTTCAACCGCCGTTGGGTGAAGCGACGCCATTTGCTGGAATAGGCAAAAGCTTGCATCACTACCGCAAGCATAGCCAGCCCCAACACAGCGGCGAAAATCCAGGTCACCCAGCCGGTTACGGACTCCAGGCGGCGGCCCAGATCGGACGCGGGGGCAATGAGACCCAAATCACCGGGGTCGGTGCTCTCAAGGGGTGGGTAAAAGGTTCCCCACCAGGTTTCTCCGTTGCGGCGGAACTTGAAGGGGGCTTCATAAGTCTGGCCATTTTCGCCCCAGGCCATGAGGGCGCGGCCAATGATCTGGAGTTCGGGCAAAGAGGAAACGAGCAGTTCTTCACTGGTATTGATGTTCATGCGGTTGTCGTGTTTGGGTGAGACCCAAACCACGTTGCCGTCTTTGTTACGGCGGATGAAAATACCGTTTTCGGTGATGGGCGCCTCGGCGGTGAATTGATCCAGATTTGTTTCGCGTATTCCGAGTCCGATGACCAAGCTATCGCCATTGGCGCCGGCCACCAATCCGACTTCCCCAAGGACGGGCAGGAAGACATACTCCGACCAATGGAGGGGTTTGGTAGGGTTTTTGAGGCAGTCCTGGTACCAGCTCTGGGTTCGACAGGTCGGTTCTTTCTCGTCCAGTAAACTGGATTGCCATCCATCGTCGGTGCGTGTGAGGCAGAAGTATTCGCCACTGGGGGGGATCAGGTAGACCGAAGCCACTTGGGTGGTGGAATCAACCAGGGGGATGATTAGCTTTTCCAGGCCAGCGGAGTCCTCCAGGTCCAGCATTCCCGATTGTTCCCACAGTTGTAAGGTGTGCAAAAAGTTGGGGAAAGGGGCGAGGTACATGCGAAACTGGCTGCGGGTGGAATCCAGCTTTTGCTGGAGAATTTTGGTGTAGACGGTTTGCTGGACCCGAAATTCTTTGATCGTGATCCAGCTGACGGCGGCGATGCCGGTCAGCACTAGCACCACTACTGTGATGGAGAGCGAGTTTTTCAACTGACGACCGGATGTGAGAGTATTCAAAAGAAGGCGCTCCGTTGAAAATGTGGTGTGGAGAACGGGATTCCAGAAAGACTACCGAATCGGGCGGATCATGGCGATGGAAAAATTATCTTTTCCGGTTCTTCTTTCAGGACACCGATGGAGACTCAACAACCTTGCGCAGTGATTCTCTGAAGCGAGCCAGGGTGTAGGGTTTCTGGATAAAGCCGGATGATCCGGCCAGGAGTTTGTCGGCGCTGTAACCGCTGGACAGAAGCACGGGGACTTCAGGTTTGATTTCCTTGATGCGCAGCAAAGCTTCCCGGCCGCCGAGCCGGGGCATGGTAAGATCCAGTACCACCATACTGATGATTTCGGCTTTCTCGGTGAAGATTTCCACCGCTTCCATACCGTCCTGGGCCAAGACAACTTCCAAGCCTATTCTTTCCAGCATTTTGGCGGCCACCCGGCGGACATCAGGTTCATCGTCGGCCAGTAAAACCAGGCCTTTGGGTTGCCAGTTTGCAGTGGCTTTGGGCAGGGCCTTGGCCGGCTGCCTGACATCGGTTTGGGATTGCGATTCGGGGAAAAGAACCGTTAGAGTAGACCCTTGTTGGGATTCTGTTTCCACAAGAATGGCTCCATTGTGGCCCTTGGTTATGCCCAATACCACGGAAAGCCCCAGCCCACGACCAGCAAATTTAGTGGTGAAGAAGGGATCGAAGAGGTGGCTCAAGGTGTCCTGGCCCATGCCCCGACCGGTGTCGGATACTTGCAGGAAAGCAAAAGGTCCGGCGTTTAACGGCAGTTGATGAATGCTTTTTTCCAACATCTCAGAGGTGAAATCCTGGACCCCGGTAGAGATGGTGATGGTGCCTTCGGTTTCACCTAGGGCTTCGGTGGCGTTGGTGACCAGATTCAGCAGCACTTGTTGGATGCGGGTGAAATCTGCATCGATAAAAATTGTCTGGGCCGAGAGCTTGTGCCGCAGAGTCACATTGGTGGGCACGATGGATTCCAGCAGAGGTGCCAACCCGTGGGTGAGGTGGTTGAGTTCGATAGGATGAAGGCTGAAGTGGCTCCGGCCGGAATAGATCAGCATTTGCTGGCAGAGGTCAGCGGCGCGCAGGGCCACGGCATGAATTTCACTGATGCAGGTGTGCGCTGGAGATTCGGTGGAAAGCTCTCCGAGAGCCAGGTCCGCATTGCCCAAAATGGCCAATAAGAGGTTGTTAAAATCGTGCGCGACGCCTCCGGCCAATAAGCCAAGGCTGTCTTTATTTGTTCTTACAAGGGTATCATGATCCATGGGTTGCCTCCTCGTTCGCCCCTACGAGAACCCCAGAGCTTTAGTATAACTTACGGCAGATCGTGTTTTATTGCAACGTGTTTGGGGAACAAAAAGGCAGAACCATATGGTTCTGCCTTAAGGTGATCTTTAAATGTCAGAATATTAGGGGTTGGATACTTCCTGTGCTTCAAGGCTGCGCTCTCCAGCATTCATGCAATACCGATCCAGCCAGGTGGAGGTTTCCCACAACAGATGCATGATGGATTCACGGGCCCGGTAGCTGTGGCTTTCGTGGGGCAGCATGACCAGGCGGGCCGTGGCTCCCAAACCTTTGAGAGCACCATACAGCCGCTCACTTTGCATGGGGTAGGTACCCGAGTTGTTATCCGCATCACCATGCACGATGAGGATGGGTTCATCGATTTTGTCCGCATGCATGAAGGGGGACATGGCAAAATAGATTTTGGGTGCTTCCCACACTGTGCGCTCTTCGGATTGGAATCCGAAGGGTGTTAATGTGCGATTGTAGGCCCCACTGCGGGGCAGGCCCAGCCGGAAGAGATCACTGTGAGCCAGAAGGTTGGCCGCCATGAAGGCACCATAACTATGACCGCCAATGGCCATGCGATCTCGATCCCCCACACCACGATCCACCACCACGTCGATGGCGGCCTGGGCGCTCATAACCAGTTGCTCAATGAAGGTATCGTTGGGTTCCACTTCGCCCTCGCCAATGATGGGCATGGTGGGGTCATCAAACACCGCGTAACCCAGGGTCAGGTAAAGCATGGGGGAAAACCAGCCCACCCGGGTGAAACGGTAGGGTGAGTCGGTGACCTGTCCGGCATCCTTTTTACTTTTGAACTCGGTGGGGTAGGCCCACATGAGAACAGGCAGCGGGCCGTCGCGCTCTTTGTCATAACCGGCAGGCAGGTACAGGGTGCCGGTTAAATCCACGCCGTCTTCGCGTTGGTAGGTGATGAGTTCTTTGCTGATGCCAGCCAACTGTGGCGCCGGGTCAGGGAAGGTGGTTAATGGTTTCAGCTCATCCTTAGTCAGGTCGCGCAGGTAGTAGTTGGGTGGTTCGGTTTGGGATTCGCGCCGGGTGACGATGCGGAGTTTTTTCACATCCACCAGTTCTACAAATCGTTCGTAATACGGTGCTTCAGAGTGGAACAAACGAGTGGTTTGCCCGGATCTCAAATCCACGCTGTCCAGGAAAGGGCGATCTCCTTCAGGGGAAGCGCCATCACCGGAATGAAAAATGGTTCTGCCGCCATTGGCTGTCAGGATCACCGGGTTGCCATAAGGGCCGGGGTGCATGACGGGAGTTCCCGGATCGTTGTAACGATCCTGCCAGCTGCGGTCTTCCACCAGCTTCGCTTTGATGCGGCGGTTTCCAGGATGCACCAGCCAGCCTTTGACGTTGCGGGTTTTCCACCACCAGCTGGTGACAAAGGCCAAATCGTCGTTGCCCCAAATGATACCGCCGTAGCGTTGTCCCAGGGTCATCAGTTCTACAGGTTCATCTTTGAATGGAGCCTCGAGGGTGAAAACACGATCCCGCTCTGCGGTTTCAACGCCACCGTCACCACCGTCCAGGGCTTCGACCCAGGACAGCTCGGCTTTGGCATCGTCACGCCAGCTCACGCTGCGCCGGCCGGTAGGGACGGATCCGAAACTGATGGGCACCTGATCCTGCAGAGGCAGGTTGGCCACTTCGTAAATCATCTCCCCATCGCGGCTGTAAATTTCGATGAGGCGGGGAAATTTATTCTCTTGCAGTGAGTAGGAATAAGGAGCCTGGATGTTCTCCATGAGGATGTATTGGCCATCAGGAGATGGGGAGAGACGGCGCAGCAATCCCGGTTGTCCCAACTCTTTGGTATTGCCTTTGAGTTCGATACGGACAGCCTGGCTGGTGGCGTAATATTCGTATAGGTTTTCATCATACTGGTTTTGCAGCAGATCCTGCAGAGTGCGTGCGGGGGCTTTTTTGCCCATGTTTTCCTGAATCACGGGGCCGGTGGGGGCCAGAGGCTCAGAAGGAGCCGGGCCGCGATCGGCAGGCACAGCGCGCACCACAAAAGTTTTGCCCTTGTCGAGCCAGCTGTAAGGCCGGCCGTACACACCATTGAGGCGCATATCTTCGGGGGTCACTTGTTGGGCTTTGGCGTTTTTCAACTCGGCAGTCCACAGGCTGATACGATCACCCAGGGTGACCACGAAGGCGACCCGTTTGCCATCGTCGGACCAGGAGAACCCCGTGAGGCGAGCGTCAACAGGAATGCCTGTGACCTGGCGCTCTTCGCCATTTTTCATGTTCTGGAAACGCAGACCATCGCCACTGGTTTGGCGGCTGCGGCCGTTGGTGCGCGGGTTGATGCGCAGGCCGGCCAGACGCAATTCCGGTTGGGCCACTTCTTCGATGGAGGGCAGGCCGGGACGTTCGATAAACATCATCCACTCGTTGTTGGGGCTGAGGGCGACCCATGGAGTTTGGGGGGCATCGATGATGTCGGCCAGGATCTGGGGCGGCATCTGGTAACCGATTTTGGTGTCGTCGGCAGCGGAGGCGCTGAAGGCGAGCAAAAGACAGAAGAGCAACGTTGCTCGGGATAAGTAGGCCTGCATGAGGGCTCCTTGGCTGGGTTTAAAGGGACGTTTCATCGCTCGACATGGTAAACGGATATGATGATAATGGGTAGCTACGAAATGAAGAGGTTGAGGTTGCGTTGAGTTTTTGGATTTCAGGGGCAAGGGTCCTTGGCATTCAGGGAAGGAAAGGTCAGTCATGAGTCTATATAAAAGACCGGCAACAGGAGACTATGCCAAATACTTTGAGGGATACATGGAACATCTGGCCGCCGATGGTCGGGATGTTCTGGTTATTTTAGAGGAGCAGGCCCGAAGGGTCGTTGATGGCCTGAGGCTGTTGCCTGAGGAAAAGGCTGACTATGCATATGCTTTGGAAAAATGGTCGGTTAAGGAATTGGTGGGGCACATCATTGATATGGAGCGATTGTTTGCCTTTCGCACGCTGTGGGTGGCCCGCTGTGAAGCCAATATCCAGCCAGGTGTGGATGAGAATTTATGGGCAGCCAAGAGCAATGCTTCATCCCGGCCTTTGGATTGTGTGATTGAGGAGTATCAGACCATGCGGATGAGTCATCTGCAGCTGTTTCGCAGTTTGGATGAGGCGGCTTTGCAGCGGCAGGGTATGGTGGGTGGTTTTACGACCACGGTGAATGCTATGCCTTGGTTGGCCGCTGCTCATGAAAGCCATCATTTGGCTGTTTTGGGTGAGCGTTATGGCTTGAATTTTTAATAAAATACAAAGACCGGAATTGTTCTCTTGGGGAAAATTCCGGCCATTGTGTTTACTTATCTATTCGCTATCAAACAGTGGGCACACTGAGCACTCTTTGCACCGTATCGAGCTTACTCAAGGTCAATCGCACGATGCAGTCTGACTTTGCCAAAAGGTCATGGGGCACACTCCCGGCCAGGCTGAGCATATCACCTTTGGTTAGGTTGAGTGTTTTGCCTTCGACACCAAAATCCAATTGTCCTTCAATCATCGCCACGGTGATGGGGTAGGACGTTTGATGCTCCTTCATGAGTTGACCTTGTCGGAATGCGATGCGAATTTCTTTGGACGTTTCCGTTTCGAAAAGGACGGAAATTGAGGGACCTTTTTCTTTATATTCTACATTTTCAAGAATATTAGCGGACACCATATTGAGCACCTCTGCAGGAAGAATGAAAATATTTGGGCTTGAATGGGCAATATATGGTCATTCTGTATACCGGACAAGATCACTGGCGTATTTGCGGACGCCTGCTTAGGATAGAGTGAAGGTATTACCTGTATATTCCGTTCATTCCATAGGCATCTGGGGGCGCTGCATTGTCCACACCCACACCATCAGAGTTTACCGTTGTATTGCAAAAACTGGGGCAGGGTGAGCAACAGGACCCTGCTGCGGTTGACCAACTTTTGCCCATTATCTACCGGGAGTTGCGCCTCATCGCTGACAACATGATGCGCGGCGAGCGATTGAACCATACCCTACAACCCACCGCCCTGGTCCATGAGGCCTATTTGCGTTTGGTGGGTGCCGAAGATTTACAATGGACCGATCGGGCACACTTTCTCTCGCTATCTGCCCGGGCCATGCGGCGAATATTGGTGGACCATGCTCGTCGCAAAAAAGCCATCAAGCGCGAGGGCGAGTTGCAGAGCGTGACGCTGGATGACGATGCTGCCGGCAGTCTGGATCCGCAACTTGAAGTGCTGGAACTGAATGACGCTTTGGAAAAACTCCAAGCCCAGGATAAAAGAGCAGGCCAGGTGGCAGAGATGCGCCTCTTTGGAGGGGCCAAAGTAAAAGAAATAGCCGCAGTGCTTGGCATTTCAACCCGCACCGTGGATGACGATTGGGCCGTGGCGCGAATGTGGTTGAGTCGTGAAATATCAGGACATTCGAAGGTATGAGCAGGAGTGAATACGAAAAGGTCAAAACCCACCTTCTAAAACTGTTAGCCCAGGATAGCGATGTTCGGAAAGCGCAGTTGGCTTCACTTGCCCAGTCAGACCCCCTTCTCCATGGCGAATTGCAGAGCCTTCTGTCCCACCATCAAGAAGCTGCCTCCATTCTGGACAGTGAAATACTTCCTGCTGGCCAAACTCTGGTCGACACTTCCCTGCTGGACGCCTGCTCTCAAATTCCGGATCAGCTGAGGCCTTATATAATTGAAAAAGTAATTGGCGAGGGTGGCATGGGAGTTGTCTATCAAGCTCTGCAAACCTCACCTCTGCGCCGGCATGTGGCCATCAAACATGTCCGGCTGGGCATGGATACAGCACGTATTTTGGAGCGTTTTCAGGGAGAGAGCCAAGCCCTGGCTCGGATGAACCATCCCAACATTGCCACGGTGCACGATGCCGGCGTCGACCCCAATGGACGCCCGTATTTCGTTATGGAATTTGTAGATGGGCAATCGATGATCCACTGGTGCCGGAATCACAAACCAACGCTGTCTCAGAAACTTGATGTGTTCCTGATCTTGTGTGAGGCGGTGCAGCATGCTCATCAAAAGGGAATCATTCATCGAGATCTGAAGCCTGGGAATCTCCTCATTGACACCAGTGAGGAAACTCCCCGTTTGAAGATTATCGACTTCGGTATTGCCAAGGTTCTGGACGACAGCCAAGACGCTGGCCTGACCCGGCCCGGTTTGGTTTTGGGCACCCCCTCTTACATGAGCCCTGAGCAATTTGGGGCATTTGGTGGCCAGGCCGATACCCGGACCGATGTCTATGCCCTGGGTGCGGTTTTGTTTGAAATGCTAACGGGGGAATCACCAGTTGTTTCCGAGGGAGCATCTCTTGAACAGGCACGGTTGGCGGTCTTGGAAAATAAGCCGAACCGGCCTCCAGGTGTGCCAACCGATCTGGCCAATGTTCTTTTGATGGCCTTGCGAAAAGACCCGGAACGGCGTTATGCCTCGGTGGACCAAATGGCCGCAGATATCCAACGATTTCAAAAGGGTGCGCCCGTGGTGGCTCATGCCGACAGCTGGCACTACCGCACTAAGAAGTTTGTGGGCAGAAATAAGCTTGCCGTTGGATTGTTGTCACTGGTTTTTCTTTTGATGGCCGGTGCGACCCTGATGGTGAGCTTGCAATCTCAGAGGATCAAGCAGCAGCGCAACCGTGCTTTGGCTGCGGAAATGAATGCCCGCAATGAAGCGGAAACTGCCCGGGAAGTTTCTGATTTTCTGGTGGGCCTGATTGCTGCCGGCAGTCCTGATGAAAATCCAGGAAAGAGCCTGACTGTGCGTGAGGTGGTGGATGCCGGTGCCCAGCGCATCAACACTGAGCTTCAGGACCGTCCTGCTATTCAATGGCGTTTGTTATCAGTGTTGGGTGAGGTCTACACCGGGTTGGGGCATTTGGACCGAGCCGATTCCTTACTCAGTCAAACCCTTGCCACTCAACAGAAAGTCTTTGGCCCTGAGCATGCCGAAATTGCTATAACTTTGGAACAGTGGGGCACGGTTGCTCATGGTCAGAGTCGTTTTTCCTTGGCCGTGCTGCGCTACCGACGAGCATTGGATATGCTGTTGCGACTGGAAGGGAAGGAGTCGGTTCGTTCGGCCTATCTTATGAATTCATTGGCCGTGGCTTTGGATGCGCAAGGGGACTATGAAGAGGCCAAGCCCTTGTACGAAGAGGCCCTGGCACTGAACCGAATGCTGCTGGGTGATGTGGACCCCGAAGTGGCCTGGGGCCTCAATACACTGGGACAAAGTCGCTGGCGTTTGGGCCATTACCTCGAAGCCCAAGAGATGTTTGGCGAGGCAGTGCAGCTCTCGCGCCGAATTTTTGATGGGCCACACCCCGACCTGATGGCTGCTCTCAATAACTATGGCGGTAGTCTGCATTTGAATGGAGAGCTTGAAGCTTCTGAAAAAAGTCTGCGCGAAGCTCTCAATGGCTATCAGCATATTTTTCCAGATGGTCATTTTGGGGTGGGGCGGGCTCATACAAATTATGCTCTTGTTTTGAAAGAGTTGGGACGTCAGGAAGAGGCCCTTTTTCATTATGAGCAAGGGGCGGCGCACATGGAGGAAATGGGGGGCAATCAACATTTCCATTATGCCAAGAGTTTGTTGAATTTGGGCTTCTTTCGCCTCGCTTTGGGACAGATAGACCAAGGATTGTTGGAAATGCAAACCGCCCATGGAATCATGGTTGAGAGAGTTGGCCAGAACCACCCCTATTGTGCCAAGTCCCATCTGTTTTACGCTGAAGGGCTGGTTCAAAAAGGAAGACCGGAGGCGGCGGTGGCCGCTGCGGAAATTGGTATGGCCATCCACTTGGAGAGACTCGATCCGTTGCATCCGTTGGTGGCCACAGCCCGTGAAACACTTGCCATCAGTTTGGCGGCCCTTGGGGAACAGGAACGGGCACGCCTGGAGGCCCGTCAGGCAATTGAAATTCTTGCCAATAGCCTGGGGCCAGGGCACTATCAAACCTTAAAAACCAAGACCCGCCTCCAGGAAGCGGGCCTTGTCTCAATTCCCTGAACAGATCAATCGTACAGATCTTCGATCTTGTTGATGCTGATAAAGAGCCGGATGGAGCAACCGCCTTCCGATCGCGTGAAATACCGCTGCCCATTACTGATGCCATAATTCCAGTTGAGGTCCCAGTTTCCAATGACATCGTCGTTGCTGTTGGAATCGTAATCCCAGGCCGTTCCAGTGATCCGCATGGTGCCACGGCCATCGGCATATAGAGACACATGGTGAGGATTGCTGTTGATGTGCAGCTCTCCGCCTTCGGCGATCCTGACGGCGCTGGATGCGCTGCGGCTGGCCACTGTTGTTGTGCCTGAATCTCGGTGAAGAACATAGGTGTAGTACACTTCAGGGGCTGGGTTAATGATGCCATCGCAACCATCGGAAATGAGGCGCAATTTGTCTATGGTGAGTGAGTAGCGAGCACCAGTGACGGGCAAATCTTCCGGCGTGCAATTGTTGATGGCATATTCGGTGGTCTCACTGACTTGGGCTATGGAGTTATCTGCCAGGTTACGCACCGAATACGAAAGGGGGCGCGCTGTGGTCAAGGGCGCCCCTGAACTGAAGTACTGGGCCAGGTTGCCACTTGTGATCAATCCTTCAACGCCATCGTTGGGCCCACCGACAGTGGAGACGCGGATTTCTGACTCTTGTAAAATGGTGAGGTGCTCTCCGCCAATGGATCCGCTGCCGATGCTGGCACGACTCGCTGATAGTGCCGCTTTCATTTCTTCCAGGCTGTAGCTTGAGGTCATGGTGAGCATGAACATGCGCCCATATACAATGTTAGAGATATAGGTGGGTGGATTGTCCGGCCCGATGCGCCCTAGCTCGATTTGGTCATTGAGCCGGCCCTCAGTAAAATCACTGCTGAAAAAATCTCGGGGCGTCTGGGGCAGAACCACCGAGGCGGTGAACATTTTTTGGGTGTAATAGGCCGTCAGGGTGTTTTCTTCGATGGTCGAATCATAGGCCAGCGAGGATCGCACATTGGTGCCCATGTAATTCACTGAGACGTTCAAATCAAGGGCGGCCTGTTCCAGCGAGTAGGTGGTTTTCTGGTCGAAGAAAATTGAGCTGCCAGCCATATGGCCATTGTCGGTGGCCTGTTGGATGAGCTCTCCGAGTGCCGAAGACACTGTCGAGGGGTCGGGATTTTCCACGGTGCGGGTGATGTCTTCAGTCAATAGGTCGATAAAGATTGTGAGCGGAGCCCGTTGGCGGATGGGTAACTCGCCCAAGGAACCCAGCCCCCCTGCATAAGCTGAACCCTGCAAGAGTGAACCGAGCCACATGATTTCAGAGTCGGGGCTGAAGATGGTGATCTCTTCCGGCGTTTCGGTGATGGAATAGTAAGATACGGAACAGTCATAATCGACGCCGTTGTAGGATTGAGATGAATCGACTGGGCCTTCGACCAGATGGTTGGACGATGCTTCAAAGGGCGAAAATTCAGCCCAGGAAGGAAGGCTTGTGAGATATTCATTCACATCGGCGGCGGCCGACGGTGAGGATGGGTTGTCGTCGCTACTGCAACCGGCCAGGAGGGCGGCAGTCATCAATAGAGCAAGGAAAATGAGAGCGTACTTTCTATTCAACATGGCGGGGTCCTTTTTTTCTGGGCCATCTTTACGGGAAAGACAAGTGATTTTGTCCTCTATGGGGAGAAGCGCAGAAAAAAAGAAGAGTACGCAAAAATAAATGACAAAGGGCGGATTGACTCCTGGGGAGCCATCCGACCTTTGCCATTTTACGTCATCACCGAACCAGAACCATTCTTCCGGTTGTCTGGACTGGACCAGCTTCCAACCTCACAAGATACACGCCCGAGGAGACACTTCGTCCCAGGGCATCACGTCCCATCCAGGCCCAGCTCTGCAATCCGGCAGGCATGACTTCATCTGAGGCAAGGGTTTGAACAAGCCGTCCGGTTAGATCGTAAATTTTGACAATGACGGGAGAAGGTTCCGGCAAGTCAAAACTGATGCTCGTTTGAGGGTTGAATGGGTTGGGATGGATAGAGAGGCGGCTGTAAATATTATGCTCAGTATCTGGTACAGGTGTCAGCATTGCGCATGCAGGGGGGTAGGCTTGTAAAGAGTACTGGTAGTCTCGGAAATGATGAACAAGAACCTCTCCACCAGGTAGGATCGTATTGTTGAGCCCACCGTCCCAAATGGTGCCCAACTTTTCAACATTTAATGGGTCGGAAATATCAAGAAAATGGGTCAACCGATAATTGGAAATCACAGCCCGGTCGCCTTGGATTGAAATATTCCGGGCACCGCCCATGACCTTGATATGGTTGATGAGGATGGGGTTTGAAGGGGCACTGATATCGAGAATAGACAAGCCGTCCCAGTTGTGGCCCACCAGAACAAGATTGTCCTTCACGACAATGCTGCTACCGCCGTTAGTTAAAAGCATGCTCGCTAATTCCACCGGGGGTGACGTTTCCAGTGAAAGAACTCGGTAGGTACCATCGCCGTTGAGGGTGTGCAGCAGCCCTTGATGGACCTCCAGTGCTACAGCGCGAAAGGGGAGGGTGATGCCGGGTTCCGGGTGTGTTGGGTCGCTGATGTCAAAGGAGGTCACGGACTGCAGTTGGAATCCCAGCCAGACGGTGTTTTGGTGTAGGGCAATGTCAACGGTATCGTAATAATTCCCATATTCGATGGAAGAGATAAGGTTGGGCAAGGCGGGGTCGGTCACATCCATAATTGACAATCCGCCCGTCCCTGCCAAATAGGCCTTATGGTCGTGGAGGGCTATGGACTGAATGGAATGGGGAGTTGGCGTTGTGCTCACAAGCACCGGCTCTTTGGGGTTTTCGAAGTCGAAGATGCCCAACCCAATATAGCCCATGGGAGAGAAAGCAAGGGTGCCTTTCAATTCCAATTCAGGAATAGGGCCAGGAGTGTCGAATGGCTCACCGCCGGAGATTGTCTGAAAGTCAGAGAGGTTGATTAGGTTGATATTTTGGTCATTGCAGAAATAGAGGTGTTCAGCGTCAAAGTAGGCTTCCCCAAGGAGGTACGAACCCAAATAGTCAGTGACCCGTTGAAAAGACATAAGGCCAAACCTGCTGGTGGCTGTACATCTCCTCGCCCTGTTCAAAATATACGGATGATTGCCAGTGGATTTTGCTGGCGTATGGGCCGCAGTCTGACGCCTGTGCATTGGTTGGCAAGATAAGGAAGGAGGACAAAAGAAGAATGGAAATAAAGATTCGGTTCATTTTGGGGGCTCCTATTTTTGAATAATGAACGAGGCCAATCTCACGGTGGTCACGGGCTGCTCAATTATTGTTGAGGTAGATAATTTGTGTTTTGCATGATTTGGGCCAAATTGATGGAAGAAGTTTTTTTTTGTATAGTTATGCAGCGTCATGGTTTATGAGAAACTTTTGCTGTCAGGGCAGGTTGAGCAGGACTTGTTGTTGGGGGCTAGCCGGCAAATAATTCGCCATGGCAGATGAAAATGGCCGGGGTTCCGCCCCATCCGAAACTTCGTACACAGTAAAGTCTCCCGAATCAGTGAATTAGGAGGAAAATTTCGGGAGTCTGGAATGATTGTATCCAGCCTTTGTTAACTAATCCACCATGAAAAACGAACTTGACACTTTCGAATTTCGTGGTATAGTTCCGGTATGATTGATCGAAAACACATAAAATCCAAGCTTGTTTCGGCCTTGGCCCGAAGCAAAGTTGTTGTTTTGGCTGGGCCACGACAATGCGGTAAAACGACTCTTGCAAGAGAGTTTTTGAGTCCAGATTCCATTAATTATTTCGATCTGGAAGATCCAGCCAGTTTAATGCGCCTTGATGAGCCCCTGACTGCTCTGCAAAATCTAACGGGGTTGGTTGTCATTGACGAAGTCCAACGCCGGCCTGACCTGTTTCCAATTTTACGAGTGCTTGTGGACAGAGCCGACAATCCCGCCAAATTCCTGATTCTTGGCAGTGCTTCAGGGCAACTGCTGCGTCAAACTTCTGAAAGTCTGGCCGGTAGACTTGAAAGAATAACAATGAGCGGGTTTTCTTTGGCGGAACTGGGTTCAGAAACAGAAAAGAATCTCTGGTTGCGTGGTGGTTTCCCGTTGTCCTATCTGGCAAAAAGTGATGAAGACAGTTCCATTTGGCGCAAACAGTTTATTCAAACTCTATTAGAACAAGACCTGCCTCAGTGGGGTGTCGGAACCCCAGCCCAGGCCTTATTGAGATTCTGGACGATGCTTGCTCACTATCATGGCCAAACTTGGAATGCAGCAGAACCTGCTCGGGCCCTTGGTGTGAGTGAACCGACAACACGCAAATATCTCGATTTGTTTACGGATGCATTTATGGTTCGTCAACTCCAACCCTATCTTGCGAACATCAGAAAACGACAAGTAAAATCACCAAAAATCTATATTCGCGACAGTGGACTTTTGCATTCATTGCTGGGGATTAAATCTGAAAAGTCTTTGCTTACAAATCCCAAAATTGGTGCTTCGTGGGAGGGGTTTGTTATGGAACAAGTGCTTTCCAGGGAGCCCCATGACCATGCCTTCTTTTGGGCAACCCATCAGAAAGCGGAAATTGATCTTATCCTTCAAAAGGACACAAAACTGTTTGGAATTGAAATCAAGAGGACGGACTCACCTAGGCTGACTCCCTCAATCAAAAATGCCATGTCGGATCTGGGGCTGGAAAAAGTCGTGATTATCTATCCGGGGGCGAAGCGGTTTCCTATTGCTGATGGGGTTGAGGCAATTCCTCTATGGATGATTGGGGTTGAAGAAGATTTATTTACCAAGTCTTAGGTTTGGGCTTGTTGGCGCAAATTCAGCATCAAAGCCAACCATTTGTGACCGGAGTTCCCCCCGGGGGGAACATCCGGCCACTCGTTTTTTGCAGAAATTACATCCCGTACTTGGCAATAATCCCCTTCTTATCCAACCCAATAATCCCATACTTCTCACCAATTTTGGCAAAAGCAGCCACCGCTTTATCGATGTGCTCTTTGGTATGGGCTGCCGAAAGCTGCACACGAATACGCGCCGCTCCAGCCGGCACTACGGGGAAGAAGAAGCCAATGACATAAATGCCTTCAGCATACATGTCGCTGGCCATGTCATTGGCCAGTTTGGCGTTGTACAACATCACGGGCACAATAGGCGTGCCCTGACCACCAACCTGCAACCCGGCCGCTACAATCTGTTCGCGGAAGTATTGGGCATTCCACTCCAGGGTATCGCGCCGTTCGGTGCTGGCTGAAACCAGGTCAATAACCTTGATGGTTGCGTTGACAATGGCGGGGGCCAGGCTGTTGCTGAACAGATACGGCCGAGCCTTCTGCCGGCACAACTCGATCAGCTCTGCACGCCCGGATACACAACCACCGGAGGCGCCGCCCAGACCCTTGCCGAAGGTGGTTGTAATTAGATCAACTTTATCCATCACATCGAAGTGTTCGTGCACACCACGGCCGGTTTTGCCAATGAATCCACTGGCATGGCTGTCGTCTACCAAGACCATGGCGTCGTATTCTTCAGCCAGGGCGCACACTTCATCCAGAGGCATGAGGTCGCCGTCCATGCTGAATACGCCGTCGGTGACGATCATGCGGGTGCGTTTGTCCTGGTGCAGTTCCAGTTTTTTACGCAGATGCTTCATGTTCATGTGCTTGAATGTATCGTATTCGGCAGAGCAAAGGCGGATGCCATCCACCAGGGAAGCGTGGATCAACCGATCGGCAATGATCACATCTTCAGCACCCAAGACCGCTTCGAAAACACCAGCGTTGGCGTCCATGCAGGAAGGAAACAGTAGCGTTTCTTCCATGCCTAAAAATTTCGATACCTTGTCTTGTAGTGTGCGGTGAATATCCTGGGTTCCGCAAATGAACCGTACTGAACTCATGCCGTAACCACGCTCGCGCAACCCTTCATGGGCGGCTTCGACCACATCGGGGTGGCTGCTCAGGCCGAGGTAGTTGTTGGCGCAGAAATTCAGCACTTGCTTCTTTTCAGCTCCTTCGGGGTACTCCACCAGGATGCTGGCGTCCTGAGGGGAGCAGATGAAGCGCTTTTCCTTATACAGACCCTTGCTTTTGATTTCTTCAATATCAGCGGCAAAGAGATCGCGTGTTTTGTTCGAATATGCCATGACCGACTCCTTAGCCGAGGTGCTTGTTGACCAGGGCGATGATGGAATTTACTGTGTCGAAAGCTTCGGGTGTTGCTTCGTCATCGGGCAATTTAATCTTGTACTTTTTCTCCAGGAAAACCTTCAGCGAGACCATGGAAAAACTATCCACGATGCCCGAGCTGATCAGAGCCGTATCGCAAGCGACTTCTTCATCGTCGTCTTCATCCACATACTCGTCGATGACATACTCAAGAATGGTTTCCTGCATTTCTTCGTGGTTACTCATTGCTCGTTCCTTTCGGGTCGATTAAAAGAATTAGTCATCTTCTAAAGTTGAAAGATCGCCCACATCTTCGCCCCATTCGAGGGCGCGCAGATAGCGGCGCAGTATTTTCCCGCTGCGGGTTTTGGGCAGTTTTTCCATCACTTCAATTTCTTGAGGCATGGCCAATGGAGACAGACTTTTCCGGATGAAATTCATCACGTTCAGTTCCATCATGTCGTCAAAATCGAATCCGGGATTGAGGGTGACGAAGGCTTTGACCACTTCCATGTTGACGACGTCGGGTTTGCCCACCACCGCGGCTTCGGCAATGGCTTTATGTTCGATGAGTGCCGATTCAATTTCGAAGGGTCCCACCAGATGGCCGCCGGTGTTGATCACATCGTCGTCGCGGCCTACGAACCAGTAGTATCCGTCGGCATCGATGCTGGCGCGATCGCCAGAAACGAACCACAGGCCTTTGTTCTTTCGCAATTCTTCGGGAGCTTCATTTTCAGCGGCCCCAAAGAACTTGCTGCGGTAAACGTCTTCCTGGTTGCGGTAGGTGCGGAACATGGAAGGCCACCCAGGGCGGAAGGCGAGAAGACCCACCTGGCCTGGTTCTTTATGAGGCACATGTGTGGTGAGATCCAAGACCGAGGCTTCAATGCCGGGAAATGGTTTTCCCATGCTGCCAGGCTTGACCTTCATGCCGGGGTAGTTGGTGACCATCATGGCGCCGGTTTCTGTTTGCCAGAAGGTGTCCAGGAAAGGACGACCGAAGGCTTCTTCACTCCAAACCACAGCTTCCGCGTTCAGAGGCTCGCCCACCGAGCAGAGATTGCGCAGGTTGGCCAAGTCATACTGTTTTACCAATTCCGTGCCATCGCGCATGAGGGAGCGGATGGCCGTGGGAGCGCTGTACCAAATGGTTACTTTGTTATCCTGCATGAATTGGTACCAGCGGGCAGAAGTGAATCCCACATCCAGTACACATTGGGTAATACCCAGGACCCAGGGGCCGATGATACCATAACTGGTTCCGGTGACCCATCCGGGATCGGCGGTGCACCAGTAAATGTCCTCGTCCTGCAAATCCAGAACCCAGCTGCTGGTCAGGGCCTGGCCCCACACCGATCCATGGGCATGTTGTGCGCCCTTGGGTTGGCCGGTGGTGCCGCTGGTGTAGTGCAAAACACTGGGGGAGTTTTCGTTGGTTTTGTATGATTCGAACTGTTCAACCCGAGGAGCGGCTTCCACATCAAAGAAGATTTCTCCTTCTTTCAATTTGGCGGGGTTGCCTTCTACTACGATGACATGCTTAAGCTCTGGCAAACGCTCCTGAATCTTGCGAACTTTTTTCACATGTTTTTGAGTGGTGAGGATGGCCCGGGTGCCGGCACTGGCCAGGCGCACTTCGAGAGAGTCGTCCCCGAAAGCCGAGAACAGGGGTTGGGCAACAGCGCCCATTTTCAAGGTGCCTAAAAAGCTCTGGTAAAGAGCGGGGATTTTATCCATGAAGATGCAAACACGGTCACCAGGTTGAACGCCCACTTCCTGCAGAATTCGGGCGTAACCGTTGGTAATGACCCGCATGTCATCGAAGGTGTATGTCTTTTTGGCGTTGCCGAAACCCTCCCAGATGAGGGCGGTTTTTTGGGCCTTGCCCTGGGCACAAATGCGATCAGTGGCCATATGGCCAATGTTCAATAACTCGCCATCCTGCCAACCCAGGGTTTCTTTGGCGATGGCCCAATCAAAACCTGGCAGACGTTCTTCATAAGATCCGATGTTGCTCAAGATTCTTCCTCCGGAGGTTGTGAAGTGGTTTCCAGAACCACCATGGCGATGGCGTTTTGTCTGGAGTGGGAAAGGCTGACGTGAGATTTGGAAAGATTTTTTTGGCGGGCTAACTTGGCAGCTAATCCGCTGAGAGAGAGGAAAACGGCACCAGTTTCTTTTTTGCAGACCTCCACATCATGCCAGCGCAGGCCTTGTTCCAGGCCAGCGCCTAAAGCCTTGAAGGTAGCTTCTTTGGCTGCAAACCTGGCGGCATAATTTTCCTCATTGTGGTGCTGGGTGCGGCAATAGGCTATTTCGGCAGGAAGGAACAGTTCTTCAATAAGCTCAGGAGAGAGACGCTTTTGAAAGCGTTGCAAGTCGACGAGGTCGATGCCGATGCCGATGATCATGGGCCTGGCCTTGGCAGTTGTTAATTCTTTTCAATATTCTGTTAAAAAAATAACCGAAATCACCCACTTGTTCAATAGTAAAATTGGGAACCTTGTTTGGCGTGGTTCATAAGGCTACTTCAGCAGATGGCTAACTTTACTTGGCCTTTGAAAATTGACCCAAAAATGGCTAGAGTATACATCTCATTCAAACCCTTTTGGTACCACAAGGAGAAACCCATGAAGCGTTTCCTGTCCCTGGCCTTGGCTATCGCTACTCTGGCCATCATCTTTTCTCTGGTTGCCTGCTCTTATGGCCCCGGCGCAAAGTACGATGCCCCTGCTTTCCCCTATCCCGAGACTAAAATGATTCCCGTGGTGAACGACTATCACGGTACAGAAATCACGGATAATTACCGATGGTTGGAAGATGCCTCTTCTGAAGAAGTCCAGGCTTGGACCACGGCCGAAGAAGTTTTCACCCACAGCATCACCGACCCGCTGCCCCAGCGGACCTGGCTGGAGAGCCGTTTCAACGCCCTGTGGCGTTATGATGATGAATCCATTCCTAAGCCTGTGCTCGACGGTGAACGTCTCTTCTATTGGACCAAGAAGAAGGAAGACGAAAAATGGGTTTACATGACCAAGGAAAACGAAGCGGCTGAAGGCACGGTCGTCTTGAATCCCAATGAATGGGATGATACGGAAACCCTCGGCGGAGTGAACCCCAGTCGCGATGGTCAGTATGTGGCCTACGGTGTGGCTCATGGAGGCGACGAAAACCCCGTGGTGCAGATCATGGTCACCGCCACCGGCGAATTGCTGCCCGACACCCTGCGCGGTTGGAAGCAATCGGTGGGCAGCTGGATGCCCAACAACGAGGGTTTTTATTACACCTGCAAGCCTCTGGAGGGGGAAGTTCCCGAAGGAGAGCACGAATACTGGCATTCCGCCTGGTACCACAAACTGGGCACCGATGCCAGCGCCGATCAGCTTATTTTTTCTGACGACGAAGTGAAAGAAACCTGGCACGGAGCCTGGCTCACCGAGGATGCCGAGTACACTGTGTATCGCCGGGGGCTATTCAACGCCAATGAACTTTATTTCCGGAAAACTGGTGATACAGGCGAGATGATTCCCATTTCCACAGGCATGGAAAACGAATACGGCGTGGATATTGTTGAGGGAAAAATCCTGATCACCACCAACGAAGATGCCCCACGAAAAATGGTGTACATCACCGATGTGGACCGGCCTGAGCGGGACAACTGGAAAGTCTTTCTGCCTGAGCACGAGACCGACAAACTGTCTCATATCGCTATGATCAATGGCCACGTTTACGCCAGCTACACCCACAATACTTACTCCCTGGTGAAAATCTACGATCTGGACGGCACCTTCGTACGGGATTTGCCTTTCCCCACCATCGGCACCGGCGGGGTTGGTGGCCGTTGGTCTTCAGAAGATATCTGGGTCAGCTTTTCGTCGTTCACCTACCCACCCACCACTTTCAAATACAATTTTGAAGCGGATGAGATGGTTGTTTATCACGAATTCCCAGTGGAGATCAGTGTGGAAGGCGTGGTGGCTGATCAAGTTTGGTATCCCAGCAAAGATGGCACTCTTATCTCCATGTTCATCGTCCACCGCGATGACATGAAACTGGACGGAACCAACCCCACCTTGCTTTACGGTTACGGTGGTTTCAACGTCAGTATGCGTCCCAATTTCTCCACCTCGGCTCTGACCTGGCTAGAAGCGGGCGGAGTGTATGTGGTGACAAATCTGCGTGGTGGAGGCGAGTACGGCCGCCAGTGGCACGAAGCCGGTATGCTGGGCCAGAAACAGAATGTTTTTGATGACTTTATTGGCGCCGCCGAATACCTCATCGAAGAGGGTTATACCACACCGGAGCGCCTGGCCATCAATGGCGGCAGCAATGGTGGATTGTTGGTGGGAGCAGTTACAGTTCAGCGCCCTGAACTGTTCAAGGTTGTATTGTGCGCTGTGCCTCTGCTGGACATGGTCACTTACCACCAGCACGGGCTGGCCAACATTTGGGCTGAAGAGTACGGTAGCAGCGACGACCCTGAACAGTTCGAATACCTGCATGCTTATTCGCCTTACCATAACATCAAGAAGGGTGTGAAATATCCTGCCTTCCTGGTCACCGGCGGCGAGAACGATGCTCGGGTTGATCCTCTGCACGCGCGTAAAATGGCGGCGGCTTTACAGGCTGCAGACAGCGGTGGCGGGCCCATCATGCTGTTGATCAACAAGTCATCAGGGCATGGTGGTGGCACCACCATCACCACCCGTATTTCACAGCAGGCTGAGCAAAAAGCCTTCCTCATGGACCAAATTGGCATGGAAGCGCCTGGGAAATAGGCAGTGCCTCTCAAATTGTCTCTACTCCAACCTGCTTTGCCGGCCAAGGCAAAGCAGGTTTGACACTCCATATTTGAAGAACTATGATTCTCCTGACCGTTAGGGGTGGTTGTCTACTGGGCAACCTGAGAAAAACCCTTGGAACCTGAACCGGATCATGCCGGCGTAGGAAAACGGGCCTCACTGCGACGCCCTTTCCGTATCCATAACGGTGGCGTCGCTTTTTGTTGCCGCGTATACCTGGCCTGGCTACAACCTTTGCAAAGGTGTGCCATGCAAATCATCACACGTAGTCTCTTTTTGATTGTCCTTTTTCTGGCCGCAACCACTAGCTGCGTCTGGGCTGAGGATGCCCCTGTTTCACCACCCACCGAAACTGAAGAAATTGTCGTCACCGCCTCGCGGTACGATGACACGGTTCATCTGAATCAAACCAATGTCACGGCCGAAGATCTGGAATTTCGCGAACCGGACTTGCCCATGCCCTTGCTGCTGCAGGATGTGCCGGGTGTGTTTGCTTACAGCGACGCCGGTAGCAACCTGGGTTACACCTATGTGAAAATTCGCGGTTTTGACCAACGCCGGGTGGGAGTGCTGATTAATGGCATTCCCTTCAATGACCCTGAAGATCACAATCTCTGGTGGGTGAACATGCCGGATTTGGCCTCCAGCACTCAGGATATTCAAATCCAGCGTGGGGTGAGTAACTCCATGGGGGGCATGACAGCCATGGGTGGTACCATCAACATCATCACCAAACGGCTGGCAGAGAAAGAACAGGGTCGGGCCTCTCTGGGGGCGGGCAGCTACGGATTCAACCGGCAGATGATCAGTTACGAGACCGGTGAGCTGAAAGGTGGCTTCCGGTCCAGTTTGCGCCTCAGTCGTCAAAGCAGTGACGGGTACCGCCAGCGCACCGGCGTAGACCAGTGGGGCGTCTTCTGGTCAGGGGAACACCAGAGCGAGCGCAGCACCACCCGCATCAATATCTTCACTGGCCGGGAAGTGACACACCACGGCTGGAATGCCAGTCCCGAGTCGGAATTGGAAAATGACCGGACCCACAACCCGGAGACTTACCACAACGCCGTGGATGATTTCCAGCAGCCTCACTATGAACTTCACAACGATTTGTTCCTGTCCAGTCGCTGGACTTTAAAGAACAGCATTTATTATGTGCAGGGGGAAGGATATTACGAAAACTTTAAGGATGGCGAAACGGCCGAAGACTATGCCCTGGACCAATATCTGGGTCTGGATCCCAATGAAGAAGTGGACCTCGTACGCCGTAAGTATGTGCGTAAAGATCAGGTGGGTTGGGTACCCCGTGTGATCTTTGAGCACGACAAAGGCCGCTTCACCATGGGCGGCGATACCTATAAATTCCACTCCAATCATTGGGGTGATGTGATGAATGTTGCGGGCTACTCGCCAGCCGACTTCATCGATCCCGAGGTGAAATACCACGAGTACACGGGGGATAAAAAAGCCTACAGTTTGTACGCCAACGAGCGGTACGAAATTGTCAATGGTCTGACCCTGATGGGCGACTTGCAGTACCAGCACAAGGAATACGATTTCCTGCAACGGGAAGTGGGAAACTTTGTAGGAGAAAATCGCAACGGCTACACCGTGGACTATGGCTTCTTCAATCCTAAAGGCGGAGTACACTGGCAAGCTGGTCAGGTTGCCGGGGGTCAGATGGCCATGTATGGCAGCGTCGGTGTGAACCACCGTGAGCCCACGGATAACGAATTGTTCGATACTTGGGACGGGGCCGATGATTTGGGTAAGGACCCTCTGTTCAACAATTCCCGACAGGTGATGAAGAGCGACGGCACTGTGGACTACGTGGAGTGGTGGGACCCTCAGGTCACCGAAGAAAAAGTCGTTGATTATGAATTGGGATTTTCCTGGGCCGGAAGTTTCCTGTCCTTTAGCCTTGGTGGCTACTGGATGGATTTCACCAATGAGATTGTGCCTTATGGTGGAGTTAATGAGGACGGTTATGGCATCCGGGGAAACGCAGAATCTACGTTGCACCGGGGATTTGAATTGGGCCTGCGCGCTAAAATCAACAATGAAAACTCTTTGGCCGTAGCGGCGTCCCGCAGTTGGGACGAATACGATGTCTTTGACTTCTACGATTGGGATGGCTCTTTAAGCGACTTTTCCGGCAATCCCATTGCTCTTTTTCCGGAACATTTGCTCTCTGTTTCCTGGCAAACCCAGTGGAATCCCGGCGTACGCACCCAAATCCGGGTGCGGAATGTGGGAAAACAGTATCTGGATAATACGGGCGATGAAGAGCGAATCATTGACCCCTGGACCACTCTCGATTTCTCTCTCTGGTTTGATTTGGACCAGATTGGCCTTGAGGCCCTGACCGCGGCCCAGGCTTTTATCCACGTGAGAAATATCGGAGACGTGGAATATGAGACCACGGGATACTATAATAGTGAGAACAATTACATCCCCGCGGCGGGGCGCAATTTTGCCGTGGGCCTGGACTACGATTTCTGAAAGCTGAGTGCATGAATTATCAAGACCCTCAAAAAGGCGGAGCCGCCAACACGTTGTTTCCTAAAACGGGGCTGCGGGCGGTAGTGCTTTGCTCCGGTCCTCCTCCTGAGGATGAACTGTTGCGCTATTGGCTCACCGGGTCTGAATTCTTTGTGTGCACCGATGCCGCTGGCCACCCTTACGACCAGCTGCCCATGAATCCGGACGTAGTCATCGGCGACTTTGACAGTCTCAGCGGCCGAGTTTTGGATGGTCGCGCGGGACCCCGCTTCCTGCAGGTGGACGACCAATACACCACCGACAGCGAAAAAGCCCTGCTCTTTCTCATAGAGCAGGGCATCGAAGAAGTGATCATGCTGGGAGCCACCGGTTGGCGCTTGGATCACACTATCTTCAATTGCCAGTTGATAGAACGTTATGCGCACAAATTGCGCATCTGCATTGCCGGACCCCATGCTGACACAGTGCGCCTGGGGCCTGGCTCCAATGTCAGTTGGGAATTACCCGCCGGATCCCGGTTCTCAATTTTGCCCATGATGGGCAATGTGTCGGGAGTGACCCTGGAGGGTGCCCGCTATCCCCTGCTGGGCGATACTCTGGAGTTTGGTGGCCCAGCCCTGATCTCCAATGAGGTTTTTGTCTCGCCGCTATTGATGTCCGTGGGCAAGGGTGCGTTGCTGGTGGCTGTGGATAGAGACAGTCTGCCCCCCAACCAAAGAAATTTCGGGGAAGACTGATTTGGCATCCCTGGCCGGAGTGTTTTACGCACTTTTTCTGCTCTACGCCGTCGGCCGCCTTTTCCGCAAATCAGCCACCGGTGCTGTCGAATTTATTGTGGCCAGCCGCGGCCTCACGCTGCCTGCCTTCACCGCCTCATTGGTCTCCACCTGGTACGGGGGCATCCTCGGGGTGGGCGAATACACGTTCTCTTATGGAATTAGCAATTGGCTGGTGTTTGGGGTGCCTTATTACCTTTACGCGGCCGTTTTTGCTCTTTTCATTGCGAGACGGGCCCGCCGCAGCCAAGTGCTGACGGTGCCCGACCTTCTGGAAAACAATTTTGGACGACCCGCTGCCCTGGCCGGTGCCGGTATGATGTTCATCATGACGGTGCCCGCAGCGTACGTGCTGATGCTGGGTGTGCTGCTGAATTTTGCCACGGGTTGGCCCCTTTGGGTGGGGGTGGTCCTGGGTACTGCCCTTTCGGTGAGCTACGTTTATCGCGGGGGATTGAAGGCGGTGGTGGCCACCGATATCATCCAATTTTTTCTCATGTTTCTGGGATTTCTCATTTTGGTTCCCGTCTGTTACAGCAAATTTGGCGGCTGGGATTTTTTACAGGCCAACCTGCCCACCGGCCACCTGAAATGGGATGGCGGATTGGGAGTGCAGGCCATTGCCGTGTGGTACTTCATAGCCTTGTCCACATTGGTTGAGCCGGCTTTTTATCAGCGCTGTTTTGCGGCTAAATCGGAGAAGGTGGCCAAGCGTGGAATTTTTGCCGCCATCGGTTTGTGGATGGTCTTTGATTTTCTCACCACTACGGCGGGCCTGTACGCCCGGGCTTTGTTGCCCGATTTGGCGAACCCGGTGCAGGCTTTTCCCGCCCTGGCTGCCCATGTTTTGCCGCCCTTTTTTCAGGGAATTTTTACCGTGGCGTTGTTGGCTACGATTATGTCCACCGTGGACAGTTATGCCTTCATTTGCGCGGTGACTTTGGGACGCGATGTGGTGGGGCGTTGGCGGGGGAAATTGGCTGATGATGAAGAGCAATCGTTGCCCTTGATTCGGATGAGTTTGACGGTGACGGCTGTATTGGCGGTGGCTATGGCCTTGCTATCGGAATCGGTGATTGATTTGTGGAAAATATTGGGGTCTTTGGGGACGCCGGTTTTGCTGGGGCCGATGATGTTGGCTCATAAGGGAGTTCGGCTTTCCGGTGGAAAAACGGCGCTGGTGATGGTGGGCTCTGGCATGACTGCGGCGGTGTGGTTGTTGCTTGGTGGAGGCGATGCTTGGCTTGGGGTAGAGGCTATTTTTCCTGGATTGTTATTCAGTGGTTTGGGTTTGTGGTGGGTCTCTCGTTATTGATCCTTTAATTTAGGGAGCCGTGAACAGAATGGGGTTTCCCGACAAAGCCGCCTCACTCTGGCTCATCTCGTCAAAAAGCCGGGCCCGACCCTTTAGCATCCAGTCTACCCGATAAACTTCCTGATGATGGCTGGCGGCCCGTTCGTACCATCGCGAAGCAGAGCGGTAGCGCCCATTGCGAGCCTTGATCTCGCCAACCCTGGCCGAGGCCACCATACGGAACGGCTCCCCATGGTCCGGTCCTTCCCAGGTGGCGACCTTACGGTAAAGGCGTTCAGCCTGATCCATTTCATCCATTCGTAAATAACATTCGGCAGCGAAGTAGGTGGCGCGTAAAGACGAGTCGGCCATTTGTTGCAGTTGGGCAGCGATTTTGGGCAGGGAGTCGGCATGAGTGGTCCATACGGCAGCGACCAAGTTGTCGGGCACACCATCGGCACGGTCGGCGGCCAGTTCTACAAGTTGGCGTTGGGCGAACTCGGTGACCCAATCAGGTCCGGCGGGAGCTGCGGCCACGATGGATTGGAATTCTTTTTCGGCCGCTGCGGGTCCAAGCAGCAGGCGGTTGGTCCAGGCCTTGTAAGTGCGGCACATCCAAAGGGAGGGATTGTCCACATCTTCAAGTGGCCGGTTGGCTACCATGGCTTCAGTCACACCGATGCGGGCATCCAGATCTCCACTCAGGGATGGCGCCAAGAGTCGAATAATCGATAAGGGGATGGCCAGACGCACGTAGGCCGGATATTCCTCCTGCAAACTGAGTGCTTTGGGCAAACCTTCCTCCCAGCGTCCTTCAAAGAACACGTTGACGGTCATGGCCAGAGTGCGGAAATCCTCGGCTTTGGGACTCGGTTTGGTTGCTGCCAATTCAATCATATGCAGGCCCTGGGCGCGGTCACCGGACGGCAGGAATAAGAGCTTGGAGAGGAGTTGGAACACTTCGGGCACGGCATCTGTGAAGTAAAGGAAAGCGCCCAGCAGTCCATTGGCTACGGGGTCTTCAGGATGGCTTGCCAGGATGAATTCGAGATCATCCTTTCCGCGTCCTGCTTCACGGCCGGCTGTGTAGAAGCTTTGGCCCTGGGCATGAGTTTGGGACCGGAGCATCCATGCCCAGCCACGCAGGCGGCGCAGTTCGTGTTCGTCACCCCCGTCATCCAGGCGACGGTCGCAGATGTCGATCACCTTTTGCAAAGTCTCCAGTACGGGCTCGCTCTTTTCTTTGGCGACGGATTTGTCGAGGTCGTCCTCGGGTACGGCCTCAAGCAGTAGCCGCGCTCGGGCAATGAGAAAGAAGGGTTCGCCGCCACATTCGCTTTCAAGGGAATCGAGCAGGGCTTCAGCGGTGCGTTGGTTTCCGCTGTAGATATGGGACAACAAATGGGCATATTCGCTGTCGGCAAGGTCACGGGCTTGGGTCACTGGGGCAGCGAACAGGAGGATCAATAAAACCGGGACGGTCCAGGGGAATGCTTTTTCTGGTTGGATCGAGGTAGCGGTTCTGGATTGATGGTATTGCATAACTCTTTCATGCCTTTGCTCGTTAGTTTCAAAACCATTATATGACATTTTTAGCCAATACTATAGAATGATTTTATTGTTGTTTATTATGCAGACTGGAACTCTCTGTCCCATTTGCTCAAAACATCAAAAACAGCCCCCCCCGGGGGGTGCGGTTCTTGATGTTTCACTACCACTCATCGGCGGTTT
The DNA here is from genome assembly GCA_016744705.1 of Candidatus Krumholzibacteriia bacterium. Classification (GTDB taxonomy): domain Bacteria; phylum Krumholzibacteriota; class Krumholzibacteriia; order LZORAL124-64-63; family LZORAL124-64-63; genus LZORAL124-64-63. Next base: position 74,654 of record JADGDU010000013.1, read on the forward strand.
TGCATGACCTTTCAGATTCATCGGGCACCTATAGAAGAAGACCTTCTGGCTCATCTTGCCAAAGACTTAATGCTGGTTTGTCCGGATAGTTCCACGGGCGACTTCAGCAGTGCTTTGGTGGTTTTACCATCCAGCCGCGCCTGCCAAACCTTGGGCCACCTCCTCTTGGAATCTCATACTTCCAGCACACTCTTGTTGCCCAAAACCATCACCATGACGCAGCTCATTGAAGAGCTGAGCCTGGCTGCTGGTCTCAAATTCGGTGATATGCCTGATGATTTGGTCCGTCCATTGGTATTGGCTCATAGCCTGCGCAGTGAAAGTTGGTTGGAAGATCGCCCCGAAAGCGCGCCTGGTTTGGCCGAAGAATTTGTCGGTCTGTTTGATGAAGTTCGTCTGCATGATTGCACGGAAGCTGTGTTGGAGGACGGACCCATATCAGATTTACTCTCCTTGGTTAGCCCCGCCGCCGCTGCGGATTTGGAAGCCGATTTGCTGCGCATCCGACGGGTGTGGCAATTATACCGAGACTGTCTTGGCCGAGACAAGGTGGACGCCTTGTGCGAAATCGCGGCAGTCTTGAATGATGCCACCCCCAAGCAGGCAGACCTGGGGCCGGCTTTTGCTTTTGAAAATCTGATGGTGGCCGGTTTTGCGAATATGGATCCGGTGCGGGCTACTTTACTCAAAGCTCTGGGCCAAAGGTCCACTGAGAGTCGACTTTATCTCCCGGAAACCTCAACGCCGTTGGCCCGCTTTTTTGCCGACACCTGGAGCAATGCGGCAGCCGATGGGGGGCTGGACCCAATGGCTCCTTCACGGTTGGTGGCTAGTCTTTTGATGCCTGAAATAGAGGCGCTTCCAGAGGAAAAGGAGCGGCGAACCCTTCGGGAAAAAGTGGCCCAACTGGAGTCTGACGGCGGTACCATTCCCGATGATGGCCCCCTTGAATTATTGGCCTGCGGCACTTCCGAAGATGAGAGCCGGGTAGTGGCCAACCGGGTGGTGGAAATTCTTCAAAAGCCAGAAGGAAACAAGGAAACCACGGCGGTGGTGACCAATGATCCGGTGCTTGCGGCCAGAGTGGTTGCCCAGTTGCGCGATGCTGGAGTGGATACGGATCAAACTTTGGGCTCCCCTTTGTCGTCCTTGCCAGCTGGCTTGTTGCTGCGGTTTTTGCTACGCACCGCCCTGTCGGATTTCCGATCAGACAGCTTGTTGGAAGTTCTCACACATCCTTACGTCAAGCTGACCATGGCCGATGGCAAAAGCCAAAAATGGACACTGCGGCTGGAAAAAATGCTGCGCCGACATGATGGTGGTCAGTTGGGATCTGCTGGAATGATCAAATTGGCTGCTGAACGCGATGGCTCTGCCCTGGAGCTCTTTGGTAATGACAACCCGGGAATGAGCGCCTTTGTGGATTTATTGCTGGAGGCCTTCAAGCCTCTGACGGTTTTGACTGGCAAATCTGTCCGGTCTTGGGGGGACATGGTTCCCGCTATAATCAAAGTGTGGAATAATCTGAGCCCTGAAGAACCCCTGGAAGAGAACAAAGAAAAGAGTGATATCACTGCCGCAGCCCGTTTGTTGGGCCGGTTGGTGGACAACGCCTCTTTGCTGCCCTTGGCTCGTCTGGGTGAGTTGTCGGCAGATTTGACCCGGCTGCTGTCGGCGGAAAGTGTGGCGCCGCATCGGGGAAAAGCGAAACCCGTTCTGGTCACAGGGACAGTGGAAGCGCGACTGGAAAAATTCGACAATTTGATTCTGGCTGGCATGGGGGAAGGAAAGTTCCCGGCACGGGGACGGCAGCCGTTGTTTCTGAATTCACGCCTGCGTCGATTTTTGAGTCTGCCTGATTGGCGGCATTCTGCCTCCCGCGATGCAGCCCTCTTTTTACGGTTGCTGTTCAACGCTCCCCATGTGTTGGTGACCTGGCCAACGGAACATGATGGCCGGCTGGTCTTGCCTTCGCCTTTTGTAGCCCGGCTGGCGTTGGCTTTGCCTGGACAGAAAGAGCCGAACAAGGCAGCGGCGGTTCCTTTGTGGCGCAAAACAAAGGATACCACGGAAGATTTCTTATCCGCTCAGAGTGATTTCTCTCAGGAGGACCTCGCCCCCAGGACTACAGAGAAAATTCGCCCCCTCAACAATCTGAGTTGGTCTGCCTTGCGCCAGTGGCGTGAGTGTCCTTACCGCCATCTGTTGGGCCGGGGTTTTGTGCTGCAGAAGGAAGAGGAAGTTCGGGAAGAATTTGGACGGCGGGAATATGGAAGTCTGGTGCATCAAACGTTGTGTGCGTTTTTGGAGCCAGGGAGTGAAGGGTACAACGCCCTGCTTGGCGGGCACCACCAGGAAGCCCGGGCCGCTTTGAGAGATTGTGCCCAGGCGGAATTTTTGGAAAAAGGGGATGGCACGGCCGGCCGCCGTTTATGGCTGGCGAATTTTCTGAAATGCGTGCCTTCGTTAGTGGACTTCGAGGTGCCGCGTTTTAAAGACTGGCGGCCAGTGTTGTTGGAGAAAAAATTCCAACTGAAACTGACGGATTTGTTGGCCTGGTTGGAGAAGGAAAGCACGGCAGGAAATCTGAACCTGGTTATCCCCGAGGCGCCTGCGTCAGGCCCGCCCATCCTTCTGCGTGGAGCCATCGACCGGGTGGATGAAAAGGTTACCGACCTGGATTCCAGCCGGCGCCTGGCTGCTATAATAGATTACAAAACGGGTAAATTACCCCATCCCAAAGATATCATCGAGTTGAAGGATTTACAGATTCTGCTTTACGCCGTGGCCTTGGAGATGGGGGGGGTGCAGGAAGATGCTCCTGCTAAGTGGGTCACGGGGGAAGGTTTCTATTATGAAATAGGTGAAGCTCAATCCGGTCTGGCCAAAAATCCTCATTTGCCGGACGCCCAGGATGGCGGCCGGGGAATTTTAATCGAAGGGGCCCTGGAATTGGCCAGCTTGGCCTTGGGTGCTGCTGACCCGAAGCAGGAATTTGGCCTCATCCCCATGGAGATTGCTGGTGAGGGCGAGAAAGATTTGCCCTGCCGGTATTGCGAATTCCGTGGAGTGTGCCGACTGGAAGATCGAGAACTGCCTGAACCAACGGCTTTGAAGGTAGACAAAATGGTTAACCGAAAGGAAGGGGCCTGGTGATGAAGAACTCAGCGGCAGAACAAGCATCCATCATCCAGCGGCAGGCCTCGGACCCCATGATTTCTGTGGCGTTGAGAGCTTCCGCGGGAGCGGGGAAAACTAAAGTCCTGGTGGACCGTTTTCTTCGATTATGCATTGAAGAGACCCGGGCCCGGGCGCATCCCCGGTCCATTTTGGCCATCACTTTTACCAAAAAAGCGGCGGTCGAAATTCAGGAACGATTGCTGGAAGCGGCGCGGGAATTGGCTCTGGCCGATGATGAAAAGCTTCACAGCCACCTAACTGATCTCTTCGGCGGTCGTCCCGTTAAGGATTCAGAATTGGCCCAGGCGGCCGGTTTGTACGAGCTCATTCTGGAAGATCTTTCAGGCTTGAACGTGGGTACGATTCACAGCTTTTGCCAACTGATTCTGGGCCGGTTTGCGCCTGAAGCTGGTTTGGATCCTCATTTCACCGTGCTCGATGATAATACCGATTTGGTGGAGGAAGCGCTTGATCTTTTGGAGGAAGAAATCAGCCTGGATGCGGACCTCAGTGGTGCGGCTCGCCTTTTGGCCAAAGACCCTTCTGGGGTGCGCCGGCAATTGCAGGACACTCACCAACAAGGCATGCGCCTGAACCGCTGGTTGCTTGCCAAAGTGCCTGATTCTCCTGATGGGTCGGTACTCCCAGCTTGGAAGCGTTCCCAATTGTTGCCAGCCCTTTTGGAGGATGTGAGGAGATTTCTCTTCCCGGATTTGCCGGTGGAAAATGAAGTCACCATTCTGGAATTTTTGCCACTTTTAGAAGACTCTCTGGAGCGTTTTTTAGACCAGGGTTTGCAGCAGGTGGCAGACGATATGGGGGCTGACCTTCAAACCTCCATGGCCGGAGTGATCAAGAAAATCAAAGCCAAAGGATTGCCTCTGCTGGACGAGTTGAGGGCTATGGTTGTCGAGTTTGGGCAACCCGATTCCGAAGATCCCGGCAACTTCACCAGAACGCGCCGGGCCACAGAATTGGTGAAGCGCATCCAATCGGTTTTCCTGACCCAGAAGGGCACAACTCTCAAACATTCCCGGGTGACCAAAGAGGGAATGGGAGAGGTTTTTAACACCTGTGTGTGTGAGCAATCTCTGGGAATGCTCACCCTGTTGCGCATGGTGAATTTGTTAGAACTCTATCATGTGAATGCGGCCCTGCTGACACTGATGATGAAGCTGATGGATATCACCGACAAGTTGAAACGTCGCGATAGAGTTGTCGACTTTCAGGACCTCGAAGATATGGCCTGCCGCCTTCTGGCTGACGAAGGCCGGGCCCTTTCTCTCCTGCACCGCCTGGATGATAGCCTGAATCATATTCTGCTGGATGAATTTCAGGACACTAATTTCAACCAGTGGGATATGATTGAGCCCTTTGTTTCTGAATTTCTGTCCTGGAACCACGATAAAACCACCAAGACGGTTTTTGTGGTGGGGGATGTGAAGCAATCCATCTACAGCTTCAGAGCTGCTGAGCCAGAATTGTTTGCCACAGTGGAAGAACGTTTGGGCGCCCTGAATTTGCCCACGAATTTTCGCAGTTTGAAAGGGGTGGTGGACAGCGTGGGGTGTGCATTCACCCACCAACCACTCAAGGGATTTTATTCCGATGCGGAAAGCGAGTCGGCCCATCAAAAGTGTTTCAGGGATGATGGAGAGGGAACCACGGTTCTGCTCCAACCTTATGCCCCCGAAGAGGATGAACTCCGAAGTGGGGACCAGTTGGCTGCCGACGCTGCCGCTCGTTTGGTGCGCAATTTGGTGGATGGTAAAACACAGACCCGTCAGGGCAAAGGACCGGGCACCCGTGATTTGAATTGGGGCGACATTCGTATCCTCTGCCGCACCAGAACCGAAATTGCTGTTTATGAAAAGGCCTTCCGGTCTTTCAACATTCCCGTGATGCCAGCAGGCCGGGGAATGTTGGCTGCCAGCCGGGAAATACAGGACATTTTGGCCCTGTTGCGCTGGTTGGTGTACCCCGCTGACGATGTTGCGCTGGCCACTGTCCTGCGCAGTCCCATTTTCCGGTTTAGTGAAGCCAAATTTCAGAAAATTTTGGTCCAACGAGAGCTGCACCGAAAAACGGATGAGGGTAAACTGCTGCCGCCCTTTGGCCTGTATTCTACTTTGTTGAAATTAAAGGAAGATCCAGAGTTTGGTTCCACCGCGATGCTTTTAAGTAAATGGCGCGACCATGTGGGCAGGGAAGACAGCCATGATTTTTTACGGCGCATTTTTCGCGAAGGGCGCCTTCTCGAAAAATACCAAGCCGCCGGCGATGATCAGGTGCGGCACAACCTGACTCGTCTCTTTGATCTGGCCCTGAGTCCCGAAGTGGCGGGCACACCCACAGTGCGCCACCTCAGTGATGTCATTGAAAGGGCCGCCCGCCGAGGCACCGAAGAAGAGGCCATCATGCCCGAAGAATCCGGGCGCGGGCGGGTGGTATTCATGACCATTCACGGAGCCAAGGGATTGCAATCTCCAGTGGTGTTGCTGGTGGATGCGGATCGCAAAAAATCGAGCCGCAGGTCAATGTTGCGTTTGCCTATCCATGGTGAAGGTGAGCCGCTGCTTTTCAAGACAAAGAAAGCCCACACCGATGGCATCCAGCTTATGCATGTGGGGGCGGTTGATTGGGCAGAGCACCCCTTGCAGGATGTGGCTCGTCTGGCTGATCGCAGCGACGAAGTGGAGTCGGCCAATTTGCTCTATGTGGCCATGACCCGAGCCGAAGAACAGCTCTATATTTTGGGAGCCGACAAAGCCCGCGGGCAAAACCATGTGAGCATGATGAGCCAGGTCAGAGATGCGGCTGAGGCCGGCCAATGCACCTTGATTTCTCAAGAGGATCCTGAAGGATTGAATCGCCCTGCTGAGGCCATGGACCAGGGGCCCAATGATTCGGATTTCAAAAAGACTCCAGTGTCGTCATCAAGCACTGCCACCAGTGAAGAGACGGCTTGGACTCCGCCCAAGCTGGGCACCCGCTACAAAGTGGAAACTCCGTCCACCATTGAGAATGGGGATAAGAAGACCGGCAGTTCTTCCAGTGAGAGCAGGCGCGCAGCCATGGAGCGGGGCAACCGCGTGCATTTGTTGCTTCAATTGGCTGCAGATGGGGGAGCTCTTCCTGCTGGCGAAGGGCCGGAGTATGATGAAGCGGCCGCCGTTCTGGCCAACCCTGAATTCGATTGGGTGTTCCATCCGGAAAACCATGGTGGGCGAGGGTTGAGCGAAGCTGCCGTTATCCAGCAAGTGGTGGAGAAATCGGAAGTGCGCACCACCGGATCCATTGACCGGCTGATCTTGCGGCCTGGTCGCATCGACATCATTGACTACAAAACCAATCGCACCGGTGGTGATGTCGCCCTGCTGGATGAGTTGTGTCATCACTACCAACCCCAGTTGGAATCATACCGCAAAGTGATGGCGGCCATGCATAAGGACAGTGAAGTTCGGACCTGGCTTTTGTTCACAGACCCGGAGCTGATGAATGATGGTGGAGCCGCCGGCCGGTTGATGGAGGTGACGGAATCATGAAGGGCTTTTTGAAAGGTTTTACTTTTGCTTTTGCTGGTCTTCGGGCTGGTTGGAAAGGGCAGCGGAACATCAAGGTGATGGTTGTGCTGGCTGCGCTGGCGGTGGCTTTGGGGTGGTGGCTGGGCATCAACAGGGTGGAATGGGCTGTGGTGGCCCTGGCTTGTGGGTTGGTGCTGGGGCTGGAATTGGTGAACACCGCGGGGGAAAAACTAGTTGATATTCTCAGCCCGGAAATCAATCTAAAGTATGGTGAGATCAAAGACATTTTAGCGGGGGCCGTGTTGGTTGCTGCTGTGTTTTCTGCTGTTGCGGGTTTGATTATTTTCATACCATACATTTTGAATTCATGATTTTGGCCGGATGATATGTTGAATTAAGAGGGAATAAAAAAAGAAACGTTTTATTGTTGACAGCGCTCTTGAAACTGAATAGAGTGCCTTTATCGCCCACCGACCCTTGCCCGTCGGTTACCCACTTCGCCCAACGAGTGGGTTATTTTATCGCATCAATCATTCCAATGGTATGGTCAGGTATTTGTATCTGGCTCGGGGGAGCTTTAGTCAAATTTTGACTAAGGTCGTAGCTAGGGTGGATTGAATTTTGGCAATTTTTTTGGGTAATACGACTTTTATTGCAGGGGCCGTTTCAGGCCAGGGCCAACGCCTAATTATTAATGAAAAGTGTTTTAGCACTTGTGCGCCAGACCGTAGCCATTTCCCGTTTGAACATTCCAATCAAAAAAATAACCCAGCCCTGGGGTATATAAATTCCTTCGGGCTCTTCGGTGAAAAATCATTCCGAGGAGCGCACACCATCCCGATCTTTTTTGGCGCAAAACAATCAACGGCTATGTCGTTTGGGAGTTTGGCGAAGAGGGTCGCGGGCACTTCAGAAGCATTTTTAAAAATGGGAGAGGAGGCAAATTCCAACATCCACTAGCCAGTTCAAGCATTTCTGATTTGAGAACCTGACATGCTTGCACTACAGAGGAGCGGTTTCTAGCCGCCCTCTCCCTAAACCGCACAGGGCGGCCTACTTGTGATTATCTCACATTTACCCCCCCTGTGTCAATTACATGTCCTGAGGGAGGTCTCATTGTGATGAGAAACAGATTATTAGCCCAAATTTGCCTGGTTATTTTGGTTGCAGGGTTTACTGCAGCTGTACAGGCGGAACCGATTATTTCCGTAACTACTGATGCCGTTGGTCCCATCGGCTGTACAGATCCTGTCACGTATACTGTGAACTACGATCCGAACGGCTATGAAGCCGGTGGCGCTCCACTGGAGCTCTTTGGTTTCGATATTGTCATGGAGAATGATGATTTAGATGTTGTTACATTTGAAGCTTCTGATGTGGCTAATATTGATTGGCCGGGACTCTTTCTCAATGTAGATGTTGGCGAGCAGGTCAAGGTCAGCGGTACTTTCCTGTCAGCAGAAAGAGTCACTGAAGCAACAGACTTGTTCTCCATAGTAGTGCATGGCAATAGTACTTCAGGAATTGGAGAACTAAATATTGTTGATGTAACTCTGACTCGCGATGTTGGGCAATTAAATCCCCAAATTATTCCGGCGGAGCCTTGGGCGACTCCTATTGCTACCATCGCAGTTGATTGCACTCCCCCTGATGCTCCGATCTTTTTTGCGGAACCTGAATTCACACCCGGAACCGTCAACACTGTTTATTGGAATGCACTTGTTGATGCAGCTGAGTACAATGTGGTTTGCAGCAATGGCGAGGTAAGTGGATGGCAGGCCGCTACGGAATTTACGTTTGGTAACCTGATGCATAACATCACGTACACCTACGAAGTTCAGGCAAGAGATGCCTTGGGAAATGAAGGGGTTTTCTCTGCTTCTGTGATCAGCACCCAGGATGCAGTAACGCCAGAATCTGCAGTGGGCGTATTGGATCCTGCCTACGGTACTGTGTTATTCGATGTTCCCTGGACTGCCAGCGATGATATGAGCGGCGTGGCGTATGTCCAACTGCGGTACCGGTTAGTTGGCGGTGCCTGGGATGATTTCGAACTCACTCACACAGTTTCGCCCATCGCATTTGAGGCTGATTTGGGTGACGGTTTATATGAATTCTACACTATTGCCACAGACAATGCTGGGAATGTGGAAGTTGACCCTGAAATCGGCACGGTTCAGGTCAATGTAGATACAACTGAACCGATTGCCCCGACGATTATTGCCGAACCTGATTTCACTCCTGGTACGACAAATACGATTTATTGGGATCCAGTCGAGGGAGCTACCCTGTACTTGGTCTCTTGCAGTAATGGTACCGATTCCGGCTGGATTGCGGGTCTGGAATGGACCTTCAGCGATTTAATTGACGGTACTACATACGAATATAGAGTGCGCGCCAAAGACGCTCTCGAAAATCTTGGCGATTTTTCAGATCCAGCTGAATCATCCACTCAGGATGACTTAGCTCCGGATTCTGATATTGATGCTCCCGCACCAGGGAACATTGCAGTCCAGGCCTTCGATATTGAAGTGGTGCTTGATGACTTTGGTGGCAGCGGTGTAGTCCTGACCCGGTTGTTCTACAACATGGACGGAACAACCTGGATTCAATTTGGTGATGGGTTTCCCGGGTTAATTATTCCTTTCGTGGCACCCGATGATGGTGTGTTCGAATTCTACACCATCGCGGAAGATGCTGTGGGTAATGTGGAAGACGCTCCCGACGAACCTCTTCTCACTTTGACCGTCGATACGTATGGGCCTATTGGTACTTTTGCTATTAATGACGGTGCTGAATATACCACAAGCTGTGATGTGATTCTAAATAACGACTACGATGACATCAATGATGTTGTTTCCATGCGTTTCCGCGACCAACCTGTGGACCCAGAAGAAGTGTGGACAGAAGGATGGATCGCTTATGTGGACTCTTTCCTCTGGACTCTGGATTGTGTTGGTGAGGATTACATCATCCAGGCACAATTTAAGGACGGAACAGATCAAATCACCAATGCGTCCGATTCTATCATCCTGGATAATACACCGCCTTCGGCTGTAACACTTCCCTGGAATGTTGGCCTGGTGTCTGGCAACAATTCCATAACCATCAATTGGATTGAAAATGAAGTTGACACCGATTTGGAGAAGGTGGAAATCTGGGCGGCTCTCTGGGATACTTTGGCCAACGATGTAGGAGTATCGGCTTACCCCGAATACGATGACATTTTCGGTGCACCCACTACGCCATCTCCAGTTTCATTGGATAGTCTGATGGTTGATCCTGACTATATTCTCCTGGCAGAAGTTCCTGCTGGAGAACTGACTTTCTTGCATGAAGCATCTGCTCGTGGAGCATATTTCTATTATCTCTTCGCAAAGGACCATGCTGGAAATTACAGCGCTCCTCAAACAACGTACCCCGCGCGTACGGTAAACTATATTTTGGGTGATTTTGATGAAGACGGTGAAATCGGAATCATTACAGATGTCTCTCTTTTTGCCTCTGCCTACGGAACAAGAGAAGTAGCTGGCGTGCCGGAAGCTGGTTACGACGGTGTGTATGATATCGGACTATACAACGACCCTTGGTTCCAACCGATCCCCGTGACTGATAATGAAATTGAATTCAACGATCTTATGGTTCTGGCATCCAATTTCAATGCTCAATCTGGTGGGAAATCATCAACCGGGACCCCGGAAACACCCGTGTTGACCTGGTACCAGCTCGATGACCTGAACTGGGCCCTCGGTCTGGTAGAGCCTTGCAACAGCCTCAAAGGTCTTCGGGTTTCCCATTTGTTACCTGAAAATGCAACGATTGAATACAATCTGAGTCAGAATCTCAAAAGTACGCCGACTTACTTCCTGGCCAACAACGAACGTAATGGTCTGGATCTAGGTTTTGCAGTACTCGGCAACAACTCGGTATTCCCGGGATCTGGTGAAATTCTGAAGGTTACAACCTCTGAACCCATGGACTTGACTAACGTCACCATCCAGGTTCGGGATGCCAACAACGAAAGCATCAAATTTGAACTGAAGTCTGAGCCTCTGGTGACTCTGCCCTCAGTTTACAGTTTGAATGCAAATTATCCCAACCCCTTCAATCCACAAACCACCATCAAGTTTGCACTGCCCGAAGCCCAGGATGTGAGGTTGGAGATCTTCAACATCAAGGGCCAACGTGTGCGTGTGCTGATGAGTGAAAGCATGTCGGCCGGAGTCCACAGTGTGATTTGGAACGGCACCGACGGTGGCGGAAGAACGGTAGCCTCGGGCACCTACTTCTACCGCCTCCAGGCTGGTCCCATGAATGAGACCCAACGGATGTTGCTGCTGAAATAGGTTTTAAAACCTAAAGGGAGCCCGCTGCGGCGGGCTCCCTAAAAAACAATGAAAATCGCCCTATTAGCAAAGGCATTGATCTGAGGGATATGTGCCTTTAAAGCCAAAAAAGGATTTTTGCGTTATTGACCATCATTGCGGGAGGTCGCCCCATGAAAAATTTTACTATTCCCAAATCTTTGTTGATTGCCTTAATGGTGGTCTTTGTTGCGGGCGCTGCCAACGCCCAGGTTTCTCTGCGCTTTGAGCCCGAAAATTCCACCGTCGAGATGGGTGGTAGCCAGCGTGTAGGTGTTTGGCTTGATGAAGCAATGGACGTGCGAACCATTGAATTAACGGTGTCATATGATACGGAATTTTTAGCAAGTATCGGCGGAGGGCCAGGTGCCGCTTATGACGCTTTGCCCGGCTCTCCACAAATATTTGAAGGATTTGATGACAGTACACCAGGTCAATGGACGGGATATGCTGTCGCCATAGGCGCCTCGGTTTACATTACCGGACCGGGCGAATTGTACTTCTGGGATATCGAGGGATTGGTCCCAGGAGTGGCAAACATTACTACGGTGTCAGTGGCATTGGCTGGTGCCGACGGTTTGGCCATTGCCGATGTTACTCTGGATGCTACCACCCTGGAAGTCCTGGCCCCATTTGATAGCCCTGCCTTCATTCCAGAACCGGAATTCACCCCCGGAACCACCAATACAGTTTCCTGGAATGACGCCGGTGCCACCGAGTATCAGGTACAAATGGCCGACAGCCCAGCTTTCACAAGCATTGTAGCGGATACTGATTGGATCAGCGCAACCAGCTACGATTTTGCTGGTTTGACCAATGGGCAAACATATTATTACCGAATCAGAGCCCGATCCGATGCTCCGGTATACGAAGGCGAGTGGATGGCCGGAACCGTTTTCTCCACCCAGGATGATGGTCCGCCAAGCTCTCAAGCGGAGCCCTTGGACATCTATCAAACGAACTTCACTTTTCCGGTTCCCTGGACCGGCAGTGACGCCGTCAGCGGTCTCTCCAAAGTAGAGCTCTGGGTAGACGGTGGCAGTGGTTATTCACTGTATGAAACAAACACAGACCCTGACTCCGGAACCCCCTTCTCTTATACCGCACCAATAGAAGGATCCTATAGTTTTTACACGATTGCCTATGATGATGTGGATAACGCGGAAGCCGCTCCTGAGGTTGCCGACGCGTTAACAACGGTCGACGTCACCGCGCCCTCAGGCGATTTGTTGATCAATGTCGGGGCGACCTTGACCAACGATCAGGCGGTGACGTTGACTAATAGTATTATTGATGCGACGCTGATGCGTTTCACCAATATTGAAAACGATTTTTCCGCGATGGAGTCACAATGGCAGACTTTCGGTGCCTCTCTGGCTTGGAACTTAACTGCCGGTGATGGAGAAAAAACCGTATATGCCGAGTATATCGATGTGGCTGGTAATATTTACCGCATCAGTGCGGACATTCTTCTCGACATGACCCCTCCTGCCGATTCCTTTGTCATTAACAATGGGAATCTAATGACCAACAGCCAAGCGGTGATGCTGACCAATGCCGGCAGCGACGCAGTAGAAATGCGTTTCACCAACACCGACGGTGTCTGGCCGGGTTGGGCAACTTATGCAGCTACTATGGATTGGGAAATCCCCGCAGGGGAAGCAGAACATACTGTTTTTGCCCAATACCGTGACGAAGCAGGGAATGTTTCTGATGAGAGCGCTGCTATCACTTTGGACACCATTGCTCCAGTGGCTTCATTTTTCATCAACGGTGATGATCCTTTGACCAACGCCACCAGTGTTGTCCTGAACAATACCAGCACTGAAGCCGCCATGATGCAATTCAGCAATGATGGCGCCACCTGGTCCGGTTGGCTGACTTTTACTGAAGCCCACGACTGGGTTCTCGCTGATGTTGAAGGGGCACACACTGTCTTCGGTGAGTTCCGGGACGAAGCAGGTAATATTACTGCCATTACGGATGAGATCACCCTCGACTCTATTGATCCTGTAGCCGGTTTCGTCATCAACGACGATGCCGCTGCCACCAACCTGACTGCTGTTACATTGACCAGCACCACCGTGGATGCCGTGTCGATGCAATTCAGTAATGATGGAATCACTTATTCCGGTTGGGTGCCCTTTGCCGAAACCTACTCGTGGGAATTGGTGATGGCCGATGGTGACCACACTGTTTATGGCCAGTTCCAGGATCTGGCCGGTAATGTGCTGGATACTGAGGATGAAATTTCCCTCGATACCACTGCGCCCCTGGGTGTGATCGTTATTAACAATGGTGCGTCTCTGACTAATGATCCCGATATCACTCTGACCAACGCCATCACCGGTGCCACCACCATGCAATTCAGCAACGATGGCCTGACTTGGTCCGCGGTCCTGCCGTTCAGCGGCACACATGCCTGGTCGCTGCCCGATGTTGACGGCTCTCATACCGTTCTCGGGAAATTCTTTGATGCGGCGGGCAACGAATATAATGCCGAGGATAGTATCACTCTCGATTCCAGTCCTCCTGATGGGAGCTTCGTTATTAACAACGATGAAGCCATCACCAATAGCCAGGATGTTGGCCTTACCAACTCGGTTTTTGGCGCGGTGGAAATGCGTTTCACAAACACCGAGGACTATTGGGACGGTGTGGGGTCGGAATGGCAATCCTACGCTGTGGCAATAGCTTGGACCCTGGAAGCGGGCGAAGGCAGCCACACAGTCTATGGCCAATACCGGGACACGGCTGGCAACATCATCGACGCCGAGGACGCCATCGTGCTGGACACTGTGGGGCCACCGGCAACCTTTGTGGTTAACAATGACGATGTTTATACCAACAGCACTCTGGTTTTGTTGACCAATACCAGCACCGAAGCTGAGCAGATGCGGTTCAGCAACGACGGAGTGACTTATTCAGGTTGGACCGCCTACCTGGAGAGTTACGACTGGACTCTGACCGACACCGAAGGTGAACGGACTGTCTATGGTCAATTCATGGACATCGCCGGAAATATTACTCAAGACGATGATACCATCACCCTGGATACCGTGGAGCCGGTTGCCAGCTTTGTCATCAACAACGACGAAGCTGTGACCGGTGATCTGGCTATCGTGCTGACAAACACCGCCACTGATGCGGCGGCCATGCAGTTCAGTAATGACGGCACCACCTATTCTGGTTGGGTGGACTATTCTGATACCCTGCCTTGGATCTTGGAAGCCGGTGAGGGTGATCATACTGTGTACGGTCAATTCCGGGATTTAGCCGGAAATGTGACCGATGCGGACGACATCATCACCCTTGACCAAGCCGCTCCTGCGGGCAGCTTCGTCATCAATGACAATGATGCCTTTACCAATGACCTGAATGTTGTTTTAACCAATAGCATCACCGGTGCTACGGAAATGCAGTTCAGCAACGACGGGATTTCTTTCGCCAACTGGGTGGCCTACACGGCCACTTCTGATTGGGTTTTGACCACCGTCGATGGTGACAAAACGGTTTATGGAAATTTCCGGGATGCCGTAGGGAATGTTTTCCAAAGCACCGACTTGATCACCCTGGACACAGCCCCGCCGGCTGCCCTGTTCGTAATCAACGGCGATGATGTAACGACGGGAAATCCCAGTGTCAGTTTGACCAATACCAGCACTGAAGCTGTGCAAATGCAGTTCAGCAATGACGGCGTAACCTTCTCGAATTGGGTTGGCTACGACACATATTTCGCCTGGGATATCCCCAATGTTGATGGCGAGCACACGGTGTACGGAATATTCCGGGATGCCGCTGGTAATACTACCGAAGCCAGCGACATGATCACCCTGGATACAACCGCTCCCGATGCTGACTTTGTCATCAATGATGACGCAGTCTTCACCAACAGCGAAAATGTTGTTCTGACCAACACAGTGGTTGGGGCGACAGAGATGCAGTTCCGCAATGAGACTGGTGCCTGGACCAACTGGATGCCGTTCTCGCCCACTCACAATTGGATTCTCTCCGCTGGTGATGGGGAAAAAACAGTGGGCGGAATATTCCGCGACAGCAGCGGCAATACAACCGAAGCCACTGATGAGATCATCCTCGACACCACCGAACCCGACGGCAGTTTCGTTGTCAACAACGACGAACAGTTCACCAACAGTGTGGATGTGGTGTTGACCAACAGCATGACTGGCGCCACGGAAATGCAGTTCCGCAATGCGGATGGCCAGTGGTCTGACTGGGTCGGTTATTCTGCAACCTTCGCTTGGGTTCTGGACGATGTGGAAGGCCTGCAAACCGTGAATGGGCAGTACCGGGATAATGCCGGAAATTCTACCTTCGTAAGCGACCAGATCACCTTGGACCGAGTGGTGCCTACGGCCGCCTTCGTCATCAATGATGATGATGTGTTCACCGGTGATCCCAATGTTGTACTCACCAATACCAGTGCTGATGCGGTACAAATGCAGTTCAGCAACGATGGCATCACGTTCTTTGATTTGGTTCCTTATGCTCAGACCCATGACTGGGTTCTTGGCGGTGGCGACGGACAGCACACCGTGTACGGTCAATTCTTTGACCAGGCCGGAAACATGACTGCCACCACCGATGAGATCGTTCTGGATACAACAGCGCCAGACGTGCCTGTCTTGGCTGCAGAGCCGCTGTTCACCCAGGGTGAGGCCAATACCTTAGTATGGAATGACCTGGGCGCAGAAGCCTACTACGTGGAAATGGCCACTGATGGATCCTTCGGGACCGTCTTGGCCAACTCCGATTGGATCTCGGCCACCGAGTTCGCATTCTCGGGTCTGGATCATGGTCAGACCTATTTCTACAGGGTTAAGGCTCGGGATGATCTGGGTAATGAAACCGAATGGTCCGGTGTTGAAAGCTCCACTCAGGATGCCCTGGCACCAGTTTCATCGGCTGGCCCACTCGATACGTATCAAACCAATGCAACATTCGAAATTCCCTGGAGTGGCAGCGACGAGACCAGCGGACTGGCCAGTGTTGAACTGTTTGTTGATGGCGGCAGCGGGTTCGTCTCCGCCGGCATCACAACGGAAATGGCTACACCAGTTCCTTTCTCTTACACCGCTTCTGGTGAAGGGATATACAGCTTCTATACCGTGGCCACGGATATTGCCGGTCTGGAGGAGGACGCACCTGGGGCAGGGGATGCTGTGACCACGGTTGATTTTACTGCACCTGTGGGAACCATTGCCATCAACGATGGCGCGGATCTGACCAACGATCCCAATGTCGAACTCACTTTGGCAGTGACCGATGCTGTTCAGATGCGGTTCCGCAATGCGGGAGACAGTTGGTCGGAACTGGAGGCCTACGCCAATACCCGAGCCTGGATTCTTCCATCAGTTGATGGCCTGGCCACGGTTGAAGCGGAATTCCTGGATGCGGCTGGCAACTTACTGGAAGCCAATGATGGCATCGAATTTGACATGACACCACCCGAAGGCACCCTGGCCATCAACGGTGATGCGCCTGTGACCAATGATCCGGTTGTGGTACTGGACAACGGTATTACCGGGGCAACTCAGATGCGGTTCAGCAATGATGGTTCCAGCTGGCCTTCATGGCTTGATTATGCCGATACCCACGTCTGGACTCTGACACCAGGTGATGGACTGAAAACAGTTTATGGCCAGTATCGTGATCTGGCTGGCAATGTGTTGGCCCTCAACGATCAAATTACGGTCGACACCACGGCTCCCGAAATGCCAGTGATGGTGGCGGAACCGGCATTCACTCAGGGTGAAAGCAACATCGTGGCCTGGAGTAATATCGGAGCCGATTCTTATTATGCGGAAATGGCTGATGATGAGCTGTTCACTAATGTCCTGACCCAATCGGATTGGATCCCAGGAACAGAGTTCACTTTTGCCGGGCTCAGTGATGGCCAACGCTATTACTTCCGGGTGAAAGCGCGTGATGCTTTGTTTAACGAAACGGGTTGGTCAGGAGCAGTGTATTCTACTCAGGATGCTGGTGCCCCTGTTTCGGCCGCAGGTCCTTTGGATGCCTACCAAACCAACCTCACAGTTTCGGTACCCTGGACTGGCAGCGATGCCACCAGTGGTCTGGCCAGTGTGGAGCTCTTTGTCAATGATGGCGGCGGTTGGATCTCCGCGGGCGTCACAACAGATGTGGGCACACCAGAGCCCTTCACCTTCACCGCACCAATTGAAGGCACATATAGTTTCTACACCCTGGCCACTGACGTGGTTGGTTTGATAGAGGCAGTCCCTGCCGAAGGCGATGCAACCACCACAGTGGATGTGACCTTCCCAGCAGGGGCCCTGGCCATCAACGCCGGTGATGAAATGACCAATACGGTGGCTGTCGTCCTGACCAGCACCGTCACCGATGACCTGGGTGTGACCTCCATGCGGTTCACCAATGTGGATGGCGACTGGCCCGAGTGGGTGCCATACGCGCTTAGTTTTGATTGGACTCTGACTGGTGGCGATGGACTGAAAACAGTCTTCGCACAGTACCAGGATCCGGCCGGAAATGTTCTGGCCGTCCACGATCAAATCACCCTTGATACCACGCCTCCGGGCCTGCCTGCCTTCATTGCCGAGCCGGCGTTCACTGCTGGTCTCAGCAATACTTTGGAATGGGGCGATTCTGGTGCCACCAGTTACTTCCTGCAATCTGCGCTGGAAGAAGGCTTCGATACCATCGTCACCAACTCCGGTTGGGTCAGTAACCTGAATCATACATTCATTGAGTTGGATGATGGTCAAATCTATTACTACCGGATCAGAGGGCGCGATGCCCAGGAGAATGAGACAGCGTGGGCTTCTCCCACTTTCTCCACCCAGGATGCCACGGCTCCTGTGTCTCAGGTTGGCGTTTTGCCAGCGTTGCAAGGAGCCACCGAAATCACCGTGCCCTGGACTGGTGAAGACTCCGTCAGTGGTTTGTTACAAGTAGAACTGATGGTTGATGATGGAACCGGTTGGGTGTCTGCTGGAGTGACTACTGAAATCTCCACTCCCACCGATTTCGTCTTCACTGTCCCCGCCGGCGGTACTTACCAATTCTACACCATCGCCACAGATGTTGTGGGTAATGTTGAATTGGCACCATCCGAAGCGGACGCCACCACCGTGGTTGATTTCAGTGCCCCGGCTATGGCCACCAGCTTGGACGCGAGTCCGGGAGATCATGCCATCACCGTGAACTGGACTAACCCCGAGGATGAGGACTTGGCTCTCGTCGAGATTTGGTCCGCCATTTGGGCCACTGATGAAGGCCTTTCCGCTTATCCAGAATACGATGACATAGCTGCCGAACCGTTGCGCCCCAGCTCTCGGGCTGCTGCTCTGGCATCGGCTGAATGGCACCTTGTTGGGTCGGTGGATCCCACTGCGACCATGTTCCTCCACAACGAAGGATTGGAAGAACGTGGTGTCTATTATTATGAAGTGTTCGCCCAGGATATGGCAGGCAATTTTGGCGCTCCGGCTTCCCAGGGAACCCGTGCCATCAATTACCTACTGGGTGATCAGAATGATGACTATGAAATCAATGTCATGGATATCACCAGCCTCGGTGTGACTTATGGGTCGTTTGAAGGGGATGCCGCTTACAACAATGAAGTTGATGTGGGACCCACCGACGATCACTCCAGGACCGGTATTCCTCAAACAGATAACCGCATCGACTTTGAGGATTTGACCATCATGGCCATGAATTATGGACTGAATAAATCGGCCATGGAAGTTTCAGGTTCGGAAACGCCTTACCTGACCTGGTACCAGGTTGATGAATATTCATGGACGCTGGCCTTGGTTGAGCCCTGTGCAACCTTGAAGGCATTGCACCTGGTCCACAGTTTACCTGAAGGTGTCTCCGTTACGGTGGAAGCGGGTTCAGCCCTGACCGAAAGCCTGCCTTACTTCCTGGCCAACATCGATGGTCATGGATTGGATGCAGGCTTTGCTGTGCTGGGCCAGAATGCGGTTCTTCCGGTGGATGGTGAAATTTTGAGAGTCACCACTTCAGATCCGGTGGACTTCAGTGGTGTGAGCATTCAGACCCGTGATGCAGACAACCAAAAATTGGGATTTGATTTGTCCTCCGAGCCGTTGCAGGTGCTGCCTACAGCCTATCGGTTGGCCAATAATTACCCCAACCCATTCAACCCACAAACCACTATCGCATTTGATCTGCCTCAACCGCAGAACGTGCGCCTGGTGATTTATGATCTCAAGGGACGCCTGGTGAAGGAACTGATCAGTGAATCCATGGCAGCGGGAGCCCATAGCATCATTTGGAACGGTACCAACCGATCCGATGCCCGGGTGGCTTCCGGTGTGTATTTCTATCAGATCCAGGCAGGCCCCATGAGTGATACCAAACGTATGTTGCTGGTCAAATAATGATGGGCAACCTGGAGGTCATTAAGATGAGAACTGGAAAGAAACAAACGCTGATTGCAGTAGCCATTCTGTGGGGACTGCTTCAGGTTTCGGTGGCCAGTGCGGTGACCTTGCGGTTTTCGCCCCTGGATCAGAATATGGAGTTGGGAGAGCAAGGGACTGTGTCCATCATGTTGGACGAGGTCCTGGAAGTACGAACCATCGAAGTCACCGTGACTTTTGACGGTAATATTATTTCAAGTCTGGAGGGCGGCGGTGGCGCTGCCTTCCAGGATCTTCCCTGCTATGTGTGGGAAGATTTTTCCGCCGATGAAAACCAGTGGACCGGCTTTGCTGTTTCCATGGGGTTTGATTGTTTTGTCGTCGGTCCAGGAGAGCTCTTCACCTGGAACTTTGAAGCCGTCGGATATGGGCCCAGCGACATTACGGCCATTTCTGTTGTCCTGTTGGATGCTGCAGGTGTGGAATATCCGGATGTTGAACTGGCAAATGGAACTGTATTGGTTGAGGGAGGAGAATCGGCGGTGGGCGATGGTTTGCCGTTTGCACAGCCTCGCATTACTGCTATGCCGAATCCCTTCAACCCGATGACCAATATCAAATTCTGGCTTCCGGAGGCCACTGACGCCCGGCTTTCCATCTACGACATGAGTGGCCGATGCGTCAGAAAACTCCTGGATGGTCCAGTATCGTCAGAGTGGACTTCTGTGCGTTGGAATGGCCGTGGCGACCAGGGACGGGCTGCTCCCAGTGGAATTTACCTGTACCAGTTGGTGACGAAAAAGAAAACATTGTCTGGTCGTTTGACCTTGGCCAGATAAAAATGATACAATGGAGGTTGGCAGCACGGTAGTCGTTGCAAACCATAATGAGGGGATAATTATTATGATTCATTTCAATTCAGCGGCAAAAACTTTGAGTCTGGTGATCATGGGCACCGTCTTTTTGGCCGGGACGGCTTTGGGGGCCACTCTGGGCTTCACTCCCGACAACCCTGTTTTTGCAGGGGAGGATCTGCAAACCATCCAAGTGTTGGTTGAAGATGTGGAGGATTTACTGGGAGCGTCCCTGACCATTGAATTTGATCCGGCCGTGGTTTCTCCGGTGGGAGTGAGTTTGGGCGGACTCATGGCTGATGGATCCTGTGGAGCTTTTTTCCAGTGGGTGAATGCCAGTGATTTCACCAACACCATTGAATTGGATGCTGCCATGTTGGGTTGCACCGTCGGTGGCAGCGGTGTTCTTTTCGATATTACTTTTGAAGGGGTTGCAACGGGCACCTCGGAATTGGTTGTTTTGGAAGAAGATCTGCGCGACAGCATCAATGATCCCATTGAATTCACATCCTCCAACGGCTCGCTGAGTTATGTTGCCGAGGTTACGGGGGATATCCGTTTCGAACCAGACAATGTTCTGTTTGAAGAAGACAGCACTTGTGAAATTTGTATAGACCTAGAAGGCGTCACAGATTTCATGGGGTTGTCAGTGGAATTTCAGTTTGATCCCAGCGTGATTTGGCCTCTGGCCGTTTTTTCCGGGGACACCCTGGACGATACCGGATGCCCTTATTTTCTGGACTGGATTAATACAGGCAGTGTAGTGGATACGGTGGAAATTGATCTGGCTCTTCTCGGGTGCAGCGCCGATGTGGACGGCCCCATGATTTGCCTGACCTTCCAGGGTGTGGCGTTCGGGGAAAGCCCCTTGACCTGGTTGGATGTTTTGGTGCGTGACAGTGAAAACAACAGCATTCTCGTCAATTGGCACGATGGAATGGTTTCTTATAACTCAGCTGTTGATGTGGTTCCCGTCAATTTTGGTGAATTGAAGTCAATTTACAGATAGGATACCAACATAAAAAACGGGGCGCCTTTGCGGGCGCCCCGAGTATTCCTGAAGGCTATTTTTTCAATTCTTCCTTCATCTTTTTTAATTCTTTTTTCATGTTCTCAAGTTCCTGGCGCATCTCCTTCAAGTCTTCATCGTCATCATAAATGATCCGCATTTCATTCAGTCTTTCATTGTGCATCTTGGGGCTTTGGATGAAAAAATCATTGTCGCCGCCAATCATGCCCATATGCTTGACCATTTGGCTTTCTGGAACTTCACCCAAAGTGATCTCCAGGCTTTTCTTCTTGCCTTTGCGGATCAGCTCAATGTCGAGTTTCTGACCCGGCTGGGTACCAGCGAGGGCCTCGTACACCTCTGCGGCCTCATCCACTTCATCGTCTCCAATGTTGATGATGACATCGCCTGCCTTCAATCCAGCCTGTTCCGCTGCACTGTTTTCCGTGACAGAAGTGATCAGGGCGCCTTCTCCGTCCTCCACATCCAGGAAATCACCCATTTGTTCACTGATGTCATCAACCTCAATACCCATGAAGCCTCGTTCTTCATGCATGCCATCAAGGTCTTTGATCATGATTTCAAATTGCTTGTTATCACCGTGCTCGTTTCCTCGCCAGACGAAAACATTTTCGCCTCCATGGGAAGAATGAACACGGTCTTCATCACTGAAAAAGGACATGTGGGTTTCTTGGCGCTCACCCAGCTTGACTTTGAGTTTCTTTTTATTGCCATCGCGTAATACGATAACTTCCACTTTTTCACCGGGAGCAGACTTGCTCACGGCTTTAGTGAGGGCTTTATGGTTAGCCAGGTCTTTGCCGTTGAATGAAATGATGACGTCGCCGTCTTGCAGGCCGGCCTCGTGAGCGGGGCTGCCGTCGACAACTTCATTGACCAGAACGCCGTTTTCATCGTCCATATCCATGGCTTTGGCCATGCTGGTATTGATATCTTGCAGCATCACACCGAGATATGCGCCCTTTTCGCCGGCCTGAGCCAATCCGGCGGCCAGCATCATAAGGATGGCCATCAGGGTGGTTAGCGGCAGTGTTTTGGCTGTCTTGAGGGTAGACATGCTTGTGTCCTTTCAGGGGTATTTCGGCCCACCTTTTGATGTGATAACGTGGGCTTTTCAATGCGCGGGGGATGCATTGCTTGCTTCCCTATACGATATTTTTTCATGACAGTTCCAGCTATTTTCTGTGCTCGCAAAGGAACGATAGGGGATAGTCAGAAATAATGAGGAACGATGAGGAGCGGAACGTCATGAAAGCGTTACAATTAGGGGAGGCACTTGATAAATAAGAATAATGAATTGAAATAATATCAGAACAAAGTGTATAATACCTATCCTATTTTAGGGAGAACAGCTTAGACCAGCATCCACATGCAAGATTGGAAATATTAAGCAATGAGCCTTACCTCGCCCAAGGCCCCATTTCTTTCACATTTGGCTATGCCATTGCTCTTAGGAGCATGGGTGGTTGTGCTGGCTGTTGCTGGCGCCTGGGCCGGTGAAAGTGCCTCAAGGGAAGATTTCCGCAAGGAACTGAACTTGGTTTATAACCACCCCAACCCCTTTAACCCGAGCACCACCATCAATTACGTCTTGCTGCAGCCTGCGGAGGTGACGGTGGATGTGTTTGACCTTCGGGGGCGGCATATGGCCCGTTTGGTCGATTCTTATCAAGAGGAAGGTGAAAATTTTGCCGTCTGGAAAACCCTAACCGCCCCCTCCGGAACATACATCTTTCGCCTTGAGGCCGACGAAGTGCAGGTCTTCCGCAAAATGATGCTAGTGCGCTAATTTATTAAGTTTCCCCAAAAAATAGTTTAAATTTTTTGAATTTCCTCCGATAGAACACTCAAGCACAGGAGCTGGTTTTCTCCTGATAGGGTTGGGCTAAGCGGAGGTTTGAAGGCCATGGCACTCATTGATTGGACCGATGATTTTGAAACGGGTATTAACAGCGTGGACGACCAGCATCGCAAGTTGGTTGAAATAGTAAATAAATTTGATGATGCCGCCAAAAAGGGTAAAGGGTCGCGCATCATGAATGAAATCCTCACGGATTTGATTGCTTACACTGGAGAACATTTCGTATCTGAAGAAAAGCTTCTGGCAGATGCTGGGTATCCAAAATTGAAGCAACACCACGCCCAGCATCAACAATTGCTGCGAAAAGTGGAGCGCCTACAATTTGAATTTGACCAACAAGGCAAACGCATCACTGTCGAAGTTAGGGATTTCCTGAAGCATTGGTTGACCAACCATATTTTGAAGGAAGATAAGGCCTATGTCTCCACGGTGTTGCAAAGTAGCCCCAGCTGATAATTCTGCACCTTTAATACTCCTAAATGTGCTATGATAACGGCATGAATGAATCAGGATTGCATTAGGCGTCCTGATTTTGGTGCCATTTCATATCATTTCATTTTTGGGGAGATAATAATGAAGCGCAGCTTGTCATTTCTGGGAGCCTTCTGTTTTGTATTGGGACTGAGCACCGCAGCCCATGCCGACATCGTGATCAATGAGATCATGTACAATTCACCCGGCTCGCCCGATGTGGAGTGGATTGAGCTGCACAACAGTGGCTTGGCCATGGTGGAATTGGACGACTTTTATTTCATCGACAGTGATCCCACCCACCCCCATTGCAATCTCACAGGCGACTTGGCTCCTGGGGAATATTTCCTGGTCGTGGGCGATCTCACTGCTTTCGCTGCTCAATATCCTGGCGTGGGGCCTTTGAACATCAATGGCTTTGATTCCGCCGGCACCGGTTTTGGCCTCAGCAATAGTGGAGAAGCCATTTTCCTTTATGATGACGATGGCATTTTGGTGGACACGGTGGCCTATGAGGATGGTGGCACGTGGCCCGGTTCTCCCGATGGTGATGGTCCTACTCTGGAGTTGGTCAATCCCGGACTCGATAACAGCAACTCCACAGCCTGGGATCCCAGCCTTGCCAATGGAGGCACACCGGGCGCTATCAATAGTGTCTACCAGGGCAACCAAGCCCCCCTCATTCATGACACGGATAAAACGCCAGACCTGCCACAGGTTGGAGACAATGTCCTGATCACCGCCAAGGTCAGTGATGCTTCGGATCTGGACAGGGTGGAAGTTTTCGTAGACCTGGGAGCCGGCTTTGTTTCTCGCCCCATGTTCGACGATGGTTTTCACGGTGATGGCGCCGCTGCAGACAGCCTCTTTGGTGCCGTGATTGATGCGGAACCAGAAGGCACGTTAGTGCGATATTATGTGGCTGCCTACGACGATTTTGGCAATGCAGTGACCAAGCCTTCTGATGCACCAGCATCCTTCCACGCCTACACCGTAGGTTACAACCCCCTGGGTAATCTGCGCATCTCTGAGGTCATGGCCAGCAACGCCACCACCCTTGCCGATGAATTTGGTGAGTACGACGATTGGGTGGAAATTTTCAACATGTCCCATCTGGCCACAGATTTGAGCGGTATGTTTCTGACGGATAATTTTGGCCACCATCGGGCCTGGCCCATGCCTGAAGTGATTCTGGAAGGTGGAGCCTCACTGGTGATCTGGTGTGATGGCGAACCTGAACAGGGTCCTTTGCATACTAACTTCAAACTCTCGGCAAGCGGCGAAGAAATCGCCATATATGATTCCGAAGAACATGGTAATACGCGGTTGCATGGCATCCATTTTGGTCTTCAAAGTGAGGATGTCTCTGTGGGACTGGTCCCTGAAGTTACGGTGGGCGTTCCTCTTCCCGGGAAAAGCACCCTTCGCTTCGAAGAACCGGAATACATGCTTGAGCCCACTCCCGGTAGTGAAAACACACTGCCCTTGTCGGCGGTTGTGATCAATGAATTCCAAACCACCAGTAACAACGGCGGGGTGGATGACTGGATCGAATTTACCAACCGCTCGAATCTGGCTGTGAATATCAGTGGCTGGGGTGTCAGTGATGATTCCACCGTTCCCCTCAAGTGGGTGTTCCCTGTGGGCACTCTCCTGGAGGCTGGCAGTTTTCTCGTAGTTGATGAATTGGAGCTAGGCTTTTCCCTGAGCTCCGCTGGTGAAATGATCCAATTGAGCAGTGCTGATGGATTATCAGGAGTGGATTTTATCCAATTTGATGAGCAACAGGCAGATATCAGCTATGGCCGTTCAGGAGATTATGGATTTTGGTGTTTCTTTGATGAAGCAACTCCAGGAGCAGCCAACCCCAATTCTTTATCCGCTGTGGATGATGGTGTCATTCCTTCTGCCTTGCGGGTAACTGGGGTGTACCCAAATCCGTTTAATCCTGCTACTAAGATTCATTTTGAATTGCCGGGTGAAGCTCGGGTCACGGTGGATATTTACGGGGTGGATGGACGCTTGGTGCGCACCATTGATGGTGGTGTGATGGGCGCAGGAAAAGGTAGTCTCACTTTTAATGGGTTGGATAATAGTGGACAAAGGATGGCCAGTGGGGCTTTCTTTGCTCGAGTGCGGGCAGGGGCCGAGGTGTCGGTTGTGAAAATGATGCTGGTCAAATAGCTCGCAACGTTTTTAGGATGACCTCTCCGGTCACCGACCAACCTTTTGGCAGTGAGCAAATGATGGCCAATTCAGATAACACAAAAGTCATCCGCACCGGTTGCCCCGCCCACAACTGCGGTGGCCGGTGCTTGTTAAAAGCCCATGTCCAAGACGGTCGCATCGTCAGGGTGGAGACGGATGATCGCCCCGAAGATCCCCTGGCCAATCCTCAATTGCGGGCCTGCACTCGTGGGCGTGCCTATTTACGGCGGCAATACCACCCCGATCGTTTGACAACACCACTGCGCCGGGTTGGTGCCAGAGGCGAAGGCCAATTCGAACCTATCAGCTGGGATGAAGCACTCAAAGAAATGGCCCATCAGATGACCCGGGTGCGGGACACTTATGGCCACGGCTCTTTGTTTGTTCCCTACGGCACCGGCGGCTACACCCAAATGACAGGCAGTCAAACCGCCCGGCGCCTGCTGAATGTTTTTGGTGGGCATCTGGGTCATTACAACAGCTACAGCTGGGGCGCGACCAACATCGTCACCCCCACCACTGTGGGTACGGTCAATTGCGGCAGCGAGCGACAGGATTGGCTCAACAGCAAACTCATTCTGATGTGGGGATGGAACCCGGCCGAAGCTCGGGACGGCACCAATAGTGATTATTTCATTTTGCAGGCCCGCCGCAACGGAGCCAGGGTGGTGTGCATCGATCCGCGCCACACCGCCAGTGCAGCCAGCCTGGCCGACCAATGGATTGCCCTGAGGCCTGGCACCGACGCGGCCCTGATGACGGCCATGGCCTATGTCATCATCACTGAAAACCTTCACGATGCAGATTTCATCCAACGTTGTTGTTCTGGGTTTGATGGCAGCCAGATGCCCCATGAGGTGAAGGGTCTTGAGTCTTACCAGGACTATGTCTTGGGCACCTTCGACTCCGTGGCTAAAACACCGGAGTGGGCTGAAGAGATCACCACCGTACCGCGCGATGTTATTGTCGATTTGGCTCGTCAATATGCCACCTGCAAACCGGCTGTGTTGTACCAGGGATACGCCATGCAACGGCGGGCTTATGGTGAACAAGTGGTGCGCGCAGGGATGGCTTTGGCCGCTATCACAGGAAATCTTGGCATCAAGGGAGGATGGGCCAGTGGCTTGTCCAGCCAGCCTACACCGGGGCCGTATTGGACTGTTCTGCCTGAAGGGGAAAACCCGCACGGCCTGCGCATTCCTTGTTTCCTTTGGACCGAGGCCGTTTTGCGGGGTAAGGAGATGGGACAGGACCATGGGGTGCTGGGCTTGCCGGAGCAGGGCATGAAAACCCTGGACAGCAACATCAAATTCATCTGGTCGGTGGCCTCGAACATTTTGGCCAACCAGCACGGCAACCTGAACTGGACAGCAGAGATTTTACGCGATGAATCCCTGGTGGAGTTCATTGTTGTGCAAGACAATTTCCTGACGCCGTCCGGTCGTTTTGCGGACCTGATTTTACCTGCCTGCACCCAATTTGAAACCTGGGGGGTGGCCGACGGTTGGAAGTATGGTCAGGAAGTGATTTTACTGCCCAAGTTGGTTGAGCCTCTGGGTGAGTCGAAAAGCGATTACCGCATCGCAGCGGATTTGGCCCAACATCTGGGCATTGGGCAACAATACACCGAAGGTCGGGACGAGAAACAGTGGACAGTCTGGGCTTTGGATTATTACCGGAAAAATTGGTTCCCCGAGTTGCCCACTCTGGAAGAAATGCTTGAGAAAAACATGGGAGCGTACACCGTTCCGGTTCATGAACCGGCCATTGGTTTGGCCGATTTCCGCCGCGACCCCCAAGCTCATCCTTTGGATACTCCTTCGGGAAAAATCGAATTGTTTTCTTTGCAAATGCACCAATTTGGTCAACCGGAAGTGGTCCCGGCGGTGCCAAAATATATCCAGGAATGGGAGAGTCCTTTTGGGGAAGAGGCCGTAAAATTCCCTCTGCAGTGCATTTCCAACCATACTCTGGCGAGGGTGCATTCCACCCATGAAAACAACGACTGGTTGCGGGAAGCCCATCCCCACCAGCTCTGGATTCACCCGGTGGATGCCGAGTCCCGCCAGCTGAAGGACGGGGACCTTGTGTGTATCTTTAACGACCGAGGCACCACCGTTGTGGCCTGCGCCGTGACTCGCCGCATCTTACCCGGAGTGGTCAACTTGCCCCAAGGCACCTGGTGGACTCCCGATGCACAGGGCGTCGACCAGCGTGGCTCCATCAACGTGTTGACCAGTGAACGATGGACTCCTTTCGCCTTCGGGGCTGCGTTGCAGACGGTTATGGTGCAAGTGGCCCGACAGGAGGTTCTGTCGTGAGCACCCGTCAGTCCTTTTATTTTGACGCGTCCGCCTGTTCCGGGTGCAAGGCCTGTCAGGTTGCCTGCAAGGATCGTCACGGCTTGGAAGTAGGACGTTTGTGGCGTCGGGTTTCCGAAGTCACTGGTGGCAGTTGGCAACAAGAAGGCTCTGCCTGGCACAACAATATTTTTGCCTACCATCTGTCCGTGTCCTGCAATCATTGTGAGAAAGCCATCTGCCTGGAAGGCTGTCCGGCTCAAGCCATCTCGCGTCGGGACGACGGCATTGTTCTGATCAACGCCGAGCATTGTCTGGGGTGCGGTTATTGCAGTTGGGTGTGCCCCTATAGTGCTCCGCAGTATCAACCCGACCGTGGAGTGATGACCAAGTGTACCCTCTGTGTTGAGGATTTGGATAGGGGCAACGAACCAGCCTGTGTGGCCGCTTGTCCGGTGCGGGCTCTGGACTTTGGCGACTTTTCTGAATTGGCCCAAGGCCATGGATTTGTTGACCAACCAGCCGAATTGCCTCCGCTGCCAAACCCTCGGCTGACGGAACCTTCCCTGGTGTTGGCACCTCACGCCGATGCCCACCGTTCCACAGAACCAGATGTTGTCCTGACACCGAGGCCAGCTCGCGGGCTTCGGGAAATGTCCCTGGTGGCGTTCACTCTTCTCTCACAGATGGCTGCGGGTTTGGCTTTAGTCGGAGGCGGGTTGCGAGTTTGGTTAGGCCCGGAAATGGCTTCTGTTGATGCAGTTCTCTGGCCCCTGACCGCTGCCCTGATGGCTTTGGCCATGATTGTTTCAACCCTTCATCTGGGCAAGCCCAGCAATGCCCGACGCGCCCTGCTGAACTTGTCTACATCCTGGCTGAGCCGGGAGATCCTTCTGGCATCACTCTTTTTTGGAACGACCATTTTGGCAGGGTTGCCTCTGTCCTCTCATTGGCTGTCAGGGGCCGCCAGTTGGCTGACCATACCCATGGCGTTTGCGTACCTTTGGGGGATGGCCGGAGTGTACCGGCAACGTACAGTGCCGGTTTGGAATCGGGCGAGCACACTTTGGTCTTTTCTGGTCTCGGCTTTGCTCTTGGGTGGGCTGGGGCTCAATGCTTTGGTTTGGGGTTTTGCTCATTTTGAAGAGGGCTTAGTTCAGAGCATCAGCATTTGGCTGCTGTCGCTGTGTGTGGTTGGTGTGGGGGTTCCTTGGTATTGGTGGCTGATGCGTGAGGTAAGGGATACTGAAGGTCGTTCTGAATTGGGATTGAGCGGAGCTATGGGGATTGCATTTGGGCTGGGCTTCCTTGTTTTATTGGTGGGCGGTCCAGATTTGATGGCGGGAAGTCTTGCGTTGTGGATGTCTTGGGGGCTTTTAATTCTAGTGGGGGCGGATCAGGTTAAGCAAAGACGCCGGTATTATGGTGGGTATGAAAGGGTTGGGGTTTGAGAGTGTTTTGAGCCGTGATTTGAATCGTGAATGCACTTATTCCAGATAGAATGGTTCCATGCCTGCGAAAAAAAAGAAACCCACTGATCCCGTAAAAGAGACCACCCGGCTGATCCGGTTGGCCCGGTCGTATTGGGATGCACACAATAACCTTGCCTGCCGCACCCACCGGGATATGGCCATGAAGCAGTATGAAAGTTTGAATAAAGAGCAGAAGGGCCGGGTACCTCAAACGCTGCGAGTGTGGCTTCGGTACCGGAGTGAAAAATATTTTGGCCCCGGACGGACAGCCCCTGGTTCAAGGAGAAAGACCAAGGGCAAGTAAGCTTCTGTCGTATATTTGACGGGGAATTATTGAGATACGGGATGGTGATGTGCCTAAATTTCATTAATTGAGATCCGATTTGAAAATTTTCCTGATTATTGCTGGACGAATTAAGTGAAACAATGCCCAGAATGGAATACAATGGTTGAAACATTCAGTCTAAATGGGGGTAAGTCATGAATGAGTGGTGGGGCGAATTATCAGGAATGACACAAGCATTCTACGGGATGGCTGTGTTTTTCAGCGGCTTTTTTCTCTGGCAGATCATCGCTGCATTTGCAGGGCTGGATGGCGACGCCATCGATCCTGATGTGCTGGATGATATGGGCCATTCCGACGTGGTTGAATCTTCGCAGGCCTTCAAGATTCTGAGTTCTCGTTCCATTATCACTTTTTTCACGCTGTTCTCCTGGATGGCCGCCCTCTATACCACGAGAGGCGTTGGACTTTCTCAAGCGCTTCTTTGGTCCAGCCTTTGGGGGTTGGTTGGCATGTTTGTTGTCGCCTTCATTTTTTACGGAATGCACCGACTGGCTGAGACCGGCACAAAAGATTTGGCCACTGCAAAAGGGAAAATGGGAACTGTTTACCTGAATATTCCAGCTGAAGGTTTTGGAGAGATCACGGTGGAAGTCAACGGCGCGGTTGAGCACGTTAAGGCCAAAAGTATGGATGGATCTGAATTGCTGACCGGAACAGAAGTAGAAATCGTTCAAATTATGAGCCAGACATTGGTTGGGGTTGTTAAACTTATACGTAAAGGAGAGAAATAATGGAATGGTTAGTTGGAATGGTTATCATCGCTATTGCGGCGCTCGGGGCGATTTTGGCACTGGTCAGTCGCTACCGCAGGTGTCCTTCGAACAAAATTTTGGTGATTTATGGTAAGACGTCCAGCGGTGCTGCAAAATGTATTCATGGGGGCGCGGCCTTTGTATGGCCATTGATTCAGGACTTTGCTTACCTCGATCTGGAACCCTTTGTGGTGCCGATCGATCTGAAAAACGCTTTGTCACAGGAAAATATCCGCGTAACGGTTCCCACCTCTGTCACCGCTGCGATCTCCAACGCTAAAGGTGTCATGCAGAATGCCGCCGTACGCTTGCTGGGATTGTCCCGGCAGGAGATTGAAAATCAGGCCCAGGACATTATTCTGGGGCAGATGCGTGCCGTGATTGCGACCATGTTGATTGAAGAAATCAACCGCGATCGTCAGGCCTTCCTGGCCAAGGTCAATGAAGCGGTATCCGGTGAGTTGGAAAAAATCGGATTGTATTTGATCAACGTCAACATCCGCGACATTGAGGACGAGTCCGGGTATATCGAGGCCCTCGGCCGGAGAGCTGCTGCGGAAGCGATCAACCAAGCGCTTGTGGATGTGGCCGAGCAGGAAAAACTGGGCCAGACCGGTGTTGCCGTCCGCGAGCGTGACAAACGCATTGCGGTTGCTGCTGCCAATTCGGAAGCCCAGATCGGAGAGGCTTCGGCCGACCGTGACCGTCGCTCGCAATCAGCCGGACTTGATGCCGAAGCTGCCTTGGGGGAAACCGAAGCGCGCGCCAAAAAAGCCGCCTATGAAGCGAACCAGTCCGTTGCCGAGGAAGTGGCGCGTAACCGCCGTGAATCTGCAGCCAAAGATGCCGACGGTGCCATCCGCGTGGCTCAAGAAATGGCCGAAAAGAACGCCGAAGAAGCCCGTGCCGAGCGGGAGGCTGCCCGTTTGAATGCTACGATCATTGTCTCTGCATCAGCCGATAAAAAACAGACGATCATTATGGCCGAAGCTGCGAAGGCACGCACTATCATCACGGCGGAAGCAAGCAAAGAACAGCAGATCATTGCGGCGGAAGGTAAGAAACAACAATTGATTATCTCTGCGGAAGGTGAGAAGGAAAGTTCGATCCGTATCGCCGAAGGACAGGCGGAAGGTACACTGGCGAAAATGACAGCAGAGGGCCAAGGTGTGAAGGCTATCCTCGATGGCAAAGCACAAGGGTATGAAGCACTGGTGAGTGCTTGCGATTCGGCCAATGATGTTGCTTCGCTGCTGTTGATCGAAAAACTGGAAGACATCGCAGGTGTGCAGGCGCAGGCCATCGCTGATCTGCCCATTGAGAAAGTCGTTGTTTGGGATGGTGGCGGAAAAGAAGGTGGCGGGCTATCCGGCCTCGGCGGTCGTCTGATGGGGGCGCTGCCTCCCATGCATGATCTTGCCAAGCAAGTCGGCCTGGATCTACCTGAGTTTCTGGGAAAATTGTCAGACGATAAACGTCCGTCGAAAATCGAAGAACCACCAGCACCGGCAGCCGAATAAACTGCCAGAGTCTGGAAATAGGGAAGCCGTCTTTAAACGGGCGGCTTCTTTTATGTTTCCGGCGCGCCCATGGTCCACTAGCAATATCCACCGGCTTCCAAGATCCAGCCAATTGACATACAGAAGGCGAGTATGTTAGTTGTTGCCTCCAAAATGCGCCCTTCAGTTTTTCAATGGAGTCATATAAATGAACCTCTTTCAAGAGTTGCGCGAACGCCGGGTACCACAAATTGCCAGTGGTTATGTTGTGGGAGGCTGGGGTGTTATCCAGTTTTTAGAATTTCTCGAGGGACGGATGGCCGTGACTTCTACTTTGGTCAACCTGGTGGGGGTTGGCTTGCTGCTGCTTTTGCCTTCCATTGTGGTTTTGGCCTGGGTTCACGGTCGTCCCGGTAGAGATACCTGGGGCCGCATCCCCAAGGTGCTTTTGCCGGCCAACGTTTTGGCCATCATTTTAATGTTATTCTTTTTGTTTAGAGGTGAGGAGCTGGGCGCCATCACCGAAACCATTGAAATCCAGGATGAAAATGGAGCTGTGAGTGAGCGGGTGGTTCCCAAAAGCCAGTTCCTGCGCCGCCTCTTGGTGTTCTACCCTGAAAACATTGGTGACCAAGAGAGCGATTGGGCCAGGGAAACATTAGGTGTTCTTTTGGGACTGGACTTGAAACAGGATGTTTTTGTGAGCCCGATTTTACCTCATTCCATAGTGGGTGCGATGAAGGACGCAGGCGTTGATGATGGCCATGTTCCCACCCGATCATTGCAGCGAAAAATAGCCCGCGATGGGCATGTGGAATTTTTTCTTACCAGCACCATAAAACATGAAAATAATGTGTGGATCTATACCAGTGAATTACACGAAAGTGAAAGTGGGCGTATTCTGGCGAATCGAACCACCGAGGCAGATAATCTTTACACTCTCACTGATTTAGCATCCCGCCAAATCAGAGAGGATTTGGGGATCCCGTCTGCTCAGTTGGAAAGCAGCCCAGATCTGCCCGTAGTGGAATTGACCAGTAGTGATTTGGAAGCCGTGAAGAGCCAGGTGTTGGGCGTGATAGCCATCACCCATGAAAACAATTGGGAAAAAGCTGCCCCCCTATTAGATGATGCTGTGAGTCGAGACCCGGGAAACGCCATGGCCCAATTCCTGCGGTTTGCGGTTTATCAAACTCTGGGCGATCAGGAAAAATCAAACGAGGCCATCGACGCGGCCATGCAGAATCTTTATCGGGCCCCCGAGCGCACTGGATTCATGATAAAGGCTCAGTATTATTACAACAGGCAAGAAGTCGATAAATCCATGGCCGTGTTGAAGATGTGGAGTCAGATTTACCCTTATGACAGTGAAGCTTACACCATCCAGGCCCTCTATTGTATCATACAGCAGGATTTACCCGGTGCCATTGCAGCCTATGAAAAAATTATGGCCATTGACCCGGGCCAAGTGAGATTGGTACGGGAAATCGCTACACTGCAACAACAGATGGGAAATTTTGCCGAAGCTGAAAGCAGCTTTTTGAAATTTGTGGAAATGTACCCCACGGATACGGGCGGGTATAAGGATCTGGCTGAGTGTTTTGTGGCTACAGGAAAATTTGAAAAAGCCAGAGAAGCTCTTGAAAAAGCCCAGCTCATTGATCCTCGTGAACTAGATATTATTTTGGGTTTGGTTGACGTTGATATTAGAACAGGGAAATTTGAAAAGAGTGAAAATGTTTTGGTTGAAGAGTTTGCCAGAGCCAAGACCGCCAGGGATAGGATTAAAATTCTGACTCGCCAGTTGGTTCTCACGGAGTTGTTAGGTCGTTCTGACCAGTTGAGTCAGGTGATTGACTCATTCCACTCCTCCCTGTTGGATATGCAAAGTCCTATGCAAGCCGATCTCATGTATTCGATGCTTTTGACATCTCTGGCCAATGCCGGAAAGCCTGCTCTTTCTCTGGAAAAAATCGAAGTAGCAACAGCTAAAATCATTCCTCCTTATGATAAGCTGACAGGAGTCAGCCGAGCATGGGCTCTGGTTAGTCTGGGGCGCCTCGAAGAGGCGAAGGTGGCCTTAGCCGAAGCTACTGAATTGGCTGAAACCTTTAAGATTGAAGCGTTCCGTTCAGTCCTTTCCTTGGTCGGCGGGATGATTTTCGAAGAAGAAGATAATCTTGAAGCAGCCATTCCCCTGTTCAGAGAAGCGGTTGCTACAAAAACGGAGGCGGCTTCTATTTTCGAAGTCCGATTGGCGAGGGCTTTGCGGAAGAATGGTCAGTCTCAAGGGGCTCTTGAAGTGTTGGAAGCTGTCATGAAGGCGGACCCGGCTCAGCCTGAGTATCATCTTGAAATGGCGCTGACTCTACACCAATTGGGGAAGACATCCCAAGCCAGGCGTCACTTGGAAACCGCCCAGTTGGCCTGGGTTTCTGCCCATCCGGATTATCCGCCTGCTTTGGAAGCCAAGGCCTTGGCTTCGGAAATCAATTAAAAGAAAAAAAACCACCGACAGTCCTAAGACTGCCGGTGGTTCTTTTCATTTACTCCGTCCTTCTCAGGACATTGTATTTCAGGGTATTACCTGACCAACATGATCTTGGTCGCGTAAACGCCTTCTTCACTATTCATCCGCACAAAGTAAGTACCACTGGATACTCCACGTCCGGCAGAATCAGTACCATTCCACTGCACAGGATAATTTCCTGCTTCTACAACGCTATTGACCAGAGTTTTAATTCTCTGACCCAAGACGTTATACACCGAAAGGGTAATGTGTTGCTGGTGTGCAACCGAATACTTGATCGTTGTCATGGGGTTGAAGGGGTTGGGGTGAGCGCCTGCAACACCTGTCACCACTGACGGCAGATCATTCTGGTTCACGCCGTCGCCGCCGCCTTCGATACCCACGGTACCGTCAACGTTCAGGACCACGGGAATCTCGATTGCGGGAGTTATAGGATCGTTGCTGGCAATAGACAGCACAGCCTGATAGACACCCATTTCCAGATCGGTGCTGTCGAACGTCAAATCGATGTTCTGGCTGCTCATCATGGGAATCATGCCCGTCAGAGGAGCTGCGGTGACCCAGGTCAAAGGCTCAGCGGTGGCCAGGCGGATAGCCAGACCGTCGTGCAGGTAGCTACCATCGTTGAAGGCGACCAGGAGGCCGTCATCGCCGGTGGCGTTTTCGATTCCCACCGTGCATCCACTACCATCGGCTACTGTTTCGTATTGGTAAATGATGCTGCCATCCGCATTGAGGATGATCTGGAAGGTTTCGGCTGCAGGGTTGTTGTAATGAGGGACATCCTGCCACTGGACAATGAAGCGGTTGGCTTCACTGAGATAGTAGATGGTGCCGCCATCGTTGGGGTTAAGGTCATCCCACAGGGGTGCCAGCAGATTGTTAGGATCTGCAGCGTCGGGAATGCCCTGGTTGCTGTAACTGGTTGCTGTGGCGGTAAAGGACGCCCAGCCGTTGGTGCAAACGTTGATCGTTTCGAACGTATTGCCATAGTAGCTGATGGGGAAGCCCAACTCGAATGGTCCAAAGTTGGCGTCATCGCCAGAGCCGACAACATTTCCGGTGCCGGAGATGTCGACCCAGTTGTAAACAGGACCGCCAGTTTCATCGCTGTCCATCCAGGTGTAACCAAATTCATCAGGACCGCCAGCACCGGTGATGGGGCTGATTGTGCCACGTTGGTCGTCTTCACCCTTGGTGAATTCTTTGTGAGGCACAGGGTTGATCACTGTGGTCCGAGTGGGCATCACTTCTACCAGACCCAGAGCGTAGGTCAGAGCTGCGTCGCCCACATTATCAATGAGGAAAGGCATGTCAGCAGTTTCGTTCATGCCCAAAGTCATTTCGATGGGTGTGGTTGAAACGCTGATTTCGGGGACACCAGGCAAGGCCACGGCTGGCAATTCCATGAAGTCGATCCAGGCCGCATCGCTACCGCCGTCCACAGAACCGTCTTTGGCGTAGATGAAGCTGAAGGTGCGCATACCAGGTTCCACGGTGTGCACATACTCGGCCCATTCGTGTTCGCCGGCCCATTGGTCAATAAGCACTCCGTCTACCATGAACTGGAAGTAATCGTAGCCTTCTTCACTGGATACCTTGTAGAAGAATTTGATTTCGCCTTGGGCGAGAACTTCCAGGCTCAGTTCCAGGCCAGTGGACCCGTTGTCGTTGATGGCACCACTCTGGGCTGCGTAAGAACCTTCATAGGTGGTGCTGGAATCGATGGTCCAGGCGGTTCCATCCATTTCCCATGGGAAACGACTGAAGTTACCGGATTCGAAGTCATCACCAATCCACTCGGGAAGGTTGAAATCGAGGGTCATGTCGGCCAACAATTCCACAGTCTGAACCAGAGTTCCCATGCCATTGGCGCGGGCTGCCATGTCGTAATTCTGACCGGCGCCTGAAGGCAGGACCAGAGAGTAGAATCCGGCGGCGTCACTGGTTACAGGACCCAGAGGAGTGTTGGCGGCGCGGACAGTGGCACCTTCCACAACAGCACCGTTGGGATCGAAGATGGTTCCGCTGATGGTGGCACTGGGCAGCATGCTGATGGCCAGGTCTTCCATAACAGTGGCGTCTTCAGGAATGGTGGTGAAGATGGAACTGTTGTTGTAACCAAATTTGGCTACGGACAATTCGACAGCTTCAGCAGGCATGGTCATACGGTAATAACCGTTTTCATCGGTGATGTCCTGGTTATAACCGCCAACTTTCC
Organism: Candidatus Krumholzibacteriia bacterium; assembly: GCA_016744705.1. Classification (GTDB taxonomy): domain Bacteria; phylum Krumholzibacteriota; class Krumholzibacteriia; order LZORAL124-64-63; family LZORAL124-64-63; genus LZORAL124-64-63. Next base: position 111,656 of record JADGDU010000013.1, read on the forward strand.
GCACCAGGGCGCCTTCAATAGGCAGGCCAGTGTCGGCGTCGGTGATGATGCCTTCCACAGAACCAATGCCGCCCATGACGGCCATGACAGCCTCGTAGGCATCCACGAATCCGTGACCATAGATGTTGTCTTCACCAGGGGCACCAAGATCGATGGAGGTGGCCATCAATACTTCTTTGATGGTGATCACATCGATGTTGGGGTTGGAGGCGACCATCAGGGCCACAATACCAGCAACGTGAGGTCCAGCCATGGAGGTACCGCTGAGAAGCTGGTATCCGCCACCGGGCTCGGCGCTGTAGATGTCACTACCAGGAGCGGAAACTTCAGGCTTCATGGCAAATTCGCCACCGCAACCACTGGGTCCGCGGCTGGAGAAACTGCTGATTTCAAAGGGAGCGTAAGGTTGGGTGGAACCGACGCTGAAGCAATTGGTCGGGGAAGCGGCACGGTCAGAAGGAGAACGCAGGCTGCCGTCACCAGGGCCTTCGTTACCAGCGGACCAGGTCAGGCAGACGCCAGCGGCTTCACAGTTATCCAGGGCATCCCACCAGCGGCTGTCACAGTCGTAATAACCACTGAAGTTTTCGTTTACGCCCCAGGAGTTTTGAACAACTGCGGGAACGTCGAGGTGAGTGTCAGGATTTCCATCAGGGTCGGCCATGAACTCGAGAGAGGCGATGACGCCATTGTCGAACTCAATGCCGGTGCCGGAATTGATAATATTGGTAGCGATCCACAGGGCGCCGGGGGCTACACCGATGGTATCATCGGCAGCAAGACCGGTGATGGTTCCCATAACGTGGGTACCATGATAGTGGCGGTCGGCGGGGAAATCGGGGTCGCCCAGGTTGGCGGCGTCAAGCCAGCATTCTTCTGCTGGAGCGTAGTTGCCCCGCCAGCGATCCATGAGGGCAGGGTGGGTGCCGTCAACACCGGTGTCCAGGATACCAACGACAACGCCGGTACCATCAATGCCCAGTTCTTCCCAAACCCGGGGCGCATTGATGGCCTGCAGACCAGGGGTCATGCCGATGCCACGAGTGCCAGCGGCGAAGTGTACTTCTTTTTCACTCTGGATGGGCTCGATAAGCTCGACCACGAGGTCGGCTTCCACGCGCTCAACATCATCCCGCATGGCCAGTTCGCGGATAGCTTCCACGGTACCAACGACCACGACAGAGTTGACGATCCAGTGAGGAGTGTAACCCAGGATGCGTCCACCGGCTTTGTCTGCTTCCAGACTGGCCAGCAGGTCACCCTGCGATTTTTGGGCACTGCTTTGCAGTGTGTTCAGGACGATGCGGTGGCGCACATCCACATCTGCTTTGCTGTCATGCAGTTCCCAGTTCAAACTATTGATATCAGCCTGGTCTTTCATGACGACCAGAACTTTGGTGATATCAGAACCTTTTTGACCCTCCAGTTGTTGCTCCAGACCGGGAGTCATGAAGCCTGCTTGAGCGTTGGCTGCTATTAAAAGCACCAGCAAGCTGAGGGTTATGAGTTTTATCGATTTCATCAAGGAAACCCCTTTTGGTAAGAATGGCGAGAGATCATGAAGTTTTTTGAATTAAGGTTACAATCAAGTCCCGTTCTTGGGATCTTGGATGATTTTCCGTAACTCCATGCGGTGATTAGATTTATTGTATCACAAGTGAAGTTCTTTTGCAGTAAAAATATGTCATTGAGTTTGATAACCGGAATGCAAAAAAAGGAGGGTTCTCAAATTGGAGATCACCCAAGGGTACTATGAGGTTCGGATAACAATGGTAAGATATTGAAATGTGGTTATCATAGAGGGCAGAGCGAGCAGTGAGAGTTTATTTTCTGGAGGAGAAGATGAGTTCCTACACAGAGCCTGAATTCCGGTCCACACCTTACGATATTTCCCAGTCTTTTAGTCTTGTGACCAAGAGCCCAATTCTTGATGCCTTACTGGATTCGGTGGGTGGCTTGTTGGCTGTTTTGGATAAAAACAGGCAAATCATTTCGGTGAACGAAAAATTTCTGAAAGATCTGTTGGGCCATGGCCAGTCCGGGGAGGATGTTAAAAGTATCCTGGGCTTGCGGCTGGGAGAAGTTCTTCATTGCGTCCATGCAGGTGATGGCCCCGATGGATGTGGAACTTCAGCCTGCTGTTCTTCCTGTGGGGCGGCATTGGCGATGGTGGCCAGCCTCGCCTTAAATAATCCTGTGGAAAAAAAATGTGCCATAAAGACTGAAAAAAATGGCGTTCCAGTGGACTTTTTCTTTGAGGTCCGCTCACAGTCCCTGCAAATAGATGGGGAAACTTATATCCTCCTTTTTCTACGAGACATTACCAGCGAGCAGCGGAGGGCTGCTTTGGAGCAGGTTTTTTTTCACGATATTAACAACACCCTCGGGGCCTTGCTGGGGGCCAGCGAATTGATGATGGAAGATCCTGGAAATCATGAATTACCCGAAATTTTGAAACAAGGAGTTTTGCGGCTCGAGGGTGAAATCAATATCCAAAAAATCCTTTTGTATGATTCTGGACCCGATGCAGGACTGAGTTTCAGCCAGGTTTCCCTCGAAGAAATTATTGAAGAATTAAAGACCACCATGCCCCTTCGACCTGAGGCAAAAAACAAAAAAATTGCCATTTCCAAAGAGATTCCCAACTGCAATCTCTACACGAACCGGGCCTTACTCATGCGCATTTTAACAAACATGTTAGTGAACGCTTTCGAAGCGACCCTGGACCATGGAACAGTCCATTTATGGGTTGAAAAAGGCAGGAAGGAAGCCTCTTTCCGCGTCTGGAACTCTCAAATGATTCCCCCATTGGTGGCAGATCGTGTTTTTCAACGAAATTATTCCACCAAAAAAGGAAGTGGGCGAGGAGTGGGAACTTATTCCATGAAGCTTTTTGGTGAAAAATTTCTGGGAGGCGAAGTTGGTTTTTTAACTTCTCAAAGCCATGGAACTGTGTTTTTCCTCACACTCCCTTTCTCTCCAACACTCCATTAAGTCATGGCCACTGATCTGGCCTGCCCATTGCAAAACCTTCCTTATTAGAAGATACTCCCAGGCTGCTTTGGTTGGCCGGAGATTTCATCAACTTAGCCAATTCCAATGGGTTGCTGCTACTGCTAGCCTGTTCCGGAAGGTAATCGGAAATGCTGTTTTCACAACGTGTGGTCACCTTTTTTGCTCTCCTGGTATGTTTTTCTGTCATTTCCGCCCTTGACCCGGGCTCAGCATTGGCCCGGGATTGGGTGGTACCAGACCAGGCTCCCACTATCCAATCGGCCATGGATTCCTGCGTTACGGGTGATGTTGTGGTGATCCAGGCGGGCCTTTACGATGATTGCAGCAACTTGAGCAATGGAGCCCTGCACATCGCTGTGGTGCCTTCGGGAGTGAGTATGCGCGGGGCTACCGGGAACCCAGCTGATGTGGTTCTGGACGCTGGATACCTGGGCCGTTGTCTGGAAATCAGAAACAATACGGCAAACTTTAGCATCGAAGGTATCACCATGCGCCGCGGACGGGCTTTTGCTCCCTTGGGTAAAGGGGGGGCTGTGTTTGCCATGTTCGCCAGTCCCGTTTTCCGCAACTGTGTCTTTGACAGTAACTATGCTGATTTTGGTGGCGGCGCCATTTCCGTTGGCTACGGCGACAGCCTCAAGGTTGAAGATTGCATTTTCATGGCTAATGAAACTGACGGCATAGGGGCGGCCATTCAAGCCAGCAATACTAAGACCACAATCATTGGCAGTACTTTTCATGGATCCCGCGGAGCATCGATCCACTATGCCAACGAAGACATTTCCTTGGAGCGTTGCATCATCGCCGGGGGTGACGCGGAGGCTTTAGTCCAGAATGTCAGTACAGATCCTGACCCGGAAATTTCCTGTTGCGACATCTTTGGCAATGAAGAGGATTACTCCGAATTTTTTGAAGACGAGCTGGATCAAAACGGAAACATTTCCATCAACCCTTTATTCTGTAATCCATATTTTGGTGATTTGCACTTGTCGGCTGTATCGGCCTGTGCCCTGGAAAATTCCGGAGATTGTGGGCAAATTGGCGCCTTACCTGTGGGCTGCGGAGTCGGTGCTGTAACATACCTCATTGAAGCAGATGGCAGCGGCGATTGGCCCACCATTCAGGAGGCCATCGATATCTCAGTGGTGGGCGATACCATCGTCCTGGCCCCCGGGGTTTTCACAGGCGAAGGAAACCGCGACCTGGATTTCCTGGGCAAGGCCATCACCATTCAAGGTCAAAGCACCGATCCGGAATTAACGGTCATCGATTGTCAGGGTACTTTATTGGAGAACCACCGAGGGTTCATTTTCCAGTCCGGTGAAGTGGCCACTTCCATTCTACGCAATGTGAGCATCATCAATGGAAATGTAGCCGATGAGGGAGGCGCCATCCTCTGCATGTCTTCGCCCCTCATTGAAAATTGCCGGTTCGCCATGAACCATGCGGACTATGGCGGCGGCATTTTCTGCGCCCACGGCTCTCCCACCATCAACAACTGCGAGTTTACCCAAAATGAAGGCCGGGCCAAGGGTGGTGGCATCGGGCTGTTTGCCTCCGAAGCCATCATCACCAATACAATTATTACGGGGAACTGGGGATATATGGGAGCAGCCATTTTCCTGCCCGATTCTTCAAGCGTTCAAGTGACGGGATGCACCCTCACCAACAATGCCAACTCTCTGGACAAAGCCACCATCGGCCTGGATGGAAATTCCGTTTTAACCATCAGCAATACCATCGTGGCCTATGGACCTCATAATGCTTTTGGGGAATATGATCAAGGCAGTGTGAGCATGAGCGGGTGCAATGTTTATGGACACGGTGCCTTGGATTACGGGGGCCCCATTTCGGGTGAAAACGGATCGTCGGGTAACATTTCCGCAGATCCCCTATATTGCGGCGGTGGTAGTGGTGACTTTACTCTGCGTGGCGATTCACCATGCTCTGAGCACAGTGCTCCCAATGGTGTGTTGATTGGAAAATACCCAGTGGGCTGTCCTGCGCCTTCCCTATTTTCCGATATGTCGGCTAACCTTCCGGAGGCCTCCGGCCTCAGCTCTGGGGTGAACTTGGTTGACTGGAATGATGATGGTTTTCTGGATTTGATGCTCACCAATGAAGGCAGCGCCAACGAGGCTTATGATGGTTCAGAGAACTGGCATTTCACAGCTCACACGGGCGATTTCTTTGAAACCTTTGGATCAGGAGGGTTGTCAGCAGCTTTCGCCGATTACGATGCAGACGGCGATTTGGATATGTACCTCAGCACCCTGGGTCTACCCAATTTCATGGTTGAAAACGACGGGGGTGTTTTTGAACTCGCCACCGTGGACAGCTTACAGCGCACTTATGCAGGCGGCAGTTCCAGTTGGACGGATCACAATGGAGACGGAAGTTTGGATCTCTTTATTGCTGCCATCGATAGCACCAGCGTTTTGATGACTTCTGACGGCGAAGGCAACTATACCAGTTCGACCACCGGGGCTTTGGCGGGAGTGGGCCACTGCATAAGCTCCACCTGGGTCGATTATGACAATGATGGTGATCAGGATCTCTATGTTGTCCAGCAGGGCGGCGCCGACCAACTGATCCAAAACGAGGATGGGTTTGTTCTAGTGAGCGATAGTGCGGTGCAGCACGAGGGCAATGGGCGAGGGGCATCCTGGGGTGACTATAACAACGATGGATTTCTGGACTTATACTTGGCCGTTGATGGTGCAGAAAATCAGCTTATAAAGAATAGCGGCGGGTCAGATTTTACTGTTGTCCAGAGTGGCCCTCTGGCCCACGAAGGCCCGGGGCGCAGTGGCATCTGGGGAGATTGGGATAATGATGGCGACCTGGATCTCTTTCTCGCCAACTTTGGTGCCCCGGATCATCTTCTGCGCAATAACGAGGGCGTCTTTTCAGACACCCAGGATCCGGTTTTTGCAGCTCCGGACAGTAGCGAAGGAGCAGCCTGGGGCGACATTGATAACGATGGTGACCTGGATCTGGTGGTGGGAGTGCGTGGAGGCCCGACCCGTTTGTACCGCAACAATACCCTCAATGATAACCATTGGCTGAAGCTGGACCTGCGTAGCTTTTTTGGTATGATTGGCAGCGTGGGGGCCCGAGTGAAAGTGACCACGGCATCCGGGAAAGAGCAGATTCGCCAAGTCGCAGCTGGGGGCGGTTGGCGTAGCGGCCAGGATTTCATTGTGCACTTTGGGCTTGGTACTGAAGAAGTGATTCGTTCAGTAGTAGTGAGATGGCCAGGTGGCGCTCCCCTGATCAGAACCAATGTGGCGGTGGATCAACTGCTGGTTTTGGTGGGAGAAGAGTTGGACCTGACCGACGTCCCGGGAAATCTGACTCTGGAGTCTTTCCGATTGGACCACGCTTATCCCAACCCTTTCAATCCAAGTACCAATATTAGATTTGCGGTACCGAAGGACGATCTGGTTTCCCTCCGGATTTACGATGTGGCCGGTCGGTTGGTGAAGGTTCTGGTGGATGAGCACCGCACCGCCGGGGAGCATGCGGTGGTTTGGCGCGGACGCGACAACGCCGACCGTGTGGTGGCGGCCGGCGTATACTTTGTGCGTTTGAAAACTGGCCGTTTTACTACAGCCCGGCCCTTGACTCTGGTCAAGTAACCATCTGGCGGGAACTCAACACACAGGAGGTGTACTTTTTGTCCACCTTCTGAATATGATTGAGGAGCCAATCCTGAAGGAAGGCCAGTGTCTGAGCGCTGGCCATGGGATTTCCACCATCAAACTCTTCAGCAATCTCTCCGAATTTTTTGAGCAAAGACTTGTGCACTTTGATGTGGCCTTCAAGGTCCGGGTAACCGGCTTGCCTGATCAGGTTCTCTTCAAAGGCAAAGTGATCCACAGCGTACTCGCCCAAACGACCCAAAATACTTTTCATAGCGGAGTGAGATTGCCCCAGGGCCATTGCGGAACCAAGATCGTTGATGATGTCCACCAACTGTTTGTGCTGGGCGTCTATTTCCGGAACCTGAACACTGAAATCATCCGACCATTCAATAAGGCTGGCACTGCCTGAACCGTCACCTTCATCAATCACCGTATGCTGGCCGATAAGACCTTTCAAGTTGGCCGATTGATTGGAAAGTTGGCGGGCTGAAGCGGCATTGGATTCTGCGGCCGCCGCATTGTTCATGGTCACTTCTTCGATTTTTGTCATACCGGTGGTGATTTCCTGTAGGCCCAATGCTTGGTCCTGGCTGGCCACGGTGATTTCATTCACCAGAGAAGAAGCCTGGCTGATGGTTTGCACGATCTCATTTAGAGCTTTGCCCGTGCTGTTAGCAATGTCATTGCCATGGTTCACCTTGTTGTGACTCTCTTGGATCATTTTGGAGGTTTCACCGGCGGCCTTGGAGCTGCGTGCCGCTAGAGACCGAACTTCTTCAGCCACCACGGCAAAGCCCTTCCCATGTTTGCCGGCTCGGGCTGCCTCTACCGCGGCGTTGAGGGCTAGCAGGTTGGTTTGGAAAGCAATTTCATCGATGGTTTTGATGATTTTGGAAATTTCCTGACTGGAGTCGTTGATGGCGGTCATTGCCACAATCATTTCCTGCATTTGGCTGTCACCATGTTCACCGGCGAGACGGGCCTCTTCGGTGAGCTTGTTGGCCGTGCTGGCATTTTCAGCGTTGCTGCGGGTTTGGTTTTCCAGCACTGTGAGGGAACTGGAAACTTCTTCAATGGCCGCTGCCTGGGTTGAGGCACCCTGGCTCAGGGCCTCACTTGATTTGGCAATGAGGTTGCTTCCCCGTTCCATGCGTCCCACCATAGACCCACTGTCGCGCATGGCATTGATCAGAGTTTGGGCTTCTTTTTCTTTGGTGTCGCGCTGAAGCCGGAGACCACTGGTCATTTGAACAAGGGCCTGCTGGACTTCACCATTTGCTGAATAGTTGGGAAAAAAGGAATCTGTAGGCAGTCCGCCGTTTTTGACTTCAGCAATGAACTCAACGGTGCTGCTGGAGTTACCGCTGGATACTCGAGGCAGGAACCAGGCACCAAATCCCAGAGCTGCCATGGAAAAACCAAGCAGGAGTGCCGCTGTTGCCGAAGACAACTGAGAGCTAAGGCTCAAGATTCCCATCAGAAGAACCGGAACCGCAATCAGGGCCAAAAATGCAAATATTTTCATTTGTTGTGTTTCAAAATGCCGTGACATGATCCATCCCATCAATAGCAAGCCCAAAGGCGTGGCTCGGTGAACAACTACTTCTGTAGTCTGTTTTCGGGGGATTCATGTTTTGCTTTAGGAATAAGAAGGGGATTGTTTATCTCAAAAAAAGCAAAGCACCGCCGGCTACAGCAACCAAAACACCCAAAAGACTCAGCACCGTAGGACGATCCCGGTACACAATCCAGGCAGGGGCTACTACAAAAATGGGCACCATGCCCAGCAGCACCTGGGCAATGCCGGCTTCCGTGTTTTTGATGGCAATGAGGGAAATCCATACCGAGATGAACGGGCCCATGAGGATGGCGCCCACCAGCGCTGCACTCCCTCGCCGATCCTGTAACTTTTGGAAGAGCACAGGGATGTTCTGTTTGGGTAAAACCACAACCCAGTAACCGAGGGTGGCCCAACTCAAACGAACCAGGGTTGCACCCAGAGGGTCCACACCCAAGCTGCCTGATGTGCCTCCACTCATGCCAATTTTAGCAAAGACACTGCCCAGGCCTTGTCCTGCAGAAGCTAACAGAGCCAACAGCAAACCAGTTCGCAAAACCTTGGCTTCAATGGATCCGAATTCCCCACTGCCACTGTCACGTCCCAAAGATGCCAGCATGACGCCGGCAATGACGGTGAAAATACCAACCAGGGCCCACATTCCCAGATGCTCTCCAAGGGCGCTCCAGGCGATGATCACCGTGAAAACCGGGGAGAGGGCCATCATGGTCATGGATCGGCGAGGCCCGATGGTGACAAAGGCGCGGAAGAGAGCGGAATCGCCAATGGCCAGGCCAATAATGCCGCTCAATCCAATCCAAAGTTGGTCCACAGGGGAGAGGTTCTGGGGCCAGATGTGGCCAGTAAGAGCCAGGTGGGTCAAGGCCAGGCATAGGGTAGCCCCGGGTAATCGCAACAAGTTAACCAGGGTCACGCCAAGGCGGCGTCCCGCGGTGGTGAACAAAACGCTGGTCCATGAAAAAATAAGGGCTGCCATGATGGCCATGGACTCACCGAAGTAAGGATATGGGGCTTGCAACGTAGGGCCTTATCTGTCGGAGCCATGGAGAGAATAGATGAGACAGTAAGATAGCTTTCCTAGGGCCTCATGTAAAACGCACAGGGCTTGCAGGAATTCTACAGATCCTGTAGCTTATCAACCTCTATAGAATCCTCATAACTACAACAATAGGAATGTGAGTCATGAAACCCGTGAAACATCTCTCGTTTTGGGCTTTGGGCCTGATTTTATTGACCGCCTTTGGTTCATCTGACGCTTTGGCTCAACGCGGGGGCGGCTTGGCTGGTCCCATTGAATTCAGTGCCACTTACGGCTCCATGTGGGGCGGAAACGTAGGCAGCCGGTATGGAAAAATTCGCACTGCAACGGGCCCAAGCCTCGGACTTGCTTTGGACATTCCTGTGCATCCGTCCATGGCCGTGGAATTGAGCTACACCCGTCAGGATGGCGCCCTGGATTATGATTCTCGAGGCAGCATCACCAAGTTAACCGACATGTCGGTGAACTATTGGCAAATTGGTGCAGTGCGCGGTTTGACCAAAGGCAAAATCAGACCCTTTGTGACGACCAGTTTGGGTTTGACTTATTACAGCCCCAGTGATAACTCGGTGGTTATCGAAGACGAGACTTTCGATGTTTCCTCCAGTACAAAGTTCTCCTTTGTCATTGGTGCCGGTTTTAAAGCCTACTTCGGAAAGGCTGAAAAAATTGGTATCCGGGCAACCATGAAGGTATTGCCTACCCTTTATAATACTGGTGGCGGAGTCTGGTTTGGTTCTGGCGGTGCCAGCGTGGGTGTCACCGGGGATGCCATTTGGCAATGGGAAGCAGCCGCGGGTCTGACAGTGAAATTCGGAAGTTGAGATTATGAAATACTTGCAGGTGCCCCTTCTGATTCTCTTTCTCCTGCTGGTTAGTCCAGTTGGGGCTTCTGATCCTGTTGAAACTCCCACTTGGCCAAAGACCCTTAGTGGAGTTAAGGGTGAAGTCATCATGTACCAACCGCAAATTGAGTCATTTGTGGGCGACAAATTAGAATCTCGATCTGCGGTGGCTGTAAAGCTAAAGGGGCAGGACAACTTGGTTTTCGGGGCCATGTGGTTTGAATCCCATTTGGCCACCGACATGGAGGCGCGCACGGCCACTCTTGTACGCACCAAAGTGACAGCAGCTAATTTTCCCGATACGAAACAAGAAGATATTGATAGATTGAGCGCCTATCTGGAGAAAGAGATTCCCACTTGGGATTTTCACATTTCCATAGACCGACTCCTGGCTTCCTTGCCGGAGGTTGAAGGAAACGAGGAAGCTTACAAAGCAGATTCTCCGGTGGTGTATTTTCGCCAGGTTCCTTCGGTTCTGGTGCTTATAGATGGCGACCCCATCTTCACTGCTCTGGAGGGATTTGATCTGGAGTATATTGCGAACTCGGCCTTTTTCATCACCAAAGACAAAAACAAAAACCTCTACCTTCGGGGCAGTGGTATGTGGTTTGTCAGCGACGACCTGGGTGGCCCCTGGAAGTTGACCTCAGATTTGCCCGATGAAGTGGCCAAAGTATCCCAGAGGATCACTGAAGAGGAAGCGGCCCAGGCGGCTGAGCAAAAGGACGATGCGGCCAACCTCGGGCTTGTGGCGGCAGAGGATGAAGCTCCTCCCGAGATCATCATCAGCACGGTTCCTGCAGAGTTGATCACCACCGATGGCGAACCGGACTTTGCCTCGGTTGAGGGCACGCAATTGCTCTACCTCAAGAATACCGAAAATGACGTGCTGATGGACATTGGCAGCCAGAAGTATTTTCTATTGGTTTCAGGTCGCTGGTACCAATCCAAAGATCTGGCAGCCGAGAAGTGGACTCACGTGTCCTTCGATCAGTTGCCAGCTGATTTTGCCAAAATCCCGGTAGGGTCCGACATGGCTACCGTTTTGGCCAGTGTGCCTGGCAGCCTGGAATCCAAGGAAGCTCTGCTGGAAACGCAAATTCCCCAAACAGCAGAAGTGGACCGAAAAACCGCCAGTTGTAAAGTTCAGTTTGACGGAGATCCACAGTTTAAGGCCTGTGGTGAAGGTGTTTCTTACGCGGAGAATTCAGACAAACCTGTGCTGTTGATCGAAAACAGATATTTCTGTGTCGATTCCGCTGTATGGTTCGAATCTGCGGGGCCGGCAGGCCCATGGGTGGTGGCCACCGCGGTGCCCGCAGTGGTTCAGGACCTACCTCCTGATTGCCCCGTTTACAACGTCAAATACGTCTACATTTACGATTCGACTCCAGAGATTGTATACACTGGTTACACCACAGGTTATTACGGGTCTTATGTGTGGGGACCGTGCGTGGTTTATGGTACCGGTTATTACTACAATCCTTGGTACCATCACTACTATTACCCACGTCCGGTGACTTATGGTTTTGGAGTTCATTACAGCCCATATTCTGGTTGGGGGTATTCTTTTGGCGTGAGTTACGGGTGGCTGAGCATCGGTGTGGGGTGGGGACGCCCACCTTACGGGTGTTGGGGTGCCGGCGGATACCGATATGGATACCGTCGTGGATATTGGCACGGATATAACCGGGGATATCGACATGGATATAACCGTGGTGCCGCCGCGGGGTATCGCGCCGGTTATCGCGCTGGCCAACGTCACGATAACAGTTACCGAAAGCGTAGTGATGGCGTACGGCATACGGGGGACGTGCGCCAACGTAATGGCAAACGACCAACTACTTCGAACCGTAAGAATAATATCTATACCGATAAACAAGGTGAGGTGTTTCGGGACAAGGGTGGCAGTTGGGAAAAACGTGAAGGCGGAAATTGGACCGGAGATAGGGATAAACCTAGCAGAGATCGCCAGGCCAAACCGGAGCAAAGAGATAGACAGGTCCAGCCTGAGAAACGTGACCGCCAAGCCCAGCCCGCGCAACGTGACCGCCAGGGCAACCAGAAGTTAGACCAAAATCGTGGCGGAAATGGCAGCCAGCTGGACCGGGATCGTAGCAACCGAAATCGAGGAAACCAAAGGCAACGGCAGACACCGTCTCGCTCCGGTGGACAAAGAAGTGGCGGCGGAGCCCGGCGAAGGTGATTTGAAATTAATCTCAAAAGAGGAGAAAAAAGATGATCCGAAAAATATTACTTCTGACTGTTGTGGTTCTCAGTCTTGCAACCTTGGTCCAAGCCCAACCTGATCCAAATTTCAGATTTCAAAGGGCAGGCAAATGGGATTACAGCCTGCAGACCCGTTATGTGGGGGCGAAGGATTACAAGGGGGAAAATGGTTCTTCTCTTTCGCTTCAGGATGACTTGGGTTTTGGATTTGGTTTCAATTACAACTTCAACCAGAAATTCAGTTTGGGTCTTGAATTCAGTTGGCATTCTATAAATTACAATGCTTTGGCTATTCCGGAAGATCCGGCTATGGACAATCTGACTTATAGCAATTCTCTTGATACTTCGAAGTTTGGCTTGGCCGGCAACTGGAATATTCTGGAAGGGCATTTCACGCCCTATGTGAATGGGGGCATTGGCTGGTCCTTGATTGATACTAATATTTTTGCTGGTTATGGTGAAGGATGTTATTGGGATCCTTATTGGGGGTATATTTGTGGGACTTACCCTTCAACTTATGGGACTAATGCTACGGCTTATAATGTTGGCTTGGGGGGACGGTTGGAAGTGGGGAAGTCTATGTTTTTGCGATTGGGGTATGAGTATAGTGGGGTTAGTGTTGATGTGATTGAGGCTCAGCATATGGTCCGCTTCGATATGGGATTCTTCAACTAGGTTGTGCCATCGAAATTGTGTCTATCCCCAGCCCGCTTTGCCTGGCACTTGGCGAAGCGGGTTCTTTTATTCAGGAAGCCACTGGGGCACAACCTACCGGACCCGTTTTTTTCGTTCATCGAAGATTGCTCTCACCCCAAAATTGAACTCAAAGTCACCAAATTGATTTCGGCCCACATCCAAGCGGAGGCTTTCCATTCCTGGAACCAGCAGCCGAAGGCCAACACCGTAACCGGCCCTTGAACGGGCCATGTTGAAGTCATTCGAACGGCTCCAAGCCAGACCTGCATCGCCAAAGGCAGCCATTTCCAAACCCAGACTGAATGTCCATTTGAAAACCTTTATGGGAGTGGGCTGGACGAGAAGGTAACGGTATTCCAAGGTGTAGAGAAGTTGGTTTTTGCCGTAGATTTCCTTGCCCAGTTCTTCGAGTTTGTAACCTCGGATGCTGTTGGCACCACCGACGAAGAATTGCATATACGATGGAACATCCTGATTTACCGTGCCGGATTGAAGGGCCAGAAACGGTCCCGTGGCAATGGTGTGGCGGTCCCCTATGGGTTCGTACCGCCGGACGTCGGCACTCAGGGTCCAGGAATTAGCGTCTCCTCCGATGTAGAGCAGTTCTAATTCGTTGTGCCACCCTTCATGGGGGTTGCGCCAGGAATCTCGGCCGTCGTAGCCAACTGAAATGCCGGCAAACAACAAATTGTCAGCGTTGTCAGCGCTCAGGGTGCGGTCGGGTTGGTCACTTTTCACTCTATAATATCCAACACTGCTATTGAGACGGCCGTTTTGGCCGATGTACTTTCCTGCATTGAAAGCCAGGAAATTAGTATGTTGCTGAAACTCCAGCAATTCGTTGCGACGGGACTGATCCCAAAATGATATTCCACCTGAAACATGATTGCCGGTGATCCAGGGGTTTGACGCGGAAAGCCTGTACTGGGTGGCGCCGCCGTATACTGCGGAACCGGACAAGGAAATCCGCCGACCAGCAAAGTTAGGTGAGGCAACGCCGACGCCCAGGGAGAAGCCGTTTTCCTCATTGTAGTTTATGGCAGGGTAGGGGATGATCCAGGGCATTTCGGTGAAATGGTAATTCAGGGCCACGCCGCCAGCTTGGGGTGTTGGTGTCACCAGTACACTGCCGAATATCGCGAGGTTTTCCAGGCGGGTAATATCTTGAGCGATCAGATCCGGGTCCAGTTTCTGGCCCTCGGTTGTCCAGATTTCGCGGGCAATGACCCAATCCTTCGTGACTTGATTGCCGGCAACCTGAATGTTGGCGATGATTTGTCCACGATAGATTTCGAGGTCTGGTTGGGTTTCTTCATCGGCCCAACAATGACTGATACCACTGAGGCTTCCAGCCACATAGAAAAGGAGAAAGACTGCCAAAAACAACCATCGCATGGTGCACCTATCTACAATTCGACCGAATATCCCAAATTCCACTCCAGGTTGTCGGCGCTGCCCAATTCATGGAAGCGGACATTTAAGCCGGCGAACCAGTCCTTGTAAACGAATTGTTTGACGCCCAAACGCTGGTAAAAGACCGGTAAGCGACCGGGTTCATCTTTATACAGCAATTTGTAGCCCAGATGCAAAATCAGGTGGGTCCGGTTGGCGATGACCTCGTAGCCACCAAATACGGCCAATTCGTAATTGTCACTGGTTTTGCCCTGTTCATTGCGGCCTTCGTTGTAAGCGTTGAGTTCTACGAGGTCGCTTACGGATTCGTCATAGCCTAAATCCAAACCTACCACGACACGGGATTTGTGGGTGAAGCGATGGCCTAGCCCGACAGTCAGGTTGCCAACCATATAATTACGGTTAAGGTAATCTGCCCGCTGTTCTGCGTCTTCTATGGTAAGGTTGAGGTTACGCTTCCCCATGGAACCGCAAACAGTGAGATCCCAACTGGGGTCATAGTCTCCTATGTTACGCCGGGTTGGGGTCTGAACAGGGGGGGCGAGGTCATATTTGACGTACATCATGGGACCAGCTGTATTGATGCCGTTGTTGGGGCGTTGGGTGCCACCGTTTGAGAAGTGAGTGAAGGTTAATGCACCGATCAGAGACCATTGCTTGGCCAGGCGGTACTGCACGTTGGGCCCACCTTCGATATGCACCGAGCGACCCAGCCCCATGGCGATGTTCTGGGGATTGTTCACCGGGTCGTAGGCTTCCCAATTGTGGGTGAATCCGAAGGCGATATCGAAATTGAATGTCCAGTTGCTGGAACGGTGCAATGGCCAGACGTAGAAGCCGTAGAGTGAGGTTGGAGTGCCCAGCTCCTCATCATTGAAAAAATCTGCGCCATAAATACCCACACCATAAGAAGGAAAATTGTAGGCGTGGTGCCAGTCTTGGGAACCGTCGGTCTGCCAACCGAAGTCCAAACGGAGAGAGTGGAAACGGTCAATAGGCTGGCCCGCCTGGTTGTCTCCTGTGAGGAAATCGTTTGTTCCCAGCACCACACCAGCCTGATAGGCGGAACGAAGGTAGTGGGAGGGGCCGGGATGAGTTTCGGCGGGGTCATTGGCCAAGGATGAGGCAGCTGGCAGGAAGAAGAGTAGAGAGAATAGTATCGGGATCCAACGTATTGGGTTCCAAGACAGAATTATGGGGAAACACATGAAACACCTCTTGTTACCTAGGGCTGCCGGGATTTCTGTTATGGCCAATACCTGGATCAAATTATCGTGATTGAAATTCGATCATAGTGGAAAATTTGGGGAATGTAGAGCTGTTAATTATTTGGACCCACTTATTTGATTTCGAACTTATGATCTACTTTGGAGGAGTTGGTGTGTGGATTAGCGCTCAGCGGCCTGTTTTACCTGCTCATGCATACCCCTGACTTCGCTGTTGTCAGGGTCCAAGGCCAGAAGCCGCTCAGACGCGGACAATCCTCGTCCCGGCTGTCCCGCCTCCATGGAATACATGACCAAAGCCTGCAGGCTGGCCACATCCCACGGGGTGTTTTTCATGACTGTTTCCAAGGCATCTAAACTGGCAGAGAGGTTGCCTCCTGAATGCAGAGCTATGGCATGGACATAGCCGAATCGCGCATCATTGGGCATTTGAAAGGCGGCCAGCTCCAACTGTTCAGTGGCGGCTGGTAGCTTTCCCTGACCCACGAGCAATAAGCCCAGAGCATGGTGGCAAGCTGCGGGTTCAGTAGCCAGACTGATACCCTGGCGCAGGATGGTTTCGGCCTTGTTCAGGCGCTGGGAAAGGCGTAGAAAGTCGGCATAGTTTACATAGCCGGGAGCAAAGCGAGGCCCCAGTTCAATAGCCTTTGTAAATGCTGATTCCGCTAGGGCAAGACTGTCGCTGGCCATGTAAACAGTGGCCATGTCCAAATGGGTTTCTGCACGCTCAAGGTTGGCATTCAAATAGTCCAGGTACATGGTCCTGGCCCTGGCGATGTCGCCAGCGCCACCGGATTGAACCGCCTGATGTGGTAAGGTGGCCAGGTTTCGGGCAGCCGCCAGGCGTACTCGTCGGACCGAATCATCAAGTAGGGGTTTGCATAGGGTATATTGGCGTTCTGCTGGGGAGGAGGCCAGAGCATCGAGGGCCGCGGAACGCACCAGGGGATCGTCATCTTTCAAGGCGTCCACCACTTCAGGGATGTCTGACGCCGCCGCATAGCGGTTGATAAGAGAAAGCCCGGTGGCTTTTGCCATATTCGGCTGGTCTTCGGCCAATAGAAGGGCTTGCAAACGTTCCAGGGCCAGAGGCGCACCTGTGCGTCCGGCGTGAAGCGCCACGGCATAGTGGCTCCCTTGTTTGCGCTCGGCACCATACCATTTGACGATGGCATCCTGAGACCACTGCAAACTCTGGTCCTGGTGGCAATCGTTACAGGCATTGGGTGTGCCCAACTCCAGGGAAAGGTCAGGGCGGGGGATGCGGAAACTGTGGTCGCGCCGGGCATCGACAACCATCAACTTGCGCGCTTGCTGGTGGCAGTCGAGACAGCTGTCCCCACCCTTGCCCATTTGATGGAAATGATGTTCCGGTGTGTCGAAGACATCAGTGCGGTGGCAGCGGGCGCAGACTTGGTTGCCGTCACCATTGGTTTTGGTGGAGTGGTAGTCATGGCAATCGCTACAGGTGACGCCGGCGGCGTACATTTTTGACTGTAGGAAGGATCCGTAGACATAGACTTCATCCTGGTTCTGGCCGTCTGCGAAATATAGGCCTTCGTCTAAGAGGATCAGGCGATAGTTGTCCAGGAAGCGTTGGCCGTATTCGTGATTCAGGGTGAGCGGGCCTCGGCGGGCATGGCAGCGGGCGCAGGATTCCACTTCAACCGGCGAGGCTAAAGGCTCGGTGCGTTTGGCGGTGTCTTCTCCAGGCTCGAAGGCCCATATCCCCTGGTCGGGGGATTTCAGGCTGGCCACAAGACCGCGGGCGCCATCCAGGTTTTGCGGACGCAGGCCACGGGCTTCTGCTCTTTCCCACTGTATGTGGCGGGAGCCGGGGCCGTGGCAGGCCTCACAGGAAACATTGAGTTCGGACCAGGTGGTGCTGTAAGTGTCGGTTGCTAAATCGTATTTGCGTTGCAGGTTGGTGGAGTGGCAGTCGGCGCACATGAAATTCCAGTTTTGCAGTGGGCCGGTCCAGTGGAAAAGGTCCGAGGCAGGAGTTTCATCATCGGGATAGAGATGGAACCAACGCTGGCCGCCATCGGCGGCCGGTGTGGTGTCCCAGCAGACGTTCAATGCTTGCATTCGTCCGTCGGGAAAGCGAATTAAAAACTGTTCAAGAGGGTCGTAGCCGAAGACATAGGCGACTTCAAAATCCTTCAACGTTCCATCTGGTCCATCGGTGCGGACCATGTATTTTTCGCCGTCACGGTAGAAGGTGCTGGTGACACCAAAGTGGGTGTAGGTGGCATTGTTAAAGTTGGCGGTGATGTTTTCAGGGTTGGGCAGCTGCATGGCCAGGTCGTGGTCTGAACCAGTCCAGACACTGTCGGCTTGGGCGTGGCATTCCACACAGGCTTGGCGACCCACCCAGGTCATGGGTGCATGGGAATAATCAGGGCCTGTACCGGCTGGAACCGGGGCGTTGCTATGAATGAGTCGTTGCCAATGGTTGTTGCTAACTAGAAGAACGATTCCCACCAAGAAAAAGGCAGCTAGGAAAATGCCGACTTCACGCCTCCACATGAGGTGACCTGTCTTTCCTACCAGTACCTCGCAATGGAGCGGTACGGTATGTTGTCATGGAATATTTTGCCGTCCTACCACCGGGTCTCATTTGGTAGGCGGCGCCCCCATTCTCTTCATATAAGCCGCGGGATCAACCGGGGCCTTAAATCCAGCTTCAGCAAAACGGTTTTTGATGGTTTTGGTAAGAGCCCACCGCACCTTCCAGTAATCTGAAGTCCGCACCCAGGGACGGCAGATGAAGTTCACGGTGAAATCACTCAATTCGTGCATCTGGATATTGGGTTCCGGCTCGGTAAGAATCAAATCTGTTTCGCTGATGACCTCGTGAATGATTTTTTCGGCCAGATCTGTGTCATCACCGTAGGCGATGCGGAAGACCAGATCAACGCGTCTGGTTTCGCTACCGGTAATGTTGGTGATCACGCCGCCCCAGATGTTGTTGTTGGGTACGATGACCAGTTTGTTATCAAAGGTATTGATGATTGTGGAGGTCAGGTTCATGGTTTTGACAGACCCCATGACACCGGCCGCATCAATGGCATCTCCCACATCAAAAGGTTTGTAGATCATGATCATGATGCCGCTGGCAAAATTTCCGAGAGTGCTTTGCAATGCGAAGGCGAGCACAAAACCAGCGGCTCCGATGACGCCCAGAATGGGGGTGATGTTGATTCCCGC
The DNA here is from genome assembly GCA_016744705.1 of Candidatus Krumholzibacteriia bacterium. Taxonomy (GTDB): domain Bacteria; phylum Krumholzibacteriota; class Krumholzibacteriia; order LZORAL124-64-63; family LZORAL124-64-63; genus LZORAL124-64-63. Next base: position 130,555 of record JADGDU010000013.1, read on the forward strand.
CAGGGATAGGCTCATCATAAAACCCACCAGGATGATGACGCGCCTTATGGAGCGGATGATGAAATCGCGCATCAGATGGGAAATGTTTTCAGTGCGGTGCAGGGCTTTGCTGGTGATTGATCCGATCACCATCGCCAGCAAAACAAAGAGCAGCATGACACCCAGAAACCGGGCTAAATTTTTTGCGAGCTTAATGCCGCCGCCTTCGGAGGTGATCCAAAGCTCAATCAGGGACCAGCGGGTGGCATTGTCGGCCACATCCAAATGGAAGCTGGTGACGTCATCCACAAAAGTATTGATGGAAACCAGCTCTTCTACAGTGGCGCCCTTTTTCTCCCATACGGAAATGACCATGCGGATTCTTTTGACCAGTTCTTCCCGGGCGTCCATGGCGAAAGATAGGTATTCCAGCACCAAATCCCGGGCGCCCGATTTCTTTCTCAGAATTTCTTCCAGTTCAGAATTTATCAGGTCCATCATTTCTTTATTGTTGGGGTCAAACTCATTGTCCATTTCCACTATCCGGGCCCGAAGTTGCGTTAATCCTTGATCCAGCAGGGCAAACTCAGCCAGATCTAAATTCTCATCATCAGGGTGCAGGGAGTTTTTGGCAGCGCGGAGAATGAGCTTCAAATTGTGGACTTCTGAGGCTCTGGCTTCGGCAGCCATAGCCAATCCGACGGCGGTTTTGAGCTGGAAACGGGATTCAAGAAAGGCTTGATCCATTTCTCTCAGGTTGTCGGCCGAGGCTTGGGTTGTATCGCCAAGGGCCGCAGCGTGGGCTGCATTGAGGGTGGAGGAGGTCGAAAGGAACTCTTGCAGTTGGTTTTGTGCATCCTCAAAAATCTGGATATCCTGGTTGAGATATTTCAGTGAAATTTGCACCTCACTGATGGTGCGCAGCTTGCTCTGGAGCAAATCCTGCCAAAGAACAACCTCATTGGCCAGATCATCGCGGGTTAAGGGAATCAGCAGCAGAGACAGTTCATCAACCGGGAGTGTTTCATCTTTGGGCAAAAGGTAGGTGGCCTCATGGGGTGCTTCGGCCAGAACCATGGCTTGCCCTGCAGTCAGCAGGACCAAAAGGGAGATAAGAAAGGCTTTCATATGGTTTCACCCAACCAGGTTTCGGTCATTTTATATCCCAATGAGAGAATGACGGCTCCTATGAACAAACCGATTATGCCTGCTGTCACCATGCCGCCGATGGCCCCAATGAGGATCACAAACATGGGCACGGCCACACCGCGGCCCAGGAAGATGGGCTTGAGAAATCCGTCAGCCATGCTGGTGATGATGCTCCAAATGAGGAAGATCACCGCCACAGTGGTGCTGTCATGGGCCGAAAAGAGAAAGATGGTGATGGGTCCCAGGATGAGCAGGGGGGGAAGCTGCATGATGGCCACAATCATGACCAGAAGGGCCCAAAAACCAGCCCCACCCACTCCGGCAAAAATCAATCCGGCAGCTGCCATCAGTCCCTGGATCATGGCCACCAGCAAAACTCCGCGCACCACACTGCGGATGGTCGCAATGGCAACGGTGACCAGCTCACGGCCTTTTTCGCCACCTAGTCGGTTGGCAAATTTATAGGCAATGCGTCCTGCACCAATGGAATTGGCCATAAAAATTCCGGCCAGCACCAGGGAGAAAACCATTTGCAGCATGGTGCCTCCTAAAGAGGCAATGGAGCTGGCCATATACGAAGCCAAAGATTTGAGCTGATCGGAGTATTTTGCAGCCGCAAGCTGGAGGTCCTGGGAAATGTTTTGCCAGGAATCAAAAACCGGTTCTCCGATTACCGGCCATTGTTTGACACTGGCATTGGGTGGGGGAATGGTCAGGGTACCGTTTTCCATGCCTGTCTTCATGCCGTTGGCGCCCTGAATGATGGAGTCGGTAAGGATGATGGAAGGAACCAGGACCAAAGCCAGGCTGAGAATGATGAAGATGCCTGCTGCCAACTTTTCTCGTCCGCCAAGGCTGTTTTTTAACTTTTCAAAAACGGGGTAGAAGGCCACGGCGATGGTCACTCCCCATAGGACCGGCAGGAAAAACGGAGCCACTATGCGGATACACCAGTATGCGATCAGTCCCACGAAGGCCAATCGGATGGCGATATCCATGGCGCGGTTCATATGAGTTTGGTTTTGGGGTTCTTCTTCTGAAGACATCAAGGCAGGCCTTTCAAGGAGGCGTGGGGGAGATAATTAAGTGAGGGTATCTTAAGGGATGGAACAAAGAACTGTCGAGGGCAAGTTCTATAAAAAAGGGCCCGAGATATATCTCGGGCCCCAACAAATATTTTCAACTCAAACGCGGCGGACGAATTTAGCGATACAGGCTCTTTACGCCATCAAAAGACATTTCCTCAGTGCTGACTGCTCCCGTTTCGTGGTAAAGCGTCACGTTGTCAGAACCCATCTGGTACGGGTGGAAGTTGGCAAACATACCGAATCGAAGGGTACGAACTTCAAGGCGTCCAGCGTTGGTCATCATGTCTTGCCAGGTCATACCGTCAGGCAAAACATCCCACACTGCCCAATTTCCACCACTCCAACCTTCAGGAAGCTCACCGGGGCCACCGACAAAGTCGCTCGGGATGTCCCACTGGTAGCTTTGCCAACCGGTACCGGCGCCGGGGGCAAAGTAGGTGTCAGGGTTAGAGTAGACGAAAACATCGTCAGTGATGTCACCAGGGGTGCCCATGTGGTTCATGATTGCGATGAACATCGGGTATTCGTGAAACCAGTTGTTTTGGGTCGCGACGGTCATGACGTCGATGGAGAAGCCAGTGACGCCCATGGCTGCAAAATCGCCACTCCAGCCGGAAGCATCCCAGTCGGTCCAGTATGAAGGCGTGGGGACCCAGTGCTCAGGCCCAAAACCATAGGCATCTGGATTCCCGCCTTCAGAGACGATGAAATCCGCGCTACTCCAAGACCATCCGCCATCAATCACTCCATCTTCAAAATCTTCTACGATTCCGGTTTGCGCTATGGCCATGGTGCTCATTGCCAAAACCAAGGCTAGTGTGATTACTGTCATTAACGTACGCATCGTTGTTTTCTCCTTGTTTGCTGATAAATATTGGGCTAACTGAGACATAGTATGACGGTTTTGGGAATGCGTGACTATTGGACTTTAGTCCAAT
>JADGDU010000140.1:0-287 GCA_016744705.1 Candidatus Krumholzibacteriia bacterium
TTCCAGTGGAGTGTACTTTGTGCGCGCCATCGCCGGTGCCGAGACCATGACTGGCAGAGTTGTAGTTGTTCGGTAAGAGTGCATTAAATCAGACTGAATAAGATTCTGTTTTGATCACAAAATTATTGATCATTTACCTGGGGGTGGCGTTTCGTCACCCCCAAAATATTGGGCACCACGAAATGGCCTTTGCGATTGCCTGGTAGGTCTGCCACATCCACCTTTGGATGATCGATCCACATGCTGGCTTCCACGCGACCTTCCAGGTGTTGCGCTACCACCAGTCC
>JADGDU010000140.1:297-529 GCA_016744705.1 Candidatus Krumholzibacteriia bacterium
ATTTCGTTGAATTCATTCATGGACCAGCGTCGATCACAAATGATTAGCAGAGCCCGGCCCTTGTAATCTTCGCCCAGGGCAGCCTCTTGCCAGCGATCATTGGCTGGCTGCCAGCGGTTTTCTCCCGCCCTTTTGATCAGACGCATATTCTGAGCAACAGTTTTGTAACGGGCAGCCACCTCACCCAGGGTGATTTCATCCAGATCAAAAATGCGAAAATAAGGTTCCGAAG
>JADGDU010000141.1 GCA_016744705.1 Candidatus Krumholzibacteriia bacterium
ATCTTACGGGATCTCCCAGGACTCTTGCCGGGGTGGATTCATCAACCTCAACCTTGAGATTCAAACCTTTGCGGCCGGCCGCCGGTGACATCAATTTACCCACGCTCATGGCAATGCGGGGCAAATCAAATTCATCTATTTCCAGCTCAATACTCCCCGACTCCACTTTGGAGAAATCCAGAATTTCATTGATGATTTTTAGCAATTGATCTGCTGAGTGGGTGATGGTTTCCAGGTTGTCACGTTGTTCGTCCGTCAGGTCGGAATACATCAACAGATCGGCCATCCCAACGACACCATTCATAGGCGTGCGAATTTCATGGCTCATGTTGGCCAGAAACTGACTCTTGGCTCGGTTGGCACGGCTGGATTCTTCAATGGCCTCAACAAGGTTGGACTGATGCTCTTGAATAGTATCGAGCATTTGGTTAAAGGCTTCGGTTAGATGGCCGGTTTCGTCTTCACTGGTCACCTCAACACGCAGGGAGTAGTCCTTCTCACGGGCGATAGTTTCAGCTGTGGTGGCC
>JADGDU010000142.1 GCA_016744705.1 Candidatus Krumholzibacteriia bacterium
GATGAAAACTGGGCTGAATTCATGGAGAAAAAGGTCTGCAGTTTTGTATTGTTGAGTGACGTGTATGCCCTTAGGCCGGAAATGCTTCACCTGCCCATCACACTTGGACTCTATCGCTTCATGTATGAAACAGGAAAGCTGGAACGGACCCCGGTTTCAACTTTCGAATTTGAAAAGGTGATGATGAGGTTTGGTTATTCTGATGAGGAGATTGAGGCCATCAATATTTGGGGCCAAGTGGAAGATCACATTAATTTGACAGCCCGCGAATTTGTTAAGGCCTATGTCGCAGCCGGCATAGATGCGTTGCACAGAACCGAATTCTCTCAGCCCCACGAAGGGTAGGTTGTGCCTTTGAAATTGTGTCTGGTCCAATGTTTGCCTTGGATCAGACATGAAAAATATAAAACCAACACCCAACACCTGGACTCCTCCCTTCTGTCCCAACCCCAATTGCCCCAATCACCGCATTTCAGGTGATCCATGGCCTTTCAAAAAAATTGGCAGAAACGGGGTGACCTGGAT
>JADGDU010000143.1 GCA_016744705.1 Candidatus Krumholzibacteriia bacterium
GCCCGGAACAAAGTGGTTCTCTATGGCTTGATTACCTTTGTCCTGGTGGCACTGTGCCTGCTCTGGGTCATTACGAGCAAGTCCATTTTGAACGTTAACACAGATTTTTCCGGCAAGTTGGCCCAATCTTCTGACACCGTAAATTCCGTTTCGGCTCAGGTTTCAGAATTCAGCCGCTCATCGGCGGAACGGGCTTCAAATCAGGCGGCATCTATTGAAGAAACATCCGCCTCTCTGGAGTTAATCTCTTCGATGACCCGCGACAATGCAGCCAGCGCCAATGAAGTTGATACTTTGATGGGTGATGCCAACCGCACTATAGACAAAGCCAACGAAACCATGGGGGAATTAATTGGCGCTATGGCCGAAATTTATAAAGCCAGTGAAGACACTTCACGAATAATTAACACCATCGATGAAATTGCCTTCCAAACCAATTTACTGGCCCTGAATGCTGCTGTGGAGGCCGCTCGCGCGGGTGACGCTGGTAAAGGGTTTGCCGTGGTTGCTGAAGAAGTACGAAAC
>JADGDU010000144.1 GCA_016744705.1 Candidatus Krumholzibacteriia bacterium
GCACCACAGGGTGCTGGATAAGGAATTAGTTCGGAAGTCTTGAGCACAATTCGTTCCCGATCCTAATCTTTTCTAAGTTTTTTAGCAAGGATGGTTGCAATAGGATGAAATTTGTTGTCTAATAAAGAAAGTACTTAGTGAAGGCGTTATTTCACTGGCCATTTGAAGTTCATTCAGAAGTACCTTCTGAATTGCTTGCACAATCTCTCGCCGAAAAGTGGGGCAGCTTGAAAAATTGGCAAAATCTAGTTGATGCCATCCTCGAGGAGGACCGGCTTTTACGTGGGCGGTTGAACGACTGTCCTAATGGGATACGTAGTATTCGGGGGCCACAGGGAACCCTTAGCTTTAAGGAAACCCTGAGCCACATTGCTTTTTGGGATAATTTTACGGTGGAATTTTTCTCCCATAAACTGGATTTGAAATCATTGAGCCCTAGTCCGGTGGTCAATTTTGAGGAGCGGAGCACCATGGCGTTGGAGGCTGCTTCAAAACTACCTTTTGGTGAGGTTTTGGCTCGGTAT
>JADGDU010000145.1 GCA_016744705.1 Candidatus Krumholzibacteriia bacterium
AACAGTTGATGGCTGCGATTCTACAGTAGTTTTAACATTGAATGTAAACCCAGTTTACAATACTACAGATATGATGACCATTTGTGATGGCGATACTTATATGTTCGGCACACAAACATTAACAACAGCGGGAACTTTTACTGAAGTATTTCAAACAGTTGATGGCTGCGATTCTACAGTAGTTTTAACATTGAATGTAAATCCAGTTTACAATACTACAGATATGATGACCATTTGTGATGGCGATACTTATATTTTCGGCACACAAACATTAACAACAGCAGGTACATTTACAGAAATATTTCAAACCGTTAATGGCTGTGATTCTACTGTAGTTTTAACTTTAAATGTAAACCCAGTTTACAATACTGTTGATATGATGACCATTTGTGATGGCGATACTTATATTTTCGGCACACAAACATTAACAACAGCAGGAACATTTACCGAATTATTCCAAACATTTGACGGATGTGATTCTACTGTAGTCTTCAATTTTAATCTAAACCCAGTTTGCAATACT
>JADGDU010000146.1 GCA_016744705.1 Candidatus Krumholzibacteriia bacterium
GTTCATCTCTCCCACGTTGCGGTCAATCTCCTGGGTGGAGGCTGACTGCTCTTCAATGGCAGCGGCCACGCCATTGACGAGTTCGTCTATGTTGGCGATCACTTCACCGATGAGGCCAATCTGCTGGCTCGACTCCTGGGTGGCACCCTGGATTCCGCCCACCTGCCCACGGATCCCCTGGGTCGCCTCGGCTGTTTGCCGGGCAAGCTCCTTGATCTCATTGGCCACCACGGCAAAGCCTTTGCCTGCATCGCCTGCACGGGCGGCCTCGATGGTGGCATTGAGCGCCAGGAGGTTGGTCTGCTCCGAAATTTCGGTGATCACCTGGGTGATCTTGCCGATCTCCTGGGAGGCTTCATCCAGGTGGGCGATCTTCTCCGAGGCCTCTTTTGCCCTCATAACCCCTTGGGCCGTAATGGCAAGTGCCTTTGACGACTGCCCAGAGATCTCTGTTACCGCGCAGGTCATCTCCTCCATGGACGTGGAGGTGATCTCCATGTTCTGTGAAGCCTGCTCCACCGC
>JADGDU010000147.1 GCA_016744705.1 Candidatus Krumholzibacteriia bacterium
CCCATAATAGTTGGTAATGAGGATCATGCTCTGGGGATTATTCGGGATATTACAGACAAAGAGAGATTGGCCCATGAACAACTCGCCCTCGAACGGAAAATGCAGCATGCTCAAAAACTGGAAAGCCTGGGAATTCTTGCCGGTGGCATTGCCCACGATTTTAATAACCTCCTGACAACCATTCTGGGCAACGCAAGTTTGGCTATGGATGAACTTTCACCTGTTGCGCCTGCACGAAATCGTCTTCTGGAAATCGAAAAAGCCTCCAAAAGAGCTGCTGAATTATCGCGGCAGATGCTGGCCTATTCAGGCCGCGGGAAATTTGTTATTCAGCTCATCAATACAAGGAACCTAATCGAAGAAATTACCCACCTGCTGGAAGTGTCTTTACCCAAAAAAATTAACCTCATTTACCATTATTCAAAAGACGCCAGAGACTTTGATGGAGACGTTACTCAGATTAGTCAGGTTGTCATGAACCTGATCACGAATGCTGCCGAGGCCATCGGCGAGGAGAAAGGC
>JADGDU010000148.1 GCA_016744705.1 Candidatus Krumholzibacteriia bacterium
GAGTAGAAAAACCGGTGGTATCCCCAACAAGAGAATCACATTGAGCAGGAGTCCGTACAATACGGCAACCAGGGCCCCAATCATCCACCAGCGGCAAAACGCCCGCAAGGAGAGAATGTTCCCGTTCAAGGCATGCAAAAACATGGCCAAAAGCCCGAGGTCAAAAGCCAGATAGCAATAGTGAAAGAGAGTATTGACCAGGGGATGATAACGACCGTGGGCCCATTCAAGCATGCTGGTATCTTGATCCAAAATTTCGTAGAGACCCCAGGCCGAGGCAAAAATGCTGGCGAAAAGGAAGACGCCCCATAACAACGGAATCCGCTTATGGTTGCCTAGAATAACCGGGCCACTGAGAACCAATACCAGCAGGGCCAAAAAACCGACCCCTTCATAAATTTTCAGGGGGAAGCCTACCGGTACAGTGACCGAGTTGGTCAATGGCAAAGTGACCAGGACGATCTGTAGCAGCCTGGTCAATTTCATCAGTGACGCCCGGGAGCTGTAATGGCCTGACG
>JADGDU010000149.1 GCA_016744705.1 Candidatus Krumholzibacteriia bacterium
TCGTTAATATCAGAACTATCACGGCGATATTTGAGAGAAATAAACCATGGTTCAAAGGGGGGGACATTTTATAATTCTGCATCGTGCTTCCCTGAGGCTAGGAGGTGGGTATTGGGCATTTAATACCCATTATACCCTTTTTCCCGGGAACAGCGCTAGCTTTTACACCAATTGTTACAAAAATTTAAGAATTGTTGGCTTGAGGTGAGCCTTTTGGAGGGCACATACAGCTTTTGTGATGAGAATATCAAAGTTTCCTCGCTCAGTCTGCCAAAACCCTTGAGGTTCAAAAAGGCCTGGAGTACCCACTCCAGGCCAATATTAGGGCAACCAACGCTATTGGCGACTATCCCCAATTTTCTCAATTTCCAGAACACTCATCGTCAGTTACTCGGTTTTCGCAATGAACGTGACTGTATTGTTAAATTGTCAAAAATCGAATAAACGATTGGTATGACAAACAATGTGAAAACTGCGGAGATGAGAACCCCGCCTATCTGAACCACTGCCATGGG
>JADGDU010000014.1 GCA_016744705.1 Candidatus Krumholzibacteriia bacterium
GTCCAATTCATTGAATTACAGCCAAAGAGAATTTTGTTGCGCTGTATGTACGTTGTCGGTATAATATAATTATGGCAAATATAAAAATTGAATGGGACCCACTCAAAGCGTCCTCCAACCTCAAAAAACATGGCGTTTCATTTGAAGAGGCCGCCACGGCCTTCTCTGATGACATCGGCCGTCTTATTCCCGATCCTGACCATTCTGATGAGGAAGATCGATTCATACTCTTGGGAATGAGTTGGTCCTTGAAGGTTTTGGTGGTTTGTCATTGCTACCGTGATTCTTCATCAATAATCCGAATCATTTCGGCTCGCAAAGCAACAAAAACGGAATGTGCCCAATATGGAGGCAATTAACTATGCGTAAGAGTTACGATTTTTCTGGTGGCAAAAAGAACCCATATGCCAACCGTTTAAAGAAGCAGGTTACAATTCGCCTGGAAGAAGGAACGATAACGTATTTCAAAGATCTTTCAGAAGAACTAGGTATTCCATACCAAACACTGATTAATCTTTATCTTCGAGATTGTGCCTCAACAAGTCGGCGTCTGGCTTTGGAGTGGAAGCTGAAAAACTGAGCGTGGCGAATCTAACAACTAGTTGAACCTGACAATTGCATCTGTCACACTTTGTGCTTGCGCACAATCCACGCCAGCCACACTTGCAGGTTAACAAAACGTTAGATTGGTGAATAGCTTTGATTCTCTGGGTCATTGTCAATCCAATCGCCAAGCGACAAAGATTGACAATTTTTGTCATTTCCTGTATGCTGAGACCAACAAATAAATATGGAGGTCCCAGCGATGAATGTATCTGTGGGTAAGGATTTCGAGGATTTCGTGAAGGGCAAGGTTGCGTCAGGTGATTATGCCTCGGTGAGCGAGGTTGTAAGAGACGGTCTTCGTCTTCTCAAAGAGCGCGAGCTCATTTTTGAGGCAAAACTTCAGGCGTTGCGCGGTGAGATCCAAAAGGGTGTCGACCAGGCTGTGGCCGGAGAACTTCTCGACGGCCCGGCTGTCATGGAGGAGTTACGGCAGGATCTACTGAAAAGAAAGTCGTAGAATGCCTGGATATTTCTTGGTTCCCCAAGCGCGGACTGATTTGCGAGAAATACTACACTATATCGCAGAAGACAACGTTGATGCTGCGGATAAGGTCCTTGATCGATTCTTGGAAATTTTTGAGCTCTTGGGTGAGAATCCTGATATTGGGCACTTCCGAGACGACCTGACGAGCCATCCAATTAGGTTCTTCCCGGTCTACTCGTACTTGGTTCTATACATGGCAAATTCTAGCCCCGTTGAGGTCGTCCGTGTTCTGGGTGGGGCTCAAGATATTAAGTCAATTTTAAATTAGTGTACCCTTGCAATTGCGATCATGGGCACGAACAATCTAACAACAAGTTGAACCCGAAAATTGCGTCTGTCACACTTTGTGCTTGCGCACAAACCGCGCCAGCCACACTTGCAGGTTAACAAAACGTTAGGCAGACGAACCAAGTTGAAGGAGCCAAAGAATTGAGTCGCGTAACTGTCATTGCCGTTCTAATGGCCGCAGTAATCACAATGAATTCTACTGATGTACTTTGCGTTGTTGCGAAGGATCCGGACCTCTATTCGGGGCCAACCGGGCTCGTGGAACTCAAGAAACCGAGACATTGGCATTTCCTGAATACCGGGGATATTGAGCTTCAGGCCGAACTGAAGGCGTCGAGGGGAAAGCGATTTTTAGGATTAGTTAAAGATGCGTCTCCTTCGCTTTTGGTATCTGCAACAAAGTACCCAGAGCCTCTTGATGCCTATAATCCGGGTTTTGAGGTTTATCTTCTATGGAACGAAAATCCGGACTGGAAAGCTACTGAGATTTTACAGAGACTATTTGAGGTACGCTCCTCTCAAAGGCCAGACTACAGATTGTTGGAGCCAGTTTCGGAATGTGAAATTGCGGGTTTGCCCGCATCCCGTGCGGTTGTTGCACATAATGCGCATAGTCCCGTCTTGGAAGGATTGCCTTTGGTCTCTGTACTATACATCGTGTCGCGAGGGTCTTATATGTATAATATTGTGTTCGCTGGACGCCCTGAGGGAGCTGATTCTGTTGGGCCTGAAGTTGATGAGGTTCTTGAATCGGTCCGTTTTCTTGAGTAGGCGGCTACTAGAGATATCGGCTTTAATGTTTTTCCTGGAGACTGCGGCAGCCTAACAAAAAGTTAGGCGTGCTCAGGAATTACCACGCCAGGCGGAAAGGTCGACGGCATGCGAGTCCTGATTACATTCACCGCCCTGGCGGTAATCGCCTGCGCAACGGCGCAGGACGTGAGACTCCAACCAGACAAGGCAGTGGGAGCTCCCTCTGAGGGTACCAACCGGCTCGAGGTGGCTAGTTCACTCGAAGCGCTGAGAGAGCGTTCAGTGTATGCGTCCCAGGACAGGGAAGCGGTCGAGGACCTTGCACGTAATGCCCGGGCATATTGGCAAGAGGAGTTCTCGGGTTTTACCTTCCAGCGAGTTGAGCGATTTTCTGCGGGCGGGGTGTCACACTGGATTTCAATTTGGCTGCATAGAGAAACTGGTCTCGAGTTTGTGCTCTTGCCGGGGGGGAAGTTTCAGATGGGTTCACCGGCCAGTGAACCGGAGCGCAAAGAGGACGAGTTGCAGGATTGGGTGACTTTGGATCCCTTCCTGGTTGCACGGACAGAGTGTACGTGGAAGGCCTGGACTCAGGTGACCGGTGAAACTGGAAAGCTGGGCAATCCGTTTGCCGGATCAGACAAACTCCCAATCAGTGGGGTCGGTCCGGTGGACGTGGAAGCCTGGTGCCACGAAACCCTTCTAGCATTCCCCACCGAGGCACAATGGGAATACATGTGCCGCGCCGGAACGACAACGGCTTGGTCGATGGGTGAGAACAAAAATGACCTGATTCGGTTTGCAAACCTTGGAAGTCTCGAATGCCCTGAGGATTGGGTCAAAATGGGTGGTATTACGGAATCCTGGTATGACGGCTACGGAGCAGAGCCTGCAGAGGCTGGAATGTTCGAATGCAATGCGTTCGGTCTTTTTGACGTGCATGGAAATCTCTCGGAGTGGTGCCGAGACTACTATTTTGACTATGGAATGGTGAAGGCTGAGAAAGGAACCGGAATGCGATCTGGAGACTCGGGGGAGCGACTGGCTCGTGGTGGAAATTTTGGCGGAGATGCCTCCGCCGCTCGTTCAGCCAGGCGTCTCACTGCCGGGAGCGGGATCTCGTCGGGGGGTAATCATGGCTTCGGCTTTCGTCCCTCACTAGATCTCTTGTTTTGACACCCAAATCTGACCGTGTAGTTATCGACACCTAACAATCGCTTGCACTCGTCAATTGCACCGGTCACACCCTTTGCTTTCGCAAAGGCGGCGCCCTAGCCGCTGACGCGGCTTGCAATTGCAAGTGAAGCCAACGTTAGGCACTCAAAGGAGTGTGAATGAATTCAATTCAATCTATGTCACATGGCGGAAGTCTAGTTTGGGTAGGGTTCGTCTGTTTGCTAATCCTGTTTGTGCCAGATAGAGCGATTCCTGAGGAAACAACGACTTACGTTAATACTGAGTTTCGTTTTGAGTTGGTCCATCCTAGTGATTGGCAAGTGGCGTCGCTGAGCGATGTCCAACGTCGCGAGGAGTCTGGACTTGAGGGTTTAGGCCTTTCAAAGAAATCGTCATCAACGGAACGCGAATTGTTTTCAATCGCAAAATTTGTTGGAAATGGCCTGAGAGGACGACTAAGTGTAAGATATACTGCGCTTCCCCCTGATGAATACCTTAGAAAGTCGCTTGAATTCATGGACAAGGGTATCCACTCAGCCGAGCTAATTATCCTCGAGGGGCCATTTGAAATAAGCTTCCACGGCCATAGGTATCATATAGCAAAGGTTGAATTCGATTTTGGACCAGGCTCGGGGCAGTCAGAGATTTTTTGCACATCAGTTGATGGCGGCTCCCTGATGTTTACTCTTACAGCTAGTGAGGATCACGTTTTTCAAGAGCTGTTCGATGTATTCTCAACAGTGGAATTCAAGTAGAAATGTATTGGGAATTGGGCCTAATTTTATGTTTCAATGGGTTGGGTGCCTAACAAACGCTTGCAGTCGTCAACCGAACCAGTCACCCCCCTTGCTTGCGCAAGGGCCGCGCCTTAGCCGCTGACGCGGCTTTCGGTTGCAACTGAAGCTAAACGTTATCTTTGTATGGTAAGCAAATTGACCAACACCCGGGCTTAGAAGCAAACCACGGCCCTTGGTTGTTCAAAACGCTTGCGGCTAACATCTTTTTGTGGCATACTTATATGCATGAATTGCGCATCACACAGAAAGGCTCGCCATGAGAACAACACTTAACATCGAAGACACGCTTATTGAGAGGGCGTCAAAATTGACCGGCGTCAGTGAGAAAACCTCGCTCGTACGTTTAGGCCTTGAAGCTTTAATTGCACTTGAAAGCGCCAAACGGCTTGCTGTTCTTGGGGGAACGGAAAAAGCTCTTCGGGTGGCACCAAGAAGAAGGACCAGCAACTAATATGGTTCTCGTTGACACAAATATTTGGATTAATCATTTTCGTAAATCAGACAGCGACCTTGTGGATGTTTTAAACCTGGGCTCTGTTGCTTGCCACCCTTTTGTGATTGGGGAGCTGGCTGCGGGCAACCTAAAAAACCGTGTTGAAATTTTGGGACTTTTCCAGTCTTTACCATCAACGGCCGTTGTTGAACCTAGTGAGTATTTGGCTTTTGTTGAATCACGAAAGTTGATGGGCAAGGGTCTTGGTTTTGTGGATATCCATATTTTGGCATCCGCAGTTCTGTCTGGGATTCCTTTGTGGACAGGAGATAAGCGCCTGGCAAAAGCCGCAGATGATTTGGGCATAGCGTACAAGAGATAACAAAAAGTTGAACCCGACAATTGCGTCTGTCACGGTCCAGGCTTACGCCAGCACCGCGCCAGTCACAATTGCAGGTTAACAAAACATTAAATTGTTTTAAACATCCTAGTTATTTGACCATGACGTAATTTTCAACGACACATCTAATGTCAAAAATTGACATTCCTTAAAAGCTCCTGTATCCTAATTCTAAATATCAGCACTTGGAGGTGTCGCTATGAATGTTTCAGTTGGGCAGGAATTTGAGGAATACGTCCGCGGTAAGGTCGAGTCAGGCGATTATGCTTCGGTCAGTGAGGTGGTCCGTGACGGTCTCCGGCTTATGCGGGAGAAGGAGCAGCTTTTCGAAGCCCGGTTACAGTCAATACGGGGCGAGATCCAAAAAGGTATTGATCAGCTTGAACGAGGCGAATCACGCGACGGTGAGATTGTTATGGCCGAGCTTAGGGCCAAGTTACTTTCGCGGTTGAGCTGATATGCCTGGTTACATTTTTTCGAATGAGGCAGAAGTCGACTTCGACTCAATACTTGAGTATATCGCCGCAGACAGCGTCCAGTCAGCTATTGATGCTCATGCCCGGTTTTTGGAAGTATTCCAGTTACTGGCTGAGAATCCCGAAGTTGGGCATTATCGCGAAGACTTAACATCTAGGGCCGTAAGGTTCTTTCCTGTTTACTCTTATATGATTGTGTACGTATCCGGAAGCAAACCGGTAGAAATAGCACGAATTCTCGGTGCGGCTCAGGATGTCGAATCGATCTTGAATTAGTTGAATTTTGAAGTCCTTATTTGGCACCGACAACATAACAAAAGTTTGAACCCGACAATCGCTTTTGTCACACCTTGTGCATTCGCACAAGCTGCACCAAACCGGCGAAGCGCCGGACACGCTTGCAGGTTAAACAAACGTTAGGTAGGCAGGGAGCCGGATATACAATGAACATTCGTGCAGGTGCCGAAGTACTATCGAAATACAAATATCGAGGCGCAAGGGCCTCCATCGTTTTGCATGAGGTACAGTTGAATAAATTTATCGAGGTATGGAAGCGGGCGAAATCTTCAGGCGTGAGTTTGCCGGTAGTAGATGATCCCGACTATGCGTCATATGGAGCACTTCTCGAACATGTTTTTCGATCGGCGCGTAGGTATATGATGTGGGCTTGTGAGCAGCTGGATTTGCCCCAACCAAAGATTAAACCTGTACCAAAGTCATTTGAAGCTGAAGTGGAGCCCTACGCATTACACCTCCTGGAGGAATGGCGTGTTCCTCTTCAATCTGTTCCGGAGAAACGGTTTTTTGATCAGGAATATGCATCTCCGTGGGGTGTGCTTTATTGTGTTGACGCAATGTTGGAGCATGCAGTAATGCACCCAACAAAGCATCGATTTCAGCTTGAAGAGTTAATTGGCGAGCGGTAATCGTAGTGGCGAATGCGAGTGGAATTACGGCTACCTAACAATCGCTTGCACCCGACAATCGCACCGGTCACGCCCTTTGCTTACGCAAAGGTCCCGCCCTAGCCGCTTCGCGGCTTGCGCTTGCAGCTTAGCAAAACGTTAGCCTCCTCCTTGTCTTCAATGGCTGACATCGAAATGGAAGTCGATAGAAGACTCGACTCGCAAGGGATTGAGGATAGAAGCAAGATGTAGTTGTGCTAATTGCACCCAGGACGGGTGACATAAATTGGAGGTTGTTTGTGAGACGGGCCTATTTGCGAATCTGGTTTTTTTCGATAGTGTTCTTGGGTCTTTACTTGTCGGCAGGCAGTCAGACTGTTTCACAAAGCGACGAGCATCTTAGCCTTCAATACGACCTGCTTCTTGCTAAGGAATTTCAGTCTGGTGCCCCAGGATGTGTTGTCCTAGCGTCACGCAAGGGGAAGGTTTTCTACGAAAAAGCGTTTGGATTGGCTGACTTAGAGATGAAGGTGCCCAATGTTGTCGATACGGTATTTGAAATAGCTTCGAATACAAAGCAATTTACGGCCCTCGCTATTATGCAGTTGGTTGAGCAAGGGAAAATTTCGCTGCAGGACTCAATTGCGGCATACATACCAGACTATCCGACAGACGGCTATTATATTTCAATAGAACATTTGTTGACACATGTCTCCGGAATCTCGGACTTCATGGCAAATGAGGAATTTGATTCAACTGTTTGGCGCTTAGACTATACGCCGATAGACTTTATCGAGTTTTTCAAGCGCGAACACCTCGACTTTGTCCCCGGCACCGAGTACAGCTATAGCAATTCCGGATATTTCCTGTTGGGTTACATTATTGAGAAGGTCTCGGGGGTTTCTTATCAGGAATATATACAAGAGAATATATTCTCCCCAGCGGGCATGACGAATTCCTACTATGGCGACAGCAAGCGAATTATCAACAACCGCGCAAAAGGATATGCAATGGGTGTTGATGGTTATGAAAATGCCGAGTATGTAAGTCCAACGATACTATACTCGGCCGGCGCTTTGTTGAGTACTGTTGAAGATTTTTTCAAGTATTATCAAGCACTTAATGCGCATGTGTTGGTCAGCAGAAAGACTCTTGCAGAAATACGCACAAGTTATACGCTTCAAGATGGTGCGGAGACAGGTTACGGTTACGGCGTACAAGTTAGGACCGTGGAAGGCCATCGCACTATAGCGCATGCCGGCGGCGGTCCGGGCCATTGGACGATGCATTGGTACTTTCCAGACGACGATGTTCATTTCATCATCTTTACGAATTGCGAAAATTACATAGGCAAGGACAGCTTCGTATTCGACCTTGCCATTCTAGCAGTCGGAGAGTGATGTGTGGGGCGCATGCCTAGTTCGAAAGCGCCAAGCAAGCCGTTACCAAACAGAACGTCCGCTAGATGCCGAGGCCAACAAGAGTTTGCACCAGACAATGCCGTTCGTCACGCACCTGGCTTTCGCCAGGCCCGCGCCAAACAGCTTTGCAGGTGAAACCAACGGTTAGCTTTACGAAATGACAGGTGCATGAAAAAAGTCGTGGCATTCACCGGAGCCGGGATTAGCTCGGAAAGTGGACTTCCAGCTTATCGCGGCACTGGCGGGTTGTGGGACAAACACAAGCACGAGTTGGTGGCTTCACTTTTCGGGTGGCGTCGTGATCACCCTAATGTTTGCCCTTACAGCTGGCCAGAATCACATTTATGAAGAGCTGTTCGTTGTGTTCTCAACGTTGAAGTTCAAGTAGAAATGTTATGTGTATCAGCAGAATGAAGAGAGGAGAGTTCCAGTGGTTGAAATGGGGTCAGCCGAGCTACCTGACCGCAAGGTCGAAAAGCGGGAGTACAATTCGGTTGGGCCGGGAGAAAAAGACTGATGGGGACTTTGCGATCTATTTTAAATGTCAAACGTCGCTCGTGGCTGATATCAAAATACGCTACCAGGGCATATTTCGATATGAGGGAAATAGAGCAATCCTTTTTTAAATCGAGGACGATATACCTATTCCCGAGCTAAGAAAATGTATAGCAATGGCCCTAACGTATAACTTGAAGAAGAGAGGTATGAGTGGGCAATGATGCAGGTAAGCAAACCAGAGGTTCGAACGGAGAGGCAAAAGGGGAGCTACGTTGAAATATTTTCTATTCTTACTGTTTTTTGTTTCTGGCTGTGCCGTTTTGACATACGAAAATCCAATCGAAATCAGAAAAACTCCACCAAACTATTCTAAACCCCCTTTGTCGTCAGACCTAAAACTTGAGCTCTGGGCCGCGTCAACCTCTCTTAGTCGAGGTGACACACTGAGCGTCCAGTTGACCGTGACGAATCAACACAATAGTCCTTATTCAAAGGGTTTTTCAAGTGGATGTGTATATGGCTTTGGCCTTTGGAGTGCAAGTGGAGTACTCGTAGCTCCACCTCCTCCGGTATGTACCATGAATGCCCCAATTGTAAAATTTGAGCCTTGGGAGGTGCGATCAATTGAGTTTCGTTGGGTATGGAGTGATTCACTGATCGAGCCGGGATCTTATCAGTTGTATGCCGGTTTTGGCCCGCGTGGTATTTACGAGTCGGGACAACCCATTGATGTCTTTCTGTTAAAATAGCGTTGGCAGGTTAACAAAACGATATTAGGAGTGGGAATAAGTGAGAAATTTTTGTGTTCAAATCCTGGTTTTATTTCTCGGTTTCATGCTTTTTGTTTTAGGCTGTAGTGAATAAAATTGTGTCAAGCCTATGCCTCAGGAAGAATTCGAGGGCATTCTTGAGTTTGATCTAGATTGCAGGATTGTCGGAGGCGATACGACGGACTTTTTTCCACGCCCTAACTTGCCTCCCGATGGTATAATAGCTCCACCTAAGAATTACTCTTTAATGTCTGCGTGCCCCAATCCGACCGACGACCTGACCATTGTGCACTTTCAAATCAGCCAACCGGATTCTGTTTGGTTTTCGACAGAACGAATAGCGCCCCGATAGACACTATGCGTGCGAGTGCTTATCTAACTGCCGTTCTAATGGCCGCAGTAATCACAATGAATGCTGCTGATGTACTTTGCGTTGTTGCGAAGGACCCGGACCTCTATTCGGGGACCAACCGGGCTCGTGGAACTCAAGAAACCGAGGCAATGGCATTTCCTGAATACCGGGGATATTGAGCTTCAGACCGAACTGAAGGGATTGAGGGGAAAGCGATTTTTAGGATTAGTTAAAGATGCGTCTCCTTCGCTTTTGGTCTCTGCAACAAAGTACCCAGAACCTCTTGATGCGTTTAATCCGGGTTTTGAGGTTTGTCTTCTTTGGAACGAAAATCCGAACTGGAAAGCTACTGAGATTTTACAGCGACAATTTGAGGTACGCGCCTCTCAAAGGCCAGACTACAGATTGTTGGAGCCAGTTTCGGAATGTGAAATTGCGGGGTTGCCCGCATCCCGCGCGGTCTTTGCACATAATGCACATCATCCCGTCTTGGAAGGATTGCCTTTGGTCTCTGTGTTATACATCGTGCCGCGAGGGTCTTATATGTAAAATATTGTGTTCGCTGGGCGACCTGAGGGAGCTGACTCTGTTGGGCCTGAAGTTGATGAGGTTCTTGAATCGGTCCGTTTTCTTAAGTAGTGGCTACTAGAGATCGCGACTTCGAATGGGAACTTTCATGGGCGTATGGTATTCCCCTAAGCTCAGGCGGAAAGACTGCAGATCTGTGATCGCTTTCTTTTTGGTTTCACTTCAACAAGAATAAGGCTGATCCAATGAAATATATTGTTCTTGCTTCAACTCTGATTCTAATGGCGTCTTCGGGCCTTGCTCTGGCGGACAAGGAGATAGCAGAATCCACTGACGCCCACGAAAAGCTTAAGGAACTCGAATCAATGCCTGTGGGCATTGCCGTATCCCATACTCCTAGTCCGGTTCTATACACTCTCAATGCATCTAACATCAGTGGTGTTGAGTGGCAATTCAGCACTACGGTTTCTGCTATGACGGGATCTGTGACCATTGTTGAATTTGGCTATTTCGTTGAACGGAATGAGCAGTGGACTTGGAATTACGAAAATGAACTGCCGCTATTCTTCACCTCCAGTGACTTTGCTAGTGAATTCGATTGCCCAAACGCGCTGATGGTACCGGGAAAATCATACACCAATCCGGAGAATCAAAGCGCGATAGATTGTGTGCCGGAGCAATTCGTCAAATGGTACTTTATTGGCCTAGATGCAGGTGGGAATCGGGTCAAGGGTGAAGCCAGCATTAAGTTGATCGCTGAGCTCGATACTAGCGAGCACGGGCCCAAAAAATGATATCGCACTAATTCCGGTAATGCCTAAAAAGTAGTTGAACCTGCCAGTTGCATCTGTCACGCCTAAGTTCTTGCGCACAAACCGCGCCAGCCACACTTGCAGGTTAACAATACGTGAGGAAGGCGGTGGTTTTTTTTTGCGAGTCATCAATTTATGCTATAGTGAATTCATCGTTCTGCCCCATTGGTGACAAAGAGATAAGGTTTCTGTTTGGGTCCAACTCCGGAAGGAGCAATCATGAATCACTTTCGCTCCGCACTCACTTCATTTCTGTTCGTGGCAATATTTTCTTTATCCGCTTCCGCCGAGATCATTCCGATTATGTCCGATGGCACCATCACCATCCAGGAAGCCATCGATTCCAGTAGTCCGGGCGATATCATCGAACTTGCCGATGGTGTTTTCATGGGTGATGGCAACCGGGATCTTAATTTCCGCGGCAAACCCATCACCATCCGGTCCCAAAGCGGTGACCCCACCACCTGCATCATTGATTCCGAAGGCTCCGACCTGGAGAACCATCGCGCGTTTTATTTTCATGGTTCTGAGGATTCTGACTCCATCGTTGAGGGATTGACCATACGCAATGGTTATCACTATCGGTCAGGTGGGATCTACAGTTTTTGGCACAGCACCCCCACTATTCGCAACTGCCGTTTCATCAACAACCACGGCAATGATGGGGCCGCGCTCTGCATCGAGGATGAGGTTACCGTCGAAAACTGTTGGTTCGAGAGCAATGTCTCTTCCAACCGAGGGGGCGCTGTTTGCGTGAGCTTTACCAATGACATGGGAGCTGTCCCCACCTTCACCGGCTGTACTTTTGTCAACAATACTGCCGGCTATTACGGGGGCGCTTTCCGGTGTTGAGAATCGACTGCGGCACTGGTTCAGTGCACATTTTATGGAAATTCGGCACCAAATGGCAGCAATCTATCCTCATATTGCGACTCATACATAACGCTCAATGGTTGTCTTATCACCGGCGGAATTGGCGGAGCGGGAGTGTACGTCGAAAGCGGCAGCAGTGTCGTTTTCAATTGCACCGACATATGGGGCAACTCATCCGGCGATTGGGTTTCCCCATTTGCAAATCAGCTTGGTCAGGATGGGAATATCTGCTCCGACCCCATTTTTTGCGATGCTGTAGGGAGGGATTTCACCCTAGCGGAAACGTCCTCCTGTGCACCGGACAATAGCAGTGGTTGCGGGCAGATTGGTGCTTGGCCCGTTGGTTGTGTGGCACCTCTTTCAGGGGTACATGGATCGGTTTGTAACGAAATTTTGACCTTGGATGCCAATGTCCCTAATCCATTCAATCCTGCTACCAGGTTGCAGTTTTCGATTTCGATGGCAAGTCATGTTTTGTTGACGATTTATAGCATTGACGGGGAGAGAGTAACCGTACTGGTTGATGGCCCGCTTGATGAAGGCACCCACTCGGTGGTGTGGCGTGGGTGTGATTCCGGGGGACAGATGGTTTCATCGGGGATTTATTTCATGATGCTTGAAGCAGCCGGAGAGCATCGTACACAAAGCATGGCCTTAATACGATAGTGGAGCAACTTAGAGCAACTGGGATTATGTTCTGTAACCGGGACTGCACCTGATGCCCAAAACCGCTCCGCATTCGGCGGATTTGAAGCGGGCGTTAGATAGTCAAAACTAATTAAAGGGAAGTCCGATGAAATTTACAATCATACTATTACTGTCTTTGGTTTCAGTTTCTTCTGCTTCATTCGGGGGTGGCCTTGGTGAAACGGCCGCCGCGGCAGTTATGCCAGCTCATGATTTCGAATTCCGGGTTGAAATACGGGAGAATGCCGTCGTGTTCCAGACGGTCCACGGGACCAAGTGGAAAGGGTTGAGCTGGGCGATCGGCGATGATGGCCCAATGGAGTTCTGGCTAGATGAGTCTGGCATTGCGAGCCGACAAGAAGATCTCGATGGCTCTCATTTTTTGATTCATTTTCGGGAATCCGAATCAGGCGCAAAAATGGTTTCGAGTGGTGGCACAAGCTGGCGCGAACTGGGCTTCGGCTGCGGCGAATACGGGGTCTGTAAGTACATGGTGAACGAGAATGGCGTAAAAGGGCTCTAGTTAGCATCGCGTGCCGGAATTAGAAAGCCAGTGAGCGAGGAGTGGCCATGTGGACAGGAGGGGTCAAGTGGAACGGTTAATGGAAGGCCTTGAAAAAAGGGGAATCAGGTCTCGGCTTGACAGTGCCTCGTTGGTTACCGTTCAGGGTGAAGGCGGCAATCATGAAGAGCTTCGTGTTTGCCATGAGGGTTCACTTTTTACAGTACTCTTTGGTAACTATGGTCACACTCATTTTGATGGTCAATTAGACAATACAACCGATCTATGGTGTCGAAGTCATCTGTTTGGTCTGGGCCAGTGCCAGGTTACGTTCCACCTGAAAAAAATTATTATATGAGTGGCCAAAGGACAGAAGATATTTCGTCTGCAATTTCCTGTTTGTCACCGGAGGAACTTATTGAGGGAATGAATGAAAGGTATGGTGGCAAGGATAGTGGAGGCTAGAAAAATAAAGTAGGGTAAATTGAGTAAGTGGTTTGGGCATGCTCGTGGTTGGTTTCAACGACTCTCGGTTGGTCAGTGTGAACGGCATTGTAACGGCTGAAGATCAAACTTGGTGTGGGGTGCACAAATCGCACCAGCCACACTTGCAGGGTAACACAACGTTAGCCGGGCAAGAGATCAGTACCACAGGTTCGGTTGGGGAGGCATGCATTTGAAATCGTTGGTTGCCGCTTTTCTGGTTGTAGAGTTGATCCTTGGATCGGCTTTCACGTGGTGTGAGGCACATGCAAACGGCCGTCAGGCTGACTCGCCAGAACGCTCATTGGTAGGGCAAGTATTGCTACCGAAGGGAGAGGGCAGGCGGGGAGTGGAATTGTGGGTAACAGTCGCCGAAAATGGCCAGGGGCCACACTCGACTTGGGTGCAATTCGACGCCTGGGGATACTTTACTCACCCTTTCAAGGGAACCCTGATAGATGTTAGCGTGAGTGTGGGTGGCAAAGATGTGTACCAGGTGGGTTCTGCCAATCTTACAGAACGCAAAGAACTGAAACCAATAGACATAGGTGATATAGATCTTCGAGACCGGCTGTCGGCGCACCGACTGTTCTTGCGCCCGGAAGACGGTTCGCCGGAAGGCGAAGTTAGGGTGGGCATGTGGTTTGACCCACCTCCAGTTGGGCCACGTGGTGAACCTGTATCATTGGGATCCGCACAATTCCCGCCTGTTTCATTGGAGACTGAGGTTGAGTGGTTGATACCCCGCGAGGAGCAGTCGATCTATTTTTTGGTTGAACGGCCAGTCGGTTCAGGGCGTGGGCGGGAATGGCGAAGTGGGCACCAACGATTATTTGGCCCATTCACATTTGAAAACTTACCTACAGTGTTGGTCGTCGATTAATATGAGTATGGTTCATAATTAGGTGTGCCCTGTGGTGGTAACCCAGATCGGGGCGCCACGTGGTGTTCTTCTGGATCACAAGAGAGACGAGGAGATGAGATATGCTGCTTCAATTCCGGTTCATAACATTTGTCGTCTTTTTGTCCTTTGCCGGCTTTATCCAAGCACAGGAACCAGCCCAACATTCCGCTGCTCAAAAGTTGTTTGAATTGGAACAATCCCTAAGCGCTGAGACACGGGAAAGAATCGCTTCGGTGCGAGCAGCCGATACAGTTTGGTGCGGGTTGTTGGACAAAGAAGGCGTTTTGTGGTTCGGTTCCAATAATGGGGTTTTTCGTTTTGACGGAACAACTTTTTTGAATTACTCAACGAAGGATGGCTTGTGTAATAACCAAGTTTTTTCAATCATGGAGGATAAAGAGGGGATCCTCTGGTTTGGCACGGCCAATGGATTATGCCGTTACGACCGAACGACCTTTCTTCACGTTCCAATTCCCTGGGGTAACATTTCTGGCCCGTGGCTCGACAAAGTATATCCTATAGTAAATCCAAATGGGGTTCTGTGCATGGTTCAGGACAGGAGTGGCACTTTTTGGCTAGGCACCAGTGGGGCCGGTGCATATAGCTACGATGGCGAAACATTTGTCAGCTACTTGTCAAATGAAGGTTGGGAATATGTAGATGGCCTTCATAATAATATTATTACTAGTATTCTAGAAGATGCATCAGGGAATATTTGGTTCACTTCTATCAGCCACGGGGGAGTTAGTCGTTTCGATGGGAAAAGGTTCACCCACTATGCAATGAATGATGGGCTCAGTGATGATATGATCCGGACGAGTTACGAAGATAGAGATGGGATACTCTGGTTCGGAACTCATGGTAAGCATGCAGAATCTGGTGAGCGGGACGGGGGGCTGGATTTTTACGATGGGAATTCATTTGGCCAGTTGAGCCAAAAGGATGGCCTTCTTCGTGGCCATGTTGTTGGTATTTATGAGGATAAAAATGGATTCCTGTGGCTAGGGCGAGGCGTAGGTTCCATGTGCATTTATGACAAGAAAACATTTGCCCCATTTGTCTCGGAGGACGGACAAAGCTTTGATGGCGTGCAGTTCATTATGGAAGATGCAGAAGGCCATATCTGGTTCGGTGGAAAGAAGGGAAAGCTTCTGCGATATGATGGAGAATCCGTGGTAGATTTTTCGCGGAAGGGTAGTTGAATAATTTTTCCGATTGAAGCCTAACAAAACGTAATGTCCGCGATTTGGCTGAAAGTATGATATGATTTAGTTGGTCCTATTCATTGGCCTGCATTTAAAAATAATTGGAGGTTGAAATGAGATTCTATTTATACCTAAAGATCGCTCTCCTTACAGTATGTGCATTTACGGCGATTGGAGTAAGTGCTGTTGAGTATTTTCCATCGGAACCCGGGCCTGAATTTGTTTACGGCAATTTCCCGTTAACTATTCATACCACCGATTTTGGCGGGTTTATGCGAGTAAGCCACTTAGGTTTTGATATCGTTTCGTATTCTACTTTCAGGGTCGGCCCAAGTGGAGATGTTTTTCTAAACTCGTATGGCACGGCTTCACCTGCTGGGCCGGATCCAGATGAAACATACTTTGAGCCTGATCTAAAATACTTGGACTTCCCTCTGGAACCTTCAAAAACCTGGACGAGCACCGCCACCCAATTTGATTTGTGGGGCGGTGAAGAAGACACTGTGACGCTAACAGCCACTGTTGAGGGGGCAGAAGTTGTTTCCGTCCCAGCAGGAGATTTTGAGGTTGTAGTCGTTACACTTGAATTTGCGCACGAAACGCTTTATTGGATGAATCACAGTGAAGTTCTTTGGCTCCATGCCCAACTTGGACCAGTGACAAACCTAGAGTCTTGGACAGGTGTTGTGCCTTCCCAAAAAACCGATTGGGGTTCCATTAAGGCGCTATATCGATAGTACTTTAGATATTAACTCATTGCGCTTTGGCACATAACAAAAAGTGGAACCCGACAATTGCAGTTTACCAAAACCTTAGGTCGACGGAGGAGCGATGAAGCCATCACCGACGAATGAAGTTCGCAAAATGTATGATTCAACCGCTTCTTCATATGCGGAAATGATGGACAAGGAGATTGAACTTCCTGTTTATTCAGAGTCGCTGGCGCGGCTGCAGGAGCGGATAACGAATGTGCCGGGAGTTGTGGTCGACACGGCATGTGGCTCTGGTCACATGCTGTCTTTGTTTCACCTCCGTTTGGACTCCGATCGGGCCCTTCTGGGTGTTGATTTGTCACCACGCATGGTGGCCATCGCGAATGAAAAACTCGGTACTGCGGGCAGGGTTATAGTGGGCGATATGAGCGCCCTCACTGGCGTGGACTCCGGGTCAGCGGCTGCGGTGCTGAATTATTTTGCCGTTCACCATCTGGATGCCGCGAGATTGCGTATGGCTTTTGAGCAATGGTGTCGAGTCTTGGGTCCTGGTGGGCAACTGCTAGTGGCGGCCTGGGAGGGTAGTGGGGAAATTGATTACGGAGATGAATCCAAAATTATTGCATTGCGATACACTGCCGCTGAACTTTCCGCATTTTCCGAAGGTGCGGGTTTTTCTGTGACGCGATGCACCGTAGAACCGGTAGAGGACTTTCCAATGGACGCAATATATCTTGAATGTGTGAAGGTTTAGCGACTTAACAAACGCTTCCAGTGAAAAACAATTCAGAAGAGGTGAATGCGCCGGTTTGTTTGAAAAGTGGGGGTAGAAAATGAATTTGAAAATGAAAGCAGCTCTCTGGGCGCCAGCCCACTTGCAGGTGAAGCCAACGTTAAGTTACTCGTTGCTTCGAATTTAAGTCCCAATGCAAGGGGTGGGCTGTTGGCCGCGTACGACGAGGTTATCGAAGAGACTGATTTGAGCTTGTAGATGCGGCCCAGTTTCACTTCTTGCACACTATAGATGAGGTGGTCATGCGAGATCCAATTTTCTACGGCGTCGGCGGAGTTCTAAGCGCAGATATTGCGGTGCCAGAGCATGAGCAGGAACTCGATTTCTACTCAAAGGTCCTAACTACCGGACCGGCGCCGCTGTGGCGAGACGACCTGACCAACAACCAGGGTACGCCGGTCATCGGGCTAGGGAAACTTTCACCTGAATACGAAGCCCTCCCTCTGCAATGGATGCCGCACTTCCAAGTTTCCAATGTCACCGCGAGCGCCGCGCGTACAGTGGAACTCGGGGGACAGGAGCTAATGTCTGCCGAAGGCGAAGACGGGCAAAAGCAATGGGCCGTTCTCGTTGACCCCAATGGCGCAGCATTCGGCATCATTCCTGTGGTTGTCGATGAATCGAACGATGCAAGTCAACTCGATAGATTTGGTTGCATCTCTTGGCTCTCACTCGTGGCCTCGGACGCTTTGTCGATGTGCGAATTCTACGAACAAGTTGTCGGGTGGTCGACGGCCTTAACTGCCACCGAAGGCAGACGCGAAATGTTGCGGTCAGATGGTGTCGCAGCGGCTGAAATCTGCCCCATGAACGAGGACAACGATAGCATCCCTTCCGTCTGGTTACTTAGTCTCCCGGTCGACGATTTCGCGGAGAGTCTTAGCCAAGTTCGCAAGGGCGGCGGTGAGATCGTTAGGGAGGCAAAAGGGGCCGGACACGCCATCATTCGGGACCCGGTCGGTGTTTATTTCGCGTTGCAGGCCAGAAAGTGATGCCTTGTGGTCTAACAAACGCTTGCAGTGGACAATTGCGACTGCCACACTTGAACGTTAACAAAACGTTAGACAGACGAGGGGAAATTCCTGGGAGACAAATTTGATCACGACTGAAACGCTAATGACATTTATGACGGTCTCACTGCTTTTGGGGCTCACACCTGGCCCCGATAATATCTTTGTGCTGGCCCAGTCTGCGATACACGGCCGCCAGGCTGGTTTACTTGTTGTGCTTGGGCTTTGTACTGGCTTGATCGTACACACAGTGGCCGTCGCGTTTGGGATAGCAATGATATTTCAAACCTCGGCTTTGGCCTTTTTGGTGCTAAAAATTGCCGGTGCATTGTATCTCGTATACTTGGCTTGGAGGGCGTTTCGCACACCAGCAAGCGAGGTTCGGAATAGCTCCGCGAGTGTTGTGAATCCCATAGGATTGTATCGTCGCGGAGTTATTATGAATATAACGAATCCAAAGGTGTCGATTTTCTTTTTGGCCTTTATGCCGCAGTTCGCCGATCCATCACGAGGTTCAGTAACTCTGCAGGTGCTGTCTTTTGGTGGGCTCTTTATCTTTAGTACACTGTTTGTTTTTGGGGCGATAGCGATTCTAGCAGGTACGCTTGGACAGCGGTTGAAGGGCTCAGCGAGAGCGCAAAGAGTTCTGAATCGAATAGCTGGCACGGTGTTTTTGGGTCTTGCAATCAAGCTCGCGACAGCGGATAGGTAGGTTGGGTTGTCTAGCTTGCGTTTGTAGAGGACGATAGGCTGATAATGACGTCTATCACGTTTCGTGCTGGCGCACAAGCCGCGCCCGCCACAATTGCAGGTAAATAAACGTTAGTCGTACCGATCAGGAGCGAGAACCAATGAAAGAAATCTCTGGAATCGATGAAAACGGCAATCCTAAGAATGGCCCCTTTGAGCTGTTTTTCAAAAACGGTCTTATCTCTTGCAAGGGTGAATTCGACAACGGGAAAAAATCAGGAAAGTGGAGGTACTTTCTCAACAATGGCCAAATGCAGTCCTCTGGCAGCTTCAAGGACGGAAAGATCGTTGGTCGGTGGAAGTGGTTCTTCAAGACAGGTGAACCGCGGGGGACGGGCGGCTTCGACGATGAAGAACAGAAGCACGGTGTATGGAAGCGATACCATGCCAATGGCCAACTCTGGGACGAAGGTCGCTTTGAACACGGTAAGAAGAAGGGCATTTGGAATGTTTACGATGAGGCAGGCGAGCTCCTAAAGGAGCAAACCTTCAAGTAGCGTAGCGGGCTTCTTCGGCGATCCTGGTGTTTTTTGTTGTCGCTGGTGAAGTCATCCTCACGGCGATCGGAATTCCACTTTCGGCGTTTGAAATCGCCGGGGGAATCGTTCTGTTCTTGTTCGCGCTTTCTATGATTTTTGGTGAGAGCAAGCCGGAGCAAGAGGTCAAAATGGTGGGGCAAGGGAAGGAGAGGGCCATTTTCCCGTTGGCTGTACCATCCATTGCCAGCCCAGGAGCAATGCTTGCTGCAGTCTTGCAAACGGAAAACGCTAGTTTCAATATCTGGGAACAGGTGCAGACGACAGGGGTCATTTTTGCTGTGTTGCCGGTTGCGCTTGTGTTGATGCTCGCAGCAAGTCGTATTCATCGTGTGATTGGAGACAGTGGAGCAAGCGTTATCAGCCGGGTAATGGGGCTTATCCTAGCGTCCGTTGCTGTTTCAAGTATTTTGTCTGGTATCGTAAAGTACTTTGAACTTTGATTTCTACACTTGCCTGCCATTTTTAGCTCATTTTGCCCTGCCACATCGTATGCGCCTCCGGCACCTCCACATACGATTATAATGGGCTAAGAAGCCACACAGAGAACACCAATAGGGGAATTGCTTTGCAGAGGTTTTTAAAACAAACCATTGGCCTGGTATTGATCTCGGGTTGTTTCATTTTGGCAAGTTGCGGCACGAGGCCGCACCATTCGGCCAATCAATTGGATAAGGTGAACCCCTTCGGGCCGAGAACATCAGTCTTGGTCGAGATGGAAGAGTCAGGGATCTGTATTGTGCAAATATTTTCGGAAAAGGGTGAACTCGTTCGGACTTTGGTAGATGGAATAGTTCCGGCGGGAAAAAACGAATTTATTTGGGTTGGTTTGGATGACCAAGGCAATACAGAGCCTTTCGGCATTTACTTTGCCCGTATTAAAATCGGTGATGACGTTTCCACGCGGAAAATGGTCTTGGTCGGATAGTAGTCTTTCATAGGCCAAATGGCGGTGATTTACAACCGGATCCCAGAGACCCCATACAGGGTCAGTATTGTTCCCAAAAAGAAATTGAGGTTGGTCACTTGGACTCATCCACCCAAAGAATCATTTTTGCTGGCATCGGTATCCCCATTGTGTTTTGGGTGACCTTAATTCTATGCGGGGTTTTGATTGGGGATTACAGCCATTTCTCCAATTTAGTAAGTGAATTGGGCACAACTGGAGCTAGTACCCAGGTTCTGTTCTCCTCGGGCCTTCTCTTTTGTTCAACTTTAAGTCTGGTCTTTGTTTTTGCTCTATACCGAGAATGCCAACATTTTCAAATCAGCACTATTCCCGTACTGGTAATTCTAACCTTTACGTTCTCCATTGCTGGAGCAGCAATTTTCCCTCTGCCTCATCCTTTGCATGGCATTCTTGGCTCGCCTTCCGTGTTCTTATTTTTGTCTCCATTGCTTGCTGTTATTCTCTGGAGGGAAGTGCCGTCACTGAAAAGAATGAGACTCTTCTCTGTTTGCTGTTTTCTAATTATGTCACTTGGTTTTTTAGCATTATTTCCGGATGTACTTGAAAATGATCCTGGTCTAAAACAGCGTTTTTTCCACGTCGGTTGGTCGATTTGGTTTGGGTACTTGGCCATTGAATTTTCTGGAATATTAGGGAAAATTGGCAAAGAATGATAAATTTGAGAGGGGGTCAAATGGGCCAGGTGGTGCCTAACAAAATTTTGAACAGGCCTCATGGGCGCGGCTGTATATACGGTTCAGGGTCTGCCCCCGAAGCCACTAGGGGGCAAAACAGATATAGGGCAGAAGTCGTGGACTTAATGTGAGTGAAGCACCGATTAACAAATTGAAATCGAAGGAAAAAGTTTGTCTCATTTATTCCGTAGCTTGTGGGCTTTTGTTTTTGTGATTGGTTTAGCCATTCTGTCTTCTTGCTCAGAAGATAGCACAACCACTCCGCAACTTCTGACTCCGCCAACAATCCTGGGCCAAAGCGTTTCTGAGATCTCGCACCAGAGTGTGATGGTCAAGGGCTGGGTCGATGGTCACGGTCGTTCGTTGGTTTGCTGGTTCGAACACGGGAACAATATTTCTTACGGTGCCCGAACGCCCGATATGATCGTTGAGGCGACAGGAGATTCATCGCTAGTGGAATACAGAATCAATGGACTCAATCCCGAAACGTTGTATTGGTGGCGGTTAGTGGCAGTGGCCGGCACCGACACCGTTTTTGCCTCCGACACAAGTTTCACCACTATGATGCAGTCTAACGAACCCCCCATGACTTTCACGACTATTGCGCCTGGGGATCACAACCCATTCAACTTCTATTGGAATGGAAGTGACATGGATGGTGCCGTGGTGGGTTATCGCTGGCGCCTGAGTGACAATGGTTTGTCGGGAATAGGGGAGGCCGATACACTGGGCTTGCCTTGGAACTTCACAACCGTTACCGATTCTTTGTTCACTGTGTCTGCCGATTTTCCCGCCCCACGTGAGCCTGGTGACACTGGTCCGCGGATCTTTTTCCGGCCGCACACCTTTTGGATCAAAGCGGTGGATAATTTAGGCTTCGAGGACCCCAGTCCCGCCCAAATCTCTTTTACGGCAGTCACCGAGGCCCCCGAAATCGAGGTTCATATCCTGCCTTCAATGGATCCGAATCCAAATGGATGTCTCGAGCTTCCCCTGCCAATTTCTTTCACCTGGACTGCTTCAGATTCCGACAGCTCACCTGGGGCCTTGCTGGAGGTACGAACTCTCTTGGTGAGCTTGTCCGATCTGGGTATTAGCACCTGTCTAACACAGGATGAATATGAGGAGCTCGATCCTCTAACGGCCATGGATGAAGGATTATGGAATGAGTGGGTGGAATATGATCCTCAAGCCCAGGTTCAGCCCACCTTTGCCTTGGGGCCCGAGCATTTGGGTGAGCGCTACCTGTTTGCCGCTATGGCAAGGGATGAGGCTGGTGCATGGACGGAAGAGCTCACATGGGGATCAAATGTTTGGCTGGTGGAAGTGCTATCAGATTGATCCATATTGCAAATGCCTGTATTTGAAACCAACGGTCGAAGGCAGATACAAAAACGTTTTGACTCCGGAGGGGAAACCATGATTAGACAAATAATTATCTGCGCAATGTTCCTATTGTCGACAAATCAGGTGAGCGCGCGAACTTGGCACCTCAACAACAGTGGGACTGGAGATGCACCAACAATAGCCGCTGCCCTTGACTCTTCCATGGCCGGTGACAGGATTGAGTTGGAAGGCGGAATCTATACTGAGTCGCGGCTCCAGATGAAATCAGCCGTCACTCTTTGCAGCAGTACCGGAACCCCCCATAGCGTCACAATCGATGGGAGCAGTCCCCCTCTTGCCCCTGGGCCAGTTATCAGCTGCAATTATTCTGGGGACGATACTTTGATTGAAGGGTTAACCATAACCGGCGGCATGGCAACCGACTGGTTGCACGGCCAACATGGCGGCGGATTGAGTATTGCTTTTGGAGCCGGACCGAGGGTGGAACGTTGCATCATTATCGGCAATTACGCCAGGGTCGGCGGTGGCGTCAGTGTGAGTCAAAGCCAACCAACGTTTGTGGACTGTGAAATCTCAGATAATGACGCTTTGACCGGATCAGGCGGCGTTTCGATCGTAGGAGAGAGTGTCTTCACGGCTGTTCGTACCTCAATCATGGAAAACATGGGATCCGATGGGGTGCTAAACGACGATTGCTCGGCGAATTTCTATTGCTGTGATCTTGCGCTTGGGAATTGGCTGCTCTATGGCTCTCATGTCATTGACGATTCCGACTGTGATCCGGTGAGTACGGAAAGGCACAGCTTGGGGTCGCTGAAAGCCTTATTTCGTTAAATCCGAGTAAGTGATCCGAAAGCCCGGCGATGAGGCCGGGCACAATTTAAAGGGGAAATAGGATTTTGAAACGCATACCAGCGCCAATACTCTTGGTCGCTCTTTTAATTCTGAGTGCTTGCACCGGCGAGCCACAAGAAACTGCCGACAATGCTTCGCAGCCAGCCCCGGAGAAGGCGCAAGTGGATCCGTACTTTAGGGAACCGCCAAGCGTGTCCAGTGATAAAAGCCCTCAGGTCATTACGCGCAAAATTCTGCAGGCTAGCCAAGGCGATATTTGGCTTGCGACATGGAACGGCCTCATACGCTACGATGGAACTACCTTTACTAACGTCACCATTGAAAAGGATTTGAATAGATTCCGCGCATTTTCCTTGTTGGAGGATGACCAGGAAAATATCTGGATGGGGACCATTGGGTCTGGCGTGTATCGATACGATGGAAGCACATTCACCAATCTCACCACGGCAGATGGTTTAGTCAATAATGACATAATTTCGATGATGCAGGACAGTGACAAAAACATCTGGTTTGGGACCATGGGAGTGACAAAGTACGATGGCAATACTTTCACTTCGTTCACCAAAAAAGATGGTTTTACCAACTCCGATGTGAATTCCATATCAGAGGCACCTGATGGCAGCATTTGGTTTGGCACAAGAGGGGCACTGTTTCATTACGATGGCGAAACGTTTGTAAACTTCACCGAGGAACATGGCCTGAACATCACAAGCTATATTTCGACATTGGTTGATCGCAAAGGTCATTTGTGGTTCGGTGGCGAGAATGGACTTTTTCATTTCGATGGCGAAAAATTAAGGCATCCTATTCAGTTGAGTAGCTTCTACCTTTTGGAAGATTCTCAGGGCAATATTTGGTATAGTGGAAATTCGCTCCAGGGTGAGGACCCTGTCCCTGGTAAAAGTGTCCTCAACCGGTTTGATCCGGCAGCCGGCCTTGAAAACATTCTGGTGGCGAGTGAACAATTCGAAGTTGAGGACAGTGGCATGATTTTCGAACTTACTGAGGGCAAGGACGGTAGCATTTGGTTTGGCACCTTAAAGGGCGTTGGCCGGCTTGAGGGAGATACTGTTCAGTACTATTGACCAGCAGGCAATCCGATGGAAGGAAAGGTGAGCAAATGCCCGTGGCTAAGGAACCAATAACGGATTTGAAGAAAGCCGCATCATCATTGCCCGGTGCTGTTGAGGGGATGTCTTGCAATCAGGCCTCCTATAAGGTGAAGAAGAAGGCGTTTTTGTATGTGGGGCCTGGTGTAAAAGGAGTCGGATACAAGGCCATGTTCAAACTGAAGGCCTCCTTGTTTGAGGCCAATAAACTAGCGATAAGTGATCCAAGGCGATACGAGATAGGATCGGGTGGCTGGGTTACCACACGGTTCACAGTCGAAGAGCCATTGCCGGAAATAATATGGAGTCGGTGGCTCCAAGAGTCATACTCGTGCGTTGTTGAGTGTGCTTAATGGCTGAAGCGAAAGACTGCGATCACAATAATACCCTTGACAATTTTTTCTAGATTACGCATTCTGCGTTACACGAGGTGCGTATTATGTCAAATCCGTTCAAATATGGTGGAATCGTAAATAAGGGGTCCTTCTGCAATCGAAAGCAGGAGTTAAAAGATCTATCCCGGGCAATGGAGAACGGGGATCGGTTATTTCTGTATTCCGAAAGGCGCTTGGGGAAAACATCATTAGTTAAACTGGCACTTTCACGGCTCCCCAAAAAAGAATACCTGTATGCCTACGTTGACTTGTGGCCAACCGATGGGGAAGCTTCCTTTGCTGTGGCCGTTGCCAAAGCTGTGACCGAAAGCCTGGCCAGTACTGCCGACAAAATGTTGGCTGTGGGGAAAAGTTTTTTTGGTGGCTTGATCCCAACGATCACAGCAGATTCATCAGGGGACCCTCAAATAAGTTTTACCCTGCGAGGTGATGGAAAGAATGCTCCTGAACTGTTGGATGTTCTAAAGGCGCCTGGGGAAATTGCAAAGCGTCGAAATCGAAAAGTTGTCATGGTCTTTGATGAGTTCCAGCGGATTTTGGAATATGGATCAGACAAAACAGAGCGAACCCTGAGAAGCGCCATTCAAGACCAGGAAAATGTTTCTTTTGTTTTTCTTGGCAGCCGCAAACACCTCATTCAAAAAATGTTTCTGGACCAAAACCGACCCTTGTATCGGGCCGGTGGACATTACCCTCTAGGTCCCATCGAAACACGGGCTTGGCTTCCCTTTATCAAGTCCCGATTCAACAAAACAGGCAAGACCATAAATTCGGACATCATCACCCGTTTGTGTGAAATATCAGGGGGGCATCCCTTTTATACGCAGCACTTATGCCATGCGGTGTGGGAGATATGCGAACCAGGAGCCGAGGTCACTGGCGAAACCCTTGATGAGGCCATCAGTTTATTGCTGGAACGCGAGAGTTATGCGTATACTGGGTTGTGGGAGTCATTTGCGGTAAACCAGAGACGGTTTTTATCAGGTCTTGTTCAGGAGACCAGCGGAGCGCAGGTTTTTGGCGGGGCGTTTGTTCAAAAA
The DNA here is from genome assembly GCA_016744705.1 of Candidatus Krumholzibacteriia bacterium. Lineage (GTDB taxonomy): Bacteria > Krumholzibacteriota > Krumholzibacteriia > LZORAL124-64-63 > LZORAL124-64-63 > LZORAL124-64-63. The sequence continues at coordinate 25,546 of JADGDU010000014.1, forward strand.
AACAATCTCAATTCAGCTTCTTCAGTGCAGAGGGTTGTAGAAAATCTCCTCGACCGGGACGTTATCGACCGTGAAGACGGATCCTTTTTTATTGCAGATCGATTCTTTCAATTATGGGTGAAAAAGCGTGTCCTTTAACTCCAAATCTCGATTTGGAAGGGAAATAATTAATGAGCAAAATCATAAATTTTGGTGAAACTGTTGAGGGATTTGACATCCCTGTTTTGAATGAGCGAGAGATTAGAGCAGGGGCAGGCATACTCTTCGTCCTTATGTTCGTGGCGATTATGATCACCATACTTAAGGGTGATTTCACGCTTCTGAAATACGCGGTGACGATTTTCTTGACCGACATTTCCATTCGTGTCCTGATCAATCCCCGATTCGCGCCTTCGCTGATTTTGGGTCGCTGGATCGTTCGAAACCAGACGCCGGAATACGTTGGCGCTGCACAGAAAAAGTTCGCATGGATCATCGGGATTGTCCTGGCAGTGGTCATGTTTGCCTTGCAGGTTGTTGTCAATTCCTTCAGCCCCATCACCGGTCTCATTTGCATGATCTGCCTCATTTTTCTCTTCTTTGAATCCTCTTTCGGAATATGCATTGGCTGCAAGGCCTACTCGCTAATCTACAAAGAGAAGGCGCAATATTGCCCTGGCGAAGTTTGTGATGTGAAAGAGAAGCATGAGATCCAGAAGAGCTCACCGGCCCAATTGGTCATCGTCCTAGGTTTCGCCGCCTACATTGTTTTTGTGGCCTTCATGTTCGACGATAATTTCAAACAGCCTCCATATGATTTGTTTGGCTTAACGACCGAGGTTCATGGGGATTAGAAGTCGTCAATTTACTAAATGATTGACTGAGGAAGGATGAGGCTTTGCCCTACCAGGAAACCGGACGTTTTGGGCGCATCACCAAGCATTTACGGAAGCTGGGTTTTGAAACTGAGATGGAGCCCATCCTTCATGATTCCGGCGGGTTCAATAAGCTAAAAAAAGCCGACCAAACGAAGTATGTTGAAGTTGTGGTGGATAGAATGGTAAAGCACGTTGGACTGGAGAATACAGAACGTGTTTTGTACGAATGCGGTGCTCAATGTTGCGGTAAATCCTGGTCTCAGTTCGCCAAGCGTATTTGGGAAGACTCGGTCTCAATGGAAGAGTTTGTCGAAAAGCTCAACAAGGAAGAGGAAAAATACAACACGCATATTGAACATTGTGTGTCTGATAACACCCTTGTCGTCGAACGATCGAAATGCATATGTGGCATGATCAACAAGGGCCTGCCCTTTGAATCGAGTGGAGACTTTTGCTCATGTAGCATTGGTCATATGGCGGCCTTCTTTGGCGCCGTATTGCCAGTCAGCAGGGTTGAGCTGGAGGAAACGATATCCGTTGGTGATGACAGGTGCAGGTGGAAGGTTTTTTTACAGGTGTGAAAGGTTCATATGAAACGCGTTACGGGTATCGGCGGTATTTTTTTCAAGGCAAAGGATGCACCTGCGCTGCAGGCCTGGTACAAACGTCATCTTGGCATCGATGTTCAGGATTGGGGCGGCGCGGCGTTCACCTGGACCGACTCTGATGGCAAGCCCACTGGGGGCAGCACCATCTGGTCTGTTGGTTCGCTGGAGAGCGAGCAGTTCGCTCCCAGCCAATCTTCTTTTATGATCAACTACCGGGTTGAGGACCTTCACGCGCTGGTTGCAGTGCTCAAAGCGGAAGGCTGTAATGTCCTCGACAAGATTGACGATTCGGAGTACGGCAAGTTTGCCTGGGTCATCGACCCTGAGGGAAACAAAGTCGAATTGTGGCAACCACCGGTTGGTCAATGAGCATGACAAACAAGGTTTTGAATTTATTACCCAAGGGTAGTTGTATACCCTATACTCAAATGGGGTAGTGTCGAATACTGGAGCGCCATTCTATTATCAAACTTATTGGAGTTGGGAAAATGACCTCCAAAAGATTCACCCAGCCTTTGAATAAATTGTTATTTACCGTTTTTTTGGTCACCGTTTTGACGGTTACTGGCTGTTCCGAAAAAGATGAACCCAATGATATCACCGGACCTGCAGCGACGTTATCCGGATGGCATGAGCACGAGTCTTTCATTTATTCGAATAAAATCCTACTTTCCGCCCATGTGTCTGGTGAGATGTTATTAATGCCTGGGTGGTCTACATTTAATACAATCACACGCTCTGGGGAAGTGGAGCACTTCTCTAACGGGGGCGCGGGTGACCCGAATTACCCAATCCGGCCTTCGGATAACCTCCATGTTTTGGTTGGCCCCATGGCTATAAAAGTCCGGCCCAATGCTAATCCTGTGTACAATGTTTCCGGCTTGTGGGTCTCAAACTCAGACCTGGTTCCGGAATTCATGAGCTGGGAAACGGGCCTTGGCGAAACAGGCTGTTTCAACGATTCCGACCAACTGCTGATGACTGCTCATTATCTCAATGATTCCGGTAGTTATAGAACAGGATTTTCCCTTCTGAACCTGGGAGTGGAATCCAATACCAGCGGAATTGATAATGTGGTGATGATTGGAAACCAATTCATTGAGTTGCCAGAGCCTAATGCTTATTTGCCATTTAGGGCCATGACGCCTCTTGGTGATGGGTTTCTATTCAGTACTGACGGGCATATTTGGAAGCTGAGTCATGATGGAACTCTTGATTCGGTCCACGACCAATCGGCCTACAGTCTCTTTGTCGATGGTGATCGGTGTTATGGTATTAGCGATACGCACCGAGTTTTGCAATCGTTGGACGAAGGTTCTACCTGGCAAGAGGTCGGCTCCATAAGCCACTCTACGGTCAGCATAGAAAAAATTGGACAGCAAACGGTGATCTATCTGGCTGATCGTATTTATCAGGTGGATTTTGAAACCTTTGAATTTACAGAGTTGGAGGCAGAGAATCTGGACGGCAACCAAATCACTTCAATTGTGGAATTCGAGGATGAGGTTTGGGTTACCACTCTGAGTGGTTTGTTTCACCGCTCAATCGAAACTTTCTTTTCTGAGGCGGCGGACCAAAACAAGGCTGAACGTTTGATTCTGGAACGTAAATAAAGGGAAAAAACAGGGAAAGGTGCACTGCATGAAAAAGTTGTCCCGATTCTTAATAATGGCAAGCATGGTGACGACTGTGCTGGGGTGTTCCCCCCATATTGCCAATTACACTGTTGAGTTAACTGAAGTTATGATTCTCAATGAATCTACCACTCGGTTTGCTGAGGTCATTATTGGGGAATCGAAAATGGGGTGCGAAAACGACCTCTTCTTTATTGAATGGGACCTTGATTGGAGCGGAGCCGGTTTTATTCTGGAAAACAGGTCGGAGCAAAGTCTTTCCATTGTTTGGGATCAATGTGTCTTTGTTGATCCAGAGGGATATTGCCACGATGTGCTAACTTCGGATAATAACTATATAGGCAAAAAAGGACTCAAAAAGTCGTCGAAAGTTACTCCTAAAAAAAGAATATCCAAAAGAATATTACCAGAAGAATTGGTGACATTTGAAACCAATGTTGGTTGGGTGGAAACCCCCTATGTTCCCAAATCGTCCCATGGGAATTATTCACACTTTTCCCAGAGAGTGTCAGCATATAAGGGAAAAGATATAAGTATTTTGCTGGCTGTTGAGCAGGACTCCCAAATTTACGAGTATACGTTTGTCTTTGAAATTATTGGTACAGAGGTTTTCCGTGGATATTCAGGAAGCGCTGAAGGGGGAATGAGGTAGACTTGACCTCACAACCAAAATTTATTGACTCAGGAAGACCCCCTTGAACCCACGCCCGGAGAAATAATGAAGCTTCTGAAGTTAGCCAAAGAGAACATAGTGGATGAACACATTTGCTGTGCCATAAGTGACAAAAAGTGCCGCGATGGCTATCAAATGAAAAAAGACTGGCTTACGGCAGAATTTAAGGGAGGGTATACCTTCCAAAAAATGGATGTTCGAGGCAAGGTCTTCATCGAATATGTCCCGATCGAGAACTCCTGGCTTCCTTTAAAAGGGAAGAATTTCATGGTTATCAACTGCTTCTGGGTCTCCGGTCAGTTCAAAGGCAAAGGCAGCGGAAAAGAACTATTCCAGGAATGTTTGGAAGATACGAAAAGCATGGATGGGATTGTCGCCATTTCCAGTGATAAAAAACGCCCATTCATGAGCGACCCAAAATTTTTAAAGCACCTGGGTTTTGAAATTGTCGATGAAGCGCCTCCCTTTTTCAAATTATGGGGGCTAAAAACCAATCCCAAAGCCACTTTTCCTACGATTATGGCCAATGCAAAATCAGGAACTTGCCCTGATGATAAAGGGATTACTGCATATTACTCAAATACTTGCCCTTTTACGGAATATTACACAAATGATTTGCTCCGAGAGTATGCCAAAAGCAAAGGTGTTCCCCTTACTATTCACCACATTAAGAGCCAAAAGCAAGGTCATAAAATGCCTATTCCCTGGATCATCAACAGTGTGTTTTATAAGGGAGAGTTGGTAACTCTAGAACTAAAAGCGCAGAGGCATTTGGACAAAATAATCACTTGAGGTGAAAACAGTCGCCTCAACCTGACCGCCAACCGGCTTCGTTTTATCCAATCAGGTATTTAAGAAAGAATAGAATGTGAATAGAAATAGCTTTGCACTTGCTGTGTTAATGATTCTTGCGGTGGCTATTAATGTAGCCGGACAAACGCCTGCTGAATCCGAGGACCTTGTTCGCGCGGCCATCGAACGGACAACACACGAAGTCAGATACGACGGAAGTTATCGCCGGTTGGACTATCCAGGTGGCGATGTTCCTGACCATTTGGGAGTATGCACCGATGTTGTGATACGGGCGTACCGGGTTATTGGTGTGGACTTACAACGCCTGGTACACGAAGACATGGTTGCCAATTTCCAGAGTTACCCACAACTGTGGGGACTGCAAAAACCAGACTCTAATATTGATCACCGGCGAGTTCCTAACCTGCAGAGATTCCTGAGTAGACAGGGTGCAGAGTTACCTGCATCTGATCTGGCGATCGATTATCAGGAGGGGGATTTGGTGACATGGATGTTAGCAGGAAACCTCCCGCATATCGGCATTGTAATAGACCAGCGATCGAGTGATGGAATGCGCCTACTGGTGGTTCACAATGTCGGTGCTGGTCCAAAGATGGAAGACGCACTTTTCCGGTATCAGGTAACGGGACATTATCGTTATTTGGGTCCGGGACAGAGTGTAGAGGCTGACTAAAGCAGGCAGCTGACGAAGTTAAATGTAAAATCTAAAAAGGAGCAACCCCTTGAATTTGGCATGGCCCTCTGTCATACTCAATGCAGGCGTCAACCACGCCAAAAGACTGATAAACTAAGTATAGGGAGGAGCCACCATGAGGATCCTATCCATCACGCTTCTGATCCTGGTCATTGCTCTTGAGGCACCTGCGGGTGACTTGGGGAATCGCGCATCACAAAAGCCAACCGCCGCACCCACCCCCTTGCCAACACCTCTGCTCGAAATTCTCCGACAGGGCGGCGATACCATTGCCGATGCCACACCCATTGTGGTAAATACCCTTGATCTTGCAGGCAGCACCACGGGCTACACAGATGACTACGATGTGGCGTGTCCCTACTGGGAGGGGCCTCCCGCTCCTGATGTGGTCTATTCGCTGCTCTCTGAGAGCGACCAGCTCGTTGATGTGGACATGTTCGGGTCCCAGTTCGATACCAAAATCTGGGTGTGGGACGAAAGCCTCTCCTGGCCCATCGCCTGCAACGACGATTATTATGAAGATTACACCTCCCGGATTAAGAACATGGCCCTATCCGCAGGCGAACTTTATTACATTGTCGTTGATGGGTATGGTGAGCATGGTGGGTACCTCATTGATGTGGTGCCGAGCGACAATTGCAATATTGATTGCCCCGCCGGTGCAGCAATTGAAGGCGAACCTTCGCTTCAGGCTGACTACGTCGACTTGCACAATGGAGGCTGCAACACAGACGGAGTCGATCCCCCGTTACAGGAGATCAACAGCACAACATTTTGTGGAGTGAGTGGCTGGTACCTCAACGGTGGAGACCTGTATCGCGACACGGATTGGCTGACCATCCCAATCCCTTCCGGTGGAATACTGGAAGTAACGCTAGAGGCGAAGGCGGATACCCGGCTGCTCGAAATTGGTCCCCAGGAGTGCGGTGCGGTGGACATTTTGCAGGAAGTGACCAGTGTGGATTGTGAAACCCCAACTCTCACCGTGGCCGGAGAAGCCGGCACCACTGTGTGGTTGTGGGTTGGGCCGGCCGGTTATTATCCCAGTAATATGCCCTTTGATGCTTTCGAATACGACTATGTCCTAACAACCAATCTGGGGACAGTGGCTACCGATGAGCAAACCTGGTCGGGAGTGAAGGCCATGTACCGTTGATCTGTGGTTTGCGATTCATCCACTGCTTGGGTAAAGCTAACTGGCCCCCAAAAAACTAACCAACAGAAATGGTCCCCATTGAAGACCCGAGTTAAGATTTGTTGTATTGCCAATTTTGCTGAGGCCCAGGAGGCTATGGGGTCAGGAGCAGACGCCATTGGGCTGGTGGCAAAAATGCCCAGTGGTCCAGGCCCCATTTCTGACGAATCCATACGGGAAATAGCCAGTATCGTACCCCCAGGTGTGGACTCGTTCCTGCTAACTAGTGAAACGGAACCCAGCGCCGTTGTCAGCCATGTCACCCGGTGCAGAACTTCCGTTGTACAGCTGGTTGATTCAGTGTCGAGCTTAGTCTACCAGGCTTTGCGTGAAGCTTGCTCAGGAGTTCGAATAGTTCAAGTGCTGCATGTGGAAAATGAGAGCGCCCTCACTGAAGCCCACAGAATTTCGAGCCTTGTGGATGCCATTCTTTTAGACTCGGGTCGTCCCAAGGCTTCGGTTCCTACTCTGGGAGGAACCGGTGATGTTCATGACTGGAGCATCAGTACCAGGATTGTCAAAGAAGTTCGGCTTCCCGTTTTTCTTGCTGGTGGTCTTAACCCAGAAAATGTAGGAGCTGCTATTTCTCAAGTGCAGCCTTACGCGGTGGATCTTTGTTCGGGAGTGAGAACCAACGGGGTGTTGGATTCTGGCCTGCTAAAGAGCTTTTGCCGTACTGTTGGCCGCCTGGGATAAATTGGGCAGGGCGAAGAAAGCATGAGAAGACGATCACACAAAAATCAACAAAAGATAGGTTACGAATACCATGGATGTTTTAAAATACAATCAAGAGTCCTGGGACGGACAAGTTGAAAAAGGCAATGAATGGACTCTTCCTGTGGACGAATTGACCATTGCCGCGGCTCGCGAAGGTAACTGGCAAATTGTATTAACTCCCACGAAGCCGGTTCCCCGCCATTGGTTCCCGTCTGATCTCAAAGGCCAATCCATTCTTTGTCTTGCTTCGGGTGGTGGGCAGCAGGCTCCAGTACTCGCAGCGGCGGGGGCAAAGGTGGTGGTCTTCGACGCCTCAGCAAAACAGCTCCAACAGGATGATTTTGTTGCCAAGAGGGAGGGACTGGAGATCGTCACAGAGTTGGGCGACATGAGGGACCTCTCACGTTTCGACGACGCCTCCTTTGATCTGATTTTCCATCCGTGCTCCAACGTTTTCATCGAGTCTGTGTTGCCGGTGTGGCAGGAGTCGGCTCGTGTTCTGCGGCCCGGTGGAGTATTGCTGTCCGGACTTACGAACCCCATTGAATACATCTTCGACCTCAAGGCTTGGAATGAGGGCAGATTAGAGGTGAGGCATAGTATCCCCTATTCTGATGTCAAAGATTTGGCCCAGGAGGAATTGCAGGAATTAGTTCTGGATCAAGGGGAGCCCGTCTGCTTCGGGCACTCCTTACAGGACCTAATTCAAGGACAGATTGATGCTGGTTTTGTTATTGCAGGATTCTACGAGGACAAATGGAGTGAAAATCCGTTAAGTGCATTCATTGACAGTTATTTCGCCACAAAAGCCATCAATGGAACTAAGAATAAGGTAGGCAGTGAACAAAAAGTTGAACCTTAGGCTTCTATCTGTCACTGTCTTGGGTGACTGAAAAAAACTCTAAATTTACAGGGCTATATGAAAGGTTCCATGATGCGGATGCACGCGCTGATCATCGGTCTATTAGTTCTCTTGGTTTTTGGTGCCGCCTGTGAAAGCGATGAAACCACTACCTGTAATCCGGAAGTGGAAAACAACCCCTTGGTTCTCCATTCAGGACCGGGAGCAGAGGATACTGTCACAGCTATCTGGGGCAGTCTTGAGGATGGAAGTGTGTATGCGCAGTTTGGTGATCCCCAGGGGTTTGCGGATCTGAGCACTGCCCAACTGTCCATCGAACAGGTCCGTGTGGTGAGCGTGCTTGGTCGTGACTATTTCGGTTATGACGACATGGGCGGGACCTGTAATAACACAGGTGCCGATTATGAGACAGAGCTTCCTTTTGATGTCTTAGGGATGCTCCCCAGCGAATTGGGTGGTTTTTCAAACATGGTCGTAAGCCATCATGATGGTTTCGTCGATTTTTCGAGACTGTTCTGCTTCAGTGAATGGTGCAATACAGGTTTTCTCCATGTGGAACTTTTGACAACTTCAGCGGATGAATTTGGTCCTTCGGTGGAAGGTGGTTGCACCACATCCATGGCGCTCGTTGGTGTGTACCCACCTCTTCGGGAACCAGCATCAGATATAATCATCACCAAGCTCCTGCTTGAGTTTATCAATGTGGAATTGATGATTTTTGATTCATCAGGAAATTCGGTTTCGGCTATTTGGCCATCCCTGAAAGTTCAGTACGCACACCCCCATGAAATTGAGAGTGTTCGAAATATTTGATCAACCCGTAATTTTTCAAGGGTTGGCTACAAGGAAAAGAGGAGAGAAAATGTCGAAGAGTATCAAAGGCACGCAAACTGAAAAAAACCTGCTCATCGCCTTTGCTGGTGAGTCTCAGGCCCGAAACAGGTATTCCTACTACTCGGGTGCTGCCAAAAAAGAAGGACTGGTTCAGATTTCGGCAATTTTTGAAGAAACAGCCAATCAGGAAAAAGAACATGCCAAAAGGTTTTTCAAATTCCTGGAAGGTGGCGACCTGGAAATAACCGAAACGTTTCCAGCGGGAGTCATTGGAACTACATTGGATAACCTGAAAGCCGCTGCAGCTGGTGAGGAACATGAATGGCAGGAGATGTATCCTGGATTTGCTGCCATCGCCAGAGAAGAGGGCTTTGAGAAAATTGCAGAAGCCTTTGACGCCATTTCCATTGCAGAAAAGCAACATGGGAAACGGTATAGAGATCTGGCCAAAAATCTGGAAGACGGCAAGGTCTTCAAAAGAAACGGCAAGGTTGTATGGCGTTGCAGAAATTGCGGATACCTTCATGAAGGTGAAGACGCTCCTGATCTCTGTCCAGCCTGCATTCACCCTCGGGCTCATTTCGAATTGCTTGGGGAAAACTGGTAAACAAGGACCATAGGAGTTTGTTGGATCATGAATCCTATTTTAAGAAATATTTTGGCGGTCGTCGCCGGATTTATCGTAGGCAGTGTCGTCAATATGGGGTTGGTAAACATTGGGAGTTCCGTTGTTGCTCTTCCTGAGGGTGCTGACATCTCCACCATGGAGGGCCTGCGCGAGAGCATGAAATTGTTTGCCCCTGTAAACTTCCTGTTCCCGTTTTTGGCTCATGCTCTTGGAACGCTTGTTGGGGCTTTTGTGGCAGCCAAACTTGCGGTTAGCCACCACCTTAGATTTGCCCTGGCCGTGGGGGTGTTTTTTCTGCTCGGTGGCATCTACATGGTCTATCTGTGCGGTGGTCCCATGTGGTTCGTCGCCTCGGATCTGCTGTTGGCCTACATCCCTATGGGGTTCCTGGGTGGCACCCTTGCAGGTGGAAAAAGGTGAGTTAAGGTTTTGGTTATGAAATGAAAACCTATGTTGCCCTTTTCAGAGGTATCAATGTGGGCGGGAAAAACATCCTGCCCATGAACGAGCTTGTGGCCTTGTTGGAGGGTTTAGGGTTGAGCCATGTTCAAACCTATATCCAAAGTGGAAATGCAATTTTCAGGGCCCAAACGGCAGAGCCCAATGATCTGGCCCGGATCATTGGGGATGCTGTTAACAAGAGCCACTCATTCGCGCCGAAGGTACTTGTTCTATCCTTTCAGGATTTTCATCATGCCATCGACGCCAATCCTTTCCCTGCGGGTGAAAGCCAGCCTAAATCGTTGCATCTCTTCTTTCTGAAAACTACGGCGGCAAATCCGGATGAAAAGAAGCTGGCCACTCTGTGCAAAACGAGTGAAAAGTACCAATTGGCTGGAAGGGTTTTTTACCTTTATACCCCAGAAGGATTTGGTCCCTCAAAATTGGCGGCAAATGTAGAAAAAGCACTCGGTGTGGCCGTAACAGCCCGGAATTGGCGATCGGCAAAGGCCATTTTATCATTGGCTGAAAAAGCAGAAGAGAAATAAGGATAAGGAGAGGGAAGCCATGCAGTACGATGTAGAAACCCCCGAAGAGTATATGAATTGCCTGGAGCCAGGCTGGAAGCTCGACAAGCTTGAGGAATTGAGACAGATCATCAAGGCCGGTGTCCCCTCTGTGGAAGAAGGGATCGGTTACAAGATGTTGTCCTACGCTTACAAGGGCCAAGTGCTCTTTCACCTCAATGCCCAAAAGGCCTTTGTAGGGTTTTATGTTGGTGACGCAAAGCTACTGGACCCCAGTGGCGAATTGCTAAAAGGAATTGACAAAGGCAAGAGTTGCGTCCGTTTTAAAAAATCTACGGAAGTAGTGGAAGAAAATATCCAAAAAATCATTCAGGCTGCGGTAATAATGAGTGACAATGGAAAAGGCTCCCAGTGCTAGGGTTTAGAGCTGCGCATCTGGATTAAACACAAGGAGAACTCATGGCAGAGAAAACAAATATCGATATTGCACACAGCGATTCCTATTTTGACGGCGGACTCTTCCAATTGATTGGTTGGAACATTCTGGGCTGGTTTGTGACTGTCCTTACTCTGGGCATTTGCTTTCCGTGGTCGTACACCATGATCTATCGCTGGGAAGCGGAACACACGGTGATCAACGGGCGGCGGTTGAAGTTTGATGGAACAGCAGTCCAGCTCTTTGGGTTGTGGATCAAATGGTTGCTTTTGATCATCATCACTCTTGGTATTTATAGCTTTTGGGTGAGCATCTCCCTGAAAAAATGGCGAGTCTCCCACACACGTTTGACATAAGAGACCTGGGCAAACACGAGAAGGTAAACTGACTAATGAATCTGGAAAAAGAACTGCAGGAACGAAGCGAATCAAAATGTGAATTGTGCAGCGCAGCCGAAGGCCTGGGAGTGTATGAGGTGCCCCCCAGCCCAGATGGCACCAAGGAGACCAGCCTCTATCTGTGTGAGACATGCCGCTTGCAACTGACCGACTCTCAGGCTGTCGATCCCAACCACTGGCGCTGCCTGAACGATAGCATGTGGAGCCCGGTGTCTGCGGTGCAGGTTGTGGCGTGGCGCATGCTCCAAAAGCTCAGCTCTGAAGGTTGGCCCCGGGATTTGCTGGAAATGCTCTATCTGGATGATGAGGTGCGGTCCTGGGCTGAGGCCATGGGATCCGATGATTCGGCGGATCAAACGGTCAAACATGTGGATGGAAACGGGGCGGCTTTGGAGGCTGGGGATTCCGTTACGCTGACTAAAGACCTGAATGTCAAAGGCGCCAACTTCACGGCCAAGCGAGGCACAGTGGTGCGCGGAATTTCTCTTGTCTCCGACAATGCAGAGCACATTGAAGGCAAGCTCAATGGCCAGCGCATCGTCATTCTGACCAAATTCGTAAAGAAGGCAAACTGATGGCGTCAGATTTGAACAATGTGGAATTCATGGCTGACCAGATGAGTGGAGCCGGCGAGATTACCTTCAAAAGAATGTTTGGAGAATTTGGTCTCTACTGTGATGGGAAAATCATTGGTTCTGTGTGTGATAACAATCTTTTTATCAAGCAAACAGAGGCCGGCAGAGCGTTCATTGGTGACTTTAAGGAAGCCTCACCCTACCCGGGGGCTAAGCCTCAGTTGTTGATTGAAGACAAGATTGAAGATGGGCCCTGGCTGAGCAAACTGGTCCGCCTTACAGCCGACGAGTTGCCCGAGCCAAAGCCAAAACGGAAACGCAAACCCTCAGCAAAATGATCCCTTAAAACCTGTAGGATAAGAACGTTCGCAGTTCAATGTTCTTCAGGTGCAACTCGTCATAATCATCGAAATAAGAATCCCGCAGATAATAGGTATACTGCAATCCCAGTCCCCATTTTTTGTACAGGCGAGGGTTCAAGGTGGCCTGGGCCCAATGGACAAATTCATCGCCATCGACTCCACTGAGGGTGTGGAACCAGTATAGCCAATACCGCACAGCGAAGGATCCGTATTTCTGGTGATCCAACATCCCGAACAGCTTTAATTTGGAGCCGGTGGTGTAATTGTATTCCCGACCGGCCGAGGTTTCAAAACCCACATTGGAGCCACCGAGGACCACCCAGTTGAGTTGGGCCCCTGTAAGAACCACCATGGGAGACTGGGTGTTGAACCGGGAGAAAATTCCGGCTCCGATGCTTTGGGCGCCAAATTGATAGACCCGTGAATCGAAGTAGTCGTAGTCTTGAGAGACGCCAATAAGGCTTCGGCTGTCTTGACCATGATCAAATTTGCGGCCATAGAGAAAACCTGTGCCGGTGACTTCGTGAATCAGGGGGAAGTGGCCATGAACGGTGAGAGCGGCCCGCAGACTGAAATACTCAAAGGGTTCCGGGTTGGATAGATCTTCAAATGGATCGCCGTAAAGGAATTTTCCCCCCACCAGATAAGCAGGCATGCTATTGCTGAGGTCGGTTCCGTCGGCTACATGGTTGGTTCCGGCAGAGAGTTGGCCACCCAGATAGGAGGGCATCCAGTCATCAGGATTTTGGCCGTATTTTGCGGTTTTGCCGGTGACTAAACGGTTAAATCCCCGCACGGGGTTGACGAAAAATGCGCCTAACTCTCTAAAGGTACGTTCGGAACCGGTGGAAGAATTGTCCAGGATCATGGAAGAAAGCCGGTATGCGGTTTCACCCATGTAGGCGCCACCTAGAACCGTGGTGACCAGATCGTTGGTGGCGGGAGGTTCGGCCTCAAAGAACATTTCCCAGGCCAGGCTGCCGCACATGGTGAACGGCATGGAGCCCCAAAAGTCATATCCGTTGGTGCGAGCGGCGTTAAAGAATTGGCCGCCATGAATGGGATGGCCCCATTGGTTCATGGACCACTCATCGTGGTCCCACACAAAGCCGGTTCTCATATTTTGTTCGATGGTGTTGAAACCGATATAGGCCCAGTCAGTGCCCAAAATGCGGCTGGGGGCCCAAACGCCCACAGTGAGAATGCCAAGGTTAGCAGCCAGAAGAGCATTGTTTTTTGGTTCTTCAATTTTTAGCGAGTCGGGGGTATCGGTTTGTTCGGACTGTGAGATTCCAGGTATAAGAAGAGCCACGGCCAACAGGGTGTAAATTAAGATTTTCATTATATCAACCCCACTCCCAGGAAGACGGAACCTTTGTTGATGTTATCCGATCCGAAGGATTCGTCTTCATAAAAATTGGTTGTGGATACACCAACGAAACATGACATGTACCGCCCTAAAACGACTTCTAGCCGGAGGCGAGCATCGAGGGTGTAGAATTTATCGGTGTTGATAATGGGGTTGTCGGTACCACTGGGTAGAACATGGCGCAGGCCCACATCAGCGGCCACAAAAAGCCAGGGTTTGAGGGGAAAGCGGCGGCCAACATTCAACCCCAGAAAAAACGAAGCTTCACGGTCTTCAAACGCACTGAGTCCACCACAGGTGAGCTCGGTGTACCAAAGGTTGTGCGAAAATTGAAACCCTGTGGTGTATTGGGTGATTCCGCTCCAGTGGGTGACCCATTGGAAATCAGTCACGAAAGACAGGGACTCTTCTTCGGCCAGGCAGGCTGGGGGAAGATAGATAGAAAGTAAGATCACGAGCACAAGGAAGTGACGACATCTGACCATGATCAGTTTTCCCCGCAAAAAGGGTGAATACAAAGACTATAAAGCAGAGAATACGATCAGCAAGACACGCTGGTCAAGGCTTTAACGAACAAGTGTAATTTTCTGTTCTGCAGTGGTTTGCCCTGATTTTGCTTTAACCAAATACACACCGCTTGCCATATTTCTGCCCTCATCATTTTGTCCATTCCAAGTCAGCCCGTGGCGTTTTCCGGTGGGAAGAATGCCTTGGAAAAGAGTCCGGATCTTGTGGCCACGAATATCAAAAATTTCTATGAGAGACTGGCCGGAGGAAGTTTGAGGCAAGTTTAATTCGATGGTCACCCGAGGATTGAACGGGTTGGGGAAACAGCGCAAGTTGAGGTTTTGGGGAGCCGGGACATCGTCGGAGACGGCACTGATATGGGTGCTTCCGTAGTTGGTTTCAGTGTAGGAAACAGTGGCCTGCATAGCAGAGGTATCTGCATTGCGAATTTGCAGGAAACGGTAATTGTTGGGCGAGGGAATGGGCAGTGCAGAATCGCCGGGTTTCCAGCTTTCCCATTCGATAAATGACAGGTCATCGTACCAGCTGTAGCCGGTGTTGGAGGCTGGTGGTTCGTGTCCGCAACGCATTTCAAAATACACGGCGTTGTCAGGGGTTTCGAAATCTCGCCATTGGCGAACCCAATCGGTGGATCCGTCCAAGGGGGAAGCCAGATCATATCCGGCTATGGGTGTTTCGGAATACCGGTCGCCATAAAAGCGAACCATGGTGCGGGCCTGGTAGGCATTGTCGGTGCGCAGCCAGGCCACGGCTGAATGTTGTTTGCTCGGGTCGCATGGCAGGTGTTTTTCAAGGTCGGTCCCGGTTTGGTCTGAAGCGTTGTCAAAGCGGCGCAAGCGCAGGCTTCTGTCTCCGCTGTGCACGATATCGGTGACTAAGGTTTCATCGTCGGTGTTCACATCCCAGGGGTCGGCTCCTTCGTCTTCAAAGCCACCGTGCCAAAGAATCTCTCGTCCCCAACGCACTTCCACAGCGCTGCTGATATCCATGGCTGATAAGTTGCCCATGCCTTCCAGTTTCAGAGGAGCTGAAATGGCGTACCCGTCGATATCTGTAAGAGAGACAGTGGTTTCTGTCGTGGTTAAGGTGGAGTCGATGCCCGCGCGACTGAGGTGAATGCGAGCTTC
The DNA here is from genome assembly GCA_016744705.1 of Candidatus Krumholzibacteriia bacterium. Taxonomy (GTDB): domain Bacteria; phylum Krumholzibacteriota; class Krumholzibacteriia; order LZORAL124-64-63; family LZORAL124-64-63; genus LZORAL124-64-63. Next base: position 40,824 of record JADGDU010000014.1, read on the forward strand.
TTTCTCTTCCTGCATGGGGACCACGAGAGCATTCATGGGGCGGGAGTAATCGGCCAATCGCCCAATGATCTCACGGCTCAGGTTGCCGCTGACAGGTTCGGGGATGAAATGATTGATCCAGCCCGGAGTGAAACGGTAGCCGGTGATGCCGGTTTTTTCAATTTCGAGGGTCAGCACCATGGAAGGCATGGTTTCGGGATAATAAAGATCGAAAATGAAATTGCCCAAACTGTGGGCGATGAGTTTGCCGTTGTAAGATTCGAAGCCTTGCAGGACGTGGGGATGGTGGTTGATCAAAACATCGGCGCCCAGATCGATGGCTGCTCGGCGCAACTGGCGTTCGCCTGGAGAGGGTTCGTTGCGAAACTTGAATTGGGGGTCCCCTTCATGGATGGCGGCCGCTTCGGTGGGCAATGGGGAAGACGGTAATCCGGTAACAAATCCATCGGGGGTGGGAGCAGTTTCGTATTCGTCACCGCTGTGGGTTTGCACAATGACCACATCGGAGAGAGGCCGTGTGTAATTGATGGAGCTTTCCAGATTTTCAGGCAGAAGGTAGGCGAAACCAGGCTTGTCGTATCCGGCGTCCAGAAATGGTTGAAAATTCCAAAGCCGGCCGGTGCGGTTGGACAGACCGAGGAAGCCAAGGCGCACTCCTTTTTCAGTCCAGAACGTGGGTAGCAGGGCCATGTATTCGGTGCTGCCTGCGCCGCTGTAAAGGATGTTCAGATTGTCCAAACTATCCATGGTGTCGAGCATGCCAATTTCACCATAGTCGACGATGTGGTTGTTGCCCAGGGTGACGACATCCACACCGGCGTAACTGATGCCGGTGATATTTTGGGGCTCGCTGCGGAAGACAACACTCTTGGTGGGGTGGGGCACACCGCGGTCGGTATACGGCACTTCGAGGTTGGCTACGTTGACGTCTGCCGCCTGGCCAAAGATTTCCAGAGTGGGGGTGTAGAGGGCTTCGATACCATAAGTGTCGATGAGCCCGCCGTTGTCTTCATAGCGGCGGCCGGTGAAAATGTCGCCTACAAAATTCACTGTCAGGGGGCCCTCTGGATCACCGGGGGAGACGGCAATCTGGCAGGTGTCGCCTGCGGCCATGAAGGTGGAATCGAGAACTTCCAGACCCACGGTGTAGGGGTGGTCGGCGTGGACTAGAAACTCGTGCATGGGATTTTGTTCGCGGGAAACGGTGCTGTCACCAAAATCCCAGGCCCAGGTGTGAGAGTCGGAATCCGGGTCAAAAACTTCACCGTGAAATTGCACTGAGAGGCGGTAGAGTTTGTCGGAAACCTTCTCCTGATCTTCCACGGTATACAGTATACGCGCCATGGGGGCTCGGGGTTGGTCTTCGGTCACATCGGCTATGGCATCAAAAAATGTGACACCAGGGGAACTCGAATCGGCATCATTGACATAAATCAGTTGGTTCAGGTCGGGTTGGTATCCAAAAACCGTCTCCCAGTCACGACCGATAGGTAAAAGGTATAAGTGCCATTCATTACGCGAGTAAGCTCCCTGGTATACTGTATACCAGTTGGTGTTTTCGGGTAAATCACGACCAAAGAAGGTATAAAAGAGCTGATTTTGTCCATCACTGATGCCAAAGGCCTGCATCTCTCCCAAATTCTCACCTGAGACGGCGATTTGCCAGACGGTGGTATCTGCCACGGACACTGATGAGATGGTTTGGGTTTTCCAGGTATTGCCAAAAAGACGCAGGCTGGATCCGCTACCACCATAAGCATTATCGGTGGTGATCTGCCAATCGTCAGGTTCGATATCCTGGTCAGAGTAAGACTTCAGAGTGGGTTCCAGGGTATCAAAGTTCTCGATGATGAGCCCACGGTTTTGGGCTAAAGCCGGGGTGCTAAACACCCAGGAAAAGCATCCCAGAAGAATCAACAAAGGGAGAAAAATTTTAGCCATGTGGAGGTCAACATCCTTCTAAAAATGGAGCAGTGTGATTTCACATTACCATAAAACGATCACGAAATGGTCCCTTTTAGATATTTCAATCTCAGCTCTTCAGGGAACTTTTCAATGGCGTATCGAAGCATGGTGCGGGGCATGGTGTGGAGGTGATCCCGCAAAAAAACTTCTTCCGCTTCCCGGTTGCGGTTGCCAATTTCGCGCAACATCCAGCCGGTGATTTTGTGGATCAGATCATGTTCGTCATTTTTAAGGATGAGAGCAATGGACAAAGCATCAGCAAAATCATGCTGACGGATGAAGTGAAGAGTGGCCATCATAGCGATGCGTTTTTCCCACAATGAATCTGAAACAGCCAATTGGTGAAGCAGGTCTCGGGGCCGATCCTGAAGCCAGGGGCCCACAATTAAATAAGCGGAAGAATCCACTAAATCCCAGTTGTTGATGTACTCGGTATTTTCCAAATACAAGTTGAAGATGGCTTGCTGGTGCTTCTCGTCGCTACGGGGAAATTGCCAAACAAGAACAAAGAGAGCCAGCAGGCGTTCTTCATGAAAACGTGAATGCAGGAGGCTGGTGATTTGTTTCAGGGTCAGTTCACGGCACTGTCTGGCCATTTTTCTGGTTTCAGGAACGCGGATACCGAGGAAAATATCTCCCTCGCCATATTGCCCAGGTGCGGTTTTAAAAAATCCCTGGGCGTGAGCTGCTTTATGAGGATCGCCAAGAGAGATCATCTCTTGGCGAATATCCTTTAAATTGGCCATAACTATCTATCGGTAAAGGCTTTTGATGCCACCCAAGGTGGACCCTGTGGTGGGAACAGTGCAATCTCCATAAATGGTAGAGGAGGGGCCATCGCTTCGACTGACTCCAGCTATCATCAATTCTTCGTTTTCCAGTAATAAAGTGGGGAAATCTGGGTTAATGGAGCTTGGAGTGGTGCCGTGCATGTAGAAATCCACAGGGTCGCAGCCATCATCATCCATGTACAAAACAGTGAGAGTAGCCAGAATATTGGCTTGCGTCATGGACGTGGGTTCGCCAAACCCGACGATGTTGTTACCAATAATACCAACATCGATGACTTGCGGGTTAGTATAAATCATGGATGTAAACAGAGCCGTGCCATCCATGTGGAAGCCCACCTCGAAGCCGTACAAAAATTCAAAGGTCGGGTTCACGAGAGTCAGGTACATGGTGACGCTGGAGAAGGGGGGAACATTATAGATGGAATAAACATCCGCGTCTTGATCGAAGTAGAATCCCATCATGTTGTCGCCTGGTTCCACAACGGCAGAAGAAGATGAAGCGATCAGCAGGAACGATAAAATTATGAACAGTTTTTTCATGATTTTCTCCCTAAAAATGATGAATGTCCCATGAGGCTCCATTCCAGATGAATGTCTGAAAACACTATCCCCCAAGCCTCAAGCTCTAGAGTTTTGCACAATTGAGATATTAGGTCAATGATGACGCCTCAAACCAGGGAGGACTTTCGGGCTGGATTGGTGAGGTGAGTTGCCATACCATAGTTGGGAACACACAATTTAATCAGATCTTTCACAATTCAGGAGTTCTTTCCATGACGAAACCCTTGACCATCGTAGCGACCATCCAGGCCTTGCCAGGCCATGAAAATGACGTCGAAAAAGCCCTTTTAGAGGTAATTCCACCCACTTTAGCTGAACCCGGCTGCATCCAGTATGATTTGCACCGTGATCTTCAAAAAACGGGCCTTTTCCTGTTCTTTGAGAACTGGTCTACCAGGGAAGAATGGGATGCACATATGGAATCGAGTCATTTGGCTGCCATGAAAAAAGCGACCGACGGAAAATTGGAAGAAACGATCATTTTCCAGATGGCCAAAGTTGATTAATAGTAGAATTGAGGATGGTGTTTATGAAAAGACCCTGGCTTGGCAGTATCGCCACAACCCGCCTGTCCCTGTGGATCGGGTATGGTTTGCTGGGTTTGGTGGTCATTTCGGCGCCGGTGCTTGCTGCAAAGTTGGCGACCGTCCTACAAACGTCCCACTGGAGGCAGGTCACCGATCCGGTTTACCCTTTGCCTCCAGAAGAAGATGGTAGCCATGTGGTTTCGCTCACGGGCAGCCGGCCTATCAGTTTGGCCTCACCCCACCCGGATTTTGTACGTGTGGATGAATACACATTTAGCACACGCTTCCCCTGGAATTGGGATGGCGCCCGCACCGTCGTCTTTGCTGATGACCTGGGCGAAGAAACCACAGTGGAGGTGGCCCCTGGTTTAACGGTGCCCTTCGCACCTCTGGATCACGAAATCCCTGTGTTGCACATCTCTTGCGACTCCACCGCTCTCTGGGATCCCGCTGTTGGTATTTATTGCACCGGAAATTCCGAAAACTTCCTCCAGCGTGGATCCGACTGGGAACGCTCGGCCCGTTTTGAGTATTATTTACCCGGCTCAGGAAAAGTCATTGATGAGCCCATCGGTTTACGCATTCATGGGGGTTATGGGCGGTATTATTATCAAAAAGGTCTGCGCTTCTATTTCGATGATTATGGTAGCAGCGACCTTCTCAATTTTCCCTTCTTTGAGAGTGGCCCCACTCTTTTCGAACGTCTGATCGTTCGGGCCAGCCGTTATGACGACGCCTGCATCAATAGCAATTTGGCGGAAACACTCTTCGCCGATTTGGGCCATCTGGCCAGTCGATACCAATTTGTGGCCCTCTACCTCAATCAGGAGTATTGGGGCGCCTACAGTTTGCGCGAACGTCTGGATGACGAATTTTTTCGAAGCACCTGGCAGCTGGGTTTTGGTGGTTTGAACATCATCAAGGATGGAGAAACCAAATATGGCAATGGTGATAGTTGGTGGGATTTTCTGGAGAGCTTTTCCCAGGTTAACAACCCCAACAATGATCAGTGGTTTGATTCAGTCAGGACCAACCTTGATCTAGCCAGCTATATAGACTGGCAAATCATCAACATGTTCTGTGTAGCGGGAGACAATGGCTTTGCCTGGAATTTAGCCTTGTTCCAAACGGGTCAGGAACCCTGGCGTTTTGTAATGTGGGATGAAGATCTTTTGTTTGATTCCGACGATCTGAATACCAACATGTTTCGCTTTTTCACCAGCCGGAACGAAGAGGAGTGGAACCAGTATCGCGCCCCATCGGATCTGCGGGGTTGGAGCGCAGAAGACCAGCAATGGATGACCATGTTCCGCACTCTTTTGGGCAACGAAGATTTCCGCGATCTCTTCCGTGGGCGCCTGGAGCATCTGCTGGATGGGGCCATGAGCACGGACAACCTCATAGGCCGGGTCAACGGCCTGGCTGAAGACCAAATCCCCGAAATTCCAGGCCATGCCCAGCGTTGGGAAGGCTTTGAAAGCCATTGGTACGAAAGTAACTTAGAGCGTACCCGTGGGTGGATAACGGAAAGACGCCCCCTATTCCTGGCCCAGGCCGATTCCTTTTATTCTGAATTTTCCATGCCCTCCCGATCCACGGATTTCACCGGCCTTTTCATCAATGAATTCTTAGCCAGCAACAACTCTTACGGTCAGGACGAAACCGGAGAATATGCCGGTTGGGTAGAGGTCTACAACGGTGGCTCTGCCGCCTTAAATCTGACGGGGTTGCACCTGACCAACGACCCAAATCAAACCACCAAATGGGAGTTTCCTGCGGTCATCCTGCCGGTGGGTGAGAGGTTGATTGTCTGGTGCGACGAAGATGCCGGCCAGGGTCCCTTGCACGCCAATTTTGGGCTCAACAATATGGGTGGTTCCATTGGTTTGTATGGCCCTTTGGTCTTTGGCAATGAGGCCATTGATACCCGTGAATACGGACTGCAAACAACGGACGTGAGCGAAGGCCTGACCAATGATGGCGGCCACCTGTGGGCGGCTCTGGATCCCCCTACGTTCAACCGGGCTAACGGCGATTCCACCGATGTTCCGCCCTATGTGCCAGGAGGTGTGGTGTTCAATCAGAATTTCCCCAACCCGTTTAACGGGGGCACAACTCTGGAGTTTGGTCTTCCCCAGAGCGGTCATGTGCGCGTCAGTGTGTATGATGTTCGTGGCAGATTAGTCGGGACGATGGTGGATGAAAACCGGGCTGCGGGAATTCATTTGGTGCAGTGGGCGGGAGAGGATCATTCTGGCCGGCCCCTGCCTTCAGGGCTGTATGTGGCTCGAATGCAATTTGGCGGAATAGAGAAGACCCGAAACATGACCTTGGTGCGTTAAAAAAAACCTGCCAGTTTCAAATTGCCAAATTGAGCAATCCACACTGGCAGGGTCCCATCTCTTCTTAGAACCGATTCCATAACATTTGGTTGGTCACTTCATGGTGGAACATGATCTCCGCCCGTTTGATGCGGTTGCCCAGTTCGCGGGGGCATCTGTGAGCGGCCATTTCCTTCAGTTCCAGATATTTGATATGACTGTCCTCGCCCATGACCTTTTTGAGCCAGGCGCTGCGCCGGTGTTCAACCATGGCATCGTTAATGTTGCTGGGCAGCAAACGTTTGCGGATGCGTTTGGGTTTTGGTGCATTGGCGTCAGGTTCAGGGCCTTCCAGGCCGGTTCGCAACAGGGAATAGATCAACAGGTAGGGATTCGAGTCCGGGCCTACAGAGCGCACTTCCAGGCGCTGGCCTGCGGGGCTGGCGTAGGGAATGCGGATCATGGAGGTGCGATCCACAGCACTGGAATTGATCTCATTGGGAGCTTCAAAGTTGGGGTCCAGGCGACGGTAGGCATTCACGCTGGCGTTGAGAATGAGGCAAAGATCTTCGGCGCTGTGCAAGATTCGCCGGATGAACTGTTGGCCACTGTCGGACATGCAATTTTCGCCATCAGCATCGTAAAAAGTATTCTTTCCATTTTGGGAAATGCTGATGTTGGTGTGCATACCGCTGCCATTGATGCCGGTGATGGGCTTGGGCAGGAAAGAGGCGGTCATGTCCATGGTTTGGGCTACCTGACGGCACAGGAGTTTATAAAGCTGGATGCGGTCGGCGGCAATTAAGGCCGGAGCATATTTGTAGTTCATTTCGAATTGAGAAGGCCCCACTTCGGGGTGATCTTTTTCATTCTCAAAACCCATGGCACGTTGCACTTCGGCGGCGGCATCGATGAATTTGCGCAGGGGATCCTGGGGCAGGCTGTTGAAATACCCGCCCGAAGAAATAAGCTCGAAGTTTCCGGTGCGGTAGAATGTACGTTCAGCATCCCGCTGGTTAAAAAGAAAGCCTTCGGTTTCGGTGGCGAAGTTGGCCACGATGCCTTCGTTGCGGTACAAGTCACGAGTATAGGCCAGCAAACGACCCCGGAAATCGGACTCGTAGGGCTGGCCATCACGGCCCAACACATGCCCAAAAACAAGCACCTTGCCAGGGCCAAAAATATCTGCAGGCATCCAATAAAAAGCCCGCCAGTCGATTTCCAGCTGCAGGTCACTTTCGGCAATTTTTGTGAAGCCGCGGATGGATGATCCATCAAAAGTCAGCTGGTCAGAGGACAGTAGGTATTTTTTGTCATAATCCAGCATATGAAGACGGCCCTCAAGGTCGGTAAAGGCTACGGTCACCGCCTTAATACGCTTTTCGCTCTCCAGATAGCTGCGCCGCTCCGCTTCCACTTTATCCATGGGGATCCATTGTTCCTGGTATTCTTTGGACTGAAGATTGAGTTCTTCCAACCGTTCATAAGGGATTTCCAAAAATTCACGCAATGGGGCATTGGACATATTCATGGGAAGGGCTTCTTTCGGGATAGTTGGACATGTGTAGTTTTGGTTGATTGGCTATTATAACACAATTGTCGACAGAAATAACGCTAAACTTAAATAAAAAACCTAGTTTTGCCGTAAAAGCCTTAGCGGAACGCCAGACGGGCCCCGTTTTAAGCATAGTTCCCATTGCAAAATGCATGAAGTGAATGGCTAATTAAAACTAGAACTTCAAAATTGTGGAGAAAAATGGTATGATATGTAGCTTCCGCAGCCTCATTTCTCCATTTGGAGAGGATTTCCTGAAGGGACAAGAATGTCTTCCATCACCAAGCCGGTCATAGCAATTTGCCTTCTATTGACAGCCTCTCTGGCTGGCGCCCAGAGCCTTCCCGATGATGAATCAAGCATGTTCACTGGCTCGGGAAATTGTGCCATGTGCCATTCCAGCGATGGTTCGTCTAACACTGAAAACGGCGTCGACATCTCCATGCCCACCCAATGGCGGAGCACCATGATGGCAAATTCTGCCAGGGACCCTCTGTGGCGTGCCAAGGTTTCAGCTGAAATTGACGAATTTCCCCATTTGCAGGAACACATTGAAGCCACTTGCACCCGGTGTCATGCCCCCATGGCTCACGAACAAGCTATGCATGACGGCCAAGCCAATTATTCCCTGGCAGAAATGGAGAGCAACCCGCTGGCTCTTGATGGAGTCAGTTGCACTCTTTGCCACCAGATAGAGCCGGATAATTTTGGCTTACCCCAGAGTTATTCAGGAAACTTTGAGCTTGATGAAGTGCGTCAGATTTACGGGCCATACACCAGTCCCTTAACTGGCCCCATGATGAACAATTCCAATTTCACTCCGGAGTATGCCCAACACCTGGGAGAGTCGGAACTTTGCGCCACCTGCCACACTCTGTTCACGGAATCAGTGGACGATGATGCCCAACTGCGGGGTGCCTTCCCTGAACAGACTCCGTATTTGGAATGGAAGAACAGCACCTTTGGGCAGAACAATGTAGCTTGCCAGGCTTGCCATATGCCCGTGGCCAATACGGCCCAGGATATTGCCACCCGACCTGGTTGGCACAACGTCACTCGTGAACCCTATGCCAAACACGAATTTGTGGGGGCTAATGAGTTCATGTTGAATATTTTGAAAAGCAACATCAGCGAGTTAGGCCTTTCGGCTTCAGAGGCCCAATTCGAAGCCACCTTGGACCGTACCCGGGATATGCTGGAAAATCAGACTGTGGGTTTGTCGGCCATGCACAATCTGGTGGGCGATACCTTAGCTATTGATTTGAGGGTGGAAAATTTCTGTGGCCACAAACTGCCTACGGGTATTCCTTTGCGCCGCATGTGGGTGCATTTGAAAGTTGTGAGTGGTGAAGAAGAACTCGTTTTTGAATCGGGAAATTGGGATGAAAACGGAGAAGTAGTCGGCCTTGATGAGGGATACGAGCCCCACCACAACATGATCAATGACCCGGACCAGGTTCAGATTTACGAACCGATCATGATGGATGCCAACGGTGACCAGACGCACACTCTTCTGCGAGCTTCGGCTTACCTCAAAGACAATCGTTTGCCCCCCATGGGATTCACTTCCAGTCACACCGCTTACGATAGCACCGCCATTGAAGGGCTGGCCCTTCAGGATCCTGATTATAATATCAGCAACGGTGCCGAGGGCAGTGGTTCGGATATCGTCCACTACCGTATTCCTGTCACTTCGCAGGGGCCGTTCAGGGTTGAAGTTCAAGCGTGTTATCAAACTCTTTCGCCCCGGATGTTTGCGGACATCGCTTCTCATGATACTCCTGAAGTGCATGTCTTTGCTCCCATGTATGAATCGGCGGACAAGGCCCCTTCCATACTGGGCAATCTGACTCTCACAATCGACACTGTTTCAGGGGTGGAGCACGGCAGCTTGCCCCTTCCGCTTCGCCTGAACCAGAACGTACCCAATCCCTTTAATCCGGCCACCCTGATTTCCTATGATCTGAGAAGCCAACAAGCAGTGCGGTTGGATATTTTTGACATGTCCGGCCAGTTGGTACGGCACCTGGTTTCAGAAACCCAAGCGGCCGGGTCATACAGCACGCTTTGGAATGGCGCCGATGATCACGGTGGGGCCGTGGCCTCGGGTCTGTACCTTTACCGGCTTAGTGCGGGGGAGCATCAGGAAAGCCGGCGCATGACGTTGGTGCGTTGAGTCTTTTCGCATTCAAGGAGGACAATCATGCCTTATGTGAACATCAAGGTGACCAAAGAAGGAATCACCTCAGAACAAAAAGCCGAATTGATCAAAGGAGCCACTGATCTACTGGCGCGGGTTTTGGGAAAAAACCCAGCCACCACGGTGGTTGTTATCGATGAAGTGGAAACTGACAACTGGGGTATTGGGGGGGAAGCGGTCACAGTGCTGCGCCAGCGATCCAGGCAAAATCGGAACTAAATGGTGAACAAATGGTGTTTTGGGTGGCCCAGCCCCTTGGTGGTGGCATTCCGGTTGTGCCACCTTAGCCATACTGCAAGGGTTGGACGCTGAAAATTCCTGGCCACCCTGGGCGGCAAACATTGGGTGATTTGGTAATCTCCCTTGCTTCACCCCTCCTTTGGTGGCTTTATTGGGGTGAAACAGCGTCCAGGGCCCACGTGAAAAGAGTTTTCCCAAATGAAGAAAATGATCGCCAAAAACGGGAAACGCTTCCTTGAGAAGTTGATCTTTCAAGCTCGTAAAACGTTGGTGGAACCGGGTCTGAACCCCAAGCGGGATTCTCTGATCATGCCCTGGGCTACCTACAGTCCCTGGTTACTGGATCAGAATTTTCAGACCTGCCACGCCATCATCAAAGATTACACACTGGTGGACCTATATCGTTGTTATGAATTGTGGCATTTGCTGAAACAGGTGTCCGGCCTTCCTGGCGACGTTCTGGAAGTTGGCACCTGGCGCGGGGGCACTGGCGGGCTTTTGGGCCGACGAGCCAAAGAACTGAATCTGGATTGCGAAGTTTTCCTGTGCGACACCTTTGAGGGTGTTGTGAAAACCGGAGCCAAGGACGAGACCTACAGTGGTGGCGAACATGCCGATACATCTCTGCCCACTGTGGAAGAATTGACCGGAAAACTGGAGCTTTCCAATATTAAAATTCTCCAGGGGATTTTTCCCGAAGACACCGCCCACCATATTGAAGATCGCAAATTCCGGTTCTGCCATATCGATGTGGATGTGTACCAATCTGGTAAAGATATTCTGGATTGGGTGTGGTCCCGAATGGACGTAGGCGCGGTCGTGGTCTTTGATGATTTTGGCTTTGCGAGCACCACCGGCATCACCAAGTTGGTGCACGAAGAAGAAACCCGTGACGATTTGATTTGCGTGCAAAATGTTAACGGGCATGCCGTTTTTATTAAGACCCGGTAGAGACCGCCTTATTGCTCGGCAGTCCTGGTCTGCTGGACTACAATTTTAAAGAAACCAAAGCCAGGGTAAAAGAGAGACAGTGTTTCAGGGTCGTAGAGTTCTGGAGCTTGGTTTTCCTGAAGAAATGTCCCCTCCCATTGGAAGTTATCATCGTTGGCATAGTCTGCGTAGATGTCTTCACTGGCGTTGAATGGCTGCGGGAATATCAAGGGGAAAAACAACAATCCCCTTTCCAGGTCAAAGGTAAAATCAACCATAAAATCTGCAAATCCATCGGGCCCTAGAGAACCATCCTGGCCCAGTTTGTCCAGTCCAAAAAGTTGAATATAGGGAATGGCGTTTTCATCCAATTCGGGAGATGAGCTGTTATCGTTCCGTTCAATTTTTAAACTGACTGAGTCGATATCGATATGGGAAAACCCCAAAGAATAGATATTCCTTACAACGTAGAAGAAGGTAAAGGGCTCTTGCCTGTCCTCTGGGGCCTTCAGGATTTTCATGCGGTAATAGGGACCCTCTTCGTTGGGCAGGTGGATACGGTCATCATCATCCCATCCGGGGCGGTCACCAATTTTATAGTGTATTTGGCCGTCCTGGCTTATTACGTCGTAAGTCACCGCAAAAACGTCTTGGGGCGCCATTTGTCGACCAAGGTCCACCGCAACAATTCCGCCATCAATGTCCAAAATAAATTCAAAATCAACTTCCCTCCAACGCGGGCCGTATAGATACGGATCGGAAAAGTCAGGTGCAGGGCTCTCTCCTGTGCTCCAAAACACTCCAGTTGAATCAATATAGGCCGCCACGTTTTGCACATCATTTGGTCCCCATACTCCTGCTCCCATCAATTGGAAAATTGCGATGGAGGAGGGGTCAATAATGAGGGCCGAGGGGTCACGGCCAGGTACGTCATGGACAGGGACACCAAAATAGGGTGGCAGGTCTAAAAAGAAGAACTGATTGTTCAGATAATTGCTGGAGAGGATGGAGTGTTCTTCGATGACGATAGTTTGGCCCGGGAGGTCTTCAGGTGAGGCGCAATCATCATCACATCCATTGAGTAGAAACATTGCCAGTACCAAAAATATGGCAGTGGAAAAATAAGTGTATCTTTTTTGCATGCTTTTTCTCCTTGTTACCATTCATCGATCCAGAGAATGCCATCCGTGCAGACGAAATCCAATTTCTGTGTGGGAAGATAGAAACCGGGCTCGCAGGAAAGGTTGTAGTATTCATCGTACTCGGGAGTGCCTGGTCCCAAGTTTCCGTTGATGGTGTGGAGGCTATCCGAACAGACATAATTCATTTGTTCTTCAATGAGAATGTGGCCATTTCCGGAAAAGGAATTTTCGGTGGTGGTGATTGATTCCCAGACAATGACAAAAGGCAGGGGCTCGGTACCAATGAAAGTCAGATTGGTTTCCTCTACCAGGACTCCAGCCAGACTCAAGTTGTTCCCAGTGGCACGGTGCTCGCCTGGAGTTAACAGTTCGTGGAAATCATCTCCGGAACTCCACAAATAGAATGATACACGAGGACTATTGAAATCCGCAGCACCCGAAAGCCTAATTTCCATGATGTAGAGTTCACTGCCATAAGTGTCAGTCTGTTTAATAATTGAGACTTTGGAGTATTCATAAGAGTACGATTCACCGTAGAACTTAAAGGCATTGCCATCTGGCGCGGAGGGTTTGGTGCTGTCGCTACAGGAACCTAAAAACAAGAGAACAGAAATCAGAACCAGGGCTGGCGTATTTCGCATAAGCGCTTTCCTTTATGAGGTTTAACAGTAACAAGATAAATAAAAACAGGGTTTATGTTTTCACCGATGACCGTATCCCAACGTCCTTGGTCGGTGAGTTTTCTTCTCTCTCCGACAATACAGTTGCAAAATCCACTCCGGTTGGGGCGGTTGGTCAGAAAAAATGAGAAACTCAGCGATACAACGTTTTAATCCGATTCAAAGTCTGCTGCTGGGAAGTCACAGGCCCGCAATCGGTGCATCCTTCTCCCAAGGCTCCCATGGGTCCACAATCGTTGTTGTGCTCCAGAGCGGTGGAGAGTTCACAAAGTGTGAATACAGATAAGGGGTGGTCGCAATAAAGAGGATCCCCTACAAATTCATGAGTTCCCAGTTCAGAACCATCCACCGGGCCACTCTCGTTGTTGAAATATAGATTACAGGAGCGCAATTCCGGATATTCGGAAACCAGGCCGGGACCGCCCTTTGTATCGGTGATAATGTTGTTTTCAAAAATGGTGTTGGCGTTGATGCGCACCGCACCCAACCCGGAATTCACGTGAAAAGTATTGTTGGTGATGCTGCCGGTGGCATCTCCCTGAATGACCAGGGCCCCTTCTCCAAAACCAGTATTGTCCAGGAAGAGGTTGCCCCGGAAATCAAATTCACCCGAGTTGCAGTTCACGGCACCAGCAACACCATGGGATCTATTGTGGGCAAAAAAGCAATCCTCAACCAGTAGCCGGGCCCCAAAACCCATGCCGAGGGCGGCGCTGTGCTTGTCGCACTCATTTTGGATGAAGTCGCAACGAAAAAATGAACCGGTTGTCCCTTGGTGACGCACATGCACGGCATTGGAGCCGGATGCGTGGTTGTTCACAAAAGAGCAATCTTCCAGGGTGACATTGGCCTGTTGCCAAATGAGAAGAGCAGCGGCATCTTCGGCAAAACCATTGGAAAAAGTCAGTCCGCGCAAAACAACATCCACATCACCCTGGACCCGCATGATCAGTTGAGAATGGCCGCCATCAAGAGATGTGAGGGGGTGGCTGCAGGTGGCTTCGATGGTGATGCTTTTTTCAATCACAAGGCTTTCGGGGTAGGAGCCAGGCCCCAGAAGAATCAAGTCACCGGGTTGAGCAGCAGAGAGAGCGTCACCTAGGGTGGAAAACTGGCCAGAATTATTTTGACAGACGGTGACAGTGGCTGCTTGTAGGCCTGAAGTGAGGAAAAAGCAGACCGTAAGGAACAGTGTCCCTTTCCTGAGCATGGTCAATCTCCCGAGAAAGGAAAGGGAAAACTGGGCAAGGTCTAGATAGCAATTCTACCACGGGGAAGCATCGATTTCAAGATGTGAAAGACTCAGGGCCCAACAATGATGCGAGTACTCTCCGCAAGTCATCCTGGGCAAATGGCTTGTTTAAAATTCCTGAAAAACCAAATTTCTGAAAATGGGCCATCACCGGGTCATCTGAATAACCACTGGCCACAATCACTTTCACCTTGGGGTTGATTTTCCGCAACTCAGCGAGAGTTTCCAGGCCACCCATGGCTCCGGGAATGGTCAGATCCAGAATGACCAGATCAAAAGGTCGGCCTTGTTGTTGGGCTTGAAGGTAAGCGGCATGGGCCGATTCACCATGAGGCACGCCAGTCCAGTGGTGGCCCAGGTGGTCCAGCATTTGGGACATCAGAAACCGAATTTCGTCTTCATCATCCATAAACAAAATATTGAGGCCAGAGGTAACCTGGTCCGTTTGATCCAGCGTACTATTGGGGGAGGTCTGACGAGATCCGTCACAGGCCGGCAGAATCAATTGGAAGACACTGCCTTGGCCCAAGGTCGATTCCACGGTCAAGCGGCCATCATGCTTTTCGGCAATGGAGTGTGCAATGGCCAGACCCAGGCCAGTCCCTTTTTCCCGGGTGGTGAAATAAGGGTCGAAAATGCGAGCTTGGTCTGATTCCGATATTCCTTTGCCATGGTCCTGGATTGTGATCACTACAAAAGCATGGTCAGATTTTATCCCGGGCCAGGTGTCGCTGTTCTGGGCAGACACTTCCAACTGGCCCCCCCCACTCATGGCTTGACGGGCATTGATCACCAAATTGCCAATGATCTGGGAAATTTGGACTGCATCAACTTCGGCCCAAGACAGGTCTTCAGGGATGTCCATTTGGCATTGCACATTGGATCCGCTGAGATTGAAGGAAACAGAATCCTGGATGATGGGGATCAGGTTTGTGGATTCCCGCATCGGGCCACCACCCTTGGCAAAAGTCAACAATTGGCGGGTCAGGTTTTGGGCCCTTCTGGAGGCTAGACGAATTTTTTCCAATTGAACATTTTCCACTGCCGTGGTTATCAGAGTGCTCTCGGCGAGGCTCAGGTTTCCCATCATAATGGTCAGCAGGTTGTTGAAATCGTGGGCAATGCCACCGGCCAAAAGGCCCAGTGATTCAAGCTTTTGGCTGCGGTGTTTGTTCTGTTCAGTTTGGAGACGGCTGGTGATGTCACGAAAAGCGAAGACCTGGCCACCGGAAGGACCGGTGATTGGTACCCCGGATAATTCAATCCATCGCGTCTTATTTTGACCAGAATACAGGGCCAATTGCTGAGATTTCAGCCGAACAGAAGACGGGTCCTTCAAAAGTTGCTTGTATTGCTTTTTCTGATCGGGGTTGAGCAAGGCCCGAACAGGAAGAATGTCTTCCAGGTAGTCGCCAATTTTAGGGGGCAGAGAGCCTAAAAATATTCCCTCAGCAGCCTTATTGAAAAGGACAACCTGGTTGTTGCCATCGATTACAACAACACCATCAGAAATACTTTCGAGGGTACTCTTCAAGCGTTCCGATTCCAGCCTTGCGGTTTCTTCACTCTTGCGTAGGTCTCGTGTTTGAATCCGGACTTCATTTTCGAGGCGTTGCGCATATTGGCGGCCCGAAAAATAAGCAAAGAGTAGCCATAGCATTAGGGCTATGGCCAATCCAGAGAGGGCCTTGATGAACCAGCGTTCCATCAGGGGGGGGATGATGGTAATCAAGGGAGTGGTGACGATATTTGATTCCAGGCCCTCAGGTGTGCGGGCGACAACATGCACCTGGAAGCGGCCAGGTGGTACGTTGGTCATAGGCAATACGCCAGGCCAATGCATAATATATGAGGGCAGATCAATGTCCGATTGGGATGTGATTTCGGCCACAAATTCCAAATGCTCTTCGCTGGAAAAATACGGGGCGTCAAACTTAAAAACCAGAGAAGCCAGAGGGCCAGTAATTTGTACCGGATGACGGGGTGGGTACTGTACACCATTGATCATCATGCTGGACAGGCTGAGGACAGGGGGATTGGTGCTCGGGATGTCTAATTCCGGTCTAAAAATAGAAAGGCCACTGTCAGTGCCAATCCAGATGTTTCCATCCCGGGTTATCATGAAGGCGTCTCGGTTGATTTCTGATCCGAGCAATCCTTCATTAGCGGTGAGGCGGGTTTGTTGGTTTCCGTCCCAGATGATGGCGCCATTGTCGGTACCAAACCAAAGCTGCCCCGATTGGTCTTGAACCATTCCGTAAATGGGGCGGCGAATTACTGGATCCGGGGCGGTTGTTCTGACCAAATTGTTGTCCTGAACCCGGAACAACCCACTGTTGGTGCAAACCAGGAGCCCTCCTTCAGGGCGTTCGAACACGGTGTAAACATTGTTGCTTCCATCTTGCATCTTGCCGGGCAGGGAAGTGAAGGCCCCGTCCTTCCAGAGAAACAAACCAAAGCTTCTGGTGGCAATGGCAAAACCACCCGTACTCAGTGGAACGAGGCGACGGATGTTCAGATTATGGGCATTCTCGAGCCCAGGCAGAGGGACTCGTTCAAACCGGTCACCTATTTGACGGTAAAGGCCATCAAGAGTACCAACAAAGAGGCCATATTCCGGATGTGGCATGATGGCATATACGGCGTCGGTCAGTCCGTGCTCCCGGTTGAACCACTGGATGGATTCGTCATTCTGCAAGAGGCCGAGACCTTTATGATTTGCTGCAATCCACAAACGGCCCTGGCTGTCTTCGGCAAGATCTGTGACCCGGCTGTAAATAGGGAGATTGTCGTCGAAAGAAATGGTGTGGGGGATGGAGTCCAGAAAAGTCAATCCTCCTCGCTGTCCGAGGACCATAGCGCCAGAAGCCCTTTCGATCACTGAGCCCACTTCGCCATTGAGCAATCCATGGTCACTGTTGTAGCAGGCCAGGCTTCGGCTCATGATTTTGCTGATTCCACGAGTGCTACTAATCCAGATGTTGTTTTCCCGGTCCATCATGACATGGTTGCCACTGTCGGTGGCCAAGCCGCTTGTGGTTGTAAAGGTTTCAAAACCCGAGTGGGGATGGAAATGAACGACCTGGGTGGAGTCTGAAAAATAGATCCCTCCACTGGGTCCCATGCAAAGGGAAAGGCCTTGTTTTGTTTTGTCGAAAAACAAATGAGAAACAGAAAATCGTTCCGCCAGTTTCCGGCCTTGGTATCGAACCAGCCATTGGTCGCTGATGACCCACAAGCTTCCACTGGAGTTGTCAGAACAGGCGCCCATGATTTGTCCATCCGGCAGTTCCAGGTCCAACTGGTAGGGCTTGTGGAGAGACTTCAAGTCAAGGGTGAACAATCCGGTTTTGGTGGATAACAGAAGGTGGGATCCATCCAGGGACAAGGAATGGGGGTGTAAATGAGGTTGGTCAAAGGAGAAGGTACTCCAAACCTCATTTTGCCATATCTGCAGGGGGCCATTATTGGAGGCGATGATCAAAGTTGTATGGCCTTTTTCATCGACCCAGGTTTTGAGTTCAACATTGGTGGAAAATCGACTGAAAGTATCAGGTTTGGGTAGTTTTTGCCAATTCCCGTCAACCAGTCGGGAAGCCTTGAAAGGCCAATGGATGTTGATCCACCAGACACCCCCGCCATCATCGATGGATACCAAGCCGTCGCCGTTGGGGGCTGCGGGGTTCCTGGACGTGATTGTTTGCCATTTGATTCCATCGAAAACGCTCATGCCATTTCTAGTGCCAAACCACATCTTTCCCAAGGCATCCTGAGCCGCATTGTTGACCTTGTTGGATGCCAGACCATCTTGTTCGCGGAATGTTTGGATATGGTACCGCTGAGCCTGGACGGGGGCTGGTAAAATGGCTGCCAGGGTGGAGAGTAGGCAGCAAAGTATGGTTAGATTTTTAAGAGGTCCGAAAGGCATGAAAATACCAGCGTGTTGAAAGCGTAAAGTCGACTGACTTTACCAAACTACCGTTTTTGTAATGCTATATCAAGAGGGCTTGTGATAATTATTTTTGGCGAGATTGGTGAAGGGCCATGACCTTGGCTTGGAATTCTGCTTGTACCAAGGGGTCTTCCAGGCGCAATTCATCCTCAACGGGGATTTCCGGGTTGGCCCGCATGTAGGCCTGGGCAAATAGGCCACGACCTTCGGGCAGGGATTCTCCATTTTCCTGAATGACGGGGACGCGGTACACACCACAACTGGGGCTGCCTTTTTTCATAACAAAGCCACAGAGGGCCAGGGGAGCAAGGTCCTGAATTTTGTTCAGAGCCCAGCAATTCATGGATTGGGTCCAGTCTTTGCGGGTGTGGGTTCCGATCATCTGGGGAGCGCTTATATCACCTTCCAGGTCTACTGTTTCGCGGGGAACTCCCATGCCCAATTCGCTTTCAGGGCAAACCGGGACCAACTCAAAATGCTCAGCCAGAGTTTCAGTCACATAACTGTTGCGCCGGTGGCCCCCATCGTACCGGACATTTTCACCCAACAGACAAGCACTGACACCGATGCGGATGATGGGTTTGCTCACGGTGAGTGGATCCTTTGCAGATGGTCATTGATGGTGGTGACTTGGTCCTCGCGCCCCAGGGATTGCCAGGCCAGCTTGGCACGACGAAGATAGTCTCCCGCTTCATCATTTTCACCAAGGGAAAGAGAAAGAATACCCAACAGTGTCAAATCCTGAGCAATAGAAGAAGGTTTTTGGGTCTTTTTGTCGTGATTCAGGGCTCTGCGGGCCTTTTGCAGGGCCATGTCCAGATGGCCTTCGTCTTGATAAAGCAGCGCCAGGGAATAGCAATCGGTGGCTATTCCTTTCAAGTCTCGGAGGGGCTCGTGCATTTCCAAAGCCTGCAAATAATATGATTCGGCTGTGGCGTTATCCCCCTGCTTTCGGTGAGCCGAGCCCAGGTCGTGAAGCAAGGTGGCCCGGGTGTTTCCTGGATTTTCCAAAGGCAATTCCAGGGCTGATTTTAGGTAGGTTTGGGCTTCTTGGGGGTGGTTACGGTGTAGTTGAACAGCACCCAACCCCCCCAGGGTCTGGGCCAGCAGTTCGGTTTGATTCACACCTGAGGCCGCTTGGTAAGCTTGCTGAAAACAAGCTTCGGCCTGAGGTATTTCACCAGTGGCGAGATGGACACGGCCCAGGCTGGAAAGGGCGCGGGCCACTGTAAGTTCGTCATCCACAGAAGCACCGAGGGAGAGGGCCTTGTTCAGGGAAGCAGCGGCCTTTTTATACTGGCTTGAGTGGTAATATTGGTGACCCTTTTCTAAAAACATGTGAGCCTGGCTGCTTTGTTCCGTGGTTTGCAACGCGTCTTTAGGCAAGGAAGAGCAACCGGTAATAAGTACAAGGCAGCAGATGGAAATCAGGAGCAGGCGCATGTTAGTTTCTCCCGTCCCGATAGCCATCAAATGATCCGCTGCTTTCCACTTTCGCTGGAATGCCGCCACGCAGCAAGGGGTTGTTCTGAAGGCCCTGCATTACTTTTTCACTCTCTTGCAGAGCCGTGGTTGTCTCTTCCATGAGGACGGTGATTTCTGGGGTGGATTCACTCATGAAGGTCATCAGGTTTTGAAGTTCTGCCAGGGTTTCGGTGAGATGTTTGTAGAGTTTGGCGTCATCGTGGAAGAGCTGGGCGGCGCTGCCTTCGGAGCCCAGAAGAGTGGGAACCAAGCCATCAGGATCTTCGAAATTTTGGGACATGACAGTGAGACTTTGCAGCAGAGGCTTCATTCCTGCAGCCGTGCTATCCAACTGGGAAGCCAAATTTCCAATTTCCAAAACGGCTACATCCAGACCCTGGAATGAGCCGTCCACAGTGCGCAGCAGTCCGCTGTTCGGCTGGCTTGAATCACCGTTGAGTCTTTGGTCCAATCCCGTCAGGAGCTGGTTCAAGGTATTGATGACGGTACCAACCTGCGTGACTAAGGGAGGAACCGAAGCCAGAATGGTGGTCATTTCATCTCTTCGCTTGGGTTTGAGGACTTTACCCTGGGTCATCAGCGCCAATCCGGCTGGCATATCTGTGGAGGGGATAAGAGAACCTTCAGGCAAGCGGTCGCCGCCGTTGATTCCGGGATAGAGCACCAAACTGGAACCAAACCCCAGAGGCTGTACGGCCAACTCCACAACAGATCCGTCTACAATGCGGTCGGAAAATTCATGATAAATGGAGAAGATGACTGCGACTTTATTGTCTTCTTCAAGGGAAAGACTTTTGACTCGGCCGATGGCAAAACCGTGCAGCTTCAAATCGAGACCTGCGTTTAATCCTTCGGCGGTGCAAAACACACTTTTGTACTCAAGATCACTTTGGAACCACCGCTTGTTGATGCCCACAAAACCCAGGGCTCCAACCAAAAAAAGTGTTCCGGCAAGCACAAACACTCCGACCATTTTATCGGAATGACGAAGCATGAATTTCATGGCGGTGGCGGCTCCTTATTCAACAGGTCGACAGGCCAATAGAGATTGGATGTCGGGATGGGGAGAAAGCAGCATCTTATCGCTTTCACCCTGATCCAAAATTCGACCGTTGTGGAGAATCACCAGATGATCAGCCAGTTCGAAAATGGGCTGGTATTGGTTGCCTGCCAGGATCAAAGTGGTTCCCTTGGCACGCAGAGAAACCAATTCATCCTTAATTTTCCGGGCCCAGGAGTTGTCCATGGTAGATGTGGGTTCATCCATGAACAAGGCTTCAGGCTCAGGAATGGTGGCACGCAGGAAAGAAACAAACTTTTTCTGCCCCTGAGAGATGTCCACCGGTCTCTTTTTGGTATCGACAGAAAAGTCGTACCGCTGTAGCGCTGCTTCAATTCTCTGTTTTCTCTCTTGGGGGCGCAGGTGGGGAAATTTGGCGGTTAATGGAAGGTCCAAGTTGGTGGCCAGGTCCATGTTGGCCCATAGGGCTGCATCCTGGAAAACAAAGCCAGTGCGGGTTTGCATTTGGCGTAACTGCCTCTCAGAGAACGAATCGAGATTGCAATCATCATACAAAACCTGTCCTCTGGTGGCGGGGATGAGCCCGGCGGCTGTCTTCAGTAAAACACTTAGGCCAGAGCCAGAATTCCCAAGGATGGCGGTGATTTTCCCGGGTTGCAGTTCCAGGTTGATGTCCTGAAGAACGGGCTGTCCGCCCAACTCTACGGCTACATTTTGCAATTCGATGAACACGCTCACCCCAGAAGGAAAAGAACAGTGATGACGGTGCTGGCCAGAATGCACAGAGTCATGCTGATGCCCAGAGATTGGATGGTTTTTTGAGGCACTTCAGTGACGGCGCGCTGGACTTGAAAGCCGTAATAAGTGGCCACGGTGGATAGGATTATTCCAAACACAAAACTTTTCAGGAGAGAAGATAGCACATCGCCGGCGCTCATGACCATAACCAGATTTCCCAGGTAATCGCCAATGGGAAGGCCGTGAATGAGGGAGGCAATCCAGCAGGATCCCAACAACCCGAAGAGGTTGAAATAGAGATTGAGAAAGACCATGGCCACGGTCACGCCAATGACCCGGGGCGCAGCCAGGTGGTACAGGGGATTGATGCCGGCAGCCACGTAAGCTTCCACTTCGTGATCGACTACCATGTTGCCCAGTTCGGTTGTGATGGCACTGCCTGAGCGGGCGGCAATAATCAGGGCGGTCAGCAACGGTCCCAATTCCCGGGTTATTACCAGAATCAGGATTTTGTAGGTGAGTTCGCTCTGGCCAAATTTGGGCAAAAGAGAAACACCCTGGATGATGACAGCCGCACCAATGCCCAAAGAAATAACGGCCAGAATGGGTAAAGCTTCCACGCCGGTGAAATAAACTTGGGAGATGAGGACCGGTGAAGTGATTTTTCGACGAAACAATAAAGAGAGAGATTCTCGATGGAGTACGATGGCGTAGCCCAAGGCAGAGAGGATGTTGTTCGTGGCATGCCGCATGTTTCGGCCCAGTGTGTTTAACATGGGAGAAACTATAAGGGATATCTGGGGGGCGGTCCAGTGGTGAAGAGGGCCAATGGCTGGGTATTTTAGGCTTTGGGAGCCCTCTTTTTAAACCGAGGAGAATTCCCCCACAATCCGTACCCAATTTTCTCGCCAATTCCAGCGATGCGTTTTTCCAGGCCCATGCGACTCTGCTCTGAGTTTTCGTCGAGACTGGGTTTACCGTCGTACAACTGATACGCTCGCCGGTGCTTGGGGTCCGTCACGTTGGGCATGATGATGTTGGCTCCGGCCTGCAGCCCCAACTCCCGGCCCGTATCGCTTAAAGCCTGCAGGGCGGTGGTGGCGGCCATGTTGGCGTCGGGCAGAAGCAGGCGGGCGCAAGCCAGCATTTTGAGGCCCAATTGAAGTTGAGCGTCTTTGTTGAAGGTGTCCAGGTGGTGGGCTAACGGAGTGTCGCCGTGGGGAATGAAGGGGCCCATGCCGATCATATCCACATCCAGTTCTTTGATGTAAAGCAAGTCGTCGGCAAGGTCGGCGTTGGTCTGGTCGGGTAAACCGATCATCACTCCTGTGCCCACCTGGTAACCTTCGTTGCGCAAATCATCGAGGCATTGCAGGCGGGGGGCCCAAAGATGGTCTTCAGGATGATACTGGCGGTACAAATCCTGACGACTGGTTTCAAGCCGCAGCAAGTAGCGGTGGGCACCGGCTTGTCGCCACTGGCGAAGCACCTGGGGGCTTTGTTCACCAAGGGAAAGAGTGACGCCCAATTCACCATTGGTGGCTTCGTGCAACTGGTTCAGGGCATCAGTGATATATTGGCTGTGGTTGTCGTTTTGGATCTCGCCCCCTTGCAACACCAATGAGCCATAATGGTTGTCGTGGGCCCAACGGGCGGCTTGCACAATCTCCTCTATGGAGAGGCGGAACCGGGGAACCTTGGGGTTTGATTTTCGGATGCCGCAGTAAAGGCAATCCTTTTGGCAGATGTTTGAAATTTCGATCAGGCCACGAAAGTAAACTACTGGCCCGACGTTTTTCTTTTTCACTTCATAGGCGGCGTGAAAAAGGGCTTCGTATTCGTTTTCCTCGCTGATGTCCAGAAGGCGGATCAAATCGTCACGCTCGAGAGTCTGGCCCTGGGCAACATGTCCCAAAATGTCTTTGACCTGTTGGGTCATGATACCACCGAGGGCGATTCAAACGGAGCCATGGCCCGAGGCAGAATACCCAAACAAAAGGCAATGGCCAGTCCATAGTTGGTAGCCGGCACACCGGCTCGTCGGCAATGTCCCAGACGGCTTTGGATTTCCTGACGGTTCATGGTGCAGCCGCCGCAGTGGACCACCAGTTTATAAGGGGAAAGGTCGGTGGCAAAATCGTGTCCCTGAACGGTGTCGAAGACCAAGGATCCGCCCACCGCTTCATTCAGCCAACGGGGGAGCTTGACGCGGCCGATGTCATCAGTCTCCACCGGGTGATGGCTACAGCTTTCGGCCACCAGGACCCGGTCGCCAGGTTGCAGGTTGGCAATGGCGCGAGCGCCGGCTACCTGAGATTCGAAATCGCCACGATGCCGAGCCATCAAGACCGAAAACCCAGTCATGGGGATGTCCTCGGGGACCATGGCGCTCACCTGAGCAAAAGCCTGGCTGTCGGTCACCACCAGAGCGGGCTTTTTCCGGAGATTGGCCAAAGCAGATTCCAGCTGAGTTTCTTTGACCACAAGGCAGCAGGAATCACCATCCAACAGATCGCGGATAGCGTTAACCTGGGGCAGAATGATTCGGCCCACCGGGGCTTCTTTGTCAATGGGAACCACCAAAATGGCTGTTTCTCCGGCGGGTACAAGGTCCCGTACCAGGGGCGGGGTTTTGGAGCGGCTCTGGGTGGCTGTATCGATAATGGCCAGCCGCAGATCATCAATGCCAGTGCCCCCCGTCACGGACGTGGCCACCCATTTCACTCCCAGCTCATCAAGCATTTTGGTCATGGCATCTGATGGTAATTCTTTGTCAGCCTGGTTGAGAACCACAATGACCGGGATGCGTCTTTCTTTCATTTCCTCCAGCAATTGCTCTTCGTGAGAGCCCCAGGCGTTGGTGGTCGTCACCAGCAACACCAACTCGCAACGATCAAGCATGGCCCGGGTTCGGTCCATGCGCAGTTTGCCCAGATCACCGGTGTCATCAAGGCCTGCGGTGTCGATCAAAACCACAGGCCCGATGGGCTGCAACTCCATGGGCTTGCTCACCGGATCGGTGGTGGTGCCTGGAGTATCGGAAACAATGGCTACATCCTGACGGGTCAGGGCGTTGACAAGGCTGCTTTTACCCACATTGCGCCGGCCATAAAGGCCAATGTGCAGGCGGAACCCGCGGGTTGCTGTTTGGCGTTTCATGCATCGCTCCTAGCAGAAAACATCGCGACGGCCGGCACGGATCTTCTCCAGCATGACCTGAGCGCGGCGGCGAGGTTCGGGGTCCATGGTTTCCAGGGCGTTGGCGATGCTGAGCATACCGGCTTCCTGGGTTTCGGGTTGGGCGTAATCCATCAGATATTCCAGAAAACTGCTCAGGCCGTTGGGAGCGCAATGGGCTTTGATGTCGCCGGGTTTGGCCAGATCCATGAAGTCGGCTCCGGTGCGCCCGAGACGGTAGCAACCGGTGCAGAATGATGGGATGTAACCCAGGCGGGCCACATCGGCCACCACTTCATCGAGAGAACGCACATCACCCAAGCTGAATTGTTCGGCGGTGTGTTTATCGGACGCAGAATAGGCACCAGGATTGGTGCGGCTGCCGGCAGAAATTTGAGAGACACCGAGGGCAAAGGTTTCACGCCGAATGTCTGCGGTTTCCCGGGTGGACATGATGATACCTGTGTAGGGGACCATCAGCCGGAGAATGGCTACGATTTTGCGAAAGGCCAAATCAGACACCGGGTTGGGTGGGTTGCTGGCCAAATCGGCTCCGGTTGCGGGCTCCAGGCGCGGTACGCTGATGGTGTGTGGACCAAAACCGAATTCTTTTTCCAGGTGGCGAATGTGCTGGTGCAGGGCCAGCAGTTCAAATCGCCAATCAGCCAAGCCGAACAAGACACCAATGCCCACGTCATCAATACCTGCGGAGATGGCCCGATCCATGGCTTGCAGTCGCCAATCATAATCTGTTTTGGCCCCGCGCAGGTGCACCTTTGAATAAGTTTCACGATGGTAGGTTTCCTGGAAGATTTGGTAGGTGCCGATGTCGTGCTCTTTGAGCCGTTTGAAATCGGCTTCTTCCAGAGGAGCGACGTTTACGTTCACTCGGCGAATTTCTCCGCTGCCCCGTTTGACGGAGTACACGGTGTCGATGGCGCGTAAAATGTAATCGAAACCATCGCGGGGGTAAGCTTCGCCCGCCACCAGAAGAATGCGTTTGTGACCTTCATCAACCAGAGCTGCGGTTTCGGAGGCAATCTCTTCCATGCTCAGGGCACGGCGATTGAGGCCTCGGTTGCTGCTACGGAATGCACAGTAAGCGCAGTCATTTTTACAGAGATTGGAAACGTAAAGGGGGGTAAATAAGACCAAACGGTGGCCATAAATTTCCGCTTTGACATCGCGCGCTGCCCGGAAGAGTTCGCCCAGCAATTCAGGGTCACTAATATTGCAAAGAGCCGCTACGTCGTCGGCCTCCAGGCCTTCAAGCTTTCGGGCCCTGGCCAGGATTTCAGTAATATCGGATTCGCTCTTCTGTCCACCCCGTTGTAGGGATTTCTCGATGTTTCCTTCGTCGATTTTCATGAACTCTCTCCGCTGGGAACAGGTTTGTTTGAATGTCCGGTTCGGGACAAGGTGGCTGTGAAGGTTGTGCCCTGGTTTTCTTGGCTGGACACGGTGACCCGGCCGCCGTTCAGATGCACCAGGCGCTGCATAATACTCAAACCCAGGCCACTGCCTTCAATGAGCCGGGTTTTGTCATTCTTTATACGTACAAATTCGCCAAACAGGCGACCCACTTCTTCTTCGGTCATACCGATGCCGGTATCGCTGACACTGATAGTGACGTATTCCTCGTCGCTGTCCAACTTGATGAAAACCTGCCCACCATCGCTGTTGTATTTCACTGCGTTGGAAACCAGATTGTTGAGGATGATTTCGAGTTCGGAATAGACACCCTGCATGATAGTGCTGTTTGTGCATTCCGCTTCCAGGGAAATATTTCGACTTTGTGCTTGAGGTTGAAATGTTTCCATAACTTTTTCTACCAATTGAGCAGGGTCAACCTCAGTCAAAACCCGTTCTTTTTGGCGAGATTCAATGCGGGTCAAATCCAGCATATCGTAGATGAGTTTGCGCATGCCCTCGAGCCGTACCAGGCTGCGGCCGATGATGCGAGCGGTGGCCTCGGGGTTGTTGGCGGTGATGCCTTCATCAAGCAAACGAAGGTAGCCCTCCACGGCCCCCAGGGGCGCCTTCAATTCATGAGCCAAAATCGAGAGGAACTCAAAACGCACCCGGTGTTTTTCCCCGGCCAGTTTGCGGGCCGTACGCTCCACCATCAAATGGCGGGACGCTTTCACCACCACTTCCTTCAACTCTTTGGGCGTGAAGGGCTTGGCCAGGAAGTCATAGGCGCCTTTTTTGGTGGCCTTGACGGCCATTTCCAGAGAGGCATAAGCCGTGATCATCACCACCATGGTGGTGGATTTCTGGGCCTGCAACTCAGTCAGAATTTCCATACCTGTAACCCGGGGCATGCCATGGTCCAAAAGCACCAGATCAAAGTGATCCTGGGCCAAAATCTCTCTGGCCTCGAACCCATCTGTAGCCAACCGTATGTTCAAGGTGAAGGTGCCTTGGCCATGAGGTTCCGTGACAGTGAGGCCTTCCAGGGCCCGGGCCATGCCCGTGCGCATACCGACCTCATCGTCGGCAATTAAAACCTGTAGAACATGGTTGTCAGTCATGACCATTCTCCTGTGCTTCCGGGTGCACATACTGAGGCAGAACAATGCTGAAAATGGTTCCCGTGGGACCACTCTTTTCATCGGTATTGGACTGCACGTTGATTTGGCCGCGATGCATTTTTACGATGCCGTAACTGACGGCCAACCCCAAGCCAGTGCCTTTGCCTTGGCCTTTGGTGGTGAAGAAGGGTTCGAAAATTCGGCTCAGAATTTCTTCGGCTATACCGCAGCCGGTATCAGCCACTTCGATCACCAAGGAATCTTCACTGGGGACGGTGACACTGATGCAGGTAGTGCCACCCTCTGGCATGGCGGCCTGGGCATTGTTCACGAGGTTGATGATAACCTGTTGCATCTGGGCCTGGTCCAGGTCGGCGCTGAGGTTTTCGTCATCCACTTTTAAGCAGATATTTTGGGTTGCCGGTGTGATGACACCGCGCAGACATTCCCGCAGAAAAGTCCCAATTTTTACCCGCTGCAATTCCGTTTTGTTCTCTCTGGAGAAATCAAGCAAACCGGAGACAATGCCTTTGCAACGGTTGGCTTGTTCGGCGATGAGGGACAAATCGATGCCCAGCTTGGATTCGTGTCCGAATTCATCCTGAAGCAAGTGAGTGTAGAGCAGCACCACGCCCAGGGGGTTGTTCACTTCGTGAGCTATGCCGGCGG
The DNA here is from genome assembly GCA_016744705.1 of Candidatus Krumholzibacteriia bacterium. Lineage (GTDB taxonomy): Bacteria > Krumholzibacteriota > Krumholzibacteriia > LZORAL124-64-63 > LZORAL124-64-63 > LZORAL124-64-63. The sequence goes on from JADGDU010000014.1 coordinate 68,564, forward strand.
CCAACTGGCCCATGCTGGCCAGCCTTTCCGAGTGCATGAGCTGTTCCTGGGTTGTGGCCAATTCGGCGTTGGACGAATGAAGGTCGCCCACGGTGTTGCGCAGTTCGTCGATGACAAAGGGCAGACACATTTCGCTTTCGGCCATGCCCTTGTAGATGGCCACGGCGTGTTGCCGGCAGGTGTCGTAACCGCAGGCGCGGCAATTCAATTCATCAGATGCCGTGATTTTTCCCAGACGGCGCAAGATGGCGTCAATTTCGGCGTCATCAGGCTCGCGCAGTTTCAATTGGTCGGGTTCAAAGGACCGGCTCAGGTCCAGGTCATCAAGTTGGTTCATGTATTTGTACCAACTGCCTTTATTGCCAATGCGCTGGCGGTTGCCCGCATAGCGACTGATACGGGCACGGCGCCGGAAGAGGGGCTCGTCGGTGGTCATGCCCGCGCCCATGATGCAACCTTTGCAGCATAGAATATCAAGCAATTCTGCATCCATATCACCAGAAGAAAATTCGCGCAGGGCTTCCGGGAAATCCTGACGGCCATCGGCAGTGACTACACTGCCGGTGGCCAGGTCTTCACTTAAGCCGGCAACCTGGACCATGCCTCGACTGAGGGGAAAAACGGCCCCCAGATTGGCGCGGGGGGCATCAAAATCTGCGGGTTTCACTTTGTTGGGATCCAGTTTCCTCCGTCGAATCAATTCATCCAGCTCATTGAAGGTGATGACGCAATCAATACGGCCATCTCCACTGGTGAATGCAGCTTCGCCTTTTTTGGCCAGGCAAGGTCCGATAAATATAAGTTTGAGATCGGGACCATGCAGGTTACGCAGGGCACGGGCACTGGCGACCATGGGTGAGACCAGAGGCAACAGAGAAGAGCAAAGCTCAGGATGGTACCGTTGGACAAAAGTGACGATGGCAGGACACGAGGTGGCAATCCAGCGTTTGAGCGGGCCGTCTTCCACTAATTCGCGGGTGCGCTGGGCCACTAAATCTGCTCCAAAACCCACTTCGTGAAGAATGTGGAAGCCCAATTCTCTCAGCAGGCCGCCCAATACTTTTTCATCAAAGTTGGTGAATTCGGCGGCAAAAGATGGGGCAATGGCCGCGGCCACCATGGTGTCGCCTGCTAAAAGGGTTTCAGCCATCTCCAGGGAATCGGCAGCCACTTTGGCTCCCTGGCTGCAAACCTGAACGCAGTTGCCGCAACCGATGCAGCGCTCGTGCATGACCATGGCCTGGCCATCTTCAATGCGAATGGCTTTGGCTGGGCATTCGCGTACACAGGTGAAACAGGTCCGGCATCGTTCGCCAATGGTCTGAACCAGAGTCACTTCTGAAGCTTTCATGCGCGGGCTTTCTCTTCAGTTTTAGCCGATGCGTAGAAGGCAACTCTCTCCAAAGACATCTGGATATCGTTGTTTTCTACGAAAACATGATTGGGTACCTGCAAACGGATGGGAGTGAAGTTAAGGATGCTGCACACACCGGCGGCAACCAAACGTTCCGCTGCGGCTTGGGCTTCTTCAGGGGGCAGAGCCAGGATGGCAATACAGACATGGGCTTCCCGCACCTGTTCTTCAAGGTTGGCGGCATCCAAAACCGGAACATCGTTGAGGTGTTTGCCAACCATATGTGGGTTGACTTCAAAAACAGCCTTCATGTTCAGGTGGGGTTGGGTGGACTGAAAGTAGTGCAAAAGAGCTTGTCCCAAATGTCCGGCTCCCAACAGAACCACAGAAGTGGCCTGGGCGGTGCCCAGACAATTGACCACAGCCTGGGCCAATTCGGTGATGGAATAACCATGCTGGGGAGTACCGCTGGTGGGCACATTCATAAGGTCTTGTCGCACTTGAGATGCAGAAACACCAGCCATGACGGCCAGATCTCGTGAAAAAATCCGCTGGATTCCTTCTACACTCAATTGCTTGAGAACCCGGCGGTAAATGCTCAAACGACCCACGGTGCGGGGATTGATCATGTATTTGGAATGTGTAACCATGGTGGACTCCTGTTTACCACTGATGTTAATAAAATAACAAGCATTCAACGCCACAAAGGTAATCATTGAATTTTGAGGGTCAAGAATATTTTGTTATTTTTTTGACAGCCAAGATGCAAAGATTTTCAAGTTGTGTATTCCATTGTCAAATAGCCAGTTATGCAATTGTTTTGAAGTAATGCTAAAAATTGAAATCCGAGAAGCGTAATAATTTAATTGCACAATGGAAAGATGGTTTGGAGGCCAAATGGCCAAGGGTCTGGAGTCATGATTTATAGGGATGAATGTGCGGATGAGGGCAAGATTAACGCTAAGGACTCTGGGAAAAACCAAAGAACTGTCGTATTATTAACGGGATATTTTTTTTTATTACAGGTCACTTAAAGAAGGGATCCTATTCCATGTCTTCCAGCCTCATGCCAACTCCAAGACTGGATCAGGGCAGCCCTGAAACCATGCGCCAAAATATCCGCAAATATTTCACTGAAACCTGGGAAATTTATGAAGAGTTATTTGAGGTTTTGGACTGTGACGAGGCATATTTTGCCAAAGCGGATCCACTGAGGCATCCCCTTATCTTCTATTTGGGGCATACAGCCACTTTTTTCATCAATAAAATGGTCTTGGCCAAGGTCATCAGTGAGCGGGTCAACCCTCTGTTAGAATCAATCTTTGCCGTGGGCGTGGATGAAATGAGCTGGGATGATCTCAGCGATAAGAACTACGAGTGGCCAACCGTAGCCGAAGCCTGGGAATACCGAAAACAAGCCAGAGCGGTGGTGGAACAAGCCATTGACGAGATTCCTTTGAATATGCCCATCCAATGGAATGACCCCTTTTGGGTGATCATTATGGGTATTGAGCATGAACGCATCCATTTGGAGACCAGTTCGGTTCTGATGCGCCAATTGCCCTTGGAAATGGTCCGCTCGGTGGAGAGATTTCCCTTGTGCGAAAACTCAGGGGATGCTCCCGCCAATGAAATGCTGGTTGTGGAGGAGGGCGTGGTTGTCCAGGGGCTGCCAGATAACCACTCGTTTTATGGGTGGGATAATGAATATGGGCATTTGAAATCAGAGGTTTCTGCATTCAAGGCTACTCGCTATCTGGTCAGTAATGATGAATTTGAGGGCTTTGTGAAGGCCGGCGGATACCAAACGGAAAAATATTGGACGGAAGAGGGGTGGGCCTGGAAAATTTACAGTAAGGCAGAATTTCCCACCTTTTGGGTCAAAACCGGCGAAAAATCCTATAAATTGCGTTGTTTGGCAGAAGAAATCGATATGCCTAAGGATTGGCCTGCCGAGGTCAACTATCTGGAAGCCAAGGCTTTCTGTAGTTGGAAAGCAGAAACGACTGGCCAACCGGTGCGTTTACCGACGGAAGCAGAATGGTACCGCATCCTGGAATCGTCAACTCTGGATGGGAAGGAGCATTGGACAGGCCACAAGGCCAACATCAATTTGGCTCAAGGAGCTTCATCCTGCCCAGTGAACGAAAACAAGCAGGGCGATTTTTTCGACGTGGTGGGCAATGTCTGGCAATGGACTGAAACACCGATCAGCGGATTCCCCGGCTTCAAGGTTCACCCTCTGTATGATGACTTTTCCACTCCCACTTTTGATACCAGGCATAACATTCTCAAGGGTGGGTCCTGGATCAGCGCAGGCAATGAAGCCAATCCTTTTTCCCGTTACGCCTTCAGAAGGCATTTTTTCCAGCATGCGGGATTTCGTTATATCGAATCGGAGGCAGAAGTGACCATCAGCGATGACATCTATGAAACTGACGAATTAGTCGGGCAGTATTGTGAGTTCCATTTCGGCCAGGAATATTACGGAGTCCCTAATTTCCCCAAAGCAACAGCAGAAATTTGTGGGGAATTGATGAAGGGCAGAAGCTTCAAGCGGGCTTTGGATCTGGGCTGCGCCACCGGTAGAAGCACCTTTGAGTTGGCTCGGTTCTTTGACCATGTCACGGGCATCGATTTCTCCGCCCGCTTTATCCGCGTGGGGCATGACATGCAGAATAAAGGGCGTATCAAGTATGCCATCCCCAGTGAAGGCCAACTGGTTTCCTATCATGAAAAAAACCTGGAGGAATTTGGCCTGGTGGGCACCGAAAATAAGGTGGAATTCTGGCAAGGCGATGCTCACAATTTGAAGCCGCAGTTTGATAATTACGACTTGGTTCTGGCCTGTAATTTGGTGGACCGGCTTTATAGCCCTGCCAAATTTCTGGAGCACATCGCGGGCCGCATCAACAAGGGTGGCCTGTTGGTTCTGATGTCCCCTTACACTTGGTTGGAAGAATTCACTCCCCTGGAAAACTGGCTGGGCGGGCGAAAAGTTGATGGTGAAAACCGTACCACCCTTGATGGTTTTCACAGAGAACTGGAACCAGAATTTCGCTTATTGGGCGAGCCTCGGGATGTGCCCTTTGTCATCCGTGAAACCGCCCGAAAATTCCAGCACACCCTCAGTCAAATGACGGTATGGGAGAAACTGAAGTGATGTATACTGTATACAGGGCTTTTTTGCTGGTCCTTCTTCTCTCTCTAATAGGTTGTGGTGAAAGAGTTTTAGAGGGAACTCGTGAAATCAGTGAAGTCATGTCCCGTGCAGAAGATGGCTGGAACGCCGGTGACTTGAACGAATACATGCAGTGTTATCTGCATTCTGAGAATCTGCGTTTTGCAAGCGATGACGGCTTCAGTTTTGGTTGGCATCAGGTGTTGGAGAACTACCAAAGCTCCTATCCTGACCAGCGATCCATGGGACATTTGTCCTTCTATGATCTGGACATTGAATTGTTATCCGAGGACGCAGCCCTGGTGGTGGGGCGCTGGCGTTTGGACCGAAAATCAGATCAGCCCCACGGTGTTTTCACTTTGGTGATGCGCAGGGGGGCTGCCGGTTGGCGCATCGTCCATGATCACACCAGTGTTGGTGATGGCACCCTGAGTGCCGCCGAAGCGTCCATCACAAAAGCAGGATTGCTGGACCAGGTGGAGGCCCTGACCAGTGGGGCCATGAACGGTCGTTTGCCGGGCACCGAAGGTTACCGATTGGCGGCGGAGTTAGCCGCTGAGCACTTTGCGGATCTGGGTCTGCAGCCGGGTGGGGATAAGGGCTTTTTTCAAACCCTGCCCATTGAAGCCAACGAAGTCATTGGCCAACCAAATTTTGGAATTTCCGGCGCTCCGGACTCATACACTTTGGGTGAAGATTATGTCTTCCGGGGATTCACCGGCGGGGGCGATTATTCTGCACCGGTGGTCTTCTGTGGTTACGGCCTCAGCTTCCCCGACCGCGGCTATGATGACTATGCGGATGTGGATGTGGAGGGCAAAATCGTTCTGGTCTTAAAACAGGGCCCAGGTTGGGCGCTGCCAGATGATGGAGGCTGGCAGGGCATGTCCAACCCACGCCCCAAGGCTCGCACGGCTGCTGCTCATGGGGCACTTGCCGTTCTGATGATTGCCAAGCCCAATGATAAAAATCCGCAACCTCTCATTGGCAGCGTCATGCATGGCGAAGGCCAGCACTTGAAGGATGTTCCCCAGCTGCAGATCAGCCAGGCTGTGGCGGCCGAACTTCTGAAAAATTCAGACTTGAGCCTTTCGGAGCTCCAGTCCCGCATCGATGAAACGCAATCCCCTTCCTCACGACCTCTGGAATTGACTGTGGATCTGAAAGTGGAAACCCGCTACCAGCCAGCAGCAGAAACCTGGAATGTGGTGGGTATTTTGCCGGGCAGTGATCCGGACCTCAGCACTGAGTTCCTGGTTCTGGGGGCCCACCTGGATCACGTAGGGGGCCAGGCTGAGAAGGCACTTTTTCCGGGTGCCAACGACAATGCCTCCGGATCGGCAGCAGTTATGGAAATTGCGGAAGCTTTTGTGCGGGCGGGGCAAGCGCCTCCCAGGACTCTGGTCTTTGTGCTGTTCGCGGGTGAGGAGCAGGGTTTGATTGGCAGTCAATATTATGCAGATAATCCCGTACGCCCTCTGGAGTCCACCGTGGCCATGATGAACTTTGACTGCATCGCCCACGGCGACAGTATTCGGGTGGGGGGCGGTAAGTCGGCACCTCTGCTTTGGGGACGCACTCTGCAGTTGGATGCGGTGGCTGAGAACCTTATGATTCCCGGGACCTGGAGAGGGGGCGGCGCCGATGCGACACCCTTTTTTAACCAGGGATTACCCACCTTGTATTTTGTGACCACCAATACCTATACCCATTTGCATCGTACAAGCGACAGGGTGCAAACTCTCAATGGCGATTTATTTCAAGCCATCACTCGGTTGGGATACCGGACAGCCTCCTGGATAGCTGATGGAGGGTACCAGAGGGAAATGTTGATCCGCCAATAGTGGGGATATAAAAAGCGGAAGGCACCTCTAGTGCCTTCCGCTCATTCATTCTGAAGAGAGCTATTTGCTTTCAATACTCCCCATACCGCTGACCTTGGTATCTTTATCTTCGGGATCCCCATAGTAGGTAAGGTTGCCCACGCCAGAGACCCGGCCGCGGATGCTGTCTTTGGCATACACTTCGGCGTTGCCGGCTCCCGAAATGCTAACCTTTACATCCTTGGCTTTCAGATCGGTGGTATCGGCTTCTCCGGCACCACTGATATTGATCTCCAGTTGATCCACTTTGCCGTCCATCTTCAAATTGCCGGCACCACTCAGTTTGTAAGCAAATTCATGGCCACTGAAACCGGAAATGTCCAGATCACACGCACCGTGAATGCTGACTTCTTCCAGTTTTTTAACCACAATTTTCACATGGCAGTCGTTGCTGGGTTGGCAGTTTCGGCCCCAACCCAGATTGAGCCATTGCCCTTTGACCTTAGCATCAAAATGCTCCCAGAGATTGTCGTCAATGGTCACTTCCACCTTCTGCTTGCTGCCGAAGCTGACTTCAACATCAAAAGCTCCCCCCACATCCAGAGCGTGAAATTCATCCAGATTGAGTTGCCGGGTTTCCATATGGCCAGAGCCTTCTTTGCCATTGCCAAAGGAAAAGGCCACAGCCTGGCTGGCTGCAAAAAGGAGAATGAGGACGAGGGATATGGACCATAACTTTCTATACATGGGCAGCCTCCTGGGCATGTTTGTGCATCGGGGTTGCTATAGAGACGTTGTTCGGCAGGAAAAGGTTGGAATGAATGGGATTATTTTTTGTGGTAGATATGGAAAACCCCGAGCCAAGGCCCGGGGTTTTCCAAGGAGGAAATCCTTATCCTGGAGGATAAAGTATAACCTAGAACTTCGTGACCATACCCCAGCTGATGCCCATGGGGCTTTCGCCGGCAGCAGAAGCGCCAATGCTGGAACCGTGACCATTGCCGCCACCACTCAAGCCGTGCATGGATGCATCACCGTTCATGACGGTGGCATACTGCAGGTAGGTGTAAGTCTTCTGGCCCAGCTGACGGTCTACACCGAGAGCCAAGAGAGCATAGTCGTCGTCGTCAGTATCGGTGTCAGGATCAGCCATGAAGTAGGCAGCCTTAACTGCGTAAACTTCGGCGAAGTCAAATTTGGCTTCCAGGCCGAAGGTCTGAGCTGTCATGTCATCAAAGCCGTCGAAGGTCTCGTTGAGGGCTTGACCGGAAAGGGTCTGGAACAGACCGGCAACTGCGAAAGTACCAAAGTCGTACTTGGCAGTGGCGCGGATACCGTTGGACGAATCGCCATACATCATGACATCGTCAGCATCGGCGTAGGTCTCGGAGAAACCCTTGCTCAGCATTTCATAAGCAACACCCACGTACAGGGCGTCTTTGCTATAAGCAGCAGAGCCACTGAAGGCAGTCATAGCTTCGTCGGCGCCAAGAACGCCCTGGTCCAACATGTAGCCCAGCACAACGCCGAAGCCGCTCATGTCAGGAGAAGCGTAAACAACCACGTCTTGCAGACGACGATCCCAGCCCATGGTGGTCTGGCGGTTGTCACCCAATTCGTCGTAGAAGAAGGTAGCTTTGCGACCGATGGTCTTGAAGGGGGTGTCATGGATACCATAAAGGAAGGTACCCCAGTCACCATTCAGGCCCAGGTAACTGTTGCGAGTCACGAGGGTGTTGGAACCCTTCTGGGCCAAGTTGATGGCACTTTCGAATTGCCAGATGAAGGTCAGTTTTTCGGTGAGTTCTTTGGAACCTTTGAATCCGAAACGAGAAGTGTTGTTGGCCATCATGATCTGGCTGTCTTCACTGTCGCTCATGTAGTCGAGGGACGTGTGCAGTTTGCCATAAATCTTGTAGGCGTCTTCAGCAAGAGCAGCGCCGGAAACCAGAATGGTCGCCAGAACGAGCAGAGCAATCATTTTCTTAGTAAACAAAGTCGGACCTCCTTGAAATCCACTGGGGTGTTATCGAAAGGCAAGCCTTTCGAAACTTCAATGTCCCCGTATGGGGGCACCGAATCTCTTGTTGCAACAGACCGTAATGCCCGATGCAACAAATCTTAGCCACACAGTGATGGCATCTCTATCCATGAGTTCAGGTCGTGTGGATATCCTCGGTGCGTTTACAAAACCTGAACCATACGCAAATAAACCCATGAGACCTTTTACCTGATCGAGTTGATCATTTAAAAAGGCCCGGGGGGCTTGCTGCGATTTTAAGTTCAGCCTGCATTCGCTCTTCCCCTGGTCTGCCTCTTTCCTTATTCTCATAAGGGTGGAAGCTACCAGGTTGGATCGAGGGTCGCCCAATTGCTCGGAGATTTTCCCAGAACAATCTGCCACAACCAGTGCCTGACCGCATTTTCAGTGGATGTGGACAAGTCTGTCAACATATTATTTCCACTGCAAATTTAGCTGTATAAAAAAACGGTCATCTTCCGAGGGGCAAAGATTATGTCCTTTTGGGGATAGTTCAACTAATTTCTTGCCTGTTTTGATAAGCCATGTTCGTTTAGCTTCTGGAAAGAAAAAGTGTTCGCTCTGATTTTCTGGCGTTAGTGTGAGCTGGAATAAGAAAACTGAATGGCACCAAACGTATCGGGATGGTCAAACCAAAAATGAAAATACTCACTGTCGTTTTCCTGCTGCTTCTTTGGGCCACCGGAATTTCGGGTGCTTCGTTGGAGACGATTTATGAATTTTCGGCGGGCACCAAGACACCCAGTTATGACGAAACGCTGGCCTGGTTTGATGACCTGGTAGCGGCCAGTGATTATCTGAAGCTGGAGTCATTTGGAACCAGCCCTCAGGGGCGCAAACTTCCTCTCATCATTGCCGACAGCCAGCAACGGTTTCGTGCGGACCAACATCGGAACCGTCAGGACGAAGTGGTGCTTCTGGTGCAGGCCTGTATTCACGCGGGAGAAAGTTGTGGGAAAGATGCAGGGATGTTGTTGCTTCGCCAGCTGGCCACCGACCCTGAATTGCGGGCAGAACTCCTGGACCAGATAACCTTGCTGTTCATTCCCATTTTCAATGTGGATGGGCACGAACGGTTTGGGCCCTACGGTCGCATCAACCAGAACGGTCCTGATGAAATGGGCTGGCGAGTCACGGCGACCAACCAGAATCTCAACCGGGATTTTTTAAAGGCCGATACTTTGGAAATGCGCCATTGGTTGGAGATGTACCAGCAGTGGCAGCCCGATTTTATGATCGACATCCACAGCACCGATGGGGCCGACTATCAGTACGCTATTACATATGGTCTCGAAACTCACGGCAATATGGATGTTGGCCTGACCCAATGGACCAATCAATATAGTGACGAGATGAATGCCGTTATGAGCCAGGCAGATTTTCCCATGGCGCCATATGTCTCTTTCCGTCAGTGGCATGATCCGCGCAGTGGCTTGATCACCTGGGTGGCTGGTCCTCGTTATAGCCAAGGTTATACGGCGCTCCAGAACCGGCCGGGCCTGCTGATCGAAACCCACATGTTGAAAGATTATCCCACACGGGTTGAGGCGGCTTATCAATTGGTGGTGGAAACCATGGGGCACCTGAATGAAGAGGCGGGTGCGTTGCGAGAACTGGTGCTGAATGCCGATGCCCACACCGCCAGTGCGGCTTTTCGTGAGGAGCCCTTTGCTCTCAGTTTTAAATCCACCGAGAAGCATCGTCCTTTTAAATTTCTGGGGGTTTCCTATGAAAAAGTAAAAAGCGATATCACCGGTGGCGATTGGTTCCGCTTCAGTGGCGAACCAGAAACCATGATGATTGAGATGTATGATGATATGGAGCCCGACCAGACGAGCCACTTGCCCGAGGCCTATCTGATACCTCCGGAGTGGACGGTTATTATAGACCGTTTGTCATTGCATGGGATCCAGTTCCAGCGTCTGGCCAAAGAGGCGGAAGTGGAAGTGCGCAGCTGGCGTTTCCGAGATGCCAAGTGGCAGGAAAAACCCTATGAGGGGCATCACCCCGTGCGCTTTGAGATGGATCCGTTGCTGGAGAAGCGGATTTATCCTGCGGGAACGGTGGTGGTTGATATGAACCAAAGGGCGGCCAGGGTGGCGGCCCACATGCTCCAGCCCCAAGGGGCCGATTCTCTGGTGCGTTGGGGGTACCTGGATGCCATCTTTGAACGGGTGGAATATGTGGAGTCTTATGTCATTGAAAATATGATTAGGGAAATGGTGGTTGAACAACCGGAATTACTAGTGGAGCTGGAGCAGCGAAAACTGGAGGATCCGGAATTTGCCAAAGACGCCTGGGCTATTCGGTATTGGTTTTACGAAAAAACGCCATATTACGACCAACGGGTAGGGGTCTATCCTGTGGGCTTGCTTGATGATAGAGAGTTCATACAGAAACAGATTGTTTTTGAAAAATAATGATGAATTCTTTAGTCTGTGGCGGTTTCCGGAACAAACAGAATGACTTTTGACTTTTTTATTGCAGGATAAGACTGAAACATGATAGAGTCGTCCATTCTGCAGTAACGGGATTCTCCTGTTGCGTCTTGATGTTCATTACCCTTTGGAGGGAAACCTATGAGAAAATTTGTTATCGCTTTGTTGGCTGTCATGATGGTCACCGGTGCTGTATATGCATCTGACAAACCCGCCCTTGAGAAACCTGTTTTGCCTGTAGACATTAATGTTGATATCACCGAGAACGAACCCAACGACGATTGCACTATAGCCGACTATTTGACCGTAGATGACAACTATATGGCTGCCATCGATCCTGCTGGTGATGAAGACTGGTTTGAAGTGTTTTACCCCGCTGGTGGCGAAGTGGCTTTCCAGACACATCCCGGTGATGTTAATGATACCAAGTTGTACCTGTATGCTGATGACTGCGAAACTGAACTTGCATATAACGATGATGGTGGCGGACAGGGTTATTACAGCCTCATCGAGTATACTATTGATCCCAATACCACATATTTTGTCAAAGTGACTGGTTTCAGCGGAACCACTCAGGGATCTTACTTCCTGACTATGGCTCTGGCCGATCCTCCTCCTCCTGCTCCTGAAAATGACACCTGCGAGGGCGCCCTGCCACTTCCTTTCGGAACTTTCGAGATTGATAACACCGGTGCTGCCGATGATTACAATCCTGGATCCGATGGTTGCACGGGATTCAACGCTCCTGGTCTTGACATTGTTTATTACATCGATCTGGTCGAAAACCAGCAAATTGAAGTCACTGCCGAATCCACTTTTGATACCTCCCTGTATCTGGTGACGGATTGTGCTGATGTTGAAAATAGCTGTGTTGTCGGAGCCGACGTTTATGGCGAACCTGAGCACATCATCTTTGATGCTGGTAGCAATCCCGGCCGTTATTATGTCATTTTTGATGGATTCAGTTCCACTGGTCAGGGAGTCTGGACCGTTTCAGTTCCCGAAGGCGTTGTGGCCACTCAGGAGACCACTTTTGACAGCCTGAAGAGCATGTACCGGTAATTTTTCGGTAAACTAAAAACTCTTTTATGAGTGATCCGCGGCCGCATCTTCAGTGATGCGGCCGCTTTTTTTTGAGTTCAAAATGGGACTGCCTATTTCTTTTTTGAGTTGGAGACAATAGAATTAGTAAACTTGGTTAGTTGTAGTGATCGATATCGTGAAAATCCGAGGTATGGGGATTGCAGATTTTGGCTCGTGTTTGTCTTGGATATCTTTCAAACAAAGGGGAAAGAGCATGGTCTGGAATTCCAGAATAAGAGTTTTGCTGGTGGGCCTCATTTTTTCGAGCCTGACTTTCTTGGTGGGATGCAGTGACGATTCCCCCGAAGCTCCCGAGGTGAGCGATCCACGTATTCTTCCGCCAACCGAAGATATTCTCATGCAAAACTACCTTACATCGGTGGTGGATATGTCCTATGACGACTTGGATTTCATCCTCCACGAAGAATTCAGGCTGGGGCTATTGCCGTCCACCATTGAGGATTGGGACGGATCAGGTAACCCCTTAGTGGGAGACCATTTCGACAAAGCAGCCATGCTGTCTATCCATGAAAACCTATTTGGCGAAATCGAGGGGATGGACGAACACGGTTTGGTTGTGTCGTATGTGGAGTCCATTTCCTTTGATGTTTTTGACAAGGTGAGGGACTGGGAACCGATTGCTGCGGGAAATGTTTTTTTTGAGGATTACCCCGAAGCGTATAGGGCCCGATACAGCGTCCTTATTCATTTCAACAATCCCGATTATCATCGCTGGGAAGTGGATCATATGCTGGATATCATTGTGCTGCCAGTGACCTTGGATGAGACCACGGGCTATCAATTGCTGGGAATTTACGGATATTCGCCATTTTCAGCCGCGGGAACGGAAGAGATTTCTTATGACGGTGTTCTGGCCATGTACAGGTTCTAAACTGTTGCAAGTGCAATGCTGTGATAAATGGCCATGGCGATAAAACCCAGCAAAGGCATAGCCAGGGTTATGGTCAAACGGGGGTGCCGAAAAAAGAAATGGGTTCGGGAAGATGGGAAGATCTTCCAGGGCTTAAGCTGCCCTCGTTCAATTTTCTCCAGGCGCCAGCCTTCCATGATGCAAAGCAGAGCGACCACCAGATAGGGGATAGCCATTTCCCAGCCCATGCGGTTGCTTGAAGCTTGACCCCAGAAGAGAGCGAAGGCAAGACCCACGGCTCCCAAAAAATACCCGCCAGGCCGAGGCCAGCGCACAGCAATGGCCGCCAAAAATGTGGCCACAATTCCTGGCACCATATAAATAAAGCGGTGGGGCATTGAGCCCCACCACCCTTCTTGAAACATTTCACCACTGCACCAAATGGTAGCCCCAACGGCCATGGCCGTGATCAGGATCCATGCAAGCAGGCCCGGCACAAGAACCAGGTAGCGCCCCACATTAACCCCGCGTCAGTTTGCGGTACTTGATGCGGTGAGGCTGGTCGGCATCTTCACCCAGGCGTTTGCGACGGTCGGCTTCGTATTCGCTATAGCTGCCTTCGTACCAGAAGACGTTACTGTCGCCTTCAAAAGCCAGGGTATGAGTGCAGATCCGGTCCAGGAACCAGCGATCATGGCTGACCACAACGAGGCAGCCGCCAAAGTCTACCAGCCCATCTTCCAGAGCGCGCAAAGTATCTACATCCAGATCGTTGGTGGGCTCATCCAGAAGGATGAGGTTGGCGCCGCTTTTCAGCAGCCGGGCCAGGTGCACCCGGTTGCGCTCGCCACCACTGAGGGTGCCGACGGTGCGCTGTTGTTCGTGGCCTTTGAAATTGAAGCCGGAGCAATAGGCGCGGCTGTTGACCTTCACGCCACCCAGATCCAGTTCTTCGGCCCCATCGCTGATGTTTTCGTAGACGGTTTTTTCGGCGTCCAGGTCATCGCGGCCCTGATCAACGTAGGACATTTGCACCGTATCACCGATGGTCAAGGTGCCGCTGTCCGGAGTTTCTTTGCCAGTGATCATATTCATGAGGGTGGTTTTACCGGCGCCGTTAGGCCCGACAACACCCACAATGCCACCGCGGGGGAGTTGAAAGTTTAGGTCATCGAACAAAAGAATATCGCCATAGGCTTTTCTTACGTGTTCAGCCTTCACCACAACATTACCCAGACGCTCACCGGCGGGGATGCGGATCTGGTGGGCTTGCTTTGACATCTGGCGCTCTTCACTGACCAGCTCTTCATACTTTGAGACACGAGCCTTGCTCTTTTTCTGGCGGGCCTTTTGGGATGCATTCACCCATTCCAGCTCTCGCTCCAGAGTTTTGGCCCGGCGGCTGTCTTTCTTTTCTTTTTCCACCAGTTGTTTCTGCTTTTGTTCCAGCCAACTGGAGTAGTTTCCTTCCCAGGGAATACCGTGGCCATTGTCCAGCTCCAGAATCCAGCCGGTGACGTTGTCCAGGAAGTAACGATCATGGGTGACAAGAATGACGGTGCCTTCGTATTCGCGCAGATGTCGCTCCAGCCAGGAAACGGATTCGGCATCAAGGTGGTTAGTGGGCTCATCCAGCAACAGAAGGTCAGGCTTGGACAGCAACAACTGGGTCAAAGCCACCCGGCGGATTTCACCACCGGAGAGCTTGCTCACGTCGGCATCACCGGGAGGACAGCGCATGGCATCCATGGCTACTTCCACGTGGTTGTCCAGATCCCAGCCATTCAAGAGGTCGATACGGTCCTGCAGCTTGCCCATGTCTTCCATGAGCTTGGCCATGGCGTCGTCGTCCATAGGTTCGCACATCTGCATGCTGATGGCGTTGAATTTGTCGAGCATGCCTTTGAGCTCACTGACGCCCAATTCGATATTACCGCGCACATCAAGGGAGGCGTCCAGCTGAGGTTCCTGGGCTAGGTAACCAACTTTGATGGAAGGGTCTGGTTTGGCCACACCGAGGAAGTCATCATCCAGGCCGGCCATGATTTTCAAGAGAGTGGATTTACCGGAACCGTTCAAGCCGATGACGCCAATTTTGGCTCCGGGGTAAAAGGAAAGCCAGATACCCTTGAGGATTTCGCGGTTGGGGGGAACAATCTTTTTCAGATCGGTCATAGTGAAAATGTATTGCTGAGCCATGGGATTTGGCCTTTCGGGGGCGGCAGAAAGGCAGCCGTGGTGGCCCTGCCTCTGATTTTTGCCTGTGGTGCATTGATGGGAGCTTTTGGCTCGATTGTATGGGCGGCAAGGTATCATTATTTAAGGGAAGTGTAAAGGGATGGGTAAAATTGGCCATTCAGGGCAAAGGCACAGATTCGAAATATCGTTATCTTGAAAGCAGGTTATTGGTTGATTTCATCCCCATGTAAGGAAGAAAAACATGATTAAAGCTTATGCGGCCACGGAGGCTGGCGGTCCTTTGAAGCCGTTCGAATACGACCCCGGACCACTGGGCAGGCAAGAGGTGGAATTGGATGTGGAATACTGCGGTATTTGCCACAGCGATCTGAGCATGCTGAACAATGAATGGGGAATGTCCCAGTACCCCCTTGTTTTGGGCCATGAAGTGGTGGGTATCATCAATTCCATCGGCGAAGACGTGAAACACCTTAAAGTGGGTGACCGGGTAGGCTTGGGCTGGCATTCAGGATATTGCGGCACTTGCTCGCCTTGCCTCACTGGCGATCAGAACCTGTGCCTGACACACCAGGGCACCATTGTGGGGCGCCATGGGGGCTTTGCTGAACAAGTGCGAGCTCAAGCGGCGGCCACCGTCAAATTGCCCGAAGGGTTGGATGTTGCGGGTGCCGGTCCTCTGCTTTGCGGTGGCATCACTGTCTTTAACCCATTGGTTCAATTTGGCCTGAAGCCCACGGCCCGGGTTGGCGTCATCGGCATTGGCGGGCTGGGACACATGGCTCTGCAGTTTTTGCGCGCCTGGGGTTGTGAAGTCACGGCCTTCACTTCCAGCGATGCCAAAATCAAAGAAGCCCTGGAGATGGGGGCTCACCGCACGGTGAATTCCAGAGACTCCAAGGCTCTTGCCGCTGAAGTGGGGCGTTTTGACCTGATTCTCTCTACGGTCAATGTGAAGCTGGACTGGAATGCCTATATGGGTGCTTTGAAGCCCAGAGGCCGCCTGCATCTGGTGGGAGCCACCTTGGAACCTCTGGATATTGGTGTGTTTTCTCTTATTGGTGGCCAGAAGGAAGTCTCGGGGTCACCTGTGGGCAGCCCGGCTGTGATCGCCGAAATGCTGGAATTTGCCGCCAGGCACGGCATCAAGCCTGTGGTCGAAATTTACCCCATGGACCAAGTGAACGAAGCCATGGACCGGTTGAGAAGCGGGAAGGCCCGTTACCGTATTGTGCTGACTCGATAGTGATTGGGCCGGGTTCATCCCCGGCCTTTTCAGAATTTGGTTGTGATGGTCCAGTATTGCTGTTAGGTTCCTTAAAGCAATGAAAGGTTAGAGGTTACGGAGGGGAATACATACGAAAGGGAGAGGTTTTCCATGAAATCCTCATTTTTTGCCATGGTGTTGGTGGTCTTGCTGGCAAGCGCCCCAACTGTTCAAGCCCAGATGTTCCAATCCGTTCCTGTTGATGAAGCCCAACTTCTACAATCCGGACCGGGTAAGCTTTATTGCCCGGCCTGCGGTATGAATCTGGTCAAATTCTATAAAACATCCCATGCCATTGGGGACCTCCAATATTGCTCCATGCACTGTTTGGTGGATGCCAATCCCGAGGCCAGCGGAGCCCAGGTGGTGGATGTTACATCATTGAAATTTATCCCTGTGGAAAAAGCTCATTATGTGGTTGGCAGCGAGGTCAAGGGCACCATGACCATGGCCAGCAAGTACGCCTTTGCCGTGAAAGCTGACGCCGAAGCCTTTGCTGGCAAAAACGGTGGCCAGGTGATGAACTTTGCTGCTGCCGAGGCTATGGCCCGCAAAGCTCTGGCCAAAGAAAACAAGATGATCAACAAGAAGCGTAGCAAGATGGCTGAAAAGGGTGCCAAGATTTTCGCCACCATGTGCGGCGATGCCGATTTGCCCCAATTTTCATCCATCGCCCAGGCCAAAACACATCTGGCCAACAGCGGCGCCTGTGGCGAGCTCAATGATGGGCAATATCAGGCCGTGGCCATTTACCTGATGAGTGGCGCTGGCGGACATGCGGCCCTCAGCCCCATCCAGGTGCCGGAAAAAGCCAAGTGCCCCGTGTGCGGAATGTTTGTGGCCAAATATCCCAACTGGGTGGGAGAAATTGAGACCACCGACGGGCAGCATTATTACTTTGATGGCGTCAAAGATATGATGAAATTTTACTTTGATCCCGCCCAATATCACGTGGCATTGACCACCGACCAAATGGCAGCGGTGCGGGTCTCTGATTATTACAACCTGGGGCCCATGGATGCCCACAAAGCATGGTATGTGATGGGCTCCAATGTCTACGGCCCCATGGGCGATGAGTTGGTCCCATTCCGCACCAAAGAAGAGGCCGAAACGTTCAGCAATGATCACTTTGGCAAGTCTGTCCTGAGCTTTGAAAAGATTGATGCCAAGCTGGTCCACGGACTGGACAAGTGACCAGACTGACACGTTCCTATGTGGCGGTTCTTCTGCTGCTCTCCTTGGGCCTGTTCCTTGTACTGGCCGATACTCTTATTGCCTCCCGCCCCGGTGAAGTCTCCGGGGCGGTGGCTTTCAGCGCTTTACCCGGCCATGCTCTGGCGGTGCCATATTTTGAGGCTCGCTGGCGGGTTTTGGGTGATGACTCAGGCGCTCTTTTTCCGGGCATGAGACCCCTCAGCACAATGGACTTTGTTTATGCTCCATAGCGCCTTTTGGAATTTCCTTTTTCTATCGCTGCACCGTAACCGGAGCCGCCATGTGGCCGTGATGCTCATGGCCACTCTGGTGGTGACTTTGTTGTGCTCGGTGATGTTTTTGGCTTCGGCCATCCGCCGGGATGTTGGTCACACCCTGGATCAGCAGGCCGATATCATTGTGCAGAAAATTCGCGGGGGTAAAGCGGTGGATCTGCCCGCCGGTTGGGCAGCGGAATTCGCGGACATTCCTGGGGTGAGGGCGGCTGTTCCCCGGGTTTTTGGACGGTACTTCCATGAGCCCAACGGCCGATACTTTACTGTGGTGGGTATCGATCCTTTTGATACCCAAACGGCCACCACTTTTCAGGAACTGATCGATGGCATCGATTTAAAATCCTTTCTGGCCAGCCCCAGTATGATTGTGGGCCTAGGCGTGCGAGACTTTCTGGACAACAACCATTACGCCGGAAAATATGACTTCGTCACGCCCAGCCAGGAGCGCGTAGAGGTTCGCATTGCCGAGACTTTTCCCCCGCAGAGCGATCTCTTCACCAACGACATGGTGATCATGGACATTGACCTGGCCCGCCAGGTGTTGGGCGTGAGTTCCGGGCAGGCCACCGATATTGTTTTGATTGTTCCCAACGAGCTTGAGGGCGACAGCGTGATGGTCAAACTTATCCAGCAACGGTTCGACATCAGAGTGATCCAGAAGAAGGAAATTGCCACGGCTTTTGATAACCTTTTTAACTATCAGGGTGGTGTTTTTCTGTTGCTGTACCTGACGGTGCTGGTAACGTTTGTGCTCATTTTATACCAGCGGCATTCCATGATCACCGGGCCGGATCGCAAACAGATTGGTATTTTGCGAGCCGTGGGTTGGGGCATTCGCGACGTGATTTCTCTGAAGGTATGGGAGAACGCGATGGTGGCCATAAGCGCGTTTCTGGTTGGGGTTCTTTTCTCCTATGGGTATGTCTTTATTTTGGGAGCACCGGGTTTGAGTGCGGTGTTTTTAGGCTACGGAAACTTACCGGTGAATTTTGCCCTCAGCCGGGGCATTGATCTGGGGCTACTCAGCCTGCTCTTTCTCTTCTTTATGGTGCCGTTCATTGCTTCGGTGCTCATCCCCGTGTGGCGGGTGGCCATCACTGAACCGGTGGAGGCCATGAAATGATTCATCTGCGAGGGGTCAATAAAATTCATGGGGAAGGTGGGCCGGCGCCGTTCCAGTCACTTTATGATATCGGGCTGCATGTGGAAGCGGGCGAACTGGTCGTCCTCAAGGGAGTCAGTGGCAGTGGTAAAAGCACTTTGCTTTCTCTGCTGGGGGCGTTGCAAAAACCCAGCAGTGGTGACATTGAAGTGGACGGCAGCCGCATTGCCAAATTGCCCGATTTACACGCATCGGCCTTTCGCGCTCGGACCATTGGGTTCATTTTTCAAACCTTCAATCTCTTTGATGAATTTAATGTGGCGGAAAACGTCGCCTTGCCGCTGATACCCACTGGCATTTCCCAGAAGGATATCGATTTGAATGTGGCCCGGGCCCTGGAGTTGGCCAACATCAGCCACAAGGCCACCCAGAGTGTGCGGGATCTCAGCGGGGGGGAGAAGCAGCGGACTGCCATCGCCAGGGCTTTGGTTAATGATGCCAAAATCATTCTCTGCGATGAGCCAACGGCCAACTTGGATCTAGAAAACTCCATGGCCTTCATGAGTATCCTGAAAGAGTTGAAATCACTGGGGAAAACCATTGTGATCGCCACCCATGATCCGCTATTTGAGGGCCTGGAAATTGTGGACCGGGTGCTGAACATTGAGTCTGGAAGGATCGGCAGGCCATGATTTTATTGGCCAACGAAGTGGTGGTTTTTCTCTTTCTGGAAGCGGTGCTCCTGGTGCTGCTGACAGTGGCTCTGGTTAATACTCTGAGCATTCTCAAAAGTTGGGATTTTTCTGCCACCACCCCTGCCCAGTACGCCTTGGAAAAACGGGCCTATCTGGTGGTCTTGGTCATTCTGGGGACACTTTTTTTTAAGATTCTGCTGCTGCCCTTCTTCAGTCACACCGTAGACCAGCTGGCAGCCATTGTGCCGGGGGCCATGTGTGGCGCGGGGGTGATCGAATCCAACGGATACGGTCCGGTTCTTTTGTTACTGAAGGTGGTGATTCTCTTTTTGGCGGGTGTGTGGCTCATGGCCAACCATGAAGACCTGCAAGCTGAAGACCATCCTCATCTGCCCGCCAAGTTCCGGTTCTTTCTTCTGATTTATGCGGCGGTGGCTCTGGAATCGGTTCTGGATTGGCTTTACCTCACCAACATCAGCACATTGACACCGGTGCAATGCTGTTCAGGTATTTATGGGGCCGCTGGCAGTGGCAACCCGCTACCCCTGGGGCTGGATGTTCCCACTCTGCTCATTCTCTTTTATCTGCTGTTTGCCCTGGTGGTGGTGCTCGGCCTGATGCGGTACAATTTTCTGCACCTGTTGACCAGTGCGGCTTTTCTATATTTTGGATACTTCGCAGTGGTCTATTTCTTCGGCACCTACGTCTATGAATTGCCCACCCACAAATGCCCCTTCTGCATGTTGCAGAAAGAGTATTATTATGTGGGGTATCTCCTATGGGGTTCGCTCTTTGCAGGCACTTTTTTTGGAGTGGCAGGTTTTGTTCTGCGTATTTTGCTGGGGAAGGATGTGGGCTACACCCAACGCTGGGCCGTGGCCTTCCATTGCCTTTTTGTGATCACCTGCAGCCTCTATGTGGGTGTCTTTTATCTTAAAAACGGAGTTCTGTTAACATGAAGAAGCTTGTGCCTGTGTTGGTGACTGTTCTGCTGGTGGCCACCATTGCCATCCTGGTGATCAGCCGGGCCAACCAGGTGCAATATCTGACTGTTTTTAAAGGCAATACTTCCCAGCAGCCGGTTGAGATCATTTTTGACCATTATCAGGACACCCAATGCGGCATGCTCATTGAACGGATGCTGGACTCTGCTCAGGCTGCGGCCCCGGACGGTAAAACGTGGTTCTTTGATGACGTGGGATGCATGGCTCTCTGGTTGGGAGATAACAAGCACCGGGATGAGATGGTCCTCTGGGTTTACACGCGCGACACCGAAGAGTGGATTGACGGCCGTGTGGCCTGGTATTCCCGGGCTGACCGCACCACCATGCATTACGGATTTGCCGCCTATGCCAAAAATCGCGACGGCCGTGTGGCCTTTGACGAAATGTACCGAAAAATGATGCGCGGCGAAAATCTCACCAATCCGTACACCAGGAAAGAACTCATTGGAAACAATTAACATACTGTCGGTCATGGCCATTGCTTTCCTGGGCTCTTTCGGGCATTGCATTGGTATGTGTGGCGGTATCGTCATTGCCTATTCCAGCTCCAAGGTGGACAACAACTGGGGAACAGGGCGCAAGGCTGTGGCGCATCTTCTCTATTCTCTGGGGCGCACATCCACTTACACACTTTTGGGAGTTATTTTTGGATATCTGGGAGGCGTCAGTACGTTCTCCAATCAAGCCAACGGAATCCTGCTGGTGGTGGCCGGAGTGGCCATGATTTTATCGGGACTCTCTCTAGTGGGTGCGGCCAAGTTTCTCAATTCTTACGACAGCCCCTTAACCCGCAGCCGCTGGTTCGGAGAAGTATTTCGATATCTGCTGAATAATGACTCACTTTATAGTTTATATGTTCTGGGAATGTTGAACGGCCTGTTGCCTTGCGGGTTTGTTTACTTCTTTGCCATCACGGCCGCGAGCACGGCCAGTCCGCTGTGGGGCGCTGTGGTCATGATGGTTTTTGGATTGAGCACCACGCCGGCCATGTTCGGCCTGGGGTTTTTTGTCAGCCTGTTTCAGCGCGGCGGATTGCGCGGAGTGATGATTCGTCTGGCGGCCGTTTCCGTGATCGTCTATGGCTGCTACACCCTGTACAGTGGGTACCAATACATCACCGATCCCAACAAGGATATCCTTGACTGCCACACCGGGCACGTATCTGAAAGCTAAGGAGAGGGAATCATGGCCAGCACGACTCAAAAATGGTTTATCGGCTGCGGCATTGGCTGCGGGTTGATGATCTTGATCACCGCCGTCATCGGAGGCGGAATTTTCTTTGCCGTCAAAGATGTGGTGAAGGATGGCAAGGCCATCGAAGAGAGCAACGAGGCCATGATCTCAGCCTTCGGAATGCCCGACGAATTCGTACCCCAGGCCAACGGCGCCATCGCCCCGGAGCGTGTGGAAATTTTCCTGGCCTCAAGAGAAGCCACCGCCCCGGCCATGGACAAGATGGCCAGTATCCTCAACACCCTGGACGATGACAATGAAGAGGGTGGCAAGAATGTCATGAAGAAAATCAAGGCCGGGCTCAGTCTTGTTCCTTCCATTCTGGGGTATATCAATGAGCGCAATACGGTTCTGCTGGAGCACGGTATGGGCGACGGTGAATACACCTACATCTATTCTCTGGCCTACTTTTCCTATCTGGACAGGGACCTGACAGATGGACCCAGTTTTCAGATGAATGGCAACAACGATGACGATGATGGCGGATTTAATTGGAGTGTGGACTCGGGCTCTGATCGGAATAGAGTCAGGGAAAAACGGGAAAAGAATATTCGGCGTCATATGCATCAACTGCACATGAGTTTTCTGCTGAACCAGATTTCCAGCCTGGACGAAAGTGCCGACCTGGATGGCAGGCTGCGCGCGGTTCTGGAAGAAGAGCGTGAGGCTATGAATGCCGCCAACCGGCGTCTGTTGTGGGAAGATGGTTTGCCGGCAGCCATCGAGGCTTCACTGGCACCCTATGCCAGTGAACTCAATGAGTCTTATCTGCCCGTTTTGAATGAGATTGAAATGGGGTTGGCCAACACCAACTAGCCGTCATTTCTCACACCAGAAAATCCTCACATGATGCGGCCGGCCTTCGAACACGGGAAAATCGAGGGGCGGCCGCAAATCCATCACCGATGCAAATCTGGTGGACAGTTCACGACGATAGTAGGAATGGTCTCCGGTGCGGTGGTTGTTGGCGAACATGGCCTGGCCTCCGGTAGGCATCAACTGGGCGGCCGCTTCTGCAAGACGGGGCCACTCTTTCTCTACGGAAAATTTTCCACCTTTTTTGGACGACGCAAAGACGGGGGGATCGCAGATCACCAGGTCCAGGGGTTGCCATTGTTGGGGGTTTTCAGCTTTTCGTCGCAGTTGGCGCTCCAGCCATTTGCGCACATCTTCAAGGATGAACTTGCCTCTGCCGGTGTCGCCCTGCCCATTCAGCTCCAAGTTGATTTTGCCCACGTTCAGCCCCGGTTTGGCTACATCCACAGAAAAGGCCACTTCGCCCCCGCCGCTGAGGGCAGCCACAGAGAAGGAGCAGGTGTAGGCAAACAGGTTGGCCAGTCGTTTTCCCTCAGATGATAAAAACAGACGCCGCCGGGTGTCACGTTGGTCCAGAAATAATCCCGTATGTTGGGTTTGAGTCAGACTGATTTGATATTGCAGCCCATGTTCCTGTACGGTGAATTGATCGGGGGGAGCGTCCCTGAAAATTCTGGTTTCAGTGACAAGATTGCGTTGGTGAGGGTTGCGCCGATGGATGCGGACGATGCCGCCCAGGCAGTTATAAATGCGGCAAATCTCATCCAGGACGGGGTCCAGACGATCGGCTGCTTTATTGGGATCAGCAGTTTCATCAAACCAGACGGCATCAAAATACCGGCCGTAAATGTCAATGGCGGCGGGCAGTCCCTGAATTTCGTCCCGGTGGACGGCGCGAAATACATCGGTGATGGTTTCCAGCCAGTCCAGCCGGCGATCCCGGCAAAGAGACAAGCCCAGGCCGGCCAGGCTTTGTTCGTTTCGGGCCATCGCTTCAAATGATGGAGGCAAGGCCGATTGCAGACCACCGTCTATGCCGGGCCAGGAAAGCTCGCGGCAGTGCAGGCAAAGGCGTCCATTCCAGTGCACGCCATATTGGTCATCACCAAAAAGAGGCACTCCACTCATTTGGGCGTGCCGGCGAATCTGATGCTTGCGGCCCCGTTTGATGACGGCCTGATACCGGGTCAGGGTGGCGCTTCCCTGGGGGGTGTTGATTTTACCGATGGTTTCGAGTCGGGTGAAGTCTGTGTGAGATGTTTTTCCATCCAGATCTTGATCACAACTCCAGTGGTTTTCAGAAGAAATCGCGGGAGAAAGAAACTCATAGGTTTTGGATGCGGTGCCCTCTTCGTGAATTTTCTGGGCCAGGCCGGAGGCCTCGGGCGATAGGGCTAATAACAAGAGTCCACTGGTGCCTCGGTCCAGGCGGGACACCACATAGGTCTTTAAGCCGTGGTGCAGTTCCAGCCATTCCACCACTCCCAGCTCACCAGGAGCCCCGGCGTGAGTGGCCAGGCCTACGGGTTTGTTAACTACCAACCAATTTTCGTCCTGATAGAGGATCATGATTTTGCCAATTCTCCCAGAATATCCCGGAATTCGGCCAGCAGGGCGGCCCCTCGGTTTCGTCCGTAAAAGAGATGCAGTTTTTCGAGGATTTCCGGCTTTTGCATCCCGGCTTCTTTGGCTTCCATGAAGACGGCCTGGGCTTCCTTGGGACGGGGGCCCCATTGCAGCAACTCGTTTCCTTCATCATCAAAAATGACCAAGCGGGGAATGCTGCGAGAACCATTGGTGAGGAAGTCGTCCATGATGTCGAGGTTATCGTCCCGCAAAATCAGGCGCAAGGTGATGGCCTTGTTGGGTTCGGCCATGGCTGAAATATAAGGAAGGCATTGGGCGGAATCTCCGCACCATGGCTCGGTGAGCAACATCCAGGTTTGGGGGCCCTTGATTTGGGCAATCAGTTTCTGTATGTCTGCGGGGACCTTGAAGGTGCGGGCAATGCGCTCGGTCCGGTGAAGATTCAATTGGGTGAATTGCAGTTTTTCGGCAGCTTCTTCATTGAGACCATCTTCACTGGCGGAGGCTTGCTGGACCAGGGTCTCATGATATTGTTGGGAAGTGAGTCCGGCTTGAATGCGGCCGTTTTCAAAAAATCGCTGGGCCATGGAATTCCTCATTGGTTGAAGGTTGGGTCAGGCGCCATCATAACCTCGGCCCCAGACAAATACCAGTCTTGGGCACAAATGTTGAGTACAAATGAAGTTCCATACCGTATATTGAACTGGGCATATTCACAGGCGGCACCCCGACCCGACCAACGGAAACGCCGCAATGATCTGAATGGCAATACCAAAATGATTCATGGGGAAGAATTCCCACCTCCTTTTAAACTGGGGACCTGGCTGGTCCAACCCGACCGGAACCGTATCAGCGGGCCTGATGGGGACAGCCAAATGGAGCCCCGAGTTATGCTTGTCTTGCTGTTGCTGGCCAAAAGGCCCGGCGAGGTGTGGTCACGGCAGGCTTTGCTGGATGAAATTTGGAAAGATTCGGTGGTGGGCGAGGAGATCCTGACCCGGGCCATCAGTGAATTGCGCCGGGCCTTTAAGGATAAAGCCCGGGACCCTCTTTATATAGAGACCATCCGCAATCATGGTTATCGATTGATTGAAACTCCCCAGCCTAGGCACCAAGAGGGTGTGGAACAGCCTGAGGCTACCCCGGATTCTTCTGCCGCCCCAGAGTTACCTTCTACACCTCCACCACCGGTGGCTGTGGCTGCAAAACCATCATTGAATAAGTTCATTGTCCCGTTTTTTGCTCTGGTTCTGGTGATTTTGGCCGTGGTTTTGGGAGGAAAGTTATTAAACCTCAAGGGTGGTAAGGGCTCACAACTTCTGACCTATTCCGGAGCCAGGCCGCTGACCAGTTTTCCCGGTCGGGAATGGCACCCTGCCCTCTCTGCCGATGGCAATCGGGTGGCTTTTGTATGGTCCAGCCCTGAGGATGAATCCACAGATATCTATGTCAAACAGCGGAACTCTGAATCCCTTTTACGGCTGACTGAAGATCCGGGCTGGGTGGCTTGGCCCACTTGGTCTCCAGACGGGCAAACCATTGCCTTTGTTCAGGATGGGCCCGATGGGGGCAATTTGTGTTTGGTGCCGTCATTGGGGGGACCTGTGCGTGTTTTGCACAGCGCTCAATCATTGGTGGAAGGACTGGATTTTTCTCCTGATGGCCAAAGCCTGTTGTTTTCCGCCAGAGAGGGCAAATCCGGAAAATTCACCATCTCTCTGTTGAATCTTCAGGATTTGAGTGTGGAAAGATGGAACCCGGAAGCGGACCAGCGAGCTGGAGATTTCCAACCCCGGTTTGCCCCCGACGGTGAATCTTTGGCTTGGGTGGGAGTGGGCTTCAATGGGAACAGCCGCATTCTTCGGGCCAATTTTGCTGACGGTGTGGTGCATCAGGTGGGGGGAGAGTTAGCTAACCTGCAGGGACTGGCTTATGCCGCCGATGGGCAGCATATCATTTATTCCGCTTCTCCAGCGGGAACCTTCAATTTGTGGCAAATTCCTGTAGATGCGGGAAAAGATGCCGCTGCTCATTGGTTGCCCACTCCGGGTGAATTTGCCTGGAATCCTGGTGTGGCTCGTCGCAGTGGAGACCTGGTTTTTGAGCAAGTGAGAGTGGATCAGGATATTTGGGGCATTCATATCCTTCAATCCAACCCCTGGCAGATGGAGACTTCGCCATTTTTGGAATCGACTCGTTGGGAATACGAAGCCGATTTTAGCGCTGATGGTAACCAAGTGGCTTTTATCTCCGCCCGCAGCGGCTCTCCTGAGCTTTGGTTAGCAGATGGGGAGGGTAATAATCTTCGCCAATTGACTCATTTGGGTAGCGCCGGGTTGACCAATCCCCGTTTTTCTCCCAATGGAGAGCAATTGGCCTTCAATGCCTTGCAGGATGGCCGTACCGTGATCATGGCCGTGGCTGTTCGGGGGGGCGACCCCAAAATTTTGAGCCCTCACGGTATAGGGGAAATTTTTTGCAGCTGGTCAGAAGATGGCAAGAGTTTGCTGTATGGCGTAGATCAAGCTGGTAGCTGGGATATCCGTCGCCGTTATTTGCTGGGTGGAAAGACAAGTTTGGTGATTGCCGGAGGGGCGATCACGGCCCAAGAGTCTGACGATGGGGACTTTCTCTTTTTCACCCGATTGGGCAAGAGCGGATTGTGGAGTGTAGCTCTGGACGGGGACGGGCAAATGATGGCCGGTGAAAGGCCTCATTTAGTTTTGGGAGAGTTGAGCAGCCAGGATCGCCACAACTGGGCCCTTGGCCAGGGAAAGATTTACTGGGTTCTGCGCACTGGCGGCCCGGCCATGCTGGCGGTGACGGATTTGGCCAGCGGCTACTCCAGTCTGCTGACCGAGCTGGCGGGCATGACCAGCAACGGCCTCGCGGTTTCTCCTGATGGGTCCCTGATTTTGTACCCCAAAACGGGTCCTATGGAGGGTGATTTGATGGTTTCTGAAGGGCTGAAAAAATAAAGATTTTTTCCCGGAGGGTTCATTTCGGGGTCTGGTTAAGTTTTTTCATGTTTTTTTCTAAAAATACCAATCACGGCAAAATGCTGATAATAAACAACATACTACATAAATATACATCCCTCAGGTAAAGCATAGGTGTCCCTCAGGCGACCATCCCGATTTTTTGGCAAGTTACCCCTGTAAGCGAACGACGCACCCCGTCATCGCGAACGAGGTCCGGTTGGGATTTGAGTCGTAGCCGGACTTTTGGAAGTAGTGAGGGAGGTCAGCTGAAGACCCCTGCTCAATCATCTGCGAACGGAATCTCTTTCACCTGGTCGTCTTTGAGATTCTGAGATTGAGAGGAGTCGGTGGCTAAGGAAGATCCTCGGGTAACATGCCCCCCCGAGATTGGAATTGGCCAACAACCGATCCGATGCTGGCCTCCTGAACTATAAAAAAGAATTAAAAAACCCGATTGCTGCATCCTGCACTGGCGAAACCGATCCCCCTCGGAGCTTTTTTCAGGAATAGCTGTCGGGTTTTTTTATCCCAGATACTCGGCCAATAGTGGTCCCTGGCAGCAGTCCCTGATCTTTCCAAAAGCTCGATTCCGGATCTGCCGCACCCTCTCCCGTGATAATTTGATAGTTTTGCCAATCTCTTCCAGAGACTTTTGAGGGTCTGTGCCCAGGCCGTAATAACTCACCAGAATCAACTTTTCCCGGGGATCCAGCTCATCCAAGGCCATTTCCAGGTGATTTTCCAGACTGGTGCGATCCAGTTCCTCTGAAGGCAGTTCCAGGGAGTGGTCAGGGAGTGTTTCCCGTAGAGGAATGCGGCTTTCGGAGGTAGGCTCATCCAGGCTGAGGGACGGCCGGCAGGTGGCCCGGATACGAGCCAGCTTGCGGGGCGAAATTTCTACCCGGGCAGCCAATTCCGTATCCGCAGGGGATTTCATGGTCTTTTGTTCAATTTCGCGCTCCACCCGGGCAATGGCCGTAATTTGGCGAGCCCGGTTAGCAGGAAGGCGCACGGTGCGGGTCTGGTCTTGCAGAGCAGTTTGGATAGATTGCCGGATCCACCACACGGCGTAAGTTACGAAACGGAAATCTCGTCTTTCGTCAAAACGTTTGGCTGCAGTGATTAAGCCTACGTTTCCTTCGGCGATGAGGTCCATGAAGCTGAGCCCCCTATTGAGGAATTTTTTGGCCACACTGACCACAAATCTGAGGTTGGCGTTGACCATGTGGTCCAGAGCTTCCCGGTCGCCGGAGCGGATTTTCCCGGTCAGTTCGATTTCCTGCTCCCGGGTGAGCAAATCATAGCGGGAAATGAGGGAGAGATAATTCCTGAGAGCGGGATCATTGCGCCGATCCTGGTATTGTTCCACTTCGTACATGATGTCTCACTCCTTGTTTATGGGCCTTGTGGCCTAGATCGGGTCTTTGGAGACCAGATTATTTTTGCTATCAGGGAGTGAGTGAGGCTGGAAAGGGATTTATTACAACTTTTTTAAAAAAACTTATGAAATAAAATTATTTCCGCATGACCCCATGGAAATGCGGACTAGATTTCGGCCTCTGCTTGACCTATTAGCCCACTTGAGCAAAGATAAAACAGTAAGGACCATGAGCTTTTTTACGATAACTTCTTTTGGGGCCAGAGGCTTCAAAAGTAACGCAATACCCGTCGATGAGGCGGGAGAGTTGTACAATCCTTTATCCGGGAGGAAAAAATGCGCTCCAAGAGACGATTGGGAGTAACACTGCTATCGGCGGTTTTGTTGGTGGCTGGTCTGGCTTGGGCCGCTGGTGAAGTGATGAGTGTGCAAGTGCGCACCAGCAAAGTCCGGTCGCGTCCCTCATTTTTGGGATCCACCGTGGCTGAAGTAGGGTACGGAGCCCAAGTGACGATCCAATCCAAAAGTGGACCTTGGGTTAAGGTGACCGCTCCTGATGGTCAGTCTGGCTGGCTGCACGAGTCGGCCCTTTCTGAAGACGAGCTGGCTATGATTTCAGGCACCATCGAAGCCAACACCGGAGCTTCCGGAGAAGAAATTGCCTTGGCTGGCAAGGGTTTTAATGATCAGGTTGAAAGCGAATATCAAAAGAAACACGGAGACCTGGATTACACCTGGGTTGA
Organism: Candidatus Krumholzibacteriia bacterium; assembly: GCA_016744705.1. GTDB lineage: Bacteria > Krumholzibacteriota > Krumholzibacteriia > LZORAL124-64-63 > LZORAL124-64-63 > LZORAL124-64-63. The sequence continues at coordinate 97,847 of JADGDU010000014.1, forward strand.
CCTCATGGAAAAGATGGTGATCAGTCCGGAGCAGGCCGAGAAGTTCCTGGCCGATGGACAAGTTCGACCTGCAGAAGGAGGTCGTTAAGATGAAGCGATCCCAAAGATTTTCCCTGCTCATGGCTGTGGCTCTTATCTGCATCAGTGGTGCGGCTTATTGGCTGGCCGGCTGTGCTTCCGTGGCCAACTTTGCCACCGACGTGGCCCAGGCTACGGGTAATATCAGTGAAGAGGAAGCCCAGTCTTTGCATAAAGGAATTGAAGCCATCGATCTCACTTTCCAGGGCCTGAATCCCCAGCAGGAATATTACATTGGCCGGGCTGTGGCCGCCCAGTTGCTTGAAGATTACAAACCCGTCAAGGACCACAACCGCAATCGCTATCTCAATGAAATAGGACAAACCCTGGCCATGGCCTCGGACCGCCCTGAAACCTTCAGTGGTTACCATTTTCTAATGCTGGACACCGATGAGATCAATGCTTTTGCCGCCCCTGGTGGATTCATTCTCATTAGCCGGGGCATGGTGGATCTTTGCCAGAGCGAAGATGAACTGGCCGCGGTTCTGGCCCATGAAATTGGGCACGTGGTGGGCAAGCATGGGTTGCGCGCTATCAAAAATAGCCGATTGACCAGTGCTTTGACCATTTTGGCCACCGAAAGCGCACGCACCTTCGGGGGCAGTGATCTCAAGCAGCTTGTGACCGATTACGAAGGCAGCATCGATGACATCACCAGCACTCTGGTGGTCAACGGATATTCCCGTGGTCTGGAAGACGAAGCAGACCAGATTGCCATCACCATTCTGGAACGGGTGGGGTACAACCCCAGGGCCCTGCCGGCCATGCTCGGCGAAATGAAAAGCCGGCTCAAGCCTGATGGACCGGGATTTGCGCGGACTCATCCGGACCCCCAGGACCGAGTGGACACCATCCGCCCGACCCTGGCCGGAAAACCTGATCCGGTGGAACCTACCGTACGTCACGAACGTTTTGTGGCCGCTGTGCGGTAGTTGCATGAAAGATCTGCAGCGCAAACTGCTCCAGTCGTTTCTCCTGGCTCTTGGCGCCACCATTTTGGTGGCGCTGCTCTGGAATTTTGGCGCCCTGGATCGATGGGAGAATACCACCTGGGATTGGCGGGTGCGCTCTCTGGCCACCCGCGGGGGAACGGTTGAAGCTAAAGAAAACGCAGAGATTTGCCTGATCCTTCTGGACCAACCCAGCCTGGATTGGGGACAGGAAAGCAATGGCTGGTCCTGGCCCTGGCCTCGGGAAGTTTACACCACCATCATCGACTTCTGCATTCGGGGTGGAGCCCAATCCCTGTCCTTTGATGTGCTGTACACTGAGCCCTCGGTTTACGGTGTGTGGGATGATGGGGCCATGGGTGAGGCCATCGCAGCCAGTGGCTTCTTTGTAGGGGCGGCCTTCGTGCACACCAGTGCCGATGCCACAGAAAAAATCACCTGGCCCATTCCTGAAGTGAAAGATAACTGCCACACCCTGGCTAATGTCAGTGATGTGCCCGATGCCGATGGCGTGTTCCGCCGGGCCTCATTGTGGATGGACGTGGAAGGGGCCGAAGCAATGTTGTCCCTGGGGGCGGCCGCCAGTTTGATTGGCGCTGAGGATGGTCATTCCCGAGGGGTGTTGGAAGATGGCCCCGCTGTGCGCATCCTCAATTTTCGCGACCCGGAAACATTCTGGCCCATTTACAGTGCCGCTGCAGTGATCCAGTCAGACCTTCGTCTGTTGGAAGGTGGCACACCCAGTCTGGACCCTTCTGTTCTTAAGGGTAAGCATGTGCTGTTTGGCATGAGTGCCCCTGGTTTGAAAGATTTACGGCCCACGCCCCTGAACCGTGTCAGCCCTGGGGTGACGGTTCATGCCATGGCTTTGGATAATCTTTTGAATGATCGCTTCATTACCGAACCAGCTGCGGTGGCGGTGGTGATGGTTATTTTTATCCTGTCCTTTTTGGCCGCAGTTTTGCTGCTCGTGGGTGGGAGTTTATGGAAGACATTAGGCACTATTCTGGTGTTCCTGCTGGTGCCTGCCGGCATCGGGTATGGGGCGGCTATGAATGGTGTGTGGTGGCCAGTGGTGCCGGGAACTCTGGGCCATACCGCAGCGTTGGCCGGAGCCATGATCATTGCCTGGGCCACCGAAGGAAAACAGAAACGTTTCATCCGGTCGGCCTTCCGGCATTACCTGAGTCCGGATGTGATCCAGCGTATTATGGATGACCCTGACCAGTTGAATCTGGGGGGCGAGCTGCGGGAATTGACGATTTTCTTTTCCGACCTCGAAGGTTTCACCACCATATCCGAAGGTCTGGAACCTCAGGAACTGACCCAGCTGCTCAACGAGTACCTTACGGATATGACGGACATCATTCTGGAATCTGGTGGCACCCTGGATAAGTATGAAGGCGACGCCATCATTGCTTTTTGGAATGCGCCGGTGGACCAACCTGATCACGCCCAGCGGGGTTGCCGGGCATCGGTTCTCTGCCAGCGAAAACTGAGCGAGCGCCGGGCAGAATTTGAAGAGCGATTTGGAGCCACCCTGCGCATGCGCATCGGCCTGAACAGCGGTCCGGTAATCGTGGGCAACATGGGCTCCAACCAGCGTTTCGATTACACCGTTTTGGGTGATGCGGCCAACCTGGCGGCAAGACTCGAAGGTGCGAATAAAGTATTTGGCAGTTATCTCATGATATCCGATGCCACGTTGGAAGCGGTTGGAGGCACCATGCTGAGCAGGGAGTTGGGAGACTTGCGTGTGGTGGGCCGTAAACAACCGGTGAAAGTCCACGAACTGGAAGGTTTTGCCGGCGAGGCAGAACCCCCTCATTGGGAAAACTACCGCCAGGCCCTGGATCAATGCAAAGAGGGCCGCCTTGAGGCCTCCCGTAAAGGCATGCAAGCGGCCGGTGATCATGCGGCCCTGAAATGGCTGGCCCGTTTGGAAAACGAAGAAGACGGTTTCGACCCGGTGTGGAACCTAATGAGAAAGTAGAAACATGAAGGTGATTTTTGGGGGTGTGCGCGGGTCCGGACCAGTCACTGGTGCTCAGTATACTGTATACGGCGGAGACACCACCAGTATCCTGGTGCTGGGTGATTCCGGCGAACGCATTCTGATAGATGCCGGAACAGGTTTGAACAACCTGTTGCCTCACTTGGGCGAATCCGCCGATGCCCTGGTGATGCTTTTGACGCACTACCATCTGGACCACATGATGGGGTTGCCTTCTTTCAAGCCTCTTTACCAGCGGGACCGTTCCATCAAAATTGTGGGCATGGTTCCGGCCAGTGGCGCGCCCGATACCTGGCAATCTTTAAGCACTCTCATGGATGAACCCTATTGGCCTGTTTCCCTGAAGGACGCCGGGTCTATGCTGGTGACGCGCAATGTTTCTCTCCGGGATGGCTCCTGGCAGGGAGAACTCAATTGCGATTTTATGGCCGTGGGCCAGATGGAAGTTCGGGTCTGTCCGGTGGCGCATCCGGGAGGCTGTCTGGCCTGGCGCATCGATGAACCGTCCACCGGTGCTTCCCTGGTTTTTGCCACCGATATGGAGTGGAGCCGAGCCGGCGTGGAACAGCGTCAGGCGTTTCAGGATTTCTGCAGCAAACCCAAGCCGGTATCGACGCTGATCATGGATGGGCATTTTACGGGTGACGAGTTACCCCATCACACGGGCTGGGGTCACAGCACCATACAGGAAGTGGCGCAGGTGGGGGTGGAGGCCGGAGCCGCGCAAATTGGAGTGACCCATCACGCTCCTGAAAATGATGACGAAACTCTGGACGACCGGGCCACGCGCTTGACGGCTTTGGTCAGGGAATTGGGAAGCGATGCCAAAGCTTTTTTTGCCCGCCAGGGCCAGGAACTGGACATCGTGGGCATGGAAAACCCCGAAGACGAAACCCATCGCAACGCCTCCGCTGTTTTGAATATGGTGGCCGAATTGCACAACATGGGATATCAGAGGTTGCGCATTGCTCCGGGCATGTCTCCCTCGGGAACGTATTGGCGGTGCGGGGTCACTCATGTGGAGAACATCACATCCGAGCATGGGGCCAGGGCCATGGATGAATCGTCAGATACTGCTTCATATAGCTCGGGCGCAGGCCATCGATATTTTGGTTGGGAAGATGCTCAGGATGATGATCCTCAGGATCTGGCCCGGAAATTTGTGGAACGGTTTCCCGTCATTGCCCGTCTAGGTCGGGGTGATGATGAAGACTACGCCCTATGGTTTGAAGGCGTGGTGCAGTTGGCCTCGAAAGGGGAACTGCCTTACGCCTATTCGGACTGGTCAGACGATACGGAAGAAGGCATACTGCCCACTGTGGGAGGCACGGGGCAATTGGCCATGCCACCCGGTGGTGAAGCAGTTTAAGATACCACTCTGAGTCTTGATTATTGGCAACAACGGAGAGCCCATCGTGAATCAATACCTGCCTGTTTTTCTTGAGATTTTAACCATGCTGCTGGTATGGATGATGGCCCGGGGTTTGGCAAATAAACTACAAAATTCCGGAAAGAGCCCAGGGAAAACTCCTACTGGCATTGGCAGCCTGATTCTTTTTATTCTGACGCCTCTTTTAGTGCTGGCCCTGTCGACGCTTGTGGTGATGTCTCTCCAATATTTGCCCTCTGCTGCTGAATGGTTTCAGCAGAACTCAAAGCACAACAGTGCCTGGATGATTTTTTGGACAGGGATATCCTTTTTGCTGTTTGTGGAAGGGGCGGCCCATGTCTTTTTTGCCCGCCGCAAACGGGAGCTGCCCATCCCCGATCTTTTGATGGGAATATTGCGCACCTTGTTTGTTCTGGGCATGGCTTTTGGAGTTTTGCGTTTTGAATTGGGATTTGATATTGCGCCCTTGTTGGCATCCACTGCTCTGATCACCGCCGTGGTGGGTTTTGCCTTGCAGGGTGTGTTGGGAAATTTGCTGGCTGGTATGTCGCTGCACATTACCCGTTCGGTGGTTCCTGGAGACTGGGTGGAAATTGGTGACGTGAATGGCAAAGTGACCCAGACCAACTGGCGCGAAACCCGGATTCGCACCATGAGTGGCCATTTGATCATTCTGCCCAACTCCACAGTCAGTGAAGCCAAGGTTCACAATCTGGTAAAACCCAACCCCGTGCGCCGTCATAAAATTGATGTGGGGGCCAGTTACAGTGACGCTCCCGATGATGTGATCGCTGCTTTGGTGGCTGCGGCCGAAGAAGTGGAGTCGGTACTGCCCAATCCCAAGCCGGATGTCTTCATTACGGAATTCCAGGATTTTGGCATCAACTACCGCCTGCGGTTCTGGACTCGGGACTACCACCGCATGGAGGCCATCAACGGTGAAGTGAACCGGATGATCTGGTACAAGTTCAAACGTGCAGGCATCGAAATTCCTTTCCCCATGTCTGACCAATTGCTGAACGACTACCTGATGTTGGTGAACAACCAGATGAAACTGGACCCCAAGGAGAAAGAGCTGGCCTTCATGACCGATGCTCTTTTCAGCAGCGATCTGGTGAGCAAACTTGTTCTGGATCCTGAAGGCCAACCACTTCTGACCCGTGAAGATGTGCAGGCCCTCGCCCCGTTGGCGCGCAAGGTTCGGTACACCGCCGGAGAAACTCTTTTCCATCAGGGCGACGAAGGGCACTGCTGCCATATCCTTGTATCGGGGTCTTTGGCTGGTAGCGTTCTGGGTGAAAAAGGCGAAACCGTGGTGGAATTTGACTTGAAACCGGGCACTTTGGTAGGGGAAATGAGCCTCATGCTGGATATGCCCCGCAGTGCAGTCGTCAAGGTCACCAGCTCATCTGTTCTGCTGGAATTGGGTGCTGATGCCTTCCGGAAACTACTCTCATTGAACGATGAAGTGCCTGCGGCTTTTGCCCGGTTGGCAGCCGAGAGGGCTCATGCCAACACCTCAGCCATGGAAAAATGGGCAGCTGGACAGGAAGATTCCGGAGTAATTGAATTAAGTGAAAAAGGGTTCTTACGACGTTTTATGGGCCTTTTAGGGCGGTAATTGTTGAAATTTGCATCTCATTATTTGATTTTGAGAGTCATTTCGATTTGCCTGTAGCAATTTTTTGGAACAAATAGTATACTTCCCTTGTAGGAATTAATTCAACCTCCACCGGCAATTTACGAACAAAGGGTTAATAGCCCACTTTGGGAATGAGGAAATCGAGGGGATTTTCTGATTCTTCTTGGAAGGAAAATACAATGAAGAAGTTCACTTACGTCATGGTTGTCGCTCTGGCCATTACCACTCTGATTAGCACCGCGGCCTTGGCTGGGGATAAGACTGGCTGTGGCGCCTGTCCCACCAAATCGGCCTGCGCCGACGCTCCCAAGGCTTCCAGTGCCAGCACCAAAGCATGCGCCGACGCCCCTAAGGCTTCCAGTGCCAGCGCCAAAGTTGGTTGTGACGCAAAAGCTGCCAGTGCCTGTGCTACTAAAGACGCGAGTGCCTGTGCAACCAGTGCCGGTGCCTGTGTCCCCAAAGCTCCGGGTAAATGTTGTGTCGAGTCTGCAGCTGCCGGTAAAGCCTGCTGTGGTAAAGACGCCAAGACTGTTGCCGCTACCGTGGCCAGCTTCAATGCCAGCCAAGCTGCTTTGAAAGACATGCACGAGTGTTGTGCCGAAGCTGTGGTTGCCGGTAAAGGTTGCTGTGGCAAAGATGCCGAAGGCGTGAAAGCTGCTTATGCTTCTCAGGTGGCCTCTTGCAGTGCCGTGTTGGGTAGCATGGACAAATGCTGTGCCGAAGCACTTGCCAGTAGCAAAGGTTGCTGTGGTAAGAGTGCTGATGAGTTGAAGTCTGCTTGTAGTGCTGCTTGTGGTGCTAGCAAGGAAGCTGCTAAAGCTTCAGGCGTCAAAGCTCTGGGTGCTGCTCACAAGGGTTAATCAACGTCTGTGTCGACAGAATTCTAAAGCGCGGAAGTTTTAACTTCCGCGCTTTTTTTATGCCCAAAACTGTTGAATCCAAGGAGCGTGTATGGGATAGTTTTCTCATCCACCACCAATACATTTTCAGAAATGGTGACCATGGTTTTTTCCTCAGATATTCAAGCCTATATTTTCGATATGGACGGCCTCCTCATTGATTCGGAACCCCTATGGAGAAGAGCCGAAATAGCAACTCTTCAAGATGTTGGCGTTCCTTTGACTGATGAAATGTGCAAAGAAACCATGGGCACCCGGTTGGATGAAATGGTAGCCTATTGGTATGAGCGTTACCCTTGGACCGGACGATCTCAAGAGGATATTGGGCGAGAAATTCTCCGCCGGGTGATGGCCTTGATTGAAGCTGAAGGGAAGCCAATGAAAGGGGTGATGGAGGTGGTGGAGCGCCTTGAGACCCAAAAAAAACAGTTGGCACTGGCTTCGTCTTCTCCTGGTGAATTGATTGAATCGGTGTTGGTACGATTGGGTATCAAACACCTTTTTCCGGTCATCTGCTCGGCTATGGAGGAAGAACGGGGCAAACCTGACCCGGCGGTGTATTCAACGGCGGTTCGAAAATTGGGTTTGTTGCCGAAGCAATGTGTGGCCCTTGAAGATTCACCCGCGGGGGTGGCTTCGGCCAGGGCGGCCGGTTTGTCAGTGGTGGCAGTTTCTATGGAGACTGAGAAGGAGCAGTTGAAGCAAGCCCAGCTGATTTTGAATTCTTTGGACGAATTTGTGCCCTACCTGGGTTAATTTGTAGCTAAAATGCAGAACTTTTTTCCCAAACCCGAGGATTGATATTATGAAACTTACATTCCACGGCGCCGCTCGAACGGTCACCGGCAGCCGGCATCTTTTGGAGACTGCGGGCCAACGCATCCTTATTGATTGCGGCATGTTTCAGGGTATAAAAAAGCTTCGCCGCATGAACTGGGATGCGCCTGGATTTGACCCTGGTTTTCTGGACCACGTGGTTCTGACCCATGCTCACATTGATCACACGGGCTACACCCCTCGGTTGATGCAATACGGCTACAAGGGGCCCATCCACTGCACTCCGGCCACGGCGGAATTATTGGAAGTGATGCTCATGGATTCGGCACATATCCAGGAGGAAGATGCGGCCTGGGCCAACAAACGTGGGTTCTCCAAACATAAGCCAGCAGAACCCCTCTATACATCCCAAGACGCTCTGCAAGCGCTGAAATTGCTGACCCCCACCAAATTCAGCAAGTGGACCAATTTATCTTCGGATGTGCGTTTGCGTCTGGGAAATTCCGGCCACATTCTGGGGGCCGCTTTTGCGGAAATCCGCGTGCGCAATGGTCGCACTGATGGCGTGAACGAAGGAGAAACGACCATCATTTACAGTGGTGATGTGGGACGGTACGACGTGCCGCTGCACAGTGATCCTGAAGACCTGCCGGCTTGTGACGCTCTGGTGGTGGAGTCCACTTACGGAACTCGCGAGCACAACCACGAATCAGTGCTGGATCAAATCCGCGAAGAGTTTGAAAAGACCATTCACAAGCGGGGCGTGGTGTTAGTGCCCAGTTTTGCTGTGGGCCGAACCCAATTGATCGGATTAATTTTACGAGACCTCATGCGGGAGGGCGATTTGGAAGAAGTGCCCATTCACATCGACAGCCCCATGGCCATTTCCGCCACCACCATTTATTCGCGGCATTTGTACGACTGCAACCTGGACAAGGAAATTACCTTCGACGGTCGCAACCGGATTTTCCCACAAAAAGTGAAGCTGCACCGCACGGTCCACGAGTCCAAAGACTTGAACAACATGGATGGCCCGCGGGTGATCATTGCCGCCAGTGGCATGATGACTGGTGGGCGTGTCTTGCATCACCTGAATAGGCGGTTAGGCAGTCCGCATAACCTGGTTTTGCTGACGGGATACCAAGCGGTTGGCACTCGGGGACGCGCCTTGCAAGAGGGTGCCGAAAGCTTACGCATCCATGGGCATGATGTGGAAGTGAGGGCCCGGGTGGCTACTATCAAGGGCTTGAGCAGCCACGGTGATGGCAATGAAATTATGCGGTGGATTGGCACAGCGCCCACACCACCCAAACGGGTGTTTGTGGTGCATGGAGAAGAGGAAAATGCCCTGGAATTTGCCCAACGCATCGCCAAAGAAACAGGGGCGGAAGTGAGCGTTCCGCATATGAAAGAAAGCTTTGAAATCTGATGATTTTAGGCGCGGGGTACGATCAGAGAGAAGGTCGTGCCCTGGCCTGGCCTGCTGTGCTTGATCTTCAGTTGGCCATCGTATTTTCGCAACAAGCGTAAGGATTTTGACAAGCCCAGGCCGCCTCCAGCTCTGGTGGAAAAACCGGGCTCCATGATTCGTTGGTGGTCATCGGTGGCGATGCCGAGGCCGGTGTCGGAGACTTCAATTTTTACCAGCCCGTTGGTGCCCTGCCAGGTGACGCTCAGGTTTCGCTGGGATGCGCTGGCCATGGCCAGACAGGCGTTGCCTACCAGGTTGTCCAGGATGAATCCCAGTTCATCGGCATCCATTCGGCAGTGGACTGGATCTTCCAAGGGAATCTGCACGGAAGCGCCAGCTTCCATGGCCGCGAGCATGCCGGTATGAATTTTTACACCGAGATCATCGAGAGTGCCTTGGTTGGCGCGCAGGACCTTAGCCACCACGTCCGGTAGGTTCGCAGAGAAGATATCGTTCACTTGAGTTCGCAAATTTTGCAACAGAGCCTCGGTGGATTTTTCTTCTTTGTGCAGGCTTTGCAAATGGCTGTTGGCGGCTTCTTCAGAAAACCCCTGGGCATCCAATTCAATCAAAGAGGTGTTGATTCGGTTGACAGCAGCCAGGGCTTCATCGACCACGGAATCGGGCACTTGGGCCAGGCGTGCACGTTCCAGAATGTTGATCAAACGGGGCAAGGCGTCGCCCTGGCAGTCCTGCCAAATCTCTTTCATACGGGCCATCAGAGTGGGGTTCATGCCCACACCGGATTGCATGGCATCCAGCATCCAGATGAGGCGGCGCAGGGATCGCAGGGGAGCCATGGCACCGTGGTTGGATACTTCCAGGTCTTCCAACAAATGCAGGCGGCGTTCCTGTAGGTGGTGGGGACTTTCCGGGGGTTGCTCAACTGGTGTGGGGGTATCGTCCTGAGAGTTGCGTGATACCAGCCAAATTAGCCCGGCGATGAAGAGTCCGAGGCCCAGACCAGAGAGGATGAGGACCCGGGGATTTTTGAAGTGGCGGGCGAAAAAACCGGCCATGGCCAGGGGGTTGGGTTCCAAGATGAAGCTGCCGGGAGTAGCGTTCAAGAGGATGAATGAAGGGTGTCCCTCCATTTGCCCAGAAAGCACAGGCCTTGATACTTTTCTGCCTTCATCTTGATAGGTAGCCAGAACTCTAAAATCCCGATCGAGGATGAGGCCCACACCATCGCGGTCCTGGATGAGAATTGCTTTTTCTTCAGTGGTTTCGCCCAGGTCCAGGGCGCCCATGATGTTTAGTCCCCGTTTGCGGGTGGCTGTCTGTTGGATTGCCAATTGCTGGTTCTCATAGCTGATGCGAAAAATGGAGGCATACCGATTCCCGGTGATGATGTCCAGGTGGTTCTTATGTTTGGCGGGGATCAATTGGAGGCCGACATTATGGTAGTCGGTTTCCAACTTTGCTTGCAACTCGCCTTGGGTATTCCAGACAGAAATGTGTCCAATTTTCTGGTGGATTTGATACACTGCAGTGACAATTTCCGGGTTTCCGTCCCCATCCAAATCACCGGATTGCAAATTCGTGAAGCATGGTTTGGAATCGAGCTCACGGTGCCACCATAAATTGCCATCAGCTTTGAGGGCAAACATATAGGGTCGGTCATCACTGAAACCATTAACCTTGCGCCCGAGTAGGTTATTGGGAGCTCGAGAGGCGAGGATAATTTCTTCAACACCGTCTCCGTCCAGATCCAGAAGTTGGCAGTAAGAAGGGGTCAAAGCTGCCCCTGGCATAAAACTCCATAGGATTTCACCGGTCCACGGATCCACCGCATAAGCGCCGCGCCTGTCCAGATCGAAGCCAGTATTGCAGAGAATGATCAGGGCTTTGCGGGGCCCTGTCTCTGTGGGTACATCCAGGGCTCCCATGATGTAGTAGGCGCCATCCCACGTTTGGTCGTTGTTGCGGTCGGGGCCTCCGGGTAGGTCAAACTGGCTTTCAATGGTCCCTTTTTCAGCATCAACCATCCAGAATCGGAATGACATGAAACTCTTGGTGGCACCAACGATGGCCACCATGGTTTTGTTGATGCCCAAGTCCAGGGCTTTACTGATGCCGAAACTGGCAGTATTGGGTTTTGAAATGTTAAATTCCGAGGGCAAATTGAGCTGCCAATGAGTCAGAGGTAGACTGGGGGAATAATCTTCACAGGTAATGTAGTTCTCTTTGGTTCGAATAATTTCCAGCTCGGGATCTTGGTCTGTATTAATAAATGAAAAAGGGAAGAGGTGTCCGTGCCGTTGTGTGGCTTGATCATAGGCAGGTACGGACACCACGTTGTAAGGCAGAAAATCGTGAATTTCATCCAAACTTGTCGTTTTAGCCAATGTTTGGTTGGGGCCCAGCAAGAGGACCCCAGACCAAAAAAGAAGTAAAGAAAATCTCACTATTATTCTCATCTCTAAGCCCGTGGTACAACCAGCGAGAAGGTCGTACCCTGCCCTGGTCGGCTGCGTTTGATATGCAAATGACCATCGTATTTTCGCAGCAATCGCTGGGATTTTGCCAGGCCGAGGCCCCCACCAGGACGTGAGGAAAATCCGGGTTCCATCACTCTGCTGTGGTCTTCGGTGGCGATGCCAATTCCTGTGTCGGAGATATCAATTTTCACCACTCCATTGACGGGTTGCCAGGCGATGTTCAGCTGCCGGCGAGGCGCGCTAGCCATGGCCAGACAGGCATTACCCACAAGGTTATCCAGGATGAAACCCAACTCATCGGCGTCCATGCGGCATTGGGGTGATTCTTCCGCTTGAGCCTGAGTGGCGGCGCCGGCTTCCATGGCCATCACCATTCCCGCCTGGGTTTTCACCTGGCATGCATCAAGGGATTTCTGATTGGCCCGCAGAACTTTGTCCAGCACTTCGGTCAAGGAGGTGCAGAAGAGTTCGCTCACTTGGCGGCGTAGGCTTTGCAACAGGGCCTCAGATGACTTTTCTTCTTTGTGCAGGCCGGCCAGAAGGCGGCTCACGGCATCGGCGGAAAAGTTTTCATGATTCAACTGGACCAGGGCGCTGTCGATGCGGCCGATGGAGGCCAGGGATTCATCAACCACGGTGTCGGAAATCTGCGCCTGCCGGGCACGTTCCAGAATGTTGATCAAACGGGGCAGGGCATCTTCGTGGCAATCCTGCCAGATCTCTTTCATACGGGCCACCAGGTTGGGGTTCACGCCCACGCCGGATTGCACGGCATCGAGTAACCACAACAAGCGGCGCAGTGATCGCAAAGGGGCCATGGCACCGTGGCCTGAAACCTCCAGATCTTCCAACAAATGCAGGCGGCGTTCTTTCAAATGCAGAGGGTCATTGGTGGGCAGCAAAGTTGTGGCTGAAGATTCCTCACGGGTGCGCCGGTTGATCCACCAGATGAGTCCGGCGATGATCAGTCCCAGGCCCAGTCCGGAAAGAACAAGGATGCGGGGGTGGTTAAAGTGTCGGGCAAAAAAACCAACCATGGCCAGGGGATTGGGTTCGAGAGAGAAGCTGCCAAGGTTGGAGCCCACCAGAAGGAATGCAGGGTCGTCCTCTCTTTTGCCAACCACGGTGCGGCGTGTCAAAATAATTTCGTCGTCTTGATAAGATCCGACGATGTTGAATTTCCAATCCAGGATACGTCCCCGTCCAAGCCGGTCCTGGGTGATGATTCCTTTTTTCCCCGGCCTTCCTGGCAGTTCAATGGCAGCCAGGATGGCGAGTCCCGATTTGTTGGTGGCTTCCTGTTGGATCGTCAATTGCTGATTGTCGTATCTGAACCGGGCAATGGTGTTGGCCTGATTGCCTGAGATGATATCCAGATGACCGGCCTGGTCGGCGGGAATCAAGTGGCAATTGATTAGATTGTACTCAGTTTGAAGCTCAGACTGTAGTTCTCCCTGGCCATTCCAAACAGACAGGGAGCCTTTTTTTCCGTAGATGGCATGAAGAGCCAGAACAATTTCCAAGCTTCCATCGCCGTCAATGTCTCCTATATCCAAGGAGGGACTGCAGGGTTCTTCACTCAATTTTTGCGACCAAAGCAAGTTGCCGTCAGCCCCGAGAGCAAACAGGAAGGGGTTCTGGTCGCTGAAGCCGTTGACCTTGCGGCCACCCAAGTTACAGGGGGAGAGGGAGCTGAGTAATATTTCTTGGGTACCGTCACCGTCGAGATCGAGAATTCGGCATATTTTGGGGGTGAGCTTGGCACCTGGCTGGAAACTCCAGAGCGTTTCCCCGCTCCAGGGATCGACAGCGTAGACTCCGCGTCCCTCATGGTCAAAACCCGCTGTGCAGGTGATGATGAGGGCTTTGCGCAGGCCCGCCTCAGTGGGAACATCCAGTGCGCCGAGAACACAGTACCGACCATCCCAACGCCCATCGTTGTTAAGGTCAGTGCTGGCCCCCAAGTCGAATTCGTTTTCGATATTTCCCGTTGCCGCCTCCATGATCCAAAATCGGGTATTCGTGTAATCGGCTGTAGATCCGCTGGCCACGACCATGGTCTTTCCAGTGCCCAAGTCCAGGGCGTCGCTGATGTAAAAGGCCGATCGGGTGGGGTCGGTACTGTGAAATTCAGCTGAGAAATTCTGTTGCCAATGGGTGGCGTAACCTTGGGCAGAGTAATCTTCGCAAATGATATAATTGGGTTTCGAACGAATGATTTCCAGTTCGGGGTCGTTATCTATATTTAACAGCGAAACGGGATACCCGAACACACCGGCTCTAGGTTTGGGAACCCTATATTGAGAAAGGGGACTGACAATGTAGGGAAGATGCTTGGGAATTTGGTCCAAGCTTGATGTGGCGGCACAACTCTGACCAGGAGCTAGCAACCAAGCTTCCGGCAATAATAGAATTAGCAATACATATATAACAAACGTTCTCATGATATCCCTTACCACGCCCCATCATGATATATCGACCTTCATTATACCCGAAACTGCCCATTTTTTCAACACCTTGGAAAATGTTGTCACCAAAAACGCACAGCCCCGTATACTGGTGTGTCCAGCAACTCGAAACCCAAATGGGGAGCGGATCCGCCCTTGGAGTTGAAAAAGAAACTGCGCGACAGGCACCATCGGTTGTTGATGCTGTTGGCCCGCAAAGGAAACGAAGACGCTTTTCGGCGGCTGTATCAGGGGATCTATGATCCGGTGGCAGCCTATGTGAACCGGCGAGTGGCCCATACGGTCGATGCCGAGGATATCATTGCCGATGTCTTTCGAAAATTCCTAATGCGAATGGACAGCTACGACAGCACGAAGGGCAGTGTCCTGACCTGGGTGGTGAGCATGGCTCGGCATGGGGTGATCGATCATTACCGCCGGAGCAAGCCAGCCACCGTGGACAGTGACGAACTGGCTGAAATTTTGGCCGGCACCAGGCCTGGCGCGTTGCAATCAATGATTCAGGAGGAAGACTTGCTGCGAGTGCAGGCCTTGCTTCTGAAGCAGCCCCCCGAAATCCGCGAAATGTTTGACCTGCGCTTCGGCCAGGGATTGCGGGTAAAGGAGGTGGCGGCGGTGATGGGCATCAGCCCGGATGCGGCCAAGCAGCGTTTTGCGCGAACTTTGAAACAACTCAGGGCACAGTTGAGGGATGAAAAATCCATGAAAAGCAGGAAAGGAACCAGGCCATGGGCGACGGCAGATTGAATCGGGATCTTGAAAAATTGCACCAGAGCAACATCCCGGACAGCGACCACCGGAGTCACTTGGAAGATGACCTGCTGCTTCGATACCGGAACATTCATTCAAAGAAGAAGAGGTTCATCACCATGTTAAATCCGCACACTCCCCTGGCCCGTTTCGCTGTTTTTGGTTTGGCCGTGATGCTGTTGGGTATCACCGCCTGTTCAACCCAAACCACCACTGAAGTTGAGATCGGTAAGCAAGTCAGTGTCAGTTTAGACGGAGAGATTAGTACCCCTGATGGCGACAAAAGTATCGACATCAACGAGCGCATACAGGAAGTAATGACCCAGCTGGAAAACACTGCCGGCATTGAAGAGCTCAATGTGAATGTTGAACAGGATGGTGAAGGCAATCTGACCCTGGGGCTCATGCTCTTTGGCGATGACATTGACGGTGAAGCTTTGACAGCCATGCTGCGAGATAGTTTTCCTGAGATGCCCGATGCCGCCATTCTGATAGAAGTGATGGAAGGCACCATCGAAGAGAGTTGGGCCGAGCGTTTGGGCCGTGAAGTGTTCCACTTTGAATCTGATGGTGGTAGCGATGAAGAGATTCGCGCCCAGATCCTGCAGCAAATTCAGGAACAGGGTTTTGAGGGTGAGGCTGAAGTCATCGTCAACACTGAAGGTGGCGAGCAGACCATAGAAATCATCATGACTGAGGACGAGGAAACGGTGGAGTAAAAGATACTCCGTTGGGATGATAGAAAGAGGCCCCCTGGAAAAACCAGAGGGCCACTTTTTGTTTATTTTTCCAGGTACTTGTTCAACAACCTAACAAACACTTCAGGAATTTTTGCCATGTCTTCCGGAGGGGCGACATAGGCCACCCGCATTTGTGTTCGCCCGGGGTTTGGCTGGCCTTTGGGCACACTGTAGAATCCAGCCATGGGCGCAGTCAACACAGTCATGGCTTTGCCACCCACATCCACGGAACCTTCACTGGCGCACCACATCACGAAATCCAAGGCGCTGAAGTTTTCGTCCACAAGGTTTTTCACGTCGATGACACTGTAGAGTGCAGCATCGGGGCTGGAGACCACGACACCGGGCAGTGCTTTCTTCATGCCAGAAGAAAAGCTGAACAGCATTTCCTGATAGTAGTTGCGCTGTTTGTTGTACCAGGCTTTCAGTGTGGCGTGATCTTCATGTGCCACAGCTCCGAAAATGTGCATGCCGATGACACTGCAGCACAAGCTGACAGTATGCTCAGCAATGGCTTGCCGGTTGAAAACTTCGTTGTCGGTGAACAGACCACCGATGCGCAAGCCGCAGGCATTCCAAACTTTGCTGGTGGTCTCGACGCTGACCCGCCGGCCTTCAATGCCGGGTACGTCTTCATTGGTGACGCCCCAAATGCTGGTGCAGGGCTGGCCGCTGTCATCTCCGGTGTAGTACAACTCGCGGTAGGCTTCATCACTGACCAACCACAGATTGTGTTTCACGGCCAGTTTTGCCAGCTCGATCATGGATGCTTTGTCATAATACTGCCCGGTAGGATTATCAAAGGGAATGACCACGATGGCACCGGGGTCATTTTCGATGATGACTTTTTCCATCTCTTCAATGGAAGGGAGAGAAAACTTCCCGTCATCACCAAGCAGCCGCGTCACTGAACATGTGTCCCGGTCAAGGCGTTGGCACAGCGTTTTGTAGTTGGTGTATGCGGCATCGATGAGCATCAGTGGTTTTTTGCCACTGCCTCCAGGGCCACAAATTCCCACAATGAGCAGTTCCATAGCCTGGGTGCCGCCCTCAGTGATATGGCCATGCACCCCTGACACATCAAACCCACTGCTGGCAATGACGTTCTTAAAAGCATCAATGCATTCCTGAGGCCCGCTGGTGGAAGAATACTTAACGACCCCATCCTTAAAAGGGCTGTCAGGAGCATCCATGTTGAACATCCGTTCAATCATGGCTGGATACATGGGCAGTTGGATGTTCCCGATGGCCACATTAAGGGCCTCTGCCCCATCATTCCGCTCATCAAACTGAATCTGCGCCATCCGAATCACCGAAGGCGTCCGACCCTCAAACAACGAAGACATCCGAGCTTCACCCATGACACACTGCTCCTAAAAAAAAGACTACGTAAAAAACACCCTCAAAACGTGGTCACAGTTCACGAATAAATCAAGCCCAACCCACGCGCTCATTTACTAACGTTATCTCTCTTTGATAGGTGGGTAGTGGCACTTCTGCCAGCGACTCTGGCCCTAGGCCAGAGC
>JADGDU010000150.1 GCA_016744705.1 Candidatus Krumholzibacteriia bacterium
GCTCTTAACAGTATAGCTCAATTAAAAACGTCGAACAAATTTCTAAGACGCTAAATAATATAGGCTAGTATTGTTTTGCTTGCATTTCATAGACGACTGGTCTATTATTGTATTTATGAAGAACGAAACAGATAAACCAACAAAAGAACGCATCATGGAAGCGGCTGAAGAGATCATGCTGGAGAAGGGTTTTCACTCTGTGGGCCTCAACCAGATTCTCACCGCAGTGAAAGTACCAAAAGGCTCATTTTACCATTACTTTAAATCTAAAGATGAATTTGGTGTGGAACTACTCAAGCACTACCTGACTCATACCACAGCCAGAAAACGTGAGATGCTTCTTTCCAGAGAGCTCGAAGCCGATCCTGTTCGTCGACTGTTTAATTACCTGGATGGAGGTCTGACCTACATACAAACAATAGACGGAAGATTCCCTTGCCTGGTTCTCAAAATGGCATCCGAGGTTACAGATTTGAGCGAGTCTATGCGAAAAGAACTCGCTAAGGGGTTTGAGG
>JADGDU010000151.1 GCA_016744705.1 Candidatus Krumholzibacteriia bacterium
GTGTGGTTATTGCAGGTGTTTTGCTTATCGGCAATTCTCACTGGCGCTCTTATGTACAACCTGAAACCAGAACTCAAGAGGCAGATGGCCCCGATTTTTCCAATTTTCCAGCCGGCTGGACGGGAAAACAGGCCTGCCTCGAATGCCACGCTACCGCAGACAGTGTCTGGACAGGTTCAGACCACGACCTGGCCATGCAGATTCCTGGCCCCACCACCATCACCGCCAATTTCGACAATACTACTTTCACTCATTTTGATGTCACCACAACTTTCTTCAAATCCGGTGATAAATACATGGTCAGTACTGATGGTTCTGACGGTGTGATCACCGATTTCGAAATCGCTTATGTGTTTGGCTACTATCCAATCGAACAGTATCTGATTCGTTTTCCGGATGGGCGGCTTCAGGCTTTGAATGTTTGCTGGGACACCCACACAAAAGAAGAGGGTGGTCAGCGTTGGTTTCATCTTT
The DNA here is from genome assembly GCA_016744705.1 of Candidatus Krumholzibacteriia bacterium. Classification (GTDB taxonomy): domain Bacteria; phylum Krumholzibacteriota; class Krumholzibacteriia; order LZORAL124-64-63; family LZORAL124-64-63; genus LZORAL124-64-63. The sequence continues at coordinate 475 of JADGDU010000151.1, forward strand.
ACCCCAACGACGAAACTCCGGCTGAAGATCTGTTCCAC
>JADGDU010000152.1 GCA_016744705.1 Candidatus Krumholzibacteriia bacterium
GCCCCAGCGTAGGTATAGCCAATGAAGCCAACACCACATACTGCAACCAATGGAACTTCAAAGGCGTCTTGTCCGCATCCTCAGCAGGGGCAGTAAGGAACATCGCCTTCACAACTTTGAAGTAATAATACAAACCAACCACCGAGTTCAATCCAGCCACAATAACCAGCCAGAACAACTCTTTATCCAACGCCGCAGTGAACAGGAAAAGTTTCCCCACAAACCCGGCAAAAGGCGGTATACCAGTCAGCGACCCCAGGAAAATAACCATCATCGCGCCAGCCCAGGGAGCCCTGAACCCAATACCCACGTAGTCACGCAGGTCTTCACTTTTCAGATGATTATTAATAGCCGTCACGTAGAAGAAAGCACCCAGGTTCATCAGCGTATAAACCAGCAGATAGAACAGGATGGCTACCAAACCACCGTCGGACAGCAATACAAAACCCATAAGCAAATAACCCACGTGGGCAATGCTCGAATAGGCCAGCATGCGCTTCACGTTGTCT
>JADGDU010000153.1:0-237 GCA_016744705.1 Candidatus Krumholzibacteriia bacterium
AAGTAAACCTGTGCCGAGTGGGTGTCGGGCAGCTCCATGCGCGCCATGGAGATGTTTCCGTAGAGCCCGGTGAGGAGGTTGTTGAAGTCGTGGGCGATGCCCCCTGCGAGAATTCCGATGGATTCGAGCTGGCGAATCTGGAGGAGCTCTTCCTCGGCTTTCACCTTGTCGGTGATGTCCCGGAAGACGAGGACGGTTCCCGTGGTGCGGTTTTTTCCGTCACGGATGGGTGAGACG
>JADGDU010000153.1:247-508 GCA_016744705.1 Candidatus Krumholzibacteriia bacterium
GCGGCGGTGGCCTCAACCATCTCATTGGCCAGGTCTGTGGGGGCGTTTTTGTGGGTGTGGACGGCCCGGAGCTGGAAGACCTCGGAGATGGCAAGTCCGCTGGCCTCCTTTTGGGGCCAGCCCGTCAGTGTGACGGCCACGGGGTTGAGCTGGGTGACCCGCCCTTGGGTGTCCGTGGCGAGGACACCGTCTCCGATGGAGTTGAGCGTGATGCGCAGGTTCTCGTTGCTCTCCTGGATTTGTCGGGTCTGGTGGTAGACC
>JADGDU010000154.1 GCA_016744705.1 Candidatus Krumholzibacteriia bacterium
GTCCTGTACCACAACGAAGGCGACGGGACCTTCAGCAACGCCAGCGTGCTCCTCGACGACGGGCCCGTGGGCAACCCGATGCTCGCGGCGAGCTTCTTCGACTACGACAACGACGGCGACCCCGATCTCTACGTCGTCGTCGACAAGAACCACGGCAACGTGCTGTGGCGCAACGACGGGCCCGGCTGCGGCGGCTGGTGCTTCAGCGACGTCACCGTCGAGGCCGGAGCCGATTTCGTGATCAACGGCATGGGGATCGCCACCGGCGACTACGACAACGACGGCGACCTCGACATGTACTTCACCGACATCGGCGGCATGTACCTGCTCCAAAACCAGACCAGCCAGGGCTCGCCGAGCTTCATCGAGGTCACCGACGAGGCCGGGGCCAAGACCCAGCAGGTCGGCTGGGGCACCGTCATGTTCGACTACGACAACGACGGCTGGCTCGACCTCTACGTCGCCAACGGCATGGACGGCTTCCCCGATCGCAACCAGCTCTACAA
>JADGDU010000155.1 GCA_016744705.1 Candidatus Krumholzibacteriia bacterium
ACGCAGAGAGTGGGGGGCGGGAGCGCAGCTGGGAGAGCGCATGACTGGCAGTCATGAGGTCAGGGGTTCGATCCCCCTCAGCTCCACCATATTAAAAGCCCGAAGATCTCAGATCTTCGGGCTTTTTTTATTTGCTTAGCCAACCACAAGCAGCAGGTCCATAGACCATATTTTAATCCGGTCGAGTGTGGTATAATTCGACCATTCGGCCCCTTTCCGATTGCCTCCCCAACTGCCCCGAAAAGCCTCTACTACTCCCGTTCAACACAAATATCCCCAAGGATGCACGATGGACAAACACTTAACAGAGACCCAAATTCTTGTGGTGGATGACGACCCAGCCACGCGACTCCTCCTCAAAAAGACCCTGGAACGGCATGGGGCCAGTTGCCATACCGCTACTTCCGGCTTAGAGGCCCTTGACCTCATCCGAAGCCACCCCATAGACCTCGTCCTTACCGACATCCACATGCCTGGCATGAGCGGGCTGACATTCTTGAAC
>JADGDU010000015.1 GCA_016744705.1 Candidatus Krumholzibacteriia bacterium
GCCACAAAGTGGGATTGATGGATGCCGATGTTTATGGCCCAAGTATTCCCACCATGCTGAATATCCAAGAGGCTCCGGAAGCCACTCCTGACCGTAAAATCCACCCAATCCAGAGCCATGGCCTTCAGGTTATGAGCATGGGTATGTTGATGCCCCCTGATCAGGCGGTCATCTGGCGTGGACCTCTGGTCATGTCCGCCATCAAGCAGTTTCTGCAGGATGTGCTTTGGGATGGTTTGGATTTCCTCATCATCGACATGCCGCCAGGAACCGGCGATGCCCAGTTGACTCTGGTGCAAACGGTGCCTCTGAGCGGGGTGGTCATGGTCACCACTCCTCAGGAAGTGGCTTTGGCCGATGTGCGCCGAGGCATCACCATGTTCGTAAAGGTTGAAGTGCCTGTGCTGGGTATTGTCGAAAACATGAGTTACTTCGAGTGCCCGGACAACGGCAAGAGATACGATATCTTCGGCCAGGGTGGTGGGGCCGCAGTGGCTAAGCAGTACCAATTGCCTCTGCTGGCAGAAATTCCCATTGATCCTGCCATCCGTAAGGGTGGGGACGAGGGAAATCCCGCTGTGGAGATCACGGGTTCCGCAACCCAGGCAGCTTTCCATCAATTGGCTGTGAAGGTTAACGAATTGGCTGTGTGATTTTCTGTTGATTATTAAAGAACCCGGCGCGGATTAATATCCACGCCGGGTTTTTCATGTCCCACAGAATCAGATTTGTAGAAGCTAAGTTGTGCTAGCCTGAGCCCCGCCCACCACTTTGTTAAGATCCCCCACTGAACGATGAACGTCCTGGGCCTGCTGGTTCAGCTCCACGCTGGCCGACGCCACTTGCTCCGAAGTGGCTGCGTTGGTTTGGGTCACACCATCCAATTGGTCCACAGCCAGAGTGATTTCTTTGATGGAGGTAGTCTGTTGCACGCTGGTGTTGGCCATCTGAGAAACCAGATCTTTTACTCCACCAATGGTGGTGGCAATCTCCTCAAGGAATCCACCCACTTCGGACGCGGCCATGACTCCGTTATTGGCATTGGCCTGGGATTCTTCAATCAAGCCGGCGGTATTTCGGGCTGCTTCGGCGCTGCGCCCGGCCAGGTTTCGCACTTCTTCAGCCACGACGGCAAATCCTTTCCCGGCGTCTCCGGCCCGGGCTGCTTCCACCGCGGCATTCAAAGCCAGCAAATTGGTTTGGAAAGCAATTTCATCGATGGTCTTTAGAATGCGGGCCGTTTCGTCGCTGGACTGTTTAATGTCGTCAATGGCTCCGGTCATTTTCTGCATGGCTTGAAGACCCTGGCTGGCCGAATGCTGGGCCCGACCCACACCGTCGTCAGATTCTTGAGCCTGGGAAGTGCTGGATTGAGTGGTGGTATATATCTCCTGCAACGAGGCGGTGACTTGGCCCAGAGAGCAGGCCTGTTGGGAAGCACCGTTGGCCATCAATTGGCCCGAATCAGACACTTCTTTGGAGGCATAAGAAACCTGCTCTGAAGCAATCCGCAAAGATTCCGCCACGTCGCCCACTTGTTTGTTAATGCTCTTGGAAATGAAGAACCAAGTCACAGTTGAAAGCAGGGTGGTGATGAATGCCATGATCACCATAAGATAAATATTTTGCTGGCCCAACCCTGAGATGGCGTACTGGGCCTGGTAAAACTCTTCTTCGTAGGACGAGGCTCCAATGACCCAGTCCCAGGGCTCATAGTAGGCAATGCGGGCCACTTTCATCCTGGCTTCGGTTTCATCCTTATTTTTCCAGGGATAAAATTGCTGGGCAATTTCTCCTTCTTTCAACCCTTGGGCTTTTTTTACGATTTCTTGGATGAAGAGAACGCCGTCGGCATCTTTAGCCAGGTTGATGTTGGCTCCATCGCGCGTTCCACCTTTGGAAATGACGTAATGGCCAGCGGAATCCAAAACATAAACATACCCGGTTTTGCCAACTTTGATGTTCATGACAGTTTGGCGGAGCTTTTCGTATCCTTCTTCGGCGCTGAGATCGCCGTGGCTGGCGGCCAGGGAAGCCACGCTCTGGGCTATGTGATCCAGGTCGGTGTAAGCCAGAACCCCACACTCTTTATTGGCCACATCCACCATTTTGGTTTCGTTTTTTACCACAACGAGCATGACCACCAAGAGAGGAAGGCAGGCCATGATTGTTCCAATGAGGAGAAGTCTTTTTCGGAGTGTAAAGTTTTCCAACATTTTGAGCCTCACAAATCGCCATTTAATAGCCTTGCTCAAGCACTCACAGAAGCATGGAGTCGAGCATCACTATTCATGGGTTTCGTCCGAGGATGGGGAATTCTTTAGTTGAAAAAATAACGATTAATCAGAATAGCCGAGGTCTTTGAGGCGTTGGCGGACGGTATCATCAAGATCGTTCCAGCTATCTGATGAGGACTCGATGCCACCTGCGCCGGTGCCGGAGTCATTCCAATGGCAGAGAATGGTCTGCAGGCGAGCCACAATTTCAGGGTGTTTGCTCTGGACATCGGCACACTCTGCCGGGTCATCCTTTAAGTTGAACAGGGCCAGAGTTTGCTCGTTCCGCAGGGCCATCATTTTCCAGGGACCCTGGCGGATCACTACAATATCCGGGCCATAGGCTATGGCTTCGGCCAGAATGGTTCTTTCGGATTCGGCTGGATCCACCAGTGATTGGCCCAGTAGCAGAAGGCGCACAGGGTCGGCCAAAGTATCTAACTTCGTCCTCAAAGCCGGTTGGAGCATGGGGGGAAGACCCAGCCAATCCAGTACGGTGGGGGCCAAATCGCAGAGAGAAACCGGTTCTTGATGGCGGATGCCCGCGGGAACACCCGGTCCCCAAGCCGCCCAGGGCACATGGATCAATTCCTGAAACTGGGTGTGTCCATGGCCAATGCCTCGCACTTTTCGGGGGTCGTGGTTCCACCGACGGGCAAAATCCACATGGTCTAAAAATTCTTCTCCGTGATCGGCAAACATCGACACGAGGGTGGAATCAGCCAATTGCCAAGTCTCCAGCTTTTTTTGAAGGTCGCCAATGACTTGGTCTACACTGTGGATGGTGGCATCGTAGACTGCTAATTTTGTTTTGAGCGATGCCATGGCCTGGGAGGAGCAGGCATCTGAAAGATAGCCCAGATGGCCGTCTGGCTCGGGGCCCCAGCTGGCAAAAGATTCGAAATCGTCTGGATGGCCGTCCGCAGGAAGAAAATGCGATAGATCGGCCAGATTTGGTGTTGTGGGCTCATGAGGATCATTAAAAAGGATAAAGCAGAAGAAGGGCTGCTCTGCGTTCTGCCTTATCCAGTCCTGGGCCATGGCGGACAATTCCGCAGCAGGCAGGTTGTAGTACTCATGGTGGTCAAAACTCTCGGCCAAGCCAAAAGCAAAGAACTGATTGGAGTAGAAGGCGGCGGTGCGGTAGCCCTGAGATTTCAAATGAGCCGCCAGGGTGATCATTCCTTCATTCAGCCTTTGGGGAGGCTGCTGGTCCATGTTGCGCACTTCGCCTGATAAGAACCCGCCGTGAAGTCCGGGCATCACGCCGGTCAAGGCGCTGGTGAAGGAAGGCAACGTCCAGGGCGCGGGGGCTGTCACATCATGAAAGATGGTGCCTCCGGCTGCCAAGCGGTCCAGCTGGGGGCAGGTGGGGCCTCCTTGGTATCCATGGAAACCAAGATGGTCGGCCCGTAAAGTGTCTATGCCCAGCAAAAGCAAGCTGGCCGGGCCCTGGCGATCAGGATTAATACGGTTGGGTTTTAGCAACTTGTTGGCAGCACGCTTAATTCCCAACAATCGGGCTTGAATTTGGGGTTTGCGGGTCAGTTTTTGAAACGGAATGTAAGGCATGGGACTCTCTTTATATCTCCAGCCAAGAACTATTGGCTTCACTTTCTGGACACTGACCCTGGCGACCATTACCATACGGGCATGAGATTGCTTGACTATACAACAAATAACGGGTTCCTGCCGCATATCAAGTGCACAAGTGTGGACGAGGCCGTCAGCCGTCTGGTGGGGGAGCTGGAAAGCGCCGGCGCTGTGACGCAAGGTGCCAGCCTGGCCGCCGAAGTCATGCGCCGGGAACGTGACGGCAGCACCGCCATTGGAGGTGGGTTGGTCATCCCGCATGCCCGTCATTCGGGTGTCAAAAATGTAAAATTAGCCCTGGCCACCTTGGACCACCCCATGGATATCCCGGCTGAAGATAACCAGCCAGTGGATATCGTTATTCTTTTGGTGGGGCCTCAGGATGATCCACGTCCCATGCTTTGGGTTTTGGCCCGCTTGGCCAGGCTGGTAAAAAGCAGTGTGTTTTTGAACAATTTACGCGCAGCCAGGACCGCTGATGAATTGCAAAAAGTATTAATTGATGCCGAGGAGCCCAAGTAGGCTTTCCCGGAAATCTCTTGTTTTGATCGGTTTCCTGTTTCTTGATCTATTCTCTCCATCTTCTTCGCAGAATCCTTACTTGAACCCGGCCCCCCCTTGGACTATTGTTTTTGGCTACCCTGAAGTTCAACTTCGTGAATTATTGTCCCCTTGAAGGGAGCTTTTTCAATGACCGGTTATCCCAAGGGCGCCACACTGGCGCTGGGCTGGATGCTGACTTTGACGGTTCTGATCGGTTTGGCCCCTGTGGCTTTGGCCGATGTGGCAGACCACTTGATCCTCAGTGAGATTGTGGTTAAGACCCGGACCCCATTCAGCACTTTTGGCAGCCCCTACATCCAGGTGGTTAATCCCACCGCTACTGATGTAGACATGGGCCAGGTGTATATCACCGACGCCACTACTTCCCCCTCCGCATTCTATTACAATCTCCCTCTCGGCGATCCCGGGACTCATAATCCGGGTGGAGGCAACGGTGGCGATTTCCACGCACGTTTCCCCGACGGGTACGTGCTGGCCGCAGGTGACTCTCTGGCCATCTCCATCAACGGAAGTGTGGAATATCAGGCTGCCTATGGCCGCCTGCCGGACTTTGAGCTCTTTGAAGATGCCATTCTTCCGGACACTGTGCCGGAATTGGTGGAAGTCTTTCCCGGTTCCATCGATGCCGGTCCTCACGGCGGCGCTAATGTGCCGGCCTTGTCCGATATTGCCGAGAGCATCGTGCTCTATTCCTGGGATGGAGTCTCAGACTTGGTCCAGGATCTGGATTACGTCATGTGGGGCAGCAACACCGGAGTGCGTTTCAACAAGAGTGACGTGACCATCGGTGCAGACACCTACCTGGATGATACTTTGGTCATCAGCCAAAACCCAGTGGCCAGCGCGGGACCCGGTTTCCGTCATTCCTTCCGCCGTCTGGACGCCGATGAGGGCACCGAAACCACCAGTGGTGGCAACGGCCTCGGCGGCCATGATGAAACCAGTGAAGATCTGGACAACACCTGGCAGGATGTAGACTTCGGGGGCAACCTGGGTGTGCCTTCCGCGCCTGAGTCCCTGCACCCGGCCGCGCCCATTTTCAGCGCAGCTGGCCACGATCCTATGGCACCCTACGACGGTCAGGAAGTTGAGCTGAGTGCCACCTTGGTGAGCAATAGCACCTTGGGCGACGTAATCTTCCATTACAGTATTGATGGAGGCGCTTATAACGACCTGATGGGTTCCGCTTCCGGTGGGGACTTTGTCGCCACCGTGCCGGCCCAGGTTGAAGGCGCCGTGCTGACTTGGTACTGCACTGCCGGCAATACTGATGGTGCTGTTGCAGTTTACCCCGCAGCCGCTCCTGCATATTTCAGCACCTGGACCGTGAGCGAAGCTCCCGACCCCAGCCTGTTTCCCTCCAAGCTGCTGCTGACAGAAATCTGCACCAAAGGAACTCCGGAAGAGTTCATTGAGATCTACAATCCTTCAGATGAAGATGTGGATATGAGCGATTATTATCTCGGCGATGCCGTATATAATGACCAAGGCTACTGGAACATCGGTGGAGGGGCCACCAATGCCACCATTGGTGGCGGAACTTATACGGACTTCCAGGCCCGCTTTCCCGACGAGTTTGTCATTGATGCTGGCGATACCATTGTGGTTTCGGTGGCTGGTAGTGCCGGGTTCTCGGCATCCTACGGCTTTTTGCCTGACTTGGAGCTTTTCGAAGATGACGCCTTCCCGGACTTGGTCCCGGATATGCGCCCTGTCTTTGAAACGGCTGAGGGCAACAGTATCATCACACTCACCGGAGACAACCCATCGACTCCGACGCTGACTAATGGCGGAGAGTCCATCGCCCTTTACCACTGGCGTGAAGGTGATGCTCTGGCAACAGATATCGACCTTTTCTTGTGGGGTACAGGCGGGTCATATGAAATCAATAAAACCGGAAGGACCGTTGCCGGCAGCATGTATTTGCCTGACAACCCCGCCGGACTCTTCACTGAAGAAGCTGATTTTGGCACCTCCTACACCCGCGTCGATGGCAGTGAGGGAACACAAATTCCCAGCGGCAGTAACGGTGTCCTGGGTCGGGATGAAACCAGTGAAAACATCTCCGTTACTTTCGAGTTGCTCGCAGTCAGCCCCAGCCGACCCAGTGTTGGCGGCGGTGGTGGCGGCAGTGGCATTGAATTGGTAGTGGAAGCCAAAACATTCATCCCCACCATGGGTGAAGTCTTCCCTATCCGGTTTGTATCTAAATCTCAGAGCGAAACCAAGCTGCGTCTGCTCGACCTGGAGGGCCGTGTCGTTTACACCCTCTGGGATAGCCGCCGCAATGGTTCGCCTTCGGTCATCCCTGGTGTTTACACCACGGTGGCCTGGGATGGCAGGAATGAAATCTATGAACGTGTCAGAGCTGGTATGTACATCTTGCATTTGTCGGTGGTCGATAGCCGCACCGGTGAATTGGAAACTCAAACCGCGCCCGTGGTCGTTGCCACGCGGCTCAGCCGATAGAGAGGGTGAGCAATGTTTCAGAAATTAACAATCATTTGCATTCTGGCGGCGCTCGGCCTTTCGGCCGGCACTGCCTTGGCAGCCTTTGAAGATGTTCCCGCCAGCCCCCGGGCCCGCGCCATGGGTGAGGCCGGCTCTTCCGTTGTGGATGCGGCTTATGCCACATACCTGAATGCCGGGCACTTGGCTTCGGCCACTGAAGGGGCCCTGGTAGCCAGTTATGTGCAGCCTTTCCAACTGAGTTTCACTGACTCCTACCACATGGGCATTGTCTTGCCCATCAGCCCCGGCAACGGAGCTTTTGGTGTCAGCCTGAATCAGTTCAAGGTAGAGCACAACGACGTGCGTCTGCTGGAAGAAACTCAGATCGGTCTGGGCTACGGAAATACCCTGTACCAGGACATGCACTCCCGTGTGGATGTGGGTGCAACTCTCAACATGTACCACCTGAAGTTTGGTGAGACCGTTTCCGGATTGGATCCGGGCAATGACTCTGCTTTGGGTATTGATCTGGGCCTTTTGGTGACAGTGCATGAGCGCACCAAACTGGGTGTCATGGTCAAAAACCTGAACAACCCCAACATCGGTGTGGACGAAGAAGAGCTTGCTCATCGTCTGGTGGCCGGTATCAGTTACGAACCTTACGAAGGTGTTATCACCACTTTCGAGTTCGATAACGAGTTGGGCCAGGATACTCAGTATCATGGCGGTATCGAAATGTTTGTGGCCGAGGGTTTTGCCCTGCGCGCAGGTGTGATCACCAACCCCAGCAAATTGACCGCGGGTTTTGGTTACGCCCTCAATCGTTTCGCTCTCAACTATGGGTTCTCCACCGGTGGTGGCACCCTGGAGAGCACTCACCAGTTTGGCGTTCAAGTTTCCTGGGGCGGTGAGGCTCAGTGAGAAAAAGCAATCACAGCAGCGGAGTAATCCGTCTGCGCGGGCTGCTGATCACGAGCCTTGCGCTCGCGGTTGTGCTGTCCGGTTTGCCGGCCTGGCCCGGCGGACCTGGCGGCTCGGTAGCTTTGGCCGCGCCAGATGGGAATTCTCCCGTCGATTTGAACACCGCATCTCTGGACGAGATAATGACCCTGCCCATCAGTGATGATGTGGCCCGGGCCATTTACAACTACAGAACTTATGTGCGGTTCTTTGGCAATGTCTACGAAGTGAAAGAAGTGGACGGAGTCACCGCCGAAGTTCTCAATATTCTCAAACCCCTGGTTTCCACCATGCCTCCAGCGGAGCAGGATGCGTCCATTGCCCGTTTGAGCGCCAGTTACCGTCAGGTGCAGCGCTATTTGGGGCAGGAAGGGTCCAACGAGGGGTTGGCTGATGAATATCTGGATAAGATGCGGAGTCCCCAGAACATCAACAATCTGGATATCTATGACCTGATGTCGTACCAGAATGTTTCTCCGGTGGATGCCACAAAAATCCTGAAATCCCGGGAGCGATTGGGACGTTTCGAGAGTTCACGCCAGCTGCGTAGCAGCGATGGGCTGCGGTATTTTGCTTACCGCAACCTGCGCGATTTTGTCGTCTACGATGACAAAGATCTGGTGGATGAGAACTCCAATGATATCACTGGTTATTACCAGGTTCGTTATCACGAAACACCATTCAGCAACGATGATGACGAGCTGGGCAAGTTTGCCAGCGGCATGCCCCGGGGGCGTTTCGCCGTGGGGGATTATTATCTCTACAAGCCCGCCCTGCTGAACAAAATGCGTTTCAGTAGCAAAAGTGGCATCACTGGCGGCGTGATGACCAACCGTGAATTCGGTGAGCAGAACTGGGACGAGTCGGTGAAGGCTTTCATCGGCGTCAAAGATCTGCGCAACGACAACGGTGGGGTCAAGGGCATATACTTTGGTAACTACCGGGTGGCCTTTGGTCTGGGTCTGGTCATGGACAATACCGATTACATCCACTTCCGCAAAACCGGTTACGGTTTCAACAAGCGGTTGCTCGGTGTGCACGGCGATCTCAGTCGTAGTCATGAGTATTCTCTGACTGGTGCTGCCGTGGAAGGCTGGTATGGACCGTTGAACGCCACTCTCTTTGTCTCCAGTGGCAAAAAAGACGGCATCCTCAACGATGACGGCACCATCAACCGTTATGTGAGCATGCAGCCCCGGCCCGATGCCGAGTGGCTTGAAGAACGCACCGTTGACGGTATTGCCACGGGCCTGCGCCGGGATGCTTTCACTGAAAGCATGCTCGGTGGTAACATGAAGTTGATGCTGACTCCCGGAACTTATATCGGTGTTACGGGCTACGAAGCCCGTTACGACAAAGCCTGGCGCGCCGATGAAACCACTCTGGTGAGCAACAGCGACCTGCTCGAAGCCCGGGACAACGAAATTTGGAACTCCTATAACAGCGTTGTCAGCAATGACGACGGGACCACCTCGGAGTACAAATGGCGACGGGTCATGGGTGCCGAAGCACAGACAGTGTTCAACAATGTTTCGATCCAGGGTGAGTACGCTTTCCTGCAGGATCCTCGCAATAATTTCTTCTCTTCGAAGAACCCCGACGCCTACATCGTCAACGCTTTCAGCCAGTGGAACGATTTGCACCTGCTGGCTATCTGGCGCGATTACGATGTGGGTTTCGACAACCCATACAACCGTGCTTTCAGTAACGACAATCGCTACGAGCAGACCCTGCTCGGTTCGCCTTATCGCCTGAAGGACGATCTCTACACCTGGCTCGATTCCAATACGCCCCAGCCCAAACCCGAAAAGGGAATGTTCCTGGAGGCGCGTTACAAGATCAGCCGGAAATTGATCCTCAGCGGATTGCAGTATGATCAGTGGCAGCGCAAGGCCGACGGAGCCGACATGATGCGTTACACCCTGAAAATGGAGTACCAACCCAAATTCAATCTGCGTTTCCGCATGCGGCATCGGTATAGCAGTCGCAGCGAACAGAACATCGACGATGTTCGTGTCTACAAGAACTGGGAAAGCCGCTGGCAAGTCATTGCTCTGCTGAGCAATTACAACCGGTTGGGCTTCACTTACATGACCAGCAACGTCATGTTCCCGGCCCGTGCCCGCCTTGGCGGCACAGCTCCGGGTATTGGTAGCCCTTCCGTGGGTACCGCCGGTAGTCCGGCCCACGCTTTCGAAGCCCGTTATGAGCACAATCTCACCAAGGGCATCAAGTTCACTTTTGCGTCGTCAGTTTATGATGGGTTCCTTTGGAATTTCGAAGGAAACGAATTTGTACTGCTCGATGGCAACGGGTTCCGCAACTGGTTTAAGGTGGAGAGCCGCGTTTCCGAACGTCTGCTCTTCCAGCTGAAAGTCACGCGCGATCACAACCTGCCCAAAACTTATGTGGATGTGCGTCAGTACGGCGATCTTACGGGGTTAAACCCAGATGCCAACTACGTGCCCCAGGATGACACCATTATCCGTCTGCAAATGGATTACACGTTCTGATAGATCTGAGGAGACTGCAGAGATGAGTAAAAGAATTTCAATCAATGCGATGACGGGCGCCTTAGGGGCCCTGGTATTGCTCGGCCTGATGGTCAGCGCTGTTCCTTCGGGTGCGGTGCCGCAAATCATGACCGAATACGGCGATCAGATGGCATGGCGTGGAGCCGACATCAATGCCATGGGTGGCACAGGCGTGGCTCTGTACCGCGGTGGCCTTTCCAATGTTTATAATCCGGCCATGCTGACCAGCGGACCTGATAACGGTCGGTTTGATATCAGTTTGTCCCTGGATCAGGAGCACGAAGACCGCTTCCAGCCTCTGTTCGACGCCTTCAACAGTTGGGTGGCCGACGCGGCCATTGCCAGCAACAGGGAACACTACTGGCAGACAGGTTTTGCCATTGCCGGCGCGCCTCTGGGAGAGACCACTCCCATCCGGGTGGGGCTGTCCCTGGTGGATCGTTACCCCTTCCAATACAGCTTCGCTGAGGAATTGCGTAACCCCAGTCCTTACCCTGCGGGTTCGGGCGAGCCAGCTCGTGATCAAATCATCGAGTTGCGGGAGCGGGAAGTCACTGGCACTTTGCGCACCTTATCTCTGGGTGTTGGTGCCGATGTGGATGATGAAATCTCCATCGGTATGGCTGTCCATTACGCCTTTGGCGTGCGCAAGGAGACCAACTCCGTGCGGGATTATGTCACCGATGGAAATAGCTACAACGACATGACCGAATTCGACATGGATGGTGTCAATTTCAGTCTGGGCGTGCGTGGAAAAATCAGTGAGCGTGTGGAACTGGGCCTGTCCTGGGAAAGCCAGCTTTATACCACCGGTGATTACAGCAACACCCATTTTGACGGTGCTACTGATATGTCCGTGGATACTGATTGGGGCGGCTACATTCGTTACCCCAACATCTATCGGGCGGGTTTGACCTTTATGCCCCAGACCGATCCTAAAACCATCTTCACCATTGAAGCTGAGTTGATGGCCTGGAGCGAACTGGCAGACAGCAGCAATCCAGGTTACGATAACCCTATGAATCTGCAGGATACCTTCGATGTGCGCATCGGGTTGGAACACCGTTTTTATAACAACATGCCCCTGCGATTTGGATTCCGTCGTTTCGACAGTTATATGGACCGCGAGACCGGAACCAGTGTTTTCTCCGCGGGCAGTGCTTTTGCTGTCGGGCGTGGAGAAGTGGCCGTGTCCGTGGAGCTGGGCAAAGTCACCAGTATCCTGCCACACCAGTTCCCTTATCCGGATGATTATTTCGGGGACAGTTACGAAACCGATCCGGAAGCCCGAGTGGAAGATACACGTTTCCGCATCGGCGTTGGTTACACGCAGAACTTCTAGGTTCTGCTGACGAGAATCGCCTCAGGCGGTTGAAAGCGAGAAAGAGATGATGAACAAACGCGGCACGATATTATCGTTTTTGCTGCTATCAATATTGGTTCTGGTCGGCGTTCTGAATGCTGGCGCGGCGGATAAGGAAGATGATGGCATCCTCCGGATTCACCTGATGTGGACCAACGACGTTCATGGGCACATTGCCCCTGAGCCAGCCCGCTTCATGAATCCAGCCTTCCCGCCACCTCTGGGTGGTGGGGCTTCGGCCGCGCGTTACATCAAGAGTGTGCGCGCCAAAGCCGAAGCCGCCGGTGAAGAAGTGTTGCTGGTGGATGTGGGCGACATGTGGCAGGGCACTCCTATCGGGAGCAAGACCCAAGGCACGGCCGTCATTGAATATTTCAATGCCATCGGTTACGACTTTGCGGTTCCCGGGAACCATGATTTTGACAAGGGTAAGGTCAATGCTGAGCGTTTGGCTCGCATGTCCAATTTCCCCTGGATCTGCTGCAATCTGGCCGATGAAGAAACCGGCGAGATGGTGGATTGGGTAAAGCCTGAACTCATGATTGATGTTCAGGGTATCAAAATTGGCGTCGTGGGTATCATCACCCCTTCGACTAAGAGCATGAGCTTCCCCAAAAACGTCCAGGGCCTGGATTTTATGGATATGCCTTCCCAGGTCTCTGAATACCGGGACCGTCTGAAAAGCGATGGGGCCGATCTGATCTTCCTGGCTATTCACGAGGGGCTTCCGTATGACCCCAAAGAAGGCTGGAAACGCATCGCCGGTGGAGAAGAAACCGAAACTGCCGGTGAGCAACAGGGCACCTTCGGGAGTAACTATTCCAACTACGGCATGAACCTGATGGAACTGGTGCACGAAGTGCCGGGTATCGATTTTGCTGTAGGCGGGCACACCCACCGGGGTTACCACGAACCCTGGATCGATCCGGTGAACCACACCATGTGTTTTGAAAGTTTTGGCAACGGCAGCAGCATCGGCCACGCCATTCTGTTGGTGGATCGCGAATCCAAAAGCCTGATCGGTTATGAAGGCAGCCATGATCGGGGCACGTTGATCACTCTTTTCGAAGATGAGATCTGGCCCGATGCTGAAATTGCCGAAGTCATCCGCCCGCACCATGAAATGGCTGAAGCGGAGATGAACAAAGTGGTTGGCCGCACCGCTGTGGCCCTGGGCCGTGGCGATGCCGGTTCCAACCTGGTGGGAAATCTGGTAACCGATGCCATGGTGGAGTACTTCCAAGCGGATTTCAGTTTCCAGAATAAAGGTGGCCTGCGGGCTGACCTGCCTTCGGGAAACCTGACCAGCCGTGATATTTTCAGTGTCTTGCCCTTTGGCAATGAGTTGGTTGTGGTGGAGATGGACGGCCGCATGGTCCGGCGCATCATTGAACGCAAGGTTGCCGGCAAGAGCGGCGGACTGGTCATCGGTGGCGCCAAAATGTCCTACGACCCCCAGCGGGCTGATTATGACCGTGTGGTGGAACTGGAAATCAATGGTGAACCTTGGGATGGCAACCGGATGTATAAGGTTGTTTGCACCAACTTCCTCATGGAAGGCAACAGTGGCCTGGACTTCCTGACTGGTATCAAGGGAGATAAAATTTTTCCCTCGGGTATCACCACCTCCGAATCGGTGGAGCACTACCTTGAATTGCACTCTCCGGTGCGCCCCAGGGTGGATGAACGTTGGGTTGAAAAACCCGGCTTCAGCCAGGCTTCCTATTTGGGAGTGGAATATTTGCCGTAATCGTTAGAATTATTGCAATCTGGTGTCCAGAATGCAGTTACAGATAAATTCATGCTTAAGCCCGCCCCTGACTGACCGAAACCTTAGTCAGAGGCGGGTTTTTGATTTGGGCCCCACCCGATCAGAGTGACCCCCTCGCCACTGAAGGTTCTTTTGATGCAAAGCTCCTTCAATAAGGACATGGAAGTCCTCAGGCGGTGCCAGGATGGCACCAGAACAAGGCGGACACGGACGTGAAGATTCTCAAAAAAGAAAAACGCAATGAGCAACTGCTCAGATTTGCCACCCACATGAACAAAATGGTGGTGGGCCAGCCCCAGGCTATCGATAAACTCACTGACAGTTTCAGCCGGCTCATTGCCGGGGTTCATGACCCCGAGTCGCCTCTGCTGACGATGATGTTTATGGGCCCCACCGGCGTGGGAAAAACCGAAACAGTGCGCGCCCTGGCCGAGTCCGTTTTTGGCAACAAGCGGGCCTACACCCGGGTCAACTGCCAGGAATATTCAGCCCATTACAACATCAGCAAACTGTTGGGCTCGCCTCCGGGTTATGTGGGGGGAGAAATCCGTCCTCTGCTGGCCCAGGAAAATATCGACAGGCACCACCGCAAGGCTTTGGAAAACCAATCCGGCCTGGTCAGCGAAGCCGGCAGCAAACTCAACTCCATGTACCCACCGGAGTCAGAAAAAAATCTCTCCATCATTCTTTTTGATGAGATCGAGAAAGCCCATCCCAAACTTTGGAATCTGCTGTTGGGCATGCTGGAAGACGGCACTGTGGTCCTGGGAAATAATGAAGAAGTGGACTTCCGCCAGTCCATCATCATCCTGACGACCAACGTAGGCAGCGAAGCCATGGGAGCGCACCTGGCCCAGAACAACATCGGCTTCTCTTCGGGCATCACCGACAATAAAATGGATACCGACATTGAAGAAGCCGCCATGCGCGAAGCCAAAAAGGTATTCCCTTTCGAGTTCCTGAATCGCTTCGACGATATCATCACCTACCACACCTTGAAGCAACAGCACCTGTACAGCATTCTGGACATTCTCATTGCCCAGATTCATCACCGGTCGCTGATGTGCGCCGAACCTTTCCTGCTGGAAATCACTCCCGAAGCCAAAACCAAACTGGTGGAAGCCGGCACTGATATTCAATACGGTGCCCGTCCTCTCAAGAGGGTTGTGGAGAAAGAAGTGGTGACACCCATCTCGCATTACATCTGCAGTGAGCAAATTCGTAAGGGCGACCTGATCACGGTGGATATTGAAGATGGGGAATTTCTTTTCCGCAAAGAAACCGGAGTCACCAGCTGGGAAGAACTTGAGAGCCTTGGGCCTTTCCCCGAAGCCCAATGGGCCAAAGAAGATTTGGGCGTCAAGGACGACGGTGGCGAGAAAAAACAGATTGTAGAAGAGATCACTCAGGTGGTGGCAGCCGCGGGGGTTTTGACTGGGGCTGAAGACTAAGGCTACTCTTAGGACTAAAAACAAAGCCGGGATCCTGTCATGGGGTCCTGGTTTTGTTTTTAGGCCATGTGAGGGTGATGGCCCAAAAATTGAATCTCATAGGGGGAAAGATCCAACATCATTGCTTTCCGCACGCTTAAGGCAGGTTCGATATGCAACGCAATATCCCATTCTTCCTCTTGATGGCCCTTATGGCCGCGTTTTTACTCACTGGATGCTCTACTCCCGGCGAACCCGAAGAATTGGTTTATGGTGGCAATACGCAATCTGATGATGATCCCTACATCCCGCAGGTTGTGACCGGGGTCAATGTGGGCAACGTAGCTCCTGACTTCACTCTGCCTGACACTTATGGCGAGGATGTGGTCCTGTCCGGTCTGCGCGGCACTCCGGTGCTGCTGTATTTCTGGGCCACAGGATGTGTCTATTGTGAAGAGCAACATCCTCGCATGCAGGACTTTTATGAAACCTACCCGGATGACCTACAGGTGATCTCAGTCAACCTTGGCGATGACCCTGATTTGGTCAACGCCTATATGGGCGATCACAATCTGACCTTCCCCTGCCTGGTCGCTGATTCCGCTACGCAAAGCGCTTACAATGCCACCAGTGTGCCGTTGGCTATAATACTGGATGCCGAAGGTGTGGTCACTTTCAACAACCATCCAGGCTATATGGTCGAGGCCGATTTGCAGGATTCGTTTTAGGCACTAGTAGACAGTAAATGACAAAGACCTCGGCCTTTCGGTCGAGGTCTTTGCGTAAAACTGAAAACTTATTGGCGGTTTAGGGCCAATAAAGAATGCGTCCACAACTCTCGCATTTTTGCACCCGGCTGGCATTGGTCTTACTGACGAACTGAGCCGGAATGTTGGCAAAACAGCCAGTGCAGAGGTTGTTCACCACGGGCACTACGGCGTGGCCGAATTTTTCGGTCAGCCGGCGGTACCAGCTCATGTGGCGGGGATCGACTTTTTTAGCGAGTTCCTCATGGGCGGCCTTCAGGTTTTCGAGTCCACCGTGGGTGAAACCCATTCCTTCAAGTTCTTCGCCCTGGGTTTCCACCTCTTTGATCATGCCTTCCATGTCCTGCAGGGCCACGAGAATTTGCAGCTGAGGATTCATGCTACTCTCCCTTCATGGCGGTGCAGAAGGATTCATAATCCTCGGCGGCTAGCAGATTGTCGCGCAGATCAGCATCCTGAATCCGGTCGATGAGAGCAGCCAGGCTTTTGATGTACTGGTGGCCCGAGTCCTGGGGAGGAGCGATCAGTACAAAGAACAGTTTGGTGGGGTTGCCGTCTTCAGAGTCGAAGTCGACCCCTTCAGGACAGCGACCGATGAGAATCGTCAGACGCTGGACGGACAGAGTGCGCCCGTGCGGGAAGGCAATGCCAGGGCCTACGGCCGTGCTGCCCAGGTTTTCCCTGCTTTGAAGCATCTGCATGATGTTGTCGGCATTTTTGATTTCGGTGCCGTTGATCAGGCCTTTGACCAATTCGGTCAATGCGCCATCTTTGTCTGTGGCCTGAATGTTGGGAAGAAAAAGATCGGGGGAGGTGTGTTTGAGAACCTCAACAATATCCATTGGGTCGGACCGCCTTGAGAAAGCCGCTAGAATGTGTTACGACTGGTTTGTAGAAAAACTAAGTGTTCAGGGGGCGATCCACAAGTCCCAAAGTGCGCGCCGAAGCCGGAATATAGTGATTTCGGGGTGCCGGAGGTTGATATTTCAAAGAAGGCATCCACAGACGAGGCCCCTTCCCGGGAAGGGATCGTCATCCGTTCAACGGCTGGGCACCTGCTTATTTCTGCAGGAGAGCACACATGGCGCTGTATTTTGCGGGGGAAACTAAAAAAAGGCCCACGGCAGAGCCAGACTTTGGCAGTGGTCGGTGACCGGGTCCGCTTCACAGTGCAGGACGAAAATTCTGACCCGCCCACCGGTGTCATTGAAGAAGTTTTACCTCGGGTGAACCGAATTTCCCGTATGGCTGCCCGGCGCAGCGGGGGCAATGTGGAGCAGGTGTTGATGGCCAACCTTGATCAGGTGGTGGCCGTACAGTCAGTCGTCGAGCCCCGGCCTCAGACGGGTTTTGTGGACCGCCTGTTGGTGGCTGCTGAGCGTTTTGGGGTAGGCGGAGTGCTGGTGCTGAACAAGTGGGATCTGGTCCCGGAAGATCATGGCCGGGAAATTTGGAGCTACTTTGAAGGGCTGGGTTATCAGGTCCTTTTCACCAGTGCCGAATCCGGTTTGGGAGTAGACGATTTCCGCCAGGTTCTGGCGGGGAAGCTGTCCCTCCTCATTGGGGCCTCAGGAGTGGGTAAGAGCAGTTTGCTCAATTGCATAGAGCCTGATTTGGGCTTGCGAGTGAACGAGGTCACGGGTAAAACGGGCCTAGGACGTCACACCACCACCAGAACCGAATTGTTCCCTTTGGCCACCGGAGGATTTATTGCCGACAGTCCTGGCATCCGGGGATTTGACCCCTGGGATATTGATCCCCTGGACGTGCGTGACTATTTTCCTGACTTCGCCGAGGGCCAGCAAGAGTGCCGGTACCGCACTTGTATGCACCGCAGCGAACCCGGTTGCGGGGTTAAACAGGCCGTGGCCCGGGGCAAAATTCCCGCTTGGCGCTTAAAGGCTTATTTAGCACTTTTGGGTGATCTGGAAGACAGAGTGAAGAGTTTGGGATACAAGTAAATTTTATCAGCCCAAAAAACCGTAAAATCGTAGAGCTTCTTCCCCTTCGTGTAGTAATTTGTCCAGGGGGAGAATACCGGTGGGTGGTTCCCAGGGGGTAAGGTTTTCCACTTGTTGGGTTTCCTGCCAGCCGGGCAGGGCATTGCCCAGCAGTTGGGGTGATTTTGCCGTAAACTCGTAGAGGCCCAGCAAGCCCACCGTTACGGTACTGAGGCAAATGCCGGCTATGTGCAGTCGGTTCATGTATTTCTCCCATGAGTTGATTTTTTTCTGGCATCGCAAGGGTTGTGCCAAAATCAGTAACAGGGATTCAACCGGTTTTCCGGTGGAAATTGGAGATGGGGTTTCTTGAAACAATGGCTCAGCAAGACCGTGGCCCGGATGGTGCGTCGCCCACCTCTCCAACCTGCACAATTGCTCTCCATGCAACCTTCCCGCATTCTGGTGGTTCGCCAACAAAACCAGATGGGAGATATGGTGTGCGCCACCCCGGTTTTTCGTGCGCTAGCCGAAACGTTTCCTAAAGCACGCATTGCCTTGGTCACTGCCCCGGTGAACATGGAAGTGGTGAGGCACAACCCTCATCTGGACCAGGTTTTCACCTTTGACCAGAAAATGTGGCGCAATCCCTTTCGTTTTTTGAAATTTCTGAGTGGTCTGCGCGGGTTCAGGCCGGAAGTTACTTTTGTGCTTTCAAGCGTTTCTTTTTCTGTCACCAGCGCGGCTCTGGCTTTGGCTTCTGGGGCAAAGTATGTCGTGGGGGCAGATAGTCTGCCTTTTGGTCATGATGTCAGCCGACACGCTTTTTCCCTGGAAATGCCTTCTGTTCCAGAGTTGGACCGGCATTCGGTTTTGCACAGTTTGGCCCCTTTGCAGGCCATCGGAATTTCTACCAAGGATTTGTCCACCGTAGTGGTGCCGTCTCCAGAAGAAAAGAAGGCCGCCGGAACCATCCTCAAGGATTTGGGTTTTTCACCGGGGTATTGGGCCATGCATCCCGGGGCCGGGAAAAAACAGAACATCTGGCCAGCTGAAGGGTTTGCTCAGATGGCGCGCATGGCGACTAAGAAGGGGCATCAGGTTCTCATTCTGCATGGGCCGGCCGACGCGCAGCCTCTGGCGGAATTGAAAGAATTGCTGGGAACCGTTCTGGGAAAAGAAATTTGTGTGGCACCTGCTTGCAGCATTGGGGTGGGGGCGGCGTTGCTGCAACAGTGCGATCGTTTTCTCTGCAATGATACGGGAGTGATGCACATGGCCGGGGCGCTTCCTGTACCCACAGTGGCTTTGTTTGGCCCCACTGACCCTGAACTTTGGAAGCCTCCCGTGGCCGAAGTGGTGGCGCTTTGTAGTCCTAAGAAATCTGAAGATGGTCGCGGCCCGGAATATGGCTGGATGCAAAATATCACACCTGAAGAAGTATGGACGGTCTGGGCCTCATTGCCTGGCCAGTCTCATTGAAGGATTGGGCATGGAATTGATCGGCATTCGCATCATTGTTTTGGTGTTTTCAATAGTTTTTCATGAGGTGGCCCATGGTTGGGCCGCCTGGAAGCTGGGCGACTCCACAGCTCGGGATGCAGGGCGGTTGACCTTGAATCCATTGCCGCATATCGACCCCATGGGATCCATCGTCCTGCCCCTGGTGCTGGCTGTGACGGGAAGTCCATTCATGTTCGGCTGGGCCAAGCCGGTACCTGTGCGGGTGGGTATGCTGAACGATCCGGAGAACGATCATCCCAAGGTTGCGGCGGCTGGCCCGGCCAGCAATTTGCTGCTGGCTCTGATTTCGGCGGTGGGCTTGGGGCTGGTGGCAATGGTGGCCCACTTGGTTCTCAGCCCGGAAGCCATGGCTCGTCAGGAAGCAGGCTCCCTGCTCTATTTCCTGGTGCACCTTTTCCAAACAGCCATTCTCTTGAATGTGGTGCTGGCTCTTTTCAATCTGATTCCTCTGCCGCCCCTGGACGGCAGTTGGATCGTCTCTCGCCTTCTTCCTTATCAGTACAGATGGCGCTATGAAAATCTTCGGCGTTACGGCTTCCTGCTGGTGATCGGTTTCCTGATGTTGGTGCAGTACACCTCCCTGGGGAAACTTTTCATGGGAGCGATTTTTGCCGTCTCTGGTCTTTACCTTGGGCTGGCCAATAACATTGCCGGCTTATTAGGTTAAAATTCCAGCTGGATATCCGGTCCATTTTCATCGCCCAGGAAATTGACTGCGGCCCAGCCACTCTCGTTGCCTGCTTCGTCCAAGGCCGTCACCAGGTAGGTGCAAGCCACGTTGACCGGATGGTCGTCAATCCAATTGTTATCTTGCTGGGGTAAATTCAGCATGGGGTAACGCGTTCCCCAAACCACCCGATAAACCATAAACCCGCTGAAATCCGTGTCCAGAACATTGGCATCCCAGCTGACCTTGACCAACTGGTCAGCAGAAGCAGCCGAGAGTCCGGTGGGGATGGTTGGTGGTGCTGTGTCCACCGTGGGCTCGGTGGGGATGATCGAGGCCATGGGACTTTCGCTTTCGCAGCCAGTGAGGGCCAATGTTGCCAAAGTCAGGGCCAGCAGTCCGAAAATTTTGAGTGCGTTTGTCATGAGAGGGGCTCCTTCAATTCCTCGTTTAAAGCCGGCAAGGCCTCCCGCAGGAGCGGAAGGCCTTGTTGTGATTCCCAGCGAATGGGGGGCACTGTCCGGAGTCATTTAAAAGTCGAGTTCGAGATCTTCGTGGTCTTTAGGCACTGTGCGGTTGTACATCGCGGTGGCTACGGCGCTCTGGTTTCCCGAAACATCCACGGCGTAGATCTGGTAGTAATTGACGCCTAAGGCGGGAGTATCGGTATAGGTCAGGAAGAATCCCCGAGTGGCTACCAATTCAGTGACTTGGCCGGCGTTGATGCGGCTCAGGATGTAGCCGTCAAAGTCGGCATCAGTAGTGTTTTCTTCCCAAGTCAGGGTGACGACAGCACCGTCAAAGGCCAGCTGAAAGTTTGCTGGAACAGCGGGTGGTGCGGTGTCAATAACGATGGGGACATCTACAGCGGCCACCGGGTCGGTGGAGTCGCTGCAGCCAATGCTGGCGATGGAAAGAGCTGTGATCAGTGCGAGTGTTACGATGGTTTTGATACTGGACATTTTAGTCCTCCTTGTTTCGCTAAGTGGCCCAATGGCTTTTTTTTTCGGCGGCCGGATGAGATCGGTTGCAGTGGCACAGTTGTTTTCTTGCTGCCCATCCGGCCGCGTCCACTCCCAATCAAAAGCAATCGAGGTGCCACTTGTTAAATGGAACTATGGAAATCTGTAAAAGGTATGGTTTTTAAGGTATTAGGAGGGGTTATGCAGCTCCGGGCGGACTCATGGGGCACAATGAGATACTGCTTGACGTTTCGTCTTGCCCTGCTAGAGAGTCCAAGTATTGCATCTTGCCCGCAATGTGCGGCGGAAATCAGAAAATTGGAGCAGCTAAAGCGGATAAGGCCCTTGACAAATCACCATTTATGCGAGATGCTGTCCTCAGCACACCAATTTAGCAGGTGCTCTAATATTTCAGGGTTCCCCTGTGCATGGACTAGGAGGCGAGTCATGACCAAAGCCGATATCGTAGAAGACATTGCCCAAAAAACAGGCCTGACCAAAAAAGAAGTCGCAGAAACTGTAGATCTCTTCTTGGTGAAAATCGGTGATTTGCTGGTTGAAGGACGTCATCTTGAAATTCGTGGCTTCGGCACATTCAAGGTGAAGGAACGCAAGGAACGCATGGCCCGGAATCCCCGGACCGGCGAAGCGGTTCCTGTTCCCGCCCGCAAAGTTCCCATTTTCAAGGTTTCCAAAATGCTCAAGGATAAGGTTGCTGGCTAAAAGGCCTTCCTTGCCTTGTGATCCTCGGATTCTATCTTGAACCGGTGACCCGACCATACCTCGGGTGGCCGGTTTTTGTGTGTTCCATCTTTGGAGAAATTCATGAACATCATTGATATGCGCTCTGACACAGTGACTCTACCCTCCGTTGGCATGCGCCAGGCCATGATTGAGGCCCCCGTGGGTGATGACGTGTTTGGTGGCGATCCCACCGTCAACCTCCTTCAGGAGAAGGTTGCCGACCTCCTGGGCAAGGAGGCGGCCCTGTTTGTTCCCAGCGGAACCATGGGCAATCAGCTGGCTCTCAAAGTTCACACCCAACCGGGTGATCAAATGATTCTTGAAGGTGGCGCCCATATCTATAGGTATGAAGGAGGAGGGCCGGGACTTCTGGCCGGAGTGCTCACTACCTGTGTGCCTTCTGATGGAGGCCAAATCACCTGGGAAAAGATAGCGGGGGCTATGAACCCGTTGGATGTGCACAGTGCCCCACCAACCCTGCTTTGCCTTGAAAATACACATAATCGGGCAGGGGGCCGGGTGCTGGCCCAGGAAAATGTGGTGGAAATAAGCGCCAAAGCCCATATGGCCGGGCTTAGGGTGCATCTTGATGGAGCCCGTTTGTGGCATGCTCACATTGCCAATGGGCTCTCTCTGGCAGAATTGGTGCAGCCGGTGGATACGGTGAGTGTTTGTTTTTCCAAAGCCCTGGGCGCTCCGGTGGGCTCGGTCCTGGCGGGTGACGCCGCCAGCATCCAGCAGGCGTATCGGTTCCGCAAAATGTTTGGCGGTGGCATGAGACAGGTGGGGATATTGGCCGCTGGTTGTCTTTATGCCTTGGAAAACCAATTGGACAGGCTGGCCGAAGACCACCATCATGCCACTGTGCTGGCCACAGGGCTTGACCATCCGGCTCTGAGGGTCAATCATCCGGTGGATACGAATATTGTGATCATGGATGTGAAAGGCCCTGGTGCTGATCAGGCCCTCGTGGAGCATCTCAAAGAAAACAATGTTCTGGCCATGGGATTTGGTCCGGGGCGGGTGCGCCTTATTCCAAATTTGAACACCAGCGCCAAAGATGTTCAGCAGGTGCTGGATGTATTGAATTCTTTTTCAGGAGAATTGAATTGAAGATCGTCATCGTAGGTGCGGGCTCTGTGGGCGTCGATCTGGCTGGGACCATTAGCCGCCGGGAGCACGATGTGATCCTGGTGGAAAAAGACCAGGAAACGGCCAACACAGCTGCTGAAAATCTCGACTGCAGTCTGGTGGTGGGCAGCGGGGTCAATCCGGCCACTCTGTCGCGCATCGGTATGCGGGATTGCGATCTATTTGCAGCGGTCACCGATCGGGATGAAATAAACATCATTGCCTGCCAGACGGCTCATGCCCTGGGTGCCAAGGTTAAGGTGGCCCGTGTGCGCCAGGAAGACTACTATCAGGATCACCGTCTGGTCCTCGATGGCATCGATCTGGCCATCAATCCTGACCACGAAGCCGCCCACGCCATCCGCAAACTCTTGTTCCAAACTGAAGCCACCGAAGTGCATGAATTTGCCGGAGGAAAAGTTCGGGTCGTGGGTGCTAGAGTGGAAGCCGGCTCCCATGTTGATGGAAAAACTCTCATGGAATTGCAACGCGAAACCGGCGACCACCTGGCTCTGGCCATCACCATTGTGCGGGATGAAGAGACCCTCATCCCCAGGGGCGATACCATCATTTATGCAGATGATCTCATCTTTCTGGCCGGTCCTCGCAGTGTGGTGAACAAAAGCCTGATCCATTTCCGGGATGCCGGACGAAAGCTTTCCAAAGTGATGATTGTGGGCGCCAACGCCATGGGCCGCGAGTTGACCCGGGATCTGGTAGCGGCCGGAGTGAAGGTCAAGCTCATCGATCGCAATGAAGAAAAATGCCGCCGGGCCAGTGAACAATTGCGAGGGGCCCTGGTGCTGCACGGCGAAGGCACCGATGCCGATATGCTGGACAGCGAAGGCGTAGGCGACATGGATGGATTTGTCTCTGTGAGCTTGGATGAGGAGACCAACTCCATGGCCTGCCTGCTGGCTCATTACCATGGGGCCAAGAAGACTGTTTGCTTAGTGAATCGTCCTGACTATATCCCCTTGTTGCCTTTGCTGGGTGTTGATGCGGTGGTCTCTCCCCGCCAATCCACCTCAGCCTGGATTGCCCGCTTTGTCAAAAGAGGCGCCGTCATCAGTTCGGAAAGCCTGGGCTACAGCGGATCAGAAATTCTGCAGCTGCGTGTTTCCAAAGGATGTTCCTGGCTGGGCAAACCTCTGGCTGAATTGGAATTTCCCGAGCAGGCGGTTATTGGTGCCATTCTCAAACGGGGCCGTGTCTTGACTCCCCGGGGCGATACCGTGATGGCTGTGGGAGATGATGTTGTGGTTTTTGCCCTCTCTGATGGGGTTAAAGGTGTGGAAGACTTTTTTACCGGTGGTGAAAGTTGAATTATCGCTCGGTCATCAAGGTGCTTGGGTTCCTGCTGTTGGTGACATCGGCGTGCCTTGTCTTGCCAGCGCTGATCTCTCTGGCCTATGGTGAGTCCGACTGGCCCTACTATTTGGCGACCACTGGAATTGGTGTCCTGCTGGGTGGCGGCACCCTGTTGGTCTTGCGCGATGCTCCTGACCTGCGAGTGCGAGAAGGCTTTGCCGTGGTGGCCTTCGGTTGGCTCTTTGTGGGAATTCTGGGAGCTCTGCCTTTCTGGTTCAGCGGACAAATTCCTTCCTTCACCGACGCTGCCTTCGAGTCCATTTCCGGGTTCACCACCACCGGGTCGTCCATTCTCTCTGATATTGAAAGCCGCAGCCACGCCACCCTCTTCTGGCGAGCCATGACCCACTGGCTGGGGGGGATGGGTATTGTCCTGCTGGCCTTGGCCATCTTGCCCTTGTTGGGTGTGGGGGGAATGCAGCTCTTTCGGGCTGAGGTTCCCGGCCCGGTGGCTGAACGCCTGACGCCCCGCATCCGCGAAACGGCTAAAATTCTCTGGATGGTATACATGCTGCTGACAGCCCTGGAAACAGTGGCTCTGATGTTTGCCGGCATGGGATTATTTGATGCGGTTTGCCATAGTTTTGCCACCATGGCCACCGGTGGTTTTAGCAACCACAACCAAAGTGTCGGTGGTTACGGTACCCCGGCCATGGAATGGGTTATCATTGTTTTCATGTTTCTGGCAGGCGCCAATTTTACCTTGCACTTCCTGGCTTTGAAAGGGAAGTACTGGGTTTATTGGCGAGATGAGGAATTCAAGTTCTACGGGGTTATCATCCTCATCTGTACGGGCCTGGTCATGGCTGTCTTATTGCCTCTGCATTATTACCCTCACTGGAGCGAGGCCCTCAGGTTGGCATTGTTCCAAGTGGTGTCGATCATCACCACCACGGGATTTGGGACCGCAGACTATTTGCTGTGGCCCCCCTTGGCTCATGCCATCTTTCTGGTGCTGATGGCTGTGGGCGGATGCGCCGGTTCCACCGGTGGCGGTATCAAGGTTATGCGTGTGCTTATTTTGCTCAAGCACGCCAAATTGGAGCTTAGGAAGATGCTTCATCCCCGGGGCGTGTTTACTCTGTGGTTTAACAACCGAGCCATATCCAGGAACTTGCAAACCAATGTTCTGGGTTTCTTTCTGTTGTTCATGATGGTTTACGTGGGCGGTGTCCTTATCCTCACTTTGGGTGGACGCGATCTGCTGACTGCTGTGGGTGCCACCGCCGCCACTTTGGGCAATATCGGTCCGGGCCTTGGCGAAGTGGGACCAGCCAGCAACTATGGCGATATGCTGGACTGGGAGAAATGGCTGCTGATGTTTTTCATGATCACCGGCCGTCTGGAACTTTTCACTGTACTGGTGCTATTTTTGCCGGGAGCCTGGCGAAAAAGCTGATCTTTACCCTCTTTGCGGGAGATGAACGATCATGGACATCACAAACCTTTCACAGCCTGACTGGGCCTTCGATCCGGCCATGGCCGCCGAACATTGTGGAAGTTTTATCTTCTCCACTTTGGCTGCTGCGGGGGTTGGCAAACTCATTTTGGGACTCAGCGGAGGAATTGATTCGGCAGTGGCTGCAGGGTTGGCCGTGCGCGCCCTGGGGGCCGACAACGTATTGGGAATTATGATGCCTTATTCCACCAGCAGCGAGGCATCCCTCACCGACGCCGAAGCCGTAGCCCAAACTCTGGGCATGAAAACGGAGAAAGTGAGCATCGCTCCCATGGCCGATGCTTTCCTTGCTGATATTCCTGCCGGTGATTTGGTACGCCGGGGTAACATCATGGCTCGCTGCCGCATGGTGGTTCTATACGATCGTTCGGCACGGGATGGCTCTCTTGTTCTGGGCACCGGCAACCGCACTGAAGCCTTGTTGGGGTATACCACCGTGTTTGGTGATAGCGCCTGCGCCCTGAACCCCATTGGCGAGTTGTACAAAACGGAAGTGCGTCTGTTGAGCGCCTGGTTGGGACTTCCCGATTCAGTGTTGAGCAAAGCGCCCAGCGCAGACCTCTGGGCCGGGCAATCTGACGAAGAGGAACTGGGCTTTACTTATGCCGAAGCCGATCACCTTCTCCACGCCATGTTTGACCTTAATAAAAGTGATGAAGTTCTGGTGGCCGAAGGATTTGCTCTGGAGTTGGTGCAAAAAATCCGCCAGAGGGTGCGTTCCATGGCCTTCAAGCGCCAGCTGGCCCCAGTGGCTGATTTTGCTGGTCGACCCAACGCCGATCTGTTGGTGGCGCCTCGTAAAGACGGAGGCTTCCATTGAGTTCGGTTCCGTTGCCCGAAATTGAATTTCCAGGGGGACTCTGCCATTTTGTGGCCACCCCCATTGGGAATCTGGCAGACGTAAGCCTGCGGGCCCTGGCTGTGCTGGCTGCAGCCGATGTGGTTTACGCCGAAGACACCCGCCACACCCGGCGGCTGTTGGATCGTTATGGTTTGAAATGTTATCTTGCCAGTTACCATGATCACAACAAGAGCCGGGCTGTGCCTCAAATCGTGGACCGCCTGCGCGCGGGGGAAAAAGTGGCCGTGGTCAGCGACGCTGGCATGCCCTGTATTTCGGACCCCGGCTTTTCTCTGGCCCGGCGCCTGTTGGAGGAGGAAATGCCCTGGACCGTAATTCCCGGCCCCAGCAGCACCCTTTCGGCGTTGGTCCTTTCAGGATTTTCACCTGACCGATTTCTCTTTCTGGGGTATCTTCCCCGAAAGAAGGGTAAACGGAAGACTTTTCTGGAAGACGCCCTGACCGAATCCGGCACCGTCATCGTGCTGGAATCTTGTCACCGCATCAGCTCTTCCCTGGAAATTCTGGCCGAAGTGGCTCCGGAGCGGATCATGGCCGTAGCCCGGGAAATAACAAAACTTCATGAAGAAACTCTTCGTGGCACCGCCACGGAATTGCTCAAAGTCATGACTGGTCGCCGGCTCAAAGGCGAACTGGTGCTGCTGCTGCAGGGAACGGCCGCAGCTGGAAACTCGGAGGAATGATGGATTTCAACCAATTCAAGCAAGATTTTCGCAAAGGTGTACGCCCTATAGTCCTGACCTGCGACCGTTTGGGGCTGTCGCCTTTATCGGTCTCCATTCTGGGCTTGGCCATCACGGCGGTTTCAGGTGTCATCATCGCCAGGGGGTCTCTCTTCGGAGGAGCTCTTGTCTTCCTGGTGGGGTCAGGCTTTGATATGCTGGATGGCGATCTGGCCCGGCTACAAGGCACCGTCTCGCGGCGGGGAGCCTTCCTGGACTCCTGCTTTGATCGCCTCGGTGAGGCTTTTCTCTTCGCGGGGCTGACCTGGTACTTTGCCGGTCTGCCTCAGGATGTGGCGCGTTTGCCTCTGGTCCTGATCACCGCCACTGTCGTTGGCAGTCTGACCACCAGTTATGTGCGGGCCCGGGCTGAAGGGGTAGGCGAAACCTGTATTGTGGGATTCCTTCAGCGCACCGAGCGGGTCATTCTTCTGACCATCGGCTTGTTATTTGGGAAATGGCTCCTGGTTCCCGTCCTGGCTTTCCTGGCCGTGGCGACCTTGGGCACCACCGTCCAGCGCATCGTTCATGTGGCCGCCAAATTGCCTGGTCCTGGTGAACCCCAGGAAGACGCTCCAATGGATGATCCTGAAGTTCCAGCGGAGGAATCTGAGTGAGCCCCCACCGCCAAAAAGCCAGCAGTGATCGTGGCTTGCTGATCACTTTTGAAGGCCCCGAAGGCAGTGGGAAAACCACTCTCATCAAGGCCATCGCCAAAGAAATGGGCAATCGCGGGGACGACCCCCTGCTCATTCGCGAACCCGGCGGCACCATGCTCGGAGAGCGAATCCGCAACATTTTGTTGGACAATGCGTCCACAGAGATGTGCCCTGAAACGGAACTCATGCTGATGGTGGCCAGTCGCGCGCAATTAGTGCGGGAAAAAATCAAGCCCGCTCTTGAGGCGGGGTTGATTATTCTCTGTGATCGTTTTGCCGATGCGTCCGTGGCGTATCAGGGTTTTGGCCGCAAGTTGGGTGAAAAAACCGTCACCACGATGAATGATGTAGCCCTCGATGGGGTGGAGCCTGATCTAACGTTTGTCTGTCTGCTGCCCCCGGCGCAGGGGCGGGCCCGACAAAAACGGCTGCAAACCGATCGCCTTGACCGCGAAACTACAGAGTTCCACCAAAGGGTGTACGAAGGCTATAAGGCTATGGCGAATTCGGGGAAAAGCCGTTTTTTTATTATTGATGCCACCGGCAGTCCGGCTGAAATGCTGGACCAAGCCTTGACTCGGCTCAGAATGCTGGAACACGGATTGCTAAAATACCTTTAAGAAAACCATTCAGGTACGAAAACTAGAGAGTACCCCTGGAAGATGCCTCCCGGCTTTTAAACAACGCCGCCAACGAAGGAAAAATAATGACTTCTGTCACCACCAATAATCGAATGTCCCTCAATTCCTTGTCCGGTGTGGCCCGGGTGATGATGATGGGCGTCCTCATGTCCGTCATTTTTAGTTCCACGGTGCTGGCGGCCGATGACCCTGCCGCCCGGCGCCGGGATTTTTACGAAAACCTGAAAATTCTGGGCGAAGCGTATGAACGCATCATCAACAATTATGTGGATGAAAAAGACCCTAAAGAGATTATGGAAGCCGGCGTAAAGGGCATGCTCGAAACTCTTGACGAGCACTCAAACTACCTTCCCCCGGTCAATTATGAAGACCTGATGATGTCCACCAAAGGGGAGTTTGGTGGTTTGGGTATTACGATTAATATCCGTGATCATTACCCCACGGTGGTTTCACCCATCGAAGGAACTCCCGCCTATTACATGGGTATCCAGGGCGGCGACCAAATCATCGAAATTGAAGGAGAGACCACTCTCGATTTCAGCAGCCGCGACGCGGTTAAAAAATTACGGGGACCCAAAGGCACCAAGGTGAACATCACCATTGGCCGGCCGGGAACCGAAGACCCCATCCCTTTGACTATTGTGCGCGACATCATCAAGGTGGAAAGTGTTCCTTACGGTTTCATGATGGGTGATATCGGCTACGTCAAAGTACAGAATTTTGCCCGCACCACGCACACCGAGCTGGAAGAAAAATTGAAAAGTCTGAGCGAACAGGGCATGAAAGGTTTGATTCTGGACCTGCGCTTCAACCCCGGCGGGTTGCTCTTCGCGGCCCAGGAAGTCAGTGAACTCTTCCTTGAAGACGGGCAGCTGGTGGTCTTCACTAAAGGTCGTTTACGGGAACAGAACAAAAGCTATTACGCTGAAAGCCGGGGCTCCATTTACAACAAAGTGCCTATCATTGTTATGGTCAATGGCTCATCGGCTTCAGCCAGTGAAATTGTCTCGGCTGCTTTGCAGGATCACGATGCCGGCCTCGTAGTGGGTAATACCAGCTTCGGCAAGGGTTCCGTGCAAACGGTTTTCCCTTTGGATGAAGACGAAGCTTTGAAGTTAACCACGGCCCGCTATTACACTCCGAGCGGCCGCTCCATCCACAAGGATCGTAAGCGCCACGGCGAAGAAGAAATGGAAGCGATGAGTCTGGAAAAAGATCCAGCCGAAGAGGAAATGGAACGCTTTGATAAAGAAAAATTCTACACTGACAGCGGCCGTTTGGTTTATGGCGGTGGGGGCGTGACGCCTGACATGGAAATCGAACAGGATTTCATGAATGATTTTGAAGTGGCCGTGGTTCTGGATGGTGTCCTGTTCAGTTTCGCTGTGGATTATGCCAACGACCATAAAGATCTGGGCAAAGAATTTGAAGTGAGCGATGAAATGTTTTCCCGCTTCAAAGACTATCTCGGGGAACGAGAAAAAATCGGAGAATACCTGGAAGACTTTAACCTGACTCTCAGCGATTCTCTCATGGATGCCAGCCGGGAATATCTGGACCGTGGCATCCGCCGGGAAATTGCCCGTCGGGTCGACGGCGCTACGGCTGCTTACAAGGTGGCTATCGAAGCTGATACTCAGTTGCACGAAGCCCTGGAGCTTTTCGAGAAGTACCCAACCCTTGATGACCTTTTGAAGGCAGCTGCAGATTGGAATGAAGAGCAGATGAAAATTCTGGCTTCCGAGAAAACAGCCAGTGAAGAAGAAACCGTCCCCAACTAGAGGAGTCTTGGATTCATGCTGGAAAAACTGCTCAACCTGGCTAATGGCCAAGGCAAAAAATCACCAGTCCAACTGGACCTGACCAACGGCGAACACCTGGCCTTGGTCACCGGATTTGCTGATGAATTGTTAGCATGTTGCGCACAACCGGCACAGTATCAGCAACTGGAAGCCGATTTAGTCTCCCGTAAGGATGAAGTGCCCCTGCCAGTGCATCTGGCAGCCAAGCTGGCTGTCTCGCGTAGCGCTGTGTTGCAGTGGGAGGGCCCGGCACACCTGTCTGTGGTTTTTGCCATGTACAAGGAACACCAGCGCATCCTGAGCAGTGACCAAGTGGCAGGTGGCGAAGACTTCCTGCGGCGCAAGGTCCATCAGCTGCAATGGCTCTTTGCCGGTCGTGAAGATTTAACCTGGGACCTCTTCGCTGTGGATGATGGCTGCCCCGAAGGCAGTGGCCGCATCGCCCAGCAGATCATTGACGCCGATGATTTAGGTGGGCGGGTCAAAGTGCTCTTTCTGGAAGAAGCCATTGAGCAGCGTTTGCCTGTGGTCTCCCCTTTACACAAGACCTCCGAGAGTATGAAAGGTGGTTCGGTTGAGCTGGGTATGTGGACGGCCGCACAGCAAGACAAGAGCAACCACGTGGTTGTCTTTACCGATGCTGATTTATCCACTCATCTGGGACAGTCTGGCTTGCTGATGGACCGGATTCTGGAGCAGGGTATGGACGCTGCCATCGGCTCCCGCCGTATGCCTGAGTCTGTGGTCATCAAAAAAGGATCCCGCAACACCCGAGGCAAACTCTTCATCTATTTGTGGAAGCGTATCATTGCCGTCATCCCCGAAATCATCGACACCCAGTGTGGGTTCAAAGGATTCCGGGGGGCCACGGTGCGGGATATCGTGCCCAATATGTTGGAGAAAAAATTCGCCTTTGATATCGAACTGCTCATCAAAACCCAGATGCAGCGTCCGGATAGTATTTCTCAGATCGGGGTGGCCTGGATCGACAGCGACGCCCTTTCCACCACCACCGAAATTCAGCCTTATTTGCCTATGCTGAAGGCCATGGTGGGCATGTACCGGCACTATCTTGAGGCCACACCGGCCGAGTCCGGGTTTGCTGACTTCATCGATGGACTGGATGAGGCAGCCTGGGAGCGGTTGCAGGATAACATTCCTGCTGGCATCACAGACCGTGAGCCTGCTGATTTTGTGGACTATGAAGGCGTCACTGTGGCGGATTTGCAGAAGGCCTGCACTCTGTAGAACCAGAGACAAAGAAAAGCCCCGGCCGATCATCTGATCAGCCGGGGCTGGTGTCTTGCAGAAAAAGCCTACTTCACAGATTGCGGTTCTTTTTTCAGAACCATCTGGTCCAGCAAATCTACCAATTCTCTGAATTGGGGTTTGGTGATGTAGGCATCAGATCCCACATCTTCACATTTGCGGGCAATCTGTTCATTGATCAACGACGAGAACATGATCACCGGTATTTCTTTGATGTTCAAATTCTCTTTGATGTTTTTACAAAGGGCCAGACCATCCATTTGAGGCATTTCTATATCACTGATGAGGCCACCCACAAATTCGCTGATGGGTTTGCCCTCAACCTGTGACTTTTCCTTAATTCCCTGCATGGCTTTATAGCATTCAACACCGTTGGGGAAGGTGCGCAGGTTGGTGTAGTTGGCCCGTGCCAGTTCTTCTCTGACCTTGTCACGAATGATGGCAGAGTCTTCGGCCAGGAAAATGATGGCATTGGCTCGCTCTTCATAAACAGGACCCGAGCCTGCCGTAACGCTGAAAGCGTCATGCCCTTTGGGCAATATCTCGGTGACTACTTTTTCCATATCGACAATCAAAATTTCACGTTCCTCAATCTGCATGGATCCCGTAAATTTGCTATCAGTTGAAGACAGGAAAGGGCTCAGAGGTTTGATGGATTCCCATGATAACCGGTGGATGCGGTTGACGCCGTCTACCAGGAAGGCGGTTTTCATATTGTTGAATTCCATAACCAGAGTGAGCTTGTTGCCGGTGGGGTCACTTTGACCATGGGTAACATTGTCGTCGGTAGTGGCCGAGGCCATGAGTTCGGGAGAAACCACGGTGTCAATGGCATCATTGATGTCCGTTTCCCCGGCTGGAATATCATCTTCCATTTCAGCCGACAAATCGACCAGAGTGATACAGCTTTCCCTGAAGAGCAGGGTGCCCACCACCGAAGGATGGGACAATTGGATCTGGGTCACGCGAGTAGGATCGTACTGCTCGATGGCTTGAATTTTCAAGACATTGACGCCAAAGGGTTGCCCGTTCAGCACAAATTCCAGGATCTCAACTTCGTTGGTTCCCGATTCCAAAAGGATTCCATTGTTGGCCATGATTCAACCTTTCCAGATATTTAACCGACCAGATTCATACGATGCATAACATCTTCCAGAGTAAAACCGTCACTACCCGACAAATTTTCGAATCGGAATCCGACCTGAAAATAGCGTGGATTTGTATCCTGTTTGCACCAGACGGCTTCGGCATTCACGCCAATTTCCACTTTACCTTCTACCATTCGGGGCAGAATGATTCGGAATTCGAATTGACGACCCGTTTCAATGGCCCGGGGAACCACCATCATGAGACCATCGGCGGTAATATCCACCACCCGGCCTAGTAACTTGTTGGTCTCAACCTCCAAAACTTTAACATTATGGGGCGTATTTTTTCTGGGTCTATTTCTCTGCTTTTGCATGGGAGTCCTTTCTGACTCGTTGGTTTCCTAAAATTATTCGACACGGATAAAGGAATCTTGAGTCTTCATTTGGGGAAATGAGGGTCTATTTTGGGTGGGAAGCTGAGAAGGACTCAGGCCCGGGTTGCCCTGAAGGGTGGCGGGATGTATCATGGCACCGTGCATCTTTAGAAATTGATCTGAACAGGAGAAACGGTGATGGCCGATAAATTCGATATTTACGTGGGCTCGGAAGTAGGACGCCTGACGGGTGTGATGTTGCATGATCCAGGCCCGGAAGTGGCCAACATGACCCCCGAAACAGCTGAGCGGGCTCTATACAGTGATATATTGAACCTTCCGGTGGCTACGAAAGAATACCAACAATTGCGTGGTGTGCTTTCCAAGCGGGCCCAGGTTTTCCAGGTACGGGAACTGCTTACCGAAATTTTGAGCAATAGCCGGGTTCGCAACGGTATGGTTCGCCGTATTTGTGAAGCCGAGGGAGTGCCCCAGGTTGCCGATGATCTGGTGGACGTGGAGAGCACAGAATTGGCGCGCCTCCTCATTGAGGGCGTGCCTTTGGTGAAAGACAACCTGTCCCGGTTTCTGAGCCGTGATCGCTATTCTCTGCCTCCGTTGCATAACTTCTTTTTCACCCGGGACGCCGCCGTCACTGTCAGGGACAAGGTTCTTATTTCCCGCATGGCCAATCGGGTCCGGGGCCGGGAAACCCGCATTGTGGAATCCATTTTTGATTACCACCCTGCCTTCAATGCCCGCACCGTGAACCCCGCCCGCCTGGGCGCCGCCGGGGCTGAAGTGACCATTGAAGGAGGGGATGTCTTAGTGGCTTCCCCTGAGATCCTGGTCATCGGCATTGGGGCACGGACCACGGCCAAGGCTGTGGATTTCCTCATTGAACGCATCAAAGAACTGGGATACAAGCAGCACATTCTGATCCAGCAGCTTCCACACACCCCGGAGTCTTTCATCCATCTGGATATGGTCTTCACTTTCCTTGATACCAATTGCTGTATGGTGTACGAGCCAGTCATTCTGGAAAACCATCACTTTGATACGGTGCATGTGGAGATTGACAAGGGTGAGGTCGTATCGATCCAGCAGGAAGACAACCTGCTGTCCGCTCTGGCAAAACTGGGTATGGAAATGAAGCCCGTGATCTGTGGTGGGCGTGATGATCGCTGGCTCCAGGAACGGGAGCAATGGCACAGTGGGGCCAATTTTTTCGCCCTGGGACCAGGCCAGGTTATTGGCTATGGCCGCAACCAACACACCACCAACGAACTTTCCCAGGCCGGATTTGAAATCGTCAAGGCCAACGACGTCATCGATGGTAAGTTTGATCTGGATCAAATGGGCCGCTGCGTGGTAACCATTGATGGTTCAGAGCTGGCACGTGGTGGAGGTGGTTGCCGTTGCATGACCATGCCTCTGGGGCGGGAACCAATCGTTCCCGGGGCGTGATCCTCATCAGGTGGTGACGGGTTCTTTTTGCAACCAGGCTTCGTATTGATTCTGGATGGCTTCTTCCAGCTTCTGAGCTTTAACGGGTTTGACAACATAGTCATCCATACCCGACTCCAGACAACGCTGGCGATCCCCTTCCATGGCATTGGCGGTCATGGCTATGATAGGGATGTGGCTCTGGCCTTGCTCCAGGCTGCGGATCTTTTCCGTGGCCTGGTAGCCATCCAGAACAGGCATCATGCAGTCCATCAGGATCAGGTCATAGTGCCCCTCGCCATAAGCTTTCACGGCTTCTTCTCCATTGGTGGCACAATCAGCACTGAAGCCCAGTTTTTTCAAAATACCCAGGGCCACTTTGCGATTGATGACGTTGTCGTCCACCAACAGAACACTCAAATTCTCTCTCCACTGTTCATTGTGTGATTTCCCGGACAAGAGGCATTCCCGAGGGGATATTGGACCTTGTCCAGCAGCCTTCTGGATAAGGGTATCAGTAGCCGTTTCCCAAATGGATCGGAAGTGCACCGGGCTTTTGATAAAACGCTGGCCCATGGCCTCTGCACCATCCAGATTGGGCAAAATGGTCATGTCAGGATTAACCAGGATGACCCGGGTCTCTGGCAGGCCGGCTGTTTTCCCCAATTTGGCCGCATTTTCCAGGCCGGAGCCCTCGGGAAGATCCAAGGCCAGATAAATCACATGAGGAGGGCTCTGCCTTAGCTGGTCTTCTGCCTGTCCCAAGCTGGTGGCATTTCTGGTGGCGATGCCCAGGCTATTCAAATTGCTTACCAGGCTTTCGAGGGCGTGGGGGCAATGATGAACAATCAGGGCAGTCTTGTCAGCCAGTTGGGGAATGATTTTTTCCCAGCCATTTTGTTCATGATATTGTTCCGCTGTTTCTGGTTCCAATTGGGGCAACACGGTGGTGAACCAGAAAGTGGATCCTTTGCCCACCACGCTGGTGGCATTGATTTCCCCATTTAGCAATTCAGCCAATTTGCGGGAAATACTCAAGCCCAGCCCTGTGCCCCCATATTTGCGAGTGGTGGATCCGTCAGATTGAGAGAACGGCTCGAAAAGCTTGGCAATGCCATCCTCCGCTATGCCGATGCCAGTGTCAGACACAGAGAAACGCAGGGTGAGTGTTCCTTGGTTCGTGGGATCAACCTCGGCCCTGATAGCCACCTGTCCTTCTTTGGTAAATTTCAAAGCGTTGCCTGTGAGATTGATCAGCACTTGGCGAATGCGTGTCGGGTCACCGAGGGCCACCAGGGGAACCTCAGGGCTGGCACAAGCGCTGAGTTGGATATTATTTTCCCTGGCTTTGACACCCAGCATATCGAGGACCTCATCCAGAACCTTGCGGGGTTGATAGGGGATGATTTCCAGGTCCAGTTTTCCGGCTTCGATTTTACTGTAATCCAGGATGTCATTAAGCAAGCTCAGCAGCGAATCTGCCGATGAACTGATGGTGTCGGCAAAATCCTTTTGGGCGGGAACCAGTTCCGTATCCAACAGCAAGTCGGTCATGCCGATGATACCGTTCATGGGAGTCCGGATTTCATGGCTCATGGTGGCCAGAAATTCACTTTTGGCAGCATTGGCTGCCTCGGCAACCATGGCCATCTCATTGGCTCTGATGGCCGCTTTTTCCAATTGGATGTTGGACTCTTCCGCGATTTCCTTGGCCTGGATGAGTTTATCCCTATTTTCAAATTCTTCACTGATGTCCTTGGTGACACCCCGATAGCCCTTAATTTCCCTATTTCCCTCAAAAATGGGCACTCCGTTGATGCGCACTGGAACAAATTCACCATCGCTGCTCACTGTCCAGTGCTCCGCATCCACAATCGGTGGGGGATTCTGTTCCTTAACGGAGAGCAAATTCTCGATGTTCACTTTTTCTTCTTCAGGAAACAGATCGTGGAAACAAGTGCCCAATAACTCTTGTGGGTTCTGGTTGAGGCGCGAATGGGCGTTTCCCGCTATAAACGTGAAGATTCCTAACTTGTTGGTTTCCCAAACCCAGTCTCCGGATGATTTGGCAATATCGGAAAACCGCTCCCGGGAACATTTCAGATCCAGGGCCACCTCAGATTCCCGCAGCCGGATTTTGGTGATGGATTTTGCGATGATACGGGTCATGGCCAGAACCAAACCTGTCACCAAAAAACTCAGGAAAGTAGTGCCGGCTTGGCGATTCTTGGCCTGGGCCTTCAATTGGTGATATTCAATATTGGCCGAGAGCTGTACAGCCAGATACAGATTAGTTTTGTATTGGGCAATCAAATCAGAAATATCGTCCATTTTGGGCGTTGTGGCCCTTATCTTCTCTTCGTTTTCGAGGTAGGCCAGGCGGTATTGCAAATACC
This sequence comes from Candidatus Krumholzibacteriia bacterium, assembly GCA_016744705.1. Taxonomy (GTDB): domain Bacteria; phylum Krumholzibacteriota; class Krumholzibacteriia; order LZORAL124-64-63; family LZORAL124-64-63; genus LZORAL124-64-63. Next base: position 36,767 of record JADGDU010000015.1, read on the forward strand.
CCTTTTGGGGGTTTGCCCCTGCTCGGCCTTCAATGATCTCCCTGAAGTCTATGGCAATTTCATAGATATTTGACAGTAACCTCACCTGTTCTGGATTTCCCTCTATGGGGATCATAATGTCGATCAGGTTGGATTTTAGTTTATCCATGGAGGGAATCAAATGCTGTTCTTTGAGGATAATGCATTTTTCATAGCTGGATTCCTGGGAAATCTGGTGCAGGTGGTTTTGGGCTTCCAAAGCTGATTGAGGTATCTTTCTACTCAATTTGGTGAGATTCCGAGAAAATAGCCTCAGCTCTTGCAATTCAGCCAGCACTTCCGAGGGTAGGGCCCCCTTTTCGTCCACCTTGGAAATCAAGGCATGGCGATTCTGGTTTATGTCCTGAATGATATTTTCATGGAGTGTATCAAGGGATGAATTGAAATGCTGAATGGAGGGGCTCAGCTTTTCTAAAAATTCTATACTCCGGTAATAAGCCACCATCTTTTTAGCGCGAAAATCCAGAGAAGCCAGAGCCAATTCTTCCCAAAGGGTGGTGGCGTAGGTAAGATCTTCAAATTCTTGGGACAAATTGTAAGACTCGGCAATTTCTTCAGAATGTGCCATCAGGGTGGTCATTTCCTGAGCTTGGGCAACATATCGTTCCATATCGCGGGAGGCCCTGGCGTCGTCGCGGGTGTTGGTGGTCAGAGCTCGCAATACAAATCTACGTTTGGTCAAATGATCAGAGAATTCTGACTGAAGCCGTTGGACCTCCAAAAAATCCTGGCTCTGGTCGTGTAGCTTTTTTTCCAGGCTGTTCTCCTGAAAAAGGTAGAACGCAAGTATCAGGGCCCCAGTGCACAGGACCGTCCAAATAAGAAACCAAACCCGGTTCTCAATGGAATCTTCAAATTTTAAAAATGCTCTGCCCAAGGAATGGCTCCACATTCATATTCCAGCACAGGATGGACGCGCTACTATGATCAGTCCTGTTATCGGATAGTTGTCCGCAGGTATTTAGTGAAATCCTTACGTGAGGCCGAGAGAGTTGACATATCTCTAAAAACCGACTAGTCCTATCATGATTAAGCGTTTTCACGAAAAGGAGAAATTCATGTCTCAGGGTTTAAAAAGAATCCATCACGTGGAGTTTGTGGTGGGTAATGCCAAGCAGGCTTCATATTTTTATCGGCAGGGTTTTGGCTTTGATCAAGTGGGGTACCGGGGGCCCGAAACCGGTTTTCCGGACCAAGTGTCCTATTTGCTGGAGCAAAATAATATCTGGCTGATTTTGACCACCCCCTTGCGTCACGACGACCCATTGAACACCTGGCTGATGTTGCATGGTGACGGGGTACGGGATATCGCCTTTGAGGTGGAGAACCTGGATGAGGTCTACAGCAAGGCTGTCAGCAATGGTGCCCGGAGCTTTCGGGAACCGACAGTAGATTCGGATAAAAGAGGCAGCATCCGCACGGCCGCCATCCACACTTACGGCGAAACTCTGCATACTTTTATCCAACGCGATGGCTACGAAGGCATGCTGCCAGGGTTTGAGCCAGCAGAGATCAAGGGCCGCGGCACGGGATTGCAGTTCATCGATCATGTGGTGGGCAATGTGGCAGATCGGCAGATGGATAAGTGGGTCGACTGGTACGACCGCACTCTGGGGTTGAGCAAATTTGTCTCTTATGATGACAATGATATCTCCACGGAGTATACCGCCCTGCGCAGCACGGTGGTGGCCTCGGCGGATCGAGCCATCAAATTCCCCATCAACGAGCCAGCGGCTGGGAAGAAGAAAAGTCAGATCCAGGAATACATTGATTCCAACCTGACAGCGGGTGTGCAGCATCTGGCTTTCAACACCAGTAACATTCTGGACACAATTAAAGCTCTGCGAGCCAATGGAGTCGACTTCCTGCCTGTGCCCGAAGGATATTATGATAATGTCTGGGAAAGAGTCGGGGTTGTGGAAGAAGACAAGGGGCGGGTCAAGGATTTGCGCATTCTCGTGGATCGTGATGACTCAGGTTATCTTCTCCAGTTGTTCACCCGACCGTTGCAGGATCGGCCAACTTTTTTCATTGAAATCATCCAGCGCAGCGGATCTGATAGTTTTGGCAAAGGCAATTTCAAAGCCCTTTTTGAGACCATCGAGCAGGAGCAAACTCTGCGCGGAAACTTGTAGGAGAAGCGTTTCATGCCTTTTTACGTGAAACGGGGCATCATCCCCCCCAAAAGGCACACTGCCTTTCGTAAGGATGACGGTGGCCTTTATTATGAACACCTCATGGGAAATCTGGGGTTCACCGGTTTGCAATCTCTGCTCTATTCGGTGCGTCGTCCCACGACGGTGAAGAGCATCGAGGTAGCCTGGACTTCGCCCCGTGTGGCCGACCCTGAGCCCAGCCTGCGCATGCGGCATCTGCGCTCACACCGTCTGGAATTGAGCGGTGGCAGTCCGGTGAAAGATCGTAAGTTGATCATGTTCAATAAGGATATCGCCGTTTCTTTGATGCGCCCCACCGCTGCTGATGAGTATTTCTATCGCAACGGACAAGCCGATGAGTTGGTCTATATCACCTGTGGGGGTGGTGTGTTGGAAAGCCAGTTTGGAAACATAACCTATCGGCAGGGAGATTATCTGGTCATTCCCCGGGGCATCCTGCACCGGTTGGTGCCTGGAGAGGGCGAGCAAATTCATTTGGTCATGGAAAGCGGGGGGCATTTGCGCACCCCCAGCCGGTACCGCAATAAGCACGGCCAACTGCTAGAGCACAGTCCCTATTGTGAACGGGACATCAGGGTGCCGGAGGAAGCTGAGGTTCACGACCAATTGGGTGATTTCGAAACCATCACCCGCATGGGCGAAGTGTGCCACCGGGTGATCCTGGATCACCACCCCTTTGACACGGTGGGCTGGGATGGTTGTTATTATCCCTGGGCTTTCAGCATCCATGACTTTGAACCCCTGGTGGGCCGTTTGCATATGCCGCCGCCCATCCATCAGACATTTGAAGGTGATGGATTTGTCATCTGCAGTTTCGTGCCGCGAATGTATGATTACCATCCCGATTCCATTCCGGCACCGTACAACCATTCCAACGTCATGACCGACGAGGTGTTGTATTATTGCAAGGATAAGTTCATGAGCCGTAAAGGCATTGAGCTAGGCAGTCTGACTCTGCACCCCGATGGTTTGCCTCATGGGCCCCAGCCTGGCCGCACGGAAGCTTCCATCGGCAAGGAAAAAACGGATGAGCTGGCTGTGATGATCGATACCTTCGTACCCATGAACGTTGCTCAGGATATTCTGGATTGTGAAGATCCCGATTATGGTAAGTCCTGGCTTGAAGGTGAAGAGAAGTGAGCACAGCTTTAAAGCTCTTCATGGCCCAACTGGTGGATTACGCGGGGCTTTTTCCACCCGCGGCATTGGACATGCCTGAAGCCGTGGCTGAGTACGCTGGTTTTCAAAACCAGCAGGAAGTCTGGATGCTGGGTCGGTTCATCGTGCCAGCAGGCCGGCTTCCGGAATTGGCTTCCGCGGGGGAGGCTCTGATGTCTCCTTCCCGTCCCTGGGGAGTGTCTGCTCTTGTGGGTCATCGGGAAGATGCTGAGCTTTCTCTGGCACAGTTGCCTGCCCAATGCGAGGCCATCAAGGAATTTGAGAGAGGGCTGAAAGGGAGAGCGGCTGTGGAAGTTCTGGAGATCCCTATTCCAGCACAGTTGGAGCCCGCTGGATTATCTGGATTTCTCAGTGATTTTTTAGACGTCTTGGACCATCATTGTCTGGATGGCCGGGACGTGTTTTGGGAAATTCCCCCAGGAGCTTCTGACGAAACCATGGCGGCCTTTCTGGCCACTCTGTCTACGGCGGCGGTGGCCCGGTCCGGGGCAGGAAAAACGGTCCAGCGTTTGGGGGCCAAGTTGCGTTGCGGCGGAGTGACTGCCGAGGCTTTTCCTTCGGTGCAACGCATTGCTCTGGTTGTGGCCCATTGCCGAGACCTGGGTCTGGCCTTAAAGTGCACCGCCGGTTTGCATCATCCCCTGCGGCATCAGGCCACGGAGCCAGCCGTGATGATGCATGGTTTTCTCAATGTTTTTGGAGCCGGCTTGCTGGCTCATGCTTATGGGTGGAATGCAGAAAAACTTTCCGAAGTAATTTCTGATACTTCCCCCGAGTCGTTTGTTTTTGACGCCGACACTTTCCGTTGGCGCGGTCATTCTGTTGAAGCCGGTACCTTGCGCCAATTGCGCGCTCAATTTCTCTGTGGCTTTGGCAGCTGTTCTTTTGATGAACCCCGGGATGATCTGCAGAATCTCGGTTTGCTCTCGTCTTCCTGAAAGGAAAAAACACCCATGGATCCCACCATTGATCCTCAGTTGAAATCGTTCGTTGCCGTAGCGGCTGACTCTCATTTTCCCATCCAGAATCTTCCTTTTGGAATATTCTCTCCCACACCCCGGGAAGACCCTCGGGTGGGCGTGCGCATCGGCGATTTTGTTTTGGATTTGGCTGTCATTCAGGATTGTGGATTGCTGGACAGTGCGAATTTGCCGGCGGGTATCCTCAGCTTTCGGTTTTTGAACCCTTTCATGGAATTGCCGAAACAACAACGGCGGGCGGTGCGCCTGCTGGTCAGCGGACTGTTGCGTGAAGATGAGCCCACTCTCCAAGAGGATGAAAACTTGAAACTCCGGGCTTTGCTGCCTGCAGATTCGGTGACCATGCACATGCCGGTGGCCATCCGCGACTATACTGATTTCTATTCTTCCAAAGAACACGCCACAAATGTGGGCATTATGTTCCGAGGCAAAGAGAACGCTCTGATGCCCAACTGGCTACACTTGCCTGTGGGGTACCATGGGCGGGCCAGCAGTATTGGACTCTCCGGTGAAGAGGTGGTTCGCCCTCATGGCCAAACCATCGCACCCGATGCGGAAGTACCTTCCTTTGGGCCCAGCCGTCTCATGGATTTTGAGCTGGAAATGGGATTCCTGGTAAGCAATGCCACCCCCAAGGGTGATCCACTGTCGGTGGATGATGCCGATGACTACATTTTCGGCATGGTCCTGATCAACGATTGGTCGGCTCGGGACATTCAGAAGTGGGAGTACCAACCTCTGGGCCCCTTCAATGCCAAAAACTTTGCGACCAGCATTTCTCCCTGGGTGGTGACCATGGATGCCCTGGAACCCTTCCGCAAAGAAGCTCCGGTGCAGGAACCCACACCTCAGGATTATCTGGTGGAGAAAGATCGGCACACCTTCGACATCAACCTCGAAGTGCACATCCAGGCTGAAGGCCAGAGCGAAGGTTTGTGCGTTTGCGAAAGTAACTTCAAGCACCTCTACTGGACCATGGCCCAACAGCTGGCTCATCACACCATCACCGGTTGCAACATGAGCAGTGGCGATCTGTTGGGCAGTGGCACCATCAGTGGGCCCGACAAAGGCAGCTTCGGAAGCATGCTGGAGATCACCTGGAAAGGGACAGAACCCGTCACCTTGCCCGGGGGCGGCGAGCGCAAATTCCTTGATGACGGTGACACCGTTACCATGACCGGTTGGTGCCAGGGAGCTGGTTACCAGGTTGGCTTCGGGGAAGTGCGCAACACCATTGCTCCTGCCCGGGATTTGAAGTGACCCAGAGGCCCGATGACATCCTCTGGTCTCCCTCAGAAGACCAGGTTGCTGAAGCTGAAATGACTCGGTTCAGAAACTCCGTCAATGGCTACCAGGGGTTGCATCTGGCTGATTATGCGGAATTGCACCAATGGTCCACATCGCAAGCTCCGGAATTCTGGCGCTCTTTGTGGACCTTTTGTGATGTGGTGGGACATGGACCAGGGACAGATCTGGTGGCAGATTTCCACCAAATGCCCGGCGCCCGTTGGTTTCCAGAAGCGCGTTTGAACTACGCGGAGAACCTCCTGCAGGCAGATGATGAAGATGAGGCGGTGGTTTTTCGCAACGAACGAGGCCATGAAACCCGCCACACTTATGGCCAGCTCCGCACCCAGGTTGCGGCCTTGGCGGCCGCCCTTCAGGCCGACGGTGTCCAACCCGGTGAGCGGGTGGTGGGGTTTCTGCCCAATTTGCCTGAAACCATCGTGGCCATGCTGGCTACTGCCAGTATTGGAGCGGTGTGGTCCAGTTGTTCCCCTGATTTTGGTGTGGAAGGTGTCCTGGATCGTTTCAGCCAGGTGGAACCGGCCATTCTTATTTGTGCCGATGGGTATTTTTACGGTGGCAAGGTTCATGATAGCCTGGCCACTGTGGCGCTCATTCAAGATCGATTGAAATCTTTGCGCCGTACGGTGGTGGTTTCCTACACGGACTCAGAACCCGAGCTGAAACCGGGACAAATCTCCTTTGACAATTATCTGGCTGCTGGTCGGGGCCAGGAGTTGAGCTTTTTGCGGCTGCCTTTCGATCACCCCCTTTTCATCATGTTTTCTTCCGGCACCACAGGTCTGCCCAAATGCATGGTGCATTCAGCAGGGGGCACCTTGTTGCAGCACCTGAAGGAGCACCGCCTACATTGTGACCTTCGCCCAAAGGACCGTTTCTTCTATTTCACCACTTGCGGGTGGATGATGTGGAATTGGTTGGTCAGTGGTCTGGCCACAGGGGCGGCCATTATGCTTTACGACGGCCATCCCCTTAAGCAGCAGGACGTGCTGTGGGATTTCGCCCGGGACGAAGGCTTTACGCATTTTGGCACCAGTGCCAAATACATAGATGCCTGCCACAAGTTTGGCCTCGCACCCGGCACCACCCATGACCTGAAATCCTTACGGTGCATCCTATCCACGGGCTCGCCTCTGTCGCCTGAGTCATTTGACTATGTCTACCATCAGGTGAAGTCCGATGTGCAACTGAGCTCCATCTCCGGGGGAACTGACATCATTTCCTGTTTTGTCCTGGGTAATCCGGTGCTTCCGGTGCGGCGGGGACAGCTGCAATGCCGAGGGTTGGGCATGAAGGTGGAGGTTTTCGACAGCCAGGGCCACGCTGTGGTGGGCGAAAAAGGTGAATTGGTTTGCACCGCTCCCTTCGTTTCCATGCCCACTGGATTCTGGAACGATCCCCAGGGCACGCGCTACCATGATGCCTATTTCCATCGGTTCGATAATATCTGGTGCCATGGTGATTTTGCTGAACTGACGCCCCAGGGAGGGATGATCATCCACGGCCGCAGTGATACGGTGTTAAACCCTGGTGGGGTGCGCATTGGAACAGCTGAAATTTACCGGGTGGTGGACCAGTTCGATGAAGTCCTTGAAAGCCTTGTTGTGGGGCAGAATTATGAGGACGACGTCCGCATCGTTTTGTTTGTGACTCTCCGGGAAGGTTTGGGCCTGGATGAGGGCCTGAAAGATCGCCTCCGCCAGAAAATTCGCTCTGAAGAGACTCCCCGGCACGTTCCGGCAGTTATTCGGCAGGTTCCTGCCATTCCCCGCACGATCAGCGGCAAGATCGTGGAATTGGCCGTGCGCAACATCCTTTGCGGAATTCCCGTAGAAAACACCGAAGCTCTGGCCAACCCTGAATCACTTCCTTATTTTTTCAAGCTGGCGGACGAGCTGTCGTAGGTGGTTGGGGGACTGCCCATAACATCGTCGCCGTTTTGATCTGATCATCCAGTCCTTGAGACTGGTCTCTTCTGGATAATACCATTGTTGAATAACTGTTCGCGAAGGGATCTCATGTTCTATCGTGTGTTATTTCTGTTTTTGTTGATGGTTCAGATCGTCAGCATTTCCCCTAACGCCCTGGGAGATGAAGGCATGTACCCCATGAGCGAATTGGAAAAGTTGGACCTGCAAAAGGCCGGTCTGGAGATGGATTCTGCCCTCATTTACAATCCAGACGGGTTGAGTCTGGTTGATGGAATCTGTAAGATTGGTGGCTGTACCGGGTCTTTTGTCTCGGATCAAGGTCTGATGCTGACCAATCATCACTGCGCTTTCCGCGCCATTCGCGATGCCAGCACCCCTACACATGATTTTCTATCCGAAGGATTCACGGCCGGCACCCGGGAGCAGGAAGCCCCAGCGGTGGGTTACACCGTGCGCATTACCGACAGTTACCGCGATGTATCAGCCGACGTTTTGTCGGTGGTTAACGACGACATGGATCCGGACAAACGCACAAAAGCCATCGAAAAGAAAATGAAGCAGCTGAGTCTGGCCGAAGAAGAAGCGCATCCCGGCAAGCGGGCCGAAGTCAGCGAAATGTTTCTGGGCAAAACCTATGTCCTTTTCTTATACACCTATCTCAAAGATGTGAGGTTGGTCTATTCGCCGCCCTTGGCCATTGGGAACTTCGGTGGCGAAGAGGACAACTGGATGTGGCCTCGGCATTCCGGTGATTTCAGTTTCATGCGTGCCTATGTGGGGCCCGATGGCCAACCTGCCGATTACTCCCAGGACAACATTCCTTACCAGCCCAAAGTGGTTTTGGAAGTGGGCAGTGAAGGTGTCTCCGAAGGCGATTTTGTTTTTATCTTCGGCTATCCCGGCACCACCTATCGTCACCGGTCCGCTGCATTTCTGGGTTTTTTGAGCGAATTATATATGCCCACTGTGGTGGATTGGTACGGCTGGCAAATCCAGAACCTGGAGTCATCGGCCCAGGGTGACCGCCAACGGCAATTGGCCTTGGCGGCCAGAGTTAAGGGCTTGCAAAACACCTATAAGAATTACCGGGGGAAACTGCAGGGCATTGACCGGCTGGATCTGCTTTCCAATCGTCGCCAGGAAGAAAAAGAGCTGCAGATATTTATCGATGCAGACCCTGCGCGGAAAAAGAACTACGGCCAGGTGCTGACCAGGCTGGATGAGTACTACCAGGCGCGGGCTGAAACGGCGGCTTACGATCTCTGGCTGCGCTACATGCTGCGCAGCAGTGAGACCATGAGTGCGGCCCTGACTGTTTGGGAAAATGCCATTGAAAAAGATAAATCTGAGGCCGATCGAGAGTGGGCCTACATGGAGCGCAATCTGGACCAGACGATCAATTCTCTGGTGATCAAATCAGACACCTATGATCCCGTGGCCGACACCTTGATCATGGGTGAGTTGATGCGCCGGGCCGGTAATATTTCTCAAGCCAAAGAATTGAATGCGCTGAAAGACATGACGGGTGCTGACGGTGCTGAAAAAGCCCAAAAGTATCTGGAAAAATCCTTCAGGAAAAGTTCTCTCATGGATTCTGAAACTTTACTTGAAGCCATGAGTAAGAGTACTGAAGAGCTTGAGCAAATGCGGGACCCATTTTTGCGTCTGGTGTCTGAGCTGTATCCTCCCTACCTGGAAATGCGGGAAGAAAACAAACGCCGCAAAGGGGAGCTGGACCAGTTGCAGGCTGCCCTGCAGGAAATCAAACGCGAATTTCAGGGAACAGATTTCGTGCCCGATGCCAATGGTACCTTGCGTTATACCCATGGCCGGGTGGAAGGCTATAGCCCCAAGGATGCGGTGCAGTTGATGCCGTTGACCACTCTGGAAGGCATCCTGGAGAAAGACACGGGCCACAAGCCCTTCAATGTGCCGCCGCGGTTCAGAGAATTGGTTAACAGCAAAGATTTTGGCACCTTTCTCAGCCCTGAATTGGGTGGGGTTCCGGTGAACATGCTGTACAGCACCGACACCACTGGTGGCAATTCCGGCAGTCCGGTACTCAATGCCCGGGGACAAATCGTCGGCTTGAATTTTGACCGGGCCTGGGAGGCGACCATCAATGATTTTGCCTGGAACCATAGCTACAGCCGATCCATCGGTGTGGATATTCGTTACGTCTTATGGGTCACCTGGAAATTTGGTGGCGCTCAATGGCTGCTTGAAGAGATGAAAGTAGATTTTGAATGAAGAGCGAAAGGGCATTGGAACAATCGCGGCCCACTCGGGAGCGTTTGTGGGATGTGATCATTGAATCATTGGGCGATGGTGTGCTCATTGTGGATGACTGCGGATTGGTGCATGGATACAACCAACGGTTTTCGGAAATGTGGGGAGTCGATCCTTTGCCTGCCGGCATTCAGGATCCCATGGTTCTGGCTGGAATGGTTAAGCACCAATTGGCTGACCCGGAAGCTTTCATTGAGAACACCCGGGCTTCTGCTTCCTTGGAAGGTTATCAGGAGCAAGTGGAATTGCTGGAATTCAAGGATGGTCGAATCTTCGAAAGACGCCAACGCTCTCTGCATGAAAAGAAGGTCAACCTGGGACGGCTGGTTGTCTTTCGGGATGTGACGGGAATGCGCAAGGCGGAACAGACAAATACGATGATCAGAGAGCAGGTTCAGGCCACCCAACGCCTGGAAAGCCTCGGCGTTTTGGCCGGTGGCCTGGCCCATGAATTCAATAATATTCTGATGGCAATTTTGGGCAACGCCGATTTGCTGGCGGCAGACATTGTTCCCCAAAGTGAAGGCGCTTCGTACTTGTCTGAAATTCGAACCGCCAGCCATCGGGCCGCGGATTTATGCAGCCAGATGCTCACTTATTCAGGTAAGGGAGAGTGTCGTCACCAAAACCTGAACATGAGTAAAATCGTCAAAGAGATGCAGGGCATTCTGGATGTCACTCTGGGTAAAAAAGTGGTGATGAATAGTGAATTTGAACCTGACTTGCCTGAAATTGAAGGTGATTTGGCTCAAATGCGACAAGTGGTTTTGAATTTGGTGGGCAACGCCGCCGATGCCTGTCTCACTGAAAATGGAGGACGGGTGGATCTGCAATTATTCGCTCGCCACTGCAGCCGTTCCTTCTTGGACAATTGCTTATCTGGGAAAAATGTTCAGGCGGGAAAATACGTTTGTCTGGAAGTCAGCGATACGGGGTGTGGCCTTGGTATCGAAGAGCAGGCCAGGGTTTTTGACCCATTTTACACGACTAAATTTGTGGGCCGCGGCCTGGGCCTTTCAGCGGTCCTGGGCATTGCCCGGAGCCATGGTGGAGTGGTGTGTCTGAAAAGCCGTCTGGGGCAGGGTAGCACGTTTTCTGTATTCCTGCCTGCGGTGGTTTAGTCTTGTAACAGTTCTCTGATGGCCTCAAGCATTTCTTCATTGGTGAAAGGTTTTTTCATGGTCCGGTTGGCTCCCAGCAGCTTGGCCGAGTGCAGATAATTTTCCGGTTCGGCCCGGCCGCCACCTGAAATGGCAATGACCTTGAGGGAGCTATTCTTGCGCCTCAGGTCCATGATGGTTTCAATGCCATCTTTTTCGGGCATGATGATGTCGGTGATCACCAGATCTGCGGGATTTGTCATGAAGAGGTCCACGCCTGCCTGGCCGTTGTGGGCCGAGAGGCATTCATACCCTGCTCTCGAAAGAACACTTTCCAGGTATTCCCTGACTTCTTCATCATCTTCAATAATCAGTATCTTGGCCATTTCAATATCTCCCCAATTTAGGATTCAGAATGATCTTGTTGGTCCAGCAGGTTTTTCACAGCCGCCAGGATGTCCACATTTTTAAATGGCTTGCGAAAGGTCATGGTGGCGCCACACAGTTTGGCTGCATTCAAATAGGTATTCTGCCCGTCCTGACCGCCACCACTGATGGCGATGATTTTTAAGTCCGGAAACTCACGTTTGAGATCCACAATGGTCTCCAACCCCTCTTTTCCTGGCATGACCAAATCGGTGATGATCAGATCTGTCGGGTCGGTACGGAAGGCATGAATCCCCTGAATTCCATCGGAGGCAACAGAAATTTCATATCCGGCCCGGGAGAGGATCGTGCGCAGAAGCTCTCGCACTTCAGAATCGTCTTCAATAATGAGGATGCGCGATTTCGCCATCAGTGTTCTCCGTCGGTGTTGTAGTTCATGACATCGATGATAGTTTGTTGCAGGGCTTCAAGCCCGAACGGTTTGTGAATGATCCCCTTGATGTGGGGGTGGTCTTTCATCTTTTGTTTCATACCATCACCCATGCCGGTAATCAGCACCACAGGCAAATCAGGGCGAACCATGGTTATTTCTTCAGCCAATTGCAATCCCGTCAAACGGGGCATGGTCAGGTCGGTGATGACGAGATCAAAGTCATTGGGCCGCTTTTGAATTTCGGACAAGGCGCTGCTACTGTCCGACATGGTCGTCACTTTGTAACCGATTTTTTCCAGCATGGCCCGGCCAATGGCCGTGATGTCTTCTTCATCGTCAACGAACATGATACGGGCGCTGGGAAGATTTGCACCTGAAGTCGAGGTGGCGCTCATGGCTCTCTCTTCTTTCACCGGCAGCCGGGGCAGAATAATTGTGACAGTGGTGCCTTTTCCCTGGAGGCTGTTGATCTGCACCTCACCACCGTGATTGACCACAATACCATGAACAACAGATAGTCCCAGGCCGGTCCCTCTGCCCACTTCTTTGGTGGTGTAGAAAGGATCAAAAACTCGATCCATTTCAGCTGGGCTGATGCCACATCCCGTGTCCTTCACCCAAAGCATCACGACATCTTTTTCTTTCAGGGATTCAGGGATTTCCACATCCCGATCACCCTTTTTCAATAAGTCCAGTCCAATTTCCATAACACCGCCATCGCGCTCCATGGCGTGAAAAGCGTTGGTGGCCAAGTTCATGATGATCTGATTGATTTGAGTCGGGTCGGCCATAATTCGGCCACAATCATTTGCAAAGAGGGAGCGAACCTCAATGGTCGAAGGGATGGTTGGAGTGAGCAAGTCCACGGCATCGCGGGCGATGGTGTTGATATCCACTGAGTGTTGTTCCTGCTCTTCTCTGCGGGAGAACAGGAGGATGCGTTGGACCAGATCCTGACCCCGTCTAGCGGCTTTTAATACCTTTTTCAAATCGTGTTCCATGGTTCCACCCGCAGGGGCCTCATCTTTGGCCAGGGCAGAAAAGCCCATGATAGCCTGCAGGATGTTGTTGAAATCGTGAGCAATACCACCGGCTAAGGCCCCGAGGGCTTCCATTTTCTGAGCTTGCCGAAGCTGAATTTCTCGTATCTCACTGGTGAGGTGGGATTGCAGGATGGGGGCCATATAGCTGGCCAACGATTCTACCAGGGAACGGTCGGAATCAAAAAAGCCCTGGGCTTTATTACCCAGCATAAAGATGCCGATGATATTTTCCTGGCTGGTAATGGGCACCACCAGAGATGTTTGGAATTCAATGTCCAGGGGAGCCATCATATGGGGGCTGTCGATGATGATGCTGCCGTGGTCACGGGTCACCGGGTCCAGAAAACCAGGGATTTCCTTGCTGGGTATGCGGAGGGTCTGTTGGAGGTTTTCATCGGTGCTGGTGGCCGGAAACACAGACCAAATCCTGAGACTTTGATCTTCATCAATAGTACCCAGAAAGCCGCAGCTGGATTCAGTCCCTTTGATGACCGTCTCCAGCAATAACTGGTATTTTTTTGGGTCCTGACCTATGAGAAAAATCTCTGCAATACGATTGCGAATTTCCAGAGCCTGTTCTGCTTCTTTGCGCGCGGTGACATTGCGTTGTGACCCTGTCATGCGCTGGGGGCGGCCTTGCTCGTCCCGGGAAACAACCTGTCCACGATCCAGAACCCAGATGTAATGACCACTTTTGTGCCGCAGCCGAACTTCTGCTTCGTACTGGGGGCTGCCCCCGTGCAGATGGGCTTCCAGCAAGGCGTTGGCATTGGCGTGATCTTCGGGGTGGATAAGGAAAAGCCAGGTTGATTTATCCGTTTGCAATTCATCCAAATCATAGCCGAGCATATTTGCCCAGGTTTTGCTGTAGACCATGCGGCCTTCGGTAATGTCCCAATCCCACACTCCATCTTGAGCGGCATCCAGAGCCAGCTGCAAACGCTCCCGACTAGCCATGAGCTCTTCACGGATGGCTACTTGGTCGCTGATATCCCGGAAGAAGGTGAGCATCGCTGTCTCACCTTTAAAGTCAATCGCCGTGGAGGAAATGCTCACTTGCCGTGCGCTATCGTCCAGCATGTTGACTTCGATTTCGGTTAATTCCGAAGGTTGGTGGGTGTTTAATACCTGATTTTGGCGTTGGGCAACCAGATCTACAAATTGTGGTTTTACGAAATTGAACAAGGAGGTCTTCTGAAAAGGTTTGATGTTTTCAATGCCAAAAAAATCCAGGGTGTTCTGGTTGGCAAAGAGGATTCGGTTGTGGCGATGAATGATGATGTTGTCGGGCGAAGTCTCCACCAGCGCAAGGTATTGTTTATCACTGCCGATAAACCAGGTGGGTTTATGAAAAAAGCGCTGCCAAATGCCGTAACTAATTAAACTCCCTGTAGCCAGGAGGAGCGACCAGAGGAAACCAGAATGGCCCACACGCCAGGCTTCCCAGGCAGAACTCACAGTCCAGGCCAGGAGGGGCAAAGTCAGAATCGCGAGTATGATGCCCAGGGTTTTCCGCATCAAAGCCTTTCAGCGGAGGCGAGTGTTTCTAATATGAAAGAATAGTAAATGGTCCGCGCAGATTGGTCAATAACCACCGTGCAGAAGAATTAGAAAAACTCCTTTGAAATTCGGGGTGTTTCCCCGCATACTGCGGCCCATGAGTTTACCACTGCCATCAGACAACCCTCTCTTCACTCTGGCCATTCTGCTGGCCTTTGGTGCCTTGTGTGGCCAGATGGCCAAACGCATCGGTCTGCCTTCAGTAACCGGTCAGATTCTGGCCGGCATTCTCCTGGGACCATCGGTTTTTCATGTTTTTGGACACGATGCTGCGGAAGGCCTGCGTCCCATTGTACATTTTGCTCTGGGGCTTATCGCTGTCGACGTAGGAACTCATCTGCATTTTCCCAAATTGCGCAATTCATTCAGTCGGCTGGGCATCTTACTTCTTCTGGAAATGACGCTGACTCCTCTGCTTGTTTATTCGGCTCTGGTTTTTGTGGGCCGGCAAGATTGGACCATCGGGGCCCTATTTGCTGCTCTGGCCATTGCCACAGCCCCTGCTACAGTGATGGCTATTGTTAAAGAGACTCGCAGCCGGGGGGTCTATGCCCGCACTTTGATAGCTGCTGTGGCCTTGAACAACATTGCCTGTATCACTTTGTTTGAAATGGCTTACTCGGCAGTGCGCGCCACCATGAACCCGGCCAATGAGGCCACCAGTGGTTCCGTTTTGATGGCTCCCTTGATCCAACTGGGGGGATCCATAATGGTGGGGGCTCTGGTGGGAGGGCTGCTGGTGCTTTTCACCCGCCATGTGATCAAGGTCGAGGCTTTGACCACTGTATCGATCATTGCCATTTTCCTAACCACGGGAATTGCCGATCTGCTGGGCTTCAGCCACCTGTTGGCCTGTTTGTTCCTGGGGGTGGCCATGGTCAACCTGGCGCCTGAAAAAGAGGAAATCGGCCACCGCGTTTTTGTGAATTTTGAGCCGGCAGTGCTGGCCATTTTCTTCACTTTGGCTGGGTTTGAACTGGATTTCGGTTTTCTGGCCCAGGGATGGCTCCTGGTGGCTTTGTTTGTGGTGGCCCGCATGTTTGGCAAAGTCTTTTCGGGTGTGCTGGCCATGCGCATGGCCAAAGGAACCCAGAATGTGCGGCGATATTTGGGATTGGGTCTTATTCCCCAGGCTGGGGTGGCGGTGGGCCTGTTGCTGCAATTGGGTGACGACCCGGTTTTTGCAGGTGTCAGTCAAATGATTCTGGCCGTCGGGGTTACTGCTGTGGCTATCAATGAGATCGTAGGACCCCTGACCACCCGGCTGGGGCTGCACAAGTCGGGCAATGCGGGCATGGACAGGGCCCGGCTCATCGATTTCATCCACGAAGAGAACATCCTCACCGATTTTCAGGCAGAGACTAAGGAGGAGGCCCTGCGGCAGCTCATTGATTTGATGGTTTCGAGCCATGGGGTGGAAATGGTCAAAAAGGACTTCCACAAGGAAGTGATGGATCGAGAGAACATCATGTCCACCTGCTTGGGGCGGGGGCTTTCCATGCCCAGTGGCACCCTTGAGGGCGAAGACCAATTGGTGGGCGTCATGGCCATCAGTCGCCAGGGTTTGGGATTCAAAACTCCCGACGGCCTTCCTATCCAGTGCATGGTTCTGATGGCGGCCACCCGGGATCAAATGTCTCGCTACCACGAAGCCCAGGCGGTATTAGCCCGCACTCTGACGGCCGACTGGAGCTTGCGTATTCAGCTCTATAATTCCCGCACTCCGGCTCACGTTTATGAGATTCTGCACGCCGAAGATTTTTCAGATTTTAATTATTTCCTGGATGCCGGGGTGGATAGCCAGGACAGCATGCCCAATCCCATTTAGAGGGTCTGGCCAGCGCTGAATGAATTCTGCTGATAGAATCAAACTGAAACAAATCTCAGGCGAATCCGTTAGTGTCGAATCAATTGTCCTAATAACCACGGAAGGGCTTGCTATCAAATCGAATGGTTCAAATACCGACATCCGGGTGACGAATCTTAATTTCGCTTATCTGAAGGATCCGGTCCTCAAAAATGTGGATTTCACATTGAAACAGGGGGCTGTTGGGCTGTTGGGGCCTAATGGATCGGGAAAAACCACCTTACTGCGCTGTTTGCTGGGGCAGGTTCCTTTAAAGGCCGGTCAGGTGGAGGTTTTGGGGCTGGACATGGCTAAAAAGGCCCGTCTGGCCCGTGCTGGATTGGGCTGGATGCCCGAACGCGGCGGGATCATTCCCGGCATGAGCGGTGTGGGGCTGGTGGCCTACCTGGGACAACTGTCCGGAATGCCGTCCCGGGATGCGATGCAAAGGGCCCACGAAGTGCTGCACTTTGTTGGACTGGCCGACGAACGCTACCGCCAATGCGACGACTATAGCCAGGGAATGAAGCAGCGCCTCAAGCTGGCTCAGGCTTTGGTCCACGATCCCACCTGGCTCTTTTTGGATGAGCCCACCAGTGGCTTGGATCCCCGGGGCCGCGTAGCCATTCTGGAACTCATCCGTGACCTGGCCTGGAATAAAGGCCTGGGAGTTATCCTCTCCACGCACCTTCTGGCTGATGTGGAAACCGTGTGTAAAGAAATTCTGGTGTTGCGCGATGGCGAGTTGCTGGCCCGGGAAACAGTTGATTCGGTTGGGCATGCCCCGCTGCAGGTTTTTGAAGTTGAAGGTTTTGGAGATGAAGAAGCCTTCCTGGCCGGCCTGAAAAAACTGGGAGCCAGTGTCACTGTGGACAAACGTCTGTTGCTGGTGAAACTGGATATGAAGAAAATCACCGGCGCCACTGCCGATCTTTCTGATAAATCGGTTCCTTTCCCCGCTGCCGCGGGGGTGGGCGCTATCCTCTCGGTGGCATCAGATTGCCAATACGGTTTGCGCCGTGTGCGCCGCCGTCCCGTTTCTCTTGCCGATGAATTTTACAAAATGGTGGAGGCCTGATTTCATGCCAGTTTACGATAGAGGATACACCCATTGGGAACCATCACCGGAGCGGGCCTGGCCTGCCTGGTGGGTCATCGCCCGGCGCGGCATTGCTCAGCCTCTGAAGAGCCGCTGGATGTTGTTTCTGATCATTGGTTCCTGGATGCCTGCTGTGGTTAAGGCCGTCATGATTTATTTCACGCTAAAAGCTGGTGAGTTGCTGGATATCTTATCCGGTGGCTGGTCCAGCATCGATGCTGAGGGGTTCCTGTCCTTTCTGGAAGGGCAACGTTTTCCCGTATTCGTGCTTCTGGCCATCATTGGTGCCGGCTTGATTGCCTCCGACCGCCGGGATAATGGACTATCTCTATACTTTAGTCGCCCCTTGGGATTGAAATCCTACGTGGGCGGCAAAAGCATCATCATCATGTTCTATTACTTCCTGGTGACGCTATTTCCAACCTATGCTTTGTGCCTCTTTTCCTATCTGATTGCCCCGGAAGCCGGAGCTACAGACCTGCTCTTTCTGATTCCCCTGCGGGCCACGGTTTTCTGTGTGCTGACAGGTCTGAGTCTGAGTTTGATTCTGTTGGCATTTTCGTCCTTGGGCAACCGCTCCATTTTTGTGATGGTTTGGTGGGCCATTTTGATCACCGGCAGTGAAGCCATGCACCTGATTGTGCGTGGCCTGGGACAAAACAATCTTGAAGTGATCAATTTTCTGGGAAACTACCACAATGCCGGAGCCGTTCTCTTTTCCGCTGAACAACGCATGGGAGTGAGCAGCTGGGCTAGCCTGGCTGTGGTTCTTCTGTGGACAGCAGCGGCCATGTTCATTCTGCACCGACAGATCCGTCCGGTGGAGGTGGTCTCATGACAGACGTCAAAGTAGGCCGCGACCAAGTGCGCATTTCTGCCGACAAGGTGGGCAAATGGTTTGGCGAAGTCATCGCCGTCAACAATTGCTCTCTCAGTGTGGGAGCTGGGGTGGTGGGCCTGCTGGGTGCCAACGGCGCTGGCAAGAGTACCCTTTTCAAAATGCTGGCCGGTTTGATTGAACCCAGCCACGGGCGCGTCATGGTTCATGACCGCCGTCTGCGAGACGAGGTGGGATGGTTCCGCCAGGTGGGGTTTTGTCCCGAGAGCGATGCTTTGCCTGAATGGATGACTGGCCAGGAGTTTCTCAGTCTGAGTCTGCGTCTCATGGGATTTGGCAAAGCGGAAGTGGATCAAAGAGTCAAATACTGGCTGGCTCGGTTTGAATTGAGCGATGCCGCCGGCCGCCGCCTCGGTGGTTATAGCAAAGGCATGCGCCAGAAGGTCAAGTTGGCCCAGGCGTTGGCTCATGATCCAGAAGTCATCTTTCTGGATGAGCCCCTCAACGGTATGGATCCGGTATCCCGAAAGCACACCATTGACTTGGTGCGTGAGTTGGGTGTCTCAGGTCGCACAGTACTGGTTTCCAGTCACATTCTGCCAGAGGTGGAATCCATGACCAGTGACATCATTCTCATTGACCGGGGCAAGGTCCTGGCCGAGGGCAGTGTCACCGAAATCCGGGATAAGATCAGCGATCATCCCACCACTGTGGCCCTGGTGTCAGACACGGCCCGGGAGCTGGCGGGGTTCTTAATCAGCCGGCCTCATGTGGTCAGCGTGGAGTTGGAAGATGAAACGCGAGTGGTGGTGCGCACCGACCATGCCATGGATTTTTATAGGGCCCTGCCCCAGTGGATTTTGGAAAATAACCTGACCGTAGAAGAAATCATCACCCTGGACGATAGCCTCGAAGCTGTCTTCCAGTACCTGACAGAGAATGGATGAGGACCGCACAATGAGTGAAACTCTGGACTATCAGCCTCAGCCCATAGAAGTAAACCAGAAGCCCAAGCCGCTGCCCAGTGTGGGTGCCGTGTCCTGGATCGCCTGGTTTTCCCTGCGGGAGATGTCCCGCCGCCGGCGCCTGCTCAGTTTGGGTGCCATCAATTTGTTACCGGTCCTGGTGGTTCTGGCCATCCGGATTTGGTTTGCCGATCAGGGCATCAGCGCTCAGCTTCAGCTCAGCAGTTTGACCCAACAGGTGATCATCCCATTCCTCATACCCATTGTGGCTATGGCTGTGGGCGTGAGCGCCATTGGCGAACAGGTGGAAGAAGGAACGATCGTTTATCTGTGGACCCGCCCCGTGCGCCGCCGGGCCATTTATCTGGGACGCCTGCTGGCCGCTCAGGCTGTCAGCAGTTTGCTACTCTGTGCTTCGCTGGTATTGTGTTTTTTGGTCATGATCAGCGAAGGCTTCGGCGTCATCGACTGGGCTTTCCTGAAATTGTACATGGTGACCTTTTTCATCATTGTGCTGGGCACGTTCAGTTACAGTGCCGTGTTTGCGGCCATGGGCACTTTCTTTCGCAAGCCCGTGCTGCCTGCCATCCTGTTTGCCTTTGGCTGGGAATCCATGGTCAGCAGCATCCCGGCCCGGGTCCAGGAATTGAGCCTGCGTTTCCACTTGCAGAATATCGTTGAAATTCCCAAAGTGATTCCGGATGACCTGGACGGTGTGTTAGGCGCGTTGTTGTCCACGGCCTTCCAAAGGGATCCGGTGCCCAAAGTGCAATCGGTGGCCGTGCTTCTTTTGGTGATGTTGGTTTTCACGGCTTTGGGAATCTGGTTGCTGCGAATCAAAGAGATTGAAAAATAAAACTGTTATTGGCTCCCTGAATTAAGGGAGCCTTTTTTTACATAGTCCTGAATGTCTGACACTACGCCCTGCCCTCCCAGCAATCAGAGGTGAACAGGGAGCCCGGAAGCCGCACAGAGCGTATCTCACGGTAGTCTGATTTATCCCCACGGCAGCAGATATCAGTTGTGGCCAGCACAGGGAAAGCTCAATACCTCAATTTGACCAACCTATAGGGCGACATCCTCCAATTGGAATTAAGTGTGCATTTTCCGAAACTAAGGGAAAGGTATTCCGTATAAGCCCCCTGTTGACGATGCTAGGGGGAAGCATTAGCTTGCATAAGTGAAAATTCCCAATCGTTCAGGTGCTGCTTTTGGCAGTGCCTATATTTTTTTGATTCCGGTACCCCAAGGGGGCGGGACCGGATACTTGTGATGTTTCGGTGTATTCCGGAATACCAACCATGGAGGCTTCAATGCCGATGAATAAGCGACTGCAGATTCTGTTAACCACAATGGCCATGTTGGTGGTTTTTATTGGTGGGGCCAGTGCCCAAACTTATCTTGATTTGGAAGACCAGATCCAGGAATTCACCTTGGACAATGGTGTGCATTTCATCGTCCTGGAAAACCATGACGTGCCTGTCTTTTCGTTCCGGACTTTCCTGAACGTGGGTAGCGCTAATGAGGTCCGGGGCATCACTGGTCTTTCTCACATCCTTGAGCACATGGCTTTCAAGGGGACCAATGAAGTGGGCGGCAACAACAAAAAAGCCGAACGCAAAGCTATGGAAATTGAAGACCAGGCGTTTGATGATTTCAAATATGCCCGTCTGGTCATTGTGCCGCGCATTGAAGCGGCCCAGATTAAATTGGACCGCATGACCCGTGCCTTGCCTGCCGATCGTCAGGAATATTTTGGTGAGGTGGCCAGCAGCATGCATGGCGCCGGTGCTGAAATTGCCGTGCAGGATGG
Source organism: Candidatus Krumholzibacteriia bacterium (assembly GCA_016744705.1). Classification (GTDB taxonomy): domain Bacteria; phylum Krumholzibacteriota; class Krumholzibacteriia; order LZORAL124-64-63; family LZORAL124-64-63; genus LZORAL124-64-63. Next base: position 57,754 of record JADGDU010000015.1, read on the forward strand.
ACAGGTCATCATCGCCCACAACATGGGCACAGAAGAAGAGAAAATTGACAACTTCGACTTGAATGCCAATGAGCTCGAGTTGGTCAACTTTTACACCAGCGAAATCAAGCCTCTGGAAGATGAATTTGCTGCCCGCGACCTGGCTTTTGAAAACGCCAAGGACGCCGCTCGCGAGTTTGTTGTGACCAATGAATTTGGTCAGATTATTGAGGAAAATGGTGGCAACGGCCTGAACGCTTATACCAGCACTGACGTGACTGTGTACCACTACAACTTCCCCAGCAATCGCCTGGAGTTGTGGGCCTACCTTGAGGGTGGCCGCATGTCCGACCCCGTATTCCGTGAGTTCTACACCGAAAAAGACGGACCGGTTACCGAAGAGCGCCGCATGCGCACCGACAACAGCCCCATGGGCCGTTTGCTGGAAGTCTTCCAGAACCAGATGTTCATGGCCAATGGGTACCACCATTCGACCATCGGCTACATGTCTGATATCCAGAATATCAGCCGGGACGACTGCAAAGATTACTTCGAAAAGTATTACAATGGTAGCAACATGGTTGTCACCTTGGTGGGCGATATCTACCTGGACGACGTGAAGAAATACGCTGAAAAATACTTCGGCGATATTCCTGCCGGTGAGCGCACCATGATCGAAACTTTCGAGCCTGCCCAGGTTGTGGAAAAACGGATCGTCATGACTGATCCTGCCCAGCCTCTGTTTGCTGCTGGTTATCACATTGAAAACGGCATGCATCCTGATTGGCCTGTTTACGAAGTGATCGCAGATGTTCTGGGTCAGGGCCGCACCAGCCGCCTGAACAAGAACCTGGTCAAAGACCAGAAGATTGCGGTGGCTGCTCAGAGTTTTGCCGGCTATCCCGGAAGCAAATACCAGACGGCTCTGTTGGTGTTCGCCATGCCTGTTAAGGGCAAGACCGGTTACGACATGGAAGAGGCCATCTACGCGGAAATCGATAAAATCGTCGCCGAAGGCATCACCGCTGAGGAACTGGCAGCGGTCAAGCAACGCACCCGTGCCAACTTCATCCGCGGCCTGCAGGGTAACAGTGGTATGGCCGGGCAATTGGCTTCCTACCAAACCTACAGTGGCGACTGGCGCAGCCTGTTTAGCCAGGTTGAGGAAATCGAAAGCGTGACCCTGGAAGACGTGAAACGGGTGGCTGGCGAAGTATTTGTCAAAACCAACCGCACAGTGGCCATTATCGAAACTGAAGAAGACGATTCCTAAGCCGGAACACCACGCCCGTCCCGGCTATGGGACCGGCTTTGAAAGGGATACAAAATGAACAAGATGAACAGGGTGGCTGTCTTGGCCCTTCTGATGATTATGGTGGCGTCCCTCGTTGTAACGGGGCCAGCCACGGCTAAAAAGAAGTGGGAAAAAATTGATATTCCCCAACTGAATGAAGTGAAGATGCCCGCTTTCGAGCGGGTTGAGTTGGACAACGGCATGGTCGTTTTCCTGGCCGAAGATCATAAATTTCCTCTGGTGCAATTGAATGCCACCATTGACGTGGGTAGCATTTACGAACCTGCTGATAAAGTGGGCCTGGCCGGTATGACCGGTTCGGTGATGCGCTCCGGCGGTACCGCCACCACCGATGGTGATGCTCTGGATGAGCTGGTGGAGTCTCGCGGTATGAGTGTGGAGACCTGGATTGGGCAATCCGATGGCGGAGCCTACCTCTCGGTCATGAAGGAAGACACCGGTCTGGGCATGGAATTGCTGGCCGATATCCTGATGAACCCCGCATTCCCCGAAGATAAAATCAAGCTGGCCAAAGAGGGCGAAAAAGCTGGTATCAGCCGCCGCAATGACGACCCCATGAGCATCGCCCGTCGCGAAGCCATGAAGGTTGTTTTTGGCGCAGACCATCCCATGGCGCGCCACACGGAATACGCTTCCATCGCCTCGGTGACCCAGGCCGACATGCAGGCTTTCCATGCTGACTGGTTTCATCCCGACCGGATGTACCTGGTGGTCATTGGTGACTTCAAGAGCAAGGAAATGATCAAGCTGATCGAAGATTCCTTCGCTGGTTGGGAAAAAGCCACCAAGGCGCTGCCCGCCGATCCTGAAATCCATGAATTCCCCCGCACGGTGAACATCGTGGACAAAGACGATTTGACCCAGACCACCGTGATCATGGGTCACAAGGGTATCCGCGCCGATAGCGAACACTATGCTGGTGTGCTGGTGGCCAATCGCATTCTGGGTGGGGGCTTTGCCACCCGCCTGTTCAACGAAGTGCGCAGTCGCCAGGGTCTGGCCTATTCCGTGGGCAGTAGCCCTGGAACCGGTTTCCGTTTCCCCGGTCTGTTCATGGCTTTCACCATGACCAAGAGCGAATCCTGTGAGAAAGCCACCTCAGCTATTTTGGTGGAAATCCAGCGAATGCTGGACGAAGAAGTGACTGACGAAGAGCTTGAGCGGGCCAAAGACGGCATCCTCAACTCCGAGGTTTTCAGTTACGACACCAAGCGTGAAATCCTCAGCCGCATGGTTATGTTCGAACGCTATGGTTATGCTCCCGACTTCCTGAAACAATACCAGGAGTCTGTGAAAAACATGACCAAGGCTCAGGTGCTTGAGGCTTGCAACGCTGTATGGAACCCTGACCAGATGACCCTTCTGGCCGTGGGTAACTATGCTGACTTTGATGGCGACTTCAGCACCTTTGGTGCCGTGACTATGGTTGATATTGAAATCCCCGAACCTGCTCTGGATATTCCAGAAGCCACAGCTGCCAGCCTTGCCGCCGGTCAGAAAATTATGACCGCCAGCGCCGAAGCCAGTGGGGGAATCAAAAAGTTCACGGGCTTGAAGTCTCTTTACGAAGTCATCTCTCTGGATGCCACCATCCAGGGTATGGAACTGACTTTCACCACTGAAAAAACAGTGCAATATCCTAACAAGGTGTACTCTCTGACCAAAACTCCTTTTGGAAATCAGGAAATGGCTATCAGTGGAGATAGTGGTTGGGCCAGTGGTCCTCAAGGGACTCGTGACATTGAAGGTGAAGATCTGGTTTCGGCAAAAGATGAGCTGAAAACAGATACCATCGGTGTTTTCCGCAATCTGGGAAGTCTGCAGTGCCAGGCTCTGGAGCCCACCAAGGTGGACGGCGCCATGTGCAACCCGGTGCATGTCTCTGGCATTGGTGACAGCTACCAGATCTTCTTCCTGGACGCCGGTACAAATCTGGTAAAGATGGTGCAGTCACCTGGGCAGTCGCCTATGACTGGCGCTCCTGTGACTCAGAAAATTTACGTGGATGAGTACCAGGAACTTGATGGCTTCAACATGCCTAAGGTTATCCGCATGACTTATGATGACGAGCCGTTTGCCACAGGAACGGTTAAGGAATTCAAAGCGAATCCCAAAGTGGATTCCGGGTTGTTCAAGAAGAAATAGCCTTAGAGATATTCCTGCCTTAAAGAGCCCGGGCCGTCATCAGACGGCCCGGGCTTTTCTTGTGGTGGGCTTTCCCCTCTTGTGATACGATGGTTTCATATTTTGAGGGACTGTTCAAAGAGGGGGATTTCATGAACAGGCTGATTTTCGTGTGTGCAATTGCTTTGGCAATGATCGCCTTTGCTGTCCAGCCCATTCTGGCCCAAGACCAGTTGGGCATTTTTTTTGATGAAGAGGGGAACAGCAACTCCATCACCACCAGCACACCTTACAGTCAGGTTTCGGCTTGGGTGCAACTGGTGGATCCCACGGCTGCGGAGGCTATCACCGGCTTCGAATTCCGGCTGGAAATTGGCACCGATGGCCCTGATCCGATCCTTGTTTGGCAACTGCCTGTCATGGCCATCAACATTTTGGAAGAACCTTCATTTATGGTGGGTTTGGGTTCACCCCTGGCCATCGCGCCACGAGTGACCCTGGCAGAGTTGAATATTGTTGTGCCAGAGGCGGGGCAAACTGTTTGGCTCACTTTGCACCCTGTAGATACACCTTCCATGCTGGAGCCTGAGGGTTACGGTTATCCCGTTTGCCATCCTGTCTATTCTTTTGGTGAGGACAATGACTACCTGGCGATGCCTTCCAATTCCTCTTGCGAGTCTGCCCCGGTGGCTTCTCTTAATCCATCCGGACAGGCACCGCAATATCAGCTTTCGGAATTGCCTCCGGTGGTTGCCATCGGGTTGGAAAATGAAGAAAAGGTCATTGGTTCGCTTATTCTGACAAACCATGGCCCCGTCAGTTATTCCGGTGTGGTGTCGTCTACCGGGAGCACCCCTGTTCAAATTAATCTGGATGATCATTATTTCACATCAGATTCCATCTCCTTCCAGGTTCCCGTGGGCGAAAGCATTCGCATCACTCCTAATTACAGCGGGGCCGGCTTCCTTGATGCCGTCTTGCAATTGGAAATCTGTGGAGATGTGTGGGAGGTCCTGGTCTTAAGCGACGATGATTTGAAGCGCTGCGAGTGGAGTCCTGAGTTATTGGAATTTGGGGAAGTTTTCCAGGGCACACCCGTATCTATGGAGGTTGAGTTAAAAAATACGGGTTATGTCGACTTGGTCATCCCCTACCAATTGTGGCAAGGACAGTTCAGGCTTGTGCGTAGGGATCACACTATTGAGTTCTTGGATCCGGGAGAATCCTGCACTTATGAAGTGAATTTTTCTGCGGCCCAGATGGGAGACTCAGGCACAGTATTCAGCATTGAAAACCTGTGTTTTCTGACTGTAACTGCTACGGTCATACCTGGTCCTGCCGAATGCTCGGTCTCTGTCTCGACATTGGATTTCGGCGATTTTTATCTCGGGCAAGCTGCCGATAGCGAATCCTTTTCCATCCGAAATGTTGGCGGTGGTATTCTGGATGGATCCCTTGCTTTGATCGATACCACCGGGGCCTTTCAGCTCAGCAGTTGGTGTGAAACCAGCTATTCTCTGGTTCATTCCCAGCCCCATAACATTGGGGTTGAGTTTAACCCTTCAGCGGTAGGGAACTATAGCGCGGAAATCGATTTGGGTTCTAGCTGCGGTAGTATTCAAATCACCGGAACGGCCATTGAAAGTGAACCTGAATGCCTTCTGTATGGCTACCCATATGCGGACGGGGTTCTGCCAATGCGCGCCATTCCCGTTGGTGGGGAGCGATTCGAATTTTTCCGGATCCGAAATGTTGGTGGCGGGATTTTGGCAGGTGAAGTCACCCTGGAAGATACGACTGGGCTTTTTGAAATTCGTAGCAGTTTGGATTACTCCCTGGCCCACAACGGTTACATTTATGTCAGTGTGACATTCACTCCTCAGGAGGTTGGAGTCGTCTCAACAATTTTGCACACCGGGTCCATTTGTGGAGATGTCTTGGTGGTTGGTGAGGGGCTGGAGTCTTATGAAGACTGTTATTCCAGAATGTATGCCAGGGAGTTCAACCGAGTGGCGGTGGGTGATACGGCGTATACTTCCGTATTGATTTACAATATCGGTTATACCGAATTGCATGGCGACTTCACGGTGGATGGGGACAGTTTCGAAATGGCAAATCCCGGACCGTTTAGTTTGCCGGTCAATGGCAGTCTCTATGAATCTCTTCTGTTCATACCCCAAGCTGTTGGGGAGTTTGATGCTACTGTTTCCACAGGGCTTGACAGTTGCCCCGGCCATTGGGATGTGACGGGTTTGGCTGTTCCCGCGGGATCGGATCGCCTGGGGTTCTACATGGATCCGGAAGGCACAACCAATATCCTGGATACCTCCACACCCAAGGTTCGGGAAACAGTTTATGTTGTTTTAAAAAATCCCAGTGTGGGAGAATCATTGGACAGTTGGTACCTCAACCATTGGACCAATGGCCCCGCCCTGACCATGGACGATTGGAGCACCTCTTTGCCTGGGCAGATCGAAGGTTCCAGTTATTCCAAGCGTTTTGAGGCCGATACACCGGTGCTCTTTTCGGAAACCATGGTGTTGGCGGAATTCTCTCTGTTAGTTCATGATTATACCGAGGCCAGCAAGGTATCCATGGGATATGCCTGCTACTATCATGAAGGGCCGTTCTCCAATCATGTGAGAATTAACGATCCGGGCGACCTCTATATCAATTTCGACAAAAGCATGTTGAGTAACCTTCCGGCCACACCTTTGGCTGAACTCACCGGCAGCGCCGTGCAAATGACCTGGCCCTGTTCCCACTCCAATTTTGAAGGCTTCCATGTGTACCGGCGCCTCGAAGGCGAGGTGGCGGAAAAGATGACCACGGACCCGATTTCCTGCCAAGAGGGGGTTGCCAGGTACGAAGACAAAGGCTGGGTTGCTGCATGGGGCCGTGCATTTTATTCAGTTACAGCAGTGCATCAGGGCAAAGAGGGGCTGCCAAGCGAAGAAGTGGTGGTGGAATTTTCTCCTCAGGAAGACGAAAGCGCCCTTCCCGAACGCACTCGTTTGCTGGCCATCTATCCCAATCCCTTCAACCCGGCCGCTCACATCTCTTTCGAATTGGATCAGCCCGGCCTGGTGCAAATTCAAATCTACGATGTGGGAGGACGCTTGGTCCGCAGCCTGACAAACCGGCAGTTTGAGGCTGGTCAGTCTGAAGAAATCTGGAATGGACGGGATGACGCAGGAAGGTCTGTGCCCAGCAATGTGTATTATGCCAGGATGAGGGCAGGAGCCGTAGTGCAGATGCAGAAAATGACGCTGTTGAAATAGAAAAAATCTGGTCTCTATTGACCAATGATACGATCGGTGGTATTCTGTCCACCGGTATGAATTATAGCTGCTTCATGGTCTACCTGGGGAATTACGAGAAGTGCGCGAGCTTCGATATTTCTCAGGGTTGTCGCCAATGAAGCAGCTATAGTTATATTATAGCATGTTTGGTTACTCCGGGTCCATTAAAATGACAAAACTTAAAGAAAACTATTGATATTGTCGATTGTTTGGCCTCTTGGATGCTCCATTTAGTCCTGAAATTCCTGGAAAACCCTCAAATATCCTGAATAAACCCTTTGTTGGCTGGGTATGTCTTTTATGATGAAACACGCTGGCTGATGCTGCGTATCATGAAGAGGCTGGGGTGAAAGGTATTTTCCCTGCCCCAACGGCTTCAAACCTGGGAGTGAATCATGGGTCTATTGGAATTAATCGTTGTTTTATCCATTTTGATGGTGGCCATGAGCGTGGGTTTATTGCTTTTGAAATTCGTTTTTGCCCTGGTATTGCTGCCATTCAAATTGGTGTTTTTCCTGACCAAAGGTTTGGTGGGATTGCTTTTCCTGGTGCCCATGTTGCTCATTGGCGGGGTTCTGCTTACGGCCGTGCTTCCCCTGGGCATATTGGTTCTATTGTTACCCGTGATCATTCTCGGCGGCATCACCGTCAGTCTGGTTTCGGCCTAACGTTTTTTCATGCTGATGGTTAAGGCAAAGGTGGCCACCGGTTCATCCTGCAATTTGTCCGGCACCGTGGCCACCACTTCCACAGTGTCTTCTTCTCGTTCGCCGCTGGTTTCCGCACGCTCCAGCAGAGCGGCCAGTTTTTGGCCGTCGTGGCAGGTGAAAACCACATCCCCTTCGGCCCTCTTGAGGAACTGAGCCTGGAAATCTTTGAACAGGAAAGAGACTCGGCTACGCCGCACCCTAATCATATTCATGACGATCAACCCGCCGGCCATATCCGCTCCCACGCAAAGAGCCCCAAAGTACATGGTGCGCAGATGATTTTTAACTACCCAGGTCAGAGGAATTCTGATGATGCAGGTTTCAGCATCGGCTTGGACAATAGTGGGCCGCACCAGGGCGATGAGGGGAATTTTCACCAATGCGAAGAGGCGGATGCTCCAGGTGGCTTTGATCATTTCCCAGTTGGGCATGGGGGGCTCCAGGGTTGCTCGGTGTCGGAAAATTGGAAATACTGGCCCCTCAACAAAACACACGGGCTGAATGTTGTCCAATAGCCCTTATCTGTGTTATTTTTGGGGAAACAATATCTCTCTCCTAAAGGAAAACTGAAAATATGTCTTTGGAAGCTTACAGTCCTGATAACCATGTCCGCATCGTCACGGCCGCCAGCTTGTTCGACGGCCATGACGCCGCCATCAATATCATGCGCCGCATTCTCCAGGCCAGTGGGGTCGAGGTCATCCACCTCGGCCATAACCGCTCGGTCAAAGAAATCGTAGATTGCGCCATTCAGGAAGACGCCCAGGGCATCGCCATCACCAGTTATCAGGGTGGGCATGTGGAGTATCTGAAGTACATGTTCGATTTGCTGAAAGAGGCTGGGGCCAACATCCGCATCTTTGCCGGTGGCGGGGGGACCATCTTACCGGTGGAGATTGATGAGCTGCAGGAGTATGGCATTGCCCGTATTTTTTCTCCCGACGACGGACGCAGCCTGGGCCTGCAAGGCATGATCAACGAAGTTTTGCAGCAGTGCGATTTTGCCGTGGGGGTAGAGCCCTCAACTGCGAACTTAGCTGAAGACGGTGATCTCGGCAGGCATTTGAAACAACTGGAAAGCCGCGATCCCCGGGCTCTGGGACGACTCATCTCTGTAGCCGAAAACCACCCCGATGCCGGGGATGATCTGATGGAGGCGGTGCAGACTGCCGGCGCAAAAATTGCGGATGGAAAAACCATTCCGGTGCTGGGCATCACTGGCACTGGTGGTGCAGGGAAAAGCTCTCTGGTGGACGAACTCGTGCGGCGTTTCCTGGACGATTTCAAAGACAAGACCATCGCCATTGTTTCGGTGGATCCTTCCCGGCGCCGCAGCGGTGGGGCGTTGCTGGGTGACCGTATCCGTATGAATGCCATTGATGACCCCCGGGTGTATATGCGTTCTCTGGCCACTCGTCAGTCAAATCTGGCTCTCTCTAAGTACGTGCGCCAGAGCATCGACATCTGCAAAGCCGCCAGCTTCGATCTGGTCATTGTAGAAACCAGTGGCATCGGCCAAAGCGATACCGAAATCACCGAACATTCAGATGTGGCTTTGTACGTGATGACTGCTGAATACGGGGCGGCCACCCAGCTCGAAAAAATCGATATGCTGGACTTTGCCGACCTCATCGCCATCAACAAATTTGACCACCGGGGCAGCCTTGACGCCCTGCGGGATGTGCGAAAGCAATACCGCCGCAACCACAATCTTTTCGAAGGCGATGATGAAAGTTTGCCTGTGCATGGCACCATCGCTTCCCAGTTCAACGACCCCGGCATGAACCAACTTTACTTGTCCATCATGGACAGTTTGGTGGAGCGCACCGGTGCTGATCTGAAGTCTGATTTCCAACTGACTGAAGCCATGAACAAACGGGCCTTTATCATCCCGCCCGAACGGAATCGCTACCTGGCAGAGATTCGCGACGACAACCATCGGTACAATGATTTTGTGGACCAGCAGTGCGCCATCGCCCGTCAGATGTTTCAATTGGATGGGACCATCAATCTGCTCCGGGAGAAGGCCGAGGATGAGCCCTCTTATTTGGGCGAGCTGCAGTCTCTTTACACTGAGTTGGAAGACCGCCTGGACCGGGACTGCCACAAGCAGTTGAAAAACTGGCCCCAGTTGGTGGAAGCCTACAAGGCCGACAAATTTGTATTCCAAGTTCGCAACAAAACCATCGAGCAAGACCTGACGAGCACTTCTCTGAGCCACACACGCATTCCCAAAGTTTGCCTGCCCCGGTACGAAGACTGGGGCGACGTTCTGCGTTGGATTTTGACTGAAAACGTACCCGGATTTTTTCCTTATGCCGCAGGGGTTTTCCCACTCAAGCGCGAAGGCGAAGATCCCACTCGCATGTTTGCCGGCGAAGGTGGCCCTGAGCGCACCAACCGCAGGTTCCACTATGTGTCGCTGGGTATGCCTGCGGCGCGTCTTTCCACGGCCTTTGATTCGGTGACGCTTTACGGTGAAAACCCTGATCCTCGCCCGGATATTTACGGCAAAGTGGGCAACAGTGGCGTGAGCGTGGCCACTGTGGATGATGCCAAAAAGCTATATTCCGGTTTTGATCTGGCAGACCCCAAAACCAGTGTTTCCATGACCATTAATGGACCTGCGCCTATGATGTTGGCCTTTTTTATGAATGCGGCCATCGATCAGGGATGTGAAAAACACATCATTGAAAACGGTATGCAGGCCGAGGTGGAAGCAAAGATTGAAGCCATTTACAAAGGCAGGAAACGCCCTACCTATCAAGGTGATTTGCCAGAAGGCAATAACGGCCTGGGGTTGATGCTTCTGGGTGTTAGTGGCGACCAGGTCCTGGATGCGGAGGTTTACCAGAAGATCAAAGCCGAAACTCTGTGCGCGGTGCGGGGAACCATTCAGGCGGACATCCTCAAAGAAGACCAGGCCCAGAACACCTGCATCTTCTCTACGGAATTTGCCCTGCGCATGATGGGTGATATCCAACAGAACTTCATCGACAGTGGTGTGCGGAATTTCTACTCTGTTTCCATCAGCGGTTACCACATTGCCGAGGCCGGAGCCAATCCCATCAGCCAGCTGGCCTTCACCTTGGCCAACGGGTTCACCTTTGTGGAGTATTATCTTTCACGGGGCATGTCTATCGACAGCTTTGCGCCCAACCTTTCTTTCTTCTTCAGCAACGGCATGGATCCTGAGTATTCAGTTATGGGCCGGGTGGCGCGCCGCATTTGGGCCAAGGCCATGAAGATGAAATACGGGGGCAACGAACGCAGCCAAAAACTGAAGTACCATATCCAAACCAGTGGCCGCAGCTTGCACGCCCAGGAAATCGCCTTCAACGATATCCGCACCACGCTTCAGGCTCTGTACGCCATTTACGACAACTGTAACAGCTTGCACACCAATGCCTATGATGAGGCCATCACCACGCCCACCGAAGAGAGTGTGCGCCGGGCTATGGCCATCCAGATGATCATCAACAAGGAGTTGGGTCTGGCGCGGAACGAGAACCCATTGCAGGGTTCCTTCATCATCGAAGAACTGACCGACCTGGTGGAAGAAGCGGTGCTGACAGAATTTGCCAGCATCAGTGAGCGCGGCGGTGTGTTGGGGGCCATGGAACGCATGTACCAGCGCACGAAAATCCAGGAAGAATCCCTGCATTATGAGTCCCTGAAACATTCGGGAGAGATGCCCATCATTGGGGTCAACACGTATCTTGATCCGGCTGGTTCACCGACCATCATTCCCAGTGAAGTGATCCGCTCCACGGAGACCGAGAAACAGTATTCCATTGAGTCGCTCAATGCCTTCCATGAGCGCAATGCCGGTCAGGCTTCGGAAGCATTGGCCAAGTTGCGGCAGGTTGCGGTGGAACATGGCAATACTTTTGAAGCCATGATGGAGACTTCCAAAACTTGTTCCATGGGGCAAATATCCCGGGCTCTTTATGGAGTGGGCGGGCAATATCGCCGGAATATGTAGCCGGGAAACGGGGCCTTATTTCAGCCAGTTTCCCAGGGCCACTCCCAGGAAGGTGGCCACGGCGTAACCCAGTGTTCCGCACAAAATAGCCGGCAGCACCAAACTCTTCCAGCCCCGGGCCACGGCCATGGCTGCGGCTGTGGTGGGGCCGCCCATGTTGGCATTGCTGGCGATGATGATTTCTTTCAGGTCCAACTTCAGTAATTTTCCGGCGGTGAGCAGGAAAATCAGGTGGATGGTCAGGATCAGACCCGCGAAAAGGAAGAGCGAAGGCCCCACCTTCAGGACAGTTCCCACATGGGCACTGGCTCCGATGACGGCAAAAAATATCTGCATAAAGAAGGAGCCAATGGTCGAGGCACCTTTCAAGCGCTTCATGGCACCAGGCATAGCCGTGGCCATCAAGACCGTTAGGGCCGTCACCACCAGAATTCCGCCCCCTTTCCAACTCATGATTTCCGCCAGCCAGAACCCCAGAGCGCACAGTCCCAGGGCCAGAGTCAGGCTCACGGTGGTGCCCAACATGTCCGGCATGGTGGTGCCTGAATCCAGGTCGTCATCATTCAATACGGGTTCAGCTTTTTCCTGTCGTTTGAGAAATAAGCGAGAGAGCCACCCCACACCAGGTAATGCAAATAGCACCAGAAAATAGAGGGCCATTACTAAATTGTCAGCCGCCACTCCGGCGGTGGTGAGGCTGCCTGATTCAAGGTTCACAGCTTCAGCGGCGGCGGCGAAGTTCATGGACCCGCCGATGTAGGTGGCCGAAAAAATACTGGCCAACTGCCAGCCGTGCTCTCCCAAGGGCACCAGCCGAAAGGCTACGATGGTGCCGATGATGGTGCCCACTGCTCCCAGGCCAAAGGCCACCAGTGTCGGTCCCGCTTCCTTAAAAATGCGTTTGAGGTTGGCCTGGAATAAAAGCAGGGGAATGGCCAGGGGAACCAGCCGTCCCCAGGTGATGTCGTAAGCGGCCACGCCTTCAATAGGGATGATACCAAGATTCGAAAGAGCAAAGGTGACGCCCATGGTCAGGACAACGGCAGAGAGTTTGCGTCCCCATTTTTGTTTCTCACCCCACAGGCCAAAGGCAGCGGCTCCCAACAAAATGGTCCACATCAGCCATACTTGATCTTTATCGATGAGTGTTTCAGAAGACATGGGGGCCTCTTTGAGGTTCTGGACAGTGGATGGTTTCATCAAATACAGGATAATGATGGGAGCATGCGTTCCCTCCAGGGTAATCTAACATGGGGACCCCGCTCCATGCTACCGGAAGATATGCTTCCATGGGTTGACAGCCTTGATCTTCCCGCTGATGATTAGCCCAAGGAGTGATACATCATGGCCGACTTGTTCCCCACCGAGAATAGCGTTTCCGGCACCGTGAAGCGGGTGACTTTTCAAAGCCCCGAGTCGGGTTTCTGTGTCTTGCAGGTGGAAGTGCCTGGCCGGCAGGCTCTGGTCACGGTGGTGGGAACGGCGCCCGATATTAATCCCGGCCAGTGGGTGGAGGCCTCGGGAGAGTGGGTTCATGATCCCAAATTTGGGCGGCAATTGAAAGCGGATCAATTGCGCCTGAGCAAACCCACCACCCTGGAGGGGATGCGGCGCTACCTGGGCTCGGGGTTGGTGCCTGGCATTGGCCCGGGATTTGCCGAACGCTTGATGGACGCCTTTGGACCCGAAGTCTTTGATGTCATTGAGAACCAACCCCAGCGTCTGTTGGAAGTGGAAGGCATTGGCCAGAAGCGCCACCAAAAGATTCTGGAATCCTGGTCCGACCAGAAGACGGTTCGGGAGATTATGGTATTCCTGCAGGGGCACGGTGTGAGTACAAACCTGGCCTTCCGGATTTTCAAACAGTATGGCACCGAGAGCATCGGCAAAGTGACCCAGGATCCTTATTGCCTGGCCAGAGATATGCGAGGAGTGGGCTTCTTGAGCGCCGACCGCATTGCCTCAAATTTGGGTTTTTTGGGTGAAAACCGGAGCCGTGTGGCGGCCGGTGCCGAGCACATGTTACAGGAGATTTCCCGGGAAGGTCACACAGCTTATGCCCGGGAAGAGTTGCAAAGCCGGGTTGTGGAATTGTTGGATGTGGGGCAGCCGGTCGTGGTTTCGGCCATTGATGATGGTTTGGCCTCCGGGCGTCTGGTTTTGGTCCAAGGCACTGAATTGATCGCCCTCCAGAAACAGCACCGGGCCGAAAAAGAATTATCCCAGGATTTGCTTCGCTTGGCCCAAACCCCCCTTTCTGAAGCTGTAAAAGACCCGGACAAAGCCATTGCCTGGGTGGAAAAAGAAACGGGCCTGCAGTTGGCCCAGAGCCAGCGCATTGCTGTTGGCCAGGCCCTGTCCTGCCGCCTGCTGGTGATCACCGGTGGGCCGGGTGTGGGCAAAACGACCCTGCTGAATTCCATTCTGAAAATTCATCGCGCCAAAGGGAAGAGTGTGGTGGCCTGCGCCCCTACAGGCCGGGCTGCTCGCCGTTTGTCAGAGAGCACCGGGCTGGAGGCCAGCACCATCCATCGCCTGCTGGATTTCAATCCAGGCACTGGTGGTTTTCGTCATGACCGCGCCAACCCGCTGGGGGGCCAAGTTTTTGTGGTGGATGAGTTTTCCATGGTAGATGCCATGCTGGCCTGGCAACTTGTGCGAGCTTTGCCCAAAGATGCCCAGTTGCTTTTGGTGGGCGATGTGGATCAGTTACCGTCCGTAGGACCGGGACGGGTGTTGGCCGATGCCATCGATTCCGGGTGCTTGCCCGTGGCCAGACTGGAAGAAGTCTTCCGGCAGGCCGCCAGCAGTGCCATCGTCACCAATGCCCACCGAATCAACCGGGGTGAAGCCCCATTGCCAGGGGCCCGCGGTGCAGATGCTGGGCTGGAAGACTTCTACTTTATCGAGCGCAATGACCCGGAAGCCATCGCCGATCTGGTGGTGGATCTGGTCTCCAATCGCTTGCCCAAACGATTAGCAGTAGACGCCATCGAAGATATTCAGGTGCTGACGCCCATGAAACGCGGAGAGTTGGGCACCAACAATTTGAACCACCGTCTGCAGGAAGTTCTGAACCCGGTGGGCCAATCAGTGAACCGTCAGGGAGCTGTGTGGCGGGTGGGCGATAAGGTGATGCAAACGGTCAACAACTACGATAAGGATGTTTTTAATGGGGACATCGGCGTGGTGGAGTCTGTGGATACGGCGGGGGAAGAGCTGTTGGTCCGTTTTGAGCGTGAGAGCGTGGACTATGATTTGCGGGATCTGGATGAGCTGATGCACTCATACGCCGTCAGCATCCACAAAAGCCAGGGCAGTGAGTTTCCGGTGGTGGTGATTCCACTGCATACCCAGCACTACATGCTGCTGCAGCGGAATTTGTTGTACACCGGGGTGACACGTGGACGGCAGTTGGTAGTCTTGGTGGGCAGCCGCCGGGCCGTTCAGGTGGCGGTGGGAAGGGCAGACAGTAACCAGCGTGTGACGATGTTGGAGGGTTTTTTAATGGGCGCTGAGCAATAATTATTAGCATTAATTGACCATCCTTTTAGAATAGCTTTCCTGATGCTACTACTCATATCAACCGGGGCCAGGCTTTGCCCCAAAATTGGACCCCGGAGGAGAATCTTATGGAATTGCTCGATGTGCTGGAAAAACGCTGCAGTGTGCGCCACTTCAAAGATGAACCCGTGCCAGTGGATGATTTGAAAGAGATGATCCGGCGTGCGGCTTTGGCCCCCAGCGTCAACAACTCTCAGCAGTGGAAATTTCTGGTGGTCACCAATGCCGATAAGCTACGCCAAATGGGCGAATTGGTAGAGCGGAAGATTGATCTCATGTTTCCTGATGGTGACCAGAATACGATTCAAACGGTAAAACATTTCTCTACTGTTTTCGCCCGCTCTCCTGCCACTGTTTTTGTGCTCACCCAGCCTTACCGCGCCCTTGCCGAACGGATGGTCTCGCCTGAATTAGTGGCTGCTGATCTCAATGCCCAGCGCAAGTTTCCCAACTATCAGAGCGCGGCCGCAGCCGTACAGAATTTTCTTTTGAGCGCTGTGGATATGGGATATGGCGCCTGTTGGTTGAGTGGCCTCATGGTGGCCGAAGATGCCTTGAAAGAAAGCCTTAAAATTGAAGAGCCCTGGGAAATGGTCACTGCCATTGCCGTGGGGAAGCCTGAACGCCAGTGCGACCCCAAACCCCGGCAACCGTTTGATGAGATTTTTGAGCTCATCGATTGAGGGACGCCGGCAGGTGGCCAGCTGAATGAGCTTAAAGAGTGGCGGATTTCTGAGGTGTGAGTATGGTCGGCATCATGCTCGCACCCGTTTTTTATTCCATTTGAAAGGGCCTCATGTCTGACATTAGTACCAAGGACGATATCGAAAAACTCATGACTCTCTTCTACGATCGCCTATTGGATAACCCCATTGCTGCGCCAATTTTTTCTGGCACGGATATGGAAAAGCACATGCCCCGGGTTATTGCTTTCTGGGATGGCATTGCTTTTGGCGGAGGCACCTATCGGGGAGTTCCTTTCGATCCCCACGTACCACTGGATTTGAAGAGTGAGCATTTTGTGATCTGGTTTGAAACATTTTGCGGCACCCTCGATGATCTTTTTGAAGGTCCCATTGTGGCGAAGCTGAAAGAACGGGCTCGCTCCATTGCTTTTATTTTCAGCCACAAGCTGGGGTTGGAAGCGCCTGAAATTTGAAGTGGGTTTCCAGCGGAGAAAGAAGCTCCCCTCAAGGGGAGCTTGGGGATGGATTATTGAGAGAGTTTTTCTCGTATACTGATGCGGGTTTTCTCATTTCCGGGATCCCAAACCGCAGGACGATCAGCATACCAGGGAGCAGCTGAAGTATGGGCGAAAGGCACGTCTGCCTGGTCGTTCTTCAGCTCCTCGGTATTCTTTTCCAGAGAAGAAACCTGGTGCTGGGCCTGCTGGGCAGCAAATTCCCATCCCGGCAGATCCTGCAGAGAAACTTTAATGACCAACCCGCTTAGAATCATCACTGGTAAAATCAGCAACTTCTTATTCTTCCACCTCGCTAAAGCCAGGCCAGCCAGGGAAGACAGTTCCCATGCTATCAGCGGATATAGCACCATCAAGTGCCTCACACTGTGATCAAAAAATGAGTACTGGATGATTAATAAAACCAGGGTCACTGCGGCCACCACCAAAGGACCAAGAGCTGAGTCATGGGGGATGATGGTCATGGGGTGTTCGGCGTTGGGGCGTAGAGGACAAGGCCGCTTATCAACACTGCCGCGTAGATAGACCACCAAAGCCAAAGCCATCACTACTAATCCGGCCCAGGGGAAAAGCCGGCCCAGATTCTGGAAATAAAACTCTAATCCACGGACAAATTTGCGTAGCAAGGGGACAGGATCTCCAGAGAGGACTTTGCCCAGAGGTTGTGGTTGGAGTTGTTGGTATACGCAATAGCCTGGAAAAAGGCGCGTATCTTTCACCAACTCCGATTGGCTCTGAAGAGAGAAAAAAGGATCACCTGTGACTTGGGCATTGCGCAGCAGCCAGGGCAGGTTGGCCAAGACTACCATCAACAGGGCCAGCATAAGATTGCGATTCCAGAATGCGGGAACGGGTGAATCATCCCGGCGAGCCAGCACACGCAATTCCTGGCGGCCCCAAAGCCACCACAACAGAGGCAGCCAGATCAAATCCCAGCGCAGGAGGGTCAGGGCTCCCAGCAGCAATCCATCCATGAGGTCGGGGTTGTGTGCTGTGATGTTTCGGTTTCGCAACCAGAGCAGCAAGAGCAGCAAGCCAGCCGGTAGCTCCACGAATGCCCAATCCACGGCAAAATTCAGCAAAGGGCTCATCATCAACATAACAAGCCAAATGGCGGTGCCTTGGAAATTGTGTCTGGCCAGATGAAACCTTATTCCCACCCAGGACAGCAGGCCGAAAAAGAAAATCTGCAACCACCGAACGCGGTGCACAGCAGCGGCTGGCTCATCCTCAACTCCCACCATGGGAACCGTCAAAAGCATGGCAAATCCAGGCCCCCGGTGGATCAGGGGCTGGGGCAATTCCTGAGCAAAATCAAAGGCAAACGATAGGGGGTAGGTCACGTCTGTGACAAAACCATCGCCCCGCAACAGATGCCGGGCCACTGACAAATGCGTATACACATCGCTGGTTTGCAAATGCGGCCGCGCCGGATGCAGCGCTACCCAGATGGTAATAAAAAGGAGGGCGGCCAGCAGGCCACCCCCCAAACGGAATTTGCGTTCCCGCGGAGTCGTCGACGGGAAATCAATCCGCTTTTTCATGATCGGGTCCGTAGCATATCAGTTGCCGCGGCTGCCGGGTTTGACCACTTCCTGGCCATCTTTGCACAGAGGACATTCTTCCGGTTTCCAGGTTTGCACCACAACCTTGGCCAGGGAATTTAAAGGCAGAGGCAGGCCGGCGTCGCCACCGGTGCGGTCGATGATGCTGGTGACGCCCACGACCTTGCCGCCGGCTTTCTCCACACATTCGATCACTTCCAGGACGCTGGTTCCCCGGGTCACCACATCTTCGGCGATGATAACTTTTTCGCCTTCTTCAATGGCAAAGCCGCGGCGGATCTGCATCACGCCATCAACCCGTTCGGTGAATACAAAACGGCGGCCACTGGCCCTGGCCACTTCGTGCCCGATGAGGATGCCGCCCATGGCGGGGCTGACCACCAGATCGCAGGGCGTGTCTTTGAAGAAACCGGCCATGGCTGCGCCCAGTTCTTTGGCCAGTTCGGGAAACTGTAAGATGCGGGCGCACTGAAAATAGCGATCACTGTGCAGGCCGCTGCTGAGAAGGAAGTGGCCTGAGTGCAGGGCTCCCAGTTCTTCCATCAAATTCAGGACTTTATCTTCGGTCATGCCACAATCCTCCGTTATTCCATGTCGTTGGCGATGGCCACCAAGGCGGCAGCCGGGTCGTTGGCTTTGGTGATGGGGCGGCCCACCACAAGGAAATCGGCGCCCAGGTCCACGGCCATGCGGGGCGTGGTGACGCGGTGTTGGTCGTCGGTGGCGGCGCCGGCCATGCGGATACCAGGGGTGATGACCAGAGGTTCATCTCCCACGGCCTTGCGCAATACGGGTAGGTCGGCGGCGCTACACACCATACCGTCACACCCGCAATCCCAGGCCAGGGCAGCCAAACGGCCCACGCTGTCGTTCAGGTTGTCACTGCTGGGACGCACTTCGGTAATTTCTTCTTCGGATAAGCTGGTCAATACCGTGACAGCCAAAAGAGCAGGGCGGACGGCCCCCTCCGGCACCGGGGCCGTAGCCAGAGCTTTGGCGGCAGCTTCCATGGCCCCTCGACCAGCCGAGGCATGCATGGTGCACAGGCTGGCACCCATGGCGGCGGCCATTTTAGCAGCGGAGGCCACGGTGTTGGGGATGTCGTGGTATTTCAGGTCCAAAAAGATGTTGCGGTCCATTTCCCGCAGGCTGCGCACCACATCAGGGCCAGCAGCGGAAAAGAGTTCAAGGCCCACTTTCACGAAACCACCATCGGTGCCCAAACTGCCTGCCAGTTCCAGAGCCTGGGTCTGCCCGGGAACGTCCAGGGCGGTGATCACACGCCGGTTGGCGGGCAGGTTACGAAGATGTTGGATCAGGTTTTCTCGGTTCATTAAGCTCTCCGGGGCTTGATTTGTCTTGCCGTCATACGCCGTTTACTACTAATCTTCTAACAGGCGCGGGACCGGAATGCAAATCCATTTCACAGGTCCCACCGGTGGGTTGTGCCAATTGGTACCTATTTTACACATTTAAGGGGTTTTGTCGTGCTGGATCGTAAATATCTTCGTGAAAACCAGGAATTGGTCACCCGGGCCGTGGCTCTGAAAAACGAATCCGTGGACATTGGTGCCTATTATGCCAAGGACACCGAACGCCGGGCAGCCCTGCAGGAGATGGAAACACTCCAGGCCGAGGCCAACAAGGCCAACAAAGCCATCAGCGAGAAAAAGAAGGCCGGAGAGGATGCCTCCGGTGCCATCGCAGCCATGAAAGAAGTTTCGGGAAAGGTCAAAATTCTGAAATCCCGCGCTTCCGAACTGGAGGCCGAAGTGGATGCCCTTTATATGTGCATTCCCAACATTCCTCACGAAAGTGCTCCCGAAGGTGGCGAAGAGAATAACGAAACTGTACGCACCTGGGGCGAACCGGTGGATCCCGATTTTGAAGTATTGCCCCATTGGGAAATTGGCGAAGATCTGAACATTTACCATCCGGAGCGCAGCAGCCGCATGAGTGGTCGGGGTTTCACTGTGCTCTCCGGTGGTGGTGCCCGTCTTGAGCGAGCCCTCATCAATTGGTTTCTGGATGTGCACATGGAGCAGGGTTACACCGAATTCAGCATCCCCTTCCTGGCCAACCGCACGGCTCTCACTGGCACCGGCCAGTTGCCCAAGCTGGAAGATGACATGTATTTGGCCACAGAGGATGACCTCTTTCTTATCCCCACAGCTGAAGTGACCATCACCAACATACACATGAAAGAGACTCTCCAGCTGGAAAGCATGCCCCGGCAGTACACCGCAGCCTCGGCCTGTTTCCGGCGGGAAGCGGGAGCTGCGGGCAAGGATACCCGGGGCCTGGTCCGGGTGCATCAATTCAACAAAGTTGAAATGGTGAAGTTTGTGGATCCCGAGACTTCCTGGGATGAACTGGAGAAACTGACCGCCGATGCCGAATACTTGCTGCAGCAACTGAAATTGCCTTACCGTGTGCTGAGCCTGGCCACGGGCGATCTCAGCTTTGCCGCCTGCAAATGTTATGACCTGGAAGTGTATTCCGCTGGCGTAAAGTCCTGGCTGGAAGTCTCCTCCTGCAGCAATTTCCTGGATTTCCAGGCCCGCCGTGCCGGAATCCGTTTTAAGGGTGATGGACGCAAGGGTTATGTGCACACCATCAACGGGTCTGGCCTGGCGCTGCCCCGTATTCTGGTGGCGATCATGGAGAATTACCAGACAGCGGATGGCCGCATCCGCATCCCCGAAGTTTTGGTGCCCTACATGGGCGGAGCGGAGTTCATCGAGTAGGATGCTGACCAAAATTTGGCAAACAGGAATTCCCTGGCTGCGCAAGCGGTACGTATTCAATATTTATCTGCTTCTGGGCAGCCTGAGCATTGTTGTGGCCACGACCATTTTCACATTCAAGGTTTCCAAAAGTGTCGAGCGCCAAAGTTTCCTCACCACCAAGCTTTTGTCTGGTGTGGCCAGCCGTTTGTTCTCTGCTGAAAATGTTGAAGATGTGCTACCGATCATTGCCATCATCAACGAGAATGAAGTGCCTTTCATTCTGACAGATAATGCTGGGCGGCCCTTCATGTGGAACCCGCCGGTGATCGGAATCCCTTTGCCCAACTACCAGATTTTGCTCACGGAAAATGTGAATAGCACCCGCAATCCGGTGATTCTGGAAATCCTATCTCTGGCTGCGAAATATGACATGGAGCAAGAACCGTTTGCCATCGTGGACGAAAATGGAGTCCGCAAGGGAACCCTGCATTATGGTCGTTCGGCGTTGAGCCAGCGGTTGCGCATCATGCCCTATCTTGAACTGATGATCATGGCGTTGTTTTTCCTGCTGATCCTTTGGGCGCTGCAAAGCAAGAAGGACGCCCAACAACAGGCCCTGTTCGCCGGAATGGCCAAAGAAACAGCGCACCAGTTGGGCACTCCATTGACCTCGATCATGGGCTGGATTGCTTTGTTGGAAGACAAGGTGGGAAAAGATAAAGAAGTTATGGTGGAGCTGAACCGCGATGTGGACCGGCTGAGCATGATCTCTACCCGATTTGGCCAGATAGGCTCGTTGCCCAAGTTGCAGGATACCGACCTGAACGAACTGGTGGACGAGTCGGTGGAGTATTTTCAAAAACGTCTGCCCCATCACGGGGGCCGTGTGCAACTCAGGCGTGAAGGCCAGGCCAGCCAGTTGGTGAGCTTTAACCGGGACTTGATGGGCTGGGTTTTGGAGAACCTGATCCGCAACGGCATCGACGCTTTGGTGGATGGAAAAGGCACCATCACCGTGCGGGTGGAGGATCATCCAGCGGGTGGTTTGTTGATCTCAGTGGCCGATACGGGCAAGGGTATCCCGGCCCGGGTGGGGAACAAAATCTTTGAACCCGGTTTCACCACAAAGAAGCGTGGCTGGGGCATGGGACTGGCTCTGGTCAAACGCATCGTCACCGATTACCACAGCGGCCGCATCACCGTGGAGGCCACCAGTAGCCACGGCACAACTTTTCACGTGGTTTTACCGCCGATGTTGGAACAATAAAGGAGCCTGTTTTGGCGTATAAAATTTTATGGATCGATGATCATATAGAAGAGCTTCGCTCGCACACCATGTACCTGGGTGAGAAGGGGTACGAGGTGGAAGGAGTGACCAACGGCATGGATGGCCTGGCCATGCTCCGGGAACAAAATTTCGAAGCCATTTTGTTGGATGAAATGATGCCTGGTATGGGTGGATTGGAAACCCTGGAAGGCATCCGGAAGATCGATCCGAACATTCCGGTGATCATGGTCACCAAAAGCGAAGCCGAAGATTTGATGACCCGGGCCATCGGCAAGCGCATTGACGATTACCTGGTTAAGCCGGTCAGTCCGATCCAGGTGTTGTCTGCCCTGAAGCGCCAGGTGGAAGCGCGCAAGCTGACCGGTGAAGAAGTCACCCGCGACTACATGAGCAACTTCATGGCAGTGACCGACCGCATTGCCCTGGCCAAGAGCCCTGCCGATTGGGAGGGCATTTATTCCGATCTCGTCACCTGGGGCATGGACCTTTTTCAGTACAGTGATCATGGGTTGCTGGAGACCCAGGGTGAACAATTGATGGCCGCTAATTTGGCCTTTGGTAAATATGTAAGGGAGAATTATCACAGTTGGATTCACGCTAACCCAGAAACATCCGGCAAGGATATCCCTCTGTTCAGCCCCCGTGTCTATGAAGAACTCATTGAGCCGGAAGTCCAGCGCAGCCGGCAGGTTTTCTGGATCACCATCGATTGCATGCGTTTGGATCAGGTGCGAATGATAGAGCCGCTTCTGGAACCCTATTTCCACATCAATCGCCAGCATTACTGGTCCATGCTGCCTACGGCCACGCCCTATGCACGCAATGCCTTGTTTGCTGGGATGTATCCCGAGGATATTGCCAAAAACTATCCCAAATGGTGGTTGGATGGGCATCACGAAGGCAGCCGCAATGCTTACGAAGGAGAACTGCTGAACGAGCAGCTCAATCGTATTGGCAGCGCTGCTTCCGGCAGTTGTAAATATTATAAGATTGCCGATGAACGGGATGTGGATCCTTTGCACCGGAACCTGGGCAGCATGGGTGATACGCGTCTGGTGGCTGCTGTTTATAACTTCCTTGATATCATGGCCCATGGCCGCAGTCAGAACCGGATTTTGAAAGAGCTGGCGCCAAATGAAGCGGCCTTCCGGACCCTCATGCGCACCTGGTTCGAACACTCGAACCTTTTTGATATTCTCAAGAGTTTGTCCCGGCGCGATTGCACGGTGATTTTAACCACCGACCACGGGTCCATGTTTTGCCGCCGCAGCATGAAAATCAGGGGCAATCGCGATACCAGCAGTAACGTGCGCTACAAATTTGGCGACAACCTGGGCACCGACGATGAACGCATCCTGTTGATGAAAAAACCTGGTGATTTCCGTTTGCCGGCCCATTCTTCCATTGAGAATTACGCCGTCACTTCAGAGAATTTCTATTTGGTGTATCCCACGAATTTCCACGAGTACGAACGCCTGTACCGAGACAGTTTCCAACATGGAGGCATCAGCGTCGAAGAGATGATCTGTCCCTTTGTGACCCTGAGGCCGAGGTGATTTGAGTATGTTGCATGATCAGGATTTGCCTGCCGTTGATGATTTTCCTCTCTCCCTGAAAGTTAAGGGAGCCGAGATGACATTTGCCCTGGGCAAGGCAGTAGCCGAATTGCTTGAGGGTGGAGAAATCATCCTTCTGTACGGCCCCTTGGGAGCCGGGAAAACCTGTTTCAGCCAGGGACTCAGCTCGGGGCTGGCCGTGAAGGACGAAGTTGTTTCACCCACCTTCACTTTGGTCAATACCTACAGTGGCGGATTCCTGACGGTGCATCACCTGGATTTTTATCGGGTAGAGCCGGATCACGATTTGGACGACATTGGCGTGCCTTATATTTTGGAGGAAGTCTTCAATAGGGAGGCCGTGGTCCTAATCGAATGGCCGGAACCCATCCTGCAAAGTATCGGGCAAGATGAACCGCGGGTAGAGTTATTCGCTCTGCCTGGAGAAGCCGATGACGAGCGCATCTGGTATTTGCGGGGTGTCCCGGAAGTGCCGGTGCCCTGGGCCAATCTCTTTTACAATTTTTCCACAACCACGGAGTAGATTTTGCTCACACTGGCTTTTGACACCGCAACTCCATGGGGGCGCTTCGCCCTGGCTGAAGATGGGCAACTTCTGCAGTACCGTCCTTTGAATGTCATGGGCAGTTACGCCGATGCCCTCTTGAAAATTGTGCAGGAAATTTTGGCAGACAGCGGCCGCAGCAAAGGGGAGCTGGGTGGCATTGGAGTGACCGTGGGCCCGGGAAGTTTCACCGGACTGCGCATCGGCGTGGCTACGGCCAAAGGCTTGGCCTACGGATTGGATGTTCCCTTGGTTGGGGTCAGCACTCTGGAAGCTATGGCCGCATCGCTGTTGGAGGACCATCCCAGCGTGGAGTACGCCGTACCCTGTTTGGATGCCCGGCGGCAGCAGGTGTTTTCTGCCGTGTACAAGCGCAAGGGACAATGGGTGGAAAAAATCGCTGATCCCGAACCAATGTTAGCCGATCTCTGGTGGGAAAAAATTCTGACTCTATTGCCCGATCCTGAAGTGGCCGTCTATGGTGGCGATGGCACGGCGGTTTTGCTGGGACAGGGAGACGATCTGCGTCCTGAACTCGCTGGCACCGGGAAGCCTCGGTTGCGGCCCTGGACTGCGGCCCATCCTCCCACTGCCCGAACTTTGGCCTGCGCCATGGGGGTGGCTTCAGAACAGCTGCCCACCACTCATCCATTCTTGTTGGTGCCCCAATATTTGCGGGCCAGTGATGCAGAATTGAACAAGAATATGGATCTGACCCCCCGCACACCCAGCGACGATGTGAGCATTCATTCCAGCCGCCGGCCCACTTCATGAATGATTCGTTGGTGATTCGACCGGGGAATCCTGGGGACCTGGCAATGATCATCGCCATGGAGAAAGTGGCCTTCAAAGACCCCTGGAATGCAGAAGCCCTTTACAGTGAATTGCTGACCGATCACATGCGGCTGCCACTGGTGGCTGAGCTGGGTGGGCACCTGTGCGGCTATCTCATGTCCTGGCGAGTGGTGGATCAGCTGCACATCCTGAACATTGCCACGGATCCCAATTATCTGCGCCAGGGAGTGGGGACCGCTTTGCTGGTGGCTGCCGCCCGGTTGGCCACCGAAGGAGGCCAGGTGGAAATGACGCTTGAAGTGAGGCGCAGCAACACCGGGGCCAGAGGTTTTTACAAGCATCATCATTTCGCTGAAACAGGCCTCAGGCGGGGGTATTATCAGGAAGATGGGGAAGATGCCATCATCATGACAGCGGCCTGCTCTGATATCCTGCGGGGGAACCAAATTCGCCCTACATGAATAAGGACTATGCCCCGGGGGCATTAGGGGCTAATTTAGGCAGACTGAATGCGAATTTTTTCCGGCGGCCCAATCGGGGTCCCGGTGGACTGCGGCGGGGTGCACCTGCTGCCGATATTCAAGGAGGACGCTTTGTCCTGGTTGACACAGGCTGCCAAGGGTATCAAAGCCCTGGCCAACCAAAAAAAAGACATCCCGGATAATCTGTGGCGCAAATGCCCCAGTTGTTCGGAAGTGCTGTACCATCGCGAGTTGGATCGCAACATGTGGGTGTGCGGCAGTTGTGGGCACCATTTGACCTTCAGTACGGAGCAGTACATCAAATTGCTCTTTGATGAGGGCACCTGGCAGGAGACCCACACCGGACTCACCAGTGTTGATGCCTTGGATTTTAAAGACTCCAAGCGTTACAAAGATCGCATCAAAGCCAGCCGGCATAAGACGGGCAAAGAGGACGCCGTGATCACCGGCCGAGGCCAGATTGGGCTGATCCCCGTTTCGGTGGCCATCATGGACTTCACCTTCATGGGCGGGAGCATGGGATCCGTGGTGGGCGAAAAAATTGCTCGCGCACTACTGGACAGTTTGAAGCACCGGGAGTCGGCTATCATTTTGAGCCGCAGCGGTGGAGCGCGTATGCAGGAAAGCTTGCTCTCTTTGATGCAAATGGCCAAAACCAGCGCAGTGCTGGCCCGATTGCGCAAAGAAGGCATCCCCTTTGTCAGCTTGCTGACCAATCCCACCACCGGTGGAGTGACGGCCAGTTATGCGACCCTTGGTGATATCAACGTGGCTGAACCTGGGGCCCTGATCGGCTTTGCCGGCCCCCGGGTTATCAAGCAAACCATCGGTGGCGATTTGCCGGAAGGATTCCAATCTTCAGAATTCCTCTTGGAACACGGCATGGTGGATATCATCAGCGAACGTAAAGACCTGAAGGAAACTCTGGAGCGAACTCTGCACTGGTTCGTCGATGGGCGGGATGTGTCGGTTCGGCGCCCGCCTCGGGGCTGATAGGCCATGTCCCTCGGCAATCCCCGTCCCGAAAATTCTCAATCCCACCCCGGCGAACCCGGGGTGGGTGTTGATTTGGCCCCCCCTTTCACGGCTGCAGACGAACCCACCCGCTGGCTTTTTAGCCTGAACCGTTTTGGTATCCGGCCTGGCCTGATGCGCATTCAAGGTTTGCTGGGTGAACTCGGCAATCCGGAAAATAAATTGCGCACACTGGTGGTGGCCGGCACCAACGGCAAAGGCAGCACCACTCGCATCCTGGCGCACTTGTTGCAAGAGGCGGGAAACAAGGTGGTCACGTTCACCAGCCCTCATCTGCTGGGAGTGCATGAGCGCATTTGCATCAACGATGTGCCTATCGGGGCCAAAGATTTTGCCCGCAGGGTGGAGGCTATCAAGCCCCTGACCGAGAAACACGAAGCCAGTTGGTTTGAAACCCTCACTGCTTTGGCGGTGCAGGTTGCCGTGGATGAATGTGCCGATTTCTTCTGCTGCGAAACGGGCCTTGGCGGGCGCCTCGATGCCACCAATGCCATCCCGGCGGAAGCCATCCTGCTGACTACTGTGGGGCTTGATCACGAATCCATCCTGGGCAATAGTCTGGAGGAGATAGCCACCGAAAAGCTGGGCCTGTTGAAAGACGGCACGCCCTTGTTCTGCGGTGTGGATGAAGAGTTGCGTTTCCAGGTTTTTGAGACCTCAGTCCGGGCGGGCAGTCCTGTGTTTTTCCTGGACGAGTTGGCCCGCTGGCAATCCCATTCATCGGAGGCCATGGCTGAAGACTGGGATCTGACTCTCCGCAATCATCATTTTCCCAATCTGCCAGATCCTGGAGCGGCCAGCATGCGCCGCAATGTGGCTCTGGCTCTGCTGACTCTGACGGAATTGGAAACCCTGAAGGGCGAACGTCTGCTGCCGGAAAATCTTTCTGATACATTGGGGAATCTTTTTCTGCCGGGAAGGTACCAACAGCTGTTGCGCCAGCCGGACTTCATTTTTGATACGGCACACAACGAGCAGGCTCTGACCGGGGCTTTGGCCCACTTTCGGCGCCGGAAAATTTCCGGACGGCGCATTGTCTTTTTTGGCTCCATGCACAACAAGGAACTGGAAAAGCTTTCGGGGGAAATCATACAGGGTTTCGATTTGATTCTGGCTGTGCCGGTTTCCATCCCGCGCTCTCGCAACCCTGAAGAATTGCTTTCTTTGCTGGAGTCATGGGAGATCCCGGCCCAACCGTTGGCCGCCGGTTGGAACGCTCCAACCAAAGGATTGGTGGCCCCGGATATGAAAGCTGCTTTGGAGTGGCTGGCCAAACAGGTCCACAAGGATGACCGCGTTTTGGTCACAGGTAGTTGTTTCATGGTGGCCGAGGTTTTGCATAAGATGGGTTTTGAGACTCTGGAGATGACTCGAGAGGAAGTGGATGCCGGGCCGGTTTTGGCCCGACTGATTCAACCGGCCTAAAAGGAGTTTAAGGTGGCTGCTGAGTTTTATTTGGGTGCAGATATAGGCGGCACGGGCGTCAAATACATCATCACCGATGATCAGGGGGGCATCTTTCACCAGGGCGAAGTGCCCACCGATCCCCACAGTGCCAAGCGCACCCTGGGTCGGCTGGCCATGGAAGTGGCCGAAAGAATTTCCCCACCCTCAGATTCAGACGAAGCCACCTTTTTCCGACTGGCGGCCGTGGGGCTGGCCTGCGCAGGTATTATCAATCCAGCCAGTGGTCACCTGGGGCGCTCTCCTAATTTACCTGGCTGGGAAGACACCAACCTGAAGCGCATCATCGCCAACGAATTTCAGGACAAACCTTCAGTGGTGGCTAACGATGTGAACGCGGCTCTTTTTGGAGAGTTCAGTTTTGGTGCCGGTCGCGGCTGTCGTAATCTGGTGATGATTGCATTGGGCACCGGTGTGGGTGGTGGCATCATGCTGGACGGGGCCCTGGTGGTAGGCACTCATAACGGAGCGGCGGAAATTGGGCACATGGTTTTGGATCCTTCAGGCCCAACCTGCACTTGCGGTGGGGTGGGCTGTCTGGAAGCCTGGGCCGGCAGTGTGGCCATCCTCAAGCAAGCCCGCCTGTTGGCGAAAGTGGAACTGAAAGAAACGGCTCTCGCCCAACTGGTCCTGGAAAAAGGCGAACATTTGAGTACCCGCGATCTCAGCCTTTTGGCCGAACAAGGTGATGCGGCCTCCCTGGCTCTTTTTGCCGAAGTGGGACACAGATTGGGGCATGCTGTGGGCAATTTGGTCAATATTTTAGATCCCGATAGAGTCATTATCGGGGGAGGGGTGGCCCAGGCTGGCGATTTAATCCTGGGTTCCTGCCGGGCACTGGTGCCGGCTATGGTCCTGGCTGAAGAGGCCAAAGACATTCCCATTGTCTCCGCTGAATTGGGCCCCATGTCCGCCGCTGTGGGTGCGGCCTGTCTGGCGCGTCAAGAGCAGGCCGGAGGCTGATGAAAAATTCTGGAGGCAGTCATTTTTTCAGAACTCTGACCGGATTGTTCCGGTTTGTTCTGATGCCTTCTTTAGTCATGATGATTTTGGTGGGGCTTTGGCCCCCGACCTGGAGTGCCGCTGCAGAATCCAAAGATAAACCCCAACCGACCCTGCGCCGCACCCGAATCGATGCCGACCGTTCCATCGATCGAATGGTCAATGGCGAACGCATCACTTTTCTGCTGGGCAATGTTTTTATCGACCGCGACAGCTTGACTGCTGCCGCTGATACGGTGCGCCATTACCGGGACAGGGATGTGTACGAGTTTCTGGGCAGTGTGGTACTGACCCGGGATGATGGTGTGCTCACCTGCCTCCGCGCCTTCCACAACCAAGCCGAGGGCACTTCAGACTTTTACGGAGATGTGCGGCTGACCGAAGGCGATGTCATCGGAACCGGCCTCAAGGGTGAATCTCGTTCCGATGGCCGCTTCTTCAAGTTGATCAATGAAGCCTTACTGGTCACTCCCGACTACACAGTGCGTGGTGATACCATCATTCGTGACCGCCAGGATGGCACCGGCGAAGCTTTCGGAAACGTGCGTATCATGGAACCGGGTTCTCTGAACCTGGTGACGGGTGAGCATGCTTTTTTTGATGGCGAAACAGATCTGGCGGAAGTGGACATTAACCCGGTCATGACCAGCCGGGAAACTGAAGGCAGCCTGTTGGTGAGCAGAGCTCGGGTGATGCGATTTTTCCGGGCCGAAAATAAAGTGGTGATGATTGATTCAGTGCGCATCCACCAGGATCAGACTCTGGCTGTGGCCGATACTGCCATCGCCTATGGTCGGGAGCACATGGTTCTTACGGGCAACCCGCGCGTGAATATGAGCGATTCCAATACCATGATTGGTGATCGCATCGAATTTTTCTATCTGGAAGGCAAGCTGGATCGGGTGATTTTGGTAGGATCGGCCCGCATGGAAGACAGCACTCCTGACAGTCTGGCTGCTATCTACAAGGGCCTTCCCCGCATGGATATTCTGGAAGGCGATAGCATCAGCATCCAGTTTGTGGATGAAGAGATCCATCAGAGCGTGGTTGTAGGCTCGGCACACAGTCTCTACACGCCCATGGATTTGAATGATGAAGTGGCCACCAATGATGTGACGGGCGATACCATCACTATCGATTTCAAGAATCGCCGGGTGGGAAGGGTGCACGTTGTGGGTAACATGTCCGGCAACTACCGCTTTGCCAAGCTGGCGGCCATGCGGGATATGCTGGGACAATCGGAACGCCTTGTGGATATGCTACGCCGCAGCTCCCAGGACAGCACCGCTTTTGCCGACTCGTTGCTGGCTGCGGGCGTTGATACCAGTGTGGTGGCCTTGGCTGACTCCCTGATCATCGCCTACGCCGATTCACTCACCGGTGTTTTGGGTATGGCCTCTTTTCTAAATCCGGAAGCGGCCCCGGCCATGGCGGCCAATGCCATCGATTCTCTGATGACTGCGGCCATGGATTCTTTGGCCTCAGCCGGCTATGACACCACCGCTTCTGGGTTGGATTTCATCGCCAACGCCGAGGATGTAAGATACACCGGCCGTTCGGTGGATTTTGAAATGGATAAAAAATCCATCGATATCCTCGACAATGCTGTGCTGGAATTTGGCACCATGAAGCTGAGCGCCCAGCACATTAACCTCAGCACTGTGGACCGAGAACTTTATGCTGAGGGCGACCCGCTGATTGAAGACAGCGAAGACATTGCCGGTTATCAGATGGGGTACGATTTTGCCAACCGCACCGGAGCGGTGAAGCGGGGTGTGACCTCTTTCGACGGGTATTTCTACGTTGGTGATGAGATCCAACGTTTCCCCGATACAACTCTGAAAATTTGCGATGCCCGCATGACCAGTTGCGACCTTGAAGAACCCCATTACCACTTCTGGGCTGACAAGATGAAGATGCGCATGGGGGATAAGGTGGTGGCTAAGCCTATCGCGCTGCACATCGGCAAGGTTCCGGTTTTTGCTTTGCCGTTTTATTTCAAATCCCTGAAAGAGGGCCGGCAATCGGGCATCCTTTTTCCCTCCTTTGATTTCGGTTGGTCCAGCCGCGACGGACGTTATATACGTGACTTTGGTTATTATTGGGCCACCAACGACAACATGGATTTTGTCTTTGAAGCGGACTATAACGAACGCAAGGATTTTGCCTACCGCGTCTCCAATCGGTATGTCAAACGGTATGCATTCAACGGGGGATTCGACTATTCCAAGAAGATTAGTCTGGGAGATACAGAGCGCGAAGAGTGGCAGTTTCGCTGGAACCACAACCAACCCATTCTCTTTGACGATTATAAGTTTCGCAGTGATGTGCGCATGGCCAGTACCTCTCTGAGCACCAACGATCTTTCGGGAAACAATGATCGGGATGTGGTCAGTGGCGAGATGAAATCCAGCATGTATCTGAGCCGGAATTATTCTTTCATGAGCAGCAGTTTGGATGCCTCTCGCAAAGAATACGTCAACGCCGAGGATGATGATGATGCTACCGATGCGGCCCTGTACAACATGACTCTGCCGTCCATGTCATTCAACTTCCGGGAGTTCAATCTGGCCAAGGCTTTGCGTGGTGGAGAGCAGGGATCCTTCCTGGGGAACATGGCTCGCAATACCAGTTTCAAGCAGGGGTACTCTGTCAAAATGTACCAATCGGGATATGAGTTGCACAAAGAGCGCAATTACGACGCGGGTGGCAATTGGTCCCTGGCTCTGCGCCCCCCTCGTGTCTCTATCTTCAATGTGAACTTCAGCGCCAGTGCCGGCCATTCCTGGAATCGCGATAGCAGTTATGGTCAATTCTATGTGGAGGACACCGACACCACCGGGCATCTCGAAGATTATGACACCGTCACGGAAGAGACCAACTCCAATGTACGCTTCAGTGCGGGGTTAGGAACGAATCTCTACGGGACTTTTCCTTTGAACGTGGGGCGGCTGAAAGCCCTGCGCCACACCATGCGCCTTAACAGCAGCTACAGCCTTTCTCCCGGCCTCGGTGGGGGCAAGCAAAACCATAGCACCAGCATTTCACTCACTATGAACAACCGCCTGGATTTGAAATATCTCTCTGGTGCTGCCGACACCACCCTGACGGAGAAGAAGCTGGATGGTTTGTTTGACTGGTCACTGAGCACCAATTACAGCCCCAAAAATGAACCAGGTGACCGCTGGGGAAACATTAATAGTGGATTGTCCATCCAACCGGGACAGAGCCGCGCTTTGCGTTTGAAAGTTACCAATTCCATCGACCCTAAAAATCTGGCTTTAATCTCCACTCGTTTCACTTATGGACTGAGTTTCTCTGGCCGGGCCGATGTAGGACCCGTGCCCCAGGAAGCTGTGCCGGAACGTAACAGGAGGCTGGATCAATTGGGTGTGGAGATGGGGGCTCCCGTTGATTCTCTGGCCATAGAAGACGAATTCCTGGACCAGGGATATGAAGACGATCCGGAAGAGTTTTTCGATGGTGAAGAGAGTTCATTTTACGATTTCTACAATCGCCAGGGGCGCCAAGGCGAGGGAAAAGATGAGGATCCCACCGAAGGGGGACGTTTCATTCCCTTCAATATGAATGCCTCGTTTTCTTACAGCTACAACAACGACACTCACACCCGGCGGGCCACCACCAACATGGGCGTAACGGCGACCTTGACCAAAAGCTGGAAATTTAATTACACCGGATCCTTTGATTTGGTCACCGGGGCTCCCACCCGTCAGCAGTATGGGTTGAAAAAAGACCTTCATTGCTGGGCTCTTGAGTTCAACCGGACCGTCAGCAACGTAAATTCCGAATTTGGATTCCGAATTTACCTGAAATCCATTCCGGCGCTGAAAATGACCCGGGGACAGGAAGGCAGCATGGGGGCCCTGGGCAGCGGCTTGAGCGGCGGGTTCTAAATTTTACGATTCTAAAAAGCGACCCCTCAAAAAACCGCATCAGCCCTGGACATTCTGCGAATAAAGGGTTGACAACCTTCGGGATCATTGGGTAAATGAGGCAACGAAAGGGGTTGAGAAAATGAATAAAACAGAACTCACCGACAAACTGGCTAAGCAAACGGGAATGTCCAAAGCAGATTCCAAGCGGGCTATTGACGCAATCTTTTCCACCGCACCGCGGGAGGGAATCATTGCCAGCGCCGTGTCTAAGGGTGACCGAGTCCAAATTACTGGTTTCGGAACGTTCGAACGACGCAAGCGTAAAAAACGCAATGGTCGCAATCCCCAAACTGGTGAAACCATCGTGATCGCCGCAGCAAAATACCCTGCTTTCGTGGCGGGCAAAAGCTTGAAGGAACGAATCCAGAAGTAGGAATCGTTGATCCCTGATAGCCACAGATGAGACGAGAAAGGGTGGTGTTGACCGCCCTTTCTTTTTTTTGTAATTCCTGACAGTTGCCCTGCTCAGGTTGAGCATTTATAATACTCAGTGGGAACTTACTGCCGCCGATGGTATTGGATCATGAGTCCTGTGCCCGCGTGGCATTATTAACAGATTTCATGGGAAAGGTTTGGATATGATCAAGCTTAAGGGTTTGTCGGGCCTATTGGGTCTGGCGACATTAGCCCTGTTGTTGCTCTCAGTGGCCTCTGGGCCAGGAGAAAGCACTGACGGCACTGTTTTTGCTGCCGAAGGCGGAAATTGGAAAAACGTCACGGTGTTGTACTTAAACGACGTGAAGGGGAAAATAGAACCCTGTGGCTGAAAGTCTAAGCAGCGTGGCGGGGTTGCCCGGAGGGCGACCTACTTTGACTCTGT
The DNA here is from genome assembly GCA_016744705.1 of Candidatus Krumholzibacteriia bacterium. Taxonomy (GTDB): domain Bacteria; phylum Krumholzibacteriota; class Krumholzibacteriia; order LZORAL124-64-63; family LZORAL124-64-63; genus LZORAL124-64-63. Next base: position 91,191 of record JADGDU010000015.1, read on the forward strand.
TTGGAATGAAGACGTGCCTGTTCTCATGGTCGACGGCGGTGACCTTTTTGGTCGCCGTAATAGAAACGAACAGCACCAGACCCGTTTCCTGTGTGAATGCACAGCTGATTTCGGATACGATGGCATCGGCCTTGGTGAGGCCGACCTGAACTATGGTCTGCCATTTTTGATGGAAATGATTGAGAAATACGATTTGCCTTTCACCAATGCGAACGTGGTCAACCGGGAGACGGGCGAACTGATCCTTCCCGAATACCTGGTTGTGGAGAAAAATGGCGTCAAATTTGGTTTGGTCAGTGTGCTGGGTGAAAACTATAAAATTATCACCATGACGGACACCGACAGCGGACTGGATGTTAAGGACCCTGTGGCTACTTTGCGTGCCTTGCTGCCTCGCATGCGTGAGGAAGTGGATACCGTAGTCTTGCTGGGGCATTTGGGTGAAGGCAATACCGACACGGTGCTGCGTGAGGTCAAGGGTATCGATGTCTGTGTCATGGGACACTCTCATCGTACTTTGAAAAACGAACGCATCGTGGAAGATACGATTGTACTGGGTGCGCCCCACGAAGGTCGTTATGTGGGCCGGGCCAATATCTTCATCGAAGAGTCTGACGGCAGAGTCATGGCTGTGGATGTGGAATTGACCAGTCTGGATGATGCTGTGGAACACGAGCCAGATATGTATGCCCGGGTTCAGGATTATCATGCCAGTTTCGAAGAATTTAAGCTGGCCAAGCGAGCGGCCTTTCCCAGAGATTTGGGATCTGAAAAAGAAACATATCTGGGTGCCCGGTCCTGTAAAAGCTGCCATGAGGATACTTGGGAAGCCTATACGGCCTCCTCTCATAGCCAGGCTTACACGACCATCCGGAAAAAGGGTCAAAACAACGAGCCGGAATGCATTCTTTGTCATACCACGGGGTACCGCTACCAAAACGGGTATTCTGAAGAGCGTCCTTTCAACCAACTGGTGAATGTGCAGTGTGAATCCTGTCACGGCTACGGCACTGAGCACTCCAGAGATGGCAAATGGCGGGCTCAGGCTCAGGATGCCTGTATCACATGTCACGACCAGGAAAACAGTCCCGAGTTTGATTACACTACTTATTGGGAAAAAATCAAACACTAGCGTTCTGTAAGAAAGAGTGTCTTGAAAACAAAACTCACTCCAGGGAACGGTCGACCATTGTTGTCGGCCGTTCCTTTCATGGGGGCTTTAGCTCTCGTATTAATGATTCTGCCGGCTGCTCCAGCAGTGGCTCTGGACCTGTTCACTTTGTGGCGGCAACCAGAGATCCCCCTGCGCTTGGAAGAGGGCAGTTGGGTCGATTACCGCAGCCAGGTTATGGCCGGCGGACGCAGGGAAGAAGGCCTCACCCGAGTCTCCTGCCTGACGAAGGCCGATGGTTCTGATGAAGATACTTTTCTTTTAGAAATATTGCCTTTGCAGGAACCGGAAGATCGCGTCCTGATGCCCATACCAGGCCAGGGTGCCCAGGTCCGTGTATCGCGTGATGTGTTAAAACGGGAGGGTGCATTGATGGCGGCTATTGTCTCGGTGCACCATTGGCAGGACGGCGTCTCTCAGGAGATCACTCCTGAAGAGTTGCGGGACGACCCCATGATTTCCACCACCTTTACCAGTGACTTTGTACCAGATGAAGTGAGCAACCAGCAATCCACCACCCGGATTGTAAGGGGGCACCAGATGGTTTGCCGCCAGTGGGTCCTGGCCAGTGCCGACACCCAGAGTGTCGTGATGCCCGCGGGGAACATGAATCAAATCTCCACTCGGGAAATTGCTGCCGCGGTGAATGAAGAGGTTCCCTTTTTGGGTTTGGCTTACGCTTCAGAGCGGGTGCGCTCAGTTTCCTCTCTCGATCCTCCAAATAAAAGGATACCAGTGCCCCCTGCCCGAATTCGGGTGGAAGTGATGGAATTGGTCGGGTTTGGCTTTGATGCAGTGCCTCATCTTACGGGTGGGGATTGACCCCACAGGCCTATCTGTGCTATACTCCCCATTATGTTATCCAGTGATCTCAAACAGTTTCGGTCCGAGGCGCATGAATTCCTCCTCGGCCAAAAGAAGCCTCTACCCACTCCGGCCATAGCCCGGTGCCTTTTTGGTGCCCGTCGTCACGAAATGCCCGAAACCCAGGTGGTGGTGCGAGCCTTGCTGAAGGCCGACCCCCGTTTCGTGGAAACTCATGACCATTGCTGGACGGTGATGGGCTCCAGCATACTGCAGCAAAATCTGGATGATGCCACCTACGCCATCGTCGATTTGGAAACCACCGGTAGTGTGATCGGGGTGGATGAAATCATTGAAATTGGCATGGTGATCATGCAGGGCAATGAAATCATCGACCGTTTTGAGACTCTGGTCTGGAGCGACCGCACCATCCCACCCTGGGTGGCACGGCTGACCGGTATCAACAACCGTGATCTGGAAGGGGCTCCTACCTTTTCTGATGTGGCCGAAACTGTAGCCACCATGCTGGACGGAAATATCTTTGTTGCTCACGACATCCGTTTCGACCTGCCGTTCCTGAGTTGGGAATTTGCACGCCGGGGTGTGGTGCGCCCTGCGGTCACTGGTTTGTGCACTCTCGAGCTTTCCCGTCAGTTGTGGCCCGACCTGGCCAGCCGGAGTTTGTCAGAGTTGGCTCGCCATTTTGATGTGGCTCATGACAACCCTCATCGTGCTGGCGATGATGCCGAAGCCACCGCCGCCGTTCTGCAAACTGCCCTTAAGGATGTAAAGGCCATGGGGTTGACCGACCTGGGAGATCTTTTCCGTGTGGAGCAGTTCCACAAACTCAAGGTTGTTGGGTCGGAAGTTCCTGCCAAACGCGCTGCTGAATCCTGATATTTTTCCTTCTGTATTTTTTCAACAAAAAATCTTCCCAACGGGTTGACTATCTCGGGACTTTGTAATAAGATGCGCTCGGATATATAACTACTGGCACATAAAGTTACTGCACGGATTTGCACAGCTGCCAGGACGCGGAATATCGACAAGGAGGATGCCATGATCAGCGTCAAAGAAGATGGTTTGCTTGTAAGAGATGAAAGTTTCGTGAAATACCGGCGCTTGCTTCGCCGGGCCGAGGACGAGGGTCGCATTGATGGTCCCTGCAAGTGCTTGGTTTGTGGTATGCGTTATCTCACCAAAGATGAATCAGAAGCTTGCTGCCGCATCAATTCCTGACCCACATCTGAAGCGATATGGTTCGCCAATCGGAGTTGCTTTGAAGTCCCGACAGTTTTGTTCCGTCTGTAAGGAATGGCTGGATATGGAAGTCGTCCCTACCAATGATGGGGACGACGATGATGGTGTTGTCTGGTATCGCTGTCCGCAGTGCCAGGGGTTCTTGCCAAAGCTGAAGGGTGCCACCGAATCCGAAGAGAAGCCTCAGAAGGCTGAGACGGCGGATACCCCGGCTGAGCCTACGGCCCCTGAAGCCGATCGCTGGGACAGCCCTGCCGCCATGATGCAGGATTTGAAAGATTCTCCCGCTTCCGCCTTTTCCATGCAGGAATCATCAGATGAACCAGATTCTGATGACGATGTTCTGGTGGGTACGGTTAAGGCAGATACGCCGGAACCGAAGACCGAGCCTGTGGTTGAAGATCCACCTGAAGTTCAGGAAGATATAGAACCGGTCAAAGAAGACGAGCCTGCCAAGGATGTGGAACCCGTCCTGGAATATGCCGCCATGTTGGCCGAACTGGATGTGACCGAGGCGGCACCCTACCGACCCTGGGCAACCTATGAGGTGGGGCAATGCATCAATCATCTGGCCTGGAACGATTGCGGAGTGGTGGTAGCCAAGGAAGATCTTCCCGGCGGCCGCAAAATTATCAAATGTTACTTCGAAGAAGCGGGCGTGGTGCGCTTGATCGAAAAGGCTCCTCGTTGAGCCGGCTTTTGCGTCTGGGGATCACTGTTCTCGGGGCGCTGCTCCTATTAACTGTCGTATTGACGGACCCTCTCCATGCCCAGATGCTTTATCTGGATGATATGCCTTTTTCCACCCCCGCCGATTCCACTTCCCGTCTGGCCTTAAAAGCCGACTTCAGCCGTTTCGAAGACCAAAAATTCAACTGGTCTGTGAACCGCCTTTTGATAAGCATCATGCTGCCCGCCGGTGAGGAGGGCTCGTTTTTTATACGCATGCCTTTCACCTCCTTTGATACGGGGAACGTAGGGCTCTTTTCCCGCTGGCCATGGGTCCAGGGAATCTCCGAGGATGAAGGGTGGCCCAACGGCCAGCGCATCACCAGCTTGGGGCAACCGGAAATTGGAGCCACTGGGCCCACCGGTTTTTCTTTTCTGCCGCAATGGTATTACAGCGTTGCCTTGGGTTTGCCTGTGGGGACCGATCGTCTCTACCCCTTCGGGTCCGTCAGCATGCCTTTGCGGTTGGAGATGAGGAAAATCATTCCCTGGGGAGCCAGCAAACAGATCGGCCTGACTGTGGGCTCACTGATCAATATGCAATCGGCCAAAGACTATCTGGATGGCGAAGAGGCCTTCCCCAGTGGGCCCCATGTGGGCGGCGTGCTGAACTGGTTTCAGGGCCGGGGTTCGCGTTTGACCTTGTCATACGATTTTTACAGTAAAAATGGCCGGAAGTCTCAAATATTGGGAGTGGAGGCCTGGACATCCTGGACCGATGACGGTTCGGTGGGGTTTAAGGTTGCCAGAGAATTACAAGGTTCCCTGGACCGTCCCGCAGCTTGGTATTTCACCATCTCGTTCCGTCTGGATAGCAACTCCCTCAGACCTTCCCAGGAAATTATTGCTCCCTGATTTTCTTTTTGATTGCGTTTTGCCCGCCTGAGTATCAACCGACCTTGTTTTTTTCCATAGTGTGCCCAAATGGACCCTGGAGCGCCATCATTCCTTGGGGTTCCTTATGATTCCCCAGAGGGTGGGGCGGTGGGTTGTCGTTCATCATAAGGCTTAGTTAATCAAGGACTTATGTCCGTCACGAATTGGGCATGGAGTTTGCGTTTTCCGGCATGTAGCTTGACTGGCATGTGGTCAATCAGCTTTTCAGGATGGTGCCTTTGTGACTCATGTTCTTCTGGACAGAAACCTCGAAGCGGGAAAAAGCATTCGCCACTGGCTGGGCCGGTGGGGGATGACCATGGGAGAATTTGATTCCCGCCCATCGAACGTCCAGTGGCCATCCATTCTGGCATGCGATTTGGTGATTCTGGGTTCTGGTGCCGCCGAAAAAATGGCAGCAGATCCAGTGTTGGCCGAATATGATTCTCTGGCGCCTGTTCTCCTGCTGGGCGTTCCTGGGTCCCTCCTCCTTCCCCGGGACGCCTGGCAGGCGCTGCCTCAATCGAATCCTGATTCCAACCAACTGCGATTGGCGCTGCAAACGTGTCTGGAAAAGTCAGCTTTGATGCGTCATGAAGCGGCATCAGGACAAGACCGTGAAGAATTCCTCTCCTTTCTGGGCCACGAAATGCGCAGTCCTCTGACGGCCACCAAAACGGCTTTGGAAGTTTTGCAGGGCGATCTTGGTGGTCTTGAATCGGACAACGGTGTCGCCAAACCCCATTTGAAAATGTTGGAAATTGCTCTGCGGAATGTGCGTCGTTTGCACCATACCGTGGAGTGGAGCCAGGAGCTGATGGCATCATCTCCTGTGCGTCAGAACCTTCAGCTTGGTCCTGTGGAAGGGGAACAACTGGCGGCAGCTCTGGGGAATAAGACTGCGACCCATTGGGACCCGGCTGCCACCCACTTGACGGTGCATACGGATGCCGATGGTCTGTCCATGGTCATGGAACAAGTGGACCGAGCCCTGCACTATGCCTTACCTCATTGCCGACCCTTGTGGAGTGCCCAATGCTCTGCTGAAACAGAGGGTGCCCTGAGCCTGACACTGTCTCCTGCCGTTGGCAGTGTTCAGGACGGGGCCCCTCGGGTTTCTCGTCTGGGATTGGCTTCAGCCACCGCCAAGGCTGATACGTCAGCCGGGGAGCTGGAACGATTGCTTCGGTTTGTCGTGTCTGGAGTTTTGGTGTCCTGTTTGGGAGTGAAGGTGGATGTGGTTCATCCAGAAGGAAATCTACCCGGAATCAGGATCCAGGTACCCGCAGCCAAGGAGGCAGTGGAAAAATATCCGACAGTTGGACAGTTGCTTACTCTGGCCTGAGGTGTATTATCTGTGGGACGTGTGAGAGGGGATAAGCCGTGTCGTGCGGCTGTTTCTGTTTTGCCACAACCCGGGTAGGATGCGCTTTGTCAGGCCAAAACAAATTGTCGGAAAATGAAATCGCTGCCGTCGTCCATGATGTGCGGCAAATGTTGGCTGTGATCACTGGCCGGACTGGGCTTTTAAACCGGACCATTGATGGACAGGTTGCCCAGGATAGTCTGAGCGTCATAGCTTCTGCCGCAGAGCAAGCCAATGCCACATTATCCCGATTGCTGGATCCAGCCAAAGCACAGAATTCTGGTAGCTGCGATGTCTTTCAAGCTCTGCTCCAATCTTCCCGGCTGATCCAACCGAAGCCTGGTATGGCCTGGCAATCTGGCCCTGTCCCCTCGAACAAGAAGGACGGTAGTTGGCATCTCGGGGTAAACCTGGAGAGAGGCTGTTTCACCACCATCGCTTCTACTATTTTACTGGAAGTATTAAATAACCTGCTGCGCAATGCTCTGGACGCTATGCCTGACGGTGGCCAATTGACGACCCACATGCAGCGGGTGGGGGAATATTGGCATCTCCGGTTGCAGGACTCCGGCCCGGGAATTCCTGAAGATCGCAGGGATCATATTTTTGAGTTGGGGTTCAGCACAAGTGGGGATGAGGCTCGTGGTATTGGTCTTTCATCCTGCCGGGACCTTCTGGTTGTGCATGGGGGAAATTTGAAACTGATGGATTCATCACTTGGCGGGGCTTGTTTCGAGTTGATCCTGCCCTTCACCCCAACGAAACCCGAATCTCCTCTGGAAACCACCTGCGAGCAAGAGGTGCATTTCCGGCCTTCTATCCTGGTCGTGGATGATGATGAAGGGGTGCGGGAAATGCTGCAGGATGTTCTGGTGGAACTGGGATGCCAGGTCAAAGTGGCCAGGGATGCACCTGATGCGGCTGAAATCTTCCCCTCCGAGCCCTTTGAGATGGTTATTATTGACCAAACACTGCCTGGAATGAGCGGCCTGGAATTTGCGGGAGAGTTGCGGCAGCAGCATCCCCAATTGGTTCTGGTGCTGATTTCCGGCTGGGGCCAGGAGGAAGTTCTGGACAAAGCCCTGGGGTCGGTGGTTGATTTGGTTGGTGAAAAGCCAATCACCGTGGATAAAATTATAGAAATGTTGAATCAGGCTGGGGTGCTGCGTAACCACCGGCTCGAGAGATCCTAGCCGGGAGCTCTCCCATATTCATTGCTGAGGAAAGGCATCGCCGATGAAAGCCAGCCCAAATCAAATCTTCTCGCTGACCCTGTTTGTGGTTATCAGCATTCTGATAACCGGAACTGTTTTAGCAGCGGATAACAATGCGGGCTACGGCCCGGATGTCACTCTTTCCTTCAGCCGCCTTGATACCCTAATGCTCCCCGCTTTAGGAAATATCAGCGGTCTGACCTGGATGGGGCCGGACACTCTGGTGGTGCTCAATGATATCCCCGACAGCCTGAGTGAATCGGGAGACCGGGAAGTGAGGATGACTTTCCAGGACCGGGAAGGAGAAATCCTCAGGATGGAAGATTTTACGGGCGTGCTGCACCGGGGCCTGGCCTGGGATGGTGAATTCCTTTTCAGCTGTGGTGACGCTGATGATGGCAGCTCTATTCTCTACCGCATTGAACCAGATACCCTGATGGTGGAGGAAGCCTTTGATGCCCCTGGGAACCGCCCCAGTGGCATGTGCTATGATGGACGGTTTGTCTGGATCACCGACCGGGATACGGGACGCGTGGATCGATTCGATAATGAAGTGGGCGAGATCACACGTTCGGTGGTGACCCCAGGCTTTTCACCTTTCGGTGTGACATTTGATGGCAAATATATGTGGATCACCGACAGTGGCTCCGGCCGTCTGTACCGCTTGACCGGAGCGCGCCGCCGTTGGAGTGCCACCGTAAGCACGGATTCTTTCATGATGCGCGGTGAAAATGTTCTCCTGCTTCATGATGGACAGTCTTTTTGGTATGTGCCAGAAGGCGAGCATTTCGCCGTACGCATCCAAATGCAATGATTTACCGGGATTGAGGACGGTGTGATATATCACCCTTCTTGACAGTGGGTTTTTTCGTCATTATCCTAAAGTCGAAAATAGTTTTCATTTTCGAAATGGATGAAAGCCGGCTCACGCCGGAAACCCAGAGGTAGATCATGACTGAGAAAACGACCACATCTCCAGTGAACCAGGACCTGGTTCGGGAAAAAGAGAGTGCGTTTGCCAAGTATATTCAGGAAAAGGGACTGAAAACCACTCGCCAGAGAAATACGATTGTTAATGTGTTTTTCAACCTGAGGGGCCATATTTCAGTGGAAGAACTTCTCAAAGAAGTTAAAAATGTTAACCCTCGCATCGGCTATGCCACGGTGTACCGTACCCTGCATTTGCTGGTTGAGAGCAATTTGGTGGAAGAACGGCGTTTTGGCGATGGACTGGCCCGGTACGAAGGCCACTCTGACGTGGAACACCATGATCATATGATTTGCCTGGAGTGCGGTGAAATTTCAGAATTTTACAATCCCCGCCTTGAGGCTTTGCAGGAAAAATTGGCGGAAGATAACAACTTCCAGATTTTCCGGCATCGTTTGGAACTGTATGGAGCCTGCAAGGACAAGGACGCCTGTGAAGGAAGACAGAACACGAAAAAAGCAGCTCGAGCTCACGGCGGATGATCCGGCGGGTTCGTGGCTGACCATAGAAGTCAGCAGCGAAGCCCTGACCCACAATATGATGGAGATGCGCCGTTTGGTGGCCCCTCCAACCCGGCTGATGGCCGTGGTTAAGGCTAACGCCTATGGCCACGGCCTTCTTTTAGCATCCCGAGCCTTTTTGGCCGGAGGAGCTGATGTGCTGGGAGTCCATTCCTGGGCGGAGGCCACAAGGTTGCGCGGCGGCGGGTTGTCTGCTCCGGTGGTGATATTAGGACCGGTGAATGGGCAGGAAGCTGCTTTGGCAGCCGATGCTGGGGTGGAATTTACGGTGGCTTCTCTACCGGCTGCTGCGTGGGCGGCCCAATGTGGGCGCCCCGTTCGCATCCATTTGAAAGTGGAGACGGGTGTCAACCGTCAGGGTGTGACCGAGCTTGAAATTCCACAATTTTTGGAAATTCTGCAAGCCAATCCACAGGTGACCCTGGTCGGGCTGTCCAGCCATTTTGCTGACATCGAAGATACCACGGACCATGGTTTTGCCCGTACCCAGATGAATCGTTTTCAAGGTTATCTTCAGCTCCTGGAACAGGCCGGTGGAAGGAATCTGGAAACCCACATGACTTGCTCGGCCGCCACATTGCTTTGGCCTTCGGTGCACGGTGATTTGGCCAGGGTGGGAATTTCCGCCTATGGTATTTGGCCCAGCCGGGAAACTTTGGTCTCTTTTCGGGAAGTGGGTCATGAAAGCATCGACCTGCAACCCGCTCTAACCTGGAAGTGCCGTGTCAGCCAGGTGCGTCAGGTGCCGGCAGGAGAAACCGTAGGCTATGGACGGGCCTGGAAGGCCATGGCCGAAAGCACCATTGCCGTTTTGCCGGTAGGCTATTCCGACGGTTGGCCCCGGGCCCTGGGGGGACGTGGCCATGTGCTGATTGCTGGTTACCGCGCTCCATTGATCGGGCGCATTTGCATGAACCTTTGCATGGTGGATGTTACGAATATTCCCGGGGTTCAAGCCGGGGATGAAGTGGTTTTTTTAGGCCAACAAGGTGACGAAATCATCTCACCCGAAATGTTGGCCAGTCATTTGGGCACCATCGCCTACGAAGTTTTGACGTTGCCTGGTGATACCTGGAACCGGGTCTCTAACTGATTCACACAACTACGGAGTTTTTCATGTTCAAATCTCTCAGTGAAATTTTTAAAAACGGCTCGTCCAGTGAGGAAGCTGCCGGCGAAGACCAGCATCGTTTGCGGGTGGCCACTTGTGTTCTGTTGCTGGAAGCTGCTTATGCCGATGATGAGTTCAGTGCCGAGGAACGGGAGAACATCGACAAGATGATTGGTGTGCGCTTTGGGTTGGATGAATCGGAGTCCAGTGAACTGCTGGCACTGGCCGAAAAAGAACGAAAGAACAGCACCGACTTATACCAGTTTGCCCGTTTGGTCAAAGATAGTTATCCCCTGGCCCGACGGCTGGCCATTGTGGAGCTTTTGTGGGAAGTGGTCTTCAGCGACGGCGTCCTTGAGGTTCACGAAGACGCCCTTATGCACAAGCTGGGCACCTTGTTGGGGGTGCGCCATGAAGAGTTGATGGCTGTGAAAGTTACAGTGCGGAAAAAACTAGGTTTTTCCTGAATAAAAACGCCATCTTGAGTGTACCCGTACCTGTGGGGAGTGTTCCTGCAGGTACGGTTTTTTTATGGTTTTGAATATTCTGGATTTAGTCTTTATTTGGCAATGTGTTTGAAAACCTGGAGTTATGATGAAATGTTGGGGGTGGCACCTGAAATGCAATTGGGAGGCATTGATCACCAACCAGGGTTCACCCAATTTCCTGCACAGGAGGGGACAATATGTTCCAGAAGAAATCATTCCACCTTGTAGCCATAGCTTTGATGCTGGCGGTCGTCATGACCGGCTGCAGTGATAGTGACAGCAATCCGTCCGAAACTTCTATGACTGGCACTGATGTTTACGAGGGTATGGATTTCACTTTGCCTTACGCTGGATTGACCATCTCTGATGAATACGAAGCCTTCGACGACGACTCTTTGTTGGAGATGATGGTAGCCGAAGATGAGGATGTGTACGAAGATCCGGTGGGGGATGATCCGGAAATTCAGGAGTTACAAAACCAGGGAAACCGCCCGGGGAATGCCAACGATCCCACTCGGCCACGTTTCACTTTCCTGCGGCTGCGTTGGGGCATGGTTCGCGGCCCTGAAGATTCCCTGCTAGTGCCCCTGCCTCCCTGTGATATATTGGATTGGTCTGGTGAAATCAGCACTGATCGGGGGATTCTCCTGGTTCGGCGTGTTCTGCGCTTTGAGCGTCCCATGGACCACTTGGTTCTTCCCCGTGAAGATCGCCATACTTTAAATTTCACCTCGCACACGGCCTGCCATTACGATGGTTTGCTGCTGGAAATTATCGAGCGTCCTGGAGATTATAGCCTGGAAAATGATGAGCCAAACAGGTTGCACATCACCGCTGGCCCTTATGCTGGCGAATATGAAATCGAAGCTTTGGCCGGCCTGAATGAAACCATTGAGGTGGATGACCAGGGTAACCTGATGCAGTTGAATGGATTTAATCTGAGTGATACCGCCTACTGCCCCAAGGGCTTTTTGGCTGGGCGTTTCCGTCATTTTCCCGATGATCGTGGCCAAGGGGAGCTGGATGAGAATGACCCGGGCACTCACATCGGACGCATGACTGGTGTCTACACCGATCTGACTGGACGCATCAGTGGTTTCATGCGCGGGGGATATGGCCTCGATTCTGAAGGAAACCGGGTCTTCTTCGCTAAGTATATCGGGCGACGAGGTGGTTTCCGCGGGTTGATGACTGGGACTTGGGAACCATCCGATAACCCCCGTGATTTGAGCACTTTCGAGGGCCATTGGATCACCGCCTCCGGTGAGGTCGAGGGCTTGCTGGGGGGCACTGCCCAGGCTGTGGACGACTACCCGGGCGGGTTCTATGAAGGTCGTTGGACTGCCATCTGTGACGGCGAGGCTGAAGAGCAAATTCAGTAGATGATCAGAATCTAACATTTTCGTGAGCTTTTTCGGAAGGGCGGCCCCACAGAGCCGCTCTTCTTTTGATGTTTTGGTGTTTTGTTTGCGAAAAAGATGCATTTGTTTTGTGGGGTTCGGTAACTTCCTAAGTTGCAGCACGTTAGCTGTAGTCGCTGGGAGGCATTGGCCCCAAAGCATGTGCCCTTGACCACCAGCTCCTGCCTAATCTGCAAGGGTTTTCGCCAAAACTCCGGCAGAAATGCTAAAATTACTTATGATTTTTTAAAGAGATTTTGAGTGTGACGGTTTTACGTAACCGGAGGTTGCAATGCGGAAAGTGCTGTTTTTGGTTTGGGTGATTGTTCTGACGGTGGGGTCTGCCTCCGGGGCCACCGCTGGATGGATCAGTTTCGACAAACAGGAAATGGCATTCCCCCAGATCCAGGCCAGGCGACAATCTGAGAGTCTCACTGTCGTGGATATCACCATGAGCGGCCTGGAAAGCAATGTCGTGATGGTCCAGGGGCAACCCCATGATCAGATTCGCATTCCCGGGCATTGGTTCACTCTGGAAGCAGGTCAGCCGGAACTTCCTTTCATCACCAGCAGCCTGGTCATTGCCGACAGTGGCAATCCGGTGGTGCGGGTGCTCAATAGCACCTGGCGGGAAATTTCTGCTCATCCGGTTCTCCCATCCAAGGGTTCTATTCTGCGCACGGAAGATCCGGCCACAGTGCCTTACGCTTTTGGTGCTGTTTATCAAAGCAGGGATGTCTTTCCCGCATCTGAGGTCCAACTGAACGAACCATACATCATGCGTGACGTGCGAGGCGTGAGTTTGCGCATCAACGCCGTGCGCTGGGATGTGGAGCGGGGCGTCTTGCTGGCCTTGGAAAGCATGACCCTGGAAGTGGAAACTTCCGGTGCGGGGGGAATCAACTCTCGGCAGGGAAAAATGCAGAGTGGCATCGACACCCAGTTCGCCCAACTTTATAATCAGGCTTTTGACAATTACGAGAACCCCGCCAAATACAACATGGTGGCCGTTGATGGCCGCATGCTGGTAGTGTGCCACGATTCCTTTTTGGGCACCATTGATCCCTTTGTGCAATGGAAGCGTTCCACCGGCATAGATGTGCAGGTCATCAGCACTGGTAGTGTAGGGGGAACCTCCCTGGGTATCCAGAGCGCCATCGATTCTCTGTATGCCGAACCAGAAGGATTGACTTATGTGATTCTAGTGGGAGATCAAGCTCAAGTGCCCTCCTACACCGGAACCTTCGAAGGCGCTGATGACGATACTCGCTATGGCAATATCGAAGGTGATGACCTTTATCCAGACCTCTTCGTGAGCCGCATCTCGGGCTCCAACCCGGTGGATATTCAAACCCAGATCAACAAATTTATTCGTTATGAACGGGATCCTGATGCTGGTGCCGATTGGTATCATCTCGGGGCGGTGTTAGCCTCCAGCCAGGGCGACCCCTCGGACTCTGAGCGTGCCGGTTGGTTGCGCGATGACATGTTGAATTACACCTTCACTCAGGTGCACGAAGTTTTTCAGCCCGAAGGTGATACCGCTGATATTACCGACGCCGTCAATGGCGGAGTCAGTCTGATCAATTATCTCGGCCATGGCTCGGGCACGTCCTGGACCAATCCCCACTTTACGCAGGCCGATATCAATGCCCTGAGCAATGGATGGCAGAACCCCTGGATTTTGGACGTGAGCTGTTCCAACGGAGACTTCTCCACCGACGAATGTTTTGCCGAAGCCTGGATGCGTGCCGGTGACCCGGCCCAGCCCCAGGGAGCTTTGGCCACTTACAGCGCATCCACCACAACGCCCTGGATTCCCCCCTGTGTGATGCAGGCTGAAGCAGTGGATCTGATGGTGGCGAACCAGGCCACGGTGTTGGGCTCTCTGTATTTTCACGGCATCATGAAGGTGATGGACGTATACCCGGGCAATAGCCAACTGGTGGAACAGTACAATGTTTTTGGCGATTGTTCGTTGCAGATTCGCACCAATACACCAGTGGTGCCGGCGATGCAGTATGACGATGTACTGGCCCTGGAGGCCACGGTGTTTCCCGTGGATACAGGTCTTGAAAATTGTCGGGTGGCTTTGTACAGCGGGCAGCAATTGCACGGTGTGGGCGTAACCGATGCGCAGGGTCATGTGGACATTTCCCTGACCAACCCAGTGACTGTTCCCGGCCCGGTGAGTATGACGGTAACAGGGTACAATGTATTGACCCAGGTCCTCACTCTGCAAGCGGAAGTCCCCGTGGTGGTGGACATTCAGCCGTCCTCAATTCCCGTGGGTCAGACTACGGATATAACGGTGACTTTGTCAGATTCACCAGCCCTGGCTTCCCTGGAAAATGTGACGGTTACGGTGGAAGGTTTTGGTGTGCAAGCTGTGCAGGGGCTCACCGGTGTTGACGGTGTGGCTACCATCAGTGTGACTCCTGAATTTGGCGAAAATTTGACTGTGCGGGGCGTGGAGTTCGGCGCCGGATATGACATGTTCAGCGTAGATTTGGGCGTCAGCGGTGCCTTGGATCTGACCCAGGCAAATATAGTTGCTGAAGTGGCTGCCATCGGTATGATCGATACCCTGACTCCGGATTGGGAAGGCACCATTACTGGTACCAGCGATGTGGCTGATTTCGACATTAAAATCAAGGGGCCCGGCCTGGATGTTCTGGCCAGGGGATCTGGATACTCCCTGGTGCAAAATGTGACTCCGCTGGGCACGGGTGTGGTTTATGCCACCTTGCTGAAAACCGGTTACAACATCTATCAATCGGAAATCCAAGTGATTCCTGCCTATGGAACCCTCGGGGGATCGATCACGGCTTCTGGTGGAGCAACTCTTGATGGAGTGCGCGTTTTTGGATTCCACACGGGAGATGATCCCCAGGGAGAACCAGTCTTTGATCTGGTCAGCGATGCCACCGGCGAATTCAGCAATCCGGTCCAACTGCCTTCCGGAAGTTACGATTTGTATGCCCGTAAATACGGGTATTTGGATTATGCCGAAACCTTTGTGCTGGAGCACGGGGCCAATGACCATGATGTGGTCATGGACCTCTCTCCAGTGGGAGTTCTTACCGGACAAATTTCAGCTCTTGAAGGTGGTGCGGCCATCAATGCCACCATCCAGGTTATCCGCCTGGATAACAACGACCAAATGGCCTTGGTGATGACCGACGAACTGGGGCGATACACCTGTCCGGAATTGCCTTTTTATGACTACCGGATGATTGTGACCGCCTACATGTACGAGGTTCAGGCGGTGACTCTGACGTTGGACCAGATCGAGGAAACCTTGAATTTTCAGATGGTGGACACCAATGGGAAAATTTTGGTGATCAATACCGATTCCACTCGCGAAGAGTTGGTTGTGCACCCGCCGAAGCCTGGCAAGAACGGTGTTGTTTTGGCGGAGGGTTACAGTGCTCCAGCCTCTCGGGCGGCCTCAGACCTGATTGCGGATCTCACGACTTTAAATTTCACCGTGGACCTGATTGAAAGCTCGGCTTACCTCTATGACGATTGGTTTAACTACGATCTAGTGCTGGTTTCCGCTGGATCCGGTTCTGTAAATTTTTCCGACTCCCTGAAAGATGATTTGAGCGATTTTGCGGATGCTGGTGGCAAGCTGATCATTGAAGGTGGAGAGGTGGGATTCAACCACCGAACAGATTCCCACTTTAAGACCAACGTATTGCATATGTTGGCCTGGAAATCAGACATTGTGGGAGATCTGACCGTGCGCGACGGGGCCCACCCACTGATGAGTGAGCCCAACCTCATTGGTGGTCCCATTGATTTGCACTACAGCGGTTACAGTGATTCCGACAGTGTCGTTCCCACCACAGACGCCTCCTGGCCCGCCAGTTGGGATAACATTGATACCCGTGCGGGGGTTATCTGTTATGACCCCAATCCTGCTCCCGAAGGTGGGCAGATTGTCTTTTTCACTTTCAATTACAGTTCTTTGGATGTTTCCGGCCGGGCGAACCTTTTACAGAATGCCGTCAGTTATCTCATGGTTCAGGAAGTGGGCGATGCCATCCTCACGGGTCAGGTTCTGTTGCGAGGAGAGACGGACCTCGATGGTGTGACGGTGACCTTAAATCCCGGCCACCGTACTTTTGTGACCGGGCCCGACGGTGTGTTCAATTTTTACGGACTGGTGGACGGCCTTTACCAATTGAGTGCCCAACGAGATGGTTTCAGCACCGTGGTGCTGGATGTGAATATGCCCGAGGGCGAAACTGTCGAGCAGGAAGTAATCCTCAATCCCATCGTGACCAATTCTTTCTGTCATGCTGCTGATGTGGATGTTCCGGACAATGATCCCCAGGGGGTCACTTGCATCCTTACTGTGGATGCGGAAAGTACGCTCAGCGGTTTGCGAGTGTTTTTGGATATCAGCCACACGGCAGCGACAGACTTGGAAATTGATCTGATAAGTCCTTCGGGCACGTCCTTGCGTTTGCACCAGAATCAGGAATATGAAGGGCCGGGGCTGGTGGGCTGGTACCCTGAAGATTTTGATTCGGCAGAAAGCCTGGATCCCTTATTGGGCGAACCCATTGCGGGTGATTGGCAACTGTTGGTGATCGACCAGGGAGCCTATGATGTGGGGCGCGTGAACAACTGGTGTCTGGAATTGAGCTACGAGTTGATTGCGGTTTCGCCGGTGGAGGATCTTCTGGTGCCGCGGGTTCTGGCTTTGGAAGGTAATTTTCCCAACCCCTTCAACCCCCGGACCATGATCAAATTTTCGGTGCCAAATTCCTCTGCTGTGGAATTGGCGGTCTTCGATGTGCGTGGTGTCAGGGTGCGGACCCTGGTGAACGAAGTTCTGGATGCAGGCCACCACCAGGTGAATTGGATGGGGCGCGATGATACAGGGCGTGCCATGGCCAGTGGCTCCTATTTCTACCGATTGCGCAGTGGCGACCAGACCGTTGTGGGGAAAATGCTCTTGATAAAGTGATCTCCTAAGTTCAATAACGCCACAAGTATAACGATTTCGTGAGCTTTTCGGGAAGGGAAATGGCGTACCTGTTGCCAGCCTTGGGAGGCAGGCTGGGGAATCCAAACCGGACCGGAGATTCTTCAGGATTTATTCGTTAAGTTGTTTTTTGGAAGATCCTTAAAGGCTTATTCGTCAATATTATTTCACTCACCGCTGATATCGGGAGGAGCCATGAAGTCTCCCGGATATTCGGGACGATTGATCCCGCATGACAAAAAATGGTAAAATTCCCTGTTCATATAGAAGAAAACGTCGCCAAATCACGCAGTTCCGGAGGAATACGAATGAGCAAAAAGCTTATTTACGTGCTGGTGTTGGTCCTGATGGCAGGATTCAACTCTTTTGCCCAGGCCGAATGGGTCAGTTTTGATGGGCAGGGCCAGACCAAGCCCCAGGTCCAGGTTACCCAACAGGCCGACAATTTGACCCGGTTAGACATCACCATGAGTGGTGTGGATTCCCAAACCGTGGCCATTAATGGCACTGATTATTCCCAGGTTCGTATTCCCGGCCATTGGTTCACTTTGGATCAAGGCGCTCCCGAACTGCCCTTCATCACCAGCAGCCTGATCATTCCCAACGCCGGTACACCGGTGGTGCGGGTGGTCAAGAGCACCTGGCGTGAAATTGGCACCAATGCTGCCGTTCCTTCCAAAGGAAATATGCTGCGCACCGAAGATCCGGCCACCGTGCCTTATTCTTTCGGACCGGCGTACACCTCTGGTGGCATTTTTCCTGCCAAAGAGGCCCGATTGGCTGATCCCTTCATCATGCGTGATTTCCGTGGTGTCAGCTTGCGCGTGCACGCTGTGCGCTGGGATGCCGACCGTGGTGCCCTGATGGCTCTGGAAAGCATGACTCTGGAGGTTGAGACCACCGGCACCGGCGGCATCAACGTGAAACAGGCCCGCATGAGCGATGGCATGGATCCCGAATTCGCCAACCTCTATAGCCTTGGTTTTGACAACTACGATGGCGTTTCCAAATACAACATGCTCTCCACCAGTGGCCGGATGCTTGTGGTTTGCAACGATGCTTTCATGAGCACCATCCAGCCATTCATCGAGTGGAAACGCTCAACCGGTCTGGATGTTGAATTGATCTCCACTGGTAGCGTTGGCGGATCGACCCTCGGTATCCAAGGCGCCATCGATGCCCGTTACGATGATCCCGCTGGCCTGACTTACGTTGTTCTGGTTGGCGATTATGCTCAGGTGCCTTGTTATTCCGGTACCTATGAAGGCGCTGACGATGACACCCGTTACGCGAATCAGGAAGGCAGCGATCTCTATCCTGACCTGTTCATCTCGCGTATTTCCGGTTCAAATCCCGCGCACATTGAAACCCAAATCAACAAGTTCATCACTTACGAGCGAAATCCCGAAGCCGGCGGTGAATGGTACAAGGTTGGTGCCGGCCTGGCTTCCAACGAAGGCTCTCCTCCCGATTATACTCGCACCGAATGGTTGCGTCAGGATATGCTGGGTTACACTTTCAATGAAGTGCACGAAATTTATCAACCCTCCGGTACTTCCACTGATATCGCCAATGCCGTTAATGCCGGTGTTAGCCTCGTGAATTACATTGGTCATGGCTCGGGTACTTCCTGGTCCAACCCTCCTTTCAACATTACCAATGTGCATAACCTGAGCAACGGCCACATGACTCCCTGGATTATTGACGTCGCTTGCTTGAACGGCGATTTCTCCAATTCCGAATGTTTTGCCGAAGCCTGGATGCGCGCTGGTGATCCAGAACAGCCCGACGGTGCTGTGGCCATGTACAGTGCTTCCACAAGTACTCCCTGGGTTCCTCCCTGCGTGATGCAGGCTGAAACTGTGGACCTGCTGGTTGGCGATCAGGCCAACATCATCGGTTCCCTCTATTTCCACGGTATCATGAAGATGATGGACACTTACCCCGGCGACAGCCAGGGCGTGGAGCAGTACAACATCTTTGGTGATTGTTCGTTGATGGTTCGTACCGACACACCTACGGCTCCTGTCATGTCCCATTCCGACGTGATTGCCCTCGGCTCTACCGTTTTCCCCGTGGATACTGGTGTGCGTGGGGCCAAGGTTGCTCTTTATAGCGACGGCCAGCTGCATGGTGTGGGTTACACCGACGATACTGGTCATGTGGATGTCCAGCTGGACAACCCAGTGTTGATGGCCGGTGAAGTGATGATGACTGTCACTGGTTACAACCTGATGACTGAGAGCACAACTTTGCAGGCTATCGTGCCTGTGGTTGTGGACATCCAGCCTAGCAGCATTCCCGTTGGCGTGGCCACGGAAGTGACTGTGACCTTGGCTGATCCTCCTGCTGCCAAAGACATCAGTAACGTCACGGTGACCATTGAGGGTTATGGCGTTTCTGGTCTGGAAGTTATCACCGATGCATACGGCGTGGCTGTGTTCACTGTGATGCCTGAATTTGGTGAGACTCTGCTCGTACGGGGTGTGGAAGATGGCGCCGGGTACGATATGTTCGGCGTAGACCTTCCTGTAACCGGTGCAATAGAACTGGTGAACGCCGATATTCTGGCTGAGGTTAATTCCATTGGCATGACCGGTTTCCTGACTCCTCACATTGAAGGCGTCGTAACTGGTTATAGCGATATCTCGGGACTTGAGATGAGCCTTGTGGGCTGCGGCCTGGATGTCCAGGGATCCAGCACCTACAACACTGTGGTAATGAATGTCACACCCAGCGAAACCGGCATAGTGACAGCCGCTTTGCTCAAGGCTGGGCACAATGTCTACGAAACTCAAATCGACTGTGTGGCTGCTTATGGCACCATAGCTGGTATGGTTACTGATGAGACGAATACTCCTTTGGCTGGTGTTCGTGTGTATGCTTTCAATGAAGGCGATGATCCCAGTGGCGAACCACTGTTCGATTTGGTCTCTGCATCTGACGGGTCTTTTGCCTTTGCCGATGAACTGCCCGTAGGAAACTATGACATTTTTGCATCCAAGTTTGGTTACCTCAACCAAATGGATACCTTCTTCCTCGAATTTGGGGACAACCATTATGGTGTCACCATGCCTTCTGCTCCTTCCGGCGTTTTGACCGGTACAGTGAGTGCTCTTGAAGGTGGCGAAGCTCTGGCAGCGAACATTCGGGTTTACCGGAGTGACAACGGCGATTTGATGGCCTCCGTGGCCACCGATGAGTACGGTGTTTACACCACTCCCATGCTGACCTATTTCGATTACAACGTAGTTGTTACTGCCTACCACTTCATCCCTCAGAACACTGAAGTGAGCATTGCTTCGGCTAGCAACGTGAAGGACTTCCTGCTGGAAGCCACTAACGGAAACATCCTTGTGATCAACGATGGTTCCACTCGCGACGAAATGGTGACTGTTGCTCCCAAACTTGGGAAAAACGGTATTGTTTTGGCTGAAGGGTACAGTGCTCCTGCATCGCGCGCTTCTTCTGATATCGTGGCCGACCTGACCACCATTGGTTACACCGCAGTCGAGGTTAACAGCCCCGGTTACGACTACGCCGAATGGATCACTTACGATCTGGTGATCGTATCGGCTGGTGCCAAGACCTCCGATTTGAACTCGACCCTGATGACGGACATGACCACCTTCGTGGACGGCGGCGGCAAGCTGATGATTGAGGGCGGCGAGGTTGCCTACAATCACCAGAGCGACGCAGATTTCTGTGCCAACGTTCTGCACATTCTGGATTGGGGAACTGACAATGCTGGGGACGTCAACGTCGTTGATCCCAACCATGCTGTGATGAGCGTTCCCAACGTAGTGACCGGTCCCCTTGATCTGACTTACACTGGTTATGGTGATAGTGACAGTGTCATCCCCGCAGCCGACGCGGACTGGCCTGGAAACTGGACTACGGACACCAACAGAGGCAGCGTGATCTGTTACGATCCCAATCCCATGCCTCAGGCTGGTCAGATTGTTTTCTTCTCCTTCAACTACAGCGCTTTGGCCACGGGCGAACGGTCCGAATTGCTCCACAACGCTGTGAACTACCTGCTGGCTTCGGAAATTGGCAACTCTGCCATCACCGGTAGCGTGCAGGTTGTAGGCGCCGGCGACGACAGCGGCGTGACGGTGACTTTGACTCCTGGCAGCCTGTCCTTCGTGACCGGTGCCGACGGATCGTATAACTTCGACGGATTGTTCGCGGGCAACTACCACCTGGTAGCCTCTCGCACGGGCTTTAGTACCGATGTAGCCGACGTGACCCTGGCCGACGGCGAAACCGCCGACCAGAACTTCACCTTGAACGCCATCGTGACCAACGAGTTCTGCGATGCCGCTGACGTGGCCATCCCCGATAACGATCCCGATGGTGGTGTGTATTGTGCCATCTCCATCATTGAAGAGAGCATTCTCAGTGATATCGGTGTTTACGTTGATATCACCCACACCTACGTGGGAGACATGGTCATCGAGCTGATCAGCCCTGCCGGCACAACCATCCGGTTGCACAACAACCAGGGTAGCGATGCTGACAACCTGATGGGCTGGTACTCCACCGAGTTGACTCCATACCAGAGCCTGGATACTCTCCTCGGAGAAAACATCCAGGGTGACTGGCAGTTGCACGTGACGGATGTGGGAAACCAGGATTATGGTCACATTAACAACTGGTGCTTGTCGCTGACTTACGAAGGTTCCAACAACGTATCGGCCGCTGGTGACGAGAACCTGCCTCAAGTCCTGGCTTTGAACGGCAACCATCCGAACCCGTTCAACCCCATGACTGCCATCAAGTTCTCAGTACCTGCTGACCAGAGCGTGGAACTGGCTGTGTATGATGTGCGTGGTGTGCGGGTGCGCACTCTGGTGAGTGAAGTTATGGCTGCTGGTCATCATACGGTGAATTGGATGGGGCGTGACGACAGTGGGCGGCATGTTGCTAGTGGGGCGTATTTTTACCGCTTATCCAGTGGTGGAAACAGTGTCGTAGGAAAAATGCTCCTGATGAAGTAGGTTGTGCCTTTCAAATTGTGTCTATCTCGAACCCGCTTTGCCATTTTCTTGGCAAAGCGGGTTTTTTAAAATGCATAACTCAATTCATGGTGTCGCTCATTTTCAAAACCTCTTGTGCTAACAGTGCCGCTGTAATATTCGCTCCAACGAGGTGGCAAATCTAACTGAGTTCGGAACAGCCTTTTCTCTAAAAATTTCCCGATCTTCAGGGGCGCATCCATCATCCCACGAACCATCGCTGGAGTCGGACTTCCTCGCTTTTTCTCTCTCCGGCCTTTCATATAATTTCGCCATACCAAGAGGATCGCCAACCGTGCAGCGCTGGCCTGTCGCCGTTTCGACCAGGCAATCGTTTCCCTCTTGTGATTGGCGTTGCAATGCCGAATTAAAAGATCCAATAGATTCACCTCCCAAAGTGAATTCCTGCTGTCCCGGTGTTTGCTTCCAGGGGTAATGCGGTGATCAATAGAAATTTTTAAGCTCTTTATTGACTTCCGGTAAGCTGGGTGGTCGTCGCTGTGGACAAGAGCTGCTTGTTGGTCACCCAAAGCCACCTCCAGCAGCTCTTTCATGTCTTTCTCAATGGCCTTTGGATCCGGCCGCCCAAGCAGTAGTTCCAACTCCTTGCGCCGTTGTTTTTGCGGCGCTGTCATCCGTCCTTTACGCCGCAATTCGCTATCGGTAAAATAGACAAAGAAGTCGGTTTCTTTTTCCACAGCGACATGGAAATGGATGGGGTGGTACTGACTCAATTCGAAAGATTCAAAGCCATCGACAACGACGATTTTCACTGATGGAGCATTTCTCATTTGTTCCTGATGGAAGAGGAAACAGTGTCTCCCCAGCCTGGCAATGTGCCGGTTTATGGTCTCAGGAGCGACCTTGAGATCACGGGCAATTTGGCGGTTTGCCATTCCGCCAACGGTCTTCATGAGTATCTTGGAGTCAAGGTCAGGACGCTTTTGCCAGTAAGATTGTGAGAAAGTCTGGGTGCTGAAGCTTCTTTTGCAGGCCCTACATAGAAACCGCTGTACACAGAAAGGTGGGTTCTGTCTACGGTAGTAGCCAATCATCTTCAC
>JADGDU010000016.1 GCA_016744705.1 Candidatus Krumholzibacteriia bacterium
CAGGGGGACTATGTCTTTGAGATTCTTATTTATATTGGCTTTTACTGCAGGAGCAGGACTTCTCTTATTCGCCTGTGCGCCACCAAAAAGGGAGATATATCTTGATCCTGGCCTGGCTGATCTTAGAGCTACTGAAATCAGGATAGAAAACTCTCCACCCAAGAAAACGGCTAAACAAGATACTATCCAGTTGATAGTTAATGACCCACATTTTAATTATTATAAAGCAATGGAAAAATATCTACTGGAACAAAATGAAAAAATAATTGATACATTTATGCTTCTATACGGGCTAGATGGGAGACTCAATGCATTACACTACAACAGCCATATACAACCCATATACTCAGCCAAGGAGTTAGAACAAATATACGGATCTTCTTTGGATGATACCAAGATTTATCCCTTTTTAAAGGATAATCAGGCTTTTCTTCTTAGAGAAGAAGATGGTACAGCATATCTCTTAGGGTTTAGTGCAAAAATGATAAGTAGCGGTAACTCTGGTTATATACCATTAAAAAAAACATTTGATGTTTTAAGAATGGATTTGCCGGAAATTAAATTGCTGGATCAGAATTGACGGGTGAGCCTACCAAAAACTCCGTCCGCCTTGTCCCCATTACAGTTAAGATTTTTAGAGTATATCACATATCCTGACTCTGAATCAGTTTTACAGCCCTCTTTTCGAACGGAAAATTGGATCCGGTTGCTTTCAAATTCAAGTAAGCCTGCCACCCTTTAAACCGATAACAACACCATGCTAAACCTCATTATCAACTACCTCCGGAACCTTTTGCGTCCTAAGCAAGACCTGCTGCTCGAAAACCTTGCCCTGCGTCAGCAAATCCTTGTTCTGCAACGGCAGGTCAAAAGACCCAGATTCCGGGTCCGCGAATGAGCCTTCTGGGTCGTTTTAAGCCGCTATTGGGCTGGATGAAAGAGTCCGCTACGCCTATTCTCTCAATTCCATCAGATGCCACAATCCCTGACCTTGTTGACCAAGCTGCCCTTTGGTTTTCCAGGACCACCAATTTCAAAAATAAATTTTTCATCCACAATAAAATCACCCTGATCGTGATAATGCACTTCGTGGCCCTGCGAGACTTGCGAAACAAAGAATGTCTCACGAATAGATCCCATGTTTGGTGATGCACACAAAGCAAAGAACATATTGGGGTTATTCAGCATTAGTTTATTGGGCCTGTTTAGAGTTCGCATTCCAGCCCCACCACGAACAGGCCTCGTAAATAATAATTCCGGAGGCCGAGCCCCCTGGTTACGGGCGAAGGCGAGACGGTGGCGGCCGGGTCAGTTGTACTGATGAAGCGGGGTAACTCCCGTGGTGCAAAGGGACCCTGCTTTACGAGATTTCTTCGTCAACAAGTGAGCTCCGGATATTGACGGCGTGACCTTGGCGTCCCATCCATCTTGGTCTCATTGCAACTGGCTTCAGCGGCCAAATGATGTGGCCGGTATTGAATATTGACATTCAATATTTAATCGATTAGGGTCTCGATATTGGGGATGGGCGATACTGAAATATTTTTGCCTGAATCTATTACACATTGCCGCTAGGTGCCGCCTGTTCCATACCAAGGACGTCAATTGGAGGTACCAAGTGTATAATCCCAAACAGTCTGCTGTCCCAACCCGATTTCTACCATTCCTATTTCTTTTCTCCTTTATTACGCTTTTACTTCTTTCCGCCGGTTGCGACAATGGCCCCGTAGCGCCTTCCCCGGACAACACTGACGACAATCAAATCGATGAAATCCAAGTGCATGATGGCTACGTCGGCCTGGTGTTCGATACCCGCGAAATCTTTCGTAAGGGATACACCGCCTCCTCTGTAGAGTTGAGCTTCGCCCAGTACGTTCAACGCAATGTGACCTTGCCCATCGATCGCACCACCAACCTCGCCATTTTGTCCCTTGATACCGACAGTCTGACCACTGCTGAAGAAGCTGCTTTCGCCGAGGGAGTGGCCCTGGAAATCGTGGTCAAAGACGAGGACGAGCAAATTCTCGTGAGTTATTCGGAGGATTCCATCAAACTGGAAAACTCAAACCAGGCCATGGTGCTCAATACCAGCGCGGCGCCCATAGCCCCCCCGTTGGCCTTGCGCGACGACCTGCCATACCTCATACAGGTCGAGGGCAACAGCGGTGTCATGCTCAATTTTGCCGACAATAACAGCGCCGCTTCTTTTGACGACATTGGCGCAGAGTTGGCTGGTATTGGCGAGACCCGTGGTTCGGTGGCCTGGGGTGACTACGATGTGGATGGTGATCTGGATATCCTGGTCGGTGGTTTCGATCAGACCAAGGTGTACCGCAATGACGGCGGTTCCTTCACTGATATCAATGCGAATCTTCCTGGCCTTCAGGGAACCAATGTGGTGTGGGGCGATTTCGATAATGACTACGACCTGGATATCTTGATCACCGGAATAAACAGTGAGTTCGGACACACTTCCCGAGTCTACCGCAATGTCGGAGGGGTTTTTATGGAATACGATGGCGCCAATCTGCTTGGGCTGATGGGAGGGTCAGCAGATTGGGGAGACTACGACAACGACGGGGATCTGGATATTGTCATAACGGGCACAAATGTGCACAGATACTCGTTGGTTTATCAAAATAATAACGGCGTATTCGTGGATATTGATGCAGGGCTCCCAGGCCTCCACTACGGAACTGCCGAATGGGGCGACTTTGATGGCGATCAGGATCTGGACATATTGCTGGCCGGCGGCACTGTCGGGGATGATCTCTGCCAGCTCTATGAAAACAACAACGGGAGCTTTTCACACGTGGTAGCCGCTGAGTTCGAAACGGTTCCATTCCCTTGTGTGGACTGGGGCGACTACGACAACGACGGCGATCTCGACATCCTACTGACCGGAGATAACAAGACGCTGATTTACCGCAACAACAACAACGGCACCTTTCTCGAAATGGGTGCTGGGCTGATGGGAGTCTACTCCGGTACGGCCCAATGGGGTGACTTTGACAACGATGGCGACCTGGATATTCTGCTCACGGGCAATTCGTATGGCCAGGTATATCGCAATGATGGACCGCAAGGTTTCACTCCCATAGAGGAAATTCTGGAAGCCAACGGCCGTTCCATGGGCGCGTGGGGAGATTTTGACGGCAACGGCGCCGTAGATATCTTGCTCGGTTCCGCAGATGGAACACGAATTTTTCGCGCGGACCCAGGCGCCGGCTTTGACGCCAACAGTGCCTACGACCCCGACAATTTTAACCAGGAGTTTTTATTCGTACCAGTGGCCGCCACCGAACACACCTACATAATGGAAAGACCGGGTGAGGTCGATTGCAAGTGCTGGTGTTGGATCGAAGAAACAGGCTACCTCAAATATCAGCAGCCGCGCCCAGCAGAAGGGGAACCGGCCGCCTACCTGGAGGCCCTTGCCGACGATGACGGTTGGATGCGACTGCGCCTCGCTGATACTGACAGCTACTTGAGCTGCACTGACGGTGCTGTCAACAGGCTGGTCATTACTGATGGAGAATCAGACCGTTTCCGTCTTCTCTCGGCCAATATCGAATGGCTTGTTGCGGATCGCGGCACGGTTTTCAACCAGCCGATTATGCCTCCAGCACGCCTGGATTTTGCTTACCGCGGCACCTTGCGCAACTGCTCGGCAGCCAGCTTCGAAGAGGTGATCGGGCGATCGGAACAGAGAACCAGCACCACCACAACAGGCACCAGTGAGAGCCTTCATTTGTTCGGTAGTCAGACAACGAATGTGCAACTCACTGTGGGCTACGAAATCAAAGCAAAAGTTGGTGTGTCTATTGGGGGGATCGGTTCTGCGGGTGAGGAAATCACCAAGTCTGCGCAGTTCCAGGTCAGTCACGAGTGGACATCGTCAAGAACCGACGTAACGGAAAGCACCTGGGGCCTGACCGAAAGCACCACCGTTGAGGTTTCGCGCATCCGCACTCTCACTTTACCGCCTTACAGTGCGGTTGAGGTTTACGATGCCGTCAAAACTATTAACAACGTGCGAGTACCATACACCCAGGTGATCCGCATCAGTGCCACCAACACCGATACCGGACTGCCGCTGACCGGCCAGGAGATCCGCTCCCAGATGCTGTTCAACTTTGTGGGTGGGGTGATCACGGCTATTGAGGATGACTGCATCGATATCGGTTTTCGAGGATATGTCGTCATCGATCAGCTGATGCACGCGACTGCCAATATCGACGAATTGGAAGGGGGCTGCGACTAGGGGCCTGATTCCAGCACTTCAAAGAAACAGGCCCCCGGAAAACCCAGGGGCCTGCTTTGTAAATGGTCGCCCGGCTTCAACTGATTACTCCAACTCGGATCCACAAACATCGGAACTGTGGAGTGTTGGCAAACTTGAAGGTTTTCAAGTCCGTTACGCCAGAAATGCCTGGGGATGTGACCGGCGGCATGGTCCAGGTCAACATCATGGAGTTTCCTGAAGAGAGCACTACCAGGGCGTCATTGAGACAGGCTCACCTCCATCAAGTGCCAGAGTGTATCGACCCCGCCGTCCAGCTAAAACCCTGCTCCGTCAAATCACACGAGAGAGGTCAAGAGAGTGTTTCGGGTAATTTGTCCCAAACCATCCCAAGAGGCCTGCTTTCCCTTTTCATTTAATCCCCAAAACGATTTGGAATAAACCAATTGCCACGTTCTGGACAACATCATCCAGGTTGCATTAACCTGGAAGCGATTTGGGACGTAAAAATGCAGAGAGTTAGAGACTAAGAGAGATATTTCGAGGGCATTTTTCAACCTTGTGTTAACTGCTAGATTTTAAGAAAAACAGTGTTTCAAAAAGCCAACCCCGCTAACCATTTGATTCCAACGAGTTATAGACACAAAAAGTTCCCACCTAAAAAACTGGCTCCTCAAGTGGGACGGAATACGAACTTTTGTCTGAGAAAAATCAAAGCATGTTCTTCAAGAAGTTTCCTTTCAAAAATCTAGCTTACTCCATTTCGCCCCTCGTCCCTTACCCTGCAACATAACCAATCCTTCATTTTTCATAGCACTCAGCTCCCTCTTTATAGTTGGTAAACTGACACCTGGACACTCGGATTGCAGTTCCGACAAAGCAAAAGGCTTCGTCATTCTGATTACCGCTTCTCGAACGAGAGCAGACTTTCCCCCTGCACCCTGGTTCAATGATCCGACCCTTTCGGAAAATTCCGAATAGGCACGAAGCAGAATTCCCCAAAAATAATTCAACCAGGGATGCGGATCATGTTGCCCCTCGTGCCATCCCTGGGAACTTCGCACCAATGCCTCATAATAAGTTTCTTTTGATTCTTCAATGACACGCTCCAAGCTGATGAAACGCCCAACTTGATGATCCATTTTATACAAAAGCTGTAAAGTTAAGAGACGGGAAATGCGGCCATTACCGTCAGCAAAAGGATGAATACATAGGAAATCAAGAATTGCCAAAGGACCTATGATTAGCCCTGGTCGTTCTTCAAGTAGAAAAGCTCTTTCAAAGCCCTGGCTCAAATCCCTCATTGCCTGAGG
Organism: Candidatus Krumholzibacteriia bacterium; assembly: GCA_016744705.1. Lineage (GTDB taxonomy): Bacteria > Krumholzibacteriota > Krumholzibacteriia > LZORAL124-64-63 > LZORAL124-64-63 > LZORAL124-64-63. Next base: position 5,557 of record JADGDU010000016.1, read on the forward strand.
TGTCGCCACTGCTGAGACTGGTCGGAATCGGACCGAAAGTGATCCATCAGATTGGCGTTCAACTATTTCATTGTCTACCGGCTTCCAGTTTCCCCCAGGTTGCGGAAGGTAGCGATACATCATCGAGTGGAGTTGGCAGATAACACTTGAAGAAAAAGCCATTTCTCTGGCTGATTCATGGATGATAGCCAATGAATCGCGATAACCAGCGAGTTCCTGCTCAGACCTGTTTGCCGGATTGGTATTCTCCAACACGATACCCTGGATACGCTTCCGTGAGGCCACAATCCCTTCAATCCGATTGGATGATTCAGTGGACTCAACCTGAGCTATTTTACGCATTGTTTTCAGGACTTCAGGTAACTTTTCCCCGTACAAGGCTTGTTTTCCCTGGAAAGAACCAATCCTGGTTAGTGTTGCCAGCTGTTGAGCGGTAAAACTTAATTTATCCAAGTATTCCGGTGACAGGGATCGCACGGGCACACTCCTTATTGGATCATCAATTAGATCAAATGCGCTTATTGGATCATTTTTGGCCGCCATGAGCCATTAATCAAGTGTTTTATTGTTAAAACTCGTTTTTATGGATAATTTCTTCATGTTTTTATCCAATCATGGTCAGATGATCCAATTCCAAGACTGTTGGGAACAAGAGGAATTGGCATTTACAAGTAAGCCCGCCAACCTTCAAACCGAAAACAACACTATGCTAAACCTCATTATCAATTTCCTCTGGGACTTCTTACGTCCCAAACACGATCTGCTTCTCGAAAACATTGCCCTGCGTCAGCAAATCCTGGTACTGCAGCGGCAAGTCAAAAGGCCAAAGTTCAGGGACCGCGAACGAGCCTTCTGGGTTGTTTTAAGCCGCTATTGGTCTGGATGGAAGAGTCCGCTACGCCTTGTACAACCCCAAACAGTGGTTAGCTGGCATCGACGAAGTTGGCGACTGTTCTGGAAATGGAAAAGCAGGCCCAAGGACTACGCCCGACCCACCGTTCCCTTGGAGGTCATCAATCTCATAAGAAAAATGTCTCTTGAAAATCCGCTTTGGGGCGCGCCACGGATTTATGGTGATAGGGTTTTGGAAACTATCAAATTTCTGAACATTCATGACAAAGTAATATCTGCCCGGTCGCCTTGGCAGAATGGATATTGCGAAAGAGTGGTTGGGACGATTAAGAGGGAATTCCTTCACCACATGATCATTTTCAATGAGAGTCATGCTCGGCGGCTTTTGAAAAAACACTTTGAATATTACCACGAAGATAGAACCCATCTTGGTTTAGAAAAGGAAACTCCATCGTGCCGAAAAGTCGAACCACGTCATCTTGGGTTAGTGAAACGGAGGCCAATGGCGGGCGGGTTGCATAGTCGGTATTTTCGGGAAGCTGCTTGATTTCTCTTGTTGTTTTCAACCTATGAGATTGTTGGATAGGTCTGTCTGTTGTTGCAGGTATTTTGAATCTGATTAAAAAAATGTCCTGAAGATTCCTTAGAATTCTACTGACCGGAGGGAATGAACTTGGTTATGGACTTTTCAATAGGGACAGGAGTTGGGCAGATAAGATCATGATCAGTCGGATATTCATGAAGTAACTCTTTGGTTTCATTAATCATACAGAGATGGAGAATAAATACAACTGGGCCCACTGAAAATGCAGCTACAGTTTTCTTCAATATTGCCGAATTTATCTATTCATATCGCAGGTTTGAAGTGTCTTCTATAGGCCACTGTTTTCTGGAGTAAACTTATATGTCTTTTAGAGCAAAATTGATTGGGGCCGGTGCACTAACCAGCATAATGCTGGCCGTCCTTCTGGGCATGACTCTCTACAGTTACCATGGCCTGGACACCGGTTTTAATGAGATCATCGGAGACGCCCAAACAGGTGCAAGCAATTCAGCCCAGACCGAGCTCCAGGTGGCCGCAGCCGATGACTCTCTGTCTTCCATTTCTGGCGCCATGGTCGGCTTGTCTCAAGACATTGACCTGGCCAACAACGCCGTGCGCATCAACGAGCGCAAAATTGGCGCCCTGGCCCAATCTCTGGGTGATCTGGTGGAAATGATCGAAGAAAGCGCCGGGGAACTTCCCGATGATGAAGCCCGTTGGGCTTTGGAGGATGTCTCCGATGAAATCGACAACATCCGCGAAACGGTGCGCCGCGAAGCCTTGATTGGCATGGCCTCCACAGTGAAAGAAATGGACCGGTTCACCCATGTGTTGGGGGCTCAGGTTGAGGCCGTTGAGATTCTTTCGGGAGAGCTGAACACCAGCCGGGCCCTGTCCTCCGAAGTGAGCACCGCCAACCAGGACATCCGCCAAAAATCGACCCAGTTTGCCGGAAACATCAGCTTGACTCGAAATATTTTTGCCGCCCTTGTGGGAGCCATGATGCTGGGGATCATGATCGGTTCATTCTTCTTTGCCCGGTCCATCACCAACCCCATCAACTCCATCATCCAAAGCCTGACCTCCAGTTCCTCCCAAGTTAACTCCGCCTCGGCTCAGATCAGCAAATCCAGCCATACATTGGCCCAGGGCTCGTACCAACAGGCTTCAAGCATTGAAAAAACTTCATCGTCCCTGGCGGTGATCAACTCACAAACAAACCAAAACAATGTCACAGCACAGACCGCCAATGAAACCACCGCCAATGTTTCCCAGGTGACCAGAACTTGTTCCCAAGCCATGGATCGACTTATGGGCGCCATTGAAGAAATCCAAAATTCGACCACCGAAACGGTCCGCATCGTCAAGACTATCGATGAGATCGCCTTCCAGACCAACCTGCTGGCCTTGAACTCTGCCGTGGAAGCTGCTCGTGCCGGAGATGCGGGCAAGGGATTTGCAGTGGTGGCCGAAGAAGTTCGAAATTTGGCCAAACGCAGCAGCGATGCCGCCTCGAACACTGCTCAAATGGTTGGCCGGAGCCAACAATCAGCCAACACTGTGGGGGAGCTGGCCCAAGCCCTCGTCACCGACTTCCAGGAAGTCTCAGGTGGTGTGAGCGAAGTGGAAAAACTGATCAACGACATTGCCCGACAAACAACAGAACAGGCTCAAAGCATTTCGGAAATCAACAATTCCGTCACCAGCATCGATTCCGTGGTCCAACAAAATGCGGCCAGTAGCGAAGAGAGTGCAGGAGCCGCTCAAGAGTTGAACTCCATGTCCCAAGGCATGTCCGAAGTCATCTGCGACCTGATTGCTTTGGCTGAAGGCAAGAGCAACAATGGCCGCTGTGAGCAGGGAGACACATCCTTATCAGAAGATATTGAGGTTTTCCAATAACCTCTCTGTATTATTACAAAAACAGCCGGCTCCAATATTTGGAGCCGGCTGTTTGCTTGTTGGAACACGTATTACCGATTCATCGCCAGGCCAAAATACTCCAGCACCCAGCGCACAGACTTTTGAGACTCTTCGGCATTAAAACGATAAGGATCAAACCCCCAGTACACATCGGCTTTGCCACTGGGTTTATCTGCCACATTCTTGTAGGAGAGATACCCATAAGTCAGACCGTTGACCTTGGCTGTGCCCTTGAGTATAGAACCACTGGGACCCTCGTACGGAGCCAGGGCAATTTCCCCGCAAATGCCGTCCAGCTGAGCGTAACCGTGCTCGCTCATAGGCCATTCAGTGTCGCCCTCGGCCCAACGTTTTTCACGCATCCAGTCGAAACGGGACACTCCAGTGAACATGGGTTCAAGACAGAGTCCGTCCACACCGTCGGCACATTCCTGAGCTTCCCATGGAGTGGTGCGTGTGCTGATGTTGGCATCCACAAATTCATCACCGGTGAAGGGGAATGCAGTGTCCAGGCTATCGATGAGGCCGTCCCGCCAATCGACATCTGCGTTGGTGTACAGAGTGTCGGACAGCGCCGCACCCCCGACTTGGTGATGGGAACGGAATTCACCGGACAGAACCATAGCCTTTAAGCCTGAGCAAGTGGCCGTCCGGTCCATACTGGCCGAATTTCTGCGACCATAAACATTTTTCCCCAGAGGCACTGACCAGTCCAGCATGCTGAGCCCAGCCGTCAGGAAAGGATACCTGCGGGCCCCGCGATTATAGAGTGATCCGTCTGGGTTTTCTCCCTGGCCATACCCAACCGTGTAATTCACCCAATCCAATTGGTAGTAAGACTCACTCGTGTCAAAGATCAAAGGCACCATGTAATTTTCCACTTCCAGGAAGGATTCCATACTGCGGTCCCCCACCAGAAAGAGGTTTCCGCCCTGGGCCTGGTACGGAGCCAACCACACGAATTTATCCACGCCATTTTCGGGGCGGAACTGTTGGAACATGGTTTGTTGAGAAGAAGATCTGGCATTCACCATCACAGTCTTGTACAGCACAATGTCCGAGAAATTCACCTGGTCGGTATCACTTTTGTGGTCCCGGCTCCAGTTGAAGCCATTGACACCTTCAGCCCCATCAAGGAACTGCCAATAGGCATCCCTGTGTTCGGCTCGATCCAGGTACGTGGAACCATCGGCACTTTGCCAGCGGTTGCTGTTGGAATCGATGACCTGGTCAATGAAGAGCAGGGCATGCTGGAATTCCGGGGAAACAAAAGGAATGACATTCAGGGTCCAAACGAGAGTCCTGACACCACCGTAGGTATCTACCGCCTGGCAAGTCATGGTATGCATTCCCTCATTAAATGCATGCTCTGGCACAAGAATCGTTTCTTCCGCCATGCCTGCGGGAATGGCCCAACCGGGATCATTGGGATCCGCAGTATCCGCAATATCCCAACCATAGCGGAAAGAAGTAATGTGGCCACCGTACTGATCAGCATTGGCCTGTAGCCCAAAAACCAGAGGCTGGCCCCCGGCAATTTCCGTTTGGGTGTCGTGGGTGTATGCTCCCATGAATTGTTCAGTCATGACAATTGTCGGCCGGTAAGAATTGCTGGACACCCGGAAGTTAATAACCGACACACCGTAGGTGAAATCCATACTTGCAGCACCATCGGCATCCAGAACCTGGGCCATCATGAGATAATAAGTATCCTCATCCAAAGAGGGCAGGGTAATCTCTGGCGTCAAATTCTGACCCAATCTGAAATCTATCCACTCCGACCATTGAGAATCATCCAGGACAATCAATTCATCACGGTGTTCTTCAAACTTACGGGGGCTGTTGATTTCATCGCCACCGACCATGGCTTCCTGCAAAAGGTAACGATATTTTAACGGCATTCCATCGGGTCCGTCCTGGTCCATGGCCTCCAGTTTGAAAGTGAACCCGTCAGGCAAAATTATCGATTCGAACATTGGAGAGCCTAAGGCAATCAACCGAGCTTTAGGCACCGGATCTCTGGCCCAAACCTGCGACACCGACAGCACCACCATGAGCAACAGCAATCCGCTGAGCAGGCTGTTGGGAATTCTGTTTTTTTGTATGTATTTCATTATCCGTTCCCCTCTTTTTAGTAAAATTTCAAACCTCAGAATCACTTCACCAACATCATGCGCTGGGTGTCGATGACAGTTTCCGTTTTCAGACGGAAGAAGTAGATACCGGCAGCCGACATGCGGCCATCAGATCCACGACCATTCCACATCACTTCATGAGGCCCGGCGGCCAGCACTCCGGAATGAAGTTTGCGCACCAGCCGGCCGGCCAGATCGTAAACATCCACAGCGGCCTGGCCCGATTGGCTCAGCTCAAAAGCGATGGTGGTTTGAGGGTTGAAGGGGTTCGGATAATTGCCCCGCAGTTGGGTCACCGTGGGCAAAGCATTTTCATCAGTTTGCACAACGCCAAAGCCATGGGAGCCCGCAGTGCCGTCACAACCGACATCAAAGGCCCCCATGGTGCCGCAATCAGCAACACATGGAGAGTCTTCATGGAGGGTGTAGGGGTTAAATTCATTCTGCTCTCCGCAGAAGATGGGCGGCAGAGAAATGTTTCCCTGGGTTTCGGCCTGGCCCATGAGAGCACCAATCCAATTGCCGCCATCGTTTAAAGCCAGATCTGTACAGTGGAATTCAGGAGTGCTGGCGTAGTCTCCATAGACTGTTCGGCCTGAACTTCCACTCATGATGCAGTGAGAGATTTCAATCAAACCGCTGGCCCAGGACTGGATATCTCCCTTGGCAGCATCCCCATTACCGTCAAAGGTGCAGGAGGTGATCTGAGCAGAAGCTCCCAGTGCTACGTTTAAGACACTGCCGCCAGCCGAAGCTGTATTCAGGACAAAAAGACAATGATCCAAGACCAGGTCCTGGCCACCCACTACTGAAATTGCTCCGCCGGTGGCCATGGCCATATTGCCCTCAAAACGACAACCGATAAAGCTGGGTGCCGCACCTTTTCCCACAAATACAGCTCCGCCATAAGCAGCTTTCAGATTGGTAAATGTACAATCTGAAATGACCGCAGAAGAGTTGATGGAGTGGATGCCTTGACCCCGTGATGGGTGACGTTCCCCACGGGAAAAATCACCAACAAAAGCAAATCCCTTAATGGCTGTGTCAGCTCCAAGGTCTTCACAATGGAGGATGGTTTCTCCGTTGTCACTGATGAGCCTGGGAGCAAAGGCAATGACGTCACCATAGACTCCCAGATAAATACCGGAAGGTATAATGAGACCAAATTCACGATACTCTCCAGGTGCAACAAGTACGGAATCACCGGGTGCACTGATGGCCAGAATATCTGCAATGCTCTCGCCCTCCAAAACAACATGGGTGGCAGCCTGAATATTTGCTGGAATGAAAAGTAGAAAAATTGCCGTGAGAACCACGGAAATTACAGAAAATTGGGAAACTCTCATGTTCCCCCCCCCTTTTTTCGTGTGTGATACGAAAATGCCCCTAGGCAAAACCCATGGAAAGCTAAATTGCTTATGAGTGGCCTTAATTGAACTTACAGGGTTTTCAATCGCCAGTCAACAGCCTGAGATCGAAAGATCATCCGATACATTGACAATGAAGACCAGATGTGTAAGATTCCCCCTTCCTTCGGAGGGGATGCTGAAGGGATTCTTCAAATGATACGCCAAGCTGGTCTGACCCTGGGGTCTGTCCTCGTTCTGTTCACTCTCATGATTGCACAATCCTTAGCTGCGGAAGCGCCTGCAGATACTTCTGCTGCGGAATTGGACGCTGTGACCGTCACTGCACCCGCCGTGGGTTGGGGATTTGATAATATTCCTGAGTCTGTGCTGAGATCGCGTATGGGCCATAACCTGGCCCAGATGATCAACGGCCTGCCCGGTGTGGCCGGCGTGCAGCGTTCTGCTTCCACCATGGATCCCGTCATCCGGGGCATGGGCCGCGAAAGAGTGCAAACCATTTTGGGCGCCGTACCTCTGTGCAATGCCTGCCCTGGCCGCATGGACCCGCCCGCCAACTACCTGAGCATTGGCGCCCTGGACGAAGTCAAAATTGACCGTGAAGGTGGCGTGGCCAACTTCGGACCTGGTGGCGTGGGTGGCTCTATCCAGGCCAGCCCAGATTATAACCGGGGCGACGAAGCGGGATCCAGCGCCACAACCTATGTGGAAATGGGGTACGAAACGGCCCGCGAAGCACCCGATGCCAAAGTCGGAATTTTTGGCGGCACCGACGCCATCGATTTCAAAATTGGCCTGGGCTATCACGAGACCAGCGACTACGAAGCTCCCGATGGCACTCTGGTGCCCGCCGGCAGCCAGCGGCAGGATGCCAACCTGGTTTTAGGCTGGCGGCCATCCCAGGGCAAACGCCTTTGGAATGCCCTCTCTTATGTGCATGAAGAAAACATCGATTTCCCAGCCATGCCCATGGACAACATTGACACCGATTTTCTGGTGTACAACGCTGGCTGGAAGGCAGAAATGGACGGCAAATTGGCCAGCTACGAGCTGACCGGTGGGTTCTCCACTGTAGACCACTTGATGGACAACAGCATGAAAACCAGCTGGGCCATGTCCCACAATACCACCGATGCCAAAACCCGCACTTGGGGCACCCACGCCAAATTTGACCTGCGTGTTACCGATACCGAGATGCTGCATTTTGGTCTCGACGCCACCCAAGTGGCCCAGGATGCCGAGCGCCAACGCGCCCGCCAATCGGACGGCATGGTATTCACAGATCGCTTGTGGCCTGATGGTGTGCAAACAAACTACGGTGGGTTTGCCCAGTACGGCCTCGATCTCAACAACAAATGTCGGCTGAGTATCCAGGGCCGCATGGACTATGTGGACAGCAAAGCCCGCGCCGCCGATTCCGCCAGTCTCGGCGGAATGACCGTGCGCGAGCAGTACGTTCGGTTCTACGGTGAAGAAGCCGCCGAAACCGATCGAAGCCAATGGCTGGGCATGGCCTCACTGAAGCTTGACCGCGCTATTGGCACTGAAAAGAATGTCTATCTGCGGGGTGGCCTCAGCAGCCGCGCCGCTGGCCTCACCGAGCGATATTACGCATTCGCTCCTGCACCCGGCGGTTTCCTGGTGGGCAACCCGAACCTGAAGTCGGAAAAGAAACTGGAAGGTGAAATTGGCTTCACCCACAGCAACGAAATGCTGTATTTGAATGCCAGCCTCTTCTATGCCGGAGTTTCCGATTATATGCTCACCAACGTGATCGCCCGTCAGGACGTCAATGGCGACAGTATCGACGATACGATCAAGGGATTCAGCAACGTGGACGCCAATTTGTATGGTGGCGAGCTGGCCGTGGAATACCATCCGGCTGACCGCTTCTACTTCCCCGTCACCATTTCCTACGTCAGAGGCGAGAACACCACCGACAGCAAGGATTTACCGGAAATCCCAGCCCTCAGCAGCACTGTTGAGTGTCGTTATCTGGCCCACACCGGCAGCCGCACCTGGGTTAAGGCTGGTGGCTTGCTGGCTGCTGATCAGGATAAGATTGACCCCTCGTTCCCCGAAGACCGTACTCCTGGTTACGCTGTTTGGCACCTGGGCATTGAGACACATCCGGTGAAGGGTCTGGAAGTTCTGATGACTGTGGACAACATCTTTGACCGGTTGTACCACGACCATTTGACCCGCGAAGCCATGACTCCCACTGGCGGGCTGATGCCCGGCGATGAAGTGCCTGCCATTGGCCGGAACTTTACCGTTACAGCCAGAGTTGAGTTTTAGCCAAGTCCGAGTAATAAAAAAAATGGCCCGCCTCATTGGCGGGCCATTTTTTATTGCGGTCAATTACAAGAGCTTGGAAAGCTTTGATACCATTTTGTTCATCTCGGCTCCCAGAATTTCATCCACGCCACTCTTTCGATTCATACGGCGGGCATTTTCCTTCAAACCGGGCATGGCTTTGCGGGCTTGTTCTGAAAGCTCAATGCGGGCATTGGGCGACAAGTCCTGGGCTTCATCGATCAACTTGTCGTAACCATCGTTAACGGCTTCCAGCTGAGGCAAAGCCATTTTGGCGGCCTCAACATTGACCACATCGCTGAGAATGCGGGTGGTTTTGTCGGTCAGGTTGTCCAACAAATCGTTGGCGTTGATGCCTCCGGTTTCCAAATGACTGACGCCGCCGCCGCAACCAGCAGCCATCAAGGTCAGGGCAAAAAGAGCAGTTGTGATCAAAATACGATTCAATTTCATTGGGTTCTCCCTCGGTTGGTTTGAGTTTCCGCAAAGGGTAAGAGTTGACAGACGGTGTGTCCACTGAGAAATATCCATAAAAAATGACCGGACAGAGTCCGGCCATTTTCAAATATCAGAAGACTATGATCAGTGGCTGTGTCCGCCGTGATCATGACCTTCGTGATTTTCTTCCTGCATATGCTTAGCGCAACCGGTGCAGTAGAACTTGCCGTCAATTTCCGTGGTTTTGTCGGCTGGCATATCTGTCATACCGCAACCGCCTTCGCAGTCGTGGGTAGCCACTACAGTGGCATCGGCCTTGGCAGCTCCTTCATCGGCAGGCTTTTCGCCACAACCAGTGAAAGCCATCAGGGAAACCAACAGAACGACAGCACTGAGAAGAATCATCATTTTTTTCATGTTCAACCTCCGGTGGAGAACGACCAAATAATCGAGATAATAACTGGGCTTTTCTTGAATCTGTAGATTAGCCAATAACTCTGCCTGCGTCCACTCTCAATTCCCTTGCCAACCCCTACTCCACAAAGTCCTCCGGGTGTTGTTTATGCCACCCCGTAGCCTCTTGATAGGCTTTGGCCACCGCCAGGGTTGTGGCTTCATCATACAGCCCTCCGACAAAACTTATGGAGTGGGGCTTATTTACGGCCAGGAAGCCCGACGGCAGCACTACTTGAGGGTGCCCTGTCAAATTGGTAATCATCAAGCTAGGGCCGGCCAAGGAGGGTGTCACATACACATCCACCGTCTCAAACATTTCTCTCATCATGTTCTGAAGACGAACCCGGGCCCGGTTGGCCTGGATGTATTCCACCGCTGGAATGAATTGGGCAGCGCGAAAAATATTTGGCCAATCTGCCTGCCTCTGGCGCACCAGCAAATCGTCTTGATTGCTCAAAGTCAGCTCCTGAAAAGCAGCCCCCGCTTCCGCCGTTAGGATAATGATCAAATCCCATGGGTTTTCCACGCCATACTTTTGCAAGGGAAACTCTAGAGGAACCAGTTTGGCACCGGAACGGCGCAAGGCTGACAGAGCGTCGTCATCCAGAGAAGCGCCGTAGTATTCTTCTTCAAAAACATTTTTCAAATACCCGATCCTCACATCCTTCAGGTCCACCTCCGGCAAGTAATGGAATGGGCGATCCACGGCTACAGGATCTTTGTAATCGGCCCCGCGCATGGCTTCAAAAACCATGGCGCAATCTTCAACACTGCGGGCAATGGGGCCAATTTTATCCATGCTCCAACTGAGGGCCATGGCCCCGTTTCGACTCACCCGACCAAAACTGGGGCGCAGACCCGTGACACCGCACCGAGTGGCAGGCGAGACAATGCTACCCAGAGTTTCGGTGCCGATGGCGAAGGGCACCAGGCCCGCCGCAACCGCAGCAGCCGAGCCGGCAGAGGAACCACTGCTACCTTCTTCCACATTCCAGGGATTGCGCGTTTGCCCCCCAAACCAAACATCATCCATGGCCAGGGCGCCAAGAGTCAGCTTGGCCACCAACACAGCCCCCGCGGCGTCCAGCCTCTTCACCACGGTGGCTGTTTCGTTCACGTGTTGGTCTCTGTACGGTGTGGCGCCCCAAGTGGTCTTATAACCTTTGACTGCCAGCAGATCTTTCACTCCATAAGGAATACCATGCAAGGGCCCCAGATACTCTCCACGGGCAAGCATGGAATCTAAAATTCTGGCCCTGGCTTCGGCGCGGCTTTGCGTCAAAGTGATGACACATTCCAATTGGGGATCATGTTTTTTCAGACGGTCCAAACAGAAACGTGTCAGTTCGAGGCAAGAGATTTGCCGAGTGCGGATGAGATGCCCCAGTTCTCCGATGGTGTAAAATGCCAGATCATTCATGTTCTCCGGACGCTGGATTTCCGGAGTGGAAGAGTACTGAGGCCCCATGTCCTGCATCTCATGGCTGGGATAGCCCAGTTCGGGATCAAACCGCAGACCTGGGCGCTCCCTGTTTTCCAAATTCAACTGCCGCAAAGACTCGTATGTTTGTTTTTGGGAAGCGAGAGCCGGCCGCATCATCTGGCGCTCGTTGGGTGTCAAAGAAAGAGCCGCTAAACTCTCTGCAGAAGCGATGCTTTTTTCTGAAGGGCCGGAAATTTCAGATTCGATTTTTTCCCCGCAACCGACCAGAACAAGAGCCCCCAACAGAAGGGCAAAAACTGAAAACACACGCATGGAAATTCCTTTAGGTGGATGAGGATAACATTCATTCAAGCCCCCCCATTGTAGGCCCAAGAGTCCCGGCCAGGCAACTTTTCCCTTTTGAATGCGTTAGTTGTCCAATGTCCATTATTCATCTGAGGAGAATCCATGTTCCGCGCCCTGTTGCTACCCACACTCATTTTGACAGCCATTGTTTCCACACCTGCGCTGGCTGAGCCAGACGGCGCCAGCCTCATTCATGCCACCATCACCTGGGAATCGGGTGACAGCCGCACGGGTTATTTGCGCTGGGATAAAGAGGAAGCCACTTGGGATGACCTCTTCCATTGCGGATACCGGGAAAACCCCTGGCTGGAATTCATAGATACTGAAGCTCTCAGAAAAGAGAAGCGAGCTCGATTCTACGAAACTCATGGCCTCATCGAACGTGTGGCCTACGCCCTCCATGAAGACAAAAAGCCCGGACCCGGCTGGCGCATGTTTCTCATTCGTATGGGTGATATCCAAAGTTTCGAGATAAACGCAGGCCAGGACGACTTCGTCATCACAGCCAGTGGCTCCCGGCACCGCATTGGGGGTTATGCCAACGACAACGGCTCGGACCTTTGGCTGTACGAAAGCAATGAAGCACCTCTGGAAGTGGAATGGAATGATCTGGTTTCCATAACATTTAGCGCCGCCCCGGAAAACCACACGCCCTTTGCAAACCGCTTGTTTGGCACTGTGGAATCAACAACCGGAACCTTCACCGGCCCCATCATGTGGGATAAAAGCGAATGCCTGACCATCGATTCTCTAGATGGCGAGAATGACGACGGCGGCCTTTCCATTGCCATGGGCGACATCCGCAGCATTAAAAAAGTGGACCATCGCTCGGTTTTCATTGAAGAAAAAAGTGGCCTTGGATATGACATGCAAGGCAGCAATGATGTGAACGACGGTAACCGTGGCATTATGATTTTGACCGAAGACCTGGGCTGGGTGGACATCCCCTGGAAAAGATTTATCAAAGCCACCTTCAGTGATAAGACTAACGGTGGGTCGGCCCGAACGGCTTTCGGTCATGGCCAGCCTCTCAATGGTACTGTCCACCTTACGGACGGCACACAACAAACAGGCCGCTTGGTTTATGACCTGGATGAAGGGTTTGCCTGGGATATTTTCAATGGCCGCGCTAATCTCATAGACTACGACATTCCCTTCACCATGATCACGAAGATTGAGCGTCTGCCCGACGATGCCTGCCGTGTTTTTCTACAATCAGGAAAAATACTTGAGCTGTCTGAGGACCAGGACACAGGCCAGGATCACGGTGGCATGTTGGTCTTTCCAACCGAGTCAACTGCTTCAGAATTCATCCCTTGGCGTTTGGTTAAGACCGTGGATTTCTCCCAATAATCACGTTTGGCCTTTTCAGAATTTTGAAATGAGCCTATCCTGGTTGAAAGATAATTAACTAAATGAACTGACATATAGGAATTCTCATGAGTCCGGGTTGGGCGGAAATAAATCGTCGAAACCTCCTTTCGCCTCTGGTACTGCCACTGGTTTTTTTTGTTGTGTCCGTAGTTATTATCGTTTCCATGTGGAATCATTCCCTGGAGACTCAGAAGAACAACCAGGAACATGAAACCGCAGTCACCGCTGAGCAAATCAAACTTCGGCTGGAAGCCTGGGTCGATAGCCGCACCGCCATATTACAGCACATGGGATCTTCCATGGAGATAATCTCCCAGCTGGGGGAAGAGAAATTCAAAGATGCAGCCCTGGAAGTCTTCCACCTTTTTCCGGGGTTTCAAGCCATCAACTTTGTGGATGAAGATTGGATCATCCGCACTGTTGTGCCCCAAGCCACCAACCAGGCTGCCCTCAACATCGACCTTCACGACCATCCTGATCCCGGGGTGAGCAAAGCCTTGCGGGCATCGCTCACCGACAAGAAAATTCACCGCTCCCCTTTAATACACCTCCTGCAGGGAAAACCCGGGTTTGCCACCTACTTTCCAGTAAGCAGACCCGATGGTTCTCTGATTGGCATTATCAACGGTGTCTTCTTGATGGAAAATGTCGTCAACAATTGCCTCAGTGAAGAACGCTTGAAAGAGCGATTCGCCATACGGATTTCCACCCTTTCTCACGAGTTGGCATACTCCCACGAGCCGGCGGGTTTTCCTCCCGGATTTCGAGGAGACAATGAAGGACTGGATATTCGCATTGTGGACAAAAACTGGCGACTGTGTCTGGTGTCCACCGCAGCGGTGAAGCGTCCCTTGCTCACCACCGGCAGCGGTTGGGGAATGATTGGCAGCATCATTTTGGCTCTCGCACTCAGTTTGCTCCTGCGGGCCTACTTATTCCGCTTGGTGGAACTGCGGGAAAGCCGTGCTAATTACAAATTGCTGGTGGATAACCAGGCCGACATGGTGATCAAACTGGATTCCGAATATCGAGTGATTTTTGCCAGTCCCACTACCATCCAAAAAATTGGCCTCCCGGAATCTGAAATTCTGGGTCGGTTCACTTCCCATTTTATTCATCCTGATGATGTTTCTTTGCTTCCGGCCCACAACCGAGCCATAGAACAGGGAGTGGAGAACCTGGACAAACTGATAATCCGCTTACAAACGGGTGATCACTGGACCTGGACCAGCTGGTCCGGATCCAACGTGCTGGATGAATCAGGAAACATCAAAGCCCGTATCAGTGTGGGGCGGGACATCACCCACGAACGGGAGATGGAAACCCGGCTACGCCAGGGGCAAAAACTACAGGCCGTAGGACAACTGGCCGGGGGTGTGGCCCATGATTTCAACAACATCATCCAAGCCATTCTGGGCTATGTCGGTTTCGTGAAGGACGACTTACCACCGGACAGCGAAGCCTTCCTGGACCTGACCCAAGCCGAAATCGCTGCCGAACGAGCAGCCACCCTGACCAGGCAATTGCTGGCTTTCAGCCGCCGCCAAATTCTCAAACCGGCACTTCTCGATTTATCCAAAGTCACAACCGACTTATTGCCCATGCTGCGCCGCCTCCTGGGTGAATCCATAGATCTTAACTTTCACTCCACACCGGACCTTGATTCGGTGAAAGCCGACCGAGGGCAGATAGAACAAATCCTCGTCAACCTCTGCGTCAATGCCAGAGATGCCATTGAACAGGAAACCGGCCAAATCACTATCAAAATTGACATGGTGACCCTTGATCAGATGTTTTGTCATCACCATTCGTGGGCAGAAGAAGGCCGCTGGGTTCGGCTCGGCCTCACCGACTCGGGCCATGGTATGGACGAAGACACACTCTCCAAAATTTTCGAACCGTTTTTTACGACCAAGGATACCGGCAAGGGAACCGGTCTGGGGTTAGCCACTGTTTACGGTATCATCAAGCAGCACGGCGGCCTAATTGATGTGACCAGCCGACCAGGCAGTGGTACATCTTTTGCCATGTACCTGCGTGCCTTGGGTGAAAAAATTTCCGAAGACCCCATTGGTTCGTCCGGTGCCAGAAAACAAGGCCATGAAACCATTCTCCTAGCTGAAGACGAGAAGATGGTACGAACCCTCACCTCACGCATTTTGAAGACTGCCGGCTATAAGGTTTTTGAAGCTGAAAACGGCCGGTTAGCCCATGACATCTGGTTGCAAAAAAAACAGGAGATCGACCTGGTAGTGATGGATGTGGTGATGCCTCAAATGGGTGGCCGAGAACTCTCCGAGTTGATCCGTAAGGACAACAAATACATCCGAATTCTTTTTATCAGCGGTTACGATTCAGAAACTTTCCGCGCCCCCCTGGAGGCCGCCGAACCCATGGACCTGCTGCTCAAGCCATTCAATCACACTTCATTGCTAGGAAGGGTTCGGGATATTCTGGACCGCTGATCATTTCCCCCGCAAACGATACAACATCATCAAAGCACTGACCGATGCCCCAAGGGCCGCCACAGGCCAAAACCCGGAAACACTCAATTCCCCACCAGACACACCTTTGTCCACAGTCCAGCCCAGCAATGGTGCCAAAACGGCTGCCGCCAAACTTTTGGATTGCGATTCGATAGAGAGAATGGTCGCTCCCATGTCCGCAGTCGACTCTTTGTTGAAGCGCGTGATTTGCGCCGGGCGGAATGTATTCTGGACCATCCCCAGCACGATAAATGCCACCACCACAAGCGCTGGCATTCCTGCTTTTATGGCCCATCCCATCAGCAGAAAGACCACCAAATTCCCAATCCACATGGCTCGAGTCAGAGCCTCTTCACCCCCCAACCGGTGCGCCCACTGGTGGGCTCTTTGGGATGCAAAGCCCATCAGCAGGAAATACAGGAAATAGACCAGACCGACCACCAGGGCACCTCGCTGATCAGCACTCAGATCCCACATCATTAAGGGCAGAGTCAGAGCCAGGCTCATAAGCACGGGTTGCAGATACCCGCTGGTAACTTTGAAAACCCCCTCCAGCATCATGGACTCAAGGATAAGACCCCGCAGCCTGGCTTTGGTGGCCGATTCTTTCAAAGCACGTCCCGTCAAGCGCATGGCTGCTACCAGGTTTACTTCGTCAGGACCGTCACCTTCCAGAGATTTTGAATACCCCAAAAAGTTAATCAGGTTCAAAATATAAGGCACCACACTGAGCCAAAAAATCACCGTAAAGGTGCCGCTGATCATGACCAAAGCAGCGGCGACCAAAGAGCTGATGGCCGAGCCGAATTTGGACCAGGACCGAGTGAATCCGTATACCTGGGTGCGCTCATCCAAACGGTTTTCCAAACGCAACCATTCAAAAATCATGGCCTTGTGAGTGCCGGTGCGGAAAGCGTCGCCCACGGCAAAAAAGAACATGGCCGTCATCAGCAAGGCCATACTCGAAGCCAGGGCGAACAGTACAAAGGAAACGATGTAGGAGAGGAAAGAAAAAATCATGGAACGGCGTCGACCAAAAACGTCAGCCACAGCACCACTGGGGATCTCCAAAACCAGGACCCAGATTTCACGAAAGCCAACCAGCAAGCCGATGTCCAAAAACGTCAATCCCTTCTCCAGAAAAGCCAGGATCAGGAACGGCTCGAAGTAACGCTGGTTTTTGAGAAATCCGTAAAGACTGAAGCGGCGGATCATGGGGTCGTCCTTGTTATCCAATGGTCGGTCATGTAAATTTGGCTGACACTTAATCTAGCATGCCCTCCCCAACCCGAAAAGCCGGTTGTATTTTCCATGCCCCAGGCACCCATTCATGGCAGAGATATGACCAATGGCCCCATGACCGGCCACCTGCTTGCCGTGGCCTGGCCCGTGTCAGTTTCATTCCTGTTGCAGACTTTCTACAACCTGGTGGATGCTTTCTGGCTGGGCAAACTGGGCAAAAGTGCCCTGGTGGCTCCGACCATCACCATGAACATCGTCTTCATCGGCATTGCCCTGGCCATGGGGTTGGGCCAGGCCGGGACCACCCTGATCAGCCAATACAAAGGCGCCAACCGTCCCGGCAGCATGGGCCGTGCCGCAGGCCAATCTTTCATCCTGCAAGTGGGTGTAGGTAGCATTCTGGCCATTTTAGGCCTGATCTACGCTCCCACACTTCTGCGCTGGCTACACACTCCCGAAGATGCCTTCGCGGGCACCCTTATCTATATGCGCTGGATCCTGGCAGGGGTTCCTCTGATGTTTATTTTCCATGTTTATCAGGGGATTTATTCTGGATTGGGCGATACCATCGGCCCCATGCGTATCAATGTGGCCACGGTGCTGGTAAATATGGTGCTGGATCCGATTTTGATATTTGGCTGGGGTCCTGTGCCCGCCATGGGAGTGGCCGGAGCCGCCGCAGCCACCGTTTTTTCCCGGGGCATTGCCTCCGCCCTGGCCATGTGGGCCCTGTTGCTGGGACCCGGCTTCCGCATCCGCCTTTCAGATCTGCGGCTGGACCGGGATATGATCAGCCAGCTGCTCAAAGTGGGCCTCCCTTTGTCCCTCGGACAGGCCGGCACTTCATTGGGATTCACCCTATTAATTGGCATAGTCAATTCCTTCGGGTCTTCGGTGACGGCGGCCTTTGGCGTCGGACACCGGGTGGTGATGATGGTTTCAGTGCCAGCCATTGCTCTGGGACAGGCCAATGCCACAGCCGTGGGTCAAAACCTGGGCGCAGGGCTGGTGGACCGGGCCATCCTTTCGGTGAAGCGCTCTGCCTTACTGATCACGATTTTGCTATTACCCCTGACCACCGCCACGTTCTTCTTCGGTGAGCACATCACCCACTGGTTCATCAATGACCCGGTGGTTATTGGCTATGGACATGATCTGTTCCGTATCACCTCTTTTTCTGTGTTCGCCTTTGGCCTTATCCTCGTGTTGTTTGGTGCCTTTCAGGGTTCAGGGCATACCATCCCTTATATGGTGGTGAATATGGGGAGATTGTGGTTGGTGCGTATTCCCGCCACCTGGCTCATGGCTGTGGTTTGGGATATGGGGCCGGCCGGGTTGTGGTGGGCCATGAATCTTTCCAACTTTTTGGCCGGAGCCGTGGCCTTGGTGTGGTTCTTACAAGGTGGCTGGAAAAAACCAATAATCACCAGAACCCATTGATAAGTTGCCTGAAGAACCTTCATGGCGTTATTATTCCAAGCAATACAAATCCACCCTCTCACACTGGAAGACGGGGCCCGATCATGACCGACCTGAATAATCTTGAGGAAATCCTGGACTACGCCATCGACATGGAACAAGCGGCCGTGGATCTTTATACCAAAATTGCCGAAAAGGCCTCTACCGAACACAACCGTCAGATGTTTCTCTCATTTGCCCAGGAAGAGCGCGGGCATAAAATCAAATTGGAAAATGTGAAACTGGGTAAGATCGAAATTGGCTCCACCGCCAAGGTTCAGGATCTGAAAATTGCCGATTACGCCAATGATGTGGAACTCACCGACAATTCCAGCTATCAGGACATCCTCATGTTTGCCATGAAGCAGGAAAAACAAGCCTTCCGTCTGTACACGGATTTGGCCCAGCGCACTGACAACGCCGATATCAAAGAGCTTTTCCTGGCTCTGGCCCATGAAGAAGCCAACCACAAGCTGCGCTTCGAGATTGAATATGACGAGAATGTCTTGCGGGAAAACTAGAAGAGTTTCTGCAGAGTTTTTAAGGGAAAGGCGGACCCCAAATGGGAGCCGCCTTTCTCGTATGAGGCCATCACTTGATGGTGACTTCTCCGCCTGTGGCACTGCACTGGCACATCATGCGGTCGGTGGCACGCAGATCAAAACTCTCTTCGTTGCCAGATTTGGTCGAGAGATTTTCCATTCCCTCCAGAACTTCCACCACACAGGCTCCGCATACACCCTTACGGCAACCAAAAGTCACACCCAACTCCTTGGCTGCTTCCTGGACGCTCTCCCCATTAGCCACTTCAACCTTACCTTTTGCGTTCTGCAATAAAGCCATATCATTTCTCCTTTAATTCTAAGTTTTAGACAAACCAAGTCTCTTTTCTCTTGGTTCTATTGATAGGGCTTTGTTGAAAAACCGCAACCTGCCCACCTTTCTTCTTTCTTGTTCCCCCAAAGAGCCCATGTTAATATTTCTGCTTACCAATTCGGCACTGGTTTATTCCTCCATCGGGAGTTTCTGCCATTATGCGGCGGTTTTATTTCCTCGCCATATCTGGAATCCTATTGCTGGCTCTGATGCCGCTATTTCCATCCCATTCTGCAGCTCAAATTTTCAACATTGAAACCATTCTAGAATCTGATGGATTGACCAGCCCCGATATCAAAAGCATCACCCAGGACCGTTGGGGCTTCATGTGGGTTTCATCCCGCAATGGCCTGGTCCACCACAATGGCCTCACTTGGGAAAAAGCCAACCTGGACAGTATTGCCAGCAGCCCCTTGGACGGTTTGCTGGATATTGGAGCTCAAGGCCATGTATGGGCCCTGTTTTCTGGTAAGGCACCAACCCTCATCAGCAAAACGTTTCAAGGATGGGCCACTCACGACCTACCCGATGACTTAGCCCGTAGTTACCAAACATTCTCCCACTTGACCCTGGCTGTGCAGGGGGAAGAGACTGTGGCTGCCGTAGCCAAACGATCCAATGTTCTCTATGTCTCTTCGAGCGATGGCTGGCAACAAATCCCTCTGGAAGAATACGGGATTGACCTGCTCCTCGATATTGTGGCCATGGATGAAAACTTCATCCTTTTGACAAACAAAGGTATTTTTAAAATCCCCGTTGCCAACCCCACAGATCTGCAACCACTCATGGATACTCCCTTGCCCAGCCCAGAGCGTTGCCTATGTGTTAATCAGCAGGACAACAGTCTCTGGATAGTGGGAGACGATTGGATCGGAAAATATTTTCAAGGCAACTTCGCCTACCTATACCCACCTCAGGGCAAAGTCTTTTCCAGCTTCACTGATGCCTACGCCAAGACATGCCAAACCGATGGTTATGGGGGCATCTACATTTCTGGTAATTTTTCCACTGAGTACCTTAATCCCCAAATAGAACCGGAACCTTTGGGGCCCAGAAATTCTTTGGTCGAATTCGGAACCACGGCCTTCTTCCTGGATAGGGAACGCGTCCTGTGGCAAGGAACAACCCAGGGCATCCACAAGGTCATCAGCAAGCACACCAGTGGTTTCAATCGTCAACAAGGTCTACTGTCCGATGAAGTGACGGCACTTCTGCACCGAAGAGATGGTACCATCCTAATGGGCCACAACCACGGTCTCACCCTTTTGGGGGACCAAATGACTAAGTTGGAATTTCCAGAAATTGATTTACGGGACCGGGTCCTGGATTTGGCAGAAGACTCCCAGGGCAATGTCTGGATTGCTGGGCGGCAAAGAGGATTAGGGAGACTCTCGCCCAATGGATCTCTTCGCTGGTGGCCGCTTGGGAAAGGCCTTCTCACTCAATATATCAGCTCGGTATTGGTTGATGAGCAAGACCGGGTTTGGATCGCCTCAGGAGCTAAAGTTTTGATATGGCAGGATGGAGAGTTTACAGATTTTTCCATCCTGCCGTATGTCCAAGGCAATGGCTATGTTCGCCGCCTCATCAACGGGCGTGACGGAACCATCTATGCGGCCACTGGCAACGATGGTGTCCTAGCTATCAAGGATGGGCAGATTCAGCAATGGACCACCGGCTTGAGAGACCAGGGTAATTCCATTTATGATATTCTCGAAACTCCTGAGGCCATGACTTGGGTGGGCACCCGCAACGGCCTTTATCAATTGGCAGGAAACCGCCTCACACGCCCCATCGAAACCCACCTGCAAATCAACCGGCCGGTCTATTTTCTGGAAACTGACAACCTGGACCGCCTCTGGCTAGGCACTGACAATGGAGTCATCCGCGTGGATGGAACACAGACCAAACACCTAACGGTGGAATCGGGTGTCCTGGGCAGAGAGACCAATCGTTGCGCCAGCCTTCTCGACGGCAAAGGCCGGTTCTGGATGGGCACGGAGCGAGGCCTCACCATCTTCAATGATATTTTTGAAAATACCAATCCCCAGCCACCTTTGGCGTATTTGATGACCATGGAAAGTGAAGGACAATCACATACCACTTTTCCCAGTCGGGGTGAGATCACCCTTCCTGCTCATTCGACCAATCTCGCCTTCCAATACCGAGTCCTGACCACCGCCAAACCCAAACGTATCAAAGTATTGCACCGGCTTGATGGGGTAGACAACGACTGGGTTGAACAATCCCAAATGGGTGAAAGCATCATTCGGTATGCCCATGTTCCTCCTGGCACTTATCAATTCCACATCAAGGCCGCAGGGAGCGACCAACCTTGGAGCGAGGTCGCTTCTTCACCCCAAATCCTGATTCCATCCCCTTTTTGGCAACGTTCCTGGTTTTTGGTTTTAATGGGAATTGCCCTTCTTGCTGTATTGGCTCTGCCCATTGTATTCATTGCCCAACAACGCTACACCCTGCGACTAAAAAAAGAAGTGAAACAGCAGGTGGAGGCAAACCTCCGTATTGAGGCCGAACTGGAACAAGCACGCAATCTGAAATCACTGGGACTGCTGGCCGGAGGCATCGCTCATGATTTTAACAATTTGTTGACCATCATTTTTGGCAACCTCTCTCTTCTGCGAAATGACGACAACCTACAACCGGCCCAACAAACCCGACTGAATGCCGCCACAGGAGCCATTGAAAGAGCCCGGGGCCTGACCAACCAATTGCTGACCTTCTCAAAGGGTGGCGCTCCCATTTTGCAAGTGGGATCACTGGCCAACCTTGTGCGGGAGAGTGCCGCTTTTGTCCTGCGCGGCTCCAAATCCCAATGCAGATTTAAGCTTCCGGAAGACCTCTGGTCAGTGGTGATGGATTCCGGCCAAATGAACCAGGTGGTCAACAATCTGCTCATGAATGCCACCGAAGCCATGCCTTCAGGAGGAACCATCACGTTGTCGGGTAAGAACCTGACCGAGGCCCCTCCCGGTCTGGCACCTGGTGTTTATGTGGAAATTACTGTGAAAGACAATGGCCCCGGCATTGATCCCAAGCATCTGCCTAAAATTTTCGCTCCCTATTTTTCAACCAAAGAACATGGTTCTGGCTTGGGCCTGGCCACGGCTTTCTCTATTCTGGACCGACATGATGGGAGGCTGTCCGTGGAGTCCACTTTGGGCCAGGGAACCACATTCCAATTGCTGGTGCCTGCCAGCAACCAGGACAGCGGATTGGAAGTACAAGAGCCATGGAACCCTTCCACCCACCTGGAAGGCAATGTCCTGCTTCTGGATGATGACCCGGAAGTGCGCCACTCCATGGGCCAAATGCTGGAGAGTCTCGGCATGACCGTAGAAGCAGTTGCCGAAGGCCGTTTGGCTTTGGAAAAATATCGGCAAATGTTGGACCAGGGGCATCCACCCCAGCTTGTCATTATGGATTTGACCATACCTGGCGGACTGGGCGGCAAGGAAATCATTGCACCCTTGTTAGCCATGGACTCTCAGGCCAAGGCCATCGTCATCAGTGGATACTCCCACAATCCCGTGCTTAGTGAGTACCGGAAACACGGTTTCAAGGCCGCCATCGCCAAACCTATTCTTATGCCGGAACTGGGCAATGTCCTGCGCAAGGTATTGGCCGGATAGGACATCTTGTTTTACTTTCTTTGCTAACCATTTCAGCCCAATCCGAAAGGCTTACCCATGCGCCCACTCACCATTGCTCTTTTACTGTTCATCTTCGTGGCAGCATCAGCCTGGGCTGAAGAGCTCCCCTCTTGGAACGAAACCCCCGTCAAACAGGCAATTTTCGATTACCTCGATGCCGTCACCACCCCCGAGGGCCCAGATTTCATCCCCGTACCGGAACGGGTGGCCGTATTCGACAACGATGGCACCTTCTGGTGTGAGCGACCAAGCTATCCGTCTTCCCTATTCCAGGCTCATCTCATAGCCCAAATGGCAGCCAACGGCCTCATTGACGGCGAGGAAATGCCATTCAAGGCCTGGATTGCCAATGACCGAGAGGCATTGAAAAAATATGGATGGTCAGACTCGTACCGCGAGATGAATGCCGCCTTTGCAGGCATGCCCGTGCAGGCTTACCGTGATTCGGCCCGGGCTTTCATGGATCGATCCGAACATCCGAAATACAAGGTGCCTTTTGCCGATCTCTATTACGCTCCCATGTATGAACTGGCCGACTTGTTAAAAAAACATGACTTCCAGCTTTGGGTCGTCACCGGCAGTGAACAGGATTTCATGCGCAGTTTCCTGGAAGATGCCACCGGTGTACCAGCGGAGCGGGTTATTGGCAGCTGGACTCCGGCTGTGTCCACACAGGAGGGCAAAGAGATCAAAATTGTGCGGGGCGCAGTGCAGGTCTATAACGGTCACGAAGCCAAACCCGGCAACATTGAAACCCGCATTGGCCGTCGCCCCGTCTTCAGTGTCGGCAACAGCAACAACGATCAACCCATGTGCCGTTACTCCGTCACTGGCCCACGCCGGGGCATGGCTTTGTGGGTCCTGCATGACGATGATGAACGTGAATACAAATATGACCGGGGCACCGATGACATGGCTGGTTTGGTTAAAGAAAGTGAATTTGCTTGGCGGATTAGTATGTCAGAGGACTGGAACAAGCTTTTCCGTCACTCATTCAATCGGTGAGCTAAAGGCAGACACAATTTCAAAGGCACTGCCTATTTGACCAGTTCTAGGCCGGACTTACGCCAATCGTTCAAACCATGACGCAAGTTCACAATCCGCGTAAATCCTTTTTCGTTCAACAACCTAGAAGCCACAGTGCTGCGGTTCCCAGACCTACAGTAAATAAAAATGGTCCGGTCTTTATACTGATCCAATTCTGCAAGGCGCCCCTGTAAGACCTGCACAGGAATCAGAATAGAATTTTCAATATGCCCCGCCGCGTGCTCCCGGGCTGAACGCACATCCAAAATGACCGGGTCGATGTTGGCAATGAGATCCTGGGCTTCCTTGGCAGAAACCTCCTGGTATTTTACTGAAACAAAATCAATGGCCTCAATCACTCCGGAAAGCGTTCCGGCCTTGTATGAAAACGACCCTGTATTGGGAACCTTGAAATAGGGCTTTTTACCCTCTGGTGCCGGAAAGGCCCCATCAACCTGCAAATCTTCGATAACCAACTGGATGGTGCCGCCACCCGTGATCTCTGGGCGTACATAGTCACCGCGATAAATGCGAAAATCCTGGGTCGTGATACCCGGATCAAAACTAAGCACTCTCAACCCGCCTTCAATGCGACCTGAAATATCAGAAGCCTCTTCCTGGAGACTGGTGGCTTCGCCTTCTGAACTGGAGCCGCAAGCACCCAGAGCAAATGTCATGGTCATCAAAAGGAGTAGAGTCAGCGCTCTGTAAATCATCAAATACCTCAGAACTAGAGAATGAATACTGGATGGATGAGTATAGTACAGCAAAGCCCAGCAATCTGCACGGATTTTCCCGTAATTCACCCCCTGATAGTTAGTTTGCAACCAAACAATTTCATTAAGTCCGATTTCTTCCCGCCGAACAATACAGTAGAAAAGCAAATCAGCTACTTGCCACAATTGTACTGTGACCCTGTTGGGCCCGAAAGATGGGAAGCAAAAAGTTGCGAATTTTGAACCCAAAAAACTGGATAGCCGTCATCGTCTTGAGTTGCTTAATCTGGCAACCCGGAATGCCTTCCGTCCAAGCCAATGACGCTCCCGATTACACCGAATTTTCCTTGGAAGACCTTATGGAAATGAATGTGGTGTACGGCGCCTCCAAAATTAAGCAAAAAGCCAAAGAGGCTCCTGCTTCCATTACCATCATCTCCCGTGAGGAGATTAAATCCTATGGGTACCGCACCATGGCCGAAGTGTTGGCCAGTGTGCGGGGGTTCTATGTGACCTATGACCGCAATTATTACTACATCGGAGTGCGCGGCCTGGGTGAGCCCGGTGATTTGAGCAGCCGCGTTCTGGTCTTGGTCGATGGCATTCGCACCAACGATGGGTCCGTGGGTGGCGTCATGACCGGCAACGGTTTTCCCGTAGACCTAGACCTCATCGAACGCATCGAAGTGATCCGCGGACCGGCTTCGTCCCTCTATGGCACCAACGCCATGCTGGGCATCATCAATGTGGTCACCCGTGAGGGCTACCAAATCAACGGTGTAGAGGTGCAAGCTGGTGTATCCAGTTACGGCGGCCGCACTGTACGTCTCACCGGAGGCTTCGAAACCGAACAGGGACTGGATGTTCTACTCAGTGGAACTCTGGGTAAAATTGACGGCCAGGATCACTACGTCCAGGAATTCGACTACCCCGAATACAACAACGGCGTCTTTGTGGAAGGGGACACCGAAGAATGGAATAGCCTTTTCGGCAAGGCCATTTATAAAGGTTTCACTTTTGAAATGATGTACGGCTGGCGCTACAAACGGAATCCCATGGCCCCTTCCAACACCATCTTCAATAACAATTCCGCCAAAACACAAGACACCCAGTGGAGCATCAGCACTCTCTACAAACGTCAGCTTCCCTGGGACATTGATTTCGCAGCCCAGGCATTTTACCAACACTTCAAGTGGGACGGTGAATGGCCTTACGACTATGACTATGCGGGAAACCCTCTGGACCACGCAGATCCCTATGTGGATGATTTCCGTGGCGACAAAATCACCGGAACCATTGACATGACCAAACGCCTGCCTGGAGACCATGTAGTCGCCGTGGGAGCCGAATACGTCAACAATATGCAAATGGACATGAGTGCCCGGGATCTCGATCCATACTGGTTGTGGTACGACTTCAAGCAGTCTCCTGAGAACTGGGGCATCTACGCCCTGACTGAACTTCATCTGTACCCAGGGGTCTTGCTGAATTTGGCCTTGCGCCATGATGAGTACACGACCTTCGGCGGTTCCACAAATCCTCGTCTGGCCTTGGTCACCGAGCCGGTGGAAGGCACAGTCTTAAAGGCTCTCTATGGCACTGCCTTTAGAGCCCCCAACGGATATGAAATATCTTCGGAAGAATCTGGTGGTCAATTGGGCTATACCCCCGAAGAGATCACTACCTATGAGTTGATTTGGGAGCAGACCCTGGGCCGTGGCTACAGCACATCGGTTTCAGGCTACCTCTATGACTATAAGAGCTTAGACAAGGATGAACCCGATGACCCGGACCTTCTACCTGAAGAATGGGTCAACGATGATATCGAATCCACAGGCTTTGAGTTTGAAGTGGTCAGGCAAGCACGCAAAGGCGTCACCGGCCGGCTTAGTTACAGCTACAACAAATCTGAAGACCGGCTTTATAACCCGGTCCAAGGAGAGTCCAAATCCAGTCCACATATGGTAAAACTGAATGTCACCCACCCGATTTATGGTCCCCAAACCCGCGCTGGCCTGGAATTCCAATACAACGGCAGGCGGGAAACCATTCGGCGGGGATATGCGGATGAGCACTACCTGGTTAATCTCAGCTTGTTGAACAGTTCCCTCATCGATGGCCTGGAAGTGCGAGGTAGCATTTACAACTTGCTCAACGAATCCGTGTCCCATCCCGGCACATGGGGAGAATATCAGGACCTCATCTGGCAGGACGGCCGCTCATACCGACTCTACCTGACCCTAACGAAATAAGGAGGTGCAGACACAATGAAAAACATGAACAAAATATCAATCGAGAACAGCCATCAAAGCAGCCCAGGCTGCCGGCGTTCCCGCATCCATCGTACGCCTGTCTTCATTCTGGTTCTGGTGTTGCTGATGCAGGCACCTTCCATGGCCTCCAATACCGCCGGCAACACCCAGGATTTGATCCGGGCAGCCATGGTCTACAACTTCTGTAAATTTGTACAGTGGCCCTCAGATGATCAACCGGACCATCTGGTGCTCGGAGTCATGAGTGACGGCTTTGAAGTGCCTGATTTTTCGAGCATTGATGGAAAATCGGTGCAGGATTTGCCCCTTGAAGTGCGCAACATTTCCACTCGTAAGGAACTGGCCGGTTGCAACCTTCTGTTCATCTCCCAAAACCAGACCATGCCCCTGCAGGATGCCTTCGCTGAATCTCGCAACGAGAGCATTTTGACCATCAGTGAAATTGACGATTTTTGTACCCAGGGAGGCATCATCCAGATGGTCCCCCGGCGTGGGAAAATGCGCTTCTTTATCAATCGCCAGGCAGCAGACGATGCCGGTTTGACTCTCAGCTCTCAGCTGTTGAAGATGGCCAAAATTGTCGAAGGGAACTGATTTTGGGCCTGTTCCGAGATTTGCCTATTCGCACTAAACTGCGGTGGATACTGGCCATTAGTAATGTCCTCATTGTGGTGCTGATGGGTAGCGCCATGATGCGGCACGACCGCAATTCTTTCCGCGATCGCCTGGCCTGGGAGCTGGATGTTATCAGCCGCATTGTGGCCAGCAATTGTGCCTCATCGGTTATTTTTGAAGACCAGGAGTTCACCACCGAAACCCTGAATAATCTGGGTTTTCTGCCTATGCTGCGCAATGCCGTTATCTACCGTATTGATGGCTCGGTGTTCGCTCACTACGGAGAATCTGATCACATAGCTCAAGCCCTGGTAAGCCACCAAAATTTCAACGAACCCGTCTTTGCGGAAAACTGCATGATTCTCTCGCATCCCATCTTGTGGAACGGTGAAAGTGCAGGCTCTTTGCTGTTGGCCTACGACCTGGTGGACGAAGCCCATCACGCCCAGGCCATGTTACTCTTTTTCCTCGGCCTCAGCTTGTTGGCCATGATCATCAGCATGCTCTTCAGTGAAAAATTGCAGGCCTTGATTTCCGGACCCGTTTCCCGCCTCGCTGAAGCTGCCAAGGCAGTCAGCACCAAGCAGATTTACAACGTACGTGTGCAAGGCGAAGGCAGAGATGAAGTGGGTCAGTTGGTAGGCGCCTTTAATGAGATGCTGAATGAAGTTGAGAAAAGAGAGCAGGCCTTGATCCAGGCCAGCAGGGCCAAGAGTGATTTTCTGGCCAACATGAGTCATGAGCTACGCACACCCATGAATGGGGTAATCGGCATGGCTGATTTACTCAGAGATTCAGAACTGGATGCAGACCAACAGGTACTATTGACCCATATCGGCACCTCAGCTGACCACTTGCTCTCAGTGATCAACGACATTTTGGATTTCTCCAAGATTGAGGCCGGCATGATGGTCATCGAAAAGATTCCCTTTGACCTGCGTAAAACTGTCGAGGAGATCAGCATCATCAATGGTGGCCTGGTAGAGGAAAAAGGCCTGGACCTGAACATTGTCATTGACCCAAACCTGCCCGGCAAGGTGGTGGGTGATGTAGTCCGCTTGCGCCAAGTATTGATCAACCTCATGGGCAATGCCGTCAAATTCACATCCGACGGTATGATAGAATTAGGAATCAGCCAGATTTCCCGCAGCGGGGACGACCTGCGGCTCATGTTCTCGGTGCGGGACACTGGCGTAGGCATTGCCGAAGACAAACAAGCCAAAATGTTTGAACATTTCACACAAGCCGATTCATCCACCACTCGTAGTTTTGGTGGCACGGGCCTGGGCCTGGCCATCTGCAAACAGTTGGTTGAATTGATGGGTGGCAATATCGGTATTGATAGCCAGCTCGGTGTTGGCTCCCGTTTCTATTTTGTTCTGACCATGAAGGTGGCCCATGATCAAGGTTCACCGGATGCTCCCAGTTCCCAGAGACCAGTTTCTGAGGATATAGATCTTACTCCCCCACAGGATTTACAAATTCTGCTGGCAGAAGACAACCCCATCAACCAGGTCTTTGCTCGACGAGTACTGGAAAAACTGGGCGCCAAAGTCACCTTGGCCAATAATGGGCAGGAAGCCCTTGATTTGGTGCAACAACAGCGGTTTGACATGGTGATGATGGATTGCCAAATGCCTGTTCTGGATGGTTACGAAGCGACCCGCCAAATCCGAAAATTGGGCGGTGAATATCTGAATCTACCTGTGATCGCCTTGACGGCTTTTGCCATGGCCGAAGACCGGGATATTTGTCTGGCCGCTGGTATGAACGACTATGTCACCAAGCCCGTGGACAGAAAAATCCTCGAAAAGACCATAAGCAAATGGGTAAACCACCAAACCTCGCCTCTGCACTGATCTTCGTTTTCAATCCACAAAAATCAAATAGCATGTGACTCCCCGTCTGTTTCTGTGTCTAGAGGGTAATCCAACGGATCAGATTTGTGATCAGGAACTGATGATTCTCACCACATAGGGAGTGGCAAATGACTTACAAAATTGACAAAATCGAAGGCATCGGTGCCGCTTATGCTGAGAAGCTGGCAGCCGCCAAAATCAAAACCACCGATCACTTGCTGGATCAGTGCTGCACCCCGGCCGGCCGCAAAACTGTGGCTGAAACTACCGGCATGAGCGAGTCCGTAATTTTGAAATGGACCAACATGGCGGACCTGATGCGTGTTAATGGTATCGGCCCACAATTCAGCGAATTGCTGAAGGGTTCTGGCGTAGATACCATCAAGGAGTTGCGTACGCGCAACGCAGCCAATTTGGCTGCAAAAATGCTCGAAGTTAATGGAGAGAAGAAACTCGCTAAGGTGGCGCCTCCCGAGGCTACCATTGAGCAGTGGATCCAAGCCGCTAAAGGCCTGGCACCTAAGCTGAGTTACTAAATTCGATCTCCGCCCAACACGGATACCCCGAAGTTTTTCCGCTTCGGGGTGTTTTTTTGTCTCCTGTTCTGGTTGCCATTTATCCTGCTTTGTTTACCCTGTGCCCCATGAAAAATTCATACAAAATCGCGAGGTCCCATGCACTGTTGGGTTTAGCTTTCCTGTCTCTATTGGTCGTAACCGCCTGTGGCGATGCCGACAACGGACAGCAGCAAGCCAACCAGCACGGGGCTGACGCACGCATCGCCACCCACTCCAAAGATAATGCCGCCACTCTTCCGGGTGCTGCAACCATTGCCGCTATTTCCTACACCCCACCATCTCACTGGAAAGATTTGGAAGCCAGCGGCATGCGCCAGGCCCAATACCGTTTGTCACCCGTGGGCAGCGACACAGCCGAATCGGAAGTGAATGTCTATTACTTTGGCGCCCAATCTGGAGGCGGTGTCGAAGCCAACCTTCAAAGGTGGATTGGCCAGATCACCCTACCCGATGGCAGTGACCCAGCCACGGTAGCCAAGCACAGCTCCTTCACCGCTGACGGTATGGCCGGCCATGTGGTGGCCTTGAACGGCAGCTACAAAAGCGGAGGAGGGCGCCCCATGGGAGGCGAGACAACATTACTACCCGATTACCGGTTGGTAGGAGTGGTTCTGGAAGGACCTGAAGGCAGCTTGTTCTTCAAACTGACTGGCCCTCAAGCCACCGCAGAAATCATGGAAGTGGAATTGATGAAAATGGTAAAGACAGCCACTCAGTGAGATGATTTCTGGGGCGGGAGACCACCTTTAAGGGTTTTTCCCGTCCCAAACAACACCAAGGCTTTATCCAGTTGGCCTGCCAAGTCACTGCGGACAGTGGCATCAATCATCCCCCGCGCTTTTGAGGCCACTTCCAGGGCATCCTCAAACTGCCCCGCCTCAGCCAAGGCTACCGCTTTTACATACAGCACATACGGGTCCTTCAAAACCGACGATGGCCTTAGCTGGGCCAGCAACTGCAAGGCCCTGGCACCATCCCGCTCAAGAGGATCATCGGCAGTACAGAGCATCCAGGCCAAGCGAACCGAAACTTCAGGCCACTGGGGATGAAATTCCCGAATTTCTTCATAAACTCTTCTGGCTTGGGCAAAATCATCACCCTCTAAAGCACGGCCCCGACGATAGAGAGCCTCTGCTCTCTTAGCCCGGCACAACTCCAAATTTTTGACAGCATCGGAATAGTTTGGGTTCAGCAAAGCCGCCACTTCAAAATGCTTCATGGCTTCATCCCAGAGTTCATTCTTCACAAGAACCAGAGCCAGAAAATTATGGGCCTCAGGCAACCCTTCATCCCACAGAATGGCTTGTCTGAATTCTCTTTCGGCTGCGGACCATTCACCTGCCTGGTAGTGATTCCATCCGGCTCCGTAATACAGCTCGCCCTGCATGTTTGATTTCTCCTGGGCGAAAGGGCCCGGCACTGTGGCCAGCATCGTCATCCCCAGCAACAAGGCCCAAGCCGGGGTCAGTGTGCGCCATTGGTGGCTGCGAATTCTGGCCCACATCCAGAGCAAGCCATGAGCGGCCAGAATACACAGCAACGGTATCATTGGCGCCCGGTACCGGCTGGCCACAAAGACCAGCACCAAAGCAGCGGCGTAGACCATCAGCATCCCTAGCAAGTAGGCCGGACTCTGTTTCCTGGCCACCACCAGGCCCAGGGCTGCCAGGGGCCAAAGCAAAGCCATGGGAAAACCCCAGGGTCCCACTTTAAAAACCAGGACGGAAAGCACCCCGGAGAATTGGCGATGTCCATACATATCCAGGTTTCGGGGAAGTTCACGTCCAGAAAATAAGTGGGTGGTTTTCCGGACCAAAAGACCCAGGAATTTGCCGGGTTGCTGGGTGATAAAATTCCGGACTTGGGTGCGAAAATATTGTTGTCCAGCCCAAGGGCCCGGTTCATAACCATGCCTCAAGGGTTGGGTGATCAAATCTTCCCAGGGCAAGCCAATGCGTATGCCGATGGTTTCTTCAAAGTTCGGATTATTACCAATGAAAAGATTGATGGCTCCTGATGAGGGCAGCAACCCCGAGTGGCCCGTAAAATTCTGCATGGTCAGGGAAAAAGGCACCAAAATGATCATCAGCCCCGCTGCACCCAGAGCCAGTTTTTTTAGTCCCAAAGGCCTTCGGGAAATCAATATCAGCAAGAAAACCACCAGGGGTAGGAATGTCGAGCGCGTAAGAAGGGCCAGAGCCCCCACCATACCCAAACCCAGGGCGGAAACGAGGGAAACACGGTCTTTCTTTTGGCCAACCTGAAGAGCCAAATTACCCAGGGCCATCATCCAGAAAACGGCCAGGCCCGTAGCCAAAAGCTGCAAATCAAAAAAAAGGAGAGGACCACAAAGAGCCACCAGAACCCCCGCGAGCAACCCCGTTTTTTGATCAAAAAGCTGGCGTCCCAAAGTTATGGTTAACAGACAGGTACCACCGGCTAACAGGATTTGCAACAGCTTCACAGCAGTTAGGGAAACGCCCAGGAGTTGATAGATTGCTGCCAGGAAGAGAGGATAAAGAGGCGCCTGCCACAGGAATCGTTCATCCAGGATGCCGTCTTCTGCCAACTCCACCGCGCGCTCATGGTAAGTGCGGGAATCTACCAAAGGATGCACAGCCGATGGGTCATCACCACTGTCAGCAAGGAACAGAAGACGAACCACAATTGCTAAGATCACCACGGCCAAAGCCGCAAGGCGGTGCCGCTTCCCTGGCATTAGAAATACAATTTGATCAGGAACGGATATTCCTGGTCTTCTGGATTGGCCTGAACTGCTTGCTTCAAAAGATCCAAACTGCGTTTGTCATTTCGTTCCAGTTTGTAATATAAACTCTCGGTGAGCAAATGGTTGCCCGCCAGATAGCGATCCATCAGATCCTGCCGGGGAATATTTTTAAAAATGCTATGAACCGGACTTCGTGACTTCATGAGAAATTGCAGATTGCGCCCGATGTTTTCTTCCAACAGACAGTCAGGATTAAAGAACTCGGTGTAGCTCTTGTCATCGGTGTTGACAGCGCTGCCGGCCCCTAGGGCCAGTATGGTCTCTCCATCCAGAACCAGGGTAGCAGCCAAGTGGTAGGCATTGACATAGAAGTGTTCATCCTTACCCAGTTTTTGCACATTGTCTGACCATTGGGTGAAGTCCAGAGGCAAAGGATCCAAACCACCCAAGAGAACGGCGTGATAGTGCCCCAACCAAACAGTGCTGTGGGGAAAAACCGTAGCAAATGTTTTGATGATGCCCAGGAATTCTTCGGGCCTCAATTTGTGCAAAGGCAGGTACTGGCTGACCATGCCTCCTGGGTTCAGGTGATCCCGACATTGCTGGAAATAATCAGCGGTGTACAGACTGCCCGAACCGAGGATGGGATGTGTGGGATCGCAGGATATCAAATCATAGGTTCGGGGAGAGGTTTGCAAGTAATGGCGGCCATCACCGGGAATGATTTTCAAACGGGGATCGTCCACAATGCCATGGTTCAGATCGCGGTAATAATTAGCGGCTTTGCGGAGCCCGGGAACCAACTCAACGCACTCGATGGACTTCACTTCATCGTGAGAAGCAATGGCCGAGGTGGTCACTCCGATACCGAACCCGATCACCAGAACATCTTCGCATTCCAGATCCAGCAAGAAAGGGAAGTGTCCCACCATTTTGACCACCTTGACGGCGTCATAAGTGGAGCCGATCACCGCGCTGTTGTTCACATAGGTGTACTTGCTGCGGGTGCGCGTTTCCCGGTCTCGCCCCACGGACAAAGTGCCTTCCACTGATTCCTGGTAGTATAAAATTTCCCGATCAAAGCGGCTGAACGATGGAGGCAAAATGCGCCAGTTGGGAGACACCAGCACCAATACCAGCAGCAGAGCCACGCCGCCGTAAAGAAAATTACGCACAGTTACCAGCCCTCCATCGGGACTCTGCCAGCGCAAAAGCATCAGAGCGGATCCACCCAGAAGAGCCATGATCAGCAAAACTGACATGGTGGCCCCCAGCAGAGGCAACAAGACGAAGGCCGCCATCAAGGGCCCCACCACCGAGCCAATGGTATTGACCATCAACACCAAGCCCACATCGCGGCTCACATTGCCGGCTCCATGGGCGTACATGCGGCAGGCCAGAGGGAAAGCAAATCCTGAAAAGAGCGACGGCGGGAAAATGATCAGCAGGGCCGCCACAAAGGGCAGGACCAGAGCCCGCGCCATGGGACTGCCCATCACCGCAGTGAAGGGGAACATCAGCAAGTCTGGCAAATTGAGCAAAACCACCAGACCGGCCCCCGTGCTCAGCATGACACCCAGCACCACCTTGACCATGGTCCCGGGCAAATCTTTCCGAGCCAACCGGCGCCTGCTGAACAGGGCGCTGCCCGCAAACAACCCCATGATGGCCACCGAGGAAACCAGAGCGAAAGTATAACTGGTGTTGGTCAGATAGATGCGGAACATGCGCATCCACAAAATCTGCAAGCTGAGTATGGATAACCCACAGATAAAAGCCCCCAACAGAGCCAACCGATGCAAGTCGCTGGAGGGTCTGGCAGCGGCTTTGGCCGGTTCCACCACACCTTTATCATCCAGACGGAAAGAGGGATCAAGAGCCAACCAGAGGGCCAAAACCAGGTTCACAACCGCAGCCATCATGATGGTCTTCATCTGGCCCAAAGAGCCCAAAAGAACAAAGCCAGTCAACAGTCCCCCGACGGTGCTGCCAAAAGTTTCCACCGCATACAAGCGACCCAAAACACCGGCCATGGTCTCGTCCGAAGAGACTGCCAACTTGCTCACAAGGGGAAAAACCCCGCCCATAAGAAAGGCCGGAATAAATAACAGAACCACGGCCAGTAGAAAGACGAGAAATTCCACCGATGTAGCGCTAGTGCCTGCGGCTCCCATGGAGGAATAAATGCCGGGCACCACTTTTGTCAGAACGAAATAATTGATAACACTGAATAAGCCCACTCCCCCCAACAAAGCGCCCAACATGGGTCCCACGGCTTGGCGTTGGTTGGCCATCCGTCCCCAGAAAAAGGCCCCAATGCCAAACCCCGCCATGAAAGTGGCCAGCACAATGGTGGAAGCCGTCACGGTGGCCCCCAAAACCAGGGAAAGCAGCCTGTTCCAGCTGACTTCATACAATAGGAACGTGAATCCGGTCAGGAAAATGACCAGATGGGCCGGCAGACGGGACCCGGTGGGTTGAAGAGTGGCGGGCATTCTATCTCCTGATTGAAGTATGGTGACGGCATCATCCTAACAACTGACATGCTTCCTTGCAAACTCAGTATAGTTGGTCGATAATTTAGCCAGGTGCAAGGCAAAGTGGAGAAGTTTCATCCTGAAGAGTTGCAATTTGCCCAACGCCGCACATTTGCCTCACCGCATGGGGAACGGTTGAGGAATATCTAACCTTTATGGACAGTTATTGGCATTTTGGCTGGGAAACTGCATACCATTACCATCGATTCTCAACGGTTCAATGAAAGGGTGCGTCATGTGGCGGATGAAAACTCCCGTGGGTTACGTTCTGGTTCTCTTACTCTCTCTCGGGTCCTTCCCGCATCTGGCTTTTGCCGGAGACTTCGTGGGCGGATTGAGCGCCGGTACCAGCGGAGGGTTAGGAGTGCAAGCCAGCGCCGGTTTGTCCAACTTCACCCGGGATCTGCCTCTGTCGTTTCGTTTCACCCTGGGATATCACACGGGTAATGCCGGTGACCCTTACGCGGCCAGGCAGAATTTCATCAACGACAACACCAATGGATCTCCTGAAGACAGCGCTCACCAATGGCAATTCCGGTTTGATTTGCTCTTTCCCGTTTTCCAGGCAGGGCCCCAGAAAATCTTTCTCTTCGGTGGCCCCCGGCTGGCTCGCTACACCGCCAATTTCAATTACGTGGGTGGCAATGAGAACTTTGATGTGACGGCCAACCCCTGGGGTGGCGGTTTAGGCCTTGAGACCCACTTTGCCATCAATGAAAGCACCAGCTTTCAGGTTCAGCTGGGCGTGGATTATTATCAGGAAACAGAATTGGCGGGACACGATACCATCTACACTCCCGATGGCGATCATGTGAATCCACGGGATGGTTATGATTATTCCACTGCCGATGATGCTATAGATCAGCCGTCAGTCGAGATCCTCGCCATGATGGGCTTGAGATTCGGTTTTTAAAAGCAACACTGCGGAATCCTTTGTATCGCCGGTAACATAAGCGCCTGTTTCGGCCAGCATGCCAATCAGGTCCAGGCCCAGATCGTAACCTTCGGCCCAGGAAACATGCTCTTCTGCACGGGCAAAGAGCAGGCCAGCTCCGTAGAAATTGCCCTGCAATACTTTCAGATGAGCGACGGCGCACTGGATGACCGCCTGCAGAGTGTGGCCGGCTGGAGACCCCCGGCCCGCCACATGCCAGAGACCTTCCATGGCTTCATGGCATTCCCACCAGTAGTGGGCATTAAAAAGATCGATCCCATAAAGGAACGATTCGCAAGCCAGAGAATCGTCCACGTTCAAGTTGGGAAGCTCCACCTCCGGCTGTCCGTCCGGCTCATAGGAATGTCCCTCGGGTGAGCGGGTGGGGTGAGCGGTGGTTCCAGGCATGTGGCTGTAAGCCGGCAAGGCTATTTGCGTATGGCGTGATGTTTTAAAAGAAGACAGTGCTCCACCCTTCCGCTGAATGTTGCTCACCATTATAAGACTGGAACCGCACCCTGTCAGATTTCCTCTCGGTTTTCTCCCCTGCATGTGTGATATTTGGGCCATGACATCAACACAACACAAATCAATTTTTGGCTACCTGATAGCTTTGATCCTGCTGCTGGTCTGGGCCGCAGCCTTTGCGGGCCCATCCCTGGACAAGCCGGTTAAAACCACCGTCCTAAGTTTCAACATTCGCTATGCCGGTGCCAACGATGGTGACAACAGCTGGGACAAACGGCGGTACTTGGTGCGCCGTGCCATCCGTGACCACAAACCAGCCATTTTTGGAGTGCAGGAATGCCTTTGGTCCGAAGGCCTGGAACTGAGTGAGGCTTTTTATGGCTACCGCATCACGGGAGTGGGCCGGGATGATGGCGTGCGGGAAGGCGAGATGTGCCTCATTTTCACCCGCCAAGACCGTTACCACGTCCTCGATTATGGCTTTTTCTGGCTCAGTGAAGAGCCCGAAACCCCCGGCAGCAAAGGCTGGGATGCTGCCTGTCCCCGAGTTGTCACCTGGGTCAAATTGCGAGACCGGTGGTGCAATCCCGACACCCTGTTTGTGGTCAATACACACCTGGACCATGTGGGTGAAGAGGCCCGCCTGGAAGGGGCCCGCTTGCTGCAAAAGCGTGTGGCGAAACTCGCCGAAGGATACCCCGTCATCCTTATGGGCGACTTCAATGCTTCAGCCACCAGCGACAGTCCCCCTTATCGTATTCTAGCTGACGAGGGTTACAAAGCCGGTTTGGCTCTACGGGACACCTGGTTTTTTGCCTCCCGAGAGGAACGCCTGAAAGGCGATGGTACTTTTCATGGCTTCACAGGCAAGGCCAGCAGAGGTCGCATCGACTGGATTCTTACCAGTGGAGAATTTCCCGGAGATTCGGCGGGCATTGATCGTTTTCAAAAGAATGATCAGTATCCCTCGGACCATTTTCCAGTTTGGGCCACCTTCCTTCAGCAACGGCATCCGCCCCTGCCCGGGGATGAAATTGATGCCAGCACCGGAGCCACTCCCCGTTACTAAAAAGCCGGGCCCATGACAGGCCCGGCTTATTTCTTTGGAGTCGTTTTCAGTTAGTGATTTCTACACCACCGCGCAGGCTTCTGATATTTTTTCCAACTTCGGGAACTCTGCGCCGCCCGAACCACCTTACGAGGCAATTCAAAATATCGCGCGATTTCTGACCACCGATATCCTCGATCCCGCATAAACAGAATTTCATACTTGGGAATACCACTGTACCGAGACAGGCGGGTGGCAATGCGCCGGTCTTTCTGGGTGGTGCGGAGAGAACGCTTTTTGTAGCTGTGACGCTCAACCGTAACATTCCCACATGTGAAACCCGTGTTCAGGTTCAGCCTGACCAGGGGAGTACGAACTTTTGCTCGGATGCGAACATCCGCTGGTCCCGCCACTGACGGTGAAGCAGTCAGAAAAATAATCAGGGCGCTGAGGCTTAAAATTGTCATTCTCATGGTTTTCATTTTCATTCTCCTTTGAAGTTCACCAGCGAGGGGTGACGCATGTACCCACCATTGCAACTTGGAGACCAAAACGAAAACAACCCGACTAAAGCGATACATCACAATGAATTACTAAACAACCCGGGGATTTTCCCCCACATTTATCCAGTCCTCCATTTAAGACAGTTTCCTTTTTTGAGGATACCCAAGAGGTCAGTAGCTCTTGACTATCTTGGATGCCTATATAATCGTTGTTGCATAACTTATTATCCGCATGCACCATGCTGGCCATACTGGTTTGCCTATGAATGGCATGTTCTCAAACGCCGAGGGAATGATATGGACTCCTCCAAAATCATCTGGACGAAGATTGATGAAGCGCCTGCTTTGGCCACCTACACCCTGTTGCCTGTGGTTCAAGCCTATACCAAGGGCACCCAAGTCGAGGTTGAGACCACTGATATCTCTCTCGCCGGTCGTATCATTGCCAATTTCCCGGATAATCTCACCGCTGAGCAGAAAATGGACGACAACCTGGCCATGTTGGGCAAGCTCGTCAAAAGGCCAGAAGCTAATATTATCAAGCTGCCCAATATCAGCGCCTCCATCCCCCAGCTTCAGGAAGCCATCCAGGAACTCCAGGGTCATGGCTACAACATCCCAAACTACCCTGAAGAGCCACAAAATGAGGCGGACAAAGCCTTGCAGGCTCGTTTTGCCAAAGTCCTCGGTTCCGCTGTGAATCCGGTACTGCGGGAAGGGAATGCCGATCGCCGCGCCGCTGTTTCGGTGAAGAAAAATGCCCAGAAAAACCCACACCGGATGATGAAGGACTGGCCCGAATCCGGTTCCAGGTCCCGGGTGGCCTTCATGACAGAAAAAGACTTCTTCGGCACCGAAAATTCCACCACCATGGATCAGGCCGACACCGCGCGCATCGACTTTGTAGCCGCTGACGGTAGGATCACTCTGTTGAAAGAAAACATCGCCCTGTTGGATGGCGAAGTCATCGATACTTCCGTTATGAACGTGGAGGCTCTGCGCCGCTTTTACACCCAGACCATTGCCGAAGCCAAAAGTGAAGGTGTACTGCTTTCTCTGCACTTAAAAGCCACCATGATGAAGATCTCCGATCCCGTCATGTTTGGCCACTGCGTCTCAGTTTATTTTGCCGCCGCCCTGGACAAACACGCTGCCGTGCTGGCTGAAATTGGCGCCAACCTGAATAACGGTCTGGCCGGAGTGCTAGACAAACTGGACAAACTGCCAGCCGACAAGAAGGCTGAAATCGAAGCGGACATCCAAGCGGTGTACGCCACCCAACCGGCTCTGGCCATGGTCGACTCTCGCAAGGGCATCACCAATTTGCACGTGCCCAACAACGTCATCATTGATGCTTCCATGCCCAACGTGGTGCGCGACGGCGGCCGCATGTGGAACAATGACGACGAGCTGCAGGATACCATCGCCATGGTGCCGGATCGCAGTTACGCCACCATGTATCAGGTGTGCATTGAAGACTGCCAGAAGTTTGGCCAGTACGATCCATCCACCATGGGTAATGTGGCCAATGTGGGACTGATGGCCCAGAAAGCCGAAGAGTACGGCTCTCACGACAAGACATTCATGGCCCAAGGCACAGGCACCATTCGCGTCGTTGGCCAGGGGGGAAACACACTCCTGGAGCAAGCCGTGGAAACCGGTGATATTTTCCGCATGTGCCAGGCTAAGGACGAGCCCATTCGCGATTGGGTAAAACTGGGTGTGACCCGGGCCCGAGCCACGGGCTATCCCGCCATTTTCTGGCTGAACAAAGAGCGGGGACACGATGCCCAGCTCATTAAAAAAGTGAACAAGTACCTTCCTGATCATGATACCACCGGCCTCGATATCCGGATCATGAATCTGGATGACGCCATGAGGTTCACCCTGGAAAGGGTGCGCAAAGGTGAGAATAGCATTTCCGTCACCGGAAACGTGCTGCGTGATTACCTGACCGATCTGTTCCCCATTCTCGAACTGGGAACAAGCGCCCGCATGCTGTCCATCGTACCCTTGCTGAACGGTGGCGGTCTGTTTGAAACCGGCGCCGGCGGTTCAGCTCCCAAGCACGTGCAGCAATTCCTACAGGAGGGCCATCTGCGGTGGGACTCTCTGGGAGAATATTGTGCCCTGGTGCCATCCTTTGAAGCCATCGCTTCCCGCACCGGCAATAAAAAAGCAGCCTTGCTGGCTGCCACCCTGGATGAGGCTGTGGGAACCTACCTGGAGAACAAGCGCTTCCCCTCCCGTAAAGTAAATGAATTGGATAACCGGGGCAGCAGTTTCTATCTGGCTTTGTACTGGGCTCAGGCATTGGCAGCCCAGGATGAGGATGCAGAGATGAAGGCGCGTTTCACCCAGGTTGCCGCCGACCTCGCAACTCAGGAAGAAACGATCATCAGCGAACTGCTGGCAGCTCAGGGGGCCCCCGTGGACCTGGGTGGTTATTTTGACCCTGATATGGAATTGACGGCTAAGGCCATGCGCCCCAGTGCCACCTTCAACGGGATCATCGATTCGATTTAACCTGCAGAAAACAGGGTTGATAATAAAAAGGCAGACTCGGAAATTCCGAGTCTGCCTTTTTTCCTACCTGGCGCTCAAGCAAGCAGGGCCTAAGCGCCGAGAGTCACCAACACTGGCCAGAGCTCTGGTGAGGTCATGATAATACCCACCCGCTCCTGCCACATGGTGCCAAATTCAGCCTTCTGTTCAGGGCCGGCGGCTCCAGACATGATAGCCTGCATCAACTCACTTTGTTTGGGATTGGGCGCCACGGCAGAGGCATCATAATCGGCCCCTATACTCTGGCCGGTGTCCATTCTGGTGAAGCGCACCTCGGCCCTTTGTGCGACTCCATAATCCAACAAACCCGAACGCTTGAATTTGGGACCAACGCCCCGAAACCCCCCAGGCCCGGCAGCTCCGGTAATCATACTAAGCACATTGCCGATGACGCCGGTGACGCCTTCGTCCAGGGCATCTCGCATTTCGACTTTGATGTTTCCCCGTTCGGGAATCTCTTCACCGTACAGATGGGCCAAAGCCTCGTGGGCCATAAGAAACGCCCCGGCCACCGTCGGACAGGAATGGCCTGCCAGTTTCACCACATCTGTGTAGGTGTAAGTCATGTGGCCTCCTGTTGTGGCACCCAGAAAATCGGACAAAGGATCGATCAGATCGATGGTGGGAGCTTCTTGAAAGAAAGAGGGAGTTTGCAATGGACTATCTCCTTGAAAAAGAAACCGCCGGCAAGCCGACGGTTTCCATGAGGGCATCAATTCCTGGCAGAAACTAACCTTCGACGGTCACTTCCACTGGGGTGCTCTCCCAGATGCCGTGCTTGGTGCAATAGGCGTGGGATGTCAGGTTCAATTTACTGCCGGTGGGCACCACATTGAAAGTGACTTCCAAGTGGCCCTTGGCACCTTGTCCACCAAGCAATCCGGCAGGAAAGTTGGCTTCACCTAACAAAGTTGCCCCATTGAAAAGAGAGACGGACTTGATGTAATGATCCAGATCATCAGGATGGGTGTATTCGTTGCCCACTTTAACCGTCACAGCAAAAGGGTTTTCCTTTTGGGCGCTGTCTTCGCAATGGATGAAGGGGCTATGACGATCAATATAGTCTTTTTTTGCTTCTTTTTCCACAGTGTCGATATCTACGTAGCGGTTAATCTTTGGCACGACAAATCTCCTGGTTGGGTGGCCCTGATTTCAAAAGTTGGGTGCAATCTATCGGGGTTTTTGAAAATTCGCAACCAAAGTATTCACTCAGGCACCAACCAACGCTTCCACCACGGCCTGAGGCTACGAGCCACCTGGTGGTGAACCAATTGCACCTCATAATTATCCGATAACAAGGCGTACCCCAACCAGCTCTCAGGTAACCCCAGGTAACGGGTTCCCTGGTGGAGAATATCGAACCAGCGATGATGGTGTCCGAAGAACCACAGGCGGGGTTGAAGGTGCGGAGCAAGAAGGGACAACTTGGGTTCCCCCAGATCTCCATAGTGCCCCATACCCGGAGCTCCGGACACACCCAGGCCCGAAGGGCAGTCATGGGAGAGAACTAAATCCACATCATCAGGACGGTGGGATAAGCAATGCTCAATATCCGCATTGGTGATCTCCGTTCCTCGGGGCGTGGTGGCAGAATCCATATACCGCGCGCCCCCCAAACACAGCCCGCACCAGGAATCCGTGCAATAAAGTCCCCCCCGAGGCACATAAGTCAGAACATCGGCATAATCTCTGGCCAGAGCCAACAAAGAACCATGGTCCTCATGATTGCCTTCAATGCATGCCACCGGCCGGTTGAATCGCTGTTCATTCTTGCGGAAATATTCCCGCATTTTATCACCAAAAAAACCAAAATCCCCAAGTACAAAAACCCCGGTTATGGATTGCCCACTATTTTCTTCCGCATGAAGAATCTGGGCATTGATCATTTCATAATGGGTATGAACATCCCCAATGATGAGAGTGGTGCCCCGGCTCATGCGCCTGTCCCAAACTCATGCTGGAGACTCTCCTGCAGGGCCTTGATCTGGCGGAAGGCCTGCTTCATGGATTTTTGAACTTCCGGCGACAGTTTTTCCGGGTCAATCATGTTGTCCACATCCAGGTGGCTGGCACGGCGTGTGGCCTGATGGGCCAGGCGAATATTCAATAGCAGACGGAAAGATTGGGCCGACTCCTCAGCCGACTGGGCTTGAAGGTGCCCCAACTCGGACAAGGTCTCCAGCCGCTCCAGAGTGCCGGCCGAAGTCACGCCACATTGCAGAGTCCGCAATCGCGCCACATCAACCAACTGGGCCATCACACCCTTGATATCCAAACCCATGCCCGCGCCGGGGGCCTCTTTCAAAACAAAAGCTCCGAAGGTATTAATGGGTGGCTCATAGTACAGAATACTCTGGGCCAGCATGGGGAAAAATCGGGGGTTCTGACTCAGGGTGTTTTCCAAATGGAGGTGCAGGGCTGGAATCAGACTATCCTCACCCAGCACACTGCGGAAGTCGAAAAAGATCTTGGCCCGTAAGAGATCTTCCGGCTCCAATGAAGTGATCCAACCATCGAAGGCTGCGCACCAATTTTTCA
Organism: Candidatus Krumholzibacteriia bacterium; assembly: GCA_016744705.1. GTDB lineage: Bacteria > Krumholzibacteriota > Krumholzibacteriia > LZORAL124-64-63 > LZORAL124-64-63 > LZORAL124-64-63. The sequence goes on from JADGDU010000016.1 coordinate 48,875, forward strand.
GTGGGCGGCAAAACTCAGCTTCGCTGGACATGATCTTTCCCAGGCAATAAGGATAGCCCGCAGCGTCCAACAAATCGGCCAGACGCGCCCCCATGCGCAGGAAATATTCCTGCACCATGGCAGCCTCTTGATCCGGCACATCCTGATAAATGAGAGCATGATCCTGATCGGCAGACAAGGTCACTTCACCGCGGCCCAAGCTCCCCATGAGCATGATGTCGAAAGGCACCGGCGCCGAGCCCAATTCTTTCACAATGAACTCTATAGCTTTGTTCACTACGCCGTCAGCACTGGAAGAGAGCATCCGGCTGACCTGCTCGCCATCGGCTCCGTGATTCATCATCAGGGTGGCTAAATCTGCCGTGCGCCGACTGGCCGCTTCAAGGTCGTCCAGATTGTCGGCCGAAAGAATATCCAGCTCCCGGGGCCGGGACAGCCGGGCCGCTACAGCCATGAAACCCGCTCGCCCCTGGACCACAATGCGTGACAACGTCAGTGTCACCCGCAGCAATTGTCCATCTTTGTGAATCAGTTCTGTTTCATAGCGTGTGGGCGCCTCGATACCTTCAGTGACAGCCTGCCAATGTCGCCGGTCATTCTGGATTTCTTCTGGGGTGGTGGTGATGATGGAGGCAATATCCATCTGGGCAAACTCATCCCTTTCGTACCCCAACAGATTGAGCAAACTGGCGTTGGCATAGAGCCCTTCTCCAGATATGGCCATGACAATGGACTCCCCTGCAGACTCCACCAGAGAACGGTATTTCTCTTCGGAAACCTCCAGGGCGGCGCCGGCTCGCAAGCGCCCATGCTCTGCCTGGAAGCTGGCCCGCAACAGGACATATAACAACAGGGAGACTAAAATCAGAATCACCAGCGTCGCCGTTTGCAGGTTCTCTTTGAAGGCGCCAATTTCCACGTCCACATCTTCGGTATATACGCCCGTGCCCAGGATCCAACCCCAGGGTTCAAAACCCTTCACGTAGGACAGCTTGGGAACGATACGCGCCGTATCGTCTTTCCACTGCCACATGTAATCCACATAACCGCTGCCATTGCTGCGCACCGCGGCCACCATCTCCACAAAGAGATGCTTGCCAGCCGGGTCTTCAAAACCTGAAAGATCGCTGCCCTCCAGATCAGGACGATAAGGATGCACCACCATCTGCGGATGCATGTCGATGATCCAGAAGTAGTCTTTGCTTTCCTGGCCGTAGTGGAGATTTCGTGTCTGGGCAATGGCCGCATTCTGGGCCTGGGTACGGGACATATTGCCCGCGCGCTCCTCGGCCTCAAAGCGGGCCAGAACATTCCAGGCCGACTCAGTGAGTTCGCGGATCATCAGACGTTTCTGATCCATCACCACCCGGTCAAGCGAAGGCAATAAATAGAGAAAAACCACTCCAGAAAAGAGTGTAATAGCCAGAAAAGCAGGTAGGACTGTGCGCCAAGCGAGTCGTTTCATGGGAACCTCCGAGCTTCAGTGAAAAGCACAATCCCCCTATTGGCAAGCACCTTTCAGTTTCCGTATTCGTTTTTTTATATAATACGGAAGACTTTGGGCGGCCGGGGCGTTAAATTGGCGTTGTAAAATCAGACATTCCACACTCAGCCCCGAGGTCTCCATGCTCCATATTTACATCGATGCCGATGCCTGCCCCGTCAAAAGCGAAGTCTACAAAGTGGCCGATCGGTATGGCTTGCCCGTCACTCTGGTGGCCAACAGTTTTATGCGCATCCCAGCTGGCGACCAGATCAAATTAGTCGTTGTGGACAAAGGATTGGACGAGGCTGACGATTGGATTGCAGAGCAAGCGGGAAAAGACGACATCGTCATCACCGGTGACATCCCCTTGGCAGCCCGCTGCCTGGACAATGAGGCCCGAGTGCTAGGGCATAAAGGACGGCCCTTCACCACCGAAAATGTAGGCGACGCTTTGGCCACCCGACAATTGCTGACCCAATTGCGCGACCAGGGCATCATGATGGGCGGCCCTCCACCCTTCGCCCAAAAAGACCGATCCCTTTTTCTCCAACAGCTGGATCAAATGATCCAGGCCATCAAGCGGGGCTGACCTGCTGCTTGCATTCCCACCTCAGAATGATAAGGTGACCGGAAGGGAGATTATTTTTTACCATTTTTAGTAAGGTGGCCATATGAGGCACCAGTTTTTTTTGATCACAGTCTGGTTTTTCCTTCTTTCTGCTCTGCCTGCTTTTTCCCAAACACCCACTCGAGGACCAGCGCCCAGCTGGGCAGTCCAGCACCCTATTAGTGACTCTGCTCTCATTGATCCGGCTTCCCTTTTGGGCGGATATCATGTCCTGCTCAAGGATATTCAGCGTAACATCCCTCTGGAACAATCATACTTGCATTTTGCCATCCGTATCACCAATGGCGATGGTGTCCAGAACATGAGCGACATCGATATTAATTTTGACCCCACTTATCAAACTCTCCAATTCCATATGTTGCGGCTGCATCGTGATGGAGAGATCATCAACAACCTCAACAATCATGAAATCAAAACTTTCCAGCGGGAATCCGGTATGGAGCGCCACCTTTACGACGGCTCTCTCACAGCTGTGATCAATCAGGAAAATGTGCGCATTGGAGACATCATCGAATATGCCTTCACTGTTTCCGGATTTAATCCCATTCATGGAGACAGCTTTTTTAACGACTTTTTCCAACAGGCCACAGTTCCCATTCAGAATTTGCACATAAAAATCATTTCTGAAAAAGATTACCCCATTCACTTTCAATACCGCAACGATGCGGTCGAAGCCCTCATCCAATACAATGACTCTTCTGTGGAATATTCCTGGGATTTTTCTGATCTGCAAGCCTACCTCTATCCGGATAATACCCCCGCCTGGTACAACCCTTTGCCAGAAGTGCAAATTTCAAGTTATAGCCAATGGTCACAAATGGTGGAATGGGCCTGGCCTCATTATCAAATCAACACGGAAGACCGGAAGGCACTCAAAGCGTTGGCCCCTCAGCTCACTCCCGCAGAAAACCTGGATGATCAGATTCTGCAAGCCATCCGCTTTGTTCAGGATGAAGTGCGTTATCTGGGATTGGAAGGCGGGCTCGGGGCATACCGACCCAACCAACCGCTCCTTGTTTACGAGCGCCGTTTTGGTGATTGCAAAGACAAATCCCTCTTGCTGGTGGCTTTGCTGCGAAATCTTGGACTAAAAGCTCACCCTGTCTTGGTGAACACGGAATTAGAAAGCCACCTCTCCGATGAAATACCCAGCCCATGGGCCTTCAATCACTGCATCGTCACATTCCAGCATGATGGCCGTGACGTTTTTATTGATCCCACAATCTCCAACCAGGGCGGAGATCTGGATCATTTGGACGTTCTTACTTATGGCAAAGGCCTGGTCATCGCTTCCGAAACCACCAGCCTGGAAAATTTGCCGGTGCCCGAACCCGACACCATCTTAGTCGAGTATTTGTTTGAAATGGAAGAAATTGGCAAGAGTGCCACCCTGAATGTCAACACCACCTACGGCGGCCTGCGAGCCGACTATCAGAGAGATCGAGTGCAGGCTGACGGCATCCAGTCCATGGGAAAGTCTTCCTTGGATTATTACAGCAATGCCTACCCTGGTATTTTCCAGCTACATCCCCTGGAAGTCATTGATGAATCTCGCAACAGCAACAACCAGCTTATTATTAAAGAGCAATATCAGATTGAAGGTTTCTGGACCGTTGACGTGGCCGACTCCAATGCCCTGAGTTCTGAAATTACTCCCCTGGAAATGTTGGATGTTGCCGACGTGCTGGCCAGCGCCCAGAGGACAGCGCCCTATGCCACCGGAGGGCTACTGGATTTCCAGTTGAATATCACCCTCATGATGCCCGAGGACTGGCCTGTGAAGCCAGGAGAATTTCACATCCATGACGAGGTATTCAAGTACGACTCCACTCTGGAAAATCATGGACCTCAAGTGGAGGCCACATTCCGGTACCAACGCCTGCAGGAGTTTATTTCTGCCGAGGACACCAAAGCCTACATCGCCAATCACAATCGCATCTGGGATGATCTTTTCCTCTATATTTCCTATCAAAAGGACTCGCAGTATTTCACCTTCAGTTGGTTCATGGGGGCCCTGGCCTGTATGATCCTGGTGCTGGCTCTGGTGGTTGCCCGTAACATCCACCGAAACTTTGACCTCGTGGTTACATCTTCAGACAAGGGTGCCTTACCAATATCCGGCTGGCTTATCATACCAGCCCTGGGCGTCATCTTCAGACCGTTCATGGAACTCATTATCCTCATTTCAAATACCCACTATTACAATCACAACACCTGGATTGAAGTATTGGAAAGCAGTCAGTATTCTTCGTTTTCCAGCCTGGGATTCGTCATGGTTTACGAGGTCCTGGTTAACATCGTCTTTTTGGTTTTTTCTCTGCTGGTGCTGTGGCAGTTTTTCAAAAAGCGCAGCAGCTTACCCCGCTTGATGATTGTCCTCTTGGCAGGCTCGGTTGTTTTGACCGCCTTGAATATTGGTTTTGGATATTTCCTTCTGGAGGACCCCAATTCCACCCAAACTAACCCGACCCAATGGGGCCTTCTGCTGGTAGCCCTGATTTCGGCCTTGATCTGGATTCCCTATTTCCTGACATCATCCCGGGTGAAGCAAACTTTTGTCCATGGTGCCCAAGGTCATGCGGCGCCATCTCCCATGCCCGTTCTCCGGCAAGATGCAAGATGGCCCGCGGCCATAGTCATCACCGCCCTCGTCCACCTTTTGAGTATTCTCGTTTTACTATCCTTATTCATTTTTGGCAATTTGTATGAATTGCCCTCGGACGCACTTCCAGGAACCCCCCAAGCCACAGGGTATTTGGGGGGATTTCTTCTTACCATGTTCCTTATTTTGGCCTGTCCATCTGTAGGTCTAATTTCTATCCTAAGTCGCCGAACTTGGGCCCGAAAATTTAACCTGGTCCTTTTCATTCTGGGCGCTCTGACCATCCCGGTTTTTGCCCTTTTCATGTACCTGATTGATCCAGAACCCGACGCCATTGATGGCTTGCTGGGCTTTGGCGTCATCTTAATCCCCGTGGCCATCACCGCACTTTTACTCATGCTCAACAAAGAGGCCAAATCTTTTCCCGTGGAAGGCCCAGGTGAACCTGCCGTGGGCACCACCCAGTTTGATTTTAAAATCCTCTGCCGCCAACAAGCCAGTGAGCTTTTTCAGGAAATCCAAGAGAGTGCCCCTCATTTGAGTATGACCATTCAAGATTCCACCCCGGACATCCCGGTGAGCTTGGTCATTCCCGAACAACCAGGAGTTGCCCGTACCGTATATATGGACTTGAAGAAAACCAACGTTTTGAATCTCAGCTTGGGGCCCGCTTTGATGCTTTGGAATCGTTGTCATTTTGAAGGTGTCCGGCATGAATTCCGAGATACGGTAGTGGGGATTTTGAATGGAGCCTACCAATATCGGGAGTATGTGAAAGGTGACCAAGTGCAGGTAGCCCGCATCCAACGGCCTGAAGGAAATCAATGGGTCGAGGTCCGCAAATGGAATAAGAATCGATTTAAAGCCAATTTCAACTTAGTTGAGGTGGTTTTAGACTTTGGCGCCACCGAAGATTCGGCACCAGACCGTGATTGACTTTTTACACCCCTGAAGCTACATTTTCAGGGTTGAATCGCTCACTTGTAGCCCTCTTTCGGAGCATCTGCAGAACCAATATGGTTTGATTTGACCGTCTATAAGAGCGGCGATTTTTTAGCCGGGCATCCGGCTTTTGGAGTATGGAACGTGAAGAAATTATATGTGGGCAACTTGCCCTTCACAGCCACTGAAGATGATGTAAGAGAGATGTTCGGCCAGCACGGAACCGTGCACAGTGTCGCCCTCATCAACGATCGTGAAACCGGACGCCCCCGCGGCTTCGGATTTGTCGAGATTGAAGATGGCGATCTGGATAACATGCTCCAGGCCCTTGATGGCAAGGAGTTGGGTGGCCGTGCCCTTCGTGTGAACGAAGCTCAGGATCGACCTCGTGGTGGTGGTGGCGGCGGAGCCCGTTGGTAAATCCCGGTTCATCCACTTTGGTATGAAGCCGAAAAGAATCCTCGCTACTGTTTGGAGGCGGGGGCTCTTAATTCTCAATCATCGATGAAAGGCCAATATCTTGGCGAGAAACCATTTTTCCTTCGAGAAACGTCGCAAGGAACTTGATAAGAAGAAGAAAAAGGATGCCAAACGTTTGGCTAAGGCAGAACGCAAAGCAGCCATTGAAGCAGGCGAAGAAGTTCCAGAGCCAGTAATTGTCATCGACGAATTTGGCAATGCCGTGGAAGTTTTGCCTGAGGTTGATGAAACCGAGGCTGAAGAAGAAGACGAAGACGAAACTTCCGGAACTGCCTGACCCTCAGCATTTGCTCCGATCTCTCAATCGGAGCCATATGCCCAGTCAACATTTTCCGACCTGTTGATCATCGCTGAGTTTTACCGAGCCCACTTGGACCCGGAACCTCGGCCTTTGCCTGCGCGTGCCCGTTGCTTGGCTGCTCTAGTGGATGCCACCAGGCATCCAGCCACCATGGATGAGTGGAATGGTTGGTCTTCCTCTATCACCAGGGCCTGCTTCACCAAACTCTCCACTCCACGCAAGTTGGAGATATCATCCACACAGCAAAGAGAAATAGCCACGCCTCTTGCTCCGGCCCGGGCCGTGCGGCCAATGCGGTGAATATAGTTTTCAGCATCTTCAGGAATTTCGTAATTGATGACATGGGAGATTCCATCCACATCAATACCCCGGGCCACAATGTCCGTGGCCACCAGAACCTTCACTTTACCAGTAGTAAAAGCGTCGAGGGCTTTCTGCCGCTGGCTCTGGGTTTTGTTGGAGTGGATGGCGTCTGCTTTGATGCCACTGCGCTCCAGACGGCGAGCCACCTGGGAGGCCACCACTTTGGTGCCTGTGAAAACCAAAGCTAATTCCACCTCTTCACGCTTCAGCAGATCAATCAGGAGATCGGGTTTGTGTTCTTTTTCCACAAACATTACCTGTTGTTCAATATTCTCGGCCACTGTTGCGGGTGGAGCCACAGACACGCTTTTGGCATCAGTTTGAATGGTCGACGCCAGGCTGCGCACACCGGCGGTCATGGTGGCGGAGAATAGCAGAGTCTGCCTGGGCTTCGGTACATATTCAGCGATGCGCCGCACATCATGCACAAATCCCAGGTCGAGCATGCGATCGGCTTCGTCCAGAATCAGAAATTCCACTTCATCCAAAATGATGGCTTTGCGCTCGATCAGGTCCAGCAGGCGCCCCGGTGTGGCCACGACGAAATCCACACCCCGGCGCAAAGTTTCGATTTGCGGCCCCACTGCAATACCACCGACCACCACGCAAGAGCGAGTGTCTGCGTAACGCCCGTATTCGATAATGTTTTCATCGATCTGCAAGGCTAATTCCCGGGTGGGTGTGAGGATCAAGACCAGAGGAGGATCTCCCGGTCCAAACTCGCGGGTGCTGATATCGTCGATAAGCGGCAAGGTGAAAGCAGCTGTTTTGCCGGTGCCAGTTTGGGCGCTGGCAATCAGATCGTGACCCTCGGCCACAATGGGAATCGCCTCCAGTTGGATCGGCGTAGGCTCAGTATAGCCAATTTCTCCCAGGGCGCGCAGGACGGGCTGACTCAGCCCGAGTTCATTGAAGCTTGGTGTAGACATGGATTCCTGTTTCGTTGATCCGGGATCTGCGGCAGCTTGGGCTCAGAGATGGCGCTAAAGGGCCAGGAGCCGAGGGGCATGCAAAAAATCGCGGCAGCTTTTCTTACGGTCAACCAGTGGACCGCTCGTGTCTGAACTTTGTTTCTGGGGAGAATATAGGGTTCAGATAGCTTATTTGCAACTTCAGGGTTCCCCTCTAGCGGTGAACCCCAGCCGCTTCGCCGCCGGTGCGTTCCACAAATTCCATGTACGTACCCTCATATACCAAAGGTGCTTCCGAAGGAATGGCATCCCCATCGCCAGGGCGGAGTTCCAAAACCCGGTTGCTCAACCCTTTTAAGAATGTGCGATCATGGCTGACAAAGAGCATGGTGCCTTCAAAATCAGATAGGGCCGCCACCAGCATTTCCTTAGTTTCCAGATCGAGATGGTTTGTGGGCTCATCCAGGATCAGAAAATTGGGAGGATCGAATAACATAAGAGCCAAAACCAGGCGCGATTTTTCCCCACCTGAGAGTAAGCGGGTGCGTTTATCAACATCATCACCACTGAAATGAAACGCCCCCAGCAAATTGGAGATGGGTCCCCGGCCTTCAGCAGGATAAGCTCGCTGCACCTGTTCAAACACTGTCAGATCAGGATCCAGTTGCTCCAAAGATTGCTGGGCAAAATAACCCACCTTGAGGTTGGCTCCCAGCCGCACTGAGCCGGCATCAGGCACAATTTTGTCCGCCACCATTTTTAGCAAGGTGGTTTTACCGGCCCCATTGCGGCCCAAAACACACCATCGCTCTTTGCGGCGAATCATCAGGCTGAAATCATCATAAATGACCTTTTCACCATAGGCCTTGGATAACCCTTTCAAATCGGCCACATCATCACCGGAACGGGGCGGGGTGCGGTATTGAAACTCCACCACTTTCCGCCTGCGCGGTGGTTCCAGCATTTCAATTTTTTCCAGTTTTTTCACCCGGCTTTGCACCTGGGCCGCCTTGGCCACATGAGAGGCAAAGCGTTCCACAAAACGACGTTCTTTGGCCAGCATGGCTTGCTGCCGAGCGTAAGAAGCCTCTTGATTGGCCGCGGCTACCGCCTGTTGTTTCACGAAGTGATCATAGTCACCGGTATAGGTGATAAACTCTCCTGCATCAATATCCACAATTCGGCCCACAACCCGGTTCATGAAATCCTTATCATGACAGGTCAACAAAACGGCACCAGGATATCCTTTGACAAATTTTTCCAGCCAAATAATTGATTCGATATCCAAATGGTTCGTGGGCTCATCCATAAGCAGAACATCGGGTCGGGCCAACAGCACCCGGGCCATGCCGATGCGCATCTTCCAACCACCAGAAAGTTCTCCCGCATCGCCCTTGATCTGGTCCGGCGCAAAACCCAGGCCCTGCAAAACAACCTGGGCCCTGGCCTCAAGATCATAGCCTCCCATACTCTGGTAAGCGTCCAGAACCTCACCGAAACGATTGAGGATTTTTTCCATCTCATCGGCCTTGTCTGGGTCGGCCATGGCATGTTCCAACTCTTCCAACTCGTGGTGAAGCTCGCCCACCTCGCCACTGCCGGCAATGGCTTCATCCAGAACAGAGCGGCCAGACATTTCACTGATGTCCTGGCGGAAATATCCAATGGTGGTTCGTTTGGGAACCGAAACGGTGCCTTCGTCTGCGCTTTCTTCACCCACAATGAGCCTGAAAACCGTGGTCTTACCGGAACCATTGGGTCCAACCAAGCCAACTTTTTCCCCTGGGTTCAGCTGGAAGGAGGTCTCAACAAAAATGATTTGCCGGCCATAGCGTTTGGAGATGTTCGTCAAATTGATCAAAGAGTGGACCGCCTGGCTGTTGAGAAAATGTTCCATGGAGATGATGAAAACTAGTAGATGGGCTGTCAAGTTCAAGTTATTGCCCTTTCATTCCCGCCAGCTCCCTTTCTAATCTGGTCAGGATATAGTCACGAAGCGGGATGATAATCGACCATCATTAACCCACTAACCGACTGGGATATATACAGATTTCTTGGTGACAGACTAATTCTATGCTTTAAGATCAAATGACAACCTGCCAAACATATAGCCCGATTATTGCACCTGAAGAGACTTGGGAAAAATGGGACTGATCAAAGGAGAGTAGAATGAACCCAGTCGATTTGATTCCTACGCCCGACGCTATCCCAGTAGGATGGGGATGGTTTCAGGCTTTGCTGTCGACCACTTTTCTTTTGCACGTGGTTCTGATGAACCTCATGCTCGGTGGGACAGTGATCGCCTTAGTCAATAGTCTACGCGGTTCGGTTAACAACTTGGACACTGCCCGGTATGCGTCCAAAAAATTGCCATTCGCTGTGGCCCTGGCCGTCAACGCCGGTGTGGCCCCCTTGCTTTTTCTGCAGGTTCTCTACGGACAATTTGTTTATACCAGCAGCATTCTTATGGCCGCTTCCTGGTTGACCGTTTTTGTTTTGGCCATCTTTGCCTACTACGGGATGTACCTCTTTCACTACAAATTCGAAAGTTGGGGTTCGGGTAGAAATTTTCTGGCCGGTGGCGCAGCCCTGATCATGCTATTTATCGGGTTCCTTTTCACCAATAACTGGACACTGGCTTTGTCTCCTGAAAAATGGAGCGCTTATTTCAGCAGCCCCGGTGGCACTCTTTGGAATTTGAGTGAACCCACCCTGTGGCCCCGGTACCTGCATATGGTCCTTGGCGCTCTGGCTGTGGGTGGCCTGGGCCTGGCCACTTTTGCACAAGTTCGTCAGAAATCGGGCACCGATTCTGCCGTCATGGTTTCCGAAGGAATGACCTGGTTTAAGATTGCCACCCTCATCCAGGTTGGCATCGGAACCTGGTGGTTGATGGCCCTACCCAAAGAGACGATGAAGCTCTTTATGGGCGGCAATATCATCGCCACCGCAGCCTTCGGTGTGGGATTCCTCCTGGCCATTGTGGCCTTGGTTCTGAGTTTTAAAAAACTTGTCTGGCCTACCGTGTGGACAACACTCGGAACGATGATCGCCATGGTGATCATGCGTGAATACGTGCGGTACGGCACGGTGAGGGAGTACTTCACCCCCGACCAGCTGCAAGTCAATACCCAATACTCTTCCCTTATACTTTTTCTGGTCTCGGCAGTCATCGGCGTAGCCGCAGTCTGGTACATGCTGAAGCTAGCCGCCAACGCGGGAAAGGAGGTCTGAGATGAACTATCCAGTATGGGATCTCTATGGTTTGGGTGGAGGATTCTGGATCGCCTTGATCGCCACCGTGCATGTTTTTGTATCCCACTTTGCCGTGGGTGGTGGCTTATGGCTGGTCCTGGCTGAGCGCAAAGCTCTCAAAGAAAATGACCAGACTTTTCTGGATTACGTCAAAGGTCACAGCAAGTTTTTCCTTTTGCTGACCATGGTCTTTGGCGGACTGACAGGTGTGGGTATCTGGTGGACCATTGCCTTATTGAGCCCCAGTGGCACTTCGGTTCTCATCCATAATTTTGTCTTTGGATGGGCAGCTGAATGGGTCTGTTTCCTGGGTGAAATAATTGCTCTGTTTATCTACTTCTACACCTTCGGAAAAATGCGTAGCAAGGAACACCAAATTATTGGTTGGTTCTATTTTATCTTTGCCTGGTTGAGCCTGGTGCTCATCACCGGAATTATTGGCTTCATGCTCACGCCGGGCGCCTGGCTTGAGACCGGAAACTTCTGGGACGGATTCTTCAACCCCAGCTTCTGGCCCTCTGTGTTCTTCCGCTCATTCTTGTCCTTCATGATTGCCGGTTGGTTTGGATTGATCACCGCCGTGCATCAAAAGGACCGGGCTTTCCGGGAAAAAGTGGTGCGTTACAGTGCCGCCTGGGTGCTCACTCCCTTCCTGCTGATGGTGGCTTCTGCCTACTGGTACGTCAAGGCTATGCCCGATGCCCAGGAAAGCATGATCCTCTACAAGGCCAGCGAAATTGCTCCTTTTATCAAGAGCTTTTTGATGCTGACGCCGTTGCTGGTTGTGGGTGCTCTGGTTATGGCCATTCGCATGCCGGGGAAATTCAAACGACCCCTGGCTTATGTGGTGGTCCTCATTGGATTTTTCCATATGGCGTCCTTCGAATTTATCCGCGAAGGAGGGCGGCGACCTTTCGTCATCCACGGACATATGTATTCCAACTCCATCCTCCTGGAAGATGTGGATCTCATCAACCAACAGGGTATTCTCAAAACGGCCAAGTGGACCCAGTTCAAGGAAGTCACCCCAGAGAATGCACTGCAGGCTGGAGAAGAAATTTTCCGCATCGAGTGCTCCTCCTGCCATAGCCGTGGTGGTCCACTCAATGACATCCTGGCTCTGACAGAACACTTCCCCCTGTTGGGTATGGACACCCAGTTAGCCGGGCAGGGCAAGGTTGTGGAATATATGCCACCGTTCATGGGAACCACGGAAGAGCGCATGGCCCTGGCCCGATACATCGTGGAAGGCCTTCATGGCAAAACAGAGAACGCCACGAAATTTGTGCCCAAAGATATCGAAATCGAAATCCCTCCTTTCGATGTTGAAAATGATGAATTTGTATTGCTGGCCTGGAACAACCTGGGCATGCATTGCCTCAGCGACAGCGATCCCTACTTTGTCATATTACCCCCAGCCAATGAAATCCAGGCCCAACTCATCCAACGTGGGGATACTCCCGAGGTGGTCACCGAGGGTGTCACCATATCCTACGCAGTGGAAGCGGGCTTTGAAAACCCAGCCAAAGATGTGGAGTTCTGGAAATACTCCGAACAGAATTTCGGGGTCAAACTGGAAGATAATATTGGTCTGAAAGGCATGGGCCTTGAAGGACACTTACACCTCCAGGAGGCTCGGGGCATTTTTGAAGCGGCGATGGTTCCTATCGCGCCATACCAGGATGGGCACTACAACCCGTTCCCCATTTTCACCATTGAGGCCACCGATACGGAAACCGGTGAGCTGCTGGCCATGACCAAAACGGTGGTGCCCACGGCCACGGAAATGGGTTGCAAAAATTGCCACGGTGGAGAATGGCGAGTTGATGGGCTGGCTGGCTTCAGTGATGAAACCAGCGCTGCGGTCCTGGCTGTTCACGACAAGCAAAGCAAAACCGAATTGCTGGCCATGGCCGAAGCGGGCCAGCCTCGGTTGTGTGCCAGTTGTCACATGGATCCGGCTACAGGGACTGAAGGCAAACCTGAGTTGCTGAACCTGCCGACCGCCATCCACGGTTGGCACGCCAACTACCTCACGGGCCTGGGCGCAGAAGCATGTGCCTACTGTCATCCCTCCCTGCCTTCAGGCGCCACCCAGTGCCTGCGGGGTGGCCACAGTGTCAACTTGGATTGCACCAACTGCCACGGGACCTTGGAAGACCATGCCCTCGGCCTGTTGGTAGCAGAGAAGGACAAAGGAAAACCCGGAGCCGACCGGTTGATTGCAAACCTGAAGCCCCGGGCCGTGGAAAGCATGGATCAAGTGGTGGGCCGTGTGCCCTGGTTGCAGGAACCGGATTGTATGGCATGTCATGAAGACTACCAGCGTCCGGATCCAGAGACAGCATCTTCGGTCTACAAGTGGGTTGCCGGACCATCAGACCTCTATCGATTCAGCTCAGACGAGTCAGAAGTCCTAACCTGTCTGGGTTGTCATGGTCCTCCTCATGCCACCTTCCCTACTTATAGCGATAAGTATGGAAAAGACCGAGACAATATGTTGCCCTTGCAACTCCAAAACAACAGGCGGCCCATTGGCGCCGGTGGAAACTGTAAGGTCTGCCACGGCATTGATATGGAAGATTCCGTGCATCACGAGAACATGGAAAATCCGTAATTACCATAGTCCGAAAAAAAGCCCCTGGGATACATCATCCCAGGGGCTTTTTTATGATTCATTATTCTTGGGTTTCAAACCATCTTGACCAGAGAACTCCAGCGTTCCAGCGTTTCTTTCAGTTTTTTAGCATTGATGGGCTTGGTGAGATAATCATCCATCCCCGAAGCCAGGCAGCGCTCCCGATCACCCTCCATGGCATTGGCTGTCAAAGCGATGATGGGAATGCGCACTTTATCTTCGTTTTTGGCTCTGATTTGTCGCGTCGCTTCAAAACCATCCATTTCCGGCATCTGGCAGTCCATCAGTATCAGATCGTAAGGAACGTTCTGGTTCGCAGTCACTGCCTCTAAACCATTGGCCACCACATCCACCCGGAAGCCCATCTTTTTCAGCATGCGCGTGGCGACCTTCTGATTGACCATGTTGTCTTCAGCCAAAAGGATTCTCACCTGGGTGGCGACCTGAGCCTCATCATCATTTCCAAATATTTCCGGAGCCGTTCTTTCCTGACTGTTCACCAGACCCAGACCTTCATTCACCGCATCCCGCAATTGTCTGATGCGTAGGGGCTTGAAGAGGCGGCTATCATATCCGAGAGGGATTTCACCACGCCGTTTTCCCTGGCTAACGGCCGTGGCACAAAGTACCAATCCTGGCTTGGAGTTATTTTTATCCTGATGGAACTGAGCCCCCAATTTTTGGACAGCTTCTCGGTTATTACTTTCACCTACAACCACCAAGTCGAAGTTCTTTTCCCAAGCATTGATCTTAGCCATCGTATCCAAATCAGCATTGGTTGTGACGGTTGCCCCCCAATGAATCAGAGTGGAAATCAGCAAGTCCCGGATGGTTTCATGGGGCTCAACCACCAGCACCCGTTTCCCTTTAAGGTTTGGATTTTCTTGTACCATTGCTTCCGCAATACCGAAAGGCAATCGAAACCAGAATGACGACCCTTCACCCAAGGTGCTTTCAACCCCAATGGTACCTTCCATCAATTCAATCAGCTGTCTGGAGATAGCCAAGCCCAATCCCGTACCACCAAAGCGCCGGGCCATGGAAGAATCCACTTGAGTGAAAGAATCAAAGAGTGTCTTCCTGGATTTTTCTGGAATGCCAATACCTGTATCGGTAACTTTGAATTCTAATTCCAGAAGGCCATTCTCATTGGCCACCACTTTGACGTTTAGGGCCACCGATCCCCGGGAGGTAAACTTCACGGCATTGCCCAAAAGGTTAACCAGGACTTGACGGATACGGCCTGAGTCTCCCACTAACCCACAGGGAATATCCGGTTCAACGATGGCGACTATATCCAGCCCTTTATCCACGGCGCGAAAAGACATCAAGTCGGTGATATCGTCAATCATGTCCTGCAGATGAAAGTCGGTATACTCCAGCTCCAGTTTGCCGGCCTCCATTTTTGAAAAATCCAGAATATCATTAATCACTGTCAACAAAGCGTCACTGGAAGTGCGGACAGTCTCCACGCAATCCAGTTGATCTTTATCTAAAATCGTATCCAGAAGCAGGCTGGTCATGCCCACGATGCCATTCATGGGTGTGCGGATTTCATGACTCATCGAGGCCAGGAATTCACTTTTGGCCAACGTAGCGGCTTCGGCCTCTTCTCTCGCCTCGACCATATCTTCCATCAGATTGATGGACGCCACTTGCATCTGCTCCAGCTTTTTCTTTTCAGCAAAATGCTGGGCCTGTTCTTCTTCAGCAGCTTGCAGCTTTCGCGTAAGCTCTTCGTTAATTGCTACTAATTCCTGGTATTTCAAGGTAGGGGAATGATCATGCATCCTGATGCTCCCCAACTTCGACTTCGGCCAATTCCCGCCGCCAGTTTTCAATTTCAACAGGAGCTTTGTATCGTTGTGACAACCCCATCTGGAGCCGCAATTCATTGACTTCGGATTTCAGAGCTACCATGCGCTCCTCACGGTTTACAGCATGGCTCACCAGAACATCCTGTTGATTTTTGGCTTTGCTGATTTGAGCTAGTTTATCTTCAAGAGCCTGTTCCGCTTTCACCTGTTTATCAACATCGACAAAGGTTTCCAATATATAGTTTTTCCCTTTGAGTTCGATAGTAACAACGGTTTTGAAGATCTTCAACTCAGATCCATCCTGCCTCAACAACACCTTGCGATCACCCTCAATCTTTACATCTAAATCCAGGATAGGGCAGCGATTGCAGGCAGAAGGGCACATGAAACCGTGGCAAATTTTTCCCAGTGCCTCATCCTTTGTTCGTCCCAACATATTCAGGGCTGCTGGATTGGCATCTACAATGGTCCGGCTGGCAGGATCGATGATCACGACCCCAGCCTGTACCGAATCCAGAATGACTTCCAACCTGAGTAAGGATTCCGTGCGCTCAGCTTCGGCGTCCTGAAGGGAAGTCACCATGGATTGAATATCCCTATTGAGTTGGCCAATTTCATCTTGAGAGGTATCAATAACCTGCTCTACTTTGGCACCCAGAGTCACTTGTCTGGTGAAACGCTTGAGATCGACCAACCGATCCAAATTGGCCCTAATAAAGTATCCCACAAGCACCAGAGTCGGAAAAACCAGTGCGACCATCAGCAGAATGTTTTTTTGTAATTTTTTGACGATTGGGTCCAGCAGGATATGACGAGGTGTTTCGCGAGTAACAACCAGCGTTGGTTCGGCCAGGGAGCTACCAATCAGATGATGTTTCACAAGAACATCATTCACCCAATAAATCCCCTCAATATCCTGGCCTGCGTTGTGGAATTCGTGAAGCCGGCAATCTTCACCATGATCCGGAAACATCAATTCCCCGGTTATGGTATGAAGATGGACCGTCGTTTCCCGCGAAGGATCACTCCAGCTGGAGACCATCGGTTCCAAAACATCTGAACCGATATCCACTCCCACAACACCCAAAAACACACCCTCATTGATAACGGGAGTTATGGCTCGTAAAACAGGAGACTCACTCTCCAACATTGTGCCATCAGGCCACCACACCAGTTGAGGGCGAGGGTTCTTTCGGAAAGCCTCATACCATCCGGCATGTCCCGTTATTTCATTTTCAGAAAAGCTTTTCAAAACGGGGCCCTGTGCAGCCAGGTTTGCCCAGTACGGCGAAAAACGACCTTTGTCACTGCTGCCCGGCAATCCTTCGTAGGCCGGATCACACATATCGAAGGCATCGGTTTCCCACACGGAAAAGACGCCAGCAAAGTTTTCGTTTTTTCCCAGTACGCCTTTCAAAATAAGAGTGGCCGGTTCACGTTCTAAATCCAGAGTGTTCTCCAAATCGTAAACCTTACTGAAAACGGCAGCCGTCAGATTTGCCGAATTCAACGCCGACTCCAAGAGAGCTTGCAATTCGGTGGATTGCTCTATGGTCCTGGCCTGGAAATGATCTTCCGCCTGTTTCACGGCAACCTTTTGCTGCTGGGAGACCGAGAAGAACAACAAGCTGAGATTGATCAACAAAATGGGCAAACCCACCATGAGGATCATTTTAGTTTTCAGCGAATTGAACATCAGTTGATACTCCCGTCATCCATGCATTAAAACTCATGGATTCCCAGTATTATTGTGCCACACAGATGCCAACCAGCAACCACCTGGATCAAGCATTTCTCTCAGAGATTATCGGACAACAGCGGGAAACCTTTACAGGTATCATGTTTTTGAGAATCATTGTCTTTAATGGGGGGATGTACCCTCTGGCGGAATATCGCCTTAACTGCATGTCGCATCGTTAAGATAGGTTTTGTCAAATTGGTAAAGAACAGACCGGCATCATTTTTCAAACCCCAACAAGACGCGCCATCCATGCCCATCACTGCCTTCTGCCACCGGGTGGGCCGCGTATATTCTAATTTTATTAAACTCACCCAAACCTGGCACATCAAACCGTTTTCCAAATCCAAAACCAACATCCATGCGCCAACCTCGCGCCCCTTCATGAGGGCCTTGGATACCCTCGCCCACATCCCAGGTTTTTCCCCAGTCTACAAATCCGATGGGTTGTAGCTGCCAATGTTTCAGGATTGGCACTTTGGCCATCCTGAACAAATCGAAACCGAACCGGGTGTCCAGCGAGGCGTGAAGATCCGCATCCCCCGTCAACTCACCAGCACCGTAACCACGCAATGAGCCATAGTCACCCAACCAGGATTTCATCTGTACGGGAGCCGTGCCATCAAGCCTCTTATGGGAGCCCTTCAGAAGCCATTGGTTTCCCCATTTATCCAGCCAGTCTACATGACCGTTCACCTGAAATTGTTGTCTGGATGTATCACTGCCTAAGGCAGGTGCCTTTTGAAATTCATGCCATGTGTAATCACCCTCCAACTGTAACGGGCCCCAAGTCCAAGATGCCCCTGCCGTTGCATACGCATCATCCAGGTTCTCAGCCATCAAGTTTCCATCCGGGCGCAAGGAACGGCCCAGGACATTCCAACTGGTTTCCTGAGCCCAGGCCCTGTGTTCCATTTTTCCACCACCGGCACGCAGTACTAATTGGCGCGCCGGACGCCATTTTAAGAGGCCTTGAAAGCCACGTTCTTCGAAATAGTGATTGGGGTCACTGCCATAGAAAAAGGAAGTGAAAGACCGTGTGTGGCGACGGTTATCACCCGCAAAGAGGCCACTGTCCTTGCTGCCAGATATTTGCAGCGAAAGAGCCTCATACAGGGGGCCCCGGTAATCGCGGCCATCCTGTGGCGCATCCTTCAACTTCCTGCGGGAACGCACCAAAGGCAGATCCAATTCACCGGCATACACTGATCTTTGGTTTGCAAAGGCAAACCCCGCAGTAAGGTCCAGACGAGGGTTAAGGGGCCCTAGCTTTTCAATGCTTAAACCGACTTTCGCAACCACCCCCTGCGCCCGGTTGTATCCGGGAGTTTTAAGGTATTTGGGTTTCACCTTCCATAAGTTCCCATCACGCAAATCCTGCAATCGTTCCGTGCCTACGTCAGTCAACGAATCGATCATGGCCATGTTAAGAGTAAGCGGTACGGTCTCTGGGCTCAATTCTGCGATCCATCCGCTACTCATCTGATTCCAGAAGATGGACAGAGAGTCGTTGCTCGCCTCTTCACTCAACCAAAACCCACCCGCCATTTCTTCTTTGGAGATTTCCGACACACCAGCACCCGGGGCCGTGTCCTGCGGATTGAGTGCCTCTCCATTGATGACCACATCCTGCAAACTGACACGCAATTCCACGTTATCGGGAATGGGCACCAGAGGTACGTTCCTCAGTTTGATTTTCATGAATATTTCAGTGGGAAACCAGAAATCGCCAAACCGCTCCTGACTCATGCGATAGACAGGAATGGATTCGAGGAACATGGGATAGGGAACGGTATCAGTCATCCGGGCTTCAAATTTTCGGACCACCCAGTTGGAATAATCGACCCAGATGGTGCCTGAGGGCAGGGCCTCAAATTTCCCTTTGGGGCGAAAGCTGATTTTATAGATCAGATTATTACCCACCAGAAGCCGGTCCAGGATTTGGTAATGGTACCGGTGCCCCCCAGTGGAAGAAAAAGGCATTTCTTCGACCAGGTCATCCTGCACCGGCAAAAACTCGGCCGTGATCTCTTCATCGGTCTCGTCTTCCACCTGTTCGCCATCCTCAAACTTACGACTGCGCTCCCAGAGCTTGGCAATCTGATCGCCCATTTCGCGGCTGAAGTTATGGCGCATGGCAAATTCTTCGATTTTGTAATTACCCCCGGCCTCTTCTGGTTTCTCGCGCACGACCTGGGTGATGAGGGTAGTGTATTCATAGCTGGCCATGAGGTAATCGTCCCGTTTGATACGGCGGGTGATTTTCTCTATGACTTCTTCTATGGTGACCTGAGGGGCGGAAACAACGACTGTATCTGAAGAAGATGGATCGGTACTTAGGGTGTCGGCTGGTGAATTGCTGGGGGCAGCGTAGACCAGTACAGGGGTGGATAAAATGAAAGCGACAGCCCAGTTCACAACATTCAGTTTGGACAACAGCAAGAAATTGACCTCTTCCTTTTGGGTTGCCTTTTCTACAGATAATTTTTCACGGGAAATTATAGAATAATTATGCTGATGAAGATACTAGCGTTTGGGCTGCCAGGCGGAACTCAAGATTGAGATATTTAATAGCATTTGTGTCTGGTCTTCGGTACAGCACAGACCAGACACATTTTCAGAGGCACAACCTACATGCTCAGGGTCAATCCATGAAAAAGTCGAAGACATTGCCCAAAGCGCTGCTATTGGCCTTAAATAACTCGGTATATGAACATTGAGCACAAGTCACGGTGGTGAATTTGTTGCTTTGAACATTAAAAATCTTAGTGAAAAAACCGCCGGTGGCGCGGATCTCTCCCATTTGATAGACAGTGTGTTTGCACTTGGGGCATTCATATTGGAGTGACATGATTTTCCTTTTTGTTGGTGACTACATAGGTACCCGCCAAGCGTTGGAAATATTCATTAGATTTTGAACATCATCCTGATGGCCACCAAACTCCTACCAGGCCCCTATGGCTTAAACCCGACCCAAATTTTCAAAATGTGTTATAATAGTCTTTAGAAAATATCTTATGTGCTTTCGCCATTTCATTTGCATCGTAAGATCCCTTTCCTACCCATGTTTCCACTCATCCGCAGTAGCCTTCAAGCTGGCGTGTGCGTACCAGAATATGAATCCTGCCCCTAATCGGGCACCCTGAAATCAAGGAGCGGCTCGTGAACAAATTCATTTTTTCACTCGTTTTAACCGTTTTTCTGGCAACCAGTGCCCAGGCAGGCACCATCTCCCCCAACTTGCAAACCCTGCTGGACGCCAAAGGCGCTGAGGAAACCGTCGGCGTCATAGTCTATATGGCCGAGCAAGCACCCATCGCTCAGCTCCAGGAAGACTTGCGAGCTGGCAAAGCCACCCGGCAGCAACGCCACAGCGTCATCATTTCCGCCTTGCAGGACGTCACCCGTGCTCAAGATGGCCTGCTTGACGACTTGGCCAACATGAAGGGCGATGGCGACGTCGTGGGCTTCACAAGCTACTGGATCAGTAATCTGGTGGTGGTTCAAGCCATCCCCTCGGTCATCGAACGCATTGCTGAGCGTAGCGATGTGGAAACCGTTGAGCTCAACTTTGAGCCGGAGTTGATCGAGCCCACCAACCGCCGGGACGCCCAAGCCGGAGGCGACAGCGAAGGCAACCGCAGCATCGGTATCACCAACGGATTGAGCGCCATCAACGCTGACCGGGTCTGGTACGAGCTGGGAATTACCGGTGAAGGCCGGATCGTGGGTAGCATGGACACCGGCGTGGATGGGAATCACCCCGCTCTGGCTGACCGCTGGCGCGGCTTAACCCACTCCTGGCAAGAATCATGGCACGATGTGGTCGGCCCTTCCTCTCAGTTCCCTAACGATTCAAACAGCCATGGCACCCATACCACCGGCACCATGGCCGGAGTCGCCGAAAATGATACCATCGGAGTGGCCTGGGGCGCCCAATGGATCGCCGCCAACCCCATCGACCAAGGGGTCGGCTTTTCCTTCAACAACGATATCATTGACTGCCTCCAGTGGTTCACTGACCCGGACGGAAACCCCGGCACCATCTCTGACGTACCCGACGCCGTGTGTAACTCCTGGGGTGTCAGCGAAAACTTTGGTTACGCCGATTGCTACAGCTCATGGTTCACCGTCATCGACAACTGCGAAGCTGCGGGCGTGGTCACCTTGTGGGCCACCGGCAACGAAGGCCCATCGGCCAATACGGTTCGCTCACCTGCAGACAGAGCCACCTCTACCCTCAATGCATTCAGTGTTGGCTCGGTCAATGCCAACACCTCTTATCCCTACCCTATTTCCGGCTTTTCCAGCCGGGGTCCCAGCACTTGCAGTGCTCCGGAATTGAACCTTATCAAGCCCGAAGTTTCAGCTCCTGGTACCGGCGTTTACAGTTCCATTCCCGGTGGCGGCTATTCCTACTATGATGGAACCTCCATGGCCACGCCTCACGTGGCGGGAGTGGTGGCCCTCATGCGCCAGGCTGCCCCAAATATTGAGGTCAACACCATCAAACAAATCCTGATGGATTCTGCCCTCGACTTTGGGACCCCCGGTGAAGACAACAACTTCGGTTGGGGTTTCATCGACGCTTACGAAGCCGTTGTCCTGGCTCTGCAATACAGCTTTGGTCAGTACTCTGGCCAGGTGACCAACGGCAGCTACGGCGGCGCTCCCCTCAATGGTGTGGAAGTCACCCTGAGTCTTGGGGATTCAGCTTATCAGCAACTCACCAACAATGAGGGTCAGTTCAGCATTTACGCTCCCAACGGAACTTACACTGTGGCGGTGACGGCACCTGGCTTCGCCACCGGAACTTCCACTGTGCAGATGAACCATCCTGATATCATCAATGAGGACTTTGCCTTAGTGGACAACACCGGCCCCGCCATCACCAACGTCACCTTGCCTCTGACCGTCAGTGATGCCGACCCGTCCTACCCAATTTCCGCACAGGCTGCCGATCACAGCACCGTGGTCAGCGCCGCTTTGCATTATCGCAACAACAATGGCCCCTGGATGGAATTGCCGATGGTTCTGGATGGCGACATTTTCAGTGCCAGTATCCCCAGCCAGGACTCCAACTCCTCCATCGATTATTACGTCTCTGCCGTTGATGGCATTGGCCTGACGGGAACCGCTCCTTTGAGCGCACCTGAAGAGTCATACAACATGCTTGTAGCTGGTGAGTTTTACGGCTACAGCGTGGAAAACCCAGAAGACAACCAATGGCAAACAGGTATTGCCGGCGATACGGCCACCGCAGGTATGTGGGTGCGGGCCAATCCGGTGGGCGCAGAAATTCTGGGCATTCAAGTCCAGCCTGAAGACGATCATACAGCAGACCCAGGTGTCATGTGTTTTGTCACCGGCAATGGAGAGCCCGGTGGTAGTGCCGTCAGTTCTGATATCGACGGTGGTTGCACCACTCTCATGAGCCCCGTGTTCGATTTGAGTAGCGTAGAAACAGCCTTCGCCAAGTACTGGCGTTGGTACGGTGAAGCCGGCGCTGTGCCCGATGATGAACTGGCCGTGGATGTCTCCGATGATGGCGGACAGACCTGGATCGAAGTGGAACGAGTGGAGGACGTGGTTGCCGAGTGGACCCAAGTTGTGGTCGACCTGAATCAGTTGATCGAATTCACTGACCAGGTTGTGTTCCGCTTCGTGGGTTGCGACCTCAATACCAGCAGCCTTGTGGATGCCGCTATTGATGATTTTACGATCCTGGCTTACACCCCACAAACCTCAGCGGCACCTGGTGAAAACCTCCAGCCTGCTGTGGTGCGCTTAGCCCAGAACCGTCCCAATCCCTTCAACCCCAGCACCACCATTGCCTTTGAATTGCCTTCGACTGAGCAAGTTGAACTGGTTATTTATGCTCTGGATGGCCGACGGGTCACCACCTTGATCTCCAGCCAAATGTCTGCCGGTGCACACCAGGTTGTGTGGAGTGGCCGAGATGACAGAGGCAAGCAAGTCTCCTCCGGAGCTTACTTCTACCGCCTGCAGGCTGGCTCTCAAGTGCAGACCAGGCGAATGATTCTGGTCAAATAACGACGCAGGTTTTCTGAAATAAAAATGCCGAGGGTTTGGGAAATATCCCATATACCCTCGGCATTTTTTTCAGAGCGATTCCGGACGATCCAGAATGATCAGGGCATCAACTTTTTCAGATCAGGAATTTGCTCAAGGATGCTGCTGGTCAAATCACCACCAGCATTTTTAGTCACAAAATCCATGAACAGGCCCACAAAAGAACCAGCCTGGCTGGTGTCCATGTTAGCATTCTTGAAGATGCTGAGAACCGACAAAGCAGAGCCGGCTTTACCACCGAGCAATCCACCGGCGGCGCCCATGAGGCTGCCCATCATTCCACCACCGGAAGAGTTGTCTTTTGCGGCGCCCAGGAAGTCCGAGGCACCTGGCAGGGCCTTCATGAGAGCCGAGGCATCTCCTGAGCCCACTTGGTCCTGGATCAGACCCAGAAGTCCGGATGCAGCGCTTCCAGCATCGTTGGCGGGAACTCCAACAGTTCCTGCCGCCTGGTCAATGAAACTTTTGAAATCCATTATTTATCCTCCATTGGCAAATTGTTTACACTGGGATGCTTAAATCCCCATGACTATTCGGTTAGTACTTGGACCCCTTTTTCCGGGAATAGTCACTTTATTCTTCAGCACATGAATAAACAATTTACCCTTCCATCACACATCAAGGCTCGAAATATCTTCCCCGGGATGATCGGGATGAGGCCAATAGGCCTCCTCAGGAGGGGGGGCCTTCGGAGTAAAAATGGCAATCAGTATTAGGGTCGTATACAAAATTCCCACCAGAACATCGGGAACCCAAACCGGGAAAATATGAAGACCGGAAATGAATTTATCCGGGCCACTGGGAGCCAGACGGTGGCCAACCCAGGCAATCAGAAATAGAGCAAAGATGAATCTGAAATTTCTCATGAGCCGTGCTCTGAACGCCTGAATTCTCGTTAAGTGAAAGCGGGGGCATAAGAGATCGGCGGCCACCTGGTGGCCCCAGTCTCTATCCATGCTTCTTTGATCCCGGCGCAGAATTCCACCATAGAAATTTTCTTCCATCATACGCACCCGCGCCCGCCAGACATCAAAAAACCGGAACCGTCGGGCTTCAATCACCAGGAAGATCACGTTGACAAACATTCCCAATAACAAGGCTTCCGTGGCATATTCCGGATTGTTCAAACTGGAGGTCAGAATGGCCAAGGTGGAGATAATCGCCCAGTTGGTGGATGTATCCAAACGCGTTCGCCAAACCATGGAGCGGTACATCTCAGCTCTATAAAAATGAGCCAGAGCGGTGACATATTCGCTTCTACCCAGAGGAGATTTTTCGAAATCAGGAGGTTGGACCTCTGGATGGTCAAACGGCTCTCCAGGTGATTCATCGGAAAGTGGGGACATCCTATGGCGCTTTCTTGGGAAGAGAGACAGAGCATTTGGTGGATTTATAGTATTCAATCTTTTGAGAAAAACCCAATATTGATTTTTCATTCAGGAGTTAGGCCCCACGCAATTGTCCCAATGTCGTGATTCTTGAGGAATTGAGTCGCAAAGCCCAACGTGTTATACTGGTCACTGAAAATATCGTCCAGGCGTTCTTGCGCCTTGTTCTTGCTCTATCCGGGAGGATCTCATGCGCCCCGCACCTCGTTTGCTGGTTGGCCTTTTTCTTTTGACCCTGTTTGCCTTCAGTACAGCCACCGCTGCCGACTATGCCCTCATCCGGTTGCATGGTGATAGCCCTGCTCTTTCCTCTTTCCTGGCCAACCATCCCGAACTCGATGTCGTGCAATTTAAGCCCGCTCATGGCGCCGAAATCGTGGTCACACCTGCGACCATGGATGTGATCAAGGACAGTGGACTGAACTACGAAGTTGTGCACCAGGATTTGGTAGGCCACTACCAATCAAAAATTGAGAACAAGGACACCAACTTCGGTGGCTGGCACACCTACTCCGAAAACATTGCCTACCTGGACAGCCTGCACACCGAGTACCCCGAACTCATCAGTGAGAAGTGGTCCCTGGGCACCACCCATGAGAATCGCAATATCTGGTGTGTGCGTTTGTCGGACAATGCGAGTATGGACGAAGCCGGCGAGCCTGAAATCCTGCTTGATACCATGCACCATGCCCGGGAAATCATGGCCGGCGAGTTTGGCATTTTGTGGGCCGACTATCTCTGCTCCAATTACGGCACAGACCCCACGATCACCTGGCTCATGGACAACCGCGAGCTCTACCTTATCTCCATGATCAACCCCGACGGCGTTGCGTATAACGAGCAAACGCAACCCCAGGGTGGCGGCATGTGGCGCAAAAATCGCCGAAACAACGGCGGCTCCTACGGTGTCGACCCCAATCGCAATTACCCCTTCGAATGGGTTGGCCCCGGCAGCAGCAGCGATCCCAGCAGCGACACTTACCGTGGACCCTCGGCCGCCAGCGAGCCTGAAGTTCAGGCCTTGATGAACCTGGTCAACAGCCACGATTTTGTGACACACCAAACCCTGCACACCTTTGGCAACATCACCATTCACCCTTGGGGATACTCCGACAGTCCCAGTCCTGATCACGGCCTTTTCCAGCACATGGGCAGCCAGATGACTCAGTACAACGGCTACGATTATGGCTATGTGGGCGACCTGTTGGGCTATCAAGTCAACGGTGTGACTTTCGACTGGGTTTATGCCGGCGAGGGACACGACAAAATTTATTCGGTGTCCAATGAAATCGGTAATTCGGGTGATGGTTTTTGGCCCAGCTTCTCCCGCCGCGACGCTCTGTTCCAGGCTAACATCTGGCCCATGAAATATCTCATGATGGCCGCAGGTGCCTTCGCTGAGGTCAATTTAGTGGCCGCCACCGACCTCAATGGCGAATCCCTTGAACCCGGTGAAGAAGGCCTCCTGAGTTTAGCCGCCCTCAACCAGGGCCTCACCGAGACTCTTTCGGGCATGACGGTGACCGTCTCCTGCGACGACCCCTACATCCAATTCACAGAAGCCCAACGCACAGTGGGCAGCCTCGCGCCCATGGCCAACCTGGTCATCGAACCAGCACTGCCATTCATGGTGGATGCCCAATGCCCTGATGGCCATGCCGTTGCCATTGATGTGATGGTCACTTTTGATGGTAGCGAATTGCCTTACCAATTTAACTTTGTGGTTGGCGCTTCCTCCCTGGTCTTCTCCGATAACTTCGACTTTGGCACCAGCAACTGGATTTTTGAAGGGAATTGGGGCCTCAGTGGGACCGCCTACTCCGCTCCCAACTCCCTCACCGATTCACCCTCTGGTGATTACCCCAACGCAGCCAGCAGCTCTGCCACCATCGACGAACATTTCCAGGCCAGCTCCATAAACTTCTGGCATCGTTTTGATATCGAAGCTGGTTACGACTACGGCCGTCTCCAGGTCTCTGCTGATGGTGGTACCTGGCAGACAGTGGCTAGCTACACCGGCCAGCAAAACACCTGGCAGGAAGAGACCATTGACCTGGGTCAATTTGCTGGCCAGGACCTGCGCATTCGCTTCAGTCTGGAATCCGATGACTGGGTGACAGAAGACGGCTGGTACATCGATAACATTTCTGTTTACGGCGCCAGCAGCAGCAACCAACTTCCCGCCACCCCACTGTCTCTTGCTCCTGGTGATGGCGCGTCCCTCAGTGGCCAAGTCCTCTTGACTGTGGCCAACGTCACCGATCCCGAGGGCGATGGCGTGGACTATGGCTTCCGTGTCTATAGTGACCCACTGCTCACCACAGTAGCCGCCACCGTAGATGCTGTACCTGCCGGTGATGGCGAAGAAACCAATTGGACTGTGAGCCCATCATTAGCCGCAGGCACCTTTTACTGGCGCGCCTATGCCGCCGATAGCATTGAGCGCGGTATGCTGGGAGAAACTCGCAGCTTCACCCTTGACCAGGTCAGCGGAATCAATGATGTGGTTATTGGCAGTCCCAGTTTGCGAGTTCTGGCTCAGGGCAGCGACCAAGCCGAACTGCAACTCACTCTGTCTCAGGCCAGCGAGGTTATGGTAAAAATTTACAATGCCCGTGGTCAACTGGTTCGGGACCTCTACAGCGGCCATGTGGAAAGCCGTCATGTGATGGTGTGGGATGGACGCGATGTCAGTGGCCGCAACGTAGCTTCGGGTGTGTACTTCGTACAGGTCCAGGCTGGTGTTGAGACCCTCAACAGCCGGGTGGTGATGGTGCGGTAATTCCGCCTTGTCATCTCCACTACAGCTCGTCCAGCTCCGCTTCCAGGTAGCTGATAAAAACGTCGCGTGCGTCGTCCGCTCGGCCCTCATCCACAATGAGGGCCAGCGAGTACATAGGAAGCTTGGGCAGCTTGAGATGAGCAGGAGCTTTGCGCAGCCCTTTGCGCAAGGCTCCCTTAGGTAGAATAGACATGCCAATGCCTGCCTCCACAGCCGCCTGAATCCCGTTCATGGAAGTGCTGGTAAACAAAATCTCCCAGGTCAATCCCGCCTTCTCCAGAAGCTCGGTGGCTTCCTTGCGAAAACTGCAGGGAGCCGGCAACAAAGCCAGGCCGATTGTCTCATTTAACGAGATATCAACTCCCTGTCCCACCACCCAGATGAGAGGCTCCTGAAACAAGATGCGGGCCGGGCCTTGGTACGAATTTAATCCAGTGACCACCAGATCCAACTCACCCTTTTCGAACTGGGGAATGAGGTTGATACCCACTTCAGTATGGATTTCCAAATTGATGCCAGGGTAGTGCTTGCGGAATCGGCTGAGTATGCTGGGCAAGAGGCCCGGAAGAAAATAGTCCACCAGTCCGATGCGAAGAGTGCCAGTAGCTGCGGGTGAGGTGAGCCGGCCCACCGCCTCATCATGAACACTGAGAATGCGTCCGGCAAAACCCTGCAGAATTTCTCCATCCGCTGTGAGGGACAAACTCTTGCTGGTGCGGTTGAATACCTGGAGACTCAGCCGTTCTTCCAGGCGTCTAATTTTCACACTCACCCCGGACTGGGTCAGGCCGATGTTCTTGCCGGCCTTGGTAAAACTGCCAGTATCGGCCACTTCCATGAAGCAGCGCAGCATATCAATATCCAGATCGATGGGAACCATCGTCATAAAAACTTTCTCCTCTGAGCAATCTATTGGGCAAAACCGAGGTTGTTTCATTAACAATATTTCGTCATGCATAGGATGACAACTATTAATTTTCATTATGCAAAAAAGGCCATATCTTCGTTTTAATCCAAGATCAGAACCGACTCATTCCATCCTCAGGGAGAATCTCATGAACGACCAGAAAAGCATCAGCCGTTACCCAGTACCCCAATTCGCAGACCAGCCCGAAGACATCCAGGCTATGCTCTCGGGTGCCGAAAAACAGTTCGGGTTCGTCCCCAATGTCCTGTCGGCTTTGTCTCATCGCCCAGCCGAGCTCCGCGCATTTCTCACTTACAATGACGCCGTGATGAACAAAGAGAGCAACCTTTCAGCCGCCGACAAAGAGATGCTCATTGTCGCTTTCTCCAGCCTCAACGGTTGCATGTACTGTGTGATGTCCCATGGCGCGTCCCTCCGCCTTGCTTCCGAAAACCCGCAACTGGCCGACCAGGTGGCCGCAAATTATCGCGAGGCCGACATCACTCCCCGCCAGAAAGCCATGATCGCCTTCGGCATTAAGGTCACCACCAACTCGGCCGCCATCGGTGAAGAGGACTTTGAGATTCTGGAGGGTCACGGGTTCTCGCGGGAAGATATCTGGGACATCACAGCCGTCACCGCTTTTTACAACCTGTCCAACCGGATGATGAGCTTGCTGGCTGTGCGCCCGGACGATGAATTTTATATGATGGGTCGTTAAGATTGTTTGCTGAAAATTGAGTTGGGTGGCGGCCTGGTCAGGTGTCCAGGCCGCCACTATAGCCAAGGGGTTGCTTAGCCAATTTGACCATGTTAAAGAAACGCCTGCTTCTCCAAAGTCATGGTGCCATCTGCTTCTTTATAGATATTGATCCAAGCTTGCCAGTTCTCATTATCCACCTCCGGATAATCCAACCGGAAATGGCTGCATCGACTTTCTTTCCGCATCAGAGAAGCCCGGAGTTTCATCTCCGCGTTGGCAATCATATTGGCTGTCTCGTGGGCCAAGCGGAGTTCGTGCATGTCGGCGGCTCGCAGAAGAGGCATGTGGTGATCGCGCAGTTCCTCAATGTAGGCCAAGGCAGCCAACAGGAGATTCTCCTTCTTGATATAGAGGATGAAATTGGGGATCATCACACCCTGAAGAGTCTGTGTCACCCAGGCCGGACTGTACCCCGACTCACGCAACATTGGAGCTAGAATTTCTGCACTTATTTGGTCGATGATGGCTTTCGGAATCTCGGGCAAATCCTGCCCCTGACAATACTCAGCTGCGGCTTCAGCAGCGATGGCGCCCTGCACAGCCGACCCAGCCAATGAAGAGCCAATCTGAGTATAAATCGCCCCTGCCATATACGAGCCGAGGGCATCTCCGGCTGCATAAAGGCCTGGAATATTGGACTCGCAACGGTCATTGATGGGCACCAAGCCTTCCGATTTGTGAATGGACATTCCCGCCGAAGCTCCCCCCATCATATCGCCGCCAAAACCAGGAGGGCCACCCTTGCCGCCTTTGCCCCCCGGGGGTGGTCCACTCGGTCGCCCTGAGCGCTGAAATTCCTTTGGTGTATAGGGCCCACCGCTGGGCTTTCTGCCACCGCCCGAACCGGGAGGACCCATGGTAACGGGATTTCCATCCCGGTAGGCCGCATAGTTGATATCAACCCCCAAATCGTGACGAACTTCCGGACCCGTCATGTTTGGTTTCTGCTCCAACACATGCTGCCACCCATCAAAGCACGCCGCGGGATGATCCACCCGGCCAGCGTGGCCGTCGTTCCATTCCTTACCCGTCACCTTGGCGCCGATGGCGTAAGCCATAACCGTACCGTCATGGGTCAAATCACATATGGGAAATCCGTTGGGCTTGAAGCCTCCGGCACCTGTGCAAAGGATGATGCTTTTGGCCTTGAAGAAATGTACTTTCTGCTCGTCCAGGCTAAATCCTGCTGCACCGGCGATGCGCCCTTTTTCCTTAATCAAGTGGGTGATCATGATGCGTTCCATGATCGGGATATTGCGCTCTTCCATCGGCCGTTTGAAGGCATTGTGAAAGAGAGGCGATTCAAAAAATCCCCAGCCCTGAAGTTCTTCCACCCGGGCCTTGGAGTGTTCCACCATTTGGCGGGTGTAAATGGGATTGTTTGTGCCCAGGGCCGAACGGGAGATCTTAGCCACCAGTTCGTCCACACTCACCTTGGCCGTAGCCGAGTCGTAGTTGAAAATACCCCGGGCAAACGGAGTCTGTCCCGATGATCCCAGGCGTCCCTTTGACACCATCAACACCCTGGCTCCCGCGTCGTGACTTTTGACGGCAGCAAACAGCCCGGCGATTCCACTGCCCAGAACCAGAACATCAGTTTCATTGTTTTGGTACCTGAATTCATCCGCTACAGCAGGGGACGGATTGGTGGCCCATCCCGCAGGAATGTTCATGGTTGCCAGAGCAGCCATCCCCGCCGCGCCACCGGCCAGGGCTATGAATTCGCGTCTGGATATGTCACCAGGACGGCGTGATTTATTCATGTGCTTGCTCCTTCTTTGGGGAATGCGATAGGTAGCTCTTAAGCAAAAGTGCCACTCCCCCAGTCGCGAGAAGAATAAACAGACTGGCCACAGCAACATTCGTATGCCGCCCCAGATCTATCGCATGCCAGGTAGCCAGAAATACGAAAAGCCCGGACAAGACCCCATGGAAGATTTTCCAAGTCTGGACCTCCATGGGCAGGCGCCCACGGATCAGCGAGGTCACACCCAGAATCACCATCAAGCACCAAGCCGCCATGCCCAGCAGAACTCCAGTGCTATCGAATGTGGTGATCAGGGTGACAAAAGCCTCCAAAGGGTCTATGCCGGACTCAAAATAGCGCGGTAAAACAATCAGGAAGGGATGAAACAACAGTACACCCACGAAAATGTAGCCGATGATTTTATGATACCGGATGACGCGGCCCGATTTCAGGGCTTGCACAGCACCTTTGTTGATTCGCGCTAAATAGAACTGCCCCAACATCAAGCTGAAAGCCAACAGCGTTAGAAGAGAAAGCGACTCCTTCAATAGACTCCGGCGGGGAAAGCCTCCCGTAGCCCACAGCAACAGTGGTACCCCGAGGAAGACAAGCGAAGCGGGAACCCAAAAATCTCTGGAATGGTTCGTTTTCATTGGTTACCCCCACGACACGATCACAGGAATAGATTTTTCCGGGGAGATGGTGATAGCATCCACTGGGCAGTACATGCGGCACAGGTGGCAGATCTGGCAATCGGCAGGATACTGGATGACTGCTTTCTCTGTTTTGGAATCCATCCGGATGACATCTGTGGGGCAGGTTTGCACGCAGGTTCCACAACCGATGCAGCCACCGATTAGCGAAATAACCATGAGGGGATTCCTTTCAAACTGTCAGCAGAATTTGTCTGGTTCATACCTAACAAAATTCGCGACCCAGGAATTCCTTTCGCTTTATTTTCCAATAAGCAAACAAAAACCCCGCCACTCCAAGAGTAGCGGGGTCTTATATATCAACCTATGGGCTGATCTAACCTACCAACGGCCGCCGCCGCCGCCGCCACCGCCGCCGCCGTAGCCACCGCCACCGCCGCCACCGCGAGGTTTGTCCTGAGCTTCGTTCACGCGAAGTGCGCGTCCGCCCATTTCCTTGCCGTCCAACGCCTGGATGGCGTTAGAGATAGCGTCGTCGTCCATTTCGATGAAGCCGAAGCCACGGGGACGACCAGTTTCGCGGTCGTTGATCAACGCGACAGAGTGAACTGCGCCATGCTGGCCGAACAGTTCGGTTACTTCTTCTTCAGTCGCGGTGAAGGGCAGGTTGCCCACATACAATTTCTTCAAGGTCTTTTCTCCAAGTGCCGGCTTACCGGCTTAACAAAGCGTTCCTGACCGCCGGCTTCTTCCGGCTAAATCCATCTTCGCTTTAATATGGTTCGGCTATCATTCCAGGACTCCATTCTGGATATCCCAGCGACTGCCGAACCTCATCCTCCGAGGATCGGAAGAATCTTATAAGCGCATCGTCGTAGCATTGAAGCTAAATCGAGCGACGAGCTATTATTCTGGTGCCTACTTTAATAAACTAGACCGCAGAATATTTGGTACAATAACGAATTGAACAACCAAAAGCAATCAAAAACCCCGCCACTCCAAGAGCAGCAGGGCTTTTTATCAACCTATGGGCTGATCTAACCTACCAACGGCCGCCGCCGCCGCCGCCACCGCCGCCGCCGCCGTAGCCACCACGACCACCGCCACCGCCGCCACCGCGAGGTTTGTCCTGAGCTTCGTTCACGCGAAGTGCGCGTCCGCCCATTTCCTTGCCGTCCAACGCCTGGATGGCGTTAGAGATAGCGTCGTCGTCCATTTCGATGAAGCCGAAGCCACGGGGACGACCAGTTTCGCGGTCGTTGATCAACGCGACAGAGTGAACTGCGCCATGCTGGCCGAACAGTTCGGTTACTTCTTCTTCAGTCGCGGTGAAGGGCAGGTTGCCCACATACAATTTCTTCAAGGTCTTTTCTCCAAGTGCCGGCTTACCGGCTTAACAAAGCGTTCCTGACCGCCGGCTTCTTCCGGCTAAATCCATCTTCGCTTCAATATGGTTCGGCTATCTTTCCGGGATTCCATTCTGGATATCCCAGCGACTGTCGAACCTCATCCTCCGATGATCGGAGGAATTCGTTGAGCATCTTTTAGTAGTTACACCCCACATGCCCTCAATATTCATTAAAATAATACGCCACTTCTGTGGGAGTATCATCCTGAGACTGAATGGAACAGTGGGAGTTCTGCTGAAAGATACTAGATTCTTTATAATTGCCAACTATTATAATCAGGGCATTTGCCAATAGCAAGTTTTTTCTTGGGTTTCTGTTCCATGCCTGGAAATTAAGCACCGAAGCCCCAAACCCCATCCGAAGACCTCTGGTGGCGATGCTCTCATTCTCTCCCTATCGTGGTGAGCATGAAAAACATAACAACCAATATCTGCATACTATGCCTGATGGCAGTAATAGCCCCAACGTTGACTCTCACCGGGTGCGAATCCAATAAACCCGATGACGAAAACCAGGTGATCATATCGGTTAGCACAGATTTCGAAGCGGCCACCCCCGGCCAAAGCATCACCCTGGTTTGGAACTTCTCCGTGGCCCCCGATTGGCACCTTTACTGGCTGGGACGGAACGACTCCGGCTTTGCTCCAAAGATCGACTTGATCCTGCCCCCAGGCTGGATCGCAGGCCCGTTGCAATGGCCTGCCCCCGAACGCCACCTCAGCGAGGGTGATATTTTGGATCATGTCTATTATCACGAATTGGTGCTGTTACAGAATATTGAAGTGCCCGTGGACGCCGCAAGCAGCGGTGCCGTCACCCTGACCGGGAATGTCGAATGGCTAGCTTGCAAAGAGTCCTGCGTTCCCGGCAAAACTCCCATTTCCCTTGAGATCCCCTTGTCTGATTCTCCAAATGGTCCCCGGTCCGCGCAAAGCACCGCAGCCTTCACTAACCTTCCTCAACCGTTGCCAAACGGATTGCTGGATACACGTTGGGAAGGACAGAACTTCCTGATCCAAGGCCCCGCCGATGTGATCCTGGAATTCATGCCCACCGTCGCTTGCGGCGAACTGGTGAATATAATCCGAGACGGTCAGGGCCCCGAACTCGCGTTGCAATTTCAAGTGGAAGAAGGAATGGTCGGACCGGTCCAAGGCTTGATCACCATCACCAATAAACAAGGAGAAACCCGGGCCTACGCCGTGGATTTCCCTACTAACAGATTGAACCCAGAACCCTCCGGAGGTTGATTCATGAAACTCACACGACTAATACTATTGAGTGGACTCCTTGTCCTGGCCTTAGCTACCACTGCCCTGGCGCAAGTTTCTCCCGGGGACGAAGCCCCTGATTTCGTTCTGAAGGACACTAACGGTCAGGAGCATCACCTGCAACAGTATCTGGACGATGGCAAAACCGTAGTTCTGGAATGGTTCAACGCTGACTGCCCCTTCATCAAGAAACACCACAAAGATGCGCGCACCATGGATGAAGTCTACGCTGAATTTAAGGACCAGGATGTGGTCTGGCTGGCTATCAACTCCAGCGCTTCGGGACGGCAAGGCGCGGGTCTTGAATTCAACCAGAAGGCCCACAAAGAATACAAAATGACCTTCCCCATCCTGATGGACGAACCGGGTAAAGTCGGGCGAGCCTATGGCGCCAAAACCACACCACATATGTTCATCATCAACCCCGAGGGCGTGGTCCTGTACAACGGGGCCATCGATGATAACAATTCACCCAGCACCATGGGCGAGACGAACTATGTGCGAACTGCACTGCGTGCCGCCTTGTCCGGCGCTCAACTAGGGCAGGCATCCACCAAGCCTTATGGGTGTTCTGTAAAGTACGGCAAGTAAAGTACCAAAGCCCCCGCTATGCCCTGAGCAGCGGGGGCTTTGTATCATCCTAAGGGTTGATCCCAACTCCCCAAAAAGTGTATGATTAAGAGGAAAGGCACCGAGCCCTCACACCATTTGATATTTCATCCATGAAAGCCGGTCATCATGTCAAGAACGCCCCTCCTTTTGTCCTTGACCGTTCTTCTCCTGGCCTTATGGGCCCAGACGGCTCTGGCCGCTTCCCCCTGGGAACCGGTGCAACATTCGCGAACCGCGGTGGATTTACCCACAGACCAGCCTTATGCCTCCTATTGGTTTCCCAATGATCTTCTGACCTGGTCACCTGCCAGTGATCCTGATGCAGCCTTCAATCGTAGCCATACCCCTTTGCGGGATCGGTTTTTGAGTCCGGAAACCCAAGTCAACGCCCACGCCCGCCCCCTTGAGGCCGGGATTTCGCCCTTGAGTATTTTTGGAGCCACCAGCTTTAACCCATCCCAGGGTTCGTTGGGGATGGATTTTTATTCCTTCAATTACTGGCAATACACTGATGTTTTGGTGTTCTGGGGCGGATCCGCCGGAGAGGGTATCATTCTCGCCCCCAACCCAGGAGTGACCGACGCCGCTCATCGCAACGGCGTCCCTGTTCTGGGTACTGTGTTTTTTCCGCCCACGGCCTACGGCGGAGACATCCAGTGGGTATGGGATCTGGTACAACGCGACGGCGCCCTTTACCCGGTGGCCGACAAACTCATTGAGGTGGCCGAGTATTACGGTTTCGACGGATTTTTTATCAACCAGGAAACCGCCGGGGGAAACTCCGCCCTGGCCGGCCAAATCGTGGACTTCATGAAATACTTCCAGGACAACAGCGATCTGGAAATCATGTGGTACGATGCCATGACGGAATCCGGCAGCATTTATTGGCAGGAGCGCCTGAACTCCACCAACGATTCTTTCTTCCAGGACGGACCCGACCTGGTCTCCGAATCCATGTTTCTGGATTTCGGCTGGTCCGCCACCGATCTGACATCCTCACGCAGCTACGCCAACAACCTGGGACGCAGCGAGTTTGATTTGTTTGCGGGCGTGGACGTGCAGGCCAATGGATACAATTCCTATGTGAACTGGAACTCCATTTTTCCGGAAAATCAGGCTCACGTAACTTCCCTGGGCTTGTATGTCCCGAGTTGGACCTTTCATGGGGCTAGCGACATGGAAGACTTCTACGACCGGGCCAACCGACTCTGGGTGGGCGCCAGCCGGGACCCAAGCTGAATCCGAATACGACCCAGGCCAGCTGGAAGCCCATACGACCTACTATTGGCGCGTCGACGAAATCAACCCCGTGGGTGTTTCCACAGGCACGGAATGGAACTTCACCACCGGCGCCACCTTTGCTGATACCGTGGGCTATACTCTCAACTTTGACGGCGCCGACGACTTTGTTGATTGTGGCAATCACCCCGCTCTGCGAGTCACCGGCAACACCATAACCATCGAAGCTTTAATCCAAGCCGAAGACTGGAGACCCAATTACTGGGACGGGGTCATCGTAGCCAAAGATTACAGTGGCGGAGCCACCACCAACTATGGCTACATGCTGCGAGCAGGCAACAACGGGATGCTCAGTTTTAACATTGGCTCGGGTTCATGGAACGAGCTCAACACCGGAACCGGCCTCATGGAATCTGGTACCTGGCACCATGTGGCGGGAACCTATGACGGTAGCATGATGCGCCTGTATCTGGATGGCGAACTGGTGGGCGAGAGCGCTCGCAATATCACCGTGGGAAACGCCTCCTCGGTGAGTCTTTTCATTGGTGAATCGCCTTCTTTCCGTGGGCGGGTCTTTGATGGCCTCATAGACGAGGTTCGTGTTTGGGATATAGCCCGGACCCAGGAAGAAATTCAGGCCAACCTTGACGCAGAGTTGAGTGAGCAATATTACTCTGAACCTGGAAACGGCCTGGTGGGGTACTGGCAACTGAACGAGGGTGAAGGACAAACTGTGGCGAATCTGGCCACAGAAGAATCCACCGGCGTCCTGGGCAGCACCATGGGCGAAGACAGCAACGACCCTGCTTGGGTTTCGATAATTGGTGTGGTTTACCCTACACCCGTGGGTGACTCCTCCAGTCTGGTCCCGGCCCATCATGAGCTCCAGCAGAACTACCCAAACCCCTTCAACCCTTCAACCACCATTCAATACAACCTTCCCTCGGCTGCCTTTGTAACCGTCAAGGTGTATGACACCCGTGGGCGGGAAATTCGCACCCTCGTGAATGAGTCGCAGATTGCTGGCTTCAAGGCCGTGCTCTGGGATGGAAAAGACGACTCAGGACGCAGCGCCGGTAGTGGTGTTTATCTTTACCGGGTCAAAGCCGGTGATTGGGTTGAGCGGAGAAAAATGGTGCTGCTCAAGTAGCGCCATCTCAAGTAGAAAGATTGGGGATTTGGGAATCTTTCCCAGGCCGCGGCATTGACCCTGCCTGCTGCTGCTATTAAATATGATTGCCACGACACAAAAGATCACCTAAAGGAGAAAAGCCATGGATGGCCAAAAACTCGTTTCCACTGCTCTCTTTATATCTCTCGCCATTCTACTGGCTGGATGCTCCTCGGATGAGCAATCTCCCGTCAATCCGGTGAATTCCACCGTTGAAATCCAAATCACCAGCGATCCCACGGTCAGTTTCAACGAAAACACAGGGAAAACCACAGCCATTGTTCAGTTCATTGCCAGGGATAGCGCCGGATACCCTCTGGATTCTGAAGATGTCACGGTCGAACTGTTGGTCGACAGCCAGCCAGTGGATAACGAATCTCTTCTGCAGGAAGATTCGGCAGAACTGAATTCCAGCATCCACCTTGGTCTGGTTCTGGACGCCAGTTACAGTATGCTTCTGCATTCCCCGCCGGCCTTCGACCCCATGAAAGCCGCAGCCAGTGAAGCCCTTGACGAAGGCTTGAATCTTTTCGAAGGCCGACCGGGGACCTTTACCTGGAGCGTTTCCTGGTTCAATGAAACCCTCTCCTTCCCCTCAGACGATGGCCGGGAGTGGATGCCGAGCGACTTGCTGGCCATCCCCCAGCCAGGACCAGGCACGGCCACCAAACTCTTCGCCGCCGTGGAACGCCAGGCCCAACAAATGTTGGTCACCCACGACACCATTGCCAACGGACCTCACGACCACCATGTGATGATCGTGCTCTCCGACGGAGCCGACAACTACAGTTGGTTTGACAACGCCGTGTTCACCAACCAGGGCGTGACCTCAACCGGAGCCACTTACGACATCATGGGATGGCAACCAAGTGATGTGGATTCGGCAGTGGTCGCCATCGGAGACCATCCCAACCTCACAGTTCATGTGCTGGGCCTCGGTTCCAGCGTCCAGGATTCTGAATTGCAGCCCCTGGTGACGGCCGGCGGAGGACGCTACATCAAGAACCCTTCCAGCTCCGAAGTGGGTGCCCTTTTCGATTCGGTGACCAGAGAATTTGCCACCATCCAGAATCATGGCGCCACCATCCCCCTTCCTCCGGGAGACTATCAGTTCAAATTGCGAGTGCGCACTGCTGATGGTCGTGCCCGGGACGACTACTCTTTTGACTTTCATGCAGGGGATGCTGAGGCTGGGGTGTTGCCTTAGGTTTTGGCAGGTTCAGATGAAGGCCCCCGGCACTCAATGAGTGGCGGGGGCTTTTGCATTAACTCCGTCTGCGAAGCAGGAAAAACACATAACCATAACAACTCGAATAGCGGCGATAAATATCGATTTCGCCTTGGACCATACTGAGAACGGCCCGAGCCTCTTCGTCATCCCAAGGCATTTCATACATTTCAAGTCGTTGCGCCAAAGGGCTATAAAAGTTTTCCCACCACGACGATTCGGGTAAAGCAAACTGGCCGACCACTTCGTAACCACATTCTTCGATTGTGGCCTGATGTCTCGAGATATCTTTCATTTGCGGATACTCGTGCGCAAAAAACTTCCGGCACTCGTTTGGCACATCATCCTTTAGCCAAGTTAGCTCGGTGAAAC
The DNA here is from genome assembly GCA_016744705.1 of Candidatus Krumholzibacteriia bacterium. Classification (GTDB taxonomy): domain Bacteria; phylum Krumholzibacteriota; class Krumholzibacteriia; order LZORAL124-64-63; family LZORAL124-64-63; genus LZORAL124-64-63. The sequence goes on from JADGDU010000016.1 coordinate 87,671, forward strand.
CAAGAGAACCGCCTGGCTTCAGAAACGCCCCCCAGGCTCGCAGCGCCTCTGGGACTTGGCTCGTCGATCCAACTCGTCCAGGTAGGGTTGATAATGGTCCACGGCTGTCACTTTGCAACCCAGTTCAGCCGTAAGGCGCAGGGTCTGAGCTCCGTTTCCGCAACCGATGTCCAAGACCCGGAATCCTTTGTCCACGCCATCAAACCCAGTGCCGTAAAGCATCTCCAATGCGCGGCGTGTGCTTGCGTCATCACCTGGAGCCAATCGTGGCAACGAAGGGTGGAATATGTCATGGATAGCCCGCATTATTTTTTCGTGGTTCATGGTTTTATTCTCCTATTGGATGCATTGCACTCCAATGTGCTGATCGGGGTGCTCAGGCTGCTGGGCCCCAATGCCATAGAGTGAAATAGAAACAAAAGCAGGCAAATAGATTTCCGAAAAAAGAACATGATATAACCTTATTCATGGAAAATGAGGTGTCCCATGAAGTTAAGGCGTTTCTACTTCCCATTCAATGGTTCAGCGAATTTCTCGGAATATTACCCCCCGGGGGGCAAACTTCCCCCCCCCTGTCACACCACACCCCCGCCCTACGTAGTTATTGGTGACAGGACTATACTCCGGGTTTCGCCCAATGCGCCCGGTTAAAACTATAAAATTGGAGATCGCCATGCTTACCAATTCACTCATCCGCGGATTACTATGCGCCACGTTCATTTTCAGCGGGGCCCTGCAAGCCAGGGCCGAAACCGCCGAATACCGGGTCACCTTCAATGCAACCTGGAGCGCCGAAACCCATCCCCTGCAATTCCCCAACAACCCTCACTTTTCGCCGCTCATTGGCGGCACCCACGATGGTTCAGTCGTATTTTGGGAAGAGGACGAGCTGGCCAGTATCGGTCTCCAGCGCATGGCCGAATGGGGCAGCCAGACTCCACTGGACCTTGAAGTGGAAACAGCCATCGATGCGGGCCAAGCTGAGTTCGTTTTGCGCGACGACGCCGTGCCTGGTTCACCTGGATCGGCGGAGCTGGATTTTCTGGTCAGCGACGAGTTCAGCCTGGTAACACTGGTGACAATGATCGCCCCAAGCCCAGATTGGTTCCTGGGTGTTTCAGGTTTGGAGCTGCGACCGGGAGGCCAATGGGCGGACACTCTCACTGTCACCCTTTGGCCTTACGATGCGGGCACCGACAGCGGCGCCAGTTACGGGTCATCCGATCAGCCCACAACTCCTCACATTCCCATCAGCCCAATCACTGATGGTCCACTGGCCAATGGTGTCCCGTTGGGCACTTTCGTATTCCAGCGCATCAACCAGACCAGCAGCGTACCAAGCATCCCCAAACTGGCCCTGAGCGTGGCGCCAAATCCATTCAACCCCGCCACCAGTGTCCGCTTCACCTTGCCATCCGAGGCCCAAACTCGCCTGGACATCCATGCCATCGATGGCAGCAGGATCACGACCTTGATTGATGGATCTTTCCAGGCCGGCCGCCACGAGATCAGTTGGAATGGCCGCGACCATCGGGGTGTCCGGGTGGCGTCAGGAACTTATCTGGCCAGACTGGTTTCGGGTCGGGTGCAGCAGTCGATCAAGTTGGTACTTGTGGAATAAGAGGTGCTAAAGAAAAGGGTGGCTGGCTCATCAAAGCCAGCCACCCTTTATTTTGATATAATAAATATTACTTAGTCATCACCATCTTCCCAGTGAAGACTTCAGCCCCCGCGTTCAAACGATAAAAATACACTCCCGAAGCAGAACTCTGCCCCTGGTTATTTTTCCCGTCCCAAACCACACGGTGCACGCCAGCAGGCTGGGCTCCGTTTAACAAAGATCGCACCAAACGACCATTGACCGAATAAACATTCAGCCTCACCTGTTGGTCAGTGGGTAAGGAGAAATTGATCAATGTTTGTGGGTTGAAGGGGTTGGGATAATTCCCCATCAAGGTCACCACATTGGGCAGACCGAAGGCTGCTGAAGTGGAAGTAACATTCATGGTCACGGGAATCACCTGGGTCAATCCACCATTGCTGTTCACCAATATTTGAGCTTCAAAAAGGCCCGGCAATAAATTGGTGGCGTCCAGAGTCAAGTCAAAGTCCATGGTTTGGCCCTGGAGCACTTCGCCTGAATTTGTGGTCAGACTAAGCCAATCGAGGTTTGCATTAATACTAAAGACTCCGCTGACGCCAAAAACCGCACTGTCGGCCGCATCCGAAACCCGAATCACAGCATAAGGACCTGGCTCACCAGTAACGGTCCAAATCCATGGTGAGTCTGTGGCCGGCACGTCCGTAGCCAGGCTTACCCACAGTCCATCGGGTTCGCGTTGCAAGTCGATATTCACCAATTGAGGCCCATTAAAGGCCATAAATTCCACCGCCAAATCACTACCAACTTCGGCTATCTGACCGATAATTGGCGAACCAACACTGATTTGGGAATTGGTGGTTTCAATGACCATAGTCCCGGAAACGAAATGAGGAGCGTCGCCCCAATTATCTCCATAGACAGTCCACGGCAATTCAACCGGGCCAGTAACTTCGCTGCTAAAGGTTAAGTTCAAAGTGGCGTATCCTGTGTGGGTATCTCTCAGGTGGTTCACACTTTCAAGCTGACCCCAGGAAGTTTGCACACCATTTCCGGTTTCATCATTCCAATAGAGGGTCCGAATGGGCCCCGTGAGATTCGTGGCTGAATTTACGGTCACCCCAAGTGGGGCATCGATCTCAACCAACATAATATATTCATCATCAGAACTACTGCAGTACACCTCAAAGGGTAAATCAATAGTTTGGCCAGGTTCATAAGATGTCACGCTGGTGGTAACATGGCTGCCGCTCAAACTGGATGGCTCAACCGTCGGGTCATCCTGAAATTCAAGGGCCTTATTGTTGCTCACAATTTCAGGCCCCGCTATCGACAGCAGAACATCGAGCACGGACCCCTCATCACCCTGATTGGAAATGTGCAGGTACTCGGTCACCTGGTTTCCAGGAGCAACTGATTGGCTGATACTTGCGGGAGTAACAGCAATCGCCGGAGCCAAGATATCTCCAATGGGTTTAAAAAGAATGGCCCGGCCGGCAGCTAAAGGAGAAGCGCCTGGGGCGTATTGGTTCCAATATGTGTAATTCAGGCCAATGGAACGGTCACGATTCTGAATGCCAACAGTTGCATAACCATCACGGGTATCAGTATTACTGACCTGCTCGTATTGGAAAAGAATCATTCCATCGCCGGTGGAGGTTGGATGGAAAGAGGGGTCCAGCAGAATCACTTCAAAATTCTGTACCGCACCAGAGAAATGGTTGGGCATGTCGTACCACTGAATGATGAAACGATGGCCCGCCTCGTCATACCAGGTGTAGACTTTTTTGTTTCCGGACTGGTTCAGGTTGTCCCAGAAAGGAGCAATCATGGCGTCGGCCGTATGGGGACCGGGAAACGGGAAATTCCGGTAGAAATTCACCTGGGATTCGCCCATGGCAATCCAACCGTTGGAGCAAATACTCACCCGGTTGTAATCCTCCCCGTAAAAGCCAAATTCAAAGGGCAGGTCCATCACCTTGGTATCGTCCTGTTCCCAGCCATAATCCGCCAAATCCAGATCTGTGCCTTGTCCACCATGATCAGGATCAATGCCCACCCAATCGTAAACTGGAGCCCCGAAGGCAGAGTCGTCGCCATTGTCGAAAGCGTAGTAGCCATAGGCGTCGGGTCCGGTGGGCTGGTCGGCGGTGGCCGTTCCAATGGGTGCGGCAAACTGGACAGTTGTCTGCCAGCCATTGTTATAGCTCACCTGCAAGGTGAAGCTGGCCAAGTGACCGCCGAAACCATCAGTGCTAGCTGTCAGATTAAAGGGTGAGATGAGGTCCACGCCCGTTTCACCCGGAGCCAGGTCTCCAAAATTTGCGCTGTCATCACCCAGAACAACCCAGGGGCTGTCGCACAACAGGATAGCGCTGACTGCTGTGGCATCCAGGCTACCTGAATTTTCCAGAATTATTTCCAACACTCCGGATTCACCCGGATCAATAGATCCGCCAAAGCTATCCAGGTTCAGAGCCGCCACCCTAAATGAGGCCGCTTGCACGGTTTCTTCAAGGATGGAAGTCCAGACCTCGCTGCCATTGGTGGCTGTGATCAGCAATTGAATGAGATCTCCGGCTTCTGCCTGATCAGAAATGCCAAGCTGCGCTGGCGAGGCCGAGGCCACTTCCAGACCAGAGGCAATGGTTCCGAAACTGAGACTGGACCCCACCATGGAAGCGGGACCACTGAGCACACTGACCTCGGCGGTGACACCAAAAGCGTCGCTGATACCCTGGTTGGTCAAAAGCACCGTGAAGTTCGCACTTTCCCCTGGGTTAAGAAAAGCATCGCCACCCGAAAGTACCGAAGACCCTGTAGCGCCACAGAAAACATTGACCTGCCCCACTGAAAAACCACTCTGATAAGGAAGCAGATTGTGGCCAGTCACCGTGATGGTCACGGACCCCGGATCCAGGGCGGGAATATTGATCATGACCTGGCCACTGGCATCGGTCAGGGCTGAGCCCTGCCAACCGCTGGAAGCCTGATAGAGACTGACCCTGGCACCAGCCCGAGCGAACCCACTTTCAGTCACGGACAAGGCTATGGCCTGGGCTCCCAGAGAGACCTGAGAGGGGTGAGTGACGGCTAGGTTTCTGGGGACACCGGTCCACATCTCAGTGGCACCGTCGCCCATGACGTTATTCCAGACGGCCCAGATTTCGGCGATGTAAGGTTCAGCCTGATAATAGCCACGATACAGCGCCAATTTTCCGGCGGTGTGGGCCACACCAATGCGATGGTCTTCACCATTGAGGAGGTCATCCCAAGTGCCCAGATAATAGCAATTGTTGTAGCGCGTATGAGTTCCGATGGTGGCTGTTCCCACCGCGGCCACCGCGCCACCATTTGCAGATCGTAACCAAGCTTCACTGCGGCAGGTGCTGGACCCTACAAAGCTACCCGAATCGCAAGTGGGCAAAAGGGCTATGGGCAAGCGACCACCGTTGGACAGAGATTCCACATGAGCATTGCTGATTCCGCTGGTCCCGAGATACCCACGATAGCCATAAACCGAAACACCAGGGGTCACGGCACTGACCATTTGCGAAGGAAAATTACCAGACCAAGTCGTATCAACCTGAGTCCAGCCAAGCTCCAGAAGCTGACTCTTGATCCACTGATTGGTGTAAATGGTGGTGATACCGGAAGAGCTGGGATCTCCCTGAAGCAAGGCACGGCCAAACCAGCTGGTATCATCCACGGGAGGCGAATTTTCGTAATTGATAATTTTATTCACCACGGTGCTCAGCTGAGAAACATTGAGAACCGATACCCGGCTAACATGCACATCGGAGAGAATATCTTCACCCTCAAGCATTGAGTAATAATGATCGCCTCCGCCACCGTAGCCAGACAAACCTTCCGTATAGGAAGGCACGAAGACAGCACCGCTGGCATCACCAAAGATGGTCACGAATTCAAGGGGCGCATACAGCTCATCGTTGTATAGAGATTGCAGCTCGTTTTTGATGGCGGTGTTGGTATTACCAACCAGAGCCGTGTTCACCTCCACCACGCGATAACCTTGTTGGCGTCGCCACTCGAGCAATGGTTCGATCTCAGCCATCACTTGAGAGTTGCCGTTGTGAACGGCCACATAAGTTCCCAATCCGGAATATTGCAGATCGCCTTCGCGGCCACCGGCTGTAACGAGGTGATCGAACCCCAGAACCTGTTGGCTGAATTGCTTGTAAAAAGAAGGGGCCAGAGGACTCGTCCGCGCTTGGGTGCTGGTGGCTTCTCTATCGGGAACAAATTCCAAACGAAGTTGGATTTCGTTCCAGACCACAGCCTGCTCTGCTGACGGATCGTAGTTCACTGGGTGGATCATCAGAGGCACCACCGTTTGGCCAGCAGTGATGGCTGGCTTTCCTACCTGGACAACAGGCTGGTCCCTTCGTTGGTAACCTTGACCGGAGTAGGCCGCTGCATTAAAAGCAAAGCTATCGGAAGCCGGATCCTGAACGGGAACCAGTTTCAAATTAGCCAGATTTTGACTGCTGGATGAAATGATGGTGGCTTCCAAGGTCATTCCTGCCGGAACGGCCACCAAGCGGCTCAGAACGGGCAGACCCGGTTCTCCCTTTTCGCCGTGAACCACCGAATCTTCAATGCCCAGAGTTTGCCAGGTTTGGCTGCCGACCTGGAGGTCGTGGATAGTCAAACCAGGAAGAGTGAAATCCAAAACCTGGTTTTTGCCCATTTCCCACTGGGGGGCCGTAAGGCCGGAACCACCGGAAAAGTCCATGGCCACAGACCCAGCGGGCGTAACAGCGGGAGCGGCCATTGACAAGCTGGCCAATAAAGAAAGAACGAGGCCAGTAAAAAGAAGGGCGATTCTATGGGGTATCATGGCAATCTCCCAGATCAGGGGAAAATGAATTATTCCTAAGTAATAACCACACATTCTACTCGAAATTGAGGCTCAAGGGAATAGCACCCGCTTAATGTTATACTAAAAGAACATTTTCTGCACTGTGGTGAGGCGCCACAAAAGAGCCAAACAAAGACCACTCCTGTTGATCCAAAATTATGGTACAATAATATCACTGTTGGCAGGTTCGTATTCAGCTCTTGGGGGAATTCCAATGCAATACCTAATTTTTGTCGTATTCCTGACCACCGTTCTGGGCAATGCCCAAGCCAGTGACCTTTCCGTTCAATTGAGTAACCAAAACAGAGTAGAGGAAACGAACAGCCATGCAGGCCAAAATCCCGACCAAAGCGATGTTTGCCAGAGCATGGAAACTAGGGAAATTTGGTGCCCATTGGAATGCAACGGCATCGCTGAAGGCGAACCAGCCCTAATGGATGAATACGAGGACGAATACAACAGCGGGTGCGGCTACCATGGATCTGGGGACGGGTTCCAGTATCTGGAGGGCGACCAAGTTGGTGAATTGGTATTTTGCGGAAAAAGTGGTTGGTACCAAACGATGGGGGCAGAATCACGGGACACCGATTGGTTCATTTTGGAGATAGGGCCTACCGGACAGGTCGTATGGACTCTCGAAGCTGAAAGAGAAACCTACGGCATCTTGCTGGGCCCCCAGGAATGCGACATCGTTTCTGTGTTAGATCAAATGATTGCATATACCTGTAATGGCTACGAGACGATGACTATTTCAGGCGAACCTGGCGATGTGATTTGGATTTGGGTGGCTCCTACTGAATACTCGGCCCCCTTCGGATTTGATGGTTTTGAATACAACTACATATCCAGTTTTTCAGGACTGGGGTCGGCAACTGTGGCTACTGATAATATTAGTTTTGGCGCGATCAAAAGTCTCTACCGGTAGGGATTCCTAAATTTCATAAAATGAGGAAACGATATCTTTAATATGATTTCCAACTTGAAAAACAGGCCAGCCTGGATGTTCATGCTGTGCTTAGGTTCCATGCTCCTCTTGTTTGCCGCCTGTCAGGAAGACACCTGCACCCCATGCCCTCAGTACGATGTGGGCCGTGTAGAGGGTTATGTTCTGGCCGCCGGTCAAGGCATGACCATGACGGTGGGGGCCCGCCCTCTGTTTGGGCCCCAGAACGGTGAGGTTGTGGTCGAAACAACCTCAGGTGCCGACGGCTGGTTTCAACTGGATCTCCCCTCAGGTGAATACCGGCTGGAAATTGATCCCCATGGCGGAATTCACCATTCAGGCAGTTACCGCGACACCGTTCATGTGGGCCGGGGCATCAACCGCCACGACCTGCTCCGAGGCCAGGCCCAGGTGAAAGTCAGGGTACCTGATGATCTTGAGGGCCGCGAGTTCCGGATGGATCTCCCCGGCACCAATGACTACAGCGGGCAGGTCAATGCCATCGTCCAAAACGGTTTGCTGCAATTTGACTTCCCTTTGTTGTGGCCCGGCACCTATGAAATGAGAATGGGGGCTACCCACAACAGCACATTTTATCTGCCCACGGAACCAGGAGTGCCAGGAGACGGGTCCCTGGTTGTGGGGACCGAAAACACAGCCATTTTTGAAATCGACATGTCCGAAGTTTATGCGTCCATTGAAGGCACTATTTCCGGAAGCTGGCAACAGGCTGAGGGTAACTACATGAAGGTGATCCTCGTGACTGATGACAACCAGAGCCTCGCTAGCGTTCATTGCCAAGAAGACGGGACCTTTCAGTGCGATGTTTTCGTGGCCCAACCGGTGCGGCTGTATTCCTCCTGCAATCAGATTGAGCAGTGGTTTGGCGGAGACAGTTTTGAAACGGCTCAGGTTTATGACATCCAGCCTGGCCAACGCCTCACGGATATCTCACTGGTTGAAAGTGGTATTTTGCTCCAACTTGAGGGCCCAGGAATCCAGCTCAACCACGACACTGAGATCTTGCTGCGGGATGAATCAGGAAGGACATTCACCACACCCCACCAAGGTGCCGGCCCTTTCCTTATCTGCAACCTCATGCCTGGCTCCTATTACCTGCATGTCTCCGGATTTTGCGATGGAGAGACATGGGCTCCCCAGTGGTTTGGTGGCGGTGATTTATCCTCCGCCGTGCCCATCGACCTGATGGAAGGTGAGCTGCGGGAGATCACCATGGCCCTGGAAGAAGGCGGCCGAATTGAGGGTCAACTCCTAGACCCCGACAGCCAGCCCATCACCGACGCCTACTACCAGATCCAGGATGAATCTGGTGAAGTCCTGTGCCGAAATTGGTGGAGCTGGATGGGTGGATCCATGCACTTTTCTGGTTTACCAGATGGAACATTTTTCGTGGCCGCCGGTGTGCAGGGTTACGCCCCTTACTACTATCCGGGTACAACCAACTTTGCCGAGGCCACTCCTCTGGTTATTGCCGATCACATAGCCGTGACCGACCTGCAATGGACACTCCCCGCCGAAGCAACCGAGGTATCGCCATGAAGGTTATACGAACAATTTTGATCGCCTGCACTCTACTGATGTTAGCCTTAACCAGCGGCTGCGACGATCCGGCCACCCCCTGCCCCTGTGTGGCCGCAGGTCGCATCCAGGGACATGTGGTATCACCAGGAAATCTCGACGGAGCCTCTGTCCGTGCCGTCCAGGTGGTTGATGGTGTAGCCACCGACACCAACTTCAAAGTTAATCTGGGCGTTAGAGGATCGTACATTTTGGATCTTCCCGCCGGCCGCTACATCTTGCAATGCATGCCCACCACCAGCGAACGTTTTGTGTACGACTACACATCCACTGGCCTGAGTTACGGCCACATTCCCCCTGATACTCTGCTGGTCAACGACAGCGTCTCTCCCCTTGAGGCCGAATTTGAATTGGGCGGATTGAATCTTCTTTTCGAGGTTTCCCCGGGACTGAATGGTGAACAGGCCGAAGTGATCCTGCATCGGCGGGATGCTGTGGAGACGGGCCAATGGCGCACGTACCTCAACATGGGAATGACTACTATTGAAGACGGGCGGGCCGAGATCACCCTGGATGGTTTGCTACCTGGGGAATACAAACTGGAGATCGTTTTGGGTCGCCGGCTTTACCTCTGTAACTGCCCATACGATGGTGAACATTTCTGGATGCCCGGTATTCGTGATGAGGCCCAGTCTCCCTGGTATGAAATCGTCGCCGACTCCACCCTGGCCCTGGCTTGCACAGTAGCCACCGAGCCAGCCCGCATCGAGGGCCGCATCAGTGGGGCCTGGCAGGATTTGGGCTTTTCCACCCCCCCCGCGCTTTCCATCGTGGACCCCGACTCGGTGACGATCATGGGTTTGCGCCAGGTGTTCGATGACGGACAATTTGCCGTGGATGTGCATCTTCCGGGCCCAGCCAAGCTCCTGGTTTCCCATGGTGGGATAAAACAATGGATTGGGGGGCCTGGTTTCGAAGAGGCCACCATTTTTGATCTGCAATTGGGGCAAACGATTTCCGACATCACCCTGGTTCAAAGCGGGATGCAGCTCACGATTGAAGGCGGCGGTCAAAACTATTTTGACTCGGAAATCCGTTTTCACGACCCTCTGGATATGCGACTTCTAGCCACAGCGAGACCTTCGCTCAACGGTGAATCAGCGGCCATAGCCAATCTCTGGCCTGGCGATTTCCTCATGTACATCACCCCCGGCCTGTACGATTTGGGCCATTCTCCCTGGCGCCCTCAGTGGTACGACAGGGTGGTGGACCCAGACCAGGCCCAGCTGGTCTCCATTTCCGCTCACGGTGAAGTTGTCCACCTGGATCTCAACCTCGAAGCGGGAGGACGCGTGGCCGGCACCCTCGATTTTGGAGCGAGTGAATCCACCTACCACCATGTGGTGATTACACCGGCGGATGAGCCCACGGTCTGGGGTTCCTATTATGCTTTCATGGGACGTCCGAATTTCCTGGTCCAGGGATTGCCCGAGGGTGAATTCAGGATCGGGGCTTTCCCTGTGTCCCTGGGCTGGACTCGAGGCACCCCTCCACCAGCCAGCACTGTTTGGTATCCTGGGACCACCGATTGGAACTCAGGCGAGACCATCACCATTCAGAATGCGTCTGAGGTCTCGGGGATTGTCATTCCCATGAATTGAAAAATCTGGAAGTTCCCCCCGGGGGGAACTTCCAGATTTGATAGAGCATTATTTCGTAGACTGTTAGCGCACCAACATCATCTTGCTCGTTTCGATGGAACCCTCGGCTTCCATGTAGATCACGTAGTTACCCGAAGAGACATCACGGCCGGTGCTGTCTTTACCATTCCACTGAACAGGGTGTTCACCAGAAGGCATCACGCCGCTAAAGAGTTCGGCCACACGATTACCCTTCACGTCTAAGACAGACAACCTGACTTCAAGCTCTCGGTCCAAGGTAAAGCTGACGGTGGTCATGGGGTTGAAAGGATTCGGGTGAGCCCGGACGCTCAGCTGCCGAGGATCCAGCTGGTTTGGCACTGGTGTAATTGCTTGCCGTCCCCCGAAATCGAGGCCGGTTTCGGCGAACTTGATTTGGTTGTCGTAGGTGTAAGCGATCCAGCCATCGGATGCGGCGGAAACGGCTACAGACATCCGGGAGCCCACGGCTCCAAGGGCTTCTTCGGAGTACATTCTGACCAGGCTACCATCGTCCAGATCCCAGATCTGGATGACGCCTTGCCATTCGGGGCTGGCATAGCGCATGACTCCACCCACGAGGTAGTTCCCGTTGGGAGAGAAAGCAATTCGTGCCGAGGAAGTGCCATAGGTACCCGAGTCGGCTGACAGGCTGTGGATGAGGTCCCCTGAAGAAACATCCCAAACGGTGGCCTTCAGGTTATAACCGGCACCGGAGACAGCCAATTGCGATCCATCTGAAGAGAAGTCCAGGGAGATGGGATAGCCACCATTGGTGTAGGAGCCGTGCTCAAGGGTCCGTAAGAGTTCGTGGGTACCGATATTCCACATCCGCACATCGCCGTCATAACCGCCCGTCACCAGCGTATTATCAATGGGCGAGAAAGCAACGCAATACGTGCCGCTCCCATGTCCATCGTAAGAGCCATGGAATGTGTATTCAGGATAGTTGTAGACTCTGATCTGATCTTCGCTGGTCCGGTTCATCACAAAGGCAACGAATTGGCCGTCATGAGAGAAGGCGACCGATTTGACAAGCCCGTCGATGTCATCATCGTTCAGGTCAAATTGCGATTCTCCTGATACCGCATTCCAAGTTTGGAATCCGTTGGCCACAGTAACGCAGGGGCCTTCTGCCGGGCAGCGCACGTTTCCGTGTCCCGAGGCGAAGGCCGTCCCGTCCGGAGTCACAGCCAAACCGTTTGTCAGCCCAATCACTCCAGAACCGCCGCCAATCAAAGTGTAAATTTCGGTTCTCGTCTCCACATCCCACTTCTTGATGTTGCCGTAGGTGAAGGGAGGCATACTCCGCGAGCCGCCTGAGTACATCGTCGCGCCGTCGGCGGAGAAAGCGAGGTTTGTGGCCGCTGCATCCGACTCCCAAATGACTTGAGGCGCCTCTTGAGCGAACGCGAAGGTCGCGGTCGCCATCAGTACAAAAAGTAGCAATACAATTTTATTCATGAGTTCCCTGTCTGTTGGAATCGTTAGAAGGTGCCCACTGGGCCCTGCCATTAAAATCTCCAATGCATGATAGGAACGATTACTATTAAGGGCAATTCCGGGGCTTTTTGGGGTGTTCTCCACTTGGTTATCTCTATTTTATTAAATCAAAAAAACACAGATCGGAGAGTAATTTTATCTTAATTGCCCGCCATTAGGTTGAATATTATCATCAATTGGATATTTCTTTTTTTTTTGCCAACTCCATCTATCCCATCTCCAGCAGTGCTTAAGCCTAAAACTATGCCCAACCCTACTCCATCTTTTGCAGGCAACACTTCTTAAACTTCTTCCCACTTCCACAGGGACAAGGGGAGTTCCGCCCGAACTTCTTAGGGCCAGCAGTCATCTCACGGCGGATCTCCTGAAGCCGACTACCCAAATCCTGTCGGAAAACTTTCTGCAGTGTGGCAAACAATTCGGGGTGCTTCTGCTTCATCAGCCCCGGACGTTCAAAGAAATACTCGCTAACCACCGAGAAAAACTCTGCCTCATTGGTCAGGGCATAAGCATGGATGTCCGAATCATTGTCACTGATCTCCTGCATCTTCCTGCGCACCAATTCAATCCAGGGCCCGATGGCCTCACGGTCCAAACCCACAGCCGGCAATCCGTCGATCACACCATCCGATTTATCCACCAGATGGGCAAATTCGTGCACGCCCACGTTGCGCTTGTCAGTGGTATTCTTGAAGCCTTGAATCAGGTCAGGTTTGACCAAAATCATGATGCGGTTCATGGCGCCGGTTCCGACCATGCCCAGGATGTTGCCGTCACCATCGCCATCGAGGTTGAAGTCCTTGCCGAATCGAGAGGGATAGACGAGGACCTCATTAATTTGGTCCCACTCCCAACTTGGAAATCCGAAGATGGGAATCACCGCACTGGCCCCCACCAGAACCTTGGTCCGCGTATCGATGGTGGTGCGGATACCGGTGACCATTTTTTCGCCCAGAAATATTTTCAGCTCATTGCGGAAACGAGTTTTCTCCGGGTCGGGCAGGGCACGGAAGAAGGCCACGTCCCGTTGTAACACAGCCTCCCATTCTACGGGAAAAGGCGCCGCCAGTAGCTTTTTTCGGCGCCTCACCTTAGCCAACAACCGGTTCCATACCAGCCACACGACAGCTACTGTGACCCCTACAAACATCAGGGCCCAAATTCCCTTTGGGTGCAAGAACAGGAACAACAACGCGCCAGCCAAGAAGGTCAGTGCAGCCCACACGGATGCCAAGATGGTGGCATGCCGCTCGGCTGTGGTACCCAATCGAGATGGTGAGTTATGGGGCTCTGCAGCCGGTTCTGGTGTCCCGTTCATTGTCTCTCCTTGAAGCAAGTTCAGCTCATCGCACTAAAACCAGTCGGGCGGATTGGCGAACGGATTCACCTTGCAGCAGGCATAAATACGCTCCCGAGGCTACGGCTCGGCCCTGGTCATTCCGACCATCCCATTTCACTTGATATTCACCGGCGTTGCAATAGGAAGACATTAGTTCGGCTACTCGATGTCCATCCAATCCGTATATCACCAGATCCACCTGTTGTGCCAAGTCTAAATTGAAACTGATCTCGGTCGCAGGGTTAAAGGGGTTCGGATAGACCGACAAGCCACCGGAGACCACCACAACCTCGGAAACACTGGAGACATCGGGCAGGTCCACATCATATACATTGGCAGGGGCGCCCGAAGGTGACTGAACAGGATATTCGGTCGTTCCGGAGAGAGCTATACCAGCAATATAATAACTGAAATCTTCTGTGATATGCGGCAACTGAGCAGACCAAATGCCGGAATCCAAAGTGGCCTCGCATTGGAGATATTCGGAAGCCGAGACTGGCTTGTACCAGACCGAAGCCTGCGTGTTTTCAACTTTGGGAATAATACGGAATTTCAGTACCGGTTCACCTGGAGCTGACAGCTCAGTTAAGGGCTCATGAAAAACCATCAACGGATTATCGCGATGCCGCAGATTGGTCACGCAATGGACGGCCCCCCAGTAGCTGATGATATAGGCTGAATCGATCCCAACAATATCGTACCCCGGCATCAGATCGGCATATATCTGCAAGGCTTCCGCATCACTGTCGAACCCATAAACCGGCACCAGAACTTTCTGGTTGATGATCAAGGAGTTCGTATACGTGTAGTTGATGCTGCCAGCTGGTCCGGAATAGGCATACGGCGGCATGGGGAGGCGAGCCACTTCAAACTCGCGGCCATCCAGGTTGTGCAGTGAGTCGAGATAGTCGGCGAGATTATTCAATAGAAAATAGTCTTCGCCATAGGCATCCCCCGGAGTTTCATACTCGCCTACGACAAACAAAGTATCATTGAGCAGCTTACAGAACATGTCGATGTGTCCGGTGCCATCGCCGGCCATGGGCTCAACCACAAGCAGGGAATCCACACCCAAATACGCTGACAGATCCGCCCGCACCTCGGATTGGCTATATCCTGAATTGTGATTGTAGATATTCGTGGACACAAAACCCATCCCGTTACCGTCGACCAGATGATTGCCCCCGTGATGCATCAGGTCGGAATCGTAAATGGGATTATCCCATTCCAAGGCCAGGGCATTGGGCATATTATCGTTGGCGTAGCCACCGCCGTGAACGTAGTCCACGATGGCGCTGCGGCCGTCTTCCTGAATACAAAACGGTCCGAAATCCCGAATCCACATGCTGGATCCGTTGACATTGCTATAGGTGATAAACTCCACGTTGCTCATGTCCACGCCGGAACCGGACAGGTAATTGTAGGCCTGGGTTTGGCTCGTCGAGTTGGCGACAACCAGATAAACCTTGTCTTCCTTAGCAACAGCTTCAGCAATATCCGCAATTAGGGTTTGGCCCCAACCGGACCAGGCTAACAGAACACCGTCAGCAGGACAGAATTCAGCGGGATTAACGATCTCCAATCCCGAGGGTGCCGTGCCTTTGGGTTCCCCCGCACGGGTTTGTGGATCGGGCAACTTAATCTCGTGTAACACAGGTTCCACGGCGTATGTTGGACTCCAGCTGTACAGCAAAAGCCCAATAAGAACCAAAAGACTGGTTTTCATCGATTCCCCACCCTTCAACGGTATAAACTTTTGAGCCCCTCAAAAGAAATGCGATCAGTAGCCACAGTGCCTTCCATCAGGCCAGTGAATTGACTCTGGTACATGTATTCATTGCCAAAAAACCCAACTGGAGGCTCAAAGGCACTTGGGCCAACCCAAAGCCAAATGACCTCACCAGGCATGCCTTCAATGGTCAGTGTCAGGGGAGCACAAGGCCCCACAAGGATACTGTCGATAACACCCACATTGCTGCAATCGTTAGGACCTACCAAGAAACCATAAGTCTCTTGTTCGGCGTCCAATGTCCACTCGACCAGCCCGTTGTCGCCAACAATGATTGTGAACCAATCAGCCTCGCGAGACATGACACCATCGGCAAGAATGTACCAGCCAGATTGGCCTCCGTAGACCAATTCCCCGTTACCATCGCCAACAAGGTGGGAGAAATTTTGGCCAAATCCACCACTGCGGCAGCCGTTGTTAAATGAATCAATGTAACCATCAACAAGTTCCGGTTCACCCTCGTCATCTTCAACATCCAGGATGCAGGGTGAAATGGGGAATGTGGTGGTCACGTTTAGCACGTAATCCCCCGCGTCTTGACCGTAACCATCAATGACGATGTAGTACGTTTCACCAGCATTCAAGGCCGCGATTTCAATCAGGGAGACGTATTCACCACAAATATCATCTTCGTAAGCATCATCGTTGCAGTCGACGAGGTTCAGGGCACTGTCAAAAATATAGGTTTTGGTATCGTACCCGGAACCACAGAGGTCAACCTGGATGTATTCGTCAGTGGTTGGCGTATAAGAATAAACAACATCTGGGGCAGTGCTGCCGCTGTAAGGACAAACAGCATCGTAATCATTAACATTGTCTGAAGTATTACCCGTGTCATCAAACGGAAGGGAAGCGATGATTACGGCGGTGGCTATATCTTCTCCCCCTTCCCGACCATCAGGAGTACCGGGGTTCATGCCCAAATGGTTGTTGGTTTTTATGCCGTTGGGGGTGATGTCCAGGCTGGGAGTTCCCATGGCTAACGAACCCATAACAACGAGTAAAAGAGTAACAACAAGAGATTGGCGCGTCATGATATTCCTCCAACTCAAAGATTGTGATTGTGTGCTAGTGAGCCACTACCTCACCCCAAACTTGTTGCCATGAGCGAGTATATCATAAATACAAATCCACAATCTAAATTATCCGAAGACGGATCACAGTTCATGAACATAGGCGTACAAACCAACCACCTTACCAATCCGAGCCACAAAACTTTCCAGGGCTTTGGCGTCCTCCACATTGTCAACCACAATCGGCTTAACGCCAGGGAGCCTGATAGCGGCCACCAACCGTGAGTTCTCTTGGGTTGAATTCGTCTCGCTCTTTCCCAGATCCAATACGCCAGAATCTTGAATGACGTGGGCGATGGCCTGGATCTGGTCCTCAGACAACTGCCACTCATGGCGACCCTCCTGGATCACGAAGGCCCTTCCTTTGTACAGAACCTGGCCGTCACTGTTAATCACCACTGAGTAGACAGGGGAAGAGTCGCCGCTGGAGCCACATACAACCACCACTCGTGAAAACGGGGCAGGACTCCCGTTTCGACCATCATTCACGTGACCTTCAGACATTCCGGGCTCCTTCTCGTGGTGCACTTCGGTGCAACCAGTGATTTGTGGTGGCTTCTGTTTTTCATCCGCTCTGGTAATTAAACACATACGAGTTTGAGGCGAAACAGCCCATTTCACTCAAGCACCTCTTTTAAGATTGGGTGTGCTGGCTACAACCTGATTTTGGCCTATATTACACCCATCTAGTGGGAGTTCCGCTATTCATAATTTAATTCATTGATTCACCGCTCCAAGGAGACCAACATGCGCATCATCTCCAGAATAACCCTGGTCCTCTTTCTATGCCTTACTGCCCCGGTACTTGCAGGCCCAGCCCCGGCCATCACTTACCAGTCCATGCTCAATATTTATTTTCATGACGATTCCGGGCTCATCAGGTTCAGTGACATTGATTTGGCCTTTGCGCCCGAAGGCCCCATCAATGCCGCAATCGCCATCACAAACTCTGACAATACGGTGCTTAAGAGCTTCAAGTTTTATCCAGACCCTCGGTGGCGAGAAGGAATTTTTGCCCGGCTTTCAGAAGTTGGTCCTGCAGATTTCCAAATCACCGATCCCGGCACATACAACATTGTGTTTCTGCTTGATGGCCAACCCATCAGCCGGCTTCCCGTGATTCTGGAACAAACTTCAGCTGGTGATGACCCCTACAATCCGGTGGAAAAGTTTCGCTTTTATGGGATGTGGCAGGTTTACTCGTACCTGACCATGAACACCCTGAAGGACGAACAATTTCCGGAGCTTAACTTTTGGCTCGGAGGGCGCGATCTGCCTGAAGGCCAGAGCAAAGAGATGTTTCAGGCAAACCTCAAGCGTGATGGAAAAATTGTTGCTCACTCCAAAGAATCTCAGGGCTTCTACCATGATGGCCATTACCAGGATACCCGGATCAGCTTTTACCACCCCCACACCAAACGTGAAATGGTTAATGCCCTGCCTTATCTTATCAATGACTGGACCGGCACCGACGGCGACTATTCTCTAGAAATTGTCCGCCGCTCCGACAATCAACTTGTCCGCCTGTTCAAGTTCTCGGTGTCAGGAAACAAAATCCAACCTTTGGCGGCCAATCAGATTGGTTTTGAGCCCCATGTTGATTTCATCATTCCCAGAGTGATGGAACATGGCGCCAGGAAATACGGTTTTGTTGAAGCGATCTGGTTGAAATCCGAGTGAAGATGATGATATCCCCGTGTCGATGAGTTTTGCCCTACTGGGAGAGGTGGGCGACAAAGAAAACGTCGTAACGGGGATATCAGTGATTTCAACTCAAGTTTCCATTCAAATATCCAGTTGGCGACCTGATGCGCGTCTGCTAATCTAGCGGCACTTATTGTGGTTGGTTGCTTCCTGTCCCCTACGGCTTCAAGGACTACCCCCATTTTAGTTTTATCTGAATCTTAAACTTCACTGATTCCAATCAAGAGGTTTGGTGGACAGATGTTAGCAACCCAAAAAATTTCATTTAACTTTTTCAACCCACCCCTCGCAATTTTCACAATATTGACATGTTTATCTCTTTTGCTCTGTGCAGAAA
>JADGDU010000017.1 GCA_016744705.1 Candidatus Krumholzibacteriia bacterium
CTTCCGATTGTCCCCCGAGAAAAGGGCCGTCGCAGTGACCCGTTGCCTGGTGGATTGTTCCCCCCGCTTCATCAGGTCGGTAGCGAGTGGCCCTTTTTATTTCCCCTGGCGTAAATCACAGGCCAGTTGCTCCAATACCCTCGGATAAAGCTCACATTCCGCTGCGAACACCCTATCACCCAGGCTATGGGCATCATCATTGGCCAAAACGGGGACTGATTGCTGGGACAGGATGCGCCCCGTATCGTAAGTGCCATCCACCAGGTGCACAGTGCAACCGCTCTGGCTATCCCCCGCGTCCAAAACCGCTTGATGGACTCTTTCACCATAAAACCCCTGGCCCCCAAATTTGGGCAACAGAGCCGGGTGTATATTGACAACAGGTCCTTGAAAAGCAGGCGGTGCCATGTAAAAACAGAGATAACCCGCCAAAATGATCATCTCCACCTGGTGAGGGACCAGCCATAGGTTGATGGCTTCATTGTGGGCAGCCACACTCTCATATTTTCGCCGGGGAAAGACCCCGCAAGGCAGGCCCTGATCCCGGGCAACCTGGACTCCCCGCACCTGGCTTCGGCTGGAGACCACCGCCACAATTTCAAGGGACAACTTTCCAGCCCCAATGCGGGTCAGAAAATTATCCAAGGTGCGGCCACTGCCACTCAGGAATACGGCGCAGCGAATGGGGCGATCACTCACAGGATTTCCTTCCCCAGAGAATTCAGCGTTTTCAGGTGGCTGGCAAAAGCAATGGGCCCCGGCAAATCATCCAGATCAAAAAAACCGACAGCAGCGGCATCATCACCAGCTACCATCTGACCTCCGGTTTCTTTACCCTGGAAAAAAACGACCAAGACGGGAATATCCGGCGGGAGCAGACCGCTCTCCACGCTGTGCAAGCGGGTGATCTTTACTACCAGTCCTGTTTCTTCCAGGGCCTCTCGAGCAGCAGCCAAAGGGGCATCCTCATTCCACTCCATAAATCCGGTGGGCAAAGTCCACATGCCTTTTTTGGGCTCAAATTTTCGCTGCACCAGGCAGACTTTTTTGCCCCGCCTGATGATGACCGCAGCCCCGGGAGCCGGGTTCAAATACTGGACAAAACCGCACTCCGGACAAGCCGGCCGTTCGGTTCCTCCTTCCAGACGAACCCCCATACCAGCCCGACAAAAGGGGCAGTACGGAAAAACATGAGCGTTGTCCTTCAGAGACATCTAGGACTCCTTGCGTCGCAGGATCAGAACTGCCACCACCCAAGCGACCAGGAATCCAAATAAGGGCCAGGCGCCCCATTTGACATAGGCTGTGCTTCCGCTTCCAGGTAGAATTTCGGCCATGACATAGCCCCGTTTCCCCAGGTCCAGTTCATCCAGAACCCTACCCCGTTCATCACAAATCAAACTGATGCCATTGTTGGCGCAACGGACCATGGGTACGCCACATTCCGCAGCCCGCACCACCGCCATTTTAGTGTGCTGGCGAGGCCCAGCAGTTTCCCCAAACCAGCCATCATTAGTCATTACCACCAGGAGGCGGCTGCCCCGGCGCACCGAATCACGGGCCTGGCTGGCCAAAATGGATTCGAAGCAAATCAACCCTGACAAAGGAAAATCTCCGGAATTGGTGGGCAAGACTAAGGGTTGCGGTGGTAAACCGGGAGTCCATTCGGCCTGCCCCACATCAATTTTGGCCAATGCCGGAAAATATGAGGTGAAGGGCATCGCTTCGCCGATGGGCAACAGATGATGTTTGGCATACCGGTCCAAAATGGTTCCATCGGCCGACAAAAGGCCTGAAGAATTGAACTTGTGCAGGGTTCCGTCTGGCTGGCGTTCAGCATCAGGAAATCCGGTGAACAGCGGAACACCGGCCTCGCGAACCACACTGCGCACCCAGTTGAGGTGGTCTTTCTCAAACCGGATATAGGCAGGCACAGCTGTTTCGGCCCAGACTATGAATTGAGCCCCTTCGGCCTGGGCCTCCAGGGTGAGCTGATGGTAAGGGTTCCTGGTGGAATCTATTTTGCTATCCAACCACTTGTCTTCCAGAGAAACATTAGCCTGGATAGCAGCAACCTTCAGGGGATTGGCGCGCAAAGAATCAGCAAAAGGGGCATCCAGGACTGGGTTTAGTTGGGAGCTAATCACCACAAACAGCAGCCAAAGAATGGTTCCTCCGGTGGCCACCAAAGCCTGGCCCTTGAAGCGAGTACCTTCACTTTTCCAGAACCAAAGAGATGCCAGGGCCACCCCCGCGAAAACCATCAGGGCGCTTACTCCAATTTCACCACTGGCACGCAGCCAGCCCATAAAGGGCCCATCCACTACGGCAGAACCAGTCAAACACCAGGGAAAGGCCATCTCACCCTGGGCGCGCAATGCATCCATCCCCGTCCACAGGGCGGGCAGAACCAACAAGGCACTGGGGAAACCTACCCGTTTTCGCAACTGGGAAAACAGCCATCCCAGAATAAGGAAAAATACGGACACATATAAAATGGCCAGGCTCGCCTGGATAGGGACCAAAGCACGGGTCGGAATAGTCTTGGCCGGGAGCAACAGATACAGCCAATGCAAAAGGCTGGCCTGGTGCACAAGAGCAAAGATCCACATCACCAAGGCAGGCCTGCGAGCCTCTTTCAGAGCTACAAAGAGGAGTGCCAGGCCCAAGGGTACCAGCACTCCGGTATACGCATAGGGAGGCAACCCCAGGGTCACCAGCAATCCAGCCAGTAAGGCCAGATTGAATGGCCTTTGGGGAACCCACCAGGGGCTCTGAGAAAATTGATCTTCAGTTGAATGTTTCATGGGTTGCAAGTTACCGGACAGTTCATTCCGTGTCCAGTTCCGGTTCAGCCTGCGGGCTCTCTGCTTTCGATCAAATCATCCATGCCGTAGCGGGCGATTTTTTTGTACAGTCCCTGTCTGGAAAGCCCCAGCTGTCTGGCGGCCATGGCTTTCCTGCCATTGGCTGCGGCGATGGCTTTGCGAATCAGGTACTGTTCCAGGATTCGGTTGGCCTGATCCAGTTTGCGCAGAGTGCCCAAATCTGAAGGGTGAACCAACCCGCCATCTCCCTCCTGCACATCCATGGAAAGATGATGGGGTTTGATGTTATCAATATCTGGGTACAAGGCCAGGAAGCGCATGGCTTCGTTTTCCAGCTCTCTCACATTGCCGGGCCAGCGCCAGGTTTGTAATAAATGCAGGGCTTCTTCGGATATGGACATTTGGGTCACCTCCCGCCCTCCTTTTTGCACAAAATAGGAAAGCAGGGGCAAGATATCTTCGGGGCGGTGGCGCAAAGGGGGGATCACCAGATTGACGACTTTCAAGCGGTAAAATAAATCCAGGCGAAAGCGGCCGGCCTCAATTTCTTCAGGCAGGTCTTTATGGGTCGCCGAAACAAAACGAATATCCACATCGACCCCCTTCAAATCACCAATGCGGCGCACCTTCCTCTCCTGCATCACCCTTAATAATTTGATTTGTAAAGAGAGAGGCATATCCCCTATTTCATCCAGGAAAAAGGTGCCTCCGTTGGCGGAAGCCAATAGTCCTTGTTTGTCGCCCTGGGCCCCGGTGAATGATCCGGATTTGTGTCCAAATAATTCGCTTTCGAACAAAGACTCCGGCAAGGCCGCGCAATTCTGCCCTACAAAAGGGCCATGTTCCCGGTCGCTGCGCAAATGCAATGCCTGGGCTACAATCTCCTTGCCCGTGCCACTCTCTCCAGACAATAGAACACTCACCCCACTGGCGGCAATGCTGCCCAGACGTTCCCCTATTTGTTTCATCTCTTCGCTCACACCGACACACCCCACAATACCGGGAATGGTCACCGGCCTGGGAAAGGAAATATCCCGGCTGCGAATGGATCCCAATTTTGCCGCGCCACCACGCGCACCCTTGCTGGGATTGATCTGGGCTTCGGGAAGGGGGAATAACGTAGGCTGCCAGGGAACGCCTCCCCCTGGCGACATGGTAGGAACACTCCCCAACTGATCCAACACAGCCACAAGCCGGGCGGCTAGCCTTTGGGCCCAAAGAAACACAGCTTCCCGCCATGGCCCAGTGGCCTGAAACCAAATACCCAAACATCCTCTGACTTTAGATCCATTGACCAGAGGTTCCACCCAAAGAGCCGTACCCATTTCCCAGGAGTCCAGCGCTTCCCGGCTGTTGCTCATGGCCTGAAAGAATTTACCGAGAGGAGGTCTGGAGGCCATGCCCGACAATCGGGCTTTGCCCGTGGCCCAGGCATAGAGGACATTCAAAGGAGCTGTTTGTTCCTGCCCTTCTCGGCGAACAACCCACAACGCCACTCCATCTGATCCGTGTGGAAAACTACGCATCTCTTCATCCCAAAAACTCATGGTATCCATAAGGCCCCCTTGGTGTGATTCATCTATTTTGGTGATAGGCAACATTTTTGCTGCCTTATATCAGGAGGGCTCCATCCCACCTTTTGATAGCAGTTGGAACGATGGAGTGCTTGCATGGATTGAGCCAGCCACTCCTGTTCATCGGGGGAATGGCAGCTATTTCAAACTCTGTGGGTAAAGCTTTGAGAAAATGAAAGTTAGTTTTAAAATTTTGCAGGCATTGGAAAGATAAAAAATTCTTATGTGGCTTTGGAATTATTTGTTGTTTCGGCCATGCGCTTAATGATACAGCGCGTTCACTTAAAAAAGGTCCCGGTTAATGGATAAAACCAAACCGGGACCTCGGCAATACCTTAGAAAGGCAAATGAACAGCTTCACCCCCAGCGGAAACATCTCCCAATAAAACAGCCCCGGCTCCAGAAACCGAAGTCAGATCTATGGCTGGATCAGCAATGATCACCAGGCCTATGCCCATATTGAAGACCCGGTGCATTTCTGCATCGGAAATGTCTCCCTTAGCCTGGATCAATTTGAAGATGTCGAGGGTTTCAAAGGCCGCTGGGTCCACATTCACGCACAAACCATCGGGAACCACCCGGGGAATGTTATCATAAAATCCCCCACCGGTGATGTGGCAAAGGCCGTGCACAGCATCCCTGCCAAATGTCTTCCACACCGACCTCATGTCATTGAGATAACTTTTATGCACAGCCAGCAGGGCCTCGCCCACCGATACACCGTTCAATTCATCAGGAGTATCTTCAACCGTGTACCCAGCTTTATCAAATAAGACGGCCCGGGCTAAGCTGTACCCATTGGTATGCAAGCCAGTGCTGGGCAAGCCCCATACTTTATCACCCACGGCAATGCGCGAGCCATCGATGACATTCTCCGGAAGCACGCGCCCCACGATGGTGCCAGCAAGGTCAAACTCCCCCGCGCTATACACGCCAGGCATTTCTGCTGTTTCGCCACCCAACAGAGCGCATCCATTCTCGCGGCATCCCTTGGCAAAACCATCAATGATCTCCGGCAGCACCGCTTCATCCAATTTGCTGGTGGCAAAATAGTCCAAAAAGAACAAAGGCTCAGCGCCCTGGACCAGGATATCATCCACACAGTGATTCACCAGATCCTGGCCCACTGTGTTGTATTGGCCTGCCATGCGGGCGATCATCACCTTGGTCCCCACACCATCGACACTGGCCACCATCAACGGCTCTCCCTCGGCGGCCTGAAAGAGCCCTCCAAAGGCGCCCATTTCATTTTTGACCCGGCCATCCCAGGTGCTGCGGATAGATTCCTTGCTACGGGATAACGCACGGGTGGCGGCATCAATGTTCACACCACTGTCAGCATATTTCATGGGGCTCTCCAGGACATGAGGACGATGAAATGGATTTCTTTGGCTGGATGATACGAGCAGTGGGCCGTCTGTACAAGGCCATCAGCAGGATTCTCTCAAAATTTTTGGGAAAGATTAACCTTCAGCTTCCAATGACTTCAGAGAATACATGGTCAGGCGCCGGTTCAAAGCATCCAGAATGGAAAAAACCACCGCTTGTTGTTCATTATGCAGATTGCTGCAGGACCCAAAAAGGATTTCGCTTTTACGCCCCTCTACCAGCTCCACGGCGCACAGCACCACCGGATGGTCACCCAGATTGTCAATGCGGATCTCATTGAGGTGAAGGAGTATGGGCTCGGTGACCAGACGAGCCAGAGCATCCAGGGTAGCCTTGGCCACCAGTTGAATAGCGCTGCCCCCATGATTGGCACCCTCCTGGGTTCCACGCACTTCCAATTCACCAGTGCTAAGCTGAACTTCGGCACGGACGAGCATATCAGAAGCCATCACACCCACACCGCTGCAGACTATGCGCAGGGGCGACTCTTCAGCCAATAGAACCGCCGGAATGGGAGCCGGCTCACTGGTCTTTTCGACAGAAGGCTCTTCGCTTGTTGTCTGAGATTCCCCCGCACCAGAGAGACCTTCATCCAAGTTATCGTCCAGATGACCCAGGTCATCTGCGGCATGGAAAGTGACAGAGGAACCAGGAGCTTGCGGGGCCTTGATAGGTGGTTTAGGCATTTCTTCAGCAGGTGGGATAACATCTTCAGTTGCTTGCGGTGCAGGTTCAGGAATAGCCGTCTCACCACTGGGGCCATTGTCCAGCACTTGAACCACACCAATCTTTTTGTAGAAGACATCAATTTCAAGGCGGGCTTTAAGCAGGCTCTCCACATCGCGAACGATATGACGAGGTTCCCGGTCCATACCGGCTACAACATGAACTCCTGAGATTTCCCCCTCAGAATCCAAGTCTATTTTGCACTGCAGAACGCCTTTGATCTGTCCGATCCAGCGTTGGGCGTCAATAACCCAAGCGTCCCGCTGGTTGGGGTCCCACTCCAAGATGTGCTCCTTACAAATGATTCTGAAATCAGATGGCGAATCTTATTCACAATAAGAAAAGAATGTTATCACAGTCCAATAAACCGTACAACCTGTTCTTTGCAAATGTCTGTTTTTCGGTGTTTTAGAAAAGAGAGGTCCCTCTCCCGAAGGAGAGGGACCTGGAGCTATGCCCTGCTGCAGGAGATCAGGGGACCATCATCCCCTTCAAAGTGGCCAAACGCTCGTTGTAGGATTGGTCCGTAATTTTCAAAAGACCTTCCACATTGAACCCCTCGGGACAGAAACTGGCTGTCACCGTGCCATCGAGCATGGCTTTTCTGAAAATGCCGTCATTGGAATCGCGGGTGGCGGCAGATTCGGCCAATGAGCGCATGAATCCCCCGGCAAAGCAATCGCCTGCTCCCGTAGGATCAATCACATCATCCAGGATGATGGCCGGCACCGAGAGCACACTTTCACGGCCAAAAAACAAGGCCCCATGCTCTCCTTTTTTAACAATGACCAATTGAGGCCCCATGGCCCGGATGGCTTCCGCCGCATGAGCCAGGCTGCGTTTGCCCGTCAGCAGGCGAGCTTCACTGTCGTTGACCAGCAAAACATCCACCTTGGCCAAAACAGCAGCCAGATCCTCCGGGGTGTTTTCGATCCATAAATTCATGGTATCGAGAGCCACCAGTTTGGGGGCTGTCATGGTTTCCAGCACATGCAGCTGCAGAGCAGGATGAATGTTGGCCAGAAAGAGATAATCAGACTTCTTCCAATCTTCGGGAATTTCTGGCTGGAAATCAGCAAAAACGCCCAATTCCGTGGCCAGGGTATCGCGCTCAATCATATCTTCATGGTAACGTCCGGACCAATGGAAACTCTTGCCGGGCATCCGTTGGATACCACTGATGTCGGCACCATGATTGGCCAGCAGATCCAGGTCAGATTGGAGAAAATCGTCTCCCACAACCCCCACACACCGCACATCACCACGACCAAGGGTGGCTATGGAAAAAAAGCTAGCGCTGCCCCCGAGTTGCCGTTCCCGTTTTTCACGGGCCGTCTCCACCGTATCGTAAGCAACCGATCCTACAACCAGAATGGACATGATTAACCTTTCTCTTCCATGACTTCCGGGGCGTCAACCCCGATGAGATCCAAAATCACCCGCAGCACGTGACGAGTCATGAGGCTGAGCTGCAGCCTGCATTGCGCCAACTCCGGTTGATCTTCTCTAATTTTAAGAATTTTGCACTGATTTTCGAATTTGTAGAATAGCTCTGCCACTTCGGAGACATAGGCCGTCAAACGGTGGGGCTCTCTCGTTTTGGCAGCCGAGGCAATCACTTGGGGCAACCTAATCAACTCACCCACCAAGTGCCATTCTGATTCATCTTCCAGATACTGCAGATACTTTTCCGATGGCTCTTTGAGCTTCACCCCTGCCTCTTCAGCCTCAGTTAAGAGAGAACAAAGACGGGCGTGGGCATTTTTTACAAAATACACCGGGTTATCAAGAGACTGCTCCTTAGCCAGATCCAGATCAAAATCCAGTTGGCTGTTGGGCTTGCGCGTCAGGAAGATAAATTTGGCCACATCAGCGCCCACCTCTTCCATCAAAGCGTCCATGGTCACAAATGGCCCCTGGCGTTTTGACATATCGATGGGGCGTCCATCTTCAATAAAGTTGACCTGCTGGAGTAGCTGCACTTCAAGCCATTCGCCGCTGATTTCCAGAGCCTCCATGGCACCCTGCATGCGAGCAATGTATCCGTGGTGATCGGGCCCCCAATAATCGATGGCCCGTTCAAAACCCCGTTGGTATTTGTGAAAATGGTAAGCGATGTCAGCCAGGAAATAGGTGGGCCGGCCATCGGCACGTACCACAACCCGATCCTTTGCATCACCAAAATCTGAAGACCGGAACCAGACGGCCCCTTCTTCTTCATAGATGGTATCCCGCTTTTTCAAACGTTCGAGGGCTCTTTCAATCCGTTTGGTTTCGTGCAATTCGCTTTCGAAATACCAGGTTTGAAAGCGCAGACCAAAACGACGGCAGGTTTCCCGCTGCCAACTCAGAATTTTCATCAGAGCATATTTACTAAAGCAGCGCACCGACTCATCTTCGGGCAACTTGCGCCAGTCTTCGGCGTTCCCATCAGGAGGAGTGACGCGTTGGAAGCTCTCATCATCAAAAGCCTTGGCCGCGCTCTGGATGGTGGCGGTATCCTGTTCCATAAGTTCGGCCGCCATGATTTCCAGATACCGCCCCTGGTACCCGTCTTCGGGAAAGTCACAATCCTCACCCGCCAGCCGGAAATACAAACAGCGCAAACTGCGCCCCAGCAGCGTCACCTGACGGCCGGCGTCATTCACATAATACTCTGCATGCGCCTGATGCCCCACGGCTTCCAATAGCTTAACCAGGCACATGCCAAAAGCACCCGCCCGGGCAGAGACAACATTCAAAGGACCTGTGGGATTGGAGCTGATAAACTCTACATTGATGCGCTTATCATGGCCGGTTTTGATATCCTGCAGAGCAAGGGAGGGATCCCATACATCCAAAAGCAACTCGATGCGGTACTCTTTGGCGATGCGAAAATTAATAAAACCCCGGCCCGCAATTTCGACCGATTCGATGATTTCCCGGGGCAGGTCGATGGCCGCGGCAATCTCCCCAGCCAATTCCCGGGGCTTCCTCTGCAGCCGCCCTCCCAGCATAAGGGCCAGGTTGGTGCTCAGATCACCATGAGTACGGTCCCGGGGCTTCTCCAATTCCACAGTGACATCTTCTTCAAAGATGCCGTACTTCTCTATGGTATCCAGCAGAGCTGATTTCAGGAGATCTTCAACCATATGCTTGGAATCCTTAGCCTTGAACGGCCGGATCGCCGCCCTGGAAGAAGTTCACTTCCGGGTGGCGCGCCTTCACGGCCTCATCCTGGTACCATTCGGGAGTGACATCGAGGCGCATGCCATCGGACCACAACCGTTCGATCTGGAAATATTCTCTGGCTTCTTCCACGAAGACATGAACCACCACATCAAAATAATCCAACAGAGACCAGCGGCCTTGATCCTGCCCTTCGATACCTTTGGGTTTTTGCCCCACAGCGGCCAGTTCGTTGTTCACGTGGCGGGCAATGGCCTGCACCTGGGTGTTGGTCTTACCGGAAGCCACCACAAAGAAATCGCACACATCACTGCGACCTCGCAGATCCAGCACCAGGACATCTTCACCCTTTTTTTCCAAGATATGCCAGGCAATGCGTTCAGCCAGGGACCAGGCTGAGGATTCATCGGGAATCACGTACTGAGGTTCCGTGGATTCCGGAGTTTCTGGAGTTTCTGTGTTTTCTAAGGTCTCGTCACTCATGATTCCTCTGTTCTCTAAATCAGTTCAGGCGGTTGATGACATACTCGACAGCCACCGCCAGCAAATCCTTCTGGGCCCCATTGGCCACAGGACCCAAAGCATTTTTGGCATCTTCACCAAATTGCCTGGCTTTGTCGAAGGAATAATCCACGCCACCATATTCGGTCACAAAAGTTTTGACTTCAGACCAGGATTCGGCACGCAGTTGGGTGTTCTTCTCAGCAGCTAAAATACCAATCCGTTTTTGGGACGCAGCGTCGGCATTGCGCCAGGCTGCAATCAGAGGCAAGGTGATGCGCCCCTCTTCCCAATCCTGTCCTGTGGGTTTTCCCAACCGTCGTTCATCCCCCAAATAGTCGAAGATGTCGTCAGTGATCTGGAACACCATACCGGTCTTGGCACCAAATTCCCCAAACACTTCCTGAACAGCCACCAGATCCGGGTTCAAACTGGCCCCGATGCGGCAACTGTTTTCAATAAGGGAACCGGTCTTCTGATAAATAATCTGCAGGTAACGCTCTTCGGTAATGTCCATGTCAAAACGGTGTTCCAGCTGGAGCATCTCGGCCTCACTCATGAGGACTGTGGTGCGGGCCAACATTTCCACCGACTCCTGCAAACCGGCAACACATAAAGTATGAAGAGCCTTACTGTAGAGATAATCTCCCATGATCAGAGCCGCGCTGGGGCCAAATTTAACATTCACAGCAGGAAGCCCCCGGCGGGTCAGGGCCTCATCGATGAAATCATCATGGACCAAGGTGGCAGAGTGCACCAATTCAACACAGGCAGCGGCGCTGATGGCTTCATCAACAATTCCCTGCTCATTCTGAGCTGAAAGCAGCAACAGAGTGGGCCTGAATTTTTTACTCTTCCCCTTGAGAATGTGAGCACAGATAGCCTGGGTCATGGGGCTGTCCCCATCAGTGATCCGGCGGTACTCCGTATCCACCTTTTTCAAAGACGGTCCAATTTTCTGCTGCAGGGTGATCAACTTGATCCGTTCGCGATCAATCAGGGACATGAAATCATCTCTCGGTAAAAAGTCTTTAAGACGCACAGTCTTTTTTGGTGAAAGCACTTTGGGAGGAAATGCCAACACTCCCAAATATTCGCTATTTCTTAACTATGTCAATGGTCTTTCCGCTGTTTGCGCGTTACAACCAGAGCCACAAGGACCGACCCCCAATACAAAACCAGCACCGGCCCAGCCATCATCACCTGGCTGATCACATCCGGCGGCGTGAGTAAAGCCGAGGCGGCGAATATAATCACGATGGCATAACGCCAGGTCTTGAGAAGGGTCTTGGGCTTCACCAGACCAATGACACTCAGAAAGAGTATCACTAATGGCAGTTGAAAAACCAGCCCAAAGGCCAGCACCAGCCGGCTGACCAATTCAAAATACGCACCAATGCCTATCAGGGGCGACAGGTAGGCTGTGCCAAAACTCATCAGGAAAGCAATCACCTGGGGAATAACCACCAGAAAGCCAAAGCTCACCCCAGTGTAAAAGAGAACAGTGGTGGATATGAGCAGGGGTGTCACCACCCGCTTTTCTTTTTGGTACAGACCCGGAATGATGAACATATAAAGGCGGTAAAAGATGAATGGCGCCACAATAAACAAGCCCATGACTGCCGACAGCTTGAAGCGCACCATAAATGCTTCGTTGGGAGCGGTGAAATATACGCCCTGATCTTTGATGGGGCGCACCAGGATATCCAGCAACCTTGAGGAGACAAACCAACAGATAATCGTGGCGGCAAAACCAGCCAGTGAGGCTTGGATTAAAGTGCTGCGCAGATCTTCCAGGTGATCCAGAAAACCCTGCCCTTGTTCGGCAGGCACTTCCTCCTCTTCAGATTCCTGCCCGGCCACCAAGGGGTGGTCCTCCGCAGGCTCCAATTCATCAAAGCCCATCTGATCCCGGGGGCCCGTGTGATCCTGCTGGGGTTCGTCATCGCGGGAGTCGGTCACCGGATATCATCTCTCCGACCCTGCAGGTCTTTCAATAGGGCAAAGAACTCATCCACACTCTGGAAATCGCGGTACACCGAAGCAAAGCGCACATAAGCCACTTCGTCCACTTCCCGCAATTGTTCCAATACGTATTGGCCGATGGTATCGCTGGGCACTTCTCTCCGGCCACTGGAACCCAGTTTGTGTTCCACCTTGTCCAACAATATTTCAATTTCTTCCAGGGATACGGGCCGTTTTTCACAGGCCTTGGTGACCCCGACGATGACCTTGTTTCGGTGATATGAAACTCGTTCCCCACTGCGCTTGACAACGATCACAGGCCTGGTTTCCACAGCCTCGTAAGTGGTGAAACGTTCACCACATTCCAGGCATTCACGGCGACGCCGCACCGCCCGTGAATCACGGACGGCGCGGGAATCGACGACTTTGTCTTCTTCATTGCCACAAATGGGACACTTCAAGCCAGGTCCTCCTACTCCATGCCCGGGTAAAGAGGGAAAGCCTTGCAAAGCTCTTCCGCCTCAAGGCGTAAACCATCCAGGGCATCCTGGTTCTCATGATTCTGCACCGCACCGTCAATGATGGCAGCAATCTTCTTCATCTCATCGGCACCCATGCCACGAGTGGTCAGAGCTGGCGTTCCCAAACGCACACCACTGGTGACGAAGGGACTCTCTTTGTCGAAAGGCACGGTGTTCTTGTTACAGGTGATGCCCACATGCTCCAGCAGCTCTTCCATGGACTTACCAGTCAGTCCCTTATTGCTGACATTCACCAGTAGCAGGTGGTTGTCGGTGCCGCCACTGACGAGGTGGAATCCACGCTCCATAAGGGCATCGCCGAGCACCTTGGCATTGCTCACCATGTTCTTCGCGTATTGCTTGAACTCATCGGTCATACACTCTTGGAAACAAACAGCTTTGGCTGCCACAACATGCATCAGTGGCCCACCCTGGACACCAGGGAAATTCATCTTATTGATAGCCTTGAAGCGTTCCTTAGTACTGAGAATGAGTCCGCCTCGTGGGCCTCGCAAGGTCTTGTGGGTGGTACTGGTAACCACATCACAGAAAGGCACCGGACTGGGGTGCACTCCGCCGGCTACCAAGCCAGCAATGTGAGCCATGTCAAACAGCAGGATGGCTTCGATCTCGTCCGCAATGCTGCGCAGTTTTTCGTAATCCCAGAACCGAGGATAAGCACTGGCTCCACCCACCAGCATTTTGGGGCGCTCGGCCAAGGCCTGATCCCGCAACTTGTCGTAATCGATGGTTTCAGTTTCCGGGCTGACTTCGTAATGGAGCGCATCAAAGAGCAGCCCACTGAAATTCACTGGATGCCCGTGGGTCAGGTGACCACCGTGGCTGAGGCTCAGGCCCAGAATTTTGTCGCCCGGCTTCAGGAAGGACAAATAAGCAGTCATGTTAGCTGTGGAGCCACTGTGAGGCTGCACATTGGCTCTTTCGGCACCAAAGAGGGCCATGGCCCGGCGTTTGGCCAACATCTCGGCCTCGTCCACATGGACGCAGCCACCGTAATACCGCTTTTTGGGATACCCTTCTGCGTATTTGTTGGTCAGAGTCGAGCCCATGGTTTCCATGACGGCCCGGCTGGTGAAATTTTCACTGGCGATCATTTCCAGCTGGGTCCGTTGGCGTCCCAGTTCTGCATCCAGAATCGCCGCAATTTCTGCATCGGTTTTCCGTACTTCGTCGTACATGGCCCTACTCCTATTTCTGGTGGTCTTTTTCCCAGTCGATGAATTTGTTCACACGGCGAGCATGACGCCCACCTTCGAATTCACTGCCCAGCCAGGCGGCGGTCAGTTTTAAAGCTGTATCTGTATCAACACCATCGCCACTGAGGCAAAGAATGTTGCTGTCGTTGTGTTGCCTAGTTGTTTGGGCCTGCTCTTCGGTGAAGCACAGGCTGGCCCGCACGCCCAAAACTTTGTTGGCGGCGATGCTCATGCCAATGCCCGAGCCACAGATGAGTATCCCGGCCACGGCTTTGCCTTGGCCCACCATTTCTGCTGCGGGCAGGGCAGCGTCGGTGTAGTCGGCGCTTTCAGGGCCATGACAACCAAAGTCTTTCACTTCATAACCCTGGTCTCGCAGATATTGGCTGATCAGCTCTTTGTGGTCCACACCTCGGTGGTCGGAACCAATGCTGATGATTTGTTTTTCTGCCATGGCAGATCATCCCTTCAGGTTTTGGGCCCGGTCAATTCGTTTGCCCATTGCAGCACCAGTCGCCGAATCTGGTTTCCGGCAGCCCGGTATGAATCGAAACTTTCCCCGTAGGGATCATCAACCTCTTCGCACGGCGGAGAGGACGGTAGCAAACTCAAATCCACCCCCGCAGCTCCCAGCACTCCCACCGCGGCTTCATGATAGCCACTGAATCGGCTGCGAAAAATGGCTGCGTGGGATCGGGTCATGCCGATCACCCACTGGGTATTTGCCAGGAGATCCAGTGTGAGAGGCCGGCTGTGGAATTTTTCCAAGCTTAAACCATGTTCTGCGGCCACCTGAAAAGACCCATCGGAGGCCGGTTGTCGCCCCTGTACCTGTAATCCGGCCGATTCGAAGAACCATCCCGGAGCCTGTATCAGGTCCTGGGCAAAGACCTGAGCCAAGGGACTGCGACAGGTGTTTCCCGTGCAAAGAAAAAGAACCCGCGGCATGGATCGTCTCCCCGTTTTCAGAAACTCCAAAATACGGTCCAAAATTAAGGGAAACAAGGATTAGGGTCAAGGTTGAGCTGGAAGGGATTTATTTTAAAGACTGGGGAAATCCAGAGGACCCTTCCTCAGAATTTGAGGATGTTCACCACAAAGATCCACCAAGGCACTGGCAAGACCTGCCAATGGCGAACAAGATCCACTGTCCCAGGCCCCGTCCAGGTGGTCCATGAAGTGATCACAGGCTGCCTCAATTTGCACCATGGGTTCCTCATCCTGCAAATTAGCACTGGTGGAAACCAGTGGCATACCCACAGCGGCCATGAGGTTTCTGAGGGATTCATCAGCTGGAACCCGAATAGCCACGGTGCCCAGCCCACAACTGACCCGGTCTGCCAACAGGGTTCCCACCGGAAGGATCAGGGAAAATGGTCCAGGCCAGCAGGCCCGGCAATGGGCCTGCTGTGAAGGATTCAATGGAGCGCACACGGACAAGGCCTGCTCCAGGGAACTGGCCAGCACCAACAACGGCTTGCCTGTATCGCGGCCCTTAATTCCAGCCACTCGTAAAACGGCGACCTGATCATCGGCCCGGCAGTGAAATCCCGGCAGGGTGTCGGTGGACAAGAGCAAGACGCCACCACGGCGCAAGGCCTCGGCGGCGTCTTCGAAATTCAACCAAGCGGTGCTCAAAACTAACGACCACCCCGAGCCAGTTCTTTGCGGTAAGCCTCAACAGCGGCTTCCACCTCTGGATATTTTAAGGCCAAGATACGAGCAGCCAGGCAGGCGGCATTGCGCGCTCCGGCACTGCCCACAGCCACGGTGGCCACAGGAACTCCCGGTGGCATCTGCACAATGGAAAGCAAGGCATCAACCCCAGCCAAAGGCCCTGACGCCACAGGCACCCCGATGACAGGCTTGCCCGTGAGAGAGGCCACTACGCCCGGAAGGTGGGCTGCCATACCAGCTGCGGCCACAAAAACTTCGGTGCCGCCTTTTTCGCTGGCTTTGACAATGCGCTTGAGCTTGTCGGGTTGGCGATGGGCCGAAGCCACCTCCACTCCATAAGTCAGTCCGAAGCGATCCAGCAGCCCATACATTCCTTCGATCACAGGCAAATCACTTTTGCTGCCCAGGAGGATGACCACCCGGGGAGTTTCTTTCGTCGCCATTATTTCTCTCCCGAAATGCCGATATCACGGCGGTAAATCAATCCTTCAAAGTGAGTGGAATCCAGCATTTTGTAGGCCGATTCTTTGGCCAGTGATAAGGTCAGGCCCGAACCCACAGCCCCCAGCACCCGGCCGCCATCGGTCACCAGTTTGCCGCCATCATCCAAGGTGGTGCCGGCGTGTATGACCCAACAATCATCACCATTGCATTGGGGCAATTCGATAGGGCGACCTTTGATATATTGGCCGGGGTAACCATCGGAAGCACCCACCACCACCACGGCTTTGCGCAACCAGCTGCTGGCTCCGGCACCCGGCCAGTTGTTGGGCATGACTTCGTCCACCTCATGGATACCCTGGAGGAAATCACTCAAACGGCCTGTGGCCGTGCTGTAGCACATTTCCAGAAAATCCACCCGTAACAAGGGCAAGACAACCTGTGTTTCCGGGTCGCCAAACCGGGTGTTGAATTCCAGAACCTGAGGCCCACTTTCGGTTAACATCAACCCGACATAAAGGACCCCACAGTAAGGGATGTCCCGTCGGCGCAATTCCGCCAGCACCGGCAATACAATGCGAGTATCAATTTCCCCATACATTTCAGGATCCAAATTCACCGGAGCAAAAGCTCCCATGCCACCGGTGTTGGGCCCCACATCGCCTTCGCCAATGCGTTTGTGATCTCGGCTGGGCGCCAGCAAACAATAATCCTGACCGTCGGTGACAATCAAAACCGATAGTTCCGGTCCAAACAGACACTCTTCCATGAGAATGCGCAATCCTGCGCCACCAAACTGTTGGTCATCCAGACAGGAGCGAATAAAAACTTCAGCCTCTTCACGATTGCTGCACACGGCCACACCTTTACCCTGAGCGGCGCCGCAGGCTTTGATGACAACAGGCAAAGTCACTGTGTCGAGATGCTTGAGAGCGGCATGGCTGCTGCTGAATGCCTGATAGCGCGCCGTGGGCACACCGGCCGAGGCCAGAACCTCTTTGCTGAATTCTTTGTCCCCTTCCAGGCGAGCTCCCATGGCTCCGGGACCAAAGACATTGATGCCTTCTTTGTGGAGGTTATCGCCCATCCCCTTGATCAGAGGATCTTCCGGGCCAATGATCACCAAATCGATGGCTTCGGATTTACAGAAAGAAACCACGGCGTCAAAATCCATCATATCCAGGTCCACATTAGTGGCCGACTGGGCCGTTCCGGGGTTGCCTGGCAGGCAAAAAAGTATTGGCTTTTGCTCCGATATGGCCAACTGCCGGATGATGGCGTGTTCCCGGCCACCGGATCCAACGACTAGAACTCTCCTGGACATGGGCTTCCTCCTGAATCATTCCTGAAAAATCCGGGGCAGATTGTCCGCCCCGGTAAATATGAATTTAAATCAACATGGAAAGGGGGACAATGGTTATTGCCCCCCTGGGCAAAGTTATTCTGTTTTGGCCGGCACCACACGAGTGCCACCATGACCTTCTACAGAATTGAGGAACTCTTCAGGAGAGGTGATGATGACTTCCTTGCCACCACCAGCCAAAAAGGCAATGGCCGATTCGATTTTAGGCCCCATGCTCCCTGCGGGGAACTCACCATTGGCCAGCATCTCAGCAGCCCGGCCAGCATCCAAAACGTCCAGGGCTTCCTGATCCGGTTCACCAAAGCGGGCAAAGACCTTGTCCACCTGGGTGATGATCACCAGCACATCGGCGCCAATGAGGCGTCCCAGCAAATCGCTGGCCCGGTCTTTGTCGATGACCGCGTCCACACCCTCCAGCTCGCCCTCTTCATTAATTTTGACGGGAACACCGCCACCACCCACGGCAATGACCAGCACCCCGGCATCAGCCATGGCTTTGATGGCTTCATATTCCATCACTTCGATAGGCTTGGGACTGGGCACAACCCGGCGCCAACCCCGGCCGGCATCCTTGATCACCGTCCAGCCCGTTTCAGCCATGACTTCCCTGGCTTGTTCCTCTTCGTAGAACGGCCCAATGGGCTTGGTAGGGTTTTCAAAGGCTTTGTCATTAGGATCAACCCGCACTTGAGTCACCACCGAGGCCACCGGAATCTTCAAACCAGCGGCTTTCAGTGAATTTTGCAGGGCCTGTTGCAGCATGAAACCCAGCCCACCCTGGCTGTCTGCGCCGCACACGTACATGGGCATGGCAGGGATTCCGTGTAAGGCCTGACCTGCGTCACCTCTCAGCACAATATTTCCCACCACAGGACCATTACCATGGGTCATGACAATGTCGTGCCCCTGCCCGGCCAGCAAGGTCACGGTGTCCATAGTCTCCCGGGTGATTTTCATCTGTTGCTCAAAAGTTCCCTCCAACCCTGCGGGGAGGATGGCGTTGCCACCGAGGGCAATGACGAAGCGACGTTTTTCCATGATCATCCTTTAATTTCTGCTGTGCCTGAGACAGGCCGTAATCCGAACATCGTATTTCCATAAGGAGAAAAATCGAGGGAAAGAATATCCCTTTTCAGAAACGTAGACTGTAGCTGCAGCCAAGTCAAATGGAGCGGATAACTCCCCAGACCCTAACCCAGCACATCCAAATAGACCTTAATTTCCTTGGCAATCTCTTTGCGGATTCCGGTGCGATCATTGGCCATGCGTTTCAGGTCAATTTTGGAAACAAATTTCACATGAATGAATTTCCGCAAGGTCTTGGGCGAGACATTACACGGGCTGTTAAGGCAAGCCAGAGGCACTTCCCGGTTGGCAAATCCCGTATAGAGAGCCCGATCACTGGCTATGGTTGAAATGACCTGGGGATTTCTGGTTCTATTGGCCACCGCAGCTACGAGGCCAGGAATAGCAATGACTTTGGGGTTGCGCAGGAAGCCGAGCAAGACGCTGATGGACATGATATTCGACATCACCAAATGCTTGATGGCCGATGCGTCCAAATCCTCTTTTTTTGGATCAGGAGTTTCGCTGGATTCCGTAGGATCAACAGTGGCAACAGGCCGCAGTGGATCTACATCTTCCGGTGATGGCAACCCGTGGGGCCAGGCCATCAATTCCCCCGGCCCGGAATCAAAATCCAGGACCAGTTGGCCTAATTCCAAAGAGAGTCCATCCAGAGACCAGCTGCCTGGTCCCGTGGCCTGGGCGGCAAAACTCTCCGGCTTTTCAAAAATCTCCCGCAGCATAACTTCCTGATCCGGATCCAATGGCATAGCCAAACTGGCCCCTCGGGCATGTTGCTGCACCAGCGAAACTGCCGATGGGAGGTCCAAGTCAGTGTTCTTCAACTCACAGGCCTGTAACCGGAAATCCATGGCCATCAGTCTCGCTGTGCCCTGGGCCAATTTCGAAAGGGGCATGGGGTTGTCCCGGCCACCACGATGTAATCCAGACAACAACTGAAGCTTCATTTCATTCTTCATGATATTGTAGATGGCGTTAAATTCGTCTTCTTCCAGTACTTCCATGGCACGAAAACCTTGCCTGGTGAAAGCCTGCCGGTCCTGCTCCTGCCTTACCCAGCTGACCAACTGCCTGAGATCGCGAATTCTCATATCAGCCCGCCCCAAGATGGGCAGAACTCTCTGTACAGAGCTAACCCGGTAGGGATTCACCAAACCAGCCAACCGGCCAATGCGTTCTTCCCAGGCATCGGTTTCTAATTGCAGAAGGTCGGCCAAAAGTTGGCGGTGGGCGGAATATATCCCTTGCCCGGTCATCACATCAGCCACCAACTTGCCCAAAATATGGCTCATCAAATCCCAAGGAGTTGAGGTATGGGCGGCTGAATCTTCCAGCGGAAAGCTTTCACAAATTTCGGCCAGGTTCTGGGCCCGGTTTTGCCAATCCCGGGCGCTGGCATCCAACTCGCCTTCCAGGTTTTCCAGAAAGAGAAATTGCCGCCTTGTATTGCTGAAATTCCGGACAAAGGGAATCAGGCGGGCCCCGGCCGTGGTCACATCCAGATAAGCGCCCAAAAGCCGGGCCCCAGCAACATCGCCTTTGAACGCCAAATGCTGGATGCCCAACAAGGTGCTCATAAGATCTGGCGATCCAATTTGCTTGCGCAGCCTCAGAAACAAGGCCCGGGAAAGGTCACTGATGGACAAATCGGCATCGACCATGGCTCCGAGTTCATCCAAAACCCTGGACGGAGCTTTGGGCAATGAGCCCTCAACAACCCTACTGGGCAAAAGACGGCATGTTTGGGCTAGATTGGTCACGATGCTTCTTCCATTTTGAGCCGAAACTTGAACTGCACTTTATATCGTCAGAAATACCCCGGAGTTTATCCCAATGCAGAACTTACCCTAAAGATTCCTCTTACCTTTGGGCCCGGGCTCCTGCCCAAATCCCCACATCCGGCTGGCGATCCTCCCCGGCTGCAGGTTCCCGTCGGGCAACGGCGGCCATCAGTTTCATCCCCCAAAGAGGAAATTCAAGGCCTGCGGATATTTCAGAAGACCAGTGGCCCCAGTGGCGAGGCAATAAAACGCCCCTCATAGGACTGGATGCTGTCACCAGATCAACGGCCGCTCCCCAGGCCGTTTGAAACGAAACCAAGAATGAAGTTTTACCTGCCAGCGTTCGGCGGTGGCGAACCGAAAAGAGCGTTCGGCGGCCATTGGTCGTGGCTCCCTGCCGGCCCAAACTACGCAGAGAATAAGTCCACACCCGGCCCGGATTGACAAATTTCCAGCGGAGGGTGAAACCCTGCCGTTCATCTTCTTTGACCAACGCCGGAGGCAGCCAAGGGTGATCTTCAGACCAGGCTTCCCAGCACCGGATACGTTGGTGCCACCTAAGAGACAGCTCTCCCTGAAGCCAAGGTTTACCCAAAACCAATATATCGATGAATTGCTTTGACTGGCTCTGGTGAGCTCCCACCCAATCATGACCTCGGCTTTGGGCCCACAATAATTTGAGCCGCCAGGATTTTAGTTTCCTCGTGCTCAACCTGACCGCCCAACCAGCACCGGCCCATGCATCCAAAACCCAGGGACGCACCCCCATGACTGGGCCCGCGCTGCCATTGGAGGCAGCCCATTGAACGCCCAGAACCGCACCCCACATCAAGGGTGTATTCAAAGAGACCAGCCATACTCCCTGTTTGGTGCTCTGTCCCTTTCTTCCCCACAAGGCCCATTCAAACCCCAAGTGGCGACCACCTTCGGAAAAACCGCCACTCAGAGACAATCCCCTCTGTCCGGCCATTTCCATCACAGCTGTGCCGACATTAAAGCGCCCCAGTGTTTTCCCCACACATACGGCCTTGATTGTGGTGCCCTCCCTGGCCTCATCCTGACGCCCGTGAAGCCCCATGATAGACCAGCCTCGTGGAGCCCAACTGAAGCCCATCCCCAATGATGATCGATTATCGGGGGCCGTGGCCCACCCTTTGAGCCGGTTCCTCTGGGGTTGCAAAGCCTGACCTGCAGCCAATCCCCCAGAGCGACCAGGACTGCTGAGCAACAATCCATATCCAGCGGTCAGCCCCAGCCCCCCGGCCCGGATCTGTAAAGAGCCAAAATTCAAGGCGGCCGATAAGGCTTGTATGGTTTCTCCCTCCCGCGTATTTTGCCATCGCCCGCGAGCGGAAAAATAGGGAGATTTGATTTTCAATCGATTCAAACTATCCATGCGCCCTAACTCGGAAATGGCTACCCGGGAATCCCATTGTCCTCCCGTAAACCCCTCGCTGCGTTTTTTCTTCCAGGATGGCGTCACCTCCTGAACCATATCCGCTTCTGCCATGGCCGACAAAACGGCTTGGGCATCTTCTTCGGAAACCTGAGCCAGAGCCTTTGGCGGCCATTGAGCACCGGTCCAAATCAGAACCAAAAGCAGTATTATATCCAGCAAACGATGCCCCATTAAACACCACCGCCAGATTGTCCCATGACCAACATCAACCGATGCGTCACCCCTAAATGCGGATGGATGATATGACTTGTTCGCACCATCAGTTTTCTACGGGCAAAAGCCAGCCCCGGGCCAAGGCTGCCAGTGGAGGGGTCAACCCGAAATTCCACGCCTATTCCCTGGTCCAAGGCCAGCAGGAAGTGGAACCCGGGCCTGGGCGTGCCATCATCCTGGCGGTCCAAAACCAGAGAAGCCGCCAGGACTTTATTGGCCAGAGTGAGGTTCAATAAATTCCGCCTCCGCCTGCCACCCAATATTTGAGACGCAACACCCAAAGGCCATTCCAAATGAAAACGACCATTGATCTCTCCCCATTGGAAAACCAATTCCCACAGGAGCCCCCCTTCCAATAGAGGGGGTTCGCTGACCCCCCCCAGGGTTTGGTGCCAGTGGTGGGCAGCCATACCCCATGAAGGATTTTCACCAAAGAGAACCCAACAATCCCATTGGTCTTCTTTGAAAAGATCTGACCCTGTTCTTTCCCAAAGGGCCCCACCTTCCATAATTATTTTTTCCCCACTCAATCTGCCTTCGAATGCCAGGAACCGTTGCTCCAAATCGGACATTTCAAATAACCGGCCCTGTCCCGCCTTCACCAGAAAACCATGCCCATTTCCGGCAACTTGGGTAGGCTTCAGCAGTAGTCTCCTAGCCGTGGTGGCCCCTATGGGCCAGCTGTCAGCAAAATTGCGCATCCCTCCGGCAAAACCATCGCCGCCAAACAAAGCCAATAGAACCATCAAGCTTAAGGCGAATGATTTTTTCATCGCACAACCACCAGTTGTTTGGCGGCCGGTCCAAAAACCCCATCACCCTGGCTTTTGAGCAAAACAACAACATATCCACCCTTTGGCACTCTTTGGCCCTTATCATCACTGCCGTCCCATATCAGATCTCCCGGACCGGGCCCACTTTTTCTCCCACCCAGGTCACGAACCAGGCCACCCCACAAATCGTACACTTCCACATGCCATCCCAATTCTGCAGCACCCACCAGAAAGCGGATGTGGACCAAACGATCACCTGCACGCAAATCCAGTACCTTGGGAACCACTTCCAAATTTTCAGTCTGGGCCAATCCTTGTTGGGCCACACTATTAAGGCAACCGGGTGTGCCACCGGAAAGAGCCAGGCTGGGTCTCCACCTTTTCCATAAAAACGAAAGTGGCTCGTGGGACATCCGTTCCCAGGATTGCCCCTCGCTGCCCCCAACTTCGCTATCACCAGGTATGGTGAACTGATCCACAACACCTTCTTCATCCGCTAGGTACACTCGGTCGGCATAGGACCGGCTTTCTGGTGGATTGTTGTTCAACGATGGCCAGGATCCAGGGAATTGTCTCAGGCTGTGGGACATCTGATCTGCAGAACAATCAAGGACTATGCCCTGAGCCAGATTCTCTTGGTGCCATAAAGTCAAAGCCACCGAATCCTGGGCCACAAGCAGAAATTGCCCCGGCTCAAGATATACTTGAGGCAATGACCGCCAAGTGCCTTCTTCATCCCGGATCCGGTATGGACTCAAATTGATGGCTTCCGAACCCGCCTGTATTTCCACCCACTCACCCTGATGAGAGCCTGGT
The DNA here is from genome assembly GCA_016744705.1 of Candidatus Krumholzibacteriia bacterium. Classification (GTDB taxonomy): domain Bacteria; phylum Krumholzibacteriota; class Krumholzibacteriia; order LZORAL124-64-63; family LZORAL124-64-63; genus LZORAL124-64-63. The sequence goes on from JADGDU010000017.1 coordinate 23,499, forward strand.
GCCGCCATAACCTCACTGAGGAAAACGGCTCCGGGTCCCACTTGAATTTTTCCAACGGAAACCAGCAATGGCTCCTCTGTGGCTGGCACTGAAAGCTGAAACAAAAGGGTAAACCGCCCCACCATGGCTGGAAATAATTCCAATGTGAGATGGCAGCTCTGCCCCGAGTTGCAACCAGCAAAAAATGTTTCTAACACGGGAGTCACCGTTCCACTGGGCGATAGCAGTGAAACCATCATGGGATGAGGTGGCAGATCCTGAACTCCCGTATTCAGCAAAACCACATCCAGTACCACACTTTCGTGGGCACTGCTCAAGGAAGGCGGCTCCATGGTTAGGGAATGCACTTGGAATTCAAAATTGCGGAAATTGACTTGCCCGGCAGTGGGCTCACCAGAAGTGAAATCGTCAGCATTGTTGCCTGAATCATGACCGTCGGGTTTGCGCATGAGGGAAAGCCCAACGGGGAGATCGGCGGCCTGTTCTTCCATCATCTGCTCATCCGTTAGGGGACCATACCCCACTAAATCGAGCACCTCCCCAGCCAGGATCAAACGGATGGCATCGGGACCATTTTGCAGGCCCAGCCAGACCTCGTCCTGATAGGATGGAGTTCCCATCCAGTTGCGATCCACCAGAAGAAAGAGCTCACCTGACCCAAGCCAAAGGGGGTCACTGCAATGCCAGCGCGTCTCCCACTCTGGGCCCACGGCACCATTGGCAAATTGGAATTCAAGGCCTTCCAAAGAAATGGGATCAGGGCCGGTGTTCAAAAATTCCACAAATTCCTGCCCCGCATCGGAACCCGACGGATCGGCTAGAAATTCATTGATCACCAACCCAGCTGAGGCCCATTTCGGGTTCAGGGTAAAAAAGAAAAAGAAAAGCAGGAGAAAAAATTTATGAATGAAAGGCAGAAACAATGCACATCTCAATCCCGGGAGGGAATGATGATTAGAGCAGCCCGTGCCTCCGGCGCAGGAACCACTCGCAAGCCAGAAGCAGAACAGCCAGCAACAGGAAAGGCCAACCCGAAGCGGGGTTCCATTGGCGCCTACTTTCATGGGCTGCGCTTTCCCAGGAAAGGGTAGCCAGTTGGGCTATCAAATCGTCTCCTGAGGAACCTTCATGAAGATTGTAATACGTGCCCCTCCACGAAGCGGCCAATTGCCGTAACCGACGACCATCCTGGCGCACCTGGGTTTGTTCCACCGAATGAGAAGAGACCAACAACTCCTGTACTGGACCCTCCACCTCTGAATCACCATGTCCCCGCAGTTGGATGGTGTACCTTCCCGGCGGCATGGCAGGTAAAACAAATTCATATTCTCCGCGGATGGCATCATAATCGCGGGCGGGGAAGGAACGGGTTTCTGCCCGCTCACCGGAAAGGGCTTCTTTCCCAACTTCCAAACTGAGGCGTCCCCGGTCCATGGCCTGACCCCTCATATCCCGCCACTGGGCGGCCAGCCGAATGGTTTCACCCTCCTGGTAAAAAGCCCGTCGACCAGAAAAACTCAGCCCGGACTCCTGACTGCCATCGGCCAGCCATACCAGCAAATTCCGCATAATGCGGCGCATGGCATGTTCTGGCAAAGGCTCTGAGGCCACTTGGGGCTTTTCCCAGAAAGCCATTTCCCACAGGCGGCTGCCACTCCAAAAAGCCGTGCGCCCTGCCTGCCTGAGTCCTACCACCAACAAAGGCAAACCCGAACCCGGATCCGTTTCATGGTGTCTGGCCTGCAAAAGTATCGTGCTGCCAGGCCGGGGTTCCGATGTCACCACCGCCCCCAGAGGAGGAGTTCCAGAAAGAAGATTCAAACCCAGAGTGCCTTCTAATCCAGAAAAAACAGGTTGGCCAAAGGCCAGAGAATCGGGCATTGCAAAGAAAGGCCCTCTCTGCCATTGCATCTTATTTTCCACCACCGGCAGAAGAGCCTGCAATCCCACCGGGGGAGCCTTCAAGCCACCTCTCGAATTTTCAAGCAAATCAGGAAGGACAAGCAACCCCAAGCCGGCATCCACTGCCTGTCCCAACACCTGAAAATTGAGACGTCCTACTTCACCACTCCACCCTGCAAGGATCACTCCATCATACTCCAGCCATTCATCTACAGAAACCGGAGCCACAAAGGGAGTGAGGCTATCGGCAAAAACAAGGCCTCTTTCAGTGGCATAAACCACCTTCAAGGCCAATCGGTTCTCTTTCATGGCCGCCTGAGTCAGGAAACGTACATTCCAGCCGGGCTTCTGGGCCAGATATAAAACTTTCGCCCGGGCCTGGTGAACGTCAATGCCCAGTGACACTTTGTTGTTGGCCAGAAAACGCTCGTTTCCCAGGGGAGAAATTTCGATTTCCAACATTTGCAGGCCCACGTCGGTGGGGGTAAAACTCAATTCCAGATTGGTGCCACCGTTGCCTGCCGAAACAGTTTTTTCCGCCAGTATTTGCCCATCTTGTTTCAAATAGGCTGTCATAGGCTGAAGGGAGGATTCCGTGAGACGCTGTAAAACCGTTAACTCAATATTGACCTTATCATCCTGAAATGCCGTTTCCGCATACCGAAGATCTTTTATCAGGCGATCGGAGCTACCCTGGGCATCTCCCACTCCCCCCACCACAAACTCCACACCACTGAAACCAGCCACAGAAAGGGCCGATCTGGCCCCACTCACTGTTTCCTGTCCATCGCTTAAAAGAACAACCGCACGCACGGGATCCACAGACAAACGAGTGCCCGTTTTTTCCAAAAGTTGAGTCAAATGAGTGCCATGATTTTTGGGGTCGACAATGATGGGATCATCAATTTGAAATTCCTGAAGGTCCCCCAATCCATTGCCTCGGATCAGGCGGGATTCAAAAGAAAGGCCTCTGGCACTGAGGACAGAATCGGTGTGAGCCACAAAGTCCAAAGAAGTGCGCCAGCGACTACTGGAAACACCCTCTGATTCCAGATTCATACTGGCCGAATCTTCCAATACATACACCAGTTGGCCGGGCAAATCCTGATGAAAAACACGGGACAAAATAGGTCCCGCTACTCCCAGAACCAACATGAACAACACCGCAGAACGCAAAATGACCAGAGTCCTGCGCAATCCCTTTTCAGGATGCGGCCGACTCTGGCCATAAAAACGAACCGTCAGAAAAATGGCCCCCGCTGCTACCACAAGCAGCAGGGGCCAACTCCAGGCCGGTGATGTCCATAGAATGGACACCTAGTTTCCGGCTTCGATCTTTTCCCGAACCACGACCTGAGCCGCAGCCAGACGTGCGATGGGCACCCGGAAAGGTGAGCAACTCACGTAATCCAAGCCAACTTTGTGACAGAAGGACACGCTGCTGGGATCGCCACCGTGCTCTCCACAGATACCCAGGTGGATATCAGGGTTGGTTTTCCGTCCCTTAACACAGGCCATTTCCACCAATTGCCCGACACCACTTTGGTCCAGCTGCTGGAAGGGATCACTGGGCAGGATGCCACGAGCCACGTATTCACCAAGGAAAACAGCAGCATCGTCACGGCTGTATCCAAAGGTCATCTGGGTCAGATCGTTGGTACCGAAGCTGAAGAAGTCGGCCACTTCGGCCATCTTATCAGCCATCAGGGCGGCACGGGGAATCTCGATCATGGTTCCCACCAGGTATTTGACATCAGATTTGGCCGCGGCAATGATGCCGTCGGCAATCCGGACGGCCATTTCCCGCAAATCGCCCAACTCACGCTGGGTACCTGTCAGAGGGATCATGATCTCCGGACGCACGTCGATGCCTTTGGTTTTCACAGCCACGGCCGCAGCGATGATAGCTTCAACCTGCATCTCGTAAATCTCAGGATAGATCAGGCCCAGACGGCAACCACGATGGCCCAGCATGGGGTTTTCCTCATGAAGAGAATCAACCTTTTGGGTGATCACTTCCAGGCTGACACCCATTTCATCGGCAACGGTCTGTTGGCCAGCTGCGTCGTGAGGCAGGAACTCGTGCAGAGGGGGATCCAGCAGGCGAATGGTCACCGGCAGAGTGTCCATGGCTTCAAAAATGCCCTCAAAATCATCCTGCTGCATAGGCTTGATCACGACCAGAGCCTCGCGGCGTTCCGCTTCGTTTTCAGCCAGAATCATTTGCCGCATTTTGAGAATGCGATCTTCACCGAAGAACATGTGCTCGGTGCGGCACAGCCCAATACCCTCAGCACCAAACTCACGGGCCTGTTGGGCATCGTGAGGACTGTCAGCGTTGGTGCGTACCTTCAGGCGGCGTGTGGCATCGGCCCAATCCATGATGGTGGCCAGGTTCGGGTCATCCATATGAGGAGGAACCAGGTTGGGAGCGCCATCAATAACGGAACCATTGGTACCGTTGATAGTCACCATATCCCCAGCCTTGAATTCTTTACCGCCAATAGCCATGACACCTGCGTTGGTATCGACCATCAGATCGCCACAACCGGCCACACAGGGTTTGCCCATGCCGCGAGCCACCACGGCAGCGTGACTGGTCATGCCCCCACGGCTGGTGAGGATACCCTCGGCCACGTTCATACCCGCAATATCTTCAGGGCTGGTTTCCCGGCGTACCAGAACAACCTTCTTGCCGGCTTCTGACATGGTCACAGCATCCTGAGCACTAAAGACAACTTCACCCTGGGCAGCCCCCGGGCTTGCCGGCAAACCGGTGCCCAGAACATTCAGTTCAGCATCGGGGTCGATTTGGTCGTGCAGAAGTTGATCCAAGTGGTCGGGCTCAACCAGAAGCAGAGCTTCGTCAGAGGTGACCATTCCTTCTTTTTCCATTTCAGCAGCCACACGGATAGCGGCCACACCGGTTCGTTTGCCACCACGAGTTTGCAGCATCCACAAACGGTTATCCTGGATGGTGAACTCGATATCCTGCATGTCCTTGTAGTGGTTTTCCAGACGAGTCCGGATCGCATCCAGGGCTTTATAACTTTCAGGCATCAATTCTTCGAGGGTCGCCAAGTCTTTGGCGACGTTACCGGCAGGCAGCAAATCGCGGCCATGGTTGTTCAACTGCTGGGGAGTACGAGTACCGGCCACAACATCTTCGCCCTGGGCGTTGACCAGGAACTCGCCGTAGAAGTAGTTTTCACCACTGGAAGGATCGCGGGTGAAAGCAACACCCGTGGCACTGGTCTCACCCATGTTACCAAAGACCATGGCCTGGCAGTTCACAGCCGTACCCCAATCTCCAGGAATGTGGTTGATGCGGCGGTACTCAATGGCCCGTTCCACATTCCAGCTTTTGAAAACGGCTTCCACGCCGCCCCACAATTGTTCGAAAGGATCGGTGGGGAAATCGTTACCGGTTTCCTTTTTGATGATGCCTTTCATGGTGGCGATCAGTTCTTTCAAATCGTCCACTGAAAGTTCGGTATCCAATTCAAAGCCACGGGCTGCTTTGATGGCGTCAATGGCGTGCTCAAGGGTGTGGCCGTCCACGCCCATGACCACATCTCCGTACATCTGGACCAAGCGGCGATAGCTGTCATAACTGAAACGTTCGTTGCCACTGATGGCAGCCAAGCCCAGAACAGTTTCATCGTTCAAACCCAGGTTCAGTACGGTATCCATCATACCAGGCATGGAGACGCGAGCACCGGAACGAACTGAGAACAACAGAGGGTCTGCTGGGTTGTCGAACTTTTTTTCCATGATGGCTTCAACTTTGGCCAAAGCTGCTTTGACTTCATTTTTCAGCTCATCGGAAAGAACACGTGTGCGTTGGTATTCAATGCACATTTCGGTGGTGATGGTGAATCCTGGGGGCACAGGAATATCAAGACTGGTCATTTCGGCTAGGTTGGCACCCTTGCCACCCAACAAATTTTTCATAGTGGCATTACCATCAGCGGTGCCGTCACCGAAAAAATAAACCCTTTTGCTGCTCATGTTCACTCCATTGGAAAAAGCCTGGATCGGGCGCCGGCCAATCCTGCGTCCATACCCTGATATAGTTTTACAAGAGGAAATATCACCCATTTGAAGACTGCGTCAAATAAAAAACACGGCCCTGAGCATGACCCAGGACCGTATAACACAAATAAGAGCTTTGGTACTTATCTGATGATCACCATTTTACCCCAATAATCTTCTCGATTGGGCATTTCAACCTTATAAAGGTAAACACCTGCAGAAACGTCTACACTGTTGCGGTTGTTGGCACCCCAGTAAATGTTTCCACCTTTAAGGTTATCAGGTCCAAGGTTGATAACATCATCACCTGCGGTGGTGAAAATCCTCACTCTGGATCCTTCTGGCAAATTAGTGAAGACTACTCTCCGGCCCTCTTGCCCGGGCAAACCACTGTCCAGCCGCAAGGGATTGGGATAAACATAAATCTCTTCACCACCAGTGGGCGTGGCATTTTCAATATTCAACTGGATTCTTTTGCGATTTCCTTGACCATCATAAGGAGAAAGCTCATCGCCATCCCAACGGGGAGAATAAACCGCAATGACGGAACTATTTTGGGGGGAGGTCAGCGCCGTATTCCCATAATCATAGGAAGAAACCGCATAATTATACGTGAAACCATTGTAAATTTCTTCATCAAAGAAACGGATGGTATCTGGCGTATCGAAATTGAAGCAGGCGGCCCGTTTCGAGTTATAACACTGGGGCACAATCTGCCAGTTGACGTTGCCACAATAACCTTCGATGCATGACTCGGGGTTCACCCGATCATATACACCAATGAGGGTCATATTTTCTACATCATTTCCAGCACTACGCCAAACAGCCCATCCCTGGAAAGTTTGACATTTTAAAGTGAACTGGTACCCGGAAAGCACAGGGCCGGCATCGATGGTAATATCCAACCCTAGATCCAATTCACGTAAGCTCGTGGTGGTTGCGGTGTTGTATGTATCAGAGAGTGATAACGAAGAACCTGGAACAAAAATCCCACCACCCCAGGAAGCCATATAAAAGTCACCCGAGCCATCACCTTCAAGGGAAAGAGAAACCCCCCTGGTCAAAGTCGGTTGCTGGGCCATATGACTCCAGTTAAGGCCCTGGTCGCTGCTCTCCACCAAAGACCAGTCATCCATCAGGCAATAATATTTCCCCGAAAGATCATCACTGACCAGAAAGGAAAAATTGACAATATTACTAAGGAATTCGGGAGTAACGGAATCACCAACGCTGACCCAATTGGTCCCACCATTTGTGGTTCGGAACATCCCTCTACCCTTCATCCCCACCACAAGAATATTGGAGTCCACTGGATCCACAAGTACGCTGGAAGCAGAATAGGACCAAGCCCCTTCATCCAATGGATCAGCCACCATCAAGTCGCCATAAGTATCAGTCCAATTCAAACCGCCATCATTGGTCTGAAAAACACCATTGAACTGCAGAGCGATCAGGACGTGGTCATCATCAGAGGGATTTACAACGATTTCGTTGGCGCTGACCGGCATGGCCATTCCCTCTTCAGGAACATCCAGATCCACATCAACTAAAATATCGGAACGCTCAAAAGAGACACCGTTATCCTCAGAGAAGAAAAGGCCCAGATTGGGCATGAATGTCCAAATTCTTCCTGCAGACCAAGCCAAAGCAGACACTTTCAGTCTGTTGGGCATCGGTTCAAAACTCGGGTCTAAATTGAGCCCCCAGTTTGCATAACTGGAGCCGCCATTTGTGGTTACAAACAAACCGTTATTTTCTGTACCGATAGCAAAGTGATCATTATTAAGAGGGGAAACGCTAATCTTGGTCACGTTAATTGTATTATCGAAGATATCTTCACTGATTCTTTGCCAACCTAAAGTCCCTCGACTGTACACTCCCTTGGGGTCTGAGCCCAAAGTTTGTCCAGAGGAAAAAGCAGCAACGGCAAATCCATCACTTCCTGCATCCATGGCAACTGTGTTGGTTTGGCGCCAGGACATGGGCAAACCTTCATTATCCTTCTCCCAATTACCGGATCCTTCGCCATAGCGAAAAATACCACCATTGTTGGACAGATTGATATCACCGGACAAGACACCATAAATAGAAGACCCTTCAGTGACCCAGGTCATCATGAGAGATACAGGATCTTCACTTCCAACTTCACTGGTATCAGATACACCAAATAACAATTGCCTGTCAACCTGGTCTCCGAAACCACCATCAACCACAACATTATAATCCAAATCTTCATGGTCAGTTAGAACATAACAAGTGCCCTCATCAAGGGATATATTTTCCCAGCTGATAGTCAAACCCTGGCGGCCATCATCCTGACGCTCGAAAAGGATGGCATCTGGTGACAGAAGAAAAAGAGAGTCGTTGGCACAAGTTGACGGACTTGTCTGGGCCAGGGCAGTTTGCCCCATACCCAAAACAGTGAGACCAACCAGAACCAGCATAGACCATGGAAACCCTTTGTTCCCTGATTTCATCAAATTCCTGCCTTTCAAGCCCATATGGGCACAACACTTATGCTTTTGTGGACACCGGAGCCAATAACCGGGCCATCCTAAAAATCAAAGGTTCTGATCAGTCACCCGAATTCAAGGCCAACCCGAAGTGCTGAAGCACCCATCTCACCGCTTTTTTACTTTCACTGTGGTTGAAACGATAGGGATCAAAACCCCAATACACATCGGCCTTATTACCAGGTTTGTCCGTCACTGTTTTATATGACAAATAACCATAGTTCTTCCCATTGGCCCGAGCTGTTCCTGAAGGAATGATCTCGCCATCATCACCCAGAAAACTATTCAGGGCCATGGCACCACAAATTTCGGATAACTCCACCAGGTCATAGGCACTGCCAGGCCAGTCGGTTTCCCCCATATCCCACATTTGTTCCCGGATCCAATCGAAGCGGGTCACACCAGTGAACATGGGTTCGATGCATTTTCCCTGATAACCATCTTCGCAATCCTGAATGACAACGGTGGCAGGACGTTCAGCAATCATGTCGTCCACAAATTCATCACCAGTGAAGGGGAACTCAAGATTCAACATAGTGTCCAAGCCTGCATCAGCCATAGGGTCACGCCAATCCATGCCTTCATGGGTGGGAATCGTACTTGCAATGGCGCCGGGCCCAATCAGGTGATTCGAACGGAATTCATCAATAAGACGCAACTCCTTAAGTCCGGAACATTTGGTTGAACGATCGATACTTGCAGCCAGCCTGCGACCATAAACATTCTTCCCAAGAGGAACATTCCAATCAAGGGCAGAAATACCCACGGTATCGAAGGGGTACATCAGAGGTCCACGCATGATCTCCTCACCATCAGGAGTCTCTCTGGTTCCAAATCCAACCACGTAATTAACATTATCCAAATTATAGAATTCCAGAGTGGATTCAAAAACAATGGGAACCATATATTTTTGCACTCGCAGGAATGACTCCATTGATTGGCTACCCACAAGGAAAACATTCCCACCTAATTTTTGATAAGGTGACAACCACACAAATTGATCCCGAGCCGGCAATGGCCGGAACTCAGAGAACATCAATTGAGCATTACTGGACCGAGCATTAATCAGTACGGCTTTGTAGTTGACCAAATGCTCATAAGTAAATCCTTCACGATGATCAAAACCATCATCAGCCCAAGTAAAATCATATACTCCCGAAGTCCCTTCAAGGAAACTCCAAAAAGCGTTTCGTTCTTCTTCCCGATCATAGAAAAGACTATTGGTAGAGTTAGGCCAGCGACCACTGTCCTCATCATGAACCTGGTCCACAAACACCAGAGGGTCCTGGCTCTCACGGGAAACGAAAGGAACAATGTTGATGGTCCAGACAAGAATTTTCTCAAATCCTGAATCATCTGTAGCTTTCACCGTAAAGTGATGGGCACCTTGGGCAAAGGAACGCTCTTCAGCAAATCTGTTCTGTTCACCCATTCCAGAGGGTACCGCCCAACCGGGATCATTTACATCCTCAACATCATCAAGGTCCCAACCGTGCCGCATGGCAACGATATTTCCGCTATAAGATTCTGCAGATGAGGCCCAACTGAAATTCAAAGGCTGTCCCGAAGGAATTGGGTGTGTCGCATTATTTGAGCCGCTTCCCAGGAAATACTCATTCAGCTGGATTGTCGGATGGAAAGATGTTTCTGAAATAATCACATTTACGACTTCCACGCCATAGGTCTTACCAATGCTAGTGGCCCCGGCGGTATCCCGAACCTGAACTGCAAAAAGGTAAGATTCTTCATGATTATGACCTGAATAGCTCACAACACGGTCATCATCAGCAGTTCCGTATTCCTGCCAGAGGCTCCAATTAGGATCATCAAAGTCAATCCATAAATCGGCTTCGTCCTCGTAAGCACGTGCGGACCCGATGGCATCAGGTTCGCCAGCAGAGTTGATAAAGCTAGCGTCTCTCATCAGGAAACGTACGTGAGTAGGAACTCCCAATTCGAAATCTTGATCTGCGCCAGTGTAAGTAAAATTAACAGTGGGCGGAACAGTCACCACACTATTAGGGCTAACACCAGGAAAACTACCGGAACAAGTGGGGACGATGGTAGTGGAAGTAAAGGAGATTAAAGCAGGAGTCGGATCAACATCACCCTTTTCATCCATGGCCCGCACAAACAAACTGTGTGTGCGGAAACTGCGCTCAAAACCCTCAGGGTCCCCTTCAAATCCTTCTTGATCGGCCAGGACGATAAAAGTGGTATCTGTAACAGTGGTGAAATACCAAGGATTAATTTCAGCTCCGGTCAACGGGTCAACCGTCACGGTATCGCGAGGGCTGATTCCATCGAGGCCATTGTCACTGATTTTCCACTGATAACCGACAACCCGACCATCAGGATCATTGCCTGTCCAATTAAACTCAACAGCAAAGCCTGCTTCGAGCAAAGTTGGGGGCTGGCCAGTCACTCTGGTATCTGGACGGCTGTTGGGAAGACCTGAGCCACCCAAGTCCGTATTGGTTGAACAGCCAACCACAAACAGCACCATCATCACAGTGAAGAACGTAGCGATATCACGCCTAGTCATGGATTTTCTCCTCGATCCTTTGGTCGTCTCAAGTTTTCAAAAAATCTATTCAGGGTTGGCTGGAGTCCAGCCACACTGCACATCAGTATCATCTTCAAAAATGATATTGAAGCTTTGTTCTGCTGTCATCAATGTCCCGTCTTCAGCATAAACGGCACTGTCCATTGCCCCATCTTTCAGCAACAGAGACGTGCTGGGCGAATAACTACCCGGGAAACAATCACGCCAGGTCTCACCCGCGTTCAAGACTCCTGGAGGTCTTACCGTTTCAAACAAATGATATTTGGCTGGACGCAAGGGATAAAAGCCACAAGCTGTTTGATCCAGAGCCAGAGCCCTCACCGAGCCGCCGCTCATCTGACGCAAACAGACATCCATCAAATTGTTGGTGATCTCTTCGTCACCCCCGGCCATGGTACTATTGACTACGAGACGGAAAGTTTCCATACCCAAAGACACCATTTGGTCAGGAACAAAGAAATTAACCGTCAATTTCCAAAGGCCATCCTGAGCACTGACTTCGATGTTCTCGGCACCAAATTCAGCCCCCCAAGTGGGAGTATTTACATTATCGATACCACCACCATCTTTGATGGCATTATCTGGGTCACAATCGTAATCGACCTGGTATCTCCAGCCTCTGGCCCTATTCAGGGCATCAATATAAGCTTCCCGGGGATCATCCATTCCATGCAAGTAAATAGTCATGGAGTAGGTTCTGCATATAAAGTTGTAGAACAAAGCAGGATCGGGGGCTTCCAATTGGAAACTCGGGTTATATGTAGTCTTATTGACCGCAAGGTTCATTGGTTGGTACCGATTGGTCAGATAGGTCCGTTCAGGTTGTGGGGCATTAGGATACCGGGGAATATAGAAAGTTGTGTCCCCATTAAAACAGGGATGACCAGGTTCCCGTGGATCATAACACTCCATATCCATAGGCATGCTGGATCCTTGGTCCACATTAGGCACCAATTCCACACATTGCACACAGGGAGGATAGCCCACTTCAAAATCAAAAGTAGGAATTGATCCATCTCGCCGGCCATGCTCGTCAATGGCTTGCATTGCAAAGCTGAAGGAGGTTTTGGGACCAACAAGGAACCCAAGTGTATCGGCATACCAACCATCGAGACCTGCATCCCACTCTGGCTCAAAATCCAGATCACTGGCACCGGAGGAGAAACTAAACGGCTGGTTGGAGTAATCATACCGCACTCCCCGGGCAATCCCAGTCAACCCAATTTTAAAATCAGGATCAAGCACAGCGTCGTCAACATTGTCCCTAGCAAGAGCCTTAAAGACCACATATGAGCGGTCCGGAATACGAGCTCCCTGCTGGAACGGATAGTGTGTATTGGTCGGATCGTTCAAGAGGGTATAATACGGATAGGTGCTGGTATCCGGATCTGCAATGTCAGCATGGGCCCAATCACGGCCCTGCAAAATGATCGTTTCAGGATCATGGTTCACTACGAAATTAAAATTCCGCAAGTCATTGGAAACCTCAACGCCAGCCACATCAATAGAGTTGATCACAACATCAACGCCACCGCTCTCCAGTTCCATACCGAAAGGGTTAGTACTGCTGCTACCGTCGTTCTGGAATAGCAGGCTGTTGATTTCCGCAAAATAAGAGAAGCTATCACCAGTGGATTCATTGAATAATCGTGGATGCCAGCAATCGGTGAATGCGGGCTGACAATTTCCACCCAACTCGCCGTCTAGGCGCCACTTGTAGCCATAAAGGCCATCATCATAAGGATAAACAGTATCTACACGGGCCAAGGCCTCAAGGTCGTAACCCAGGACATTGGGTGACTCGCCTTCCCAGTACACATGGTATGGCTTGCGATAACCTACGGTATCGGATACACCAGCAACCATGGCCACGGTATCAGTACCAGAGACCCGGAAGAAGTTGATGACTGGCGAGCCTAAAGTATTGCTGAAGAAATGCAGCCGCGCCGGAGTACGATCAAAATCACCAAAGTCATCCACGGCCACCATATGGAACGTCATGTCCGCAGAAGGTGCAGTCCCCTGGTTAATCTGGAAGTCAAAAATGGAATCGGTTTTTGTGGTCCAGTGGGAAAATTCCAAATGGCTGATATCCAGAGCCGGATTGAACCGTGCATCCTCTTCATCCTCAGCCGTATCTTCATTTTGCACGGAAGTATCGGTGACAGCCCAGACAAACTTCTCCACCAGGCCATCTTCGTCCCGCCCATACCAGAACATATGGTAATGATAATAACCACCACCACCTTCCAGTGGTGCTCCAATGAGAAAGGTCTCCGGGGCCCGGTTGACCACCACGGCCTCGGGCTGGAAAGCTCTGCATCCGGTGAAAAATGAGATGACAACAAGAGCCATTGCCAGCAATAGCCACCTGAAGGTTTTAAGCCTGGTATTCATACTTGTGTGCGTCCCCTTGCAAACGTCGTGACGACTTCAGGTTATAGTCCGCCGTGGGTGGGCCTGGCGGCGGTTATCGCTGTGACTGGCACGGTTAGGTGAAAGTCACGCGAGCAGATGGGCTGGTTTTCGATCCAACCTCTGAAATATAGGGATTTGGGTCCGCTTGTGTCAACCTATAGGTTGAATGAATTCCATTAAGATTTCCTTGCAAGCACTGGCTTTTCTCTTGGGGACATAAAAAAGAAGCGGCCCCATAAAGGGGCCGCTCCCAAACAGCTTACGCTGAAGTGTTCTCAGAAGAGAATTACTTCACCAGAGCCATCTTGCTGACCTGAACTTCACCAGCGGTGCGTGCTTCGTAGAAGTACACGCCGGAGGAGACGTTGGAACCCTGAGAGTTGGTGCCGTCCCACATAATGTGGTCAGCGCCAGCTGCACGAGTTTCATCGATCAGAGTTTTAACCAATTCGCCACGCACATTGTAGATCTTCAGAGTCAAGTGCCCAGCCTTAGGCATGTTGAACTCGATCTTGGTGGTGGGGTTGAACGGGTTAGGATAGTTCTTGGCGAAGAACTTGTCGGCGCCAGGAACGTCGGTGGGAGCCCAGGTATCATTGGCAACCTGGAAGTATGCCAGAACTTCACGCAATACATTGGCACGAGTAGACAAGCCACCTACGGGATTGTCAGTGTCAGTGTACAAGTAGCTGAAGTCGTAAGGCATAGTGATCACGCGGTCATTATCAACCAGGTTCAAGGTAGCAGCAGAATACGTGTAATCTGCAATGCCACTTGGGTTGGTGAAACGAGCCAAGCGTTCAGCACCATCACCAGCGGTTACGGCATCAAAAGTATTGATTCCGAAACAGCCACCAAAGGCAACCCAGCTATTTGTGGAGAAGAACACGCTGTTGCCGGTTTCAGCCAGCACAACAGGAGTGGTCTGTCCATTGATGAAGGGGCGAATGTCATTGGAGCTGACAGCGATATTCATGAAATCACTCACGAAGTTGCTTGTCAGGTCACCAGAGTGATTCATGCCACTGGCCAAGTCGTCACCAGTGAAGAATGCATCACGGCCATCGCCGAAGGCAAACCAATCCATCAAAACATTGATATCGCGAGAAGGATCATTGTCATAATCGTTGTTCGCGATAGTGTTCACACCCAGATCTCCGGAGGTGTACAGCAGGTCTTTGTAATCCTTGATCTGATCGTAAACAGCACGGCCACCAAGACCATTACCGATACCAGAGGAAGGAGCATTGGTGTAATAGGCATCGTAGTGCACGCCCATTTCCAGACCCAAGTTGTTCAAAGCGGTGTACCATTCGTTTTCGCCGCCACGGTTCCCAAAGTCATTCCAGAACAGGATACCGGGGTAAGATCCGTCAGCATTTACGCTAGGCAATGCGTGGACCTGGAATCCGGTGTTATAGACGGTGGGATTGCTGAAGTCGCCAAAGCCACTGATGTTACTAGGCAGCGTAGCTGTCTGAGGATTAGCGTGGGCAACTTCGTCTGTAGCTTCAAAGTAGTAATGCAGAACATCACCGGGGAACAGGAAGCCGCTATCAGGCAGATCGTAGTAATAGGAGGTGGTGAAACCTTCCTGAATACCATCGGTGCTACCGGAAGCGCCCCATGCGGGATCACGAACACTGTCGAAGACAGGGTTGCGGTCCATAGTGTAAACCAAGCGGTTGGAGATCAGCTGACCACCAACACGCACGGAAGCAACATCACAACGGATGGAGTCACCGGGGATGTTGAGTTCTTCTGAAGCAGCAGCAATATTCTGTGCTTGATCAAAACGAACGTTATTGGCAGCAAGGTCAGTGAAGTCAACTTCTTCGCCGATTTCACTGAAGTTATCCTGTGCAATATCGATTTCGCGAGTAGACATGCCAGGTCCGAAAGCGGAGTAGGCAACGAAACGCACGTTATCAAAGTAAGGCGCGGGGTAACCATCGTCGCCGATATAGCCCCAGTTGTAACCTAACTCGTTGATTCGAAGCTGAACCTGAGCATGAGTCGCGCCAGGCACGATCAAATCAGTCACAACTTCACCAGCGCGCAGATAATCTGGTCCGCCATAATACACAAGGTTACGGTCGTTCCATGCAGCACTTTCGATAGGGCTTGCAACTTCATCATCGGTTGAACGCACTTGCCATTGGTAGAAAATGCCAGGGGCATCAGCAGTGAGATCTTCGTGACGATAAACGCCGAAAGTCAAATTAGCACCGGTATACTCAGAACCGGGCCAAGTGACAACAGGGCTAACCACGTTGGTCAACATGTGACCGTCAGTGGTGGCACCACCAGTGGTGTTCACAATGTAGCCGCCGGGGCCATAGCACCATTCCTGGCAATAGCTGGGGCCTACACCCTCAACCTGGTTACCATCATCAATGAAGGCTACCTGGGGTGAGTAGTTGGTGTTACAAGGATCGATGTCTTCCAGGCCAACCCAGAGGTTGGTGAAATCACCAACACCCAGAGGGTAAGCAGGAAGGAAATCACCAAAGGTACCGTCTTCGAAGTCAGTCATGACATCGTAGCCACCGTTGGTAGCCGTCACGTGGATATCATCCACCTGGCAGGCGCCGTTGCCGTAGTAACTACAATCTTCATCAGAGAAGCCGCCATCACTGGTGACAAGAATTTCGAAGCGAACTTCGTCATTATTCTCGCCAACATAATCAGCAGCACCATAAGAGTGACTGTATGAGAAGTTTTCAGCCGCATGGACACCATCGTTTACAGAAGACACCACGGGGGCATCAGCAGTCTGGAAACGGAAGGTGACGTAATCATATGCAGGCTCGGTATTACTATTAAAGATACCGCTGACAGTCATGGTACAACCGGCGTTTGCATCGGCAACCACATAGCTGAATCCAAGAATGTCATTCCAGTCATTACCGTAACCACCAATGACATCGTCATCAGCACAAGCAGCATAAGTTACATCGCCACAAAGAGCAGCAAGGTTACCAGCGCCACCAGGAAAGTTGGAAGCTTCGTAGTCGCTTACTAACCAGTGAGTTACGGTAGGCTGGGTTACATCCCAGTGAGTCCAGTCATTCCAGGCAGGGTTGCCCGCCATGTCTTCAAACTGACCATTGACCTGGGCACCACTGCCCCAAGGACCAATCAGGAAGACTGTGTCGCGTCCGGACTTTGCAAAATTGGCATTGCCACCGTGAAACACACCGTCATGGCCAATAGCACGCTGCGGAAGATCCGTAGCAAATGCATTCATGGCAAAAACGAGCGTGAGCGCGAGGCAAGCGAACATAGTGAATCTTTTCATCTTTTTCCCCCCATCGTTGAACAAGTCAACACATGGTTAGGCGAACGATTGCTGTGCCGCATAGCGTGATTCATTTAGCGAGCGAGCACAGATAGTGGACGACAATAGGTTCCCGGGTGCATGTCCTGCGCAGCAAGCTGCGCTCTGAGCGGGACCTCCTAAACAGTTGCAGACCAATGATGACGAGCGAACAAGGTGTCAAGTGAACTATTGGATTGTTGAGTGGAATACTCGGTCAACGCACCTCAAGGGATGGGAACAGATTGTCTTTGAGTCGCTGCATTACCTTATTAGAAAAGTACCAGTCAGTCAATAGTGTTTATCAAAAAACAACTATTAGACAAAAACCGGCCCTTTTCCGTGGAAAAGGGCCGACATTCATTATAAAACTTTGAAATTTCCTACTTTTCCGCAGCTGCCACTTCTGCAAAATCAGCATAACGGGCAAATAAACCCTGAATTTCGGCTAAAAAAGCATGTCTGAGCAATTTCAAATCCGGGTCATCGGCATTGACCCTGACTTTTTCAAAATATTCATCAATGGCCGGCCCCAAACCAGAGAGTAAGGCGAAGACTTTATCATAGTCATGGCCTGATTCAGCCTCATTCAACTCTGCGGCAGCTTTGGCAACCAACTGGCGAAGTTGCTGTTCCACTGGATCGGGCATCAACTGAAAATTGGCTCCACCGGCCCCACTGCCCCCATTTTTCCAACGCGTCAGACAAGCATCCAGCTCGGAAAAGTCCAGCACACCACCCTTTAAAATATTCCTGCATCTCTTAAATCCAGTGGCCAGAAGTTGGAAATCATCCCGGTCACGATAGCGAGTCAGGGCATCCACCCAATCCAATGCATCTGCAGGATCTCTCCACCGAACGGGCATGACCGCGCGCACTACATCAGGATCGCGTTCCTGGTTTTCCATGAAAAATCCAGACAGACGAGTTTTTACAAACTCGCGGATCCCAGCGGACACTTCATCCAGATCCTTGGTGGAGGCATAACCTGCCACCTGATCCAAGGCTTTTTGCAAAGCATGCTCCAAATTGACATGAACTTTTTCGGCCAACAAAATTCGTAGAACAGCCAAAACGTGGCGCCGCAAAGCATAAGGATCTTTGGCTCCGGTGGGTACAAACCCAGCCAACCAACAGCCAGCCACATTGTCCAGACGATCAGCCACCGATAGAATGGCGCTGATCCGGTCCACGGGAAGAGCACTGACAGCAGATCGGGGCAGGTAGTGATTTTCTATGGCCTGGCATACGTTATCCGGTTCTCCGGCCAAGGCTGCATACCGTGCGCCAATAAAGCCCTCCAGCTTGGTGAACTCTTTGCCATCTTTGATCATTTCACTGACCAGATCGCTTTTACAAATTTGTGCCGCTCGGTCCAAAGCCGCTTTCTGATCAGACTCACCGGCCATGCCGTTGTTCCATAACCAGTCGCTCAAGCCGGCAATGCGTTTGGTTTTATCCAGAACACTGCCAAGCCCTTCAAGCCAGGTGACAGTGCCCAGCATGTCGGTTCGTTCTTCAGGTGACTTTTTCTGATCGAACTCCCAATAGAATAAGGCGTCGGCCAGGCGGGCATGTAGAACCCGCTCGTTTCCAGCAATGACATTGTCCAAGTGGTCAGGACCACCACAACGCACCGCAGCAAACCGGGGTTTCAAGCCCTGGCCGTCGGCTCGCACCACAGAAAAGTACTTTTGATGGCTTTTCATGGCTGTGGTCACCACTTCAGCGGGAAGCTCCAGATAATCTTCACTGAAGGCCCCCAGGAAAGGAGTCGGGTATTCCAGTAGGAAAACCACTTCCGTTAGCAATTCCTCATCTTCCAATATTTTGGCATCGGTATCATATTGAGCCAAAGTCTCCTGTAACCCCTCACTGATGATGCGGCGGCGTTCCTCATGGTCGGCAACCACACCAGCCTCAAGCAGGAGATCGAAGTATTTATCAGGTGAAGGCAATTCGATACGGCGGTCACCTGAGAGGGTACGGTGCCCTCGGGTTTCCCGACCAGCCTGGATAAAGCCTACAGCCAAAGGAACCTGTTCATTTCCCAGCAGGGCCACCAACCATTGCAGAGGACGGGCATATTCCAAATCGTGATTCCCCCACCTCATGGTTTTACGGAAAGGAATCCCCTTTATAATACCTGGCAGAATCTGGGACAGCACTTCGGCGGCCGGCAATCCGGGTTCTGACTTGCGCACCAGGAGAAACTCTCCGCGCTTATCTTCGCCCCGTCCGCAATCCTCCAAAGGCAGGCCCACTTTTTTCGAAAATCCCATGGCCGCAGGAGTAGGGTTTCCATCAGCATCAAAAGCCACCTTCACCGGAGGTCCCTTGATTTCCACATCCCGATCGGGTTGGCGAGCCGATAATCCATCAACCAACAAGGCCATGCGCCGAGGTGTGGCCACCACACGAAGACTGTCCCAGGTCAGGTAATGAGCGGCAAATTCCTGGGCCACCGTTTTTTCCAAATGCTTCATGGCATTGGGGATAAAGCGAGCAGGGATTTCTTCACTGCCAATTTCCAACAGGAATGGCAGTTTGTCATTTGGATTCAAGTTTTCAATGCTCATTCGCCTTGCTTCTCCTTAAGAAGAGGGAACCCCAGTTCCTCACGGCTTTTGACATAAGATTGGGCAGCCTGCCGGGACAAATTGCGAACCCGGGCAATATAACCTGTGCGTTCGGTGACGGAGATAGCGCCCCTGGCTTCCAGCAAATTGAAAAGATGGCTGCATTTGACAGCAGCGTCATAACCGGGAAAGACCAAACCAGCATCCAGCAGTTGGCGAGCTTCGGTTTCTTTCTCATCAAAATGGCGGCGATACATGTCCACATCAGCATGATCAAAATTGAACCCGGAGAATTCAACCTCCGATTGTCCCATCACGTCTTCCCAGGTTAGGCCTCCGCCCCAAATGATATCCTTGAGATGGTCCACCCCCTGGACAAACATGCACAGACGAAGCAAGCCATAGGTTAGCTCTACGGCCACGGGCTTACAGCGTATGCCCCCCACCTGCTGAAAGTATGTGAACTGAGACACTTCCATGCCATCAAGCCATACTTCCCATCCCAAACCGGCGGCCCCCAGAGTGGGACTCTCCCAATCATCTTCCACAAAGCGGACATCATGCTCTTCGGCCTTGATTCCGATACTGCGCAAAGATTCCAGGTACAATTCCTGACTGTTGGCCGGATTGGGCTTTAAAAGAACCTGATACTGAAAGAATTGCTGCACCCGGTTGGGGTTTTCCAGATACCGCCCATCTTTGGGCCGCTTGCTGGGCTCCACATAAGCCACATTCCAGGGCTCAGGACCGAGAGAGCGCAGGAAGGTATTGGGATTGAATGTTCCCGCCCCCACCTCACTGTTGTAGGGTTGCACGATCACACAACCGTAATCGCTCCAAAATTTCTGCAGGTTGGCAATCATCTGCTGGTATTCCATCATATCAGTTAGTCTCCTCAGACCTTTTCACCGGCCGGAGCAAGTCCAGGGCGGTGGGCAATCGATACCCGGGCAGATGAAAGCCCAGAAATCGGTGCAAATGGGCTCCCACCTCGCGGCGCAAAGCCCGGTTCATATCTTCCATATTTCTATCCAGAAAAACGCCATCCTGATAGGCGTTAAATTCACTCAAGGCATGGGTGCTGAGGGGCCGACCTGTACCCTGTCGTCCACAGGAGCTACAAACCATGCCACCTTCGGATTCACTGAACCACATCACATGGTCATTATTTCCTGGATCGGGTAATTCTCCACAGGAAGAACAACAGGAAATCTCCGGGTCCACACCGTGACGCCGCAGCAATTGCCATTCGAAAGCAAAGAATAGACGCGCAGGCCCCACTTGGGCTTCGGACGATAACATCCTGATGAAGGCATCGCAAACGGCAAACAACTCTTCTGGAGAGGAACCACCATCGGCCGCCTGCACAGGCCGGCACCGATCCACCAATTCCAGAGCGGCCAACAAGTAGGCCGAACGCTCAAGACTTAATCCTCCGGTCATGGGGTCCAGATTCACTGAACCTGATCTTAAATACTGCAATTCACGTTGGGCATTGAGAGAAAAATCCACATTTACCAGTCGTCCCGGCTCCACAAGAGGACGTAAGGTGGAACGAGGCCGTCTGGCTGCCTTAGCCAGAACGCGAACAAACCCCCGCTCGCTCGTAAGCAGGGAAGCAATGACACTGGTTTCACCACAGGGCCAAATCCTGAGAACCACCGCATCGGTGCTTATGGTGGGCTGTGGCAGAATCCCCATCAGATCATCCGCCGCCAATTCCCAGCAGGCTGGCTGCCAGTCCAAAATAAATCAATAACCCCACAATGTCGTTGGCAGTGGTGATAAACGGGCCTGTGGCCACAGCGGGATCAACCCCCACCCGGTGCATCAAGAGGGGAATGCCTGAACCAGCCATGGCCGCAAAAAGAATGACCGCCAGCATGGCCAATCCCAAAACCAGGGCCACTTGAAGGTCATGGCTAATGATTAAAGCAACCACAAAACTCAGAATGGCAATAGAAACTCCCGTCAAAAGTGCGGTGCCCAATTCGCGCAATAAATGCCGACCCAAGTGAAAGAAATCCACTTCACCAGTGGCCAACCCTCGCACCACGACACTGGAAGTTTGGATACCAATATTTCCAGCCATGGCCATGATCATGGGGATATAAAAAGCCAACGCAACTTTGGATTCCAAACTGTGTTCGAAATGACCTAAAACCGCCACGGCTCCGATCTGTCCCAAGAGTGCGCCCACCAACCAGGGCAACCGCGAACGGGCCACTCGGAAGGACGATTGCTCGCCAAATTCATGAACACTTACACCGGCCAGCCGAGAAATATCCTCCGTGGCCTCTTCTTCCATAACATCCAAAATATCATCAGCGGTGATAAGGCCAGCCAATTTTTGTCGATGATTCACCACCGGCACGTTGATCAAATCATGAATCCGGAAAAAGTTCGCAACCTCTTCCTGATCCAGATCCACAGTCACATAAAGAGGGTCGGCTTCCATGACCGATTCCACCAGGGCTGTGGGCGCGGCCAAAAGAAGATGCATCAATGAGAGTTGTCCCTCCAGGCGCCCCTGGCTATCCACCACAAAAACAAAGTGGGTTTCTTCCAGGTCATCTTCATCCATGCCTCGCAATTGGTCCACGGCATCTCCACAAGAGATGCCACCGTCCAAAGCCAGGTATTCCTTTCCCATGAGACCACCGGCAGTTTCCGGATCGTACTGGAGCAGTTCGGTGACTTCTTCACGCTCTTCCTGCTCCATGGCGGCCAAAATTTCCTTGGCCTGGTCATCATCCAATTCGCCGATGACATCGGTGGCTTCATCAGAAGGCATTTCTTCAATGATGTCTGCGATAAAATCATTATCCAACAATTGGAACAGGGTTCCCAAACTGCGGTTATCAATTTCGCTCAAAACTTCAGCCAAAGGATCGGGAGGCAACAGCCGTAAAATTCTTGCCGTATCTTCCACACTTAGGGGGCGTAGAATTTCAGACAAATCTCCAGGGGAAAGTTCCAATGCCAGCTTGCTGATTTCTTCTTTATCCCCCCCGGCCAGAAGGGTTTCAAATCTTTTTTCAATGGCATGGTGTTCGGCTTCAAGGTTGGACGGGTCCAACATTCTCTCTTCGCCATTGTCAATATTATCATCCTGGACGGAGTCCGCATTTTCGGGATTTTGATCATTCACTGTCGGATTCCTTTCCGGGTTCCAAATCTGCTCGGTAGTCATGAAGTTCTGCTGCCATCATTGCCATGCCACCGGCCTGCTCAGGACTCATTATAGCGCCCCCGGAAACAATCAGCTTGATAGCCTCTTCCACTTGCACATCCAGGATACGGACGTCTTCTCGTGGCACCAACAGCAGATACCCGCTGGTGGGATTCGGTGTGGTGGGCAAAAAAACATTCACCAGTGGTTCATCAGCCTCGTCACGGGTGACAAACCCGATGCTGTAGATTCCCTCACGGGGGTATTGGAATAGAACAACTTCCTTAAAAGCAGTGCGCCGGTCCTGCAGAAAGACTTCGGACAATTGCTTTGTAGCCGAGAAAACACTCTTGATCACTGGGATGCGAGCAAAGAATCTTTCCACCAATCTGAAGAAAGCCATGCCAATCAGGTTGCGAGTGAACATTCCCACAATGATGATGGCCAAAGCGAAAGCCGCAAAGCCGATCAGCGTCAGGACAAACTCGGGATAGGTATCACCCAGTCCCGGGACTTTCAGCACCAAGGGCTGAACTCTTTCGCTAACCAGTTTGTAAATGCGCCACAATATCCAGGAAGTGATGGCCAGTGGCGTGATGGCCAGTAATCCCGTCAGAAAATGCCGCCGCAGAAAACTTAACATATCACCCTCACGACTCCTTTTCCCGCGGAAATCCCGGCAAGGGGTCCGGGCCTACAAAGAGCACTCGGGTGATGCGTTGGCCAGAGACGCCTTCAATGGTAATCACAAATTGCGACACCCCAACTTCATCTCCTTTGGAGGGCACTTCTCCAGCGGCCTCATAAATGAGTCCGCCTAGAGTTTCGCTGTTTTCAGCACCCTCGGCTTCGTGTAAATCCACGCCCACGAGCTCTTGCAAATCGTCCAGGGAAAGCTTGGGGTCCAGGCGCACACTGGTTTCGCTCACCCAGCTGACCAGTTCCTCTTCCTCGTCAAATTCATCCTCAATTTCCCCCACAATTTCTTCAATCACATCTTCCAGGGTCACCAATCCGGCGGTGCCTCCGTATTCGTCAATCACCACTGCCATGTGAATGCGTTGGCTACGGAATTCATCCAGGACCTCGTCTATTTTTTTACTCTCAGGAATGAAATAGGCAGGGCGGATCATATCCGCCAACTTCTGTCCCCTCGCATCAAATTTTCCATCCTGCACCAGTTTGAGCAGATCTTTGCTGTAAAGGATGCCAATGACTTTATCCACGTTGCCCTGGTGAACCGGAATGCGGGAGTGACCACTTTCATTCACCGCGTCCACCATGGTTTCCACCTCGGTATCACCGTCCAGAGTGATCATATCAATGCGGGGAATCATGATCTCCCGCACGGCAGTATCATGAAACTCGAAAATGCTTTGAATCATATCCCGCTCGTCTTCATCCAGGGCGGATTGATCTCCTTCATTGCTGATCAATTCGCGGATTTCACCAGCGGAAAGGTGCTGCTGCATATCACCCGACCAGATCGTATCATCAACCCGATCCATCACCGACAAAAGCAAGGCAGCCCATGGCCCAAGCAACCAGGCCAAGGGATAAAGCAAAGTGCCCACAACCCGGGCATAAGTCAGGGCCGCAGCGGAAGCCAACATGCGAAAGGCCACGCCCCCCAGAGACCAAGCCACCAAGGTTGTTAGCAGAAAAAAGCCCCAGTAAGTTGGGTCCATCACTTGGTGGCGCAGAACCAGCAGTAACTGCCCCCATACAAATCCACCCAGCAGCGAAAGCATCAAAAAGATGGTTCCGGCTGTTACCTGAAAACGGCGAGGATGATTCAAATACCGTCCCAGGGCCATGCCCAGGTTTTCCTCTTCCAATAATCCATTGCGATGCAATCCAGAGACACGATAGTGGGCAGCAATGAGCCCACCAACAATCATGGCTCCGAACCAGAAGGCTGCCGCCAGAATGACCATCGGTACAGGCAGGGCGTTCATCCGTTGGACCTTTCCTCTGGGCGCAAGGGGTGTGGCAGACTACAGGATTTCAAATAGTTCTCTTCCAAATCCTTCATCTGCTGAGCCTCTTCTTCTGTTTCATGATCCCAGCCCAGAAGGTGTAAGGCGCCATGGACAACCAGCAAAGGAAACTCGTTTTCCAGAGACCATTGGCGCTGGCTGCATCGTTCGGCGACAAAAAAGGGTGCCACAATGATTTCACCAATTTGTTGCTGTTCTTCCCCGGTGCCCGGAGAGGCCAGCGGGTCCAGCCATAAATCATGACAGGCACCATCAACTCCACCGCTCAAATGGCAGGGACCTGTCCCCTCATTCAAAAGGTAGGAAAAGGATAAGACATCGGTCACTCCATCTTTGCCCCGATACTGATCATTGAGTTGGGTCATGGACTCATCGTCAATCAGAACCAAATCGAAAGCCCAATGAGGACGCCCCAAGCCGGCCACCAGTTTTTTGAAAATGGTCAACTGCCGAACCACAAGATCATCACCATCAGGCCTGGCCCGGCGATCCACTAATTGCAGTATCATTGCCTGGCCTTTCGCTCGCCGCGTCTTTCAGGAACTTTTTCCGGGTCACTCTCCCGCTGCCCGGGATACACAATGCGGGAGTGATGAATTCCCGTCAGCAGGGGAATGAAAGCTTCCCTGATTTTGGCAAGATCCCTGAGCGTCAGACCCGATTCATCCAATTCTCCACTGAGCATGCGCTTGTCAATAACTTGCTTGGTGATTTCCCGGATGCGACTGGGAGTGGGTTTGCCTAAGGACCGGGTGGCAGCCTCCACCGCATCGGCTAACATCAGAATGGCTGTTTCCCGAGAATGAGGTTTGGGTCCTGGGTAGCGAAAATCGTCAACTTTCACCGGAGCATTGCTATCGCTGCTGAGAGCCTTGTGATAGAAATATTCCATCACCATGGTGCCGTGATGTTCGGGAATGAAATCAATCACCGCCTGGGGCAATCGCCACTTGCGCGCCAACTCAATGCCTTCCTTCACATGAGCCCCAATGACCAGAGCGCTCATGCTGGGACTCAACTCATCATGTTTGTTACTCTCCACACGTTGGTTCTCCACATAATATTCCGGCTTTTCCATTTTGCCGATATCATGAAAGAGTGCCCCCACTCTGGTAAGCAGAGAGTTGGCTTCAATGGTGCGAGAGGCATGCTCTGAAAGCTGCCCCACCACCTGGCTGTGATGATAAGTGCCCTGGGCCTCCAAGGCCATGCGTTGCAGAAGGGGATGATTCAGGTCCGAGAGTTCCAGCAAAGTCAGATCACTGCACACTCCCACCATAGGTTCCACCACCGGCAAAAGAAATAATCCCAAAGCCACCATCAAAACGGGAGAGAATAGAGCCACCAGAAAGGTGCTCTGATTGGGAATGGCCCCGACCGAACCCAATAGAAAAATCATCAGCAATGACAAAAAGGTCAGAAGCAGAATGGTCTTATAGAATTGATCCCTTTTGCGGACCCGGCGAACCGAAACCACCGTCACCATTCCCAGCAGGTACCAGACAAAAACCTGGCCGGCGGTGAAGCCTGGCAAAATAGCCATCAAGGTGACAGCCAGCAGGGTCACATTATAACCCACCCGGTCGCGAAAAAGAACTGTGCTCAGGAGAGACAGTAAAATAACTGGCACAGCAAAAGGCCCCAAAGAGGGTTTATCCAGGGCAAAGCTGGCACCCAAAAGGAAGAGGGCCAAAATGACTGCAAGAGCAATGGTCGTGCGAGTATTGTTTAAAGACTTGGGAAAATGAATCAACCCAAACCAGACAAAAAGTCCCAATGCCAGGAACAAAAGCAGAACCCTGCTGAGGAACCGTGTCACCTGCCCAGTGGGATTGTCCCCTCCACCCCTGGCCAGAATTTCCTTTTCCAGCTCCGCCAGAAAAAGAGCCTGTTGAGGAGTCACTCGGACGCCTCGATCAATAATTCGTTCGTCTTTCCAGAATTCTCTGGTGTTGGCTATGGTGGCGCGAATTTGGTCCTGCCGGAGTCGCGTTTCTTCAGGAGAATAAACCAAATTTGGGCTCACAAAATGGCGCATCATGGAAGCAGTTTCTCCCACCAGTGCCGGGTGCATACCAGCTCCGCGCAGCTCTGCCGTCAGGCGTTCCTGCAAATTGACCTGGGCCACCACCCTGTCCAAAGGCCGCAAGCTTTCACTGCCCTCGGTAGCCACAACCACCCGGTCATATCTTCCAGGAGGCAACATATCCACCACGCCCCCAGCCAATACCGATCGCCAAACCCGGTCCATACGCACGAGAATGGAATCTTCAGGTGAGGCCCCCAATAGCATCATGGCATTGTTGCGGTTCAATGTGGGGTACTGCAGAGTGAGAATGCCCACCCGGTCATCCATTGAGTAACGTGAATTAGCCATAGCCGCGGCTACCGATGCAAACAACAACCCCAAACGCCCGCTAACATCTTCTCCACCTGACGGAGGCAAAATGCGCAGCACAGGGGGCTCAACCACAACCCGCTGGAGCCGGTTCATCTCTACATCCTGAGTCAAAAGAGGTGCCTCGTATGTGAAAGGGGCCCGTATTTCTTCGGAGGCTATTTCTCCTACGGCAGGAAAGTCCAAATTGAGGCGTTGCACAGGAGGGAAAAGAATCAAATGCAGGCCCATAACGACCAGACCACAAACGGCTAATAAACCCCAACCTGCTGAGCCTTTGGGAGCACCAACAGTTTTAAGGATTCTGCCTTCAATACGAGAACGGGACCCGGGGGTCCGGCCAGTTGACTCTCGGGAAAAAACGGTTCTGAGGCGCAACCACAGCTTGGACATTGATCAGATTCCTTTCCCAACACCCAGGTCCTGGGGACCTGAGGTCAGATATTCTCCGACTCTATACCAGCCGCTTCGAATGCATCAACGATCCGGCGTACTAATGGGTGGCGAACGATATCAGCCCCACCCAACTCCACAAACGAAACCCCTTCGGTTTCCCCTAAAATTTCCTGAACATGAACCAAACCGGACTTATCTCTGACATCCAGATCAATCTGAGTGATATCCCCAGTGATCACAGCTTTGGACTGAAAACCCAACCGGGTCAGAAACATTTTCATCTGGCCCACTGTTGTATTTTGGGCTTCATCCAAAATCACAAAAGAATTGTTCAAAGTCCGTCCCCGCATATAGGCCAGAGGGGATGCTTCAATAACACCGCTGGCAATGTAGCGGGAAATTTGGGAGGCACCCATGATATCGGAAAGGGCATCAAACAATGGCCTCAGGTAGGGGTTGATTTTATCCTGCAGGTCACCCGGCAAAAAGCCCAATTGTTCACCGGCCTCAACGGCCGGCCGCACCAGAACGATCCGGTCAACCAATTGCTGCTTCAAATATTCCATGGCCATAACCACCGCCAGAAAGGTTTTCCCCGTTCCGGCTGGCCCGATGGAAAAGACCACATCGTCGCGGCGCACAGCATCAACATATTCCTGTTGGCCAGGAGTTTTGGTACGAACAGCCATGCGACTGCCAGCGGCAAAGAGCAACGGTTCGCCAGCATGGCCGGTTCCCTGAGGTACCCCATCCCCAACGGTGTGTTGCTCCCAGGCAACCCTCACCGCGGCTTCATCCATGAGTTGTCCCTGCCTCACCCGCTCCACCAGATCAGACAAGACCTTGAGAACCACAGCGGACCCGTCCCTGTCACCAGAGATGACAAGGCTGTCTCCGCGAACCACGAGAGCACCGCCAAAACGATTTTCCAGGAAACGCAGATTGGCATCCTGCGGTCCTGTCAAATTCAGAAGCTCGAGGCCTTCCACTGAGACCCGCCCCTGTTCTTTCAGGGACGAGCCGTTTTTGAGAGAGTCGCTCATTCCGGTTTGTCTTTTCCTGAAGGTTTTTCAGGGACAACCTGAAGGTTCAGTTCCACCAATTGGGCATCACTGATCCGACCTGGGCTGTGATCCAAGGGGGAAGCGGCCAAATTCGTTTTGGGGAAGGCAATCACTTCCCGCAACGAGGGACTGTTGGTCAATAACATAACCAAGCGATCCAACCCCAGAGCAATGCCACCATGAGGCGGTGCGCCAAAGCCCAGAGCATCCAGGAAGAACCCGAATTTTTCCAGATACTCTTCTTCCTTCATGCCCACTATTTTGAATACCCGTTCCTGCAGTTCACGCTGGTGAATTCGGATGCTACCGGAACCCAGTTCAACGCCGTTGCAAACCAAATCATAAAGCTGCGCCCGGCCTTTGCCTGGATCATCCTCCAGGCCATCCATATCCTCAGGTCGAGGCTGGGTGAACATGTGGTGGCACGCTGTCCAGGCACCTGTTTTATCATCTTTTTCGAACAGAGGAAAATTGCGAATCCAGGCCAAAGCCCAGCTATTTTCAGGAATCCAACCTGCTTTTTCAGCAATTTCCAGGCGCAGGGCACCGGTGGCAGCCACGGCCATCTTCCAATCACCGGCTACGAAGAGCAAGAGATCCCCTTCCGAACAACCGGTGCATTGCCGTAAGGAAGCCTGGAAGTCTTCTCCCAAAAATTTAGCGATTCCGGTTTCAAATCCGTCGGCAGTCACTTTCAAGCGGGCCAGTCCTGCGGCTCCTCGGGCCTTGACGAAATCTTCCAGGGCGTCCACCTGTTTGCGGCTCCAGCTAGCCAGTCCCGTGGCATTCAGGCAGCGAACGGTGCCACCATTTTCAATGGTCTTTTCAAACACCGAAAAGCCACATCCAGGGACGATATCATCCAAGGTGTGCATGGGGTTGCCAAAACGCAGATCCGGTTTGTCAGATCCGTACAGATTCATGGCTTCATCATAACTGATGCGCAAAAAAGGCGTTGGCAAATCAATGCCCAGAGTTTCTGCAAAAATCGAAGCCATCATTTCTTCGATGATGGCATACACTTCGTCTTCAGTGACGAAGCTCATCTCCAGATCAATCTGGGTATGCTCAGGTTGGCGATCCTTGCGCAGATCTTCATCCCGCAGGCATCGAGCCAACTGGAAATACCGATCCACACCACCAGCCATAAGCATCTGCTTGTAAAGCTGAGGCGACTGGGGCAAGGCATAAAACTGCCCATGGTGAACCCGGCTGGGCACCACGTAATCCCGCGCGCCTTCGGGTGTGGTTTTGATCAGTAAAGGCGTTTCCACTTCCAGGAAATCCTGGTCGGAAAGGTAACGTCTGGCCGCCATGGACGTCAGGTGTCTGATACGCAAATTGTGGGCCATGACCGGATGCCGTAAATGCAGGTAGCGGTGCTTAAGACGCAGCTCTTCACTGGCATTTTCGGCCTGATCTATTTGGAAAGGCAAAGGCAGACAGGTGTTCAGCATTTCCACTTTGGTGGCCACCACTTCGATGGCACCGGTGGCCATGTCCGGATTGACCATATCATCCGGCCTGGGCCGCACGGTGCCGGTGATGCCAAGCACAGATTCCAACTTGAACTCTTTGGCGATTTCCAAAGGTTTGCCATCTTCACAAACCACTTGCACATTGCCATAGCGGTCACGCAAATCTACGAATACGACTCCGCCCAGATCACGAATACGACTGGCCCAACCAGCCAGCTTGATTTCCTGGCCCACAAGGGAAACGCCCACCTGGCCGCAACGATGACTCCGCATGTTGTTCATATTCTCATTCACCTTCCATGACTTCCTGCACGGCTGCCGACAAGGATTTGCCGTCAACCTGCTTTTGTTCACCAGTAGCAAAATTCTTCAATTGGATAGCCCCGGAAAGCACTTCCTGTTCTCCGGCAACCAACATGACTTTCGCCCGACGCAAGTTGGCTGATTTGGCCTGAGCCTTAAGAGAGCGACCCGTCGTATCAATTTCAACCCGATAATTATCCCGCAGAGATTCCACCAGGATAAGAGCGAACTCCTGGGCCGCTATATCGGTGCAAGCCACATACACATCCACCTTGGATTGTGGGCTGCGTTGGGCATCAAAAGGTTTATCGTCCAGGTGCAGAAGGGTGCGCTCCACGCCGATGGAAAAACCGATGGCCGGAGTGGCTGGTCCCCCACAATGCTCCACCAAATAATCGTAGCGACCGCCTCCGGCCAGACTGCTTTGCTTGCGGCCACTGCGGGCCGTAATTTCAAAAGTGGTGCGGCAATAATAATCCAACCCTCGCATCAAAGCCGGGTTGCTTACAAAGGGCACACCCAAACTTTCCAGAGTTCGCAAAACCACATCGTGATGATCACGACACCCCTGGCAAAGAGAATCGGTGATGGGTTTAAAAGTGGACAGCAATTTGGCCACACCATCATCCTTGGCATCGTAAAGACGCAAGGGATTGATGTCGATCCTGGCCTTCAGATTTTCAGGGATCACATCAAGATTGTCATTGAGAAAATCTTTCAGATCATGAAGGAAAGCTGGCCGGCATTCCGGACAACCAATGCTGTTGACCTGAGCAGTCACTCCCTCAGCCCCCACGGCATCGAACAGGGCCATTGCTGTCTGGATCACTTCTGCATCCAGAACCGGGCTGTCACTGCCCAAAGCCTCAACGCCCACCTGATGGAATTGTCGGTATCGACCAGCCTGGGGCTGGTCATGCCTAAACATAGGCCCATTATAATAGAATTTCATGGTGCCCGGTTGCCGGGTCAATCCGTTTTCCAGATAGGCGCGCACAACCGAAGCGGTCATCTCTGGCCGCAAAGTCAGGCTTTCGCCCCCCTTGCTTTCAAAGGTGTACATCTCTTTATCGACAATATCGGTGCCCTTGCCTACCGAACGCAGAAAAAGGTCTGTGGGTTCAACGATAGGAGTTCGAATCTCACCGTAACCATAACGACCCAGAACTTCGCACCAGCGTTCTTCACACCAGCGCAATTTCTCTATTTTCTCCAGGAGGATATCCTGAAAACCTCTCAACCGTTGATACCGCAGCTTCATAACAACCTTTCACTCTTTCAAAGATCCGACAATATGTATCAATCAGTGGCCCCGGGCCAATTTCGGGTAAAATTCCGGCGCACCAGTTCAAAGTCCGGTTCCAGAAGAATATTGAAACCCACTAACCCCAAGGCACCCAGATGGCTTTGCAAAAGGCTCACCGGTTCGGAAGTTTCACCCTCTGAACGTCCCACCAAGGCCAAAGTATCGGCCCATTTCAGCCGGTCCACCAGGGGGATCATCGTGGACGCCATCACCACCATGTCGGGCACGGGAACGGTCCGGGTATGGACGCCCCAAATGTTGGGATCCAATAATCCGGATGCAAAAAATTCCTCTGCCTCCCATTGCCGAACTAAAGCAAAATCGAAAGCTCCCAGGCGCAGGGCATGCAAGGCCGGTGCATGGTTGTAGGGGTCTGGTCCGAAAGCGCATTCTCCCTTTCGCATGACCGGTCCTTCCGGTCCCACGGAAACCAGACTGATGGAATCGCCAAACACCGTCCGCTTGGCATGGGATTCCCAGGGGCGAGCTGACTTGCCGACGGATTTCCGGAACACAGTAACGCCGCGAGGCCGCAAATTGCTGGGTAATCGCCGTCGTCCCACTGCCATTTGGGCATACTTTGCAGGATCCAGTTCCAGTGCAAGGCCATCAGGACAAAAGAGAAAATCCACTCCCCCTTGGGCTTGTTTCATAAACTCGCCCCGGGTAGTGCATACCACAACCTCCATGGAGTGTTCGCTGATTTCCCCCAAAACCTGGGCCAAAGAATGGAAAAACTCTTCCCGCTCTGTGCCACTTCCCGGAGCATCAAAAACCAGGAAAACCTCCTGCATTTCATACCCCTTAGAAGAGGGAAAGAAAGCGGCACCCAAAGCCAGAACCAAAACCAGGGCCGCGGCCGCCAAGGTGGTTTTAGGAAATTTGGTAGGTCCCTCAATAGCTTCCGGTGATTCACTCATTCTGAGCACCACCTTCTACCGTCAAGGCATCAACGGCCTGATACAAGGAATCCATGGAGACAGTAGGGCTGCCCACAATGACTTGAAAACTGGGTGGATCCAAGCCCACCACTTCCAGCCAGTCAGGCTTATCAACCTGCCCCTTCAACTCATAAATGCCCTCATCCAAATCTCCCACCGGTACTGTCACCAAAAAGCGGTGGGCCGTCAGGGCTCGCACCGAATCAGCCACACCCCTTACCATCACATCCACCACCGGAGGCGATACGCCCACTGGGGGCCGGCCCACATCCACCAAGGGGATGACAGGAATATTGGCCAAGGTGCGATCTTCAAGAGGGGCCACCATACAGTCGAGTGAGACCTGCCGAGTGGCCAGATGCAAAAAGCCCCCGGGTTGAATCAGTCGTACGGTCAATCGTTCGCTTTCTTTAAGTTTTGAAAAATCCACTGGTTCAGCTTCCACCACCGGATGAGTGAGAAAAAACCGACTGGGCCCAGAGACCAGGACTGAATCCGGCAATAATTTAGGGGCCTGCAAAAAATCGTATCCATCCCGCAATGTTGTGGTGTTCTTTTGGACCACTGGCAAAAGCTTGAATTCCTGGCGGTCCACCTGGATCCGCAGGCGAACCGGAGGATGGATGCCTATCACTTTCAAATCCGAATAAATATCAGAAGACACCACTTCGTAGGAGAATTCCGGACCTGGTTCACGGTCCCAGAGATTGATGCGCACTTCACCAACATTTTGATTGAAAAGGCTATGGGTCAGCAACCGTAGTTTGCTGCCCTCCAAGCGAACGGCCACCGAGGATGGTAAGTCGCTGCCTTCTATGGTCAAATTTTCACCCAAGCCCGTCACCAGCAGAGCCAGGTTGGCATTCTGCTCCACCACGGAGTGCGAAGCCACCTGAACCCAAATGATGACCGAGGCCACCAGACATGCAATTTTCAAACCCAGTCGGTTCATGGTTCCTCGATGCCTTGGGGTAATCGCAGCACTTGCCCCACCAAAAGGGATCCGGACTGCAGCTGGTTTCTTTGCGTAATTTCTTGAATGGTAGTGCCACAGCGCCGGGCCAAATCCCACAGGCTGTCTCCCTGACGGACCGCGTATTGCTGGGGCCAGTGTTCAGGGCGTTCACCATCCAACAGAGCCAACGCAGTTTGGTCGTGACGCCAGGTCACCACACCTTCGGCCAGCATAGCAGCCAACCGATCCCGGCCCTCACTGCTACGCAGAACTTTCATATCTTCGGCATGCGAAAGATAGGCCAGCTCAACTAAGGCGGAGGGCATAGCCAAAGAGCGCAACACTTGAAAACCGGCCTGTTTGGCTTTTCTCTTTTTGATCACAGAGCTGGCATCCGCTGTCTGAAGCAAGTGATCAGCCAGCCGGGCAGACTCATGCAAAACCATGGTCATGCGCATATCCATCAGAATATTGACCACAAGGTCATCATATTTTTCAGTGGAATCAAGACCCACCAAATCTGCGGCATTTTCTTTATCCGCCAATTCCTGTGCTTCCCTGTCGGTGGCCCCTTGCAGAGACAGAAAATAGACTTCCATCCCCCCCACCTGTTTCCGTTTGTGCGTATTGCAGTGGACACTCAGAAAAAGGTCACCTTTATGTTCGGCAGCCATTTCCACCCGACGCCCAAGGCTGGGGTAATAATCTGCTTTCCGGGTCAGGACCGCCCGGTAGCCAGGTAGAGAATTCAAAATGCGAGCCAATTCCAGACTCACATCAAGCACCACATCCTTTTCCTGAATATCCCCGCGAATAGCTCCCGGATCCAAACCACCGTGGCCTGGATCGATCACCACGGTGAACATCTGGTCCGGTTCAGCAGAGATCACCTTTGTTTTGCTCAGCAACGTTGGGGACGGTTGAGAATCCTCCCGGACACGGATCACATCCAGCACCACCCGATGAGGATGCTGGTTTTCCGGAGGAAGAGAGAATGTTTTAAAGGCCGCTTCCCCCGTTAAGTCGATAACTACCTGGGCTCTCTTTTTCCCAGGATTGCGGCGGATGCGTTTGATTAGTCCATCGCCCACAGACAGACTGGAGCTGTTGGCAAATGTGCAGTGAGGAACATTGATAACCAGCCGGTCGGGCTCAGATATTTCTCTCACCTCAAAGGAGGCTGGACCATCAAGATCCAGAACCACGCGAGTTTTGTCAGGACCTGAGAAATAGCGAATGCGTAAAATTTCCGGGGAACCATTGGCCCAGGCAGGGATTGCGACCAAAAGCCACACACACGCAGCAAGAAACCCCACATACAGTGGCAATTTCAAAATACTGCAATGATAGGATGATCTTCTCCCAGGCAATGCTGCCGCTCCTTCGCTGGGTCAGGGCTCAAATGGACACACTAAACTCCGGGTCCGTCCAGAGTCGGATGGGCCAATTTGTGCATAATTTAACACAAACAGGTGGTTCTTCCCATCGAAACTTGCTCTTTCAGGGACACAAAAAAACCTGGAAGAGACTTCCAGGTTTCTACACAATTCCAATGGAGGGCAGTGGTTTTCAGTTTCTGCTGGCGTAGGAGTCCAAAATATAAGGCACCGGGTTGACCGACCGGCCCTGGACTCTGATTTCATAGTGCAAATGTGGCGCCGTACTGCGTCCCGTATTCCCCGATTTTCCGATGACTTGCCCCCGCTTTACAACATCGCCCTTTTTCACATCCATATGGTCAAGATGGGCATACAGTGACATCACAGAATTGCCATGATCGATCTTGATCACTTTGCCCAATCCCCGTTGTTGCTGCACCGCGAAGACGACTCCATCGCCCGTGACCCGCACATCAGTGCCCAAGGGAACAGAAAAATCTAATCCATGGTGAAAACGCCCCTTGCCGGTAAAGGGATCGTTGCGCACCCCAAACCGTGAACTGACCCAACCAATGTCAGTGGGCCTGATGGAAGGGATTTTGGCTCTCACGTCTGCACGCACTGATAAAGTATCCAGCATAGCCTGATAACCCTGGCGCTGGATTCGGGCCTGGCGAACCATCAGATTCACTTCTTTGCCCAATGCGGAAAATTCACTTTGCTGTACATCGGACAAATCCTGTCCAGGGATTTCGAGATCTGTTAACCCCAAGGGGCCGCGACCACCCACCCCAGCAGCAAAAGTTTCTTTATCAAGAGGTTGCAAATCCACAGCGGTGGCCACCAGATTCTGCATTGCAAAAGTTTCGTCCATCTCATCCCGCAGGTCCAGGACCTGTCCCTGGAGCTGATCAATTTCAGCAACCAAAGTCTGGTTTTCCTGGTTTAGGACTGATCCACCGGGAATCCAACCGGCACCAGTCTTTACACCCACACCATATAAAACCGAAAGACAAAGCAGAAAAACAAGCACCCCACTGCCCAGCAATAGGGACCACCGAGGCACTCTCAGTTGCCTGGTAGGCCCATGATCTTCGGGCATATATAGGAATGTGTAGTTCTTCTTGAGCTTCATGACCGTCCCAAAAAACAGAGTATTGAAGTGAATCAGGGGGAGCGTTTCAACCAATCAGACCACGGTGATGGTGGCCTTATGAAAAGAATATCGCCCCACATAATCATCAGAGAGGAGGAATATGTCAACTTGGAACCTCTCCCTCCGCGTCCAGACTGGACGGAAGACTTTAAGCAATTACTGGTCCAATTTGCTCAAAAACCACAGAAGCCGGCTGCCCTATGGCAACCGGCCTCCTCTTTTTTGCTATTTATCAGCTCACCGCGAGGCTTAATAGTAATCGTGTAAAAGAGTACGACTCTTTGAATTACGTATTTTAGCCAGGGCTTTTTCCTTAATTTGCCGGATCCGTTCCCGAGTCAGACTCATGCGGTTACCAATGACCTGCAAAGTTTGAGCCTCTTCAAAACTGAGCCCAAAATATTGCACGATCACTTGTGCTTCCCGTTCAGTCAGCACGGACAGGCATTTGCGCACATCTTCCCGCAGGCCCCGTTGCAATACCCCAAAATCAGGGGATTCCTGCTGTGTGTCTTCCAAGACTTCGGACAAGGGGCGATCGCTGCCCGCATCTCCGGAATCTTCCAGAGCCAGCTCTTTACGGTCCGACCGCAAGGCATGCACCACATCAGCCACATCCAGATCCAGCCGTTCGGCAATTTGCCCCGGCGTCGGTGCAGGACTGCCTTCATTCTGCAAAGCAGAGCGGGTGCGACCAATTTTGATCAGCAGAGCCGTCTGATTTTGAGGCAGCCGGATGGTCCGGGACTTGTCGAGCAAAGACTGCATAATGGATTGACGAATCCACCAAACAGCATAAGAGATAAACCGGAAGCCACGCTCCTCATCAAACCGATGAGCGGCCTTCAACAGCCCCAAATTGCCTTCGTTGATCAAATCCGAAAGCATAAGGCCCTGATGGATGTAACGTTTGGCAACCGAGACCACAAAGCGCAGATTGGCTCTTACCAGAATCTGAAGTGCTTCGTCTTCTCCAGCGCGGATGCGCTTGGCCAAATCAATTTCTTCTTCTCGACTCAACAGTGCATAACGATTGATGTCACGGAAATAGACCTCAAGGCCCTTTTCGTGCATCGCGGGTAAAGCATTCCTTCTGCTAGCCATTAGGATTCCTCCATGCCAGCGTGGGGGTTGCCATTCCGTGGTCGGAACAGCTAAGTCCAAACATTCGGTTCCAGGGCGAACTGGTTCCGCATCGGACCACTAAAACAGACCTTATTACAGTAAGGGCTGATCAGTTCTCGATCCCGCCTGAGCGGGGTATAACAGTCACGTAATTTTCGATCCCACCGGTCCTGACCAGAATGGTCAAGGCGTCGGTGCGAGCAGCCATCAGATTCCTGACCTCTTCATATTCCAAAAGATCGGAAATCTCATGTCCGTCGATGGATACGATCACGTCTCCCGGGCTGATACCGGCATCAGCTGCGGGTTGATTTTCCACGACCTCAACCACCATCACCCCGGTGGTTGCGGTAACTCCCAGCATATCTTTTAAGCGAGCAACCTTAGGGTCTGCTCCTGACATATCTGCCGGGTTCAGGCCGAGCCAGTGCCTGGTCGCCGAAGCTTCTGCACTACCCTTCCCGTCTATCCATTCCACAGGACGAACTAGGGATTCCCCTTTGCCCCCGTCCCGATAATAAACACATTCAACATCCTGATCCGGAGTGGCTCCAGCAATCAGGAACTGTAGTTTGTTTCGCGAATCCACCAATTGACCGGCAAAACCGACAATGATATCTCCCTCCAACAAACCAGCAGCAGCGGCCGGACTGTCAGCCAGTACAGCAACCACCCG
The DNA here is from genome assembly GCA_016744705.1 of Candidatus Krumholzibacteriia bacterium. Classification (GTDB taxonomy): domain Bacteria; phylum Krumholzibacteriota; class Krumholzibacteriia; order LZORAL124-64-63; family LZORAL124-64-63; genus LZORAL124-64-63. The sequence goes on from JADGDU010000017.1 coordinate 61,180, forward strand.
AGCACCCTGTTCCGGTTGGCCGGCCACTTCCTGGCCCACCACGGAAATAACATCTTCGGTGCGAATTCCCAGGTATCCCCTGATAACCCGTCCATTGTCACGCAACTGGTGGTAAATGCGCTTCACCATATTGCTGGGCACGGCAAAACCAATGCCCTGCCCCTGTTGGTTAACGGCGGTATTGACCCCAATGATTTGACCCCTAACGTTGACCAAAGGGCCTCCGCTGTTGCCAAAATTGATGGATGCATCGGTTTGGATAAAATCCTGAAACCGAGGCGTCAAACCACCGATAACCAGATCGCTTCGCCCCTTGGCGCTGATCACCCCCACCGTCAAACTACTTTCCAGATTGCCAAAAGGATTCCCCACGGCAACCGCCCAGGCCCCCACTTCCAGCTCATCACTGTTGGCAAATTCCAAAACCGGCAGACTCCGCTGCCCTGGTTCGATCCTGATAAGGGCCAAATCCGTGCTGGGATCGTCTCCGATCAGGGTCGCCAGATACTCTCGTCGCTCCCCACTAAAACGTACGTAAATTTTCTCGGCATCCGCAATCACATGGTGGTTGGTCAGAATATCCCCTGATTCTGCCACAATAAAACCTGAGCCAGTGGAAGGCATTTCAAAGCGCCCACCTTTGCCATCCTGGTCAGGGAAGAACTGCCGGAACATCTCCTGCAAAGGACTCGTGCCGATTCCTTCGTCGTTAACCGAACGAATTTGCCGGATATTCACCACGGCGGGCCGAACAGTTCGCCCCACAGAGATGAATGGCGACTCCAATGTATCCCCCAACGCAACGGATCCATCAGGAAGAGGCAAAACGGTCAGAACAAACAAAAAAGCGCACGTAATGAAAGTGACCGGACTTATACAAGTCTGGCTACTGACAACGATGCGCCACATTTTATTGTTCAAAATTCGCAGCTTCACGATTTCACCTTTGACGTTGCGAGACGATTCCGGTGAAGGAGTGAGCTACTTCCCAGTTTCCCATGGGGGCGGGTCACCGGGCATTACAGGGAACTAGCAGATCATATCGGCATCTGTTATTGTTGTCAACAATGTTTTTTCAAATAACTTACAAACATTTGTCACAAAAAAGACACAAAACCCTGATGGGCTTTGTGTCTCCTTAATCGCATCGGAAGTTGAAAACTATTCTTCCGTGGCTTTTTTCTCGGGGTCTTCTTCCAGAATCACGTCCTCGACCTCAGCTTCCAGAATGGGCTCCACCAGGATGGCCGACTCTTCGGCTCCCACTTCAAGGACTGGATCAGTGATGACTGTTTCGGTGACCGATTCTGCGCCCTCCTCTTCGGGAGTGACCACATGATCCGCCCCTCCAGCCGAAGCAGCCCGAGCATATTCAGACTTGATGCCATCAATTTCTTCAGCCTTGAGAGCCAGTTCCTCTTCCAGAGCTTCGATTCGCCTCTTGAGGTCCAGAACGGCTTCACTCTCCAGAACATCGTGCTTTCCGTCTTTCAGTCCCACATAGACCAAACTGCCCAATTCACTGAATTGGCGTTCAATATCGCGGCTAATACCAAATTTATCCCACCGTCGGGATCCAATGCGAGCCGCCTCCGTGGTCTTATCCGAAGTCACTGAATACCACTCAACCAGATTTTTTTTCACTTCATCCCATAAGGCCATGATGCACTCCTTTGTACTTTCAGGTTGCGGCCGACACCACCTTGGGGCACATTAACCCCATGTCTGACTTGAATCAACCTACAGCCATTTTTGTGGCCGACTCACATTTCCACCTGAACCCGGACTCTGCCGAGCAGCAGAGAATCCGTCGTTTTGGTGAGCTGATGCTTCTGGCCCAAAAGGCCGATCATCTGTTTCTGCTGGGGGACATTTTCGATTTCTGGTTCGATTACCCCCATTTTCGAATGCGTGGTTTCGACGAGATCCTCCAGGCTCTGGACCAGGTTAAGGCCGCCGGTACCACCATGCATTTTGTCGGTGGCAACCACGACATCTGGGCTGCCCAATTTCTACACCAGCGCTACGGTACCTCCAAAGATGCCGAACCCTTCGTCATTTCCCTCGGCCAGCTGCGAATCAAAGTGTGCCATGGTGATGGCTTACTGGGCTATGACTGGGCTTATAACGCCTTCCGTACTATGGTACGCACACGGCTGGGAATTGTTCTGGCCAAAAGTCTCCATCCGGAAATTCTCTACGCCTTCAGCGAATGGCTCAGCGGCCAAAGCCGCGGTGCCACCCGGGACGAAGCCGGCCGCATTGAGGAAAAAGCCCAAACCTGGATTGATCAATGCCGTGAGGACCAATGGGATCTCATGATCATAGGTCATGTCCACCACCGCTTTGAAGTCTCCTCTGGAAAACAACGCCTCACCGCCCTGGCCGGCTGGTTTGATCATCCTGGATACGCCATCGTCCAGAACGGTGAATTCAAGCTATTGGATTTTGAAAAGGACCCTCGGCCCAGCTTCTGATCTTCTACCAGTGCAGGTTCAATGAGAACTTATGCCCTGCATCGAATCCATCCACAGTATTCTCTTCGTATGCGTAATCAACACCCAACACTCCGGTGCGCACACCCACTCCGGCTGTCCAACCCTGGACATCGTAGTTCACTCTGGTACCACCACGCAAAGTCACTTCCGGGATAAGGACAAACTCGGCTCCGAGGTGGGCTTTTTCATCAGTATCGTTGGGAAAGACCATATCTCCCGAAAGGGTCAGCCGGTTGCTGAACAACTCGGCGGGAGTCCAGGCCACGCCCACCCGATAAGTCTGAGGCAAATCGAATGGTTCATCCTTGAGATTCATCTGCCCGCCAAAGTTGGTGGCAGAGGCTGCAAAGACCAATCCTTCAATCATAGTCCGATGAGTGACGAAGAAATCGAAGGCAAAGCCCGTATCGGAATAGATGTCAATCTTCTCATAAAGCATTTTGGCGGTCATTCCCACACCAAATCGTTCACCGATGGGCATGGCATAGGAGAGCCCGAAACTCACATCGTAAGGTCGGAAGGTTCCCTCGGGAACCCCCACAGGTTCGGTGCCGTAACGGTCAAGTTCATCGGAGTACAGGCCGGCGAACATGAATCCCAAAACACCCGAGCCCACTTTATGAGCCACAGCTGCCGATTCATGATTGAACAAGCCCAAATAACGGTAATGTTGCAAAACCAACTCAGTCTCAAAATCGAAAAAGACATTGTTGGCCGGATTCCAGAACACGGCCGAAGCACCATGACTGGATGCCACACCGGCGCCCCCCATGCCTGCTTCCCGAGCCCCCACTCCCATACGCAGAGATAACATTCCGGACTCGCCAGGATCTCCAGCCAGGGCCAAGGTCCCGTTCAGGAGCAATGCTCCAGTAAGGGTCAAGAAAATCAGCAAGGTGGATTTGGTGGTGCGAACCATGGGTTCCCTTTCCTTTGTCATTGTTCAGACCGGAATAACATTCCGGCTCTGGTAGCAAAACATTCTATCGGCAGATGGCCGAAGCGTCTAACTGCAATTCCTATAATCATCTCAAAAAATCTGATTCTCATCGCTCTACGGCGAAGGGAATCACACTGCTGTCTTCCGAACCATCAGAAGATTTGGCCACCATACGGGAAAGATACATCCCGGAGGCTAAATCATCCAGATGCAGAGTGATGGTGAAGGGATCTACAGCCACAACCTGCGTCCACTGGCTGGAGGTGATCTCTTCTCCCTCTAAATTATAAACAAAAGCTTTCACTTGGGAAGCCGTCCTGACACTGGCCCTGATATTCAAGGGTCCCGCGCCCAAAGGACTGGGGTAGCAAATATGACTGCCGGGAACCAAACCGTCCCCTTCAGCGGCAACCGGTGGCCCAGACCATGCGCTCATATCCCAGGAACCGTTGCGCCAGGCCGAGCCACCCCACATGGGCCACAGAGCATCGGCCTCAGCCACATCCGACCACACAGTGAGGGTTGAGATATCAGTGGTTTCGAGATCTTCATTATCGTCGCTTAACCCAGTGATCCGGGCGAAGGTTCCCAGAGAAACCAAGTCAGCATTGAGCCCTCCCCTGACCACACCCAAAGCAGGGGTGCCGGCATTGCGGGCAGGCCCTGAGAGAGGCCAACCATCTACGGATTCACCCTTCATCCCCATCCCGAAAATTCGACCATCTGATACCGGATAGAGAATCTGGCGCAAGGGCGTGGGATCACCCGGCAAGTTGACCACCAAGGGGCCACCGGCAAAAGAATCATTATTGGTATCAAAATCAGGGGATGGACGCCGGGGCCAACCATCATTCCAAGCCCCATTGCTGTTGACTCTGCCCAAAATGCCAGCGCCCACAAAAGAGCCACCGGGAGCCAGCGGCGAGTGGACCAGAAGATCCCCATCCCAGATGATAGTGGGCGAAGCCACATTGAGTTCATCATCAAAAAACAGTGTCTGGGTTTGGCCGTTCAGGCCAGGAACAATTACATATCGCAGAGAGGAGTCCCCCATGGAGGGGTCAATCAATCCAGCTTGGACAGGCAAAGCCCCAGGCAGAACGGGCAACTCAATTCTGAAGATATCTGCCTCTGTCATGGAACAGAAGACAAGTTCACTCTCACCACTGGCAGTATCGTGAGCCGCTACGATCATATGACCCCAGGCCAAGACCGGCGGTGAAGAGACGTCCACTGCCCCGAGGTGGAATTGAGCTTTAAATTCAGCAGTGGGACCGCTGTAAAACCGCAAATAGGTGAGATCGTTTTCTTGCACCACAAGACATGCATCCACCGGCTGGGTTTCGTTATATTCAGCAGACAGATCCAAGGGAATGAGCACCGGAGGCAAAGTGCAGGATTCCACCATGGCGGCCAGACCATTGTTCATGGCATCAGGAATCAATGAGCTGCCATCGGCCTTAAAAACATATAGTCCCCGAGGGCCGCTCAAAACGACTTCAGCAGCCAGGCCATCACCATCAAAATCTCCTGCGGCGGCAGGTTGATTCCAAATTACGGGACTGTTGTTGAAAGTCCCCACGGCCAGGGGATCTACGGTGCTGGGATCATCGTCCTGATCAACAAATTCATTCAGATCTCCATCGAAGACAAAAACTTCACCTTCGTGCCCGGTGACAATAATTTCAGCCAAATTCCCTTCACCACCCAGATCAGCCAAAAGGACATGACTGCCCCTAAGGTTAGTGCCCACAGGAAGCTCCCGCCGAGCAGCCAATTCCGGGCCTGCCCCCGCTCCACCGACTGTTTCCAGGTGGAAGAACATGGTGTCGGCGTAATCAAATCCCCAGGTCGTATCCGGAGGCGAAAAGCGATCATCAACTCGGGCAACATAAGCCAGAGAATCATTCACCACATGGCTGATGCCTGAAAACAGGACATTGGTTCTGGCACCACCGGCAGAGGCAGTGCTGGGCAAACTCTCCGGTCCAAAGACCGAAGCATCTTCCCCTCGGAAGCTATCATCATCGCCACCCAGGATATAGGCGCTGGGTTCCCGGGAATCCAGATCCTGAATGCCGTCGGCCTCTTCCAAATCAACGGATTTATGATCGGCATCGGCATTAAAACGGTTTGAGGACATACCGAAAGTATCCTGAATGACACCCTCATCAATATGCCAGATGTAGATTCCGCTGCCGGCACCTTTGTTCTTGGGCAACCGAGCACTGTTTTCGCTCATGAAGAAGTCCCACTCGGCTCCATCCAGGCGTTCCCTCGTATCGAACTCGGGGTCGAATTTTGCATAACCGAACAAGGGCACCCCATCATTGGTGGGATTGCCTTCGGCATCGATGGCATCAAAATCGTAAAAATCGGGGGTATTATTTCCGTTCAAATCGCCAGGAAAGGAAAAGATGCGATTGCCGTCAGGGTCCTGAAGACGGTAAGCCAATAGCCAAAACTCCTGGCCGGATATTTCTACCCGGAGAGCAGCCTCCGGGTCGCTCGAATTTTCGCAAGGGGTGAGGAAATGATCCCCAGCCACAAGAGGGTCCACATCCATAGGGTCTAACCACCCCATAAGCAGTTTGTTGTAGGAGCAGACATGAGGTGGGATCCAGCCCATCCCCACAAAGAGCCCGTATCCCATGAGTCCAAATTCTCCGATGCCCTGGCTATCGGGTCGGCCCGAGGGAGTGAAATCGCTCAGTGAAAGCATGCCCAGACGCAGCCCAACCTCAAAACAATAAACACCCAAGCTCCCAAAATATCCGCCAAAGCCCCCTACTGGGTCCTGGTATTCGCACTCTGGAAGGATCAACACCTGGTTGATTCCTGCATCGGGGCCAAAGTCAGTACTGGGCAACCAGGGAAATTCCAATTCCCCGTCATCGTGAGCTTGTTGGAAATCGTCCGCATCAATAAAGTTGCTATAAATTTGTTCGGGAGAGTTGCCCAGGATATCGGTCTCTTCGCCGGCACCGGCATGAATGAGAATGTAAGTATCGTAGAGAGAGAAATCGATTTCACTGTCCAGGCTGTCCACCACATCGGCAGCCAAACGAATGCTTTGCTCGCCATTGTCCGGGTGGTTGCCGTAATAGCTCATGGGCTGGGGCAAATTCACAACCCGGGAATGGATGGTGTAATTGAAAGTGAAGGCTCCGGCACTGACGTTGTCGTAATAGTCGGCCACATCCCCCAAAAGATGGTCAAAGAAAACGGAGTCATGGGCCGAATAGTAAATTTCGGACTGCATGGGCGGGGGAAAATCTCCTTCCACCAAACCATGCCTGCCAAAGATCAGGCTATCGCTGAAGTCGCACATCATGACGATGGCTTCCAACTCGCCGGGGGCCTTTTGACCGGAAAGGCGCGCCTGCTGGAGAGATGAAGAGCCATCATCCCTCAAGGGAGCGGTCCGGTGGTCCAGAAGGCTTTGCAACCGTGAAGGAACCCCTTGATTCAAAATGCCCGAAAGGGTGCTGGGTTGAGGCTCTGGAGCAGCCAATGAAGCACCAGCCAGAGTGGCCCAAACAGCCAGAATAAGAAATATTTTCACCTGAGAGCTCTGCATTTGAGAACTGACCTTTCGAACAACCCTGGCACCTTGGTCGGAATAACCGAGACATGCCGAATTGCCGGGCATTATATGAAGGACGCCCGTCCGGGTCAATCACCCTCTCGAGTGTCTCCAAAACAGGCGATCCTGAAATTCAGGAATTCATGAAAATTCGGGAGAGCCCAGGCGCGGCGTCTGTCACCCCTGATCGACATTCCCCGCCGGGCTCTCCTTCATGCGCTGATGTCCCCAACCGGCCTGATCGCTACCCACATCTCGTTTCAGTGCCAACCTCTTCGAGAATCTGGTCTCATTTCCGGCCGTTGGGTGATGGGGGGAAACACCAACACGCAACTGATTTTCTAGTCTCTATCGTTTAGCTCGGGACGATCCACCATCGCGTCCGGACTTGGAGCTACTACTCTTGGATTTGCCGCTGCTGGAACCACTCTTGGAACTGCCACCACTGCGGCTGCTTCCACTGGAACTGCCACTGGATCCCGAAGACCCGCTGCTGCTGCGACTATTTGATTTAGGTTGAACTTTAGGAGTGCTGTTATTGCTTCGATTATTGTTCGAATTGCCACTGCGCGGCTGAACCCGGGCGCCGGAACTGTTATTACGGCTGGATGAATTTCCCGAAGAATTGCCGGTAGTATTGCGCACCTTTCGCTCACCGCTGGAACTTCCCGAACGGCTGTTCCAAATTCGGGTGCCCTTTTTCCGGGGCTCTACGGGTTTGATGCGTCCTTCGCCACTGGTGCCTCTTGTGGGCTTGACGGTACTGTTACTACCGGCTTCCGGACGACTGGATCCGTGAACCGTAGTATTGCCACCGGAACTTGAACCACTCTGGCCACCCGAAGAATATCCTCGTCCAGGCCTAACCATGGATCCACCACTGGTGCCACCGGAGCGCACCGGATTGGTGCCTACCGTCGGATTGGAATTGGTCGTTTCGCGACTACCCCTGGCTGTGGTTGGCTTGCGGCCACCGGTATTGCGGATTTGCAATCCCCCACGAGAGGTGCCACGGTCGGGAGTCTCAATATTAGGCCTGACTCTGACCACGGGCTTTTCACCCCGGGCGATCATTGAGGAGCCAGGATTTCTAACGGTTGAGACCACACGGCTTCCACTGGAGACATTGCTGGGCGTTCGATTCTTCTGACGCATGTTTTCACGTTCACCATCAGTGGGACCGCTCTGAGCCACTCGCCCGGTCACTCCCCTGAAATCTGACGTTTTTTTCCGTCCAGAACCCTGGGATGGTCCCTGATTGGGTCTGTTATAGAGCCCCCGCCCAGTCTTCTGACGAACACCGTCGTATTTGTAATAAGGTGAGTCGCACCAGACATAAGTGTTGTAATTCCAATGATAGCCAGGAATGGTTGGGCATCGGTAATACGGGTCATACCAGAAGTTCACCCAGGGACGCCAGGTCCAGGGATCGTAATACACATACACCGGATTATGGTAAATGGGGTAATAGCCCACATCTTCATACCACTCATTGCCCCAGTTATAATCATAGTCGATGTCGATGGCGCATTCGTCCCGGTAAGGATATTGAGCCAGGTCATCATCAATGTGGCATTGGTTGCAGAGATAGCGGGGATGGTCCACCGCTTGGTGTACGAAATAGCTCATGTAATTGGTTACGACGAAATCGGCGGAATCTTCCATGCCTGTTATGGCGAAATTGACTTCATTGATGGCCAGGAAGGGGTCTCCAGCCACAAAAAAGTCGAAACTTTCTTCCTGGTATTCATGATGAAAATCCAACGCAAGCTCACGCAGATCAAAAGGGTACCTCGAAACAATAGCCTCAATAAAACCCTCGCCAGTTTCGCTGGAAGCAGTGAGTCGCCGCCCCCCAGTCACGGGCATCATATATTCGTGGCCAGCAAAGACAAAACCATCATCCATACGGCTACGGGGCCAAAGAACTGAAACCAGGCCTTCGGCGTTGATGCGGTACACCACCGCATATGCGTCCTCATTAGCTTGGAAACCGACATCGATTTCTTGGCCACGCTCAAGGACTTCACCCTCGTCCAGATTTTCGATCCAGAGCCCAACCCGTAAAGTCTGAGCTTCATAGTCGTAGTTTGAGTCTGCGGCGTGAGCCAAATCGGCCGGTACCGAAAGAGAGAGCAGAGTGATGAGGGCCGCTGAAAAAAGTCCTTTTCTCAGTTGGCCGAATATATTCATTAATGTTGTTTTCATGTCGTCACGCTCCTTTCTATAAATCCCTTAAAGACTGATTATTTCGGGTTCGTTTCCAGCCTCAACTTTGCCATCAGGAACTGAAAGTTCAGGAAGGCCCGGAATGATTTGATAAGCCCAGATAATCTTCACATAACCCAAACCAACTTCAGTCACAGCAAATTTTGCATAATGCGTTCCATAGGGATATTCGGTGATATCCACCACATAAATGTGCCCCTCAACAAGTTCCAATACGCCGGTGTTGGAATACCCATCGCCCGGAGCCCAGGAAACGCCCTCAAAGATGACCCGACCTTCACCATCGGTAAAGACACCAAAGTCTTGAAGACTAACCGCGCTTCTGGTGGAATGCACATAAGGGATGGTGCCCTGAAACTGCACTTCAATGTCGGCCATGAAGCCGGGATGCGAAGCCAGGTGACCATTATCCATCAGGCTGAAATCGAAGCCTGAGCGTTCCGGGTGCCCGCCGTTGGCATCATACAATTGGACATCATCCAGACTATGAAACAAGGGGGCATCAGTGACGATTTCATATGAGAGAGCACTTTCACTGCCGGCTGAGTTCACCGCAGCCACGGCATATTCGTAACGCTCACCATTGACGGCGTCCAGGTCGTCGAACCAATGCAGGCCACTGACCATATCAAAGTTTCCATTCCAGGCCACTTCACCAATGAGATAAAACTCACGATTCGGATAATTCTCTTCGTCCCCATCTTCGTAATAACGGCTGTAGATTAAGTAGGCATCAACATTGGCGTTGTAACTGCCATCATAAGGATGGTAGGAGATATCGTACCATTGCACGGTCACGACATTATCCCCACTGATGCTGTGAACCCCTGTAGGAACTACCGGAGGTGGTAAATCAATGCAATTCACACAATCTTCAGTTTCGCATCCACCCAGAAGGAGCAAAACGACAAGGGCCAGGAAGATGGTGAATCTGGCAGAGTTTGCTTTATATATTTTCCGCACACTGTTGTCTTTAGCCAGTTTCATATTCTTATCCTCCAAGGCTCAAGGAGATCATTCCCTTTGGTAAAACTAGGCAGGAGGCGTGCCAATTTTGGAATTCGGTTGGCAATAAGACCCTTTTGGCTTTCTCTTTGGTACCAACCAAGACAACAACCCTCATAAAACGGGCTAACCAATTGGCAATGTGGTGTTTAATTTTGTCTGTGTGAAATCATAATAAATGGAACCAAGTCCCGTCTTCCTTCATTTAACATGAAGAATTGTGACCTTTTATGGAAGATTTGTGTGTGAATTCAGGGACAACTTACCCAAAAAGGGACAGAATCAAGAAGATGGAATATTCCTAAAAAGATGATCTTTGAAAACATGATGGCAGCAAAAAAGAGCCCTTGCCTTGCGGCAATCTGATTTTGAATCTCGCCTTTACAAAATCAGAAGGGCTCTTTTATTTTGGACCTGGTGATCAGATCCTCAATTTTTTAATTCGTGGTTCAGGAGAGTGAGTTACCGCTCTCTCTCTCGCCAGCCAGGAATGATTGTAAAGACCCCACCTCTTGACAATCATCCTGCCGACATGACTTGTTGAGAACTTCCTCTGGGCCGGTAAGCTTTGAGGACCGAACTTCAACCTCTCCCGAATACCACGAACCAATTCTTTTCTTAAATCAAGAGGCTCCCTGTAATGTCACCCCTTCTGTACTGGGTAATGCAGGGTTCATACCAAAAACGAACAAAACTCTACAATCGTTAAGTGTCTGAATAGCAACACACTAGAGGCGTGACATCGGCGTGACACAAGCAGCAATACGCCCGACTATTAAAACTATTTACAACAATTGCTTACAAAAAGAAAACCCGTTGCAGTGCAACGGGTTAGGGTATAAATATTATTAACAACGCGAAAAGGGCATATACTGATTATTAACAGTTTTATTATGCCCTGGCTTTACACAATCCCATAATGACGAATCTTCTTTAGAAGGTTGGGATAACTGATTTTCAGGGTCCGGGCCGCCTGGCTCTTGTTCCCTCCAGATAATTTCAGCGCTCTACCAATCTCACGACACTCGATGGCAGCCAGAGTATCTTTCAGGGGAAGTTGAGCCTCGGAAACCAAAGGAGAATCGTCATCTGACTCTATCATCACTGCAGGCAAATGTTCCTTGCGCAATACGCCCTCACCTTGGGCAAGTACAATAGCTCGTTTGATGGTTTTTTCCAATTCCCGCACATTGCCAGGCCAGGAAAAAGCCGTCAGGGCATCCATAAAGCGATGATCAATGGCTAGCAGTGAATCACCAATTTCCATGGAAAAACGTTGTACAAAATGACGTGCCAGGAGCTGGACGTCATCCTTGCGTTGTCGTAACGGCGGAATAACCAACGGGAAATCCAGAAGACGATAATAAAGATCTTCCAGGAAACGGCCGTCCAAAGAGGCGGTGTGTAAATCAGTTTTAGAAGCGGCAACCAACCGCACATCAACCCGTCGTTCGATGGTTCCCCCCACCGGTCTTACAATCTTTGAATCCAGGAATTGCAGTAATTTACCCTGCATATTCAGAGGCATTTTTCCAATTTCATCCAAGAATACAGTGCCGCCCTGAGCAGATTCAAGCAAACCTTTTTTATCGGCATCTGCCCCAGTAAAGGCACCTTTCACATGTCCGAAGAGTTCACTTTCAAGCAAGGCATCTGGAATAGCGGCACAGTTAATCTGCATGAAGGTTTGATCGGCCCGGCGGCTGAGTGCATGAATGGAATAAGCCAGCAAGCCTTTGCCTGTGCCGGTTTCACCATTAAGCAAAACCGTCAAATCACTGGGAGCTACCTTTTGAGCCAGGCCCAGCACCTCAAGCATGCGATCGCTCTGGGTGATGATATTCTCAAAGCTCTCCACTCGTTCAATGGGACTGGAAAGATCCAGTTCGTCCCGGCCTTTGCCTTTTTCCGACAGGAAAAGCGCCAAAAAGCCCATATATGTGGTCAGGAAATCCAGAGCATTGCGGCCAAACCCAACACTGGAGTCATCCTGAGAAGCAATCCCGAGAAACAAAACACCAAAACGATGATCATTCATGGCGATGGGCATAAACAGGCAACTGGTTGCCACAGTACCCAAAGCCGGTACATCCTGAATAAGGGCATCTCCTGGCCCCAATCGGGAAAAGAAACTGGCCCCAGTTTGGTCATCCTCAACTAATTGCTGGTCATACCAACGGGTCAGTTGTTCAGCCAGGTTTTCTGTCAAACCAGCACGGGAGATAATATTGAGACTTCCTGGAGTCGCAGAATCATCCACCATGGCGATGAAACCGCTGTCGGCGCCAACTCTTTCCATGCCAGCAGATAAGACTGATTCCAGGTTTCGGGGAACGGAAGAATCGTTTCTTACAAACAATCCAGGAATACTGGAAATGGCCTGCAAATGGTTTTCTGCCAGGTCCAATCCACCCACCAGCCCCATCTCTATGCGGTCCCGAAGGGAAACTACTTTTTGATCAATTTCCAGAAGACTCAAACCAGAAGCGTGGCGCTCCAGTTCAAATACTGAAAGCATGGCATCGTCAAAATGGCCTAATTGGATCTGGATGGTGGCCAGAGCCTCCAATATATGGCAAAGCATTTCATCGCTTACACTGCTGGCGCCCTGTTCCTGGGCATCCATCAGGTAACGGCGAAGAAGCAGCAGGTCACCTTCCGACGCAGTGGCCTGGCGCTCGGTGGTGAATTCAAGGATTGCCTCGCACCACTGCCGCACAAGCCCCTGGTCCTTAAAAATGGAGATGGCTTCACGGAAATGGTGCGTCAGTTGTTGGGTGTCGTTCATGCAGGAATAAGATTTACCCAACACCAAGTGGCAAAAGCCCAACTCGAAAACTTCATCACATTGTTCACAAATAGCAATGGAAGCCTGGCTCACTGCGATGGCATCCTGGTATTGCCCAGCAGCCAAATGGGCTTGCCCCATGCGCCGCAAAAGCTCTCCCTCAAGATCATTGCCGGTAGCAATTGTGCGGCTTTTTTCCAGGCCCAACTGGTAATTGAAAAGGGCTTTTTCATATTGACCGCGAGCCAGCAGGATGTCACCCAGATACTCATCAGCGATGGTGGCTTCACGGTTGTATCGGCCTTGTTCGGCTTGATTTTTACCCTCGAGCAGAAGCTCCTCAGCCCGGGCCAGACGGCCAGAAAGGGTCTCGAGGCGACCCAACGCCAGATTCAGACGGCAAAAATTCAACTGGTCACCAAGACTACGGGCCATGTTTCGGCCCTTGACCAGGAAAGGCTTGGCTTCACCCAAACGATTGCTCTTGGTCAACACAATGCCCTGATTAAGATAAAAAGCCGGCAGCAAATGGCTGGCGCCGATTTGGTTAGCCAAAGCAGTGGCTTTTTCGAAAAGGGCCAGAGCTGGCTCCCAGAGACATTTATCTTTTTTCAAGACAGCCATATTGCTCAGAAGGTTGGCCACACCGATATCAAAACCAATACGCCTGTAAGTGGCCAGACTGTCATTGTAAAATTCTTCGGCTTTTTCAAGACGGCCCAAACGATGGTGGGCAACACCCATAATGGACTGCAACCGAGCAACATCCTGGTGTTCATCAGTCAAAGCCAACACAGCAAAGGCCCTTTTGGCCATGCGCAGGCAATCGAGAAGATGCGAGGAATCCCGAAGAAAAAAAGCACGCCTAACCTGAAGGCGGGCACGCATCACCACAACATCAATTTCGAGATCCCCGGCCAACTCAACATTGATCATGGTTTCAGCCATATCCAAAAGGCTTTCGCCTTCGTCCATATTTCCCAGCAGGACCTGACAATCAATAGCTTTTCGGAAAATTCTGAACTTATCAAGACCCGGAATCTGGGAAAAAATACCGTCGGAATAAATTTGCTGATAATAATCCAAGGCACTGGAGTATCCAGACGCATGGAAGTGGAGGTCTCCGACCTCCTCTAAACGGGCCCAATTGATGGCACGGGCTCCACCAACTCCCGGGGGGTGTTCCGGGCCGTATTCATGTTGTCCTTCAAAACGTTCTTTCATCGACCGCATCCCTTGGCGAGTAGTGGAACGGCAACTGTCACAAAATATCACCTAGGGGATATTATCCCCCGTATTCAATGCTGAGAGAAAATTATGTGATTCATCAGAATGTACATCATATAATCTTCCATAGTGAGTTCAATGTCCTCAATAACGTCGGCTATGGTTTCACCAAAGGTGTCACCAATAAAGCCAAATCCATCACTAAGGGAATCAGGATCACCATCTGTCCCATCGCTGGCATCACCACATTGCTCAATGGGTTCCCCATAGGATCCCCCATCACCAGAGGACATATGAAGTTCCTCCATGTTGCTGGCCATAGCGTAATTCGGGCTCATGAAACCAGTGGTCACCAAGACCAACAGCATCACAAACAGAATATTTTTAATCTTCTTCATGACAGCCTCTCTTGAACTGACACCCCGTCAACTGAACTGAAGATGCGAACATGCCCATGTGCATCAACACTTCCCAAAAATCCTTAGTCTCTATTATTACGAGTTTTATCTAACTCCGTCAACCCTAATCAACTTCGGGCTGGGTTCGCAATTCGTATTTGCTGATCTTTTTATACAAATTACTTCGCTGCATACCCAGAGCCTCAGCTGTACGGGAAACATTATACATGTTTTCTTTGAGCTTTTGTTGGAGAAAAGCACCTTCGCTGAGGGCCTTGAACTCCTGGAAGTCTGCACAATCCAAGAATGAAGCGTTACTGAGGGCACTGCTCTGGGTGCCTGGCAACAAGGGTAAATCAGAGGGTTTAACGACCGAACCAGATGACAGTATCAAAAGTCTTTCCACAAGGTTACGGAGTTCTCGTACGTTACCTGGCCAACTATAATTTTTGAGTATGGCCAAAGTCTCATCGGAAAAAGAAAGCTGCTCTCGATTCAGGCGTCCAGCCAGATCGGCCATAAACCACGAGAGGAGTAATTCCACATCCCCAGCCCGTTCTCGCAAAGGTGGCAAATGAATGGAAAGCACATTTAATCGAAAAAACAAATCCTGCCGAAACCCACTTTGAGGAGAGGAGAGGTCTCGGTTGGTGGCCGCGACAATGCGCACATCCACTTCTCTTGTTTCGGTGCCCCCTACCCGCTGGAAACGACTCTCTTCCACCGCTTTCAATACCTTAGCTTGGGCTTCCGGTCCCATATCCCCAATTTCATCCAGGAAAAGTATGCCTCCATCCGCATGCTCAAATTTCCCCACCCGTTGCTTGTCGGCTCCAGTGAAACTGCCTTTTTCGTGGCCAAACAGTTCACTTTCCACCAGATCACGGGGAATGGCGGCACAATTCACCTCAACCAGAGCCTGCTCAGCTCGCAGGCTGGCCCTGTGGATGGCATTGACCACCAATTCCTTACCTGTCCCATTTTCGCCTGTGATCAGGACTGTGCCCTCAGTGGGACCCACTTTTTCTATGAAAAGGCGTATATTCTTGATCGCTTGGCTTTCACCCACAATGGGCATGCCTGACCCCACTTTAAAGCGTAGTTGCTCGCGTTCTTGCAAAACATTCTGATGGGTGAGGCAATTGGACAAAGTGACCAGCAACCGGGATCGGTCCAAAGGCTTTTCAAGATAGTCGTAGGCTCCGCTTTTGACAGCCTCTACCGCCGTTTCAATGGTGCCGTGTCCGGATATGACCACCACCGGAGCAGAGACGCCGTTAGCCTTCAGCTTTTCCAGCACCTCAAAACCATCCATGCCTGGCATTTTGATATCCAGAAGAATGACATCGGGTTCGGATTTATCCACCATAGCTAGCGCTTCGGCCCCGGATCCGGCTTTCACTACGGCATAGCCATCATAATTGAGGATCTGCTCCATCGTCTCACGGATGGCCAGTTCGTCATCGACAATCAAAACGGTTTTCACAGGTCAATCCTTGCGTGGTTGAGAGAACGGAACTATTGAATGGGGCACTCCATGAACCCTGGACCACCTTGCAACGATGGTGGCGCATGTGTCAACGCCCGAAAGCGATGCCCGAAAGTGATACAAGACATGAAACCACTGTTGCGATCTCTGGTTCCCGAGCAATTGTTGAAAATCGAATCATTGAAAGATGTTCCCGCTTTTCGTGCACGTCAATTAACCGGGTGGGTTTTTGAGCATGGAGTTTTTCAGTGGGAGGAGATGAGCAACCTGCCAGGCACTTTGCGGACTGATCTGGCTAATCACTATGACCTTTGCTCCCTGGAGCTGGAAACCCGGCAGGTGTCCTTGGATGGAACACGAAAATTTCTCTACCGGCTGCGTGATGGCCAGACGGTCGAAAGCGTCATCATCCCGATGGGTGATCACGCCACATTTTGCATTTCCAGTCAGGTGGGATGCGCCATGGCCTGCAGTTTTTGCGCCACCGCCAGGGGTGGCCTGGTGCGGCAGTTGGAAGCTGGAGAAATAATCGAACAAGTACTGATGCTGCGGAAAGACATGCTCCAGGAACCTTTTTCGGGTTATGGGGACAAACTGCCCAACGTCGTCTTTATGGGCATGGGTGAGCCTCTGGACAACTGTGAAAACGTCTTTCAAAGCCTGAAAATCATGATGCATAAAGAGGGCTTGAACATGTCCCGCCGGCGCATCCAGATATCTTCCAGCGGACCAGCCGAAGGATTGCAGGCTCTCCTGGAATTCAACCCGGGCACCGGCTTAACCCTGAGTTTGGGTGGAACCACAGACAGCGCCCGCAAAAAGATTATGCCAGTTCCTGGCCGCACCACAGTGCATGAAGCGGTGGATTTGGCCGCCAGCTATGCTCGTTTGAGTGGCCGCCGGGCCACCCTGGCCTGGGTGTTAATCAACCAGCAGACCGATTCCCTGGAACAGGCTGCCCAATTGGCCAAATTGGCCTTGCGCGGCTCTTTTAAAGTGAACCTGATCCCCATGAACACTTTAGATGACGGCAAACTGCAGCCATCTGGTGAAACCCGGATGCTGGATTTTCAAAAAGTTTTGACTGACAAAGGCGTGCCGGCCTTCATCAGGGCCAGTGGTGGACAGGATATTGCAGCAGCGTGCGGCCAATTGCGTCGCCAAAGGGAAAACCGCCGGCCATAAAAAAAAGCTCCATCCCAAAGGATGGAGCTTTTAATAATCTCTAGATCAGATAACGTCGGCCAAACACGTCTTGTCCAGAGCACCGGTCAAGGCATCCTGGGCTTCACGCCAGACTTTCGCTACGGCGCAAGTGTCGACATCCTTGCAAGGATCCACTTTACGCAGGCAGTGATTCAAAACAATACCACCTTCACAAATTTCTACAATTTCCCGCAAAGTGATTTCTGATGCATCACGTCCAAGACTGAAGCCGCCTTTGACGCCACGATGAGATTTCACCACACCAGCCTGGGCCAGCATTTGGAATATTTTGGCCAGGAAAGCTTCGGAAACTTCACAGGCTCCGGCAATGACCTTCAATTGCACAGGAGCGTCGACGTTACGACGAGCCAGCTCCTGGAGACCGCGGATGGCATATTCTGTTTGTCGTGTGATCTGTAACATTCGTGACCTCGCACCAGCAAAAACATGCAATTTAGATGATGAATGAAGCTAATTTCGCCGCCTACCAAGCATATGTCAAACAATCCCCTCAAAGAATCTTTCCAGAGACTTGGTTACCAATTTCGAAACAGGAGTATCTGTGGATGGAATGAGGAAGTGGCCTGGGATTCCTTGGGCCAATTTGACATTACAATAATGCTCTGGAATTTGAATTTCCCAAGCCCGCATGCCCAACCTATGATGGGTGATGGAATGGCCGAAAGAAGTCTTCCGCATAAGGCAGGCTCTTATTTGGGCAGATGAAAGATTCAATCGCCCCCTTAACCACAGGCGTACAAAAGTTGGGTCATCCAGAACCTTGTCGACCTTTTCGGTGGCCAAATACCACGGCGTTTGAGGTAGGGTCCAGAACCCATGATTGAGCCCCGAAATATCTGCCCTGCCCAACTCCCATTTTCCTGCCAAGTCCACCGTTTCCCGGCTGCCCGGGGGCAACAGGAGTATTTTATCCTCACAGCGTACAACCAGTGTGGCCACGGCAATGGCCAGGGTGGGTTTTGGTTTTTTGGGAGGAGGAATCTCCAACGCCACAGCCGCCAGTCCAGCCTTGCATTGATCCAGAACTGGGCATTGAGAACATTGCACCGATGCGGCCTGGCAAAGGGTAGCCCCCAGTTCCATCACCGCTTCATTCCACTGGCCAGGCTGATGAGGCAGAACCATCCGGCTGGCCAACTCTTCCAATTCCGAAGGACGCAGGTTTCCGGCCGCAATCGGATCATCATAAAACCACCGGCTGAGCACTCTCCGAGCATTGGCATCTACAGCCGGAACCACCTCTCCCAGGCCAATGCTGGCAATTGCGCCACTGGCATAAGTGCCCACACCAGGCAATGCCTGCCATTCTTTGCGGCAAGTGGGCAAGCCTCCCCTCCCTTGGTCCACAACCATCCGGGCGGCTCGGTGGAGGTTCTTGGCCCTTCGGTAATACCCCAATCCGGACCATAGAGAAAGGATCTCACTCTCAGGAGCTGCTGCCAGAGTCTGAACATTGGGGAATCGCGCCATAAATTTTTCCCAGTAAGGAATCACTGCCGCCACGGTGGTTTGTTGCAGCATAATTTCTGAAACCCAGGTCCCATACAGTGTGGGCGTCCGGCGCCAAGGCAAAGCTCGGCTGTGGGCCTGAAACCAATCCATAAGATTTGTTTGAAGGTTTTTTTTAATTAATGGGTCCATATGATGGCTGAATCAGGCCTTTCCAATGGGTGTTTCGTTGACAAATGATCATTAGCAAGGTAAGGATAATGGCTCAATCAAAAATTGGCCCGGTTTCCTTTGTTTCTTAGACCAGGAGTGCCCCATGTCCGTGCAAACTCTCAGTGAACTTTTCCTGGCCGCCGTACACAACACACCCCGACCAGACCTTTTCTCCTACCGGGACCAGACTGGGCAATACACGGATGTTTCCAGCGAGGAGACTTTGCGCCGGGTCAGAGCTCTCAAATACGGCATGCGTTCTCTGGGCCTCAAGGAAGGCGACAAAGTTGCCATCCTCTCAGAAAACCGCCTGGAATGGGCTCTGTGTGATCTGGCATCACTCTGTGGCGGCATGGTATCGGTGCCCGTCTACTCCACTCTGATGAGCCATACCGTAGAATACATCCTCAAAGATTGTGAACCCAAGATTGTCTTTGTTTCCTCTGAAGAGCAGGCAGCCAAAATCCACTCCATCCGGGAAAACCTCCCCTTTCTGGAGGATGTAGTCGCTTTTGATGAAACCAATTTGCCAAACATTTTACCCTTCCAAAAATTACTGCGTATTGGCCAGAATCTGGTGGATGAAAACCCACCCACGCCCCGTGAAGAATGTGTGAACGTGGATAAGGATTCCCCCTGCAGCATCATCTACACTTCAGGCACCACCGGTGACCCCAAAGGCGTTGTCCTCTCCCATTGGAATTTTGTCTCCAATGTGCAGGCCATCCAGGAGCTCTTCCCCATTCGGCCTACGGACAAAACACTATCCTTCTTGCCTCTTTCTCATGTATTGGAACGCATGGCGGGCTATTACACCATGATCAATGCCGGGGCTGGCATTGCATTCGCCGAAAGGATGGATACCGTGCCCGTGGACATCCAGGATGTCAAACCCACCATCATCATCAGTGTGCCCCGTCTTTACGAAAAGATTTACGGTAAAACCAATGCTCTGGCCATGGCCGGCAGCCCCATCAAAAAGAATATTTTCTTCTGGGCCAGAAACCTGGGTATGGAATGTGCCCGTCGGGAAACCGAAGGAAAACCCATCAACGCCTGGATGTCGTTCCAACGTGCCCTGGCTGATAAACTGGTCTTCTCCAAATTGAGAGCCAAGCTGGGCGGGAATATTAGATTCATGGTTTCGGGTGGCGCACCTTTAAATTCCCGCATCAACCAATTCTTCTATGCCAGCAAATTGTTTATATTTGAAGGGTATGGCCTTACGGAGACCAGTCCGGTGATTTCCTGCAACTGCACCGGCAAGCTGCGATTTGGTAGTGTTGGCACCATCCTCTCCTGTTGTGATGTCCGCATAGCGGAGGATGGAGAGATTCAGATTAAAGGCCCTCAGGTCATGCTCGGCTATTTCAACAACCAGGCCGCCACAGATGAAATCATGGATGCGGATGGCTGGTTGGCCACAGGCGATATTGGGCATATTGATGAAGATGGATATCTCTTCATCACTGACCGCAAGAAAGACATCATCGTCACCGCTGGCGGGAAAAACATTGCTCCCCAGCCCATTGAAAACCTCCTGCGTTCTGATAAATTTGTATCCCAGGTGGTCGTCATCGGCGATCAAAGACAGTTCCTGACAGCCCTGATTGTTCCAGACATGGAAGTTCTTGAAAAATGGGCAACCACAGAGAATATTTCCTATGCCGGTTATGGTGAACTGGTGGCAACCTCTGAAGTGCACGAACTCTTCCAGAGCATTATTGAAAAGGCCAACAAAGATCTTCCCGGCTTCAATCAGGTCAAGAAGTGCAGCCTGCTCAAAAATGAATTTACGCTGGAAAATGGCGAATTGACACCCACAATGAAGGTCAAGCGCTTTGCCATTGGCAAAAAATACAAAGATGTTATCAGCGCCATGTACCCCACCCCTTTAGCGGAAGATGAAGACTGAATTGTCGCCGACCAATCCCCCAGTGAACGAGCCCCCAGAGGGAGCTGAAACTTCTGTTCCCCGTCTGATGCAACCCATGTTCTGCACGTGGTTGGGTCTGGCCGGAAACATTGCTCTCTCCGCCGGGAAAATCATTGTGGGAATGATGGCCGCCTCTGCGGCCCTGGTGGCCGATGGTTATCACAGTCTGGCAGATGTCCTCGGTGATATCGGTATTTTGTTGAGTTTAAAAGCTGCCTCGCAACCCCCCGATGAAAACCACCCCTACGGGCATCACAGCTTTGAAACCCTGGGCGCCATTATTGTGGCGGTGTTCATGCTGGCAACGGGGGTCGGCATCATGTTCAAAGCCGTCGTGGCCATCATCAACGGGCAGCTGATGCACCCTGAAATGGCCGCTCTCTGGGCCTCTCTGCTTTCAGTCGTAGCCAAAGAAATCATGGCCCGCTACACATTAAAAGTGGGGCGGCTTCACGGCAGCCCAGCCTTGTTGGCCAATGGTGCCATGCACCGATCTGATGCCATCAGTTCCCTGGCTGCTGCCGCCGGTATTGGCGGGGCCATTGCCGGTTATCCCATTCTGGACAGCATCGGAGCTGTAGCCATTTCCCTGTTCATTCTGCGTATGGGTTGGGAACTTCTTCGGGAAAATGTCATGGCCCTCATGGACACAATGCCAGACCACGAACTGGTGGATGAGATCAGGCAAGCCGGCCAGGAAGTGGAATGTGTTCAGGAAATCCGGGACTTGCATGTGCGCCAGCGGGGATCATGGTTTCTGGCCGACTTGGTCATTGCCGTGCATCCCAACCACACCATTAAGACGGCCCACAAGATTGCCCACTCAATGGAAGACAGCATCCGAACCCAAGTGCCCAAAATTGCCCGGGTTTTTGTGCACGTGGAACCGGGTAAAGATCAAGGCCAGACTCACTGCCCTACTTGCGACTCTTCCGATCACCCAGAACCACAGTAAAGTTTAAACGGTTACCATCGCGAAGTACGGTCACTTCCACCAGATCGCCCGGTGCATTGGCGCGCAGGGCGCCGGTGAAGGAGGGCAAGTCCACCACCTCACGGCCGGCCAGTTTCACCAGCACATCGCCTTTTTTGAGGCCGCCCTTGGCTGCCGGACTGCCATCAAAAACACCTGCCAGTTTATAACCAACCACATCTTCGGTAAAATCAGGCAAAGAACCAAACCAGGTATCCTTATTTTGGGTACCATCGTCTACAACCCGCAATTTTTCCGCGATCATGATCCAGGGCAAGGCTTCAGGGTAGTGGCGAATATTAGTGATGAGATTGGCTGAATAGTTGGCAATTTCATTCATGCCCTCAGGGTTCAGGGTCGGCCAGACATCATCCACCGTGTTGTATTGTTCATAAGGCCCACCGAAAATAAAGAGAACGGGGATTTCTTTTGTATTAAATGACATGTGGTCACTGCCGGACCACCCGCCCTGGGCCAGGGAAAGAGTCAGGCCCTGGGTATTGGCTTTCTGAACCATGTCAGGAAAGGCCACCGCAGTTCCCACGCCACTGACGTAGAGTCGATTGTCGGTCATCTGCCCCACCGTATCAAAGTTGATCATGGCGTCCACAACATCCAGCTCCACCGGCATGTGCGAGACCATATAACCCGAGCCTTGCAGCCCCACCTCTTCCCCTCCGAAACAGGCAAACAGAACACTGCGTCGAGAGCCGTTGGTATCGGCTTTCAAATGGTCCACAAGTTCGAACAGGACGGTCAGACCTGAAGCATTGTCATTGGCTCCGGCGTAGTAGGACAGAGGCGCAGCAGGGCCCTCGCCTGTGAGGGAAGCATCCAGCCGTCCCAAATGATCATGGTGGGCTCCAACAACCACATACTGGGAAGCAAGTGGTCCGGATCCGGGTAGGATGGCAGCCACATTACGGCTGGTTTTTCCTTCCAGGTCATCGCCAGTCCAGCCTTGGCCATGCAGGGAGAATTCCTGAAAATAGCTTTCACCAAAACCTGGTATGAGGCCGGCGCTTTCAAACCACTCAGCCAACATATCGGCAGCAGCTTCACCTTCAACAGTACCACTGCCACGTCCGGCAAATTCAGGGGAGGTCAGAGCCTTGACCCTGGAGAGAAGAGCGTCCTGCGCACCCTCTTGGGTCTTAGCAGCTGCCAGGGAAAAAGGCCCTGCCAAAATTGCGACCACCAGTAGACTGCATAAAGATTTCAATTGCACCGTTTCTCCAATGATTAAAATCCTGACGCCAAGCCCATGCCCCGAGGATCACTGGCCCCCTGGATAAGGCCGCCTTCAGGATCAACAACAATGATTTGCGCATTGCACATGGGACTGCGGCTTTGCAGCTTGTGGCCCATGACTTCGAGATTGGCAATGGTGTCGGGGCTGAGGCCGAATTCCTCGAAATACAGGAGTCGGGGAAACCACTGGTGGTGAACTCGCGAGGCGCTGACTGCCTGCAGAGCATCCATTTTATGATCCACCACATTGATGATAGTCTGCAACGTTGTGGTGATAATTTTAGAGCCGCCGGGAGCACCCGTGACCATGCGCACCTGACCATCCTGCAAGAGGATCGTGGGCGTCATGCTGGACAAAGGTCGCTTGCCGGGCTGTACGCTATTGGCTTCTCCCCCCACCAACCCAAAAGCATTGGGGGTCCCTGGTGCGGCCACAAAATCATCCATTTCATTATTCATGAAAAATCCGGCACCGGGCGCCATGAGGCAGGAACCAAAGGTCAGGTTGATGGTCAAGGTTGCCGCTAAGGCATTGCCTTGGGAGTCAATAATACTGAAGTGGGTTGTTTCTAGGCTTTCGTCATCCTTCAGGTCTGCCCCTACAATCAGGTTTTCGGGATAAGCCTTTTCAGCAGTGATCAAAGTGGCAATGGAATCGGTGTGGACTGGGCTGGTCAACCACACCAAAGGAACATCTACAAAATCCGAGTCACCCAGAAAGCGACTGCGATCGGCGTACGCAAACTTCATGGCTTCAGCCAGCAGGTGGATGGAAGCAGAGGACCCAAATGCCGTTTTTTGCAGATCAAATGATTGGAGGATATTGAGCATTTGCACCAAGTGAACGCCACCGCTGCTGGGAGGCGCCATGGAGTATACATCAAGGTCTCGGTATCCACCGTGGACAGGGGAGCGCCAACGAGGCTGGTAGGCCGCCAGATCGGCGAGAGTCATGTTGGACCTGGTGACCGAGACCATGGCTTCAGCAACAGCGCCATGGTAGAACGCATCAGGCCCATCCTGGGCGATGGCCTGCAAGGTCTTGAAAAGATCATCCTGAGTGAGGACCGTGCCCACCACTGGCAGGTGACCATCGGGGAGAAAAACTTTCTTTGCTGCCTCATTAAAATATTCTGATTTGTATGACAGCCGGTGGTGCAACATGGGTGAAACCTGGAGAGTTTTGATCTCTTGCGCCGCAGCTTCTACCAGTTCATTCCAAGGCAAACGTCCACCACTTTGATGCAATTCCCAGAGGCCGGCCACCAGACCCGGCACACCCACGGCCAGAGGACCATTGCAGCTCAAGTCTGAATCCGGTTGACCGTCCACCAAAAACATATCCCGGTGGGCAGAAGCCGGAGCTGTCTCCCTGGCGTCCAGAGATTTCACTTCCCCGCTTGCCGCATCAAAAACCATGAAAAAGCCACCCCCACCCAGGCCTGAGCTATAGGGCTCACACCCGGCGAGGGCAAAACTCACTGCCACGGCCGCATCGGTGGCATTACCGCCCTGGCGGAGAACTGTCACTCCCAGGCGGGTGGCCGCAGGGTGGGCGCTGACCACCATACAGGAGTCGCCATGGGCGGGTGCTTCGGCACTCAGCGACAGACCGGGAAACGCAACCAGAAGCAGGACACCCAAGAGCAGGAATTTCATTCTGTTCCTCCCAGAACAGCCCGAAAAATTTCGCGGCTATGACAATGTTCGGTGAATAGTTCCACAAAAGTATCAATGGCGGCGTTCATGCGGACAGAAGAATAAGTATTGGTGGCCATGATCACCGCCAGCACTCGTTTGCTCTCGGGCGAGACACAGGTACGAGCAGAATCGCTGGTGGGTGAACCGAATGGGCCCTTCTGATCAAACAAACCCAAACGACCGTCAAGGTTCACATCACCCTTGCGAATGCCACCATAAGATTCACCTTCAATTCCGGCGCGCAAAACCACATCTGAAGCCACCAAATCCAAGTCATACATACCCACCGGGAGCAGAAATTTCAAACAGGCCAAGTTACAGGAGTCAACGGCATTGCTGATCTGATAAAGATCTTTGCCTTTCATAACCCGACGCAGCAAAGCTTCACTGCTGGGACGGTGCCGTGAGGGGTCCATTCCAAAACTTTTGTACAGAGTCCGGGCTTCGGCCAAACCTTCAATTTCCGAAGGTTTCAAACCATCGTATTTAGTTTGCAAAAGGAGCCCCACTTCGGCCGTTGCTTCAGCCACCGCAGGGTTCTCAAACACCGAAACCGGATCTAAAACAATCACTCCGCAGCTGAGCCGGCCCTGGGCGTCAGCAGCCACTGCCACGGTTCGTCCATCGGGAAGCCGGGTGGAAAAATCATTCATTTTGTGTCATCCACCGTAGCATTATGACGCCCTTCTGCCCCATACATTTTATGATAATAGTCCTGGTATTGACCTGTCCGGATTTTTTCCCACCAGTCACGGTTTTCCAAATACCAATCCACGGTTTGGGCCAGGCCTGTAGAGAAATCCACCGTGGGAGCCCAACCCAATTCGTTGATGATTTTTCCCGCGTCGATGGCATACCGCAAATCATGGCCAGGCCGGTCTTTCACGAAGGTGATCAAATTTCGGCTCTTGCCCAGTTTGTCCACCAGCAGCTGCACCAGTTCGAGGTTTTTCATCTCGTTGCAGCCACCAATATTATATATCCCGCCCACAGTTCCCCGGCGCATGACCAGATCGATGGCCCGGCAATGATCTCCCACAAAGAGCCAATCCCGAACGTTTTGTCCATCACCATAAACGGGGAGTTTTTTATCCTCCATGGCGTTGGCAATCATCAGAGGAATCAATTTTTCGGGAAACTGGTAAGGACCGTAATTGTTACTGCACCGGGTGATGAGAACGGGAAAACCGAAGGTCTTGAAAAAGGAACGGCACATCAGATCTGCTGAGGCTTTGCTGGCTGCATAAGGCGAGTTCGGGGCCAAGGGAGTCTCTTCGCTGAACATGCCATCCAGGCCCAGAGAACCATACACTTCATCAGTGCTGACCATGACAAAACGATCCACCTCGGCACGGCGGGCTTCTTCCAATAAAACTTCGGTGCCCAGAATGTTGGTCCGTACAAAAACTTCGGGGCCTTCAACGCTGCGATCCACATGGCTTTCGGCAGCAAAATGAACCACCGCCTGGATGTTTTCTTCTATCATGATCCGGCGCACCAAGGTGCGGTCCAGGACATCACCCTTAACAAAACGGTACCGGGGATTGCCCTCCAGGCCCGCCAGGTTTTCCAAATTGCCGGCATAAGTCAGCAAGTCCAGGTTGATGATGCGATCATCTGATGTTTCCAACAACAACCGCACGTGATTGGAGCCGATAAAGCCGGCGCCTCCGGTGACCAGAATATTCATGAGTGACCTTTCAATTGGGCGTTGGCCATAGCTTCCAGAAACGCCACGGTTTTATCCACCGAAACCACAGGTTTCAGGGTCTCGGGATCGGTCACCTTGAGAGCCGATCCAATGATGCATCCATCGGCGATGGGGAAAAATTCATCTGCCGTGGTCGCAGTCATTCCACTGCCAACCAAGAGGGGACAATCAGGCAAAGCTGCCCGCACGGTGCGGACATCTTCTGAGCTGGCCCCACTGCCGGTGGCGGCCCCGGTGACGATGACCGCATCGGCTAGACCGCGTAGCCGCAGGTCCTGCGCTTCCTCCCCCAGAGGGCGTTCAGCAAGGGGACGGGCATGCTTGACCCTGACATCGGCCAAAATGCCCAATTCAGGGGCTTCAAGATGCCTTCTCAGTCTTAAAGTATGCCATGCCTGTCCTTCAATGCTGCCCTGGTCAGTAACCATGGTTCCAACATGCACATTCACCCGAATGAAGCGGGCCCCGGTGGCCACGGCGATGCCCAAAGCGGAAGCGGCATCGTTCCGCAAAACATTGACTCCCCAGGCCATTTTGGGAAACTCAGACCCCAAGGCGGAAATGATGGCGGTCATGGCGGCCACCGTCTCGGCGGGCACACGGTCAGGATAAAAGGGCACATCACAGTAATTTTCTACCATGATGGCGCGGATACCCGCTTCGTGTAGAGCCGAGGCATCCGTTAAGGCGGCGGCCTTCACCGCAGCCAGATCACCCTGCCATGCCGGGCTCCCGGGTAATGCCTGTAAATGCACCATACCGATGGCGCCAGGGTTGATCAACTCGTGAAAATATTCCTGGTTCCACATAGTCAGAAGAAGCCTCCACACCGGAATCGAAACATGCTTCAGAATCCGGGCTGGTTGAGAAAGAGAATTTCCGATTGAATCCCAATGAATTT
This sequence comes from Candidatus Krumholzibacteriia bacterium, assembly GCA_016744705.1. Classification (GTDB taxonomy): domain Bacteria; phylum Krumholzibacteriota; class Krumholzibacteriia; order LZORAL124-64-63; family LZORAL124-64-63; genus LZORAL124-64-63. The sequence continues at coordinate 88,702 of JADGDU010000017.1, forward strand.
CCAGGTTGAGTCCCCGGGTATGATAGAATAACTTATTCCGTCCAGGAAAAAACACCAGAAATGGAGCAACATGCAGATCATACACGGGAAATCAGGTTGGATCGAGATTATTTGCGGTCCCATGTTCAGCGGCAAGAGCGAAGAATTGATCAAAAGGCTTCGCCGGGCCCAAATCGCCAAACGCCGGGTCCAAATTTTTAAACATGGAATGGACGCCAGATACGACGCCACCAGCATCGTTTCCCACAGTCAGATGAGTCTGCCGGGTGTGGCCATCTCCGACATCAACGAAATTTTGAAACTCGTGGACGACCGCACCGAATTGGTGGCCATCGACGAAGCTCAGTTTTTCCATGAAGATATTGTTTCGGTGACAAACAAATTGGCCAACCAGGGAAAAAGAGTCATCGTGGCCGGCCTGGACCTGGACTACAAAGGCAACCCTTTTGGCCCCATGCCCAAACTCATGTGCGCGGCCGAGTATGTATCCAAACAATTGGCAATTTGCATGTCCTGTGGAGATCCGGCCAACTTCACCCAGCGCTTGACGTCAGCCACAGAGCAGGTTGTTGTGGGAGCTGCGGAGATTTACGAGGCCCGATGCCGCCAGCATTTTGAGCCTCCCGCCGAAGACATTCCGGCCAAAAAGATGAATCAGGAAAAAGCAGGCGGTTGATTTCTAGTTAAAGAAATGCGGGTCGATGTGCAACTGGGAGGCCTGTGTTTTGAGGTCTGCAAATTGGCTTTGCGTCACACCCAGATAGAGGGCCGCCCGGCTGAGCGTTTCGGTCTCGCCGGTAGCCGTTTCGAGGGTGGTGTTTTCTTCTTCAAGTTCTTCATGACTGCTGCCCGTGCAAGAGGCAATCTCTTCACCCAGAGCAATCATTGCCGCCAGACTGGCCTGCTCTGCACCCTCTTCTTCAAAACTATGATGCCAACGAACCGCTGCTTCAAGCTCTTCGCTCAAGTTCCAGTCCTGAATTAACAGGGCCCCGAGAGCTCCATGGTCAAACCCGAGGAGCTGATTTTCCACTTCGTGATATGGACGGCCCGAATTTTCGCATTGGACCAGAATTTCCTGAAACAGCTGAGGATGACTGCGCGCCAGAACCAACTGGCCAATGTTCTGCATCAGCCCACCGATGAAGAGACCTTCAGGCTCACGGGTGCCCAAGGTCTGTCCGACCAGTTGGCTGGCCATGGCCGAAAGCACCGATTGGCGCCAGATTTTTTGATACAGGGCCCCTGCTCCGGGAGCCAAGAAAACAGACTTGGTGGCCGTGACCACAGTCCAATTGCGGATGGTGACAAATCCCAGCCGAACGATGGCTTCGCTGACAGTTCTGATTTCCCGCACCGCACCATAAAATGGGCTGTTGGCAATGCGCAAAACTTTCGCCGTCAGGGTTTGATCCATGGCCAAGGCTTTTTCCAAACGCGTGGCGGTGGTTTTGGGATCTTCAATGACTGCCATAATATGACAAGCGGCCTTGGGCAAAGCCGGCAATTCACCGCTCTGGTTTAGAATGAGTTGAGGAGTCAGCCTCTGGTCTGCTGAAATTAATTGGCTATCGAGCGGAGCACCCTGATCACTGGGGCCCTCTGGTGCCACACCAGGATTTAGTGGTATGGGCGTAACTGGTATATCTGCCACCTGGCCTTCGTCGGTGGTTTCAAAAGGATCAAACTGGGGAATATCCATATCCTCCACGGGGCCCACTTTGGGCGGCGTGACATACTGCAGGGGTTCCACCGAACCCAGATCCTCCCCAAGAGATCCTGAAGGCAGCTCTTGGTCTGGATTATTTACGTTCTCCACTGGTGAATATGCAGGCCGTGTATTGCGGCTCTTTCTGATTTTTTCCCGCCGAAATAGTTCGGCTTGAAGGATGGCGTTGACCCGTCCAGAATGGCTGCGCATCCCCTTATTCAACAAACACATGCGGGCCAAGGCAAAATGAGCCATAACTTCGGCTGCAGCCAGAGAATCGGCAGTGGCTTCGTCAGCATCCAAATATAGAAAAGTATTCCAATGATTTTGGGAAGGTAGAGGCAAAATGATAATTTGCCGATCGGCGCTACCACGGCCTAGCATGAGCGTAAAATCCAGGGGGAAGTGTTTCACGGGCACAGGTCCGCTGTAGACGGTAGCCTCTTCACCGATGGCCTGAAAAATATCGCCTTTGCCGCTGGGGATAGGCGCCCGGCCGTCCCGGCCTTTGCGTTTGGCATCAGCGGGCAATTTGATATTTTTTTCCATGAAGACCTGGAGTCCGCTTGTCCACCGCTTCAGCAAAACCATGCGCAGGCCGGTTTTTTCCGCCAATCGGCCAAAATACTCGGGAAAATCTTTCAGTTTGGTGAAGCCAGTCAATTCCTGAACGCCTTGGCTCAGCAGTCCCATACTGGCAGCATCGGGAAGAGAAGCAGAGGAACTGTTGACATCTGCAATCGATGGTCTGACAACGAGTTCAGGCTCAGCAACCGCCGTTGCCGTGGTCGTTGAGAGAGCCCCCTGTTCAGAGTCCCCATCGGTGATCTCCCTGACTCTGCTTTGCAGCGCATCGAGGGTTTGGAGAATGTCATTGAGTTCATTGGTTTTGCCGGTCAATGCAATGCCTGCCTGTTTAGGAAGAAGAGTTTCCACAGCCACTATGGCCCTGAAACTCACCTGATCCCTGTCATCATTCTATTCGGCAGGATTTTTTTCGACTTTCGTTTTTTTTATGAAGAATGCAGCGCAACATTGCGCAGCGGGGGTGCATGGCTCTATTTTGGCTGAAATGAAATCACAACGAAGAGGAAAGACCATGTCACACCGTATCACCAAATCATTTTCTTTTGATTCAGCCCACTGGCTCCCCCACGTGTCGGAATCTCACAAATGCCGACGCCTGCATGGGCATACTTATACTGTCATTCTGGGATTGGAAGGCTTGCTGGATGAGAAGCTGGGCTGGGTTCAGGACTATGGAGAAATTGGCTGGGCCTTTGCGCCCATGATGAAAACTCTGGACCACCATTGCCTGAATGAAATTGAAGGCCTGGAAAACCCCACGGCAGAAATTCTGGCGGCCTGGATTTACGATGGCCTCAAACCCAAGCTGCCCCTGCTGATGGATGTGACCGTTTGCGAAACATCCAATACTTCGGCGGTTTATCGACCATAGCTCGGCGCCGTCAATGGGCCTGACGGACCCGCTCCACACTGGACAAGGGCATCCATCCCAGAGACTCGCCACCCAGGCTGATACGGACCCAATTCTGGCGCTCTTCCTGGATGCGAATGGTCAAACCATCATGCACCATGAATTGCACACCAAAGTTTTCATCAGGGCCACTGCGCACGGCCACTTCTTCCACTACGACCACAGCTGTTTGCCGAACTTCTTCCACCCGCCACCGCCAAAAGACAATGACCGCTGTCACAAGCACTATGGCTGCCACGACAATGATGCCACGCCGCAAATTGTCCGACAACTCACCCCGGTGCCACCGGTAGGCCAATAGCCCACTCAGAGTCCACCCCATGGCCACCAGGATCCAGGACCACTGGTTCAGCGTTAGGCCAAAGACCAAAGCAACAAACTGGGCGATGAAAAGCGGCAGTTCCGTTTCAGTCAATTCCAAATCAGTAATACTACCACGGACCCAGGCTAGATTATCGCGAACATCCTGATCCCGGGGGGATAATTGTTTAGCTCGCAGATAGTTGACCACTGCGTATCCCAACTCACCACGGCGCGCGTGGGTATTGCCCAGATTAAAATACAAGTCCGGATCTTCCACTCCCAGGGACACGGTCTGCCGGTACAGCTCCAGAGCTGAATCCACCTGCCCCTCGGTATAAGCCTGGTTGGCTTCGGCCATAAGGCGGGCAGGATCGGTGGCAGCCTGCACTTGGCTGGCCCCCGCGAGGCACAAAGCAGCCACCAAAACAGCCAAGGAAGTGGAGTGATTTTTGGAATCTGGCCCTTTCATTTCCCTTTGATGCAACCGTTCCAAAATAGCTTTCACATCGGAAAAAACTCGCCCCTCTTCATCAGCCAAAGGACTTCCTCCGTATCGAGCCACATCGCAGGATTCCAGAATGGTTGCCAACTGCCGGCCATCTTCAGGACAGCCATGACCAGTGCAAAAAGAGAGGACACCAGCACCATCCACAGAGGCCGGTGAGCGGTTGGTACAGTCGGCCACAAATCCCGTAATGCTGCGGGCCAACCGTTGGAGAGGTTCCGAATTATCGTCGGAATTTTGCGGGATGTTCAACATAAGAAGTGCCCGGTTCAAAGCATTTTTCCGGCGGAGAAAAACAGGATCCGACTCCTGCTTCATCAGAAGAAAACGCTGGAGCCACAAAAGCATCAGCGGCAAAACCAGAGCAAGCCACCACAGGGGACTTTGCACAAGAACACGCCGGCCGGTTTTTAAGTGATCAGGAACGTTGTGGATAAAAATCAGATCCTGTCCCAGGCGAGAAACTTCGCTGCGCAGGAAACCGGAATCTTCCTGTTCTGCATATGGATGATCGCTGGGGGTGACCATCACCGGACGCACTGCGGCGTTGGTGGTTCGGTATTTGCCCGATTGAGAATCAAACCAACTGAGAGAAACTGGCGGCAGTTTCAAACGCCCCTCCTGCTCAGGGACGATGATAGACTCGAGGGTGAACTGCCCCACCAGGCGTTTGTTTTCAATGGTGGTGCGGAAGTCATTGCCGGCATCGTGAATGCGTACATCTTCTATTTCAGGAAGAACAACTCCCTCAAAACCCTTGAGAAACGCATCGGAGACCAGGCGCACCTGGAAATCGATGGGCTCCCCCCGAGGGACGGTGTCCCGGTTCGACTTGGCCGTCAAACGGACCTGGGTGGCCACCAGACCGGAAAAATCCACGGGTGCGGTAGCAGGAAGTTGTTTGACTTTCATGACCACCGGATCAGTGCGCAGGGTTCGTGGGCCCTTGCGGCGCCGGCTGCTGAAGAAGCGATCAAGGCCCTGGTCCGGAAACGAGAGTTCCGCTGGGTCGATGGTTAATTCTCCCGCATGGGTGGGAAAGATGGCGTAGCGGATTTCAGTCACATTATAGGCCCGTCCACCAACGGTGGTACGGTAGTCCTGCTGCGCCCCCAGGCTTTCTCGCCAGAAGCCAGGAGTTCGGGGAGCCGTGAACTGAGGTTGGTTCCAGGGGTTGACCCGATGGTAATAACGGAAGGTAAGGACCACCTGCTGGCCAACCCACGCCGTAGAGCAATCGGTCTCCAGGGTGATGAAAAGGTCATCGCCGGATGTTCCGCTGCTGGGCTCGGCAGCTGCCTGCCTCTGGGCAGGTTGGGGCACACGGTTGCCACTGACTGATGGCGGTATTGAAGCCGTTGGTTTGGTCACTGAAATGGTGATGGGGGTCGTCTCACAAGAAGATTTTCCATCACTGACAACAACCGGACCGATGATCAGGTCGCCCGTCTTCTGGATTTGCAGATAGAAAACTTTACCAATTGATACACTGGATTGGCCATTGCTAATGGATTGGCTGCGGCTGTAACTGGTACCAGAAACATTCACCGAAGGCATGTCAGGCAATTGAAAATCAACAGACCCGGAAATAGGGCCTTCGGCCGTAACGGTTAACGAAACACTGCTGCCAACCACAGCCGACAGGCGGTCGACATGCGCGCTGCAACGCACCTGAGCCTGGCCAGGCCCCGGCCCGAGCACCAGGAAAAAGACAGCCAGAAGTCCCGCGGCACCGGACAATCGACTCCATAACATTGCCTTCCCTCGCTTCACCAAATCACCACTTCTTTCCACTTTTGGGTCGGCCACCCTGCAGCCGTTTCTGTACTGAGCGTTTCAATTCTTCTTCATCTTTATCCAGGGCCTGCAAAAGCTGCAAGGCCTGTTCTTTGGTCATTTCTTCCGGATTTTCAGGGTTTTCAGGATTTTCCTGCTGTTCTTCCGATTGTTGCTGCTCGTTTTCTTCCTGATTTTCCTGATTTTCCGGTTGATCCTCTTCGGGCTCTTCTTGATTTTCCTGATCTTCCTGATCCTGCTGGTCCTGCTGTTCCTGCTGTTCCTGTTCTCCGTCCTGATTTTCCTCTTGCTGGTCTTCCTGCTGTTCCTGGTCCTGCTCTTGTTCTTCGTTTTGTTCCTGATCCTGCTGCTCTTGATCCTGCTGTTCCTGTTGCTCTTGCTGTTCAATCCGGCGCAGCGCCACTTCAAGATTATGCCGGGCATCAGATTGTTCTGGAGCCAGCTCCAAAGAAGCCAGGAGATCTTCAGCCGCTTTGTCGGTTTGCCCTCCAGCCAACCGGGTGGTCCCCAAATTATACAAGGCCTCCGCCTTCAGGATAGGGTCTTCCGCCAGCCCCAGGGCTCGTTCGAATTCCACACCCGCCTCTTCATAGCGTTCCAAATGATGCAATGTTTCCCCAAGAGCCAAACTGATCAGCGGATCTTCGGGAGCCTGAATCAACGCTTCTTCAAATTTTTCCAGGGCCTGTTCAAATTCACCAGCCAGGAATAAATCTCTTCCGGCCATGGCCTCATTGCCCCCCACCGGACGCAAAGCCGCCTGGGCGGTCGTTCCCCACAAAGAAGGAATCACCAGAAGCAGAGCCAAAGCAACCTGGGCACCCCCAGCGGCAGGGAAGGAACCCGAGGGCCGATTGGGACGCCGAGAGTGCAAAGCCATCCGCAAGACAAAACAAATCAATGCCAGCATCAGAGGCCAGGCGTAGCGCTCCTGGAATGACGAGATGCGCCGGTCCTCGAGGTCTCTCTTACCCAAACGCTGTAATTCGGCAAAGAGACGATCTCCCGCCATGCCGTCCACTCCAATCAGGAAAGAACTGCCCCCACCGATGGCCGCCATTTTTTCCAAAGACACCAGGTCGAGCCTGGTCATGACCACATTTCCCTCTTCATCCTTCATGAAACCATTGGGCCGGCCATGCAAATCAAAAGCAGGAATCAGCCCCCCACCTTTGTCCCCCACGCCTACTGGAATCACTTTGATGCCCTCATTCTTACATAACTCGGCCTGCTTCTCCCAATCACCTTCCAGATCTTCTCCATCGGTAACCAGCAGAATCGCCTGAAAATTGGATTTTTGTCCCTCGGGCCGCCCCTTGCTCAGTAACTGGCGACTGGTTTCAAGGGCCGAAGCAATGGCTGTACCCTGTTGAGAGATCATGTCAGGTCCGGCCATACCCAGAAAAATATCTGCGGTGCCGTAGTCAAGAGTCAGTGGGCATTGGACAAAAGCAGAACCGGCAAAGAAAACCAGACCAACCCGACTGTCTTCCAGACGATTCAAAAAACTGGTCAATTCATTGATGGCCCGCCCCATGCGGTTGGGAAGCACATCTTCAGCCAACATGGAGTTGGAAATATCCAGGGCCACCACGATATCACTGCCCCGTTGGGTGACCACCACTTCATTAGCACCCCACTGGGGGCGTGCCAGCGTCAATAAGAGCCAAAATATACCAGCCAGGAAAAAGAACCGCCGCCAGCCTTGCAGCCGCTGGTTGTAACCCTCCACATGACTATTGGCGTCAGAGCCCAACAAGGCCCTGAGACGCACCGCGGCACGTCTGTCAGCTGCCCGGAAGACTAACCACAGTAAGGGCACCAAAGGTACCAGATACAACCAAAATTCCTGGGCAAATCGCACGGCAAATACTCCTAAGGCAATCTTCTGAGCCAGGTGACGGACAAAAGACCTTCCAACAACAGGATCAACAGCGCTGGCAGCACCATCCAGGGCATCAGTTCCCGATACCAGGTGCTGACAGTGGTGGTGTAGCGAGCCGTTTCAAGTTCGTCGATCGTTCGGAAAATACTCTCCAATGCCTGGGGATCCGTGGCCTGAAACATCTGGCCTCCGGTCTGTTTGGCAATTGTTTGCAAAAGCTCCAGATCGATCTTTGTTTCCACCTGGTGGGTTCGGCGGCCAAAAATGGGGTCATCCACCGGAAAGGGCACCAGCCCCTGGCGGCCGATGGCCACCGTATAAACTCTGACATCCAGACTGCGGGCCAATTCCACGGCCGTTTCAGGCTCCAGGGTAGGCACATTGTTTACCCCGTCAGTCAAGAGCACCACCGTCTTGCTGGGAGACTCGGAATGGCGTAAACGGGCCACGGCCGTAGCTAAGCCCAGTCCGATAGCGGTGCCATCTTCAATCAACCCAATTTTCACCTCGTCCAGGAATCCCCTCAGAACCTGATGGTCCAAAGTCAACGGACATTGGGTGAATGCCTTTTGGGCAAAAACCACCAGCCCGATGCGGTCATGAGGACGGCCCTCGATGAATTCGTCGATGACTTTTTTGGCGGCTCCCAAACGGTCGTCGGGTTCAAAATCCAGAGAGCGCATACTGCCACTGATATCCAGAGACAGAATGATATCAATGCCTTCACCCTCCACATCCTCACTATGATGGGCGATGCGTGGACCAGCCAACCCCAACAAAAGTAAAACCAGGGCAAAAGCCGTAATCCAGGGCATGAGCAGCGACAAACGAACCCGTGGACTGGCGCTATCAGAAACCAGCAATTTCAAATGGGAATGCCGCAGGGCTCCCGGTTCGCTCACCAAGCGTTGGCGCCAGATAAAGAGAATAATACCCAGGGGAACCAACAATAAAAGAAGAGGCCTCGCAAACTCCATCATCGATCTCCTCCCACGCTGGAGGTCGAATCAAGAGGACAGTTCTCGGGGCTCAGGAGCCAACTCCAGGCTTTGTCAGCTTCCAACTTCAAGGCTGCATCCACATGGATATAGCGTGGCTCGATACGCAGTTCGGCCATGGCATCCAGAAATTCGCCGGCTTGGGCACGGCACCAGGAAACCACAGGTGGATCGGGGTTATAACGCTGGTGATCCATGCCCTGCAGGATTTTGACCAAACGCCGCAAGGAGCGGTTATCATGGCCCTTCATTTGGCAGCTGAGCAAAATTTCTCCACTGGTCATTTCTCCCGCGTGAACCAAATAGCGCCCGGCCAAATATCCTCTGGTGATAAGGGACAACTGGTCCAGGAACTGGCGAGAAGATTCTAAATCGGGGTAGTCATTTTCCAACAATTGGCGCAAGCCAATAGAGGCCTTCAACCAGGCCGGAGCGGCCGGTTCCCATTGGTCCAAAGGCTTCAGACTCACCCTGCGTCTCCACAACCACCAGAGCCCCATGATCAGGGCAGTCAGTAGCAGAGCTGCTATCACTAAAATCCACCAGCGGGTAGCCCAGGAGCGGGGCATACGAATGGCTGCCGTTTCCGAGAGATCGGAGGTGGATCCTAATACGTGAATCACGGGGGTCACCACGGACCCCACTTTGATCTGGAAGGGATTTAATCGATAGGCATGAACGCCAAAAATTATTCCCCCGGCTTCAGAAGAACCCTGCCAATCGGAAATTTTCAACCAGGGAGCCGATAAATTCAAATCAGCAGCCAGGGGTAGAAACGAGGCATCTCCAAATTCCAACATCAAGGCCCCACCCACCCCAAAGCCAAGGGTATCATTGCTAACGGCCACAAAGACACAAGGGGCTGATCCTTCGGGCAGAGTGATTTCCACCATGGCCGTATCGATCACGGCCGGAAGCTGTGGTTGTGGCGGTTGCGGAGATTGGCCCCAAACGGTAGAGTCCCCCCCCCCCAGCAGCAGGCAGAAAACGGCCATGGTCAAAAGGACAAAATATTTCATCGTTTCCCCCTGCCCCTGCCTCTATGGCCCTCTCGGGCGAGAAAAAATTTACGCAGAGGTTCAACGTAACTTTCAGCTGTGCTGACTTCCACCAAATCTACGCCTCGGGAAGCCAGGAGGCGCTCCAGCTCTTCATCATGCACCGCTGCTCTGGAAGCCAGAATACGGCGGCTGGCTGCACTGGAGGTATCAACAAGTGCTTCCTCACCCGTTTCAGCGTCAATCCAGTTCACGAGCCCTACGGCGGGGATGGCCGTTTCCCGGGGATCCCGCACCCGCACAGCCACCAAGTCATGCTTCCGGGCCAGCACCGAAAGCCGAGTGCCAAAACCATTGTCCCAAAAATCCGAAACCAGAAAGACAGTGGACTTGCGTTTTAAAACCGAGCCCAACAATTCCAAAGGCGCCTTGATACTGGTCCCTCTGCCTTCTGGCACAAAAGTCAACAACTCGCGAATGAGACGCAATACATGACTCTTACCCTTGGCCGGAGGAATAAATTTTTCGACCCGGTCACTGAAGAGTAGCAATCCGACCTTATCTTTGTTGGCGATGGCACTGAAAGCCAGCACGCCACACAATTCTGCGGCCATTTCCACTTTGCTACTACCCTGGGTGCCGAACCAACCACTGCGGCTCATATCCACCGCCAGCATCACTGTCAGTTCGCGCTCTTCTTCGAAAAGCTTTACGAAAGGATCGTCGGTCCGGGCCGTGACATTCCAATCGATGGTACGCACATCGTCACCGGGGACGTACTCGCGCACTTCCCGGAATTCCATGCCCGTACCTTTGAAAACCGAGTGGTATTCGCCAGAGAAGACCTCTTGCACCAAACGGCGCGTGCGAATTTCGATGCGGCGAACCGCTTCGAGAATTTCTGTCGGAATCTGGTTGCCCATGTTGGATCGTGACATAGCGATCAGGGCACTTCGATGTTGTCCAGCAAGGCGGTCACTATATCATCGCTGGTCAGATTTTGGGCCTCAGCTTCATATGTGATCAGGATGCGGTGGCGCAGAATATCCATGCCCACAGCCTTGACATCTTCGGGGATGACAAAGGCCCGGCCTTTCATTAGGGCCCGTGCCCTTGAAAGTTGAGTAAGGGCCAAGGTGGCTCGCGGTGAAGCACCCCAGGCAATGAGCGGAGCCAAATCCAAACCGGCTGCTTCCGGATCCCGGCTGGCAAAGACGATGTCCAGAATGTAGGACTTGATTTTCTCATCCACAAAAACCTGAGAGACGGCCTGGCGGATTTCCCGCAGGGCCACCGGGTCAATCACCGTAGTCACTTCGGGCACCGAGCGGCCCGCCATGCGGTCCATGATCACACGCTCTTCTTCTCGGGTGGGATAACCAATTTTCAGTTTGAAGAGGAAGCGATCCACCTGGGCTTCGGGCAGAGGGTAGGTTCCCTCCTGCTCAATGGGGTTCTGGGTGGCCAGCACCAGAAAGGGGTCCGACAGGGGGAATGTTTCCCCTCCGATGGTGACCTGGCGTTCTTGCATGGCCTCCAGCAAAGCACTTTGAACCTTGGCCGGGGCCCGATTGATTTCATCAGCCAAGATAATGTTACTGAAAACAGGACCTTTTTTTACGGTGAACTCACCTGTTTCCCGGTTATAAATTGTAGTACCGGTAATATCGGCAGGTAGCAGATCGGGAGTGAATTGGATGCGCCGGAAACCCGTGTCCACGGTTTTGGCCAGAGTGCTCACCGCAAGGGTTTTAGCCAGTCCCGGCACCCCTTCCAGGAGAATATGGCCGCCAGTGATCAAACCCAGCAGAAGACCTTCCATCATATCCCGCTGGCCAACGATGACCTTTTCGGTTTCCACCAATACATTGCTCAACCGGCCAGCCAATTCGTGGGCCAGCACTTTATCCAAGGGTTGTTGCTCTGTCATGACATCCTCTTCGATGAATTCAAATTGATTTCAGCAGGACTGATACGCACATGTCGGCATCTTGTTCCCGGCTGCTGCACAATACTCAATCCCTTTTTTCTTGCCAACACCTTTGAAAAAGCTTTCAATGGATCACATATTCAATAGGTAGCAATCCCAAACACCATTGGAGGCGGCCGTGAGGCTGAGCAAGAATAAAATTGAACACCTGAGTGACCGGATCCTCAAAATGATCCAGGAGCACCCTTCCATCCATATCATCTCCAACAATGACCTGGTGACCCGGGGCATTGACAGCGCCATTTTTGAAAATATGCGCGAAGAAGACGAAATCGATGAAGAAGTAGATGGAATAATGCGTCAAAACATCCACGAAATCAAAGCCGAGGAAATGGATGTTGGCTCTCTGCGCAACAAAATCAAGCGGGAAATGTGCCGCAAACATGGCTTTGTCCTTTAAGCTGTAGATCTGGAGATATTGAAATGCGATTGTCTGAAGAGCGCGTCGCTGTCGTGGCCCGGCGCATCACCAACAATCTTTTGGATGAGGAACTCATCGATCTTGAGATTGATGAAGACGGATTCAAAAGCCTCGTGGAAAACCTGATTTTGCGAGATATGAAAATTGAAGGCGAAATTGATGAAGAAGCCACCGCCTTCCTGCTGAAAAGCAAACCCAATATCGAAGAGGGATCCACCGCCTGGAATATCGAACTGGAACGCATCAAAGAAGATCTTTCAGTCGCCCGCGGGTATGTCGCCTACTGATCCCTACAGGCCCTTTGCACAACCTTCTGCATGGAGTTGTGAAAGACCATGAAGATAATGGTTCTCACCCCGTATCTTCCTCACAGCAGGGTTGGACACGGTGGTGGCTCTGCCGTGCGGGACCTTGTCAAACACCTGGCGGCAGATCATGAAGTTCTGCTTGTCGCTTTGGTCCGGCCGGGTGAAGAATCTTCCGTCAGCGATGTGGAAAAGCTTGGTATCAGGGTAGCTCCATTGCCCTTTGCCGACACAAACACCCACGGCACTGGACGTCTTGGAATGTTAGCCAGCCGGGCAGTCTCCACCACGCGCAGTCTCCTGTCCGGATATCCCGCGTATGTGGAAAAATACTGGCATAATAGTTTATCCCACCAAATCATCACCCTGGCCCATGACTTCCATCCCGATGCCATCCAGGTTGAATACCTGCAGATGTCCCTTTATGCCCGCGACCTTGCAAAATCCTACCAGGGGTTCCCGGATGCTCCGCGCATTATCATCAACAGCCATGAGCTGGGCTCGGTGCCCCGTCACCGACGGGCAGACCATGCCACACTGCCCCCGGAGCGCTGGTGGTTCCGGTGGGAAGCCCGGCGCTGGGAGCACCTCCAGGTGCAAGCCTGCCACTGGACCCACCGTATGTTGTGTGTCACTGAAGAAGACCGCATTTTATTTGAAGCCATGGGCGGAACCAAACTCTTGACTGTGCCACTGGGTATGGACCTTGATTTAGTGCGTCCCCTGCGGCACCCCTCCCCGTCACCCACCTGCCTCTTTGTGGGATCCTTCAATCACCGGCCCAACGTTCTGGCGGCAGACCTACTGATCCAGAAAATTTGGCCTCTGGTTTTGGCCCAACGGCCGGAAGCCCGTTTGGTTCTGGCAGGGCGAGGCAGCCAGGAGCATCTGGATACCAGGAATAGCCAGGGTTCAGGAGTTTCGGCCATGGGTTTTGTGGATGACCTGACACCTTTATTCAGCAAGAGCACCCTCTTTCTGGCGCCCTTGCCCGAAGGAGGTGGCATCAAGATCAAAATATTGGAGGCCATGGCCCGAGGCATCCCCGTCATCACCACACCGGTGGGAGCAGAAGGAATCACCACAAAAGATGCCGACACCCTGATCATCACAAATGCAGATGAAGGATTTGCGGCAGAGGTTCTGCAGGCTTTGGATGACCCTCTCTCTGAAAAAAGGGCCCAGCGAGCTCGCAAACTCATGGAAGAAAATTTTGGTTGGAAAGCCATTGTCCAAAGGCTTAAGGGGATATATCAGGGCCAGGAATAGCCCTTCTCAGCTTCGCTCCACCAACTTTTTAAGCATCTCCTGATCCAAACCGCAACGACCAGCTGCCAGCTCTGAAAGCAGAGTGACTTGGGCCAGCCTTTCCACTGTCTGCAGCAATTCAAAAGCCCCTTTCAGCGTATGGCCGACGGTGACAGCCCCGTGGTTGGCCAGCAGAACAGCGTCATGGTTGGTGATATGGGGTTGGATGGAACGAGCCACTTCCAAAGTGCCCGGCAGAGAGCGAGCAGCCAATGGGACCCGAGGTAAAATTTGGGCTGTTTCGGTCAGCAATTGCCCATCCAAATCACGACCGGCCGTAGCAAAAGCCGTGGCCCAGGGTGGGTGTGCGTGACAAATGGCCTTGATGTCAGGCCGCAACCGGTAAATTTCCTGATGAAGTGGCCATTCACTGGTGGGGCGGCCCAAAGGACAGCGCCCTTTGCTATCCACCTCAAGGAGGTCTTGAACCTTCAGTTCGCCTTTGCACTTGCCCGCCGGAGTCACCAAAAAGAGATGGCCGCCGAGGCGAACAGACATGTTCCCTTCGGCGGCCACAATCAGACCTTTTTTTTCAAGCAATGTACCAATCTCGACCATTTCCCGGCGTAAGACCACAAGGTTGGACAAGATCAATTGCCTCCTAGGGCCGGAAGATATAGAGATGAGACATGACGCCTTCGAAAAACTCGAGCATGCCTCTTTGGGCATTGGCTATGGAACGCATTTCCACTTCTGTCATTTCACCATCAGTATTTTCCTGAACCAGAGCTTGGTAAGCTTCTTCTTCCAACTGGTCCAAAATTTCGGTGGTGAAACCCAACTGGCTGCTTAACAGCACGGAACCATCAGGCTGCACTTCGGGATCCACATCATCGGCCCGGGTGAAGAAGAAAATCTCGGGGTCCAGGCGGCCGTCACTGGGGATTTTCCACAGATTACGATCATGCAAGGTGATGGAAGGGGCACGCCGGGTGGAGACAAAGATGATCTCGCTACCATCAGCAGTGAAGGTCGGTGTGGTGTTGAAAACACCGGCAATGGGATCACCCGAAATCAAAGTGGTGTAAGTCAGACGTTGCAGGTTGTCATCCAGAACCAGTTCATCAGCCTGGAAGGCAGCCGCATCAAAATCGATGGTGAAAATTTCAGTGCCAAGACCCGTGCTGTTCCCCACATCCATCCCACCGGAAAAGGCCAGTCGGGTGCCATCCGGAGACCAGCGGGGGGCTTCGATGCGCGAATATTCATTGGTCACGGTATGCACCACAGCATCGTAGCCATTGTTCAATCCAACGGTCTCCATATCAAGGACCAGCAGGCTCAAACCAGTGCAGGTTTCAAAGGAATCGGGTAGAGCACAACCGGAACGGGTGAAGACCATATAACGTCCATCGGGGCTCACAGAGGGAGACATATGCTGGAACATGCCACCACCAATGGCGGCATCAGCCGGCTCCATATAAGCCGCATAGGTCCGTAGCAAGGAGGACTCATAATTGGTGACATCAGAAGTGAAAATACGATACCCACGAGGAGTGTCGAGAGAATACGCAATGTTGGTATCATCTATCCAAGTGGGGCAAGCTTTGCGACGCTCTGCTTCAATTGTCGTCAAACTGATGATATTGCCACCAATGGTGACAGAGGCATAATCACCGTCGAAACGCAAGAGGACGCCGTCCTGGCCAGCCAAACTGGTGGCAGGGTCCACCGAAGAGCGAGTGGGGATGACGATCAGCTGACGAAAAATAGTATACAACTCATCTTCGTTGTAGTGATCAATGGCGGGAATCGCCTTCCAGTCGGCTGTGAACAGGATTCTCTGCCCATCAGGAGACATGGTGGGATTCAAGTAGTGAAACCCGTCACTGGAAGTATCAGTGGTGACCATGGCCAGATCACCACAGGAGTGGTTACCACAGAGAGTCAGCACTTCCGATGGGTCTTCTTTGCTGGTGCAACCAACCAACACCATAAGAACCATGAGCAGAATGTAAGCCACCAAAAGGAAGCGGTTGTTCAGCCACTTCATAGTTACCAAGACCTCCGGCCGCGGGTTTAAAAAATTAGGTTATCCCAGCCCCTGTAGGCATGGATACCCGTGTCCTTCAAAAATAAGGCACCCCTGCCGGCAAATCAACTGTCAGTTGTGCTTCAATGGTCCAGACTGAAGGAAGTGGTCACTCTCAACCATGACCAAATAGGGTATTTTCCAATAC
>JADGDU010000018.1 GCA_016744705.1 Candidatus Krumholzibacteriia bacterium
AATTGAAGATATGCCGGCGTCTTCAAGAAAATACCCTTTTATACATTTCAAACCGGAACGCGCCTGTGGCAAAATGATCCTGGAAGTGGCCGGACTCACCAAAACCATTGATGGTGAAAAGGTGCTGGACAACGTCAGCTTTACCTTAAACAGCGGGGATAAGGTCGCCTTTGTGGGGGGAAACAGTCTGGCCAATACAACCCTGTTCCAGATCCTGGCAGGGGAGATGAAAGCGGACTGTGGTACTTTTAGTTGGGGACAAACCATCACACGATCCTATTTCCCCAAGGATCACAGCAGCTATTTCAACAGCGACAAGAACCTTGTCGAGTGGCTTCTACAATACTCTCCTCCCACAGAGGGCGAGAGTTTTGCCCGGACCTTCCTGGGACGCATGCTGTTTTCCGGGGACGAAGCGATGAAAAAGATTAAGGTGCTCTCCGGGGGAGAAAAGGTTCGGTGTATGCTCTCCAGGATGATGCTTTCCCAATCCAATGTCCTCATGCTGGATGAACCAACCAACCATTTGGACCTGGAATCGATCACGTCTTTAAATGAGAGTCTGCTCAATTTCAAAGAGGTGATTCTTTTCACTTCACACGACCACGAATTTGTAAATACCATTGCAAATCGGATTATAGAAATCACATCCAGCGGCATCATTGACCGACTCTTGCCTTATGATGAGTATATTGAAAGCATGGAAGTTTCTGCAGCTCGGGAAGCATTGATGCGGAAGGCTGCTTAAGCGTAAGAATAGGCGATCAACCGATTGTGTCTAAGCTGTGCGTGCTTCACCATTTTGAATGGAGAAGCACGCACATTTTATTACCACGATCAATCGGCATCTGAGTTCAGAGGCACAACCGTGATGATCTTTGGATAAACAATCAAGAACAGACCCATCAGCATATAACCCAATGTAATATCGGATAATGACGGTGCATGGAGTTGGCTGGAATGCAATATTCCAACGCTTGTCATGGCCGCGGCCGTTAAAATAAAGTATCCAGCTTTTGCCAGCTTACCATCGATAATCAGCGCGGTAAAAGCACCCCAAATCATCCCGGTAATAATGGAGCCACTTGCCAGAAGAGAATGTCCCACAACATGGGCACCCTGGGCATTCATGGCATCAACCATTTTGGGATCGGTGAGGCTTTGGGGCAGGCCGGTGGCACCAAAATCACCCAGAGCATTTTTAAGCGAATTCCATTTGAGTGTCAGCAAACTGGACACATGCGGAATCATCGCGATACCAATGGCCATTCCGTGCCTACGTGGGCAGGTGGCCGCACTTTCGGAAATAAGCGTGATGGCAATGTAAACCAGCACCGGCGCAGTGGCTGCCAAAGGAATGAGATTGGACAGAAAGGCCAGCAAGCCAAACATGGATGCCAGTAAGAGAACAACGCCCACCATAACCGTGTATCCGGCGCGTGCTTCCAGGCGTTTATAGCCCGGGTGCCCGATGTATACAGTCGTTGGAAATGGATTGCCGAATATTGCGGCCACGCTTGTGGCTGCACCGTCGAAGAACATAGCTGTTCCTACTGGATATTCGTCACCTCTGGACTTGGCGGATTCAACATTGTTCATGGTCTCAATGAAATTATAGATCTGTACCGGAACGAGCAGGAGAAAGAGCTCGGAATGTTGGAACAGATACTGAATGCCAGTGATCATATCGCCAATATATGGCAGGGGCATATAAAAACTGACGCCCTCTAGGCTGATCTTTGATTCTCCTAAAATAAGCGCGATGACTGTCGCTACACACAATGCAACCAAACCGGCAGGTATGTTGAAAGGTAGCCTCAGTCTGCCGACCATGCCCCAGAAGACAAATATCAATGAGACAAAACCAATGATGGGAGATTCAAAAATAATGGCCATCGCAATGGTGCCAATAAACACCAGGGCAATGCCGCAAAGCGTACCGAGCATTCCGGCGCGTGGGGTGACTCGTTGTAAAAATGGACCGATGAGCGCACCAAGACTGGCGATGATGCCACCGACAAAACCTGCACCCAAACCGACCTGCCAGGCGGCGGTTGCGTCGCCGGTAGACCAGTAGATGGGGCCCATCACGCCAAAGAGGTAAACAAACATAACCGGTGTGCTGATACCAAAAGGCAGGGCCGTTACGTCATCGCGTTGTTCTTTCTTGGCCAGGCGGTGTGCCAGCCAGGAATAGAAGAATACACCGACACACAGAAGCAGGGCCGCACCCGGCAGGATTCGGCCGAATACGATCTCGTCTGGCATGTTGAATACAAACCTGCAAACGCCGCTGATGACGAGCAAGTTCGTGAAGTTATCGGTGAAAAGTGCCCAGAAAGCACTGTAATCTCCGCGTGAGATGAATGGATAATGAAAACTCGTGTTTTCGCTCATGGGATGGAATCCTCCTGCAAAGTGATGGGACGCAAGGGTTATAGACGCGCATTTGGAAACATATCACATACGTAATCACTTGTCTTTTTCAGTAGTTCCATTTGTCAGAAAAAGTTTCCTCAAAGTTTTGCAACTCTGGAGCACAGAAGATCGCACAGTTGCTAAAGCCCGCCAAAGACCTATCCTTTGCTTTTGGAAACAGGACTTCTTTGGTGCAATATGTAGGTCCTTGTATTGGTTGATACTTAAATGTAAGCCAGACGCCGCCCCAAATTCTGGAGATGCCCATGAGTGAAACACCCCCTTTTCCAGCAAATCCCGGCGATGATAACACCATGTCTCTGGGAGCGGGCACCGGTTCTGGTCCCAGTGAAGCAATCGAATCTCAAATTGGTCCCTACAAGCTTATTCGGTGCATTGGTGTTGGTGGGATGGGGGAAGTGTTTGAGGCAGTACAGACCGAACCCATCCGGCGACGCGTTGCCCTGAAAGTCATCAAACGGGGGATGGACACCCACGCAGTGGTGGCCCGGTTTGACGCTGAGCGGCAGGCCCTGGCCATGATGGATCACCCTTGCATTGCTAAGGTATTCGATGCCGGCTCAACAGAACGCGGCCGCCCATTTTTCGCTATGGAGTACGTGGAAGGCGAACCCATCAGTGCATATTGCGACAGGCACCGCTTAACCATCAGCGCCCGGCTTGAACTTTTTCTGCGCGTTTGTGAGGGAGTCCAGCATGCTCATCAGAAGGCAGTCATCCACAGAGATTTAAAACCTTCCAACATCCTCGTAACTGAAGTGGATGGGAAGCCTTTGCCAAAGATTATCGACTTTGGAGTGGCCAAAGCCACGTCCGAGCGGCTCACTGATATGACTATGGTCACTGAATTGGGCCAGATGATCGGAACCCCGGAATACATGAGCCCCGAGCAGGCCTCCCTGACCGACGATGACATCGACACCCGAACCGATGTTTATGCTCTGGGTGTGGTTCTCTACGAATTGCTGGCCGGAGCTTTGCCATTTGAATCCAAAGAATTGCGGAAGGTGGGATACGATGCTGTTCGGAAAATTATCTGCGAACAGGATCCGTTGCGGCCGAGCACCCGATTTAGCAGCCTTGGAGATTTAGGCTCTGGTGTGGCCGAGGCACATGGGTGCGCGCCCAAACGGATGAGAAGTGAACTTCAAGGTGACCTGGATTGGATCACCATGAAGGCCCTGGAAAAAAGCCGCGACCGTCGTTATGAAACGGCCAATGGTCTGGCCGCAGACATCAAGCGCCATCTTCGCCATGAACCTGTGACCGCCGGACCTCCGTCTCTGAGTTACCTTACTTCAAAATTTGTCCGCAGGCACAGAACCGGGGTGGCCATTGCCGCGGTGACGGTGATGGCCTTAGCTGCCTTTGCG
Organism: Candidatus Krumholzibacteriia bacterium; assembly: GCA_016744705.1. GTDB lineage: Bacteria > Krumholzibacteriota > Krumholzibacteriia > LZORAL124-64-63 > LZORAL124-64-63 > LZORAL124-64-63. The sequence goes on from JADGDU010000018.1 coordinate 3,813, forward strand.
GTGACGGCAACTTTTCAGGCCAACGTTATTGCCAGGGAGCGCGATCGTGCGGAAGCGGAAGGTGCCAAAGCTGAGGCGATGAATGAGTTTCTTTCAGAAATGCTGACGTCTGCCAACCCGTGGACTGGTGGAGAACATGATGCCACGGTGGTTCAGGCTCTGGACGCGGCCGTCTTGCAGATCGATGAAGCCTTTGAAGGCCAACCAGAGACGGAAGCATCCATGCGCGCCGCCTTGGGCAAGGCCTACCTTGGGCTGGGCAAACTTGAACCGGCTGAAGTGCAAATCAATCAGGCAGTTCAAATGCATCTTGCACAAAATGGAGAGAACGACCTTCCGTTTGCGCACCTCTTATTGGAGGAATCGAAACTCCATCAACATTTAACTGATTATCACTCAGCGGTTGAGAGCGCTTCCCAAGCTGGGCGGTATTTTCGCCAAAACCCCAACGGCAAAACACACGATCTTATGAACGCATATCATCTTCAAGCCCGCAATCTCATCTACACCCAACAGTATGTTGAGGCCGATTCAGTTTTGAGCCTGGCCGAGGCTTTGGCTCCCCGGCTGGATGAAGAAAGCCGCATTGTGGCCGCGGTGAGCTTGTCCCAGCGCGCAGATCTGGCATTGGAGAGGGATGGCAATGCAGCTGTTGCCGACTCTCTTTCGCGACTGGCGTACGAGTACGCCCGGGCTATCGATCCTGATGATGCGTCGGTGGCAAATTATCTCAACAACGCGGCCCAGTATCATGGCCGAAGTGGTGATTTCGAAGGGGCTCTCGCAGACTTTGACCTGGCTCTGGAGCTCTATGAACGTAGTTTCGGAACTGACCACCCTGAGTATGCCACTTGCCTTGAAAACCGTGGGGGAATTTTGTATGGCTTAGGCCGTATCGATGAAACTTTTGCCACCCTGAATCAGGTGCGGGATATTCGAACCCGGAATTTGGGGGAGTCTCACATTGACGTGGTGCGCACGGGTTTGAACATGGGGGCGGTGGCCTCCATAGCTGGGAATTATGAAGAAGCACTGGCCATTTTCCTCGAACTGAAACCCATCTTGATTGAAGCACGTGGTGTGGAACACCCGGATGTTCTTTCAGTTTTACGAAACGAAGGCATTGCCCTCCGTTCTCTCAATCGCAAAGACGAATCAATTGCGGTCTTCCAAGAGATTTTGGAAATATCGCTGCGAATGTTTGAAAATGATCATCCACAAATAGCAAGGTCGAAGGCTGATTATGGGGTGGCCTTGGGGTTATTAGAGCAATATCCCGAGGCTGAAGAAAACCTGCTTGCGGCCTTTGAAATCTATTCTCAGGATGCAGGGCCAGAACATATAACAACAAAGGATATTGCATCGCTCTTGAGCCAACTTTACATCAGGATGGGAGAACCAGAGAAGGCTGCCAAATATCAGGAGACGGGTGACTAGCTAATCTTTTTTGGCTGTTCCTTGGAACATGGTGCTATAATCTGGAATGGGAATAAGGTTCTGGAATTTAGAAAAGGGACAGAGATGAAACACTCCATGAGAATTCGCCGCTTGACGCTGGCCTGTGCGCTGGCCCTGATCTTCCTGGTCATCACCGACCCCGCAGCTGCGGAGGAACGGAAAAATGACCGAATCCCATACCAGAAAGAGGTCCCGGACGACCCTTACATCGCCTCTCCTCGTGCCGAACATCCTCGGTCTCCCGCCACACGTTTTACCCGGGGTTCCTTCTTTGCTGTGCAGGTGAACGTCGACGAACTTGGACAGAACATCCAGGGTGACGCCGCCAACGAAACGTCCCTCGCCGTGGACCCCACAGATTCGGACAAGATGGTGATCGGCTGGCGGCAATTTGATTCCGTGGCGAACAATTTCCGCCAGGCGGGCTACGCTCATACCGACGACGGTGGTCAGACCTGGATTTTTCCCGGGGTGATCGAGCCAGGCGTCTTCCGCTCCGACCCGGTGCTGGACTCAGATTCTCAGGGAGGGGTTTATTACAATAGCCTTACCGTCGAGGGCAGCAGCGATTATCTCTGCGATGTCTTCCGTTCCACCGAAGCTGGCCAGCCCTGGGATGAAGGCACCTCGGCCCAGGGTGGAGACAAGCAATGGATGGTGATCGACAAGACCGGTGGTATCGGCGACGGTAATATTTACTCTTTTTGGACCAGCTACTGGAGCATCTGTGGTCCGGGTTTCTTCACGCGATCCGTGGACGCCGGCGAATCATACGAGTCCTGTATCGAGATCCCCGACGACCCGTATTGGGGAACCCTCGCCGTGGCGCCCGGCAGTGGGTTCAATCCCAGCGGCGTGCTCTACACCGTGGGTGCCTACGACGACGATCTGGTCGTGGCCCGTTCAACCAATGCCCGTTATGCCGGTCAATCCGTCAGTTGGGGCCTGTCGACCGTGGTGGATATCGGCGGTTTCATGGATTCGCGTACCGGCCCCAATCCTGGTGGTCTGCTCGGACAGGCGCACATTGCCACCGCATCCAGTGATGATCAAGTGGGCCACGCGGTCTACGTGCTTTGCTCGGTGAATCCGCCGGGAAATGATCCACTGGACGTGATGTTCGCAGGCAGTACCAACAGTGGTACCAACTGGAGCGCGCCGGTCCGTGTAAACGATGACCTGGGCGACGCCTGGCAGTGGTTCGGGACCATGTCGACCAGCCCCTCCGGGCGAATCGATGCCATCTGGCTGGATACGCGCGACAATCCGGGCACCTATCTCTCGTCCCTCTACTATTCCTATTCCACGGACAAAGGTGCGACGTGGTCTGCGAACGAGCGGCTGTCGGATGCCTTCGATCCGCATGTCGGTTGGCCAAACCAAGACAAGATGGGCGACTACTTTCACATGGTCTCCGACGATGCGGGTTTCAGCCTGGCCTGGGCAGCCACATTCAATGGCGAACAAGATGTGTATTATGGCCGCAAGACCTTGGGTATCACCGCGGTCGAGGAGACGCAGGTTGCCCCGCTGACTCTTCTTGTGGCCGACCCGAACCCTTTTACCGTGAATACCACGATCCGCTACGAGGTACCTCGCGATGCCTTCGTAACCTTGACAGTCTACGACATTCTCGGGCGGAAGGTCGCAACGCTGGTTTCGAGCCAGCGGACGGCAGGAACCCATCAGGCGAATCTCGACGGGCGGGCCCTGCCCAGCGGCGTCTACCTGTGCCGCATGAGCGCGGGGGCGTACCAAGACACGGAGAAGATTTTGATCGTGAAATGAAACCAGTCTCCCCTGGTGTTCGAACTCCAGGAAACCAGGGAAGCCAGTACCTGACCTTGTAAGATTCTTTGTTTTGAATTAGCACCTTCTTCACTAGTAGTGGAGAAGGTGCTTTTCGTGGTATATCGATAGTGAGATGGATTAGTAGGCCATTTCACTTCATTAATAGTTTCTCTTCATATTGAATACAGAAAGTCGATAACAACAGAAGCTATAAAAACATTGGGGATGGCGCAGTCAAAAAACAAGCCACATCATCCCTCACCAACAAGGAGCTTGTGATGAAGAAGTGCTATTTAATTCTGGCCGCACTGATCCTCTTGTCCTCAACTGTTTTGACCCCAACCTCGCTGTGGGCGCAAGACCCATATCTTTCTATTATTTGTTGGGGCGTCAATGGCGAACAATTTTCCAGTACAAGCCCCAGTGGAACTGAAACCCACTACGGGTGCACCATTGTATGGGAAGTAGGCGATGGATCCGCAACCTACACCTTCACGGGCACCGCCCTGGATCCCGGAGATGCCTTTTGGTTTAGCCTCGCCTGGAATGATGATGGAGGATCGCTTCCCATCCAGGTAACTGCCGATACCAATACGGAATCGGAGTTTAGAGTTACTCTGACAGATGGCATGGAACCTGAGGGTTATCAAAGCTGGACCGCCAACCATGACATCGACTGGGGATTGCCCACAGGCGGAACGCTCGTTCAGTTGGATTGTGCTCTCAATGAAAACCTGGCCGATCACGATGTCACATTTACTGTGACTTGGGGTGATGGTATTACATCGGATGAAGCCAGTACTTTGAATGCCATAAAGGCTATCTATCGTGATGCGACCAGGTAAGGCCGTGTGAGTTGGCTCAGCACTCAGACATTTCGGCCATGATAGGTTGTTGATCACCGCTGATCTTCTCGACCCCAAAAAGGTTCTGAGTAATGCGGGATCTTTCAATATCCGATTGGAAATTGTTCAAACATTCGAGATAGGCGTGCCTGACGTCTGGATGCTCACGGTAGATATTGCTTGTTGCATACATAACCGACGCCAATTCATAATCCGAATTGATATGGCTGCCCAGGAGAGAATAACATTCTGCAATTTCAGCATCGGGCAGGCCCTCAAGGCGGAGAAAAGCCAGGGCATGTAGGCCAATTGAATACTGCGAACGGATCTCGGAAATCAGGCGAAAAACACCGTCTGCTCCCTCTTGGTCATAGGTGGTTTGCACCCGGCTGATTTCATCATGAGCCAATTCTCGAAAAACAACCGGCAGGATCTGAGCCAAATAACTGGCGGCCCCTTTGTCGTAGTCTTGTGATTGCCCATCAACTTTGTAAACGATGGTGGGTTGGCCTTGTCCATCGGCTTTTGCATCAAATCGAAGTTTCTGGCCCTGCTTTTGGGTGATGACAGTGAGGTAAGCGTCGTCGTCGATCCATTCGATTTCAGTTTCGTCGGGGCTGAATCGGAATGAGCCCTCAATAGTGACTTCCCGAATCCCTTCACCTGGTCCCAGTTGGAATCTTGTATGATACATTCTGCTGTTAGTTGGTGAGGATTTGGTGTTGAAATCTTGTGCCTGCACTGATGAATCAAGTCCCATGAGGCCAATGAGCAAGAGCAACGCAAATAAGGAAACAGTTTGGCGTGCTAATGAGGTGAGTGACCGATACAACGGCCTGTCAGAAATTGCTGGGAACATTGTTTTCTCCGTCCTTGCAGGCTGATTGTTTTTTACCGTAAAAGTTTTGATTTATCGGACTAGGACTCATGTGTTTCTCATGAAATCCTGAGTGGGCTAGAGAGTACAATCTAAAGAGGACAGAGTTCCGCCTTTTTAGCTTGTCCTTCCCGAGAAGGGAGAATTCCATTCCAGAGATTATCGGACGCGAGCCCTCCATAGCGCCAAGTCATCTGCAGCCCCCGCCGCCCCATCCGCCTCCCAAGCTTCATACAATGCCACCAGCGCTTTAACGCTTTCCTGAGTTAGAAAATGGTTTTCACCAAAAGTGTCGTCATAGGTCCCATAAGATTCGAACAACGACAACTCTGCTTCTGGGAAACGTCCTGCCATGGTATGCACGCGTCCCAAATTCAGTTGTAGCAAAGCTCTTTTTGGGGGTTTCAGATCCTCTAGCCGCAGTGGCACTCTTGCAATCTTTGCGTTGGCAGTTTCTATATCTCCCAACCGGCCCAACGCCACTGCCTCGACTGTGTCGAAATTGAGCAGCTCCACGTGATCGGCCCCCCGTGCAGCGAGAGAGAGCGGCCTACCCAGGCTTATGCGCTCCAGCGCCTCACGGGGTTGTCCCTGGGCCAGATCAATTCTGGCCAGCAAAACCTGAAGCGTACCGAACACGCGGTGGGTGCTGTCCAGTGTCACAGTGTAGATGCTCAAGGCCTCACCCAGTTGGGTCTCTGCCTTGTCCAGATGGCCCAATAAGTAGCTTGCTTTGGCCATGTCGTGGTAGGAAACGCCTACCATCATATGCTTGGAACCAAGGTTCTGGATGCGGATATCCCGGGCCTCAGTCAAGGGCTCTATGGATTCGTCCAGCCGCCCGATGTCGCGAAGTGCCCGGCCCAAATTACTGAGGGCCAGTGCGGTGTTATTATTGTCGCGACCCGCAGCCGCGGTATAGGCTTCAACCGATGCCTCAAGCATGGGGATGGATTGTTCGATGTCACCGCGGTTATAGACCGAATAGGCATAGTTGTAACGAGCCCGTAAGGTAGCCGGATCATCGAGGCCGAAGGCCGTCTCAAAGATGGCGATGGCACGGGCCGATTGGGCGTCCGCTTCTTCCAGCCGGCCCATCTCCGAAAGGCACTCACCCAGAGCGAGCACCAGATCGGCAGTAGAGGGATGCTCGGCTCCATACACCTGGCCCGCCAGAGCAATGCTCTCCAGGTGCAGGGTCTCGGCCGATTCCAGGCGTCCGAGTTTTTTATCGGATTTGGCCTGGGCGTCCAGTGCTATGATCAGGTTGGGATGGGGCTTGGTGTACACGCGGCGGGACAAGGCTGCCACCGCTGCGAATCGTTCAGAAGCATCTTCCAATTCCTCAGTATTGAGTGCCAACCAACCCAGGTTGAACATATCAGTGATCACGTAGGGATGGTCGTCGCCCAGCACAGTGGTGTGGATCGCCAGGGCCTCCTCATAATATGGTCCTGCTTCTTTGTAGCGTTTCAGGTGCTGCATGAGATTGCCCAGGCTGTTCAGGGCGATGGCCACATTTTCATTCTCATTGCCATGGAGTTGGCGCAACTGCTCCAGCCCTTCCAGTAGCATCGGCTCGGCTTCTTCGTAGCGCTCGGTGTTCACGTAGAGGTTGGCCACATTGACCAGGTTCATAGCCAGATCATCGTGGGGGCCATCGAAGACTTTGCGCCGCAGATCCAACGCCTTGAGGTGGGTTCTTTCAGAGGCTTCAAATTCCTGCAAGGCCTCGTGCACAAGCCCCAGGTTGCTATACTGCCGAGCGACGTCAGCATTCTCCTGGCCGTGGGCTGCGGTCAAAAGATCCCGAGCCATCTCGTACTGTTCCTTGGCCTGCTCCAGGCTTCCCAAATCAAAATAAGTCTGGCCCAGGTGGGAACGGATTTCTCCCTCCACTTCAGGCTGGTCCGCAAGCTCCTTGCCGATTCTGGTGTGGGTTTCCTGGAGGATTTCCTCAAGCATTTCGGTGTCTCGACCACGGGCGGCCGAGGGACCTACGCCGGCCAGCATGTCGGTGAGGAAGCTGGCGACCTGTTCGGACTTGGCCGCCTCGGAGATAGCCTCGCGCTGGGCCTGTTTGGCGCGCACCAAACCGATACTTGTGCCTACCACGCCTGCAGCCAATAACAGAACCATGGCCGTCCCCGCGGCGAAGACTGCACGGTTGCGGATCATCAGTTTTTTCAGGCGGTAGGTGCGGCTGGGCGGTGAGGCCACCACAGGCTCGTTGGCAAGATACCGAATCACATCTCGGGATAGGCCGTTGGCGGTTTCATAACGCCGCGTGCGATCCTTTTCGAGGCACTTCATCACAATCCAGTCCAGCTCTCCCTTCAAACGCTTAATCAGTTGAGGCCCACGCAGGTGTTGGAAGTTGGCCGTTTCGTCCAATTTGTCGCCCAAGCGGCTGGCCTTGGAGCTGGGCAGGGGCGGCTCTTCCTCGCAGATGATCCTCTGGATTTCAGCGAAGCCTGCGCTGCGCAATTCGGCACTGCCGAAGGGAGTGCCCCCTGATAACATTTCGTAGAGCAGCACACCCAGGGAATAGATGTCGCTGCGGGTGTCCACGTCGAATTCCGAAGCTCCGGCCTGTTCGGGGCTCATGTAGGCGGGCGTGCCTATAAACTGCGCTTCCTGGGTGAAGAAGGTCTTCTCCGTCAGGCGAGCCCGGGTGGCTTTGGCGATGCCGAAGTCGATCACCTTGGGAGTGGGGTGCCCGTCCACATTTGAAACCAGGACATTGGATGGCTTGATGTCCCTGTGGATCACCCCTTTCTGGTGCGCATGCTGGACCGCTGCACAGATTTCACTGAATAGTTCCAGCCGCTGCCGAGTGCGCAGGCGGTGCCGATCGCAATACTCCGTCACCGGAATGCCGTCCACCAACTCCATCACAAAATAAGGGCGACCCGATGAGGTTGATCCCGCATCAAAAACCTTGGCGATGTTGGGGTGGTCCATCAAAGCCAGCGCCTGCTTCTCGGCTTCAAAGCGGGTGATGACTTCCTTTGTATCCATGCCCAGTTTGATGATTTTCAGGGCAACTTGACGCTTCACTGGCTCCAGTTGCTCGGCGAGATACACGGTTCCAAAGCCGCCCTCACCGAGGGAGCGATGCAATTTGTAATGGCCGATCATGGTGCCGGGTTGCTCGTGGGTGTTGGCCAGAGAGGTGGGGCCCATAGCGAGGGTGGCATCCGAGTCGGGTTCCGACAGTGGGATCGTATTTTCGCTCTCATCGGGGCTGGGATTCCGCGTTTTGTCATCGCTCATGGTGATTCCTTCGTCAAATGCCGAGAAAAAAGGTAGGTCTTGTCCAGTATCGACGAAGTCAGCGAGTAACGCAACAGTTGGTCTCTGCCACGGGAGAATGTCCCTCGGGAAATCTTTGGCCTCAAGAAAATCTCAGGAAAACCGAAAATTATTATGGGGTTTGGGTCTTTGAAAAATTTCGTTCGCTTATGATTTTGGTTATTGCTGTTGGAAGGCTTGTGTGGTGATTCGAAGGACATTCATTATTGCTGCTTTGTTGTCTTTTCTGGCCATGAGTGCCCAGGCCGGGCAGCAGGTATCAGTATTTGTTCTCCATGGGTACAGCGGGGAATACCCCTGGACCAGCGGCCAACAGCGTGGCTTCATGGAAAAACTATCCAGCGATCCAGATCACATTTATGATGTCCGGGTGGAGTACCTCGACACCAAGCGGGTCCTTTACACACCTCAGTACGCGGCGATGATGGCCTCCCAACTACAGGCGAAATACAAAGGGTATTGTCCCGATGCCATCTACGTCACGGATGACAATGCACTCTCTTTTGCTCTTGCTCACATGGCAGGCCTCTTTCCGGAGGTGCCTATTTTCTTTTCCGGTGTAAATAATTATGGCATCAAGGATCAATTGGACCCCGCTCGGATCACAGGTGTTTTTGAAAAGAAAGAAATTACTCCAAATTTGGTTCTGATGAGTTCCTTGGCCCAGGATGACGGATCCATCATTATTCTCGGTGACAATTCAGAAACATATTTTTCCATTGAAAAGGCCATTCGTGAAGAGTTATCCAGCCAGAAAAACATTAAAGCGACTTATCTCTCGGCTAACCGAATTGACAAACTGACTGACCTTTTACGAGGCAGCAAAACACGATATGTCTTTCTCACAACCTTAGGGAAAATTGCCGATAACCAGGGGATGCCGGTGGCTTTGCCGAAAGTCATTGAAGCCATCGTGGAGTCTGGCGACTTTATCATCTTCAGCATGGAGGATGCATATCTTTGGCCCGGAGTGCTGGGTGGTTATGTCGCCAGCGCTCCGCGTCAAGGCATGGCTGCGGCTGATCTATTGCTTCTTCATTTGGCAGGCACGCCGATGGTCCAACTGCCTCCTCAGGAAAATAGTCCCAACGAGTATATTTTTGATGCGGGGGAATTGGCTCGTGAGGAGTTGAAACTGACCGAAGAGGTAGCTAACCAAGCTATATTCATCAACACCCCTGCGACATTTTACGAAATGCACCGCTCGCTCGTTTTGGGTAGTATTTATCTCCTCGTTATGATTCTGCTGATTGGTCTTGTGGGTACTTTGGTGGCCTTTATCCGAAAAAATCGCGTCATTCTCGCCACCAGTGACAAGCTATCCGAAAGTGAAAAGCGCTTTCGTGCCTTGTTTGAAAATTCGCCGGATAGTTCCTGGATCTTGCTTGATCACAATTTCGTGGAGAGCAACCAGTCTGCTCTGGATATGTTCGGTTACGGGAAGAGCGATCAGGGCTTTCCGGGCCACCCTTCTTTGATTTCCCCGGAAATCCAACCTGATGGCGAAACCTCCTATGCCAAATCTGAACGCATGATGAAATTGGCTCAGGCAAACGGAAGCCACAGATTCGAGTGGCAGCACATGCGTTCCGATGGCAGTACCTTCGCTGCCGAAGTGACACTGTCGGCCTTAACCTTGGGCAACCAGCCTATTCTTCACGCCGTGGTGCGGGATGTCACTGAGGCCAAGCGAAATGCGAAAGAATTGGCTCGGAGGGAACAGTCCCTGGCCCAGGCTCAGCAGATTGCTCATTTGGGTAGCTGGGAATTGGACCTGGTGACCAATGAATTACGATGGTCTGACGAGGTTTATCGAATCTTTGAACTCGCATCAGAATATGGCCCGGCTTCGGTGAAATCTTTCTTTAAAGCCGTTCATCCTGAAGACAGGCAATTTGTAGAACAAGCTTTTACTGAAGCGGTGGAAGGACTGGTTCCCTATTCTATCGAACATCGATTGTTGCTGGAAGACGGACGAATCAAATACGTCAACCAGCGTTGTGAAACCGAATATGATGATGAGAACACCCCTATGCGAGCCATCGGTACAATTTGGGATATCACAGAACGCAAACAGTCCGAGTTAGAACTTTTTGCAGCCAAAGAAACGGCAGAGGCTGCCACTCAAGCTAAGAGCCTTTTTCTGGCCAACATGAGCCATGAAATTCGCACTCCCATGAACGGAGTCATCGGCATGACCGGCCTTCTGCTGGATGAGCCCCTCAACCCCCAGCAGCGTGATTTTGCCATGACCATCAAGAGTAGCGCCGACGCTCTGCTCAGTATCATTAATGACATTTTGGATTTCTCAAAGATTGAGGCTGGCCGGCTCGAATTGGAGACTATCAATTTTGATCTAGTTAAGCTTTTGAAGGACCTTGGAGCCACCCTTGCCTTTCGGGCCGACGAAAAAAACCTGGAACTGATTTGCCCAGTCAATTCCATTACGCAAAATGAGTTTCAAGGGGACCCGGTGCGCATTCGGCAGGTCCTCCTCAATTTGATGGGAAATGCCATAAAGTTTACTGAGAAAGGCCAGGTGGCAGTGGCAGTAGAATGCACGGCAAAGGAGTCAGGTTGCAGTCATCTGTGTTTCACGGTGACTGATTCAGGTATTGGACTAAACGAAAAGCAGATAGCTGGCTTATTTGAGCGCTTTTCCCAGGCTGACAGCTCCACCACCCGCAAGTTTGGCGGCACTGGTCTGGGGTTGTCTATCAGTCGTCAACTGGTGCAATTGATGGGGGGTGAAATTGGCGTCGAGAGCACTCCAGGCCAAGGTTCAAGTTTCTGGTTTACTCTCGATTTACCCAATGTGGAACCAGTGGCCCCGGCCCCGGGTACGGCACCGGTGAAGGCAATCTTTCATGGCCGCGTTTTAGTGGTGGAAGACAATTTCACGAACCAGGCTGTGGCCCGGGGGATGTTGAGAAAGTTTGGGCTGGAAATAGACCTTGCTGGTCATGGAGAAGAGGCTCTGCAAGCTTTGGAGAAGGATTCTTACGATCTAGTCTTTATGGATTGCCAGATGCCGGTGATGGATGGCTACGAGGCCACCCGGCAGATTAGAAATGACCAATCAAAAGTTCAGGATCATTCCATCCCCGTGATCGCCATGACGGCCAATGCCATGGCGAGCGACCGCCAAATGAGTCTGGCGGCAGGCATGGACGATCACATTTGCAAACCGGTGAATGCGCAAGATTTGCAGCGTGTTTTAGAACAGTGGATGCCCCTTCTGACATAAAGAGCCACTCTTATTGAGCCACTGCATTGGCACGGGCTGCCCGGGCCTTGGCGCTATCGGCTGCGGCCAGCGCGCCTTTGACTCCCGAAGCACCTGGTAGTGGCGATTCCGATAGTACACTGTCGTGCTCCGCTTTATTCAAGGTGGAAGCAGGTTCCTCTTCCTGTCCTCCGCACCCTATCAAGAACATAGTAATCAGCAACAGGGCAAGAATGATGCATGTTCGGTCACGTTTCATGTGGGACCTCCGTAGGGAATGACTCATGGTTGCGGGCTGGAGTGAACGTAAGGAGAAAGGTGCTCTCTTCCGTATTGAATTTGCAAGACCTTGCCATTTTCTGTAGCACCCAGGCCCGCTTTGGCCAACATGTCCGGGATGTTTTTGGGGATGACGGCTTTGTTTTCTCGAATGTATCCCAGAACGTGAGGTGCCCGCAAAAACAATCCCGTCAAATCCACATCAGACAATTCCCGCATCCATTCTGGAACATCGTCAATGGCGGGCAAGGGTACGATGTGCACCTCATTGGCACCGATGGTCTGGTTCTTTTGCAGTCGTTCAGTAGCCACATTGATGGTGTAGAGGGCCATGGTGGCGCAGGAACGAATGAGTGTTTGATAGCTTTCGGTGGCCTGCACAGGGTTCATCTTGATGTCTTCAGTGTGGGGGCCGCTTGTCATGTTTTTTTGCAACTTGTTCCACTCGACAAGTAATTCCTCCGAATTGCTTTGAAGAGGACCACCACCTTGAACCCAGGCATCTTTGGCGTCGCCATAAATTTTGCCCAGAGATGACCGCCCGTACCCGTCTCCCATCACGGCGCAAACACGGAACAGCTCCAACAGTCCGGCCTGCCCACCCGGCAGGGTCAACGGGGTACAGAACCAATCACGTTGCCCCAGGATATCTTCCAGATAACGTTGTCTTCCGGAGAAAACCCGTAGCGAAAGGGCATAGGCACCACTGTCCATGCCCACCATCACATTGTAGTCTTCGCCGGGATGGCGCCAGGCCTCCCAGCTGAAAACCAGGTCCAGGATAGGGGGGATGTTGGGGTCTGGTTGCCCTCCACTATTCAGGGCAAGCACCGGCTTGGCTGGATCAAAGGTAAAGCGAATTTGGCCATGGGAAACCATGGATCGTTTTCCCCCGGGGCCCAAAGGAACGAGAACAAATTCAGCACTTTTAAGGGAGCCGAGAGGGATTTGCACTGTGCGCAGAGTAGTGAATCCACTGAGGGGGTTTCCCCCGTCATTGACGTTCCTCATAATGGCAAAGCCCTGGCCATTTTCCGGTTGTGAGCGTTTCCAATCGATGATTCCTGGCGCCATGGCGGCCATCAAACCACCGGGAAATACGTCCCTTTGGGTTTGAACCGAGGCGGTGGGTGCGATGGATGTGGTGTAAGCCAGAAGGCTTGAAATTTCAAGCTCTTGAGGGGCGGGAAGTTTTAGGGAATGCGTTTCTTCCTGATTGGTTTTTGGTTTGAAAAAGAGAGTCAGCATTATCCCAAAGCCGATGATCAGGAGAAGGTAAACGTAACGGCGCATGGCTACTTCCATTCCATTAAACTAGAGAGAGTGCGTCCAGTGATAATTCTTACCACTGTGTAGGCTGAAATTCCATCGGGAATTTTTATTTGGCCATCAAAAAGACGCGAAAGGTGGCTCCTTCTCCCAATTTGGAATCCACAGTAATATTACCACCATGTTTTGAAATGATCGAATAGGCCATGGCCAGACCCAACCCACTGCCCAGGTCTTTTGTGGTGAAATAGGGATCAAAAATGCGATTCAAATGGTCAGGGGAAATCCCTTTTCCTTCGTCCGCCACTTCCACCATCACCATGCGGCGGTCAGCGGAACCTATATTACAACCCGTGATTGTGATGATGCCTCCGTCGGGCATGGCTTGCACGGAATTGATCACGAGGTTGGCCATCACCTGATGCATTTGACCCGGGTCCACTTCCACGGGCCAAAGGTTTTGTGGTAGGTCCATTTGGCAGGAGACGTTGGTTCCACTCAGAGAAAACTCTACGCATTGGCGTACGATTTGACCGATGGCTGCAGTCTCCAAAAGAGGCATCCCACCTCGGGAAAAGGTGAGAAGTTGTCGTGTCAGGCTTTGTGCCCGTTCTGATGCTTCTCTTACCAAGCTTAACATCTGCATGTCGGAGTTGGGAATGGCAGGACTGTTTTCCAACACCGAGAGATTCCCCAGCATCACGGTCAAAAGGTTGTTGAAATCATGAGCCAGACCCCCGGCAAATACACCAAGCGATTCCAGTTTTTGGGAACGAATGCGTTCTTCTTCCTGGTGTAATAAGTCGGTGATGTCGCGGAAAGCAACAACCCGACCTTCACCGGAAAACTCGTCCCTGGATTCGGTGCCATGCACTTCGGAGGTGGACACTTCCAAGGTGCGATCCGGACGATGAGGGTGCGCAATACGCAGGTGAATTTCTCCGGACTGACCATGGCCCAGAGACAGAACCTGGTCCAGCTGAGTTCCAGTAATTTCAGCGATGGGCAGGTTGAGGATGCTTCCGGCTGCCGCGTTGGCCAGCACAATGGTGCCGTCATTTCCTACGGCCAGAACACCGTCTGTAATATTTTTCAGGGTGGCAGCCAGGCGGCGGGATTCAGACTTGATGGCGATTTCGGACATCCGCAATTCCCAGGTTTGTTGGTAAACTTCACTTTCGAGGCGCCGGGCGTAGCGGCGGCCAGCGAAATAAGCCAGAAGAGTCCAACCCATACCCAGGATGACCAGAAGCAGGATGATGCGGACACTCCACCGGTTGAGGAATGTGGGTTTAATGGTAATCCAGGGTGACATCATCACTTCACTGCTTTTTCCATCAACTCGAATGGCCTTGATCAGGAAACGATATTTCCCGGGAGGGATGTTGATGTAGTTCATGGATCTGGCACCGGACTGGGAGGCTTCTTTTTCGTGCCATTGGCTCTCAAAGTTTTGCAGTTGAGTTTGGTAGATGGTCCGGTTTTCATCCATGAGAGTCGAGCTATTGAATAGAACTTCCATAGTGTGCGGTGGTTGGGGAAGCACCAGATCATCTTGAGCCGGTAGAATTTTTCCATCCACCATGAAGTGGGTGATCTGTAATGTCGGATAGCCAAGAGCGGGCACGTCGAAAATCGTGTTGTATTCGGAGGCGCCGCTGTCAGTGCCAATCCAGATATGGCCATCATCGGTTTGGATCAGGGCATCGCGGTTGGTTTCGTTGCCCAGTAAGCCGTCGGTGGAGGTCAAATGCTTGAGCTGCTTCCCGTCCCAACGCATGACACCCAGGTCGGTCCCAAACCAGAATTGGTTTTTGTCATCCTTCAGAATGGAATATACGGGGCGATCGATGACCGGATCTGGATGACTTGTTCGTACCAAATCGCCATCCTGGGTTTTGAACAGACCTCCAGCGGTGCCCACATATAACCCGTCATTGGGCAGAGGCAGACACGTGTAAACGTTGCTCCCCGATTGATCATTCACCGGAAGGTACTGAGTGAAAGAGCCTTCCTGGAGTTTGAAAACTCCATGGTGCGATGTGGCAATGTATAAGGGGCCGTCCGGGGCGGCTTCAAGCCGGCGTATGAAAGGGTTTGTGGGGGAGACTTTGATGGGCAGAGTAATCGTTTCAAATCCTCTTTCCGTTTGCCGGTAAAGGCCATAGGCGGTACCGGCCCACACGGTGCCTGAAGAATCGATGTGAAGAGCGAAAACTCCTCCCTTGAGTCCATTTTCTTCCCCAAACCAGCGCAGTTGGCCGTGGGGTGTAAGGCGGGCCAGCCCTCGGCGGTCCACTGCAATCCAAAGATTTCCAAACCGATCTTCCTGCATATCCATCACTCGTGATATGGCTGAAGGGGTGTCTGCAAATCGATGGGTTCGGAGTTCCGGGCCCAGAAAGGTCAAGCCTCCTTCGTGGCCCAGGACCATTTGGCCATTACTCATTTGCAATATGGAGCTAACTTCATCCTCAAGCAGGCCCGTTTCTCGGTTATAGCCAGCAAAACGCCGGCTGACAATTTTACTGATACCCCGGGTGCTGGTGATCCAAATACTACCCTCTTTATCCTCGAAAATCGATGTCGCCCCTCCGGCCACCAGTCCGTTCCGGTTGTTTAGAATTTCCAGACCAATTTCAGAGTGGAAATAATGAATATTGCGTTGGCCCCCAAAATACAGGCCACCTAACCTGTCTGCCAAAGCAGTGGTACTGGTATGAAATTTGGGGGGGACGATGTTAAGGCTGTCCACCAGGAGCGTAAATTGACTCCCATTCCAGGTTCCCAACCAGTCTTGGCCCACTAACCAAAGAGAATCGGAATTGTGTGCTTGGGCCACATTGCTGATGGGGATCCGGGGCAAATCAGGTGTGGGATCAATTCTGGGGGAAGGGTCGTCCAGGTCGATGGTGAATAAGCCGCCATTAGTGGCCAGGAACAGCCGTGTCCCCACCAAGACGCTGGATAGAATATTTCCCGTTTGTTCACTTTCCTCCAGTTGATGCCAGTTTTGACCGTCCCAGAGTAAAATTTCACCGCTGTAGAGGATGATGGCTACTCTATCGGTGCCATCTTCTAAGTTTAAGACTTCCAGGCCCACGAGGGCGTATTTGGGCAGGGTCCTTTTACTGAAGGGGATGGTGCTCCATTGCTTACCAGTCCGGCGGGAGAGTCGCAAAGGTGGCTGTGCGGATACAGACCAAAGTGATCCCCGGGAATCCACTTCCATCAAGGCCTGGGGTTGGGCGGCGACGATAGGGTGGAAAGAGTGAATTTTCCATTCGTTGCCGTTGTAGGAACTCAAGCCCATTCTGGTACAAAACCACATATGACCGAGGCTATCCTGGTCCGCGTCATAGGTGGGGTTTGTTGGCATCCCATCCCACTCTTTATAAGTATGAACCTGATAATGTTGGGCCAGGCCATGAAGGGGAATGATTGATAAAAAAATCAACAGCACCACTGAAGAAAGAAATACCTGAAATTTGGGGATTCTAATCATGGAGTCCTCTGAGAAAGTGGTCTGTTTCTTTCGTTAAGTATATCATGAACCCCAGGGATGAAGAAAGTCTTCTGAAAGATCCTTCTTGATTGGAGGCCCAACAGACATGACAATAGCGGGCATGAAAAATAATCTCCAAAATTTCCTCGCATTCAGGTTCAGGGTTTTGCTCCCGCTCCTGTTGCTGTCGGCTGTGGCCGGCTGTTCTCCTATGCAGTACTCGGTGCGCCACGTCATGGTGCCTTTGTTGGATAACTCCCGAGCTGCCGCCTACCTTTCCAATGATACCCGGACTTTCGGCGATGCCGCTCCATCAAACCTTTTCCTTCTGGAGGGTATGGTTCATACAGATCCGGGCAATGAAGATCTGCGTCTGAATACGGCTATGCTCTATTTCTTTTACGGTTTTGCCTATATCGAAGAAGAGGACCCGGATTACGCTTCTTTGCTCTATGACAAAGGTTTGAATCATGCCTGGACTGCTTTGGCGGCTGAATGCGATTTACCTGCGGATCGGGATATTCCTTTCAGTGAATTCGAAACCCTGGTTGAGTCTATCCAGTTAGAGCAGGTGCCGGCCGCGGTCTGGACGGCCATCTGCTGGACCCAGTACATCAGTTTGCATCTGGACTCCACCGCGGTGATGCGTGATATTCCCAAAGTTCAAGCCCTGCTGGACCGGGCCACGGCCCTGGATGGAGATTATTTTGAAGGCATGCCTTATGTGATACAGGGTTCTTTGCACGCTTTTAAACCGAAAATCATGGGTGGCGACACAGAAGCTTCAGCGGCCAGCTTTGCCAAGGCTTTTGCCATCAGCGGGAACTCATTCCAGCTGTCCCGGTTCTTCTATGCTCATTACTACACCTATCGCATGATGGATGTGGATTTGTTCACCCAGACCCTCGAAGGCATCATCAATGCCGAACCCATCGAGGATGATCCTTACCGATTGCTGAATATGATCGCAGTCGAAAAATCACTCAAACTTCTGGAAGAAGCTGATGACATTTTTTAAAAATTTTCGCCTCACGGCTCTGGTTTTGGGATTGTTGATTCTGGTGACTGCCACCACGGCCGATGCTGCCAGAAAACCTAAAGCTAAATTCATGATTAAGTTTGCCACCTTGGCCCCTGAAGGCAGCACCTGGATGAAGTCCATGCACCAGATGGACGACGAGGTGCGCGCTCGTACTGACAACCGGGTTGGATTTAAATTCTATCCCGGGGGTGTGCAGGGCGACGAAAAAGATGTGCTGCGCAAAATCCGCAACGGCCAGTTGCACGGCGGCGGTTTCACCGGTTTTGGCCTGGGCGCCATCGCTTCTGATGTGCGGGTGTTGGAAATGCCTTTCATGTTCCGGAATCTGGAAGAACTCGACTATGTACGCGGGGCTATTGACAGCCAATTGGACCAGGTTTTTGATGATGGTGGCTACGCCAATCTGGGCTGGGTTGATGTGGGGTTCATTTATATTTTCAGCAAGGAACCTATTGCTACCCCGGAAGATCTGGCCGCAGCCCGCATGTGGGTCTGGGCCGGCGACCCTCTGGCTGAACTCTTTTTCTCAGCCTTCGATATTTCGCCCATTCCCCTGGCAGCTCCTGATGTGTTGACGGCCCTGCAAACCGGTGTCATCGATTCAGCTTACAGCTCGACATTGGGCTGCATGGCCCTGCAATGGTTCACCCGTGTTTCGTATATGACGGATGTGCCCATCACTCACGGCATGGGGGCAGCTCTGGTTTCCCAAAAGGCCCTGCGCAAAATTTCTCCTGAAGATCAGGCCATCATGAAAGAAGTGGCTGGGCCCATCATGCGTGATCTGACCCAAAAGACCCGTGTGCAGAACTTGGAAGCCATTGAAGAGATGAAAAAAGAAGGCGTGCAGGTGGTCCAGGTAACCGAGGCCACTCATAAACAATTTTTTGAAACCGGCCGGGGTGCCTGGGATGATGGCGTTGGCAAACTGTACAGCGCTGAGTTGCTGGAAAAAGTGAAGACCCTTCTGGCCGAATACCGGGCCCAATGAACGGAATGAGTTTGAGCGAAGGCAATACCATTTATTATCTGTGGGCCATCATTTTGGTGGTCTTGGCAGCCGGTCGTTCAGTGTTGATCCGGAAGAAAAAGCTGGAGGGCTTTTTTAACATCCTGGGTTGGCTGGAAGTGGCTGTTTTGGGGCTGTTGCTGGGAACTCTGGTGGTGCTTGGCGGACTGCAAATTGTCTTGCGCAACATTTTCCACAGCGGAATTCTATGGGCCGATCCGCTCATGCGGCACATCGTGCTTTGGTTGGGTTGTCTGGGGGCGGCTTTGGCCACCACCAGTGCCCGGCATATCAATATTGATGTCTTTTCCCGTCTTTTGCCCAAAAACCTGAATCCATGGCGGCGATCTCTGGTGTATGGGGCCACGGCCCTGGCCACCTTCATGCTCGGAGTTTCGGCCTGGCGACTGGTTGTGGATGAAAAAATGTACGGTGATATTGCCTTTGCTTCCGTGCCAGTCTGGACTCTGCAGTTGGTCTTACCTATTGCCTTTTTCATGATTTCTTACCGCAGTGTGGTGAACCTTTTCATTGGCCTGGAAGCGGAAACCCTTGAAGAGGGCTTGGAGGCAGTGGAGTTATGATTCTCACACTGATCATTGCCCTGATCGTGCTGGCCCTGTTCGGGATGCCTTTGTTCACGGTTCTGGGGACCATTGCCCTGGTCTTGTTTTGGCAGGCGGAAATTGACATTTCCTCTGTGGCTGTTTCCATGTACACCCTGGCTGGATCACCCTTGTTGGTGGCCATCCCCCTGTTCACTTTTGCCGGATACCTATTTGCCTACAGCAAGGCTCCTGGCCGGTTGGTCAATCTTTCCCGGGCTCTCTTTCCCGGTGGGCTGGCCGTGGTGGCGTTGGCTACCTGCGCAGTCTTCACGGCTTTCACGGGAGCCAGTGGTGTCACCATCATTGCCATGGGTGGTTTGTTGTTGCCGGCGCTGACCATGGATGGCTATAACCGTCGATTCAACTTGGGGTTGCTCACCGCTGGTGGTAGCCTGGGTTTGCTCTTTCCTCCCAGTCTGCCGCTGATTCTTTATGGTTATGTGGCCTCGGTGAGCATCGACAAACTCTTCCTGGCAGGCCTGTTGCCGGGTGTTTTTCTGGTTTTGGTGCTTTCGGCATACGGTGTCTGGGTGGGGCGTAAAGACGGGGTCGTACGGCAGAAAGTTTCCGCCACCTCCGCCGTCAAGGCTTTGCGCGAAGCAGCCTGGGAAGTGCCTTTGCCCATCATGATTTTGGGTGGCATTTACAGCGGCGTGATCACAGTGATGGAGGCTGCCGCATTGACGGCCGGGTATGTTTTTGTGGTGGAGGTCTTCATCTACAAAGATATCAAGCTGAATAAAATTCCTGACATTGTTCGGGAGAGCATGACCCTGGTGGGCGGAATTCTGATCATCCTTTCCTGCGCCCTGGGTTTGACCAACTACCTCGTGGATGCCGAAGTTCCGATGCTGTTGCTGGACTGGATGCAGCAGTATATCGACAGCAAATACACTTTCCTCCTGCTGTTGAATATCTTTCTGTTGGTGGTCGGTTGTCTGATGGACATTTTCTCGGCGCTCATTGTTGTGGTTCCCTTGATCGTACCTGTGGCTCTGGGGTTTGGGGTGGATCCAGTGCATCTGGGCATCATTTTCCTGGCCAATCTGGAGATCGGCTATATCACTCCTCCCGTGGGATTGAATTTGTTTATTTCGTCGTATCGTTTCAAGGAGCCGGTCGTCTCATTGTATCTGGCCAGTTTACCCTTCCTGCTTCTTTTGCTGGGTGCTCTTCTTGTCATCACCTATGTACCAGCCATCAGTTTGTTTCTTGTAGATCTGGTGGGTGGTTAACCCGGGAAAAATTGATCTATCCAATAACCATCCCTTGAATTATTCTCTTGAGCGAGAATGACCATCAACTATTCATATTCAGGGCAAACCAAATGAAATGGGAGAAATGCTCATTATGAGAAAAGGAACACCCTTCGGTGGTGTGAGTGTACTTTTGGCCTTGCTAGTTCTGGTGGCCGGTGGCTGTGCTGTTGGTCCCGACTATGTAGAGCCGGAATTTGAAAGCCCTGATGCCTGGCAAAATGCGGCTGCTGAAGATGTGCAGGCCGATGCACCGGTGATCCAGCAATGGTGGGCTGCTTTCGAAGATCCCATGCTCGATACCCTCATTGTGCATGCCAAGAATTCCAATCTGGATCTGGATATTGCCGTCAGCCGCATTCGTGAGGCTCGGGCCTACCACCAGATTACTGGTGGTTCATACTGGCCCCAGGTTGGGCTTTCGGGTGCAGGCACCCGTACTGATACTCCTGATTTCTATAGTGCGGGCGGCGACAATCCGGCCAACAACTGGGAATTTGGCATGGCCGCCAGCTGGGAAATTGATGTGTGGGGCAAGAACCGCCGCGCCCGTGAATCGTCTGGCGCTGCCCTGCAGTCTTCCATTGAAGACTATCGGGATGTCCTGGTCTCCCTCTATGCCGAAGTGGCCTCTACATATATTGATGTGCGCAGCCTGCAGACCCGCCTTGATTTTGCTCTCGATAATGTAGAAAGCCAGCGTGAGACCATGGACGTGGTCATGGCCCGGGAAGATGCTGGATTAGTGCCGATGCTGGATGTTTCCCAGGCTCGCAGTAACCTGGCCAATACAGAGGCAACCATTCCGCAGCTCCATACGGCCCTGGAAAAGTCTTTGAACCGTTTGGCCATCCTTCTGGGACTGGCACCAGGTACTCTCGATGAGCAATTGAAAAGTCACACCGGATTGCCCACCCCGCCCACAGACCTGACTCTGGTTTTGCCAGCTGAACTGCTTCGGCGCCGGCCCGACGTGCGCCGCAGCGAGCGGAATCTGGCGGCCCAGTCAGCACTCATTGGCGTGGCCACTGCCGAGTTGTACCCCAGCTTTTCTCTCAGTGGGGCTTTGGCCTTAAGCGCGCCTCAGTTTGGTGATCTTGGTGAGTCCGGAGCTTTCGGATGGTCCTTCGGGCCGGAAGTATCCTGGAATCTTTTCACCGGCGGAAAAATCAGGGGACAGATCAAGGTAGAAGAAGCCCGCACTCAGCAGCTTCTGGCTTCGTATGAATTGACCGTTCTGGGCGCCTTGGCCGAGGTGGAAAATTCGCTGATGGGCTTGCGCCAGGAAGAAATCCGTCGGGACCTTCTCAAAACTGCTGCGGAGTCTGCCCAGCAGTCCGTGGAATTAGTGAACACCCAGTACATCTCCGGTCTGACGGATTTCCAAAACTATCTGGACGCTCAACGTGTCCTTTTCAGCCAGCAAGACCAATTGGCTACTTCAAAAGGACTGGTCCTGAGCAACTTAATCGAATTGAATAGAGCGCTCGGTGGAGGGTGGTCCTTAGAGAACACCAACCCTGATATGCCCGTCGAAACACAAGAAACATCCATGGTTCAGCCCGCTTTGGTGGAAGAGGAAGGTCGATGATGCGTCAACTTTTTCAAATGGGAATTCAACATCGTATCGGCCTGGTTATTCTCCTGATGGCTCTGTTGCTTTCAGTGGCTTCGTGTGGTAAGGAGGAGGCAGCCCCGGCTCGTCAAGCACCTCCGGTGACGGTGGTCAAGCCCATCGTGGGCCCCGTGTCGGAATTTACCGTCTTTACAGGAAGCAGCCAGGCTTTTGAAACAGCCGATATCGTAGCCCGAGTGGCCGGGACTCTGGAATCTGTGGAATTTGAAGCCAGCAGGCCAGTCACCACTGGACAGCTTCTGTTCACCATTGAGGATGAGCGGTACACTGCAGCCCGTGATGTGGCCCAGGCCCAAGTGCAGTCCGCCGAGGCGGATTTGCTGCGTTCAGAGACCGAATTGACTCGGGTTGAGAAGGCCAGTAAGAGCCGCGCCGTCAGTGAAATGGATGTTGATCGGGCCAGGGCCGAGCGGGATATGGCCATTGCTTCAGTGGCATCTGCCCAAGCCAACCTGAAGGATGCTGAATTGAATCTCAGTTACACCCAGGTGCGTTCGCCCATCGACGGTTTTGCCAGCCGAAATTACGTAGATGTGGGAAACCTTGTGGGCCAGTCTGGAGCCACAAGTTTGACCCGAATTAACCGGGTGTCTCCTTTGTATGTCTATTTCCATGCGCCTGAATCCGTGGTTTTGAATTTCCTGGATTCCCGGCGAGAGGAAATGAAGAAAGAAGGGAGGGAGAGTGCCAAGGAAGTGTATGTGGCCTTGGCCAATGACGAAGGCTTTCCTCACACCGGTTACATCGATTTTATCGACAATGAAGTGGACCGAAATACAGGAACCATTGAAATGCGGGCCCGCTTGGAGAATGCCGACCATGAGCTTTTTCCTGGCTTGTTCGTTCGAATAAAAGTCACCGGCCGAACCATTCCCAATGCTGTGCTGATTCCTGAAACGGCTGTGGGCTCCGACCTTGGGGGCAAGTACGTCCTGACCGTTGGTGAAGGCAACATTGTCGAGCAAAAATACGTCACTCTGGGCTTAGCTCAAGACGATGGCAATATCTATGTGAAGAGTGGCCTCGATGGTCAGGAAACGGTGATTGTCGGGGGACTGATGATCGCCCGCCCCGGCATGCCGGTCCAGCCTCTGACTGCCGAAGAATTCGAAACAATGAAGAAACAATCCCAGCAAGCGGCCAAAGGCTAAGCCAAGGAGACATCGAGGATGTTCAGCCGAATTTTTATTGACCGGCCCAAATTGGCTCTGGTGATCTCGATATTGATCTTGATCGTGGGTGGAATTTCCATTCCTATGTTGCCTATTGAATCCATGCCGGATGTGACGCCACCGACCATTGCTGTTACGGCGACCTACCCGGGTGCCGATGCCGCCACCGTGCTTGAATCTGTAGCTTCTCCCATTGAGGAGCAGGTCAACGGTGTGGAAAAAATGATCTACATGGATTCTAAAAGTGATTCTGAAGGGCAGCTAACACTCACTGTCAGTTTCGAAATTGGTGCTGATGTGGATATGGCTCAGGTCATGGTCAAAAATAGGGTGGCAGTGGCAGAGCCTCTGCTGCCCTCGGAAGTGATGCGCCAGGGCGTGAAGGTGGACAAAAAGAGTACTGCCATGGTTGAGGTGGTTTCTTTGAAGTCGCCTAACGGCACCTACGATGAACTTTACCTGAGCAACTATGTAGCGACTCGGATTAAGGATCAGTTGGCTCGCGTCGAAGGCGTGGGGGTGGTGACGGTATTTGGCGCCAAAGATTTCAGCATGCGCATCTGGTTGGATCCGGAACAGATGAAGGCCCGGGGTGTGACTTCCACGGAAGTGATGAATGCGGTGCGGGCCCAGAATGTTTCGGTGGCCGCGGGGGCCGTTGGCACTCAACCCAATGAGGGCAATCTGCCTTTCCAATACAATATTATCACCAAAGGCCGCATGGTATCGGAAGAAGAATTCGAAGCCATCGTCATCAAAACCGGGTCCGAGGGAGATATTCTTTACCTGCGTGATGTGGCGAAGGTGGATCTCGGCGCTCTGACTTATTCCTGGTTTGCTGAGGACAGTGGCAGCCCAGCCATCGCCATCGGTATTTACCAGCTACCTGGCTCCAATGCCCTCGGTGTGGCCGAGGGTGTCCAGGCCGTAATGGATGATTTGTCCACCGATTTTCCTGACGATTTGGAATATCAAATCCTTTACAACGCCACCGATTATATCACTGCCTCCGTTGATGAGGTGATCGAAACATTGATCGTGGCCATCATCCTGGTGATTTTTGTGGTCTGGATTTTCCTGCAGGACTGGCGCACCACCCTGATTCCTTCCATCACTATTCCCGTATCGCTGATCGGTACTTTTGCAGTGTTGCTGGGATTGGGTATGTCCGTCAACAACCTGACCTTGTTTGGATTGATTCTAGTCATTGGAATTGTGGTCGATGATGCCATCCTGGTGACGGAGAATACCGTGCGCCTCATGGCCGAGAAAGGCTGGGATAGCCGCAAGGCGGTTTCTGAGGGAATGTTGGAGATTACCGGACCTGTGCTGGCTTCTACCGCGGTATTGATGGCTGTGTTTGTCCCAACGCTGATGATGCCCGGGCTGACGGGGCTGCTTTATAAGCAGTTTGCCATCACCATTTCCATTGCCACCATCTTCTCATCGGTCAACGCACTGACTCTGAGTCCCGCTCTTTGCCGATTGTTGCTCAAGCCTGCTGACCCCAACAAAGAGAAATGGATTTTCTTCCGGAAGTTTGACGAGGTTTTTGAAAAAAGCACGGCCAGTTATAAAGGATTTGTAGCAATTTTGGTTCGCAGGTCTGGTTTGGCTATGTTGATTTTTGCCGGGTTGATGGTCTTGGCTTATGTGGGAACCACCAGTGTTCCGGGGGGCTTCCTGCCTGATGAAGACCAAGGCTATTTCTTTATCAATGCCTCGTTACCTGATGGCGCTTCCCTTAATCGAACCAAAGTGGTCACTGATCAAATCACTGCCCTTCTCGACAATACCCCGGGTGTGGCCAAGTTCCTGGCTGTGGGTGGGTTTTCCATGCTTGATGGCGTGCAATCCCCCAACGCAGCCATGTTCATCGTGACTCTGGATAACTGGAGTGAGCGCTCCGCTGATTTGCACGTCGATAAAATCATGGAAAGATTGAAGCCTCAGATGTTTGCCATCCAGGAGGCTCTTGTTTTCAGTTTCCTGCCGCCGCCCATTATGGGCCTGGGTAGTGCTGGTGGTTTCAGTTTTGAGCTTCAGGACCGTGGGGGCGCTGGTGTGATCAAGCTGCAACAATCAGCTCAGGACATGATTGCTGCCGCCAACCAGGGCGGCAAACTGACCCGAATGAACCAGAATATCCGGGCCACCGTGCCCATGCTATATCTGGAAATCGACCGTATCAAAGCCCAGGCTTATCACGTGAACATGAATGAAGTTTTCGGCAGCTTGTCCACCTATTTGGGAACCAGCTACGTGAACGATTTTAACCTTTTCGGACGCACCTGGAAAGTGATGGCCCAGGCCGAAGACCAGTATCGCAGCGATCCCTCAGATATTGAACGCATTGAGATCCGCAATGACATGGGGGCGATGATTCCCCTGGGTGCTTTTGCTGCGGTTCGGGATACGGTGGGCCCCTTGTTTGTGGGCCGGTTCAACATGTATTCCAAGAGTCAGATTACAGGGATGGGAATGCCTGGCGTATCCAGTGGCCAGCAGGTGGCCGAGATGGAACGTCTGGCCAAAGAAACACTGCCCCCATCCATGGGCTTTGAATGGTCGGGAATGACCTACCAGCAACTTGAAGCGGGAAATCTTGCGCCTCTCATCTTTGGTTTGGCCTTCATCTTTGTCTACCTCTTTCTGGTGGCCCAGTATGAAAGCTGGATGATTCCGCTGGCTGTGCTTATGGGTGTGCCGGTGGCGCTCATGGGAGCCATGTGGCTCACGAAATTCATGGGATTGGACAATAACATTTATACCCAAGTGGGGTTGATCCTACTGATAGGTCTGGTGGCTAAGACTGCCATTCTTATTGTGGAATTTGCCAAGATCAACCGTGAGGAAGGCATGAGCATTTCCGAAGCTGCCGTGAATGCTGCGGAGTTACGCTTCCGGGCTATCCTCATGACGGCCTTCTCTTTCATTCTCGGGGTGATTCCTCTGGTCATAGCCACCGGGGCAGGCGCGGCCAGCCGTGTCTCTCTGGGAGCTGCTGTGTTTGGCGGAATGCTTGTGGGCACCTTGGGCATGGTTTTGTTGACACCAGTTTATTTTAAAGTTATCCAAGGGACAGCCGAAAAATTCGGAGGGCTGCCCGAGGCCTTGCTTGAAAAGCAGAAAAAAGACCAGGAAGAGCAGCCTGGAGGGGAGTAATGGTCGTTATTGCTTGCTTGGTTCATTCCAGGCACGACCAGAATCTAACAATGGAGTGTTTAAGATGAAGAAGATTGTGATTTTGGCTCTGGCTATCAGCATGGTGGCAAGTTTTGCCTTCGCCCAAGAGGGCGCCGAAAGCAAGAGCACCGCTTTTGGTGCTCGCGTAGGCTATTCGTTCAGTCCTGACCAGTTTTATGTGGGAGCCCAGGCTGATTTTGGTCATGTTTTTGGCCCTGGCCGCCTGGTGCCCAATTTTGAAATTGGGTTTGGCGATAGTTTTACCACCATGTGTTTTAATGGAGACTACCTTTATGATTTTGAAGGCACTCCCTGGACCGTTGGTGGCGAAATTGGAGTTATCCATTCCAGTTGGGATGATGGCGGCTTAAGCGACATTCCTGGCTTTGACTTTGATACTTCCAGCACCGATATCGGTCTGAGTGTCCTGGGTAATTACAACCTGGAAATGAGCAATGGAAAAACTCTGGTGCTCGAAGCCAAATTGGGATTGGCCAACTCTCCTGACTTCAAGCTGGGTGCTGGGTATTATTTCTTCTAGAAATTCCCATTTTTGATTGTTAACGGCCCCGTCCTTGTGGTGGGGCCGTTTCTTTTCATCCGGCCTTTTGTGTATTATCTTTGAAATATGAATTTTGAACCCTTCATTCTATGCCAACCAGGCGAACGTCAGTCCAAACCCAGGCCTATGGAAACGCCTGCCGGATTGGGCGATCGCATGCGCACAGCTGCCTTTGCCGAGAAGCAGGCCATTCATGCTTTTGCCTGGGCCGCCAAAAGATTCCAGGATGTGCCCCAGGCTTTGCGCGATGACTGGATCCGGCTCATTCCTGAAGAAGAAAAACATTACCAGCTTATTGTTGATCGTATGCAGGAGTTGGGTTTCAGCCTTACGGAGCGACCCGTGTCCACCCGCCTGTGGGACTCTCTGGAAGAGTGCCAGACGGGGCAGGAATTCTGCCAGCGCATTGCCGGGGCCGAAGAGCGGGGCCGGCAGGCGGGAGTGTTGCTGGCCAAGTACCTGGCAAAGAGTGATCCTGCCACCGCCGCTGTTTTCGATGAAATTGTGACTGACGAAGTGGCCCATGTGAAATTGGCCGACACCTACTTTGGCTGGACTCCCTGATGAAAACCATATTGCTGTTCATTGATGGCCTGGGTTGGGGGCCTCCAGATGCCAGCACGAATCCGCAATATTCCTATGGTGGAAATCTTTTTCGTCTGCCACCTGTGCAAGACAGTCCTGTGGCCCTTGCCGGTGGTGGCATTGCCGTCCCTCTGGATGCGGTGCTGGGGGTGCCGGGTGTTCCCCAAAGTGCCACTGGGCAAACGACGCTATTTTCCGGAGTGAATGCTCAGGGTGTGCTGGGTAAACACCTTACTGGTTTTCCCAATGAAAAACTGCAAGATGTATTGCGCCAAAACAGCATCCTTAAAACCCTGACCCAGAGAGGATATGTGGCTCGTTTTCTGAACGCCTTTCGTCCCCGCTTCTGGGAGCTTTCGGAAGAGCGAAAGTGGACCCTCAGTGCCACAACAGTTGCTACTTTGGCAGCGCAGCTTCCCTTTTTTAATCTGGATGACGTGAAGGCAGGGCGTTCTGTTTATCAGGATTTCACCAATGGTGATTTGATCAGCAGGGGTTTTGATGTGGAGCCCATGTTGCCCTCGGAGGCTGGCGGTATCCTGGCGCAACAAATTCGCCATCATGACTTTCTTCTGTACGAGTATTTTCAAACAGACAAGGCCGGCCACAGTGGAGAGCAGGCCAAGATCGAAAAACAATTGAAGATGCTGGATGATTTTTTGGGGGCTCTATTGGAACACTTGCAGGACGATACTCTGGTGGTTCTGACCAGTGACCACGGTAACCTGGAAGACGCCACCACCCGCCGTCACACCCTCAACCCGGTGCCTTTGATGGCCTGGGGCCAGGGTGCAGAAGATTTTCTTTTGGGGCTAAACCGATTGGACCAGGTGGCCGCTGCCATTCTGGCCCGGCACCCTTAAGGCAACCGCCCTTCCAGGTAGAACACTTCAAACACTTTTTCGTGAAAAATCGGCCCGTGTCCGAAGTAGCCTTCTTCACCGAACAATTCTCCGTGATCACTCATGATCATGAAATGCGTATTGCTGGGGCATCGGTCCATGAACCGACCAACCACCCCATCAAGGTGTTCCACACAGGCAATCTGTTTCTCATAAAAAGCGCGGAATTGGGCCGGAGTGAAAAACTCATCCTGCTTTTTCCCTTTGAGAAAGCCACCAGGATTTTTGACAAATTCATCCAAATGTTTAAACACGCCGTGTACGCCGCTAATGTGGGGCATGTCTTCGGCGGTTTCGCCGGGCAGGGTATAGGGGTAATGGGTTTCACCCGTGTTGAGGAAGAAAAACCCTGGCTGATCCTTTTGGAACTTGATGGGGGCAAAAGCCCGTTGGGTGATTTTGCCCGCACCGTCGCGCTGCTCCGGGACCCCTTCAAAGATAGACTCCAGATTATTGTGCGAGGGAGCCAGTTCGTAACGGTCGAAATGGGCGCTCATACTGGTCATGGGGTTGAGGACAGGCAGGCTGACCACCCCTTCGGTACGGTATCCCTGGGCTTTGAGGAAATGGGGCAGCGAGAGTTGTGGGACAAACTTTCCAAATTCCACTTCCTGGACATTCAGGCGCTGGCTCCATGTGGTGAATTCTTCACGGTATACTTCCGAGGCAAAAACACCCTTGGGGCTTTGGTGCGGCACCATGCCCATGAGGAATGTGTAATGGCTGGGGCTGGTCCAGCTGGCATAACTATAGCGCTTTTCAGCGATACCAATGCGGTCCAGGTTGGGTGTTTTGGCAGACTGGTAGGCATCATAGCGGCAGCTATCAAAGACGATGAAGACCACGTTGTTCTTCTGTTCGCCTTTGTGGAACATGTTTTTCATACCGTTGAAGAGGCCGGCCATCTGGATCTCCCTGAGTTGTCATGACATATGAGCAAAGATTGTCTGCCTACAATTTGCCTCATTCAGGAAAATAGGGCAAGGCTCCCTTGGGGGAATGACAAAAAAAACGCCGGCCCTCGGGGGAGGGGGCCGGCGATCCATAACCAGAGGCTATTTTTACTTGGCGTCATTCAAGGCCTGGACCAGGTCCTCTTTGGGGCGCAGGCCCACAAAGCTGGAAACCACTTCGCCACCCTTAAAAATCATGATGGTGGGGATGCCACGCACGCCAAATTGGCCTGCCAGTTCCTGGTTGTCATCCACGTTCACCTTGCCCAGTTTCACATCGTCACCCATTTCAGAAGCCATCTCCTCAATGATGGGGCCGATCATTTTGCAGGGACCACACCAGGGAGCCCAGAAATCCACAAGCACGGGCACTTCACTTTTCAAAACATCTGCCTCGAACGAGGCACTTTCAAAATTTAATACAGCAGCCATGGTATTCTCCTCAATACTGTTGTTTATGCCCCTGTTGCATCGGGGCGTTGTTCACTCTTTCGCAGGGTAATAGGCAAAGGGTGTGCCAAGGATGGATTATTTGTATGTCAAAATTTGCAAAAATACTTAACATGCTTTAAGACAAGTGGTTAGGTGCCTTGTTTTAAGTTTGCCCTGACTGGGGTTTCTGAAATGTCCCTTGCCATATGTGTTGTGTGCATCGAAAGTGTTGCAACAGAAGCGCTGCGTACAACACATTGGAGGCCATGTGAACGATCACCAATCAAAACAAAGTCAGGAAGTCTCTTTGGCCAGGTTGCTGGACCAAGTGCAATCGGGCAGTATTCTCTCCATGCTCTCTTCTCTGCGGGAAGGGATCATCGCCCTGGATCCGGACTTGTGTATTCTAACCATGAACCCTGCGGCCGAAGAAATCCTGGGGCGCTCCCGGTGGGATTTGTCTGGGGTCCAGGTGTGTGAGCTTTTTGGAGACAAAGCATGTCCCCGGGATATTCTGGCCGAAACATTAAAATCAGGCGAACCCATCATCGACTTTCAGACCACTGTGCACCTGGGGCCCGGGCGCAGAGGGCATGTCCTGTTGCGCACGGTTCCTTTGAAGCATCGCAATGGTTCCTCGCTGGGGATGGCTTTGCTATTGGGTGATGTCACCGAGGTGACCACTCTGCGGCAGCAAATGGTGAAACGCAGTAGTATGGGAAACCTCATCGGTGGCGATGATCGGATGCAGGAGCTTTTTCAGCTGATCACTGATGTGGCCGATAGTGAAGCCACTGTTTTAATCAGGGGTGAGAGCGGGACCGGTAAGGAGTTGGTGGCCCAGGCAGTGCACAATGCCAGTGGCCGGGCCCAAGGGCCTCTCATCAAGGTGAACTGTTCGGCCCTGTCGGAGAACCTCCTTGAAAGCGAACTTTTTGGCCATGTCAAAGGGGCTTACACCGGAGCAGTCAGTGACCGCCGGGGCCGTTTCGAAGAGGCCGACGGGGGAACAATATTTCTGGATGAGATCGGTGATGTCAGCCCGGTGGTTCAGGTCAAACTGTTGAGGGTCCTGCAAGAACGCACCATTGAAAGAGTGGGGGGCAACCAGGCCATTGCGGTGAATGTCCGGGTGGTTTCGGCCACAAATAAAGACTTGGATCACCTGTTGGCGTCAGGGCAAATGAGGGAAGATTTTTTCTACCGTATCAAAGTCGTCAGCCTGACCATTCCTCCCTTGCGGGATCGCCGGGAAGATATTCCTTTGTTGGCATCCCATTTTTTAGAACGCATCATGCGGAAAAATGAGATTGAGGCTTTGCCGGCGGTTTCTGGCGAAGCCATGCGCTTGCTGATGAACTACCCTTGGCCCGGCAATGTGCGGGAACTGGAAAACTCTCTGGAGCATGCGGTGGTTTTGAGCCGGGGAGAAACCATCAGGGCAGCCCATCTGCCCCCTGAGTTATCCCACAGTGGGCGGGGCGGTCGATTGCAGGAAGTGCCCCTGCATTCTCCCCAGGAAAAAGATTTGTTGGAAGCTGCCTTGCAACGGGCCGGATGGAATCGCAGCCGGGCAGCTCGGCGGTTGGGCATTGACAGAACAACGTTATGGCGCAAAATCCGGGAGTACGGACTGGTCCCGGATGATGGTGAATAATCTGGAAGGTGATTTGTAGGCCATGAATGAAAAATTGAAGAAGGGTTGCGGCATCGGTTGCGGTGTGATGACGATCCTGATCTTTGTGATCATCGGCAGCATTGCATTTTTTGTGCGTGACATGAGTGTAGATTATAAGGCTGTTGAAAAATCAGAAAAAGCTCTGGTCATGGCTCACGGCGGGCTTGTGGATTTTGTGCCACCGGCTGGAGGATTGCCCTCCGCAGAGCGAGTGCAAACCTTTTTGGCAGTGCGGGAACTGCAGGCTGAATGGCGTCTGAATGTGGCCCTGGCCTTTGACGAATTTTTAGTCAAAAAGAAAAATAGTGACGAAGGAGGATTCACTCACTTCCTGAAGCTCATTCGCTCCACCACTGAAATGGCGCCATCGTTAGCCGGTTTCTGGTCTTCGCGCAATAGTGCCCTGATGGAACATGAAATGGGGCCTGGGGAATACAGCTACATCTACTGTCTCGCTTATTTTTCTTACCTGGGCTACGACCCGGGAGATGGAGCCCAGGCTACCGATCTCGATTTCAGCCGAAATTCCGGGCCCAACCTGACTGTTTCCACAGATACTGACCTGACGGAAATCCAACGCCGGGACGCGGCCTGGGGCCGCACTCATGACCTGATGTTGCCGCTGCTGGAGGCCACCGAGCGCACTGGCCTGAATCTGGAGCCCGTCGAGGCCCAACAGTGGTTGGCTGAGTTGGATATGGAAGTGGCAATAATGCAGGAATCGCCTTTGCGCTATCCCTGGCGAGATGAAGCGCCTCGGCTTTTGGCCGATGCCTTTCGGCCTTTCCGCAAGGAGCTGGAAGAGCAGTACAACATTTCTGTCAATCCAGTAGAGCTGATCTTCGAGATGGTCAAAGACGAGGATAAAAACAAAGATTGATGGAGATATGACAAGGCCCGCACTTCCGGAGAAGTGCGGGCCTTTTTTTTAGGTTCAGAGATTTACTTTTTCTCTTTCCACACTTCGATGATGTGCAGCACCGTATCGGTGGCCAGTTCCATATCCTTCACACAAACCCATTCTCCGTAGCCGTGGAAGTCCTGCTCGCCGGTGAAAATGTTGGGCGTTGGCAGTCCTTTGGCCGACAGTGTGGATCCATCGGTGCCGCCACGGATGCTGCCCTGGATGGGCTCCATGCCCGCCCGTTTGACACCTTCAAGAGCATAAGCCATGGCCCGGGGTTCTTTGGCCAGGTCGTATTTCATGTTCCGGTAGTATTCTTTGATTTCCAGGCGGAAGCTGCTGCCGGGCCATTGGGCGCAGGCGGCTTCAGCATATTGGCGAATCTTATCTGCCTTGGGCTTGAGACCAGCGGCATCAAAATCACGGATCAAAACCTGCACCTCTGTTTCGCTGGTATTGCCTTTGATGCTGATGGGGTGGATATATCCCTCAGGACCCTCCGTGCTTTCCGGAGCTCCTTCGCGAGGGAGTTTGCTGACGAACTCGCCGGCCACTTTCACCGAAGGAACCATTTTATCTTTGGCGTAACCCGGGTGGATATCCCGGCCCACGAAGGTGACGATGGCACTGTCAGCACAGAAGGTTTCATTTTCCACTTCGCCGCGCTGGCCGCCGTCCATGGTGTAGGCCACCAGAGCACCAAAGGCTTCCACGTCGAAATGTTTCACGCCCTGTCCCACTTCTTCATCGGGGGTGTAGGCAATTTTGACGGGACCGTGTTTCCAGTCGGGGTTTTCGTAGATGCGGGTCAGTGCTTCCATGATTTCGGCGATGCCAGCCTTGTCATCAGCGCCCAGAAGGGTGCTGCCGTCGGCGGTGATGATGGTTTCTCCCAAACATTTTTGCAGATAAGGATTTTCAGACGCCAGAATTTTGCGCCCTTCCTTAGGCAGGTTGAGGTCTCCACCCTGATAGTTCTCGTGGAAGGTGGGCACGACGTTTTCGCCACTGACTTCGGGATAAGTGTCCATGTGAGAGAGGAAGGCGATGACGGGCACATCTTCGCAACCGGGGCTGGCAGGCAGAGTGGCCGTTACGTAGCAGTTATCATCGACCGCAGCGTCGGCCAGGCCCAAAGCCTTTAATTCATCCACCAGAATTTTGGCCAGATCAAATTGGCGCTCAGTGCTGGGATAAGTTTCAGATTCTTCACTGCTGGTAGTGTGCACCTTGGCGTAGCTGACGAAACGCTCCACGAGAGTAGGGAAGGGGGAGCCGGCTTTACGGTCGAGCATGGAAAACCTCCAGATTGCGACTGACAGTGGCGGACCGGTGAGGAAATACCGGTCGAATGAAATTTCGCCCTCAATGATGGCCATAGGCCTCGGCAAAGGCAAGCTAAAGGCCCACTGGCGCAGAGGTGTAGCGGCTCTGGTGTCCTGAACCCACTTGAATTTCTGACTCTTTAGCCATCCTTCCCTTGTTTCCACGGGTGTAAACTGTTAAATTTCACGGCCGTGACGGCAATTCGGGCAGTTTTGGTGGCTTTTAGTCACAATGCTGTTCGCTCTGTTCGTTCTCTCTTTTCGATCCTACAGAATCCGACCGGAGGTGCCCATGGAAGTCGGTGGCAATTCAAAGAGTCTGCCTGAAAGTGCTTATCGAAAGCTGAAGGAAGGCGAAACCTACGTCCCCGTGGTCCCTGCCGATACTATCGTGCCAGAGCTCACGCCCTTTTCCCTGGCTTGGGGTATTTTCTTTGCCATCCTATTCTCAGCAGCCAGTGCTTATCTGGGTCTGAAAATTGGACAGGTTTTTGAAGCGGCTATTCCCATCACGATCATGGCAATTGCCTTGAGCAAAGGGAAAAAAGGTGCGCTCCAGCAAAATGTGATGATCCAATCCATTGGTTCGGCCTCTGGTGTTGTGGTCGCTGGTGCCATCTTCACTCTGCCTGGCATTTACATTCTGGGCCTGGACCATCTGACCAACTTCTGGCAGATGTGCCTGGCTTCCATGCTGGGTGGTTTCCTGGGTATTCTGTTGCTCATCCCCTTCCGTCGGTATTTTGTAAAAGATATGCACGGCGAATTCCCCTTCCCCGAAGCCACAGCCTCCACGGAAGTGCTGATGGCCGGCGAAGCGGGTGGCAACCAGGCTGGTCTGCTTCTGAAGAGTGGACTCTTCGCCGCAGGTTACCAGTTGCTGAGCCAGGTTTTTGGTGGTTGGCGGGAAACCTTCTCCACCACAGCTTTTGGCTGGGGAGAAACACTGTCCCAGAAAATGCGCTTGGAATTCAATCTGATGACCGAGGCCGCCATCATTGGTCTGGGTTACATCATTGGATTGCGTTACGCCTTGATCATCGCCTGTGGTTCATTCCTCAGTTGGTATGTGATGACCCCCATGATCGGGTTGTTGGGCGAGGGCGTCTCTGTTGATGGCAAGATTTATAAGGTTGATGGCCTGGCTGCCATGGCCACCGGCGACATCTTCTACAATTTCGTTCGTCCCGTGGGCATTGGCGCTATTGCCATGGCCGGTATGATCGGTGTGTGGAAGAGCCGCGATATCATTTTGGGAGCAGTCAAATTGGCTGCTGGTGGCAGCAAGCAGGGTGGCGATAAAGCGGTCGAACGCACCCAGCTGGACCTGCCCATGAATATTGTCACCAGTGGTCTGATCATGACTCTGTTGGCTGTATTTTGCTTCTTCCTCTTCCTGGTTCCCAATGTTTCTCTGATGCAGGCCGTAGTTGGTTTGTTGGTTGTGGCGGGAATCTCGTTCCTGTTTACCACCGTGGCCGCCCGGGCCATCGCCATTGTTGGCACCAACCCGGTTTCGGGTATGACTCTGATGACTTTGATCATCAGTTCCGTCATTCTCAAGGCTGCGGGCATGAATGGTGAAGATGGCATCGTTTCCGCCCTGCTTATTGGTGGTGTGGTTTGTACCGCACTGAGCATGAGTGGTGGATTCATCAGTGATCTTAAAATTGGTTACTGGTTGGGTACCACACCCAAAGTGCAGCAGAAATGGAAATTCCTGGGCACCATCGTGGCCGCTATCTCCGTGACTTTCGTCATCATGATGCTGGCCCAGACTCCCGGTTTCGATAAAGGCAGTGGATTGCAGGCGCCTCAGGCTAACGCCATGGCTTCTTTGATCGGCCCCCTGATGACTGGCGAGGCTGCTCCCTGGTTGCTGTACATGGCCGGTATGTTTATGGCCTTGATTCTGGATTGGGTTGGCGTGCCTGCCTTGGCTTTTGCTCTGGGTATGTACCTGCCCCTGGAAATCAATACTCCGGTATTGGCCGGTGGTATCATTGCCCACTTTGTGGCTCTTGGTGGCAGCAAAGAATTGCAGACCAAGCGTAAGGAAAAAGGAACTCTCATGGCCAGTGGCTTTGTGGCTGGTGGCGCCATTATGGGTGTTCTGGTGGCCACGGGTCGGTTTGTGGGCAGCCAGGTTACTGGTAACTCCAAGTGGAGTTATGAAGAAGCCTTCAACCGCATGCATTGGCTGGAGCATAACCCATTGAGCGCCGTGGCAACTATTGTGGCCTTCAGCTTGTTGGGTTATTACTTGTATTACAATGCCCGTAACGCCAAAGACTAAAAGCTAAGAAAAGTTGATAGATAACCGGGCCGCCGCACCAGCGGCGGCCCCTTTTCCAACAAGCGAATTTTTTTTCAAGTGGAGTTGAGATGAACTGTCCCTGTGGAAGCGAAAAGACCTACGCCGAGTGTTGTGAACCCATCATCAAAGGTGAGCGCCAGGCAGAAACTGCCGTAGAATTGATGAGCGCCCGTTACAGCGCCTACACCCAGGCCGAGATGGACTTCCTCTTTGAGAGCCTGCACCCCGATAATCGGGACGAAAATGACCGCGATGGTTCAGCCGACTGGGCCGAGAACAGCACCTGGCATGGGCTGGAAGTTCTGGATACCAAAGCTGGCGGCCCGGATGATGAGCAGGGTATGGTTGAGTTCGTGGCCACCTACACTTACAACGGCGACATGGCTCGGTACCATGAAGTGGCAACCTTTGACAAGGTGGATGGCAATTGGCACTTCACCGAAGGTGTGCCCGGCGTGAACAAGCCCGTAGTGCGTGATGAACCCAAAGTTGGCCGGAACGATCCTTGTCCCTGTGGCAGTGGTAAGAAATACAAAAAGTGCTGCGGGTAAGACCCCGTGAGGTTATGCGCCACACACCAACACATCTGGCTTTGGTTGGTCTTTGTCTTGTTGTTATCAGGGGCCGGCAATGTGGTGGCCGCCGAAGATCCTGATGTTGAGGATGGCGAGAATTGGCTGGAAAAAACCCTGCACCGATATTTTGGCAACAAGGCCCTCACCGGCGAGAATCTCGACGGTGAGGGCCTTGAGCTTGTAGGGCCCTACGTCAGGCACGAGGGGAAAACCATCGAAGTGGTGATTGTGCGCCAGGTCAAAAATTTTGAAGAGGGTTGGGACGAAGACCGCGCAGATGCCGAGCGCATGCTCAACAGCATATCGAGTCACTTTCAGGACTACACCCGCGAAAAAATTATCCGCCAATACCTACTTTTCGAAGTGGGCGACTCACTGGTGCCCTTTGATCTGGCGGATACCGAACGGCTGCTGCGTGATTTGTCCTATATCAACGATGTGCGCATCCATGTGGTGCCCATTGATGGTGATGAGAGCAAGGTTGGCATTGTGGTGGAGACCAATGATCGCTGGCCCCTGGGAGTGTCGGCTACCGTGATCACGGCTGACAAATGGCGGGCCAAACTTTTTTCCAATAACGTTGCCGGTTTGGGTGTTTCCTTTTCCAACGAGGTCTTGCGTAACAAGAATAGTTCCCGGGATTGGGGCTACAGAGGAGAGCTCACCAAGCGCAACCTGGCAGGCAGTTTTTGGGATGCGGGCCTTGAATATGAAGACTCCTACCGTAAAGAGAATCTGCGGCTTGGGTTGAACCGTTCTCTGGTTCATCCTGGGGTAAAATATATCGGTGGTTTGAACTGGCAGGACCTCGAAGAATTTGACAATGACGAGAGTCGGCGAGCCTATTACCAGGGAGACGTCTGGTTGGGCAGAGGTATCAAACTCTACGACCGCATGAGTGTTAGTGGTGGGGCTCGCCCGATGCTGGTGCCAGCTGTTCGGGTTTTGGACCGAGACCATTACAAAAGACCGGTGGTTGAGCCCGACAGCAATCGTAGCTTCCATAACTATACCCAGTACATGGCCTCGGTGACTTGGCAACGTCTGGAATCCTACAAAACGAGCTATCTTTATGGTGAAGGGGAAGTGGAAGATCTGCCCACTGGTAAAACCCTGAAACTCACCGCGGCCCTGGAGGACAGAGAATTCGAATCGCGCCCAGGATTGTTTTTTGATTCAGCTTTGATCTCCATGCGCCACCGGGGCGACATCACTTCCCTGAATTTTGCCTTGGGTGGCTTTTTTCAGGAAAGAAAAATCAGCGACGGGATTTTGGATATCCAAGGGGCATATTTTACTAAACTGTTGGGAGAGGGAAATCTTCGGCACAGAATCTTTGTCTCCCTGGGCTACACCCTGGGCATTGGACGGCATGGGAAGGACCGTATTTTTCTGAGTGATAAGTCTGGCATCTACAATTTGGAAAATGGAATGATTGCCGGAAACCAGCGCCTGGTCCTGAGGACGCATTACCGGCTGTTCACGCCCCTGGCTATATGGGGCTTCCGCATGTCTTTCTTTGGCTTTGGAGATGTGGGAGTCATCGGGGGAGAAGATTCAGCTCTTTTTAAAGAAAAAATTTACACCAGCACAGGCCTGGGAGTGAGGCTTCGCAACCCATCCCTGGTTTTGCCCACAGTGCAGTTGCGGATGTCCCTGATCACCAATGTGGATGATCCTGGCCTGCGGTTTGCCGTGAAGGTAGGCAATGCTCCTGTTCCGAGTACTACTTTTCCCGGAACCCAGCCCAGCACTCTGGCTTACGAATAGCAAAGAAAGATGCATGACATGAAACAGGTGAAAATCATCGGCAAGGGTGGTCCTGAAAACCTTGACGTTTATGAAGTCCCGATGCCTGAACCCGGTCCTGGCCAACTGCGAATAAAGGTGCAGGCCGCCGGTGTCAATTTTGCCGATGTGATGATGCGGTTGGGGCTTTATCCAGATGCTCCCAAATTGCCTGCCGTGCCCGGTTATGAGGTGGCTGGAGTGGTTGATGCTGTGGGGGCCGGCACCTCAGATGAGTGGCTGCAGAAGCCGGTTCTAGCCATGTGCAATTTTGGTGGTTACAGTGAATTTGTGTGTTTGGATGAAGGTCTCGTACACCAGCGGCCGCCGCAGGTGAGTCCAGTGCAGGGGGCGGCTCTTTTGGTAAACTACCTGACGGCCTGGCAGATGGTGCGGGTCATGGCCCCGGCCGGGCCAGGGGATCTGGTCTTGGTACAGTCTGCGGCTGGCGGGGTGGGGCAGGCCGTGGTCCAGCTTTGTGTTCTTTCCCAGAGTAGAGTCATTGGTTCGGCGTCACCGTCGAAGCATGAATATTTGCGCCAGCAGGGGCTGGAGTTTGTCTTTGACAGCCAACGGAGGGATTTTGCAACCGCCGTGAAAGCGGCTACTGGAGGCCACGGGGTGGACATTGCCCTGGAACCAAGGAACGGCCCCTGGATTTATGAAAGCTACCAATCCATGGCCAAGTGCGGGCGTTTGGTTCTCTTTGGCTTTTCCCATGCGGCCACTGGCAGCAGCAGTGGTGTGTTCTCTTCGTTGAAGACATTGGCCGGGGTCCCCTGGCTGAAACTCAATCCCATCCGATTGATGAACGACAACAAAAGCCTGGCAGGAGTGAACCTGGGCCGCATGTGGGATATGGGATATAAAACCCGACGTTGGGTTGAGGACTTGCTCGTTTTGCTGGAATCAGGCAGTATTGAGCCGGTCATCGATTCCGTGCTGCCCTTTTCCCGGGCAGGGGAGGCACATTTGCGTCTTGAAAACCGCTTGAATGTGGGCAAAGTCATCTTGGTCCCCGATTCCGAGGCAGGAGAAGAGACTTCGTGAAAATATCCGTAGCCATCATCACTTTGAACGCGGCCCAGGAGTTGGACCGCTGTTTGGCTTCGGTCTCTTTTGCCTCACAGATTGTGGTGCTGGATCAGGGTAGCACCGACGAAACGGCCGCAGTTTGTGAGCGCCACGGAGCAGAACTTCATCAAACGCCATGGCTGGGTTTTGGGCCTACCAAAAGCAAGGCGGTTTCTCTCTGCAGCAACCGTTGGGTCCTGAGCGTGGACACCGACGAGGTGGTGACGCCGGAGCTGCGCCAAGCCATAGAAAACCTACCAGAGGAAGCCAAACCTGCTGCCTTCAAGGTGAATCGCCTAAGCCGGTTTCTGGGCCGCTGGATCCATCATTGTGGCTGGCACCCTGAATATGTGGTGCGGCTCTTTGATCAGCAGCGAGGGGGCTTTAATGACAAACATGTGCATGAGTCCATTGAAACCGATGGCCCAGTGGAACGCTTGCCGGGATTGCTTCACCACTACACCTACGAATCAATGGAGCAGTACATCGACAAGCTGAACCGCTACACCACACTGGCGGCTGAGCAAATGTTTGCCGCGGGGCGTGGCGTATCATTACCCACAGCGGTGCTCCGCTCACATTCAGCCTTCTGGAGAATGTGGATATTGCAGGGTGGGATCTTTGATGGGTGGCCGGGGTATGTGCTCTGTCTTTCCAGCTCCTTTTATGTGTTGAGCAAATACACCAAATTATGGCGGATGGGCGCGCGGTGAAAATCCTAGTCACACGCACCGACAAGCTTGGGGATCTGATTTTATCCCTCCCAGTATTTGAGAGCTTGCGGCAGGGCCAGCCGGATGTGGAAATTCATGCTTTGGTGGCGGCCTCCAGTGTGCCTCTGGTGGAAAATAATCCTTATTTGGCTGGCGTCTGGACCTGGGCTGATGACGATGCACCCGATGCCTTGCTCCAGTTGGAACATCGCTTGCGGGATGAAAACTTTGATGCTGTCATCATGCTGCAATACCGGCGCGAATTGGCTCAACTTCTGTTCCGGGCGGGTATTGGTCGGCGGTATGGTCCTTGGTCTCGGCTGAGCAGCTGGTTTCTTCTGAACCGGGGAAGTTGGCAGGGCCGATCCCATTCCTCGTTGCATGAAATGGAACAGAACCTGCGACTGGCTCATAAATTTTTGGGTAAAAAGCCACAGGATATGGAATTGCCGAACCCCAAGTTTTATCTCACCGAGGGCCAGCATCTTCTGGGCCGTGAGTTTCGGTCGGAATTTGCTGTGGGGACCGATAAAGTAGTCTTTGTGCATCCGGGGTCTGGAGGGTCAGCTCTGGATTGGATTTCGTCACGTTTTACAGCCGTGGCCAACACTCTGGCTTGCATGGATGGTTTTCGTGTTTTCATCACGGGATCAGGTGCGGATTCCTCACGAATTTCTGAAGTGTCGGTGGGGTTGGATCCTGGGGTGACCGTTCTTCTGGATCGTTACAATTTGCGAGATTTCTTGGGTGTTTTGTCGGCTGGCGATTATTTTGTGGGCCCCTCCACGGGACCCTTGCATATGGCGGCGGCCCTGGGATTGGGCACAGTGGGCTTGTTTCCCCCTGCCCCCACCATGAGCCCCAAACGCTGGGGGCCTCGGGGAAAGTTTGTGGCCACAGTGGTGCCGCCGGTGGAGTGTCCGGTGAGCCGGCTGTGCAGGATGGATCAATGCAGTCATTTTAATTGTATGGATGGAGTCTATGAACGGGATGTTCTAGGTGCCGTCATGGAAATTCATCGGTTGAAAACGGAGCTCGCTCAGCAATGAGCTGTGGCCCGGGAGGAAGAATTTTGAAGATCCTAGTGATCATTTTTGCGTTGGCCATCACCCTGAATGCAGGAGTGGCGTTGGCCCAGGAAGCCGAGCTTGGTCCCTTGGAAGAAATTAAGGCTTTGCAAAGCCAGGCCAAAAAATTGGGGGCCAAAGGCCAATTGAGCATGGCTTGGCGCCAGTTGGACTCCCATCTGGGTTTTGCCGAAGAAAACGGAGCCAATGAAGCCCAATGGGCCAAAATTAGGCAAGAGGCTACTCTTCTTTTGAATCAGGCGTCTTTTTTGAATAACGTGCGGCAGAAGAAAAACAGTGAAGAGGTTCTTCTTGGGCGATTTGACCAGGCCCTCCTGGAAATTGCCACCTTGTTCGGGGTGGCTC
Source organism: Candidatus Krumholzibacteriia bacterium (assembly GCA_016744705.1). Taxonomy (GTDB): domain Bacteria; phylum Krumholzibacteriota; class Krumholzibacteriia; order LZORAL124-64-63; family LZORAL124-64-63; genus LZORAL124-64-63. The sequence continues at coordinate 45,528 of JADGDU010000018.1, forward strand.
TGGATCCTGTCCAGTCCGGCACTCCTCAGGCAGAATTGTTATTGGATGATTTGAGCAGCTTTAACCTGCGCCGGCAGGTGCAAGTGGACTCCCTAACGGTGGCCAATCGCCATTTGAATGAAGTGGTCGGAGGCCAGGTTGCGGCCCAGGACAGTCTGATTACGGCTCTCTCTGTGCAGGTGCGTTCTCTGCGACAGCAACTCTGGGAAACGGAATTGCGGGCAGGGGTGGCCGAGGCCGATCGCTCAGCTGCGGAAACGGTGCTGACAACCAAGCAGGCCCGGGAAGAATTGATGACTTCTCTGCATGCCTCCATCAGCCCTGAAGAGGGTGAAATTTTGCTGGTTGGTAATAATCGCATTGTCATGCATCTGCACGGGCTCTCCTTTGCCGTGGGCAGTTCTCAGCTCAAAGGTGGCCAGGGCGAGCTTCTGGCCAAGGTATCCGATGCGGTGGCTCTCTTTCCAGGGGCTCAAGTGATGGTCGAAGGCCACACTGATACTTCAGGCAGTCGGCAAGCCAATTTGAGGCTCTCACGCCGGCGGGCTGAGACTGTGGCCCGCACTTTGGAGAAGATGCAGGGATGGGACAAAAACCGTATCAGTACTGAAGGCCTTGGCCCGGACCGCCCCGTTGCCCTCAACGATACAGCCCAGGGCAGAGCCCGCAACCGGCGCATTGATTTGATCATGGAATTGCCCCAATAGGAGCATTCATTCCGCATTTCAGACCAAGGGAAACCTTTAAGGTTAAAATTATCCTGTTTGACATGCCCCATAACATTGCTATTGTATCGGCTGTTGTTGTAGGAATGTGTAGTGTGGGGCCGTGGGGATTTTTCATTTCTCAAGCTGAAATCCAGTGGTCCATTTTAATCTAGGGAGACTAGTAATGATGACTTTTCTGAGCCAAGCGGCTGTGGGCGAAACTGCCACTCAATCAGTGGGTGAAGCCACCGGATTCGTGGCTGCAGCCATGGAATTTCTGAAAGCAAACGGACCAACCTATGTCATGCAGATTGTTGTGGCCATTCTCGTCTTTATCGTTGGTCGCATTGCTGCCGGCGCCGTGCGCAATGGCATTAAAAAAGTAATGCTGTCCCGGGGTGTGGACGCCAGCCTTGCCGGTTTCGTCGGTAGCCTGGCTTACTTCTCCATCATGGCCTTCACTGTCATCGCCGTCATTGGACGCTTCGGTGTGCAGACTGCCAGCTTTGTTGCCATTCTGGGTGCTGCTGGTTTTGCCATTGGTATGGCTCTGCAAGGCACCCTGGCCAACTTCGCCAGTGGCGTCATGATTCTCCTCTTCCGTCCCTTCAAAACTGGCGACTTCATCGAAGCCGGCGGTGTGGTTGGTTCGGTCAAGGACATCCAGATTTTCAGCACCACTATTGCCACTGGTGATAACATCCGTATCACCGTGCCCAATGGCCAGCTGTACGGTGGCGTCATCAAAAACTACAATGGCTACGAAACCCGCCGGGTGGATATGGTCATGGGCATCGGTTACGGCTCAGATATCAATAAGGCCATGGAAATCATCGGTGACCTGTTGGCTAAAGACGATCGTGTTTTGAAAGATCCAGCAGTGGGCATCGCCGTGGGCGAGTTGGCCGACAGCAGCGTGAACATCAAGGTCCGCCCTTGGGTTTTGGCTTCGGATTACTGGGGATTGCACGGAGATTTCCACAAAAACTGTAAGGAAGCTTTTGATGCTGCTGGCATCGACATTCCTTTCCCGCAGACCGTTGTCCACATGAACAAACTGGATTCCTAGGAACCCATGAAAAAGGAAATGAACGCAATGAATAATATGAAATGGTTGGGCGGATTCGCCCTGATCATGCTCCTGAGCATCAGTGTTGTGGTTCCGGCCATGGCCCAGGATGAAGAAGAGAGCAAAATCGGCATTTGGCAAAATAATGTTTCCTTGGGACTGAATGTGCTGCAGAGCTCATACAGCAACAACTGGAATGGCGGCGAAAAAGGCAGTGTCAATTGGGCCGGAAACCTGGACGCTACCTTTGAAAAACAGTTCAGTGAGTTGACCAACTGGCGCAACACCCTGAAGCTCGCTTATGGGCAAACGCACCAGCAGGAACGCAACGGCGAAGGTGCTTTGTACTGGCAGAAACCTGACAAGACCGATGATATCATCGATTTTGAATCACTCTTCCGCTGGATGCCCGCGAGCCGCTGGGATCCCTTTGTCTCTTTCACTTTCACCTCGATGTTCGAGGACCTGAGTGATGTAGAGGGCCGCAGCCAGTCTTTTAATCCTCTGACGTTCAAAGAAAGCGCTGGTATTTCCCGGCCCTGGATTGACACTGAGGATCGTCAGTTGATGTCTCGTCTGGGTATTGCTTTTATCCAGAATAACCGTTCCTTCTTTGTGGATGCGGCTCCCAGCATGGAGACTGTGAGCGAAACGTCCACCGAGTTGGCGGCTGAATTGATCACCGAATACAAAGTCGGTGCTTTGGATGGCCGTGTGGATTGGGAATCCCGTTTGATCCTCTCTCTGCCCTTCGTGTATTCCGGCAAGAGCGTTATTGAGGATGACATCGATTTGGTGGCAGCCGGCTTGCCTGATGATCTGGCTGATTACACGACCACCCTGGATGTTGACTGGGAGAATACTTTCACTGCCAATATCACCAAGGTGATTTCGGTGAAATTGTTCGTGCGCTGGGTCTACGACAAATACGACAACACGGTGACTCCCGTGGTGGAAGAAGGAAACCTGGTGAACATTTCGGATGTGCACAATGCCATCCGTAAAGCCGGGCAATTCAAACAGACTCTGGCTTTGGGTTTCACCTACAAGTTCATCTAGACTCTGTTTCGTAGTACAAAAAACGGCCATGCTTCTTTGTTGGAGCATGGCCGTTTTCTTTGTTTGCGGCAGGTCAGCTTTCTTTCAGCAAATTTGAGACAGTTTTGAAGTCATTGGTGCCGGCCTTGTGCAGTAACTCAAACATCAGCATCTGTACACCCATACTTTGCACTCCCAATTCGGACATACGGGTCATGCCGATCTGGCGGTTGGCTGCTGTGCATGAGCTGATGGCATCCATGGCCACAGCCACTTGTTTTCCATCCCGAAGCAGGTCGGCAGCAGTTTGGTAAATGCACACATGGGCTTCGATACCGCAGAGGATAATCTGATCTCGCCCGGTTTTGGCCAGTGCTTCCTGAAAACCCGAATCGGCGGCACAGCTGAAATGGATCTTCTCAATGGGCTTCAGCGGCTTGAAGTGATTGCGCAGCTCGGTGACGGTGACTCCCAGAGCTCGGGAATAGTGCTCCGTCACCAAAATGGGCACGTCCAGCTGTTGGCAGAACTTTATGAGACGGGACGATCCATTGATGACCTGATCCATGCCATGGATCAGATCCCGGAAGCGTTCCTGGATATCGACAACCACCAGGACAGAACGGTCAAGGGTCAGGCGGTCGGGTATGTTTTTATTGTCCTTCATTTTTGTTGTTTCTCCTCCTGAGTAAATTTCATTGGAACAAACAGCGGGTGGCTATTGGTTCCTCTTGGGTGGTTGGTATTGCCCACCTGGGTCTACGATTTCGGCGTAAGGGCTATCCCATCCCTTGGCAAAGAAGCGGTTCAAAGGTTGGGCCGCACCTACTCCGTGAAAGAAAAGGCTGATGTTGCGGGAGGCATAAAAATAATCCCTGGACCAGTTGGAAGTTCCCACCCAGGCTGCTTTGCCATCCACAGTGAGATACTTAGGGTGTTCAACCCTTCCGTAGGCAATGAAGCCTTTGCTGTGATCGGGAATGTTGGAAAATTTAACCTCAATGTTGCGCACCGCCGCCAGGCTTTGAATCCAGTGCAATTTATAATGAACTTTGGACCAATTGGAAAGCAGGATGTTGACTTTGACTTTACGAGCAGCGGCCCGGCGCAGGGCGTTGTCCAGGTCGGCAAAAAACAATCCCGCGCGGTCAGAGACATTGTAAGATAATAACTGCAGATGGACCGTCTCCTGGGCGGAGTCAATGAGTTCCACCAACAAGGGCAAATCCCAAGGGATCCCCTCAGGGTTTCCAGCTGCTGGACTGGCAGCTAAAACGGCCTGCACCACTTCACCGGTGGGAGTCTCCAGCAGGGAATGGGGGAGGGCAGCAAAGTTAGGCGTAGGAATGATTTTATCGGGGAGGCCTGCATCAGAACCCCCGGCAATGGTCCAATCCACCTGGAATATTCGTTTCAGGTCCCGAGCCATTTCCGGGTGGGTGATTAAGGCGCCCAATTCTCTGATTTGGGTCATGGCGCGCCAGTCCCAGTTTTGGGACCCCACGTACAGGGTTTTTTCATCCACCACGAAATATTTCGCGTGCATGACACCGCCCCATTGGGGACCCACATCAATGACCCGGCTTTCCATGCCGTCGATGGCATCCAGCCAGGCCAGGGCTTCCGGGTAGGTTTTTTGGAATTTGGAATCCCCCAGCACCTGAACCTGTACGCCCTTTTCAGCGGCGGAGGCTAAAGCCGCGGTGCTCGTGATCAGGTGATCCTCAATGCCCGTGGGGGCCTTGGAATCTTCTCCATCCCCAATTCTGCTGAAATAAAAGCTTCCCACATCAATGCTGGATTGGGCCTTCATCAACTCCGTTGGCCATACGCGACAAGCCTCGGGAAACTCTGCCAGATCCAGGACGGTTTCTTCGGGGAAGCTTTCCAAAAACTGAAGAGTTCCCAAGACTGGTTCCTTAGTTTTTTGAGCGTTGGGAGGGGGCGCGGTAGCGCAAGATGCGGTCCCCAAAAGTAGAAGCAACAGCGGCAGAATCATTGAGGTTGGTTTCTGTGAGGTGGACATGTGTGGATCCTTAAGGAGTGGCGTCGGTGGTGAAATTAGCCAGAACTTCTGCGGCTTTTACCCGATCTTCGGAATTGACGAAAAAATCAACATCACCGGAAACGGGATTGAAATTGAGGCGCCCAAAACCAAAGAGATCCTGGAGGCCTTCGTTGCGAACCATAGCCGGGATACCGGCTTCGTCCAAAAGAGATTTGGCCAGGGCCACAATACCTGGATCCTGGGTGGAAAAAACCTGCACTAGATCCAGGTCACCTTTGACGAATTTTGGCTTATCTTTGGCTACCAAGATTTCCTGTAATATGGGCAGGGATACCAAGGGCACATGGCAATCGGCACAAAGCATCACATGATCCTGATATTCGGCTTCGCATTTGGGACAGAACATAATCGTCTCCATTCGTTTGAGCCTCTTGTAGCATGTTTCAAATTTACCAGAATTTGGGTATTCTGGAAAGGCCTTGACCTTGCCGTTTGCTAAAATGGCTCTATGTTGCCTTCAAGTGGAGCAGCCCGTTCACGGAGGAACAATAAGGACGGGTAATTATGGACGAATTGCAACATGATCCTCATGAGGGTCAGTTGCGGCGGTTTTCCCTGGAATTAAGACAACAGGTGGTCGGACAACCGGGAGCCATTGACAAGCTGACTGATAGTCTGAGCCGGCTTATGGCCGGAATCCAGGACCCAGACCGACCTTTGCTGGCTATGCTCTTTATGGGCCCCACGGGAGTGGGTAAAACTGAAACTGTCCGGGCCTTGGCCCGGATTCTTTTTGGCCACCAACGCGCCTTCACTCGGGTCAATTGTCAGGAATATGCCGCTCATTTCAATTTGTCCAAATTAATGGGGTCGCCCCCTGGTTATGTGGGTGGCGAAATCAAGCCCCTGGTGTGCCAGGAAAACCTGGACCGCCATTGCCTGAAAGCCCAAAAAGATGGCGTGGGTTTGGTGGCCCAGGAAGATTCCTTGCTGTGCAATCTTCTGGGGGGCACTGGGAACAATCCTCTTTCCCTGGTTCTTTTTGATGAAATCGAAAAAGCCCATCCTAAGATGTGGGATTTGTTGCTGGGCATTTTGGAAGAGGGCCAATTGACCCTGGCCAATAATGAAGAAAGCAATTTTCGTAACTCCATCATTATCCTGACCACAAATGTGGGCAGTGAAGCTATGAGTGCCCGATTGGGGCATGAAGGCATCGGTTTTAGTTCTTCTGAGCGGGTCACTGCCGCTGATATGGATATGGCTGCCTGGCGTGCAGCCCGAAAAACATTTCCCATCGAATTTTTAAATCGTTTTGACCAAATCATCACTTTTGCTCCTCTGCAGGATGAAGACCTGTTGCGAATTCTGGACCTGCTGGTTTCCCGTTTTCACCGCCGCACACTGGCCGCCAACAACCCCTTCCTGATCCACCTGACACCCGCCGCCAAAATCCGCATCATTGAACACAAGGCCGACCCGTCTTTGGGGGCACGTCCTTTGGCCCGGGCACTGGACCAATTGGTGGTCACACCACTGTCGCATTTTGTGGTGCAGGGAAAGGTTCAAGGGGGAGATTTGATTTTCATAGATGCTGACGAATCGGGATTCCGCTTCCACCGACAGAAAGCTGGAGCTGATCTGCAGAGGGGGCTGGAAGATCCGGTCCTGCCGGTTGTGAAATGGGTCTCGGCCATGATCAGTAGCGGAGATGACGGTGGGGCTAAGGAGGAAATCACGGAAGAGATTAAGGAGATCGCTGCCGAGGCGGGCGGTGGGGAGAATACTTAAGGACAGAGAGGCCCCGGGTTATTCCCGGGGCCCCCCATGATCATCAGAATTCAGAGACCCAATCAGCTGCGCGCCTCTTTCATCATCATAGCCAATTCTTCCATGCGCTTCTCATAGTCTTCCGCAAAAGTGACCACACCTTTGGTGATGGATTGGGCGTCGATGCCAGCGCTTTCGCACATCTCATCGCCGCTGCCGCCATCCCGCCATTGGTCGTCCCAGTCGCTGCTCATGGCGTAGCGATCGGCAAGGGCATTGAATTTCCAATCACCCATGGTCCGGCGGGCCGTATTGGTCAGGTAGGTGCTGTTCATTCGGTCGCCGGAAGTGAGCACTGTGTTCTGGTACTCATCATCCTGAAGAGCAAACAACTGGGGACTGGGCACCGCTACAATTTTGACGTTCACACCAGCGGCATCGATGGCCGGCAGAGCGTCAATAAGGTTGGCTGTGCTCATGGTACCCTGCACCATGATGACCCCTTGTCGGGGCAGGCCCTCTTTGTAATCGCGCAAGATGTACGCGCCCTTGGCGGCTTCCAGATAGGAGCCCATACCCAATTCTTCGCGGTTGGGAATGGTCACGCCGGGGCGTGTCAGGTGGAGGGCCACGATGGGTTTGTCAGTCTTCATGGCCGCCGCGAGCATCACGGGCACTTCGTTAAATTCCCAGGGATGGATGTTGATGACATCACCATCGGGGAATAATTGGGTGGCAGCGGGGGCAAAGATACCAAAGTGAGTTCGGCCATCCTCAGCGGTTTCGGGACCGCTGTGACCTGCGACCCAGAGGACCTTACCCAATTTCAATTGGCAGTCCTGATCCATCTGGCTGTACAGACGCATGGCACCGTACTTCAGATAACTGAAGGCGGCGTAGGTGCTGCAGGCTGTGTAGAATCCATTGAACTCTTCTTCAGGACGGTCGGACATGTTCACTGATGCGGCCCCAACCATCAAACCAGCGTTGGCGAATTCGGTGATGGCCTGGGGCAGGATCACGCCATCGGTGTTGGTTTTCCGGTCGTACCAGCCACCGTTTTTCATATCCCCGTAGTCTTTGCCAAACCCGGCGATATTGGTAGAGCCTGCCAGATCTGCAGAGCAGACCATAAACAGGGGACGTCCGTAGTTCTCCTGGCAATAACTGTTGATGTAGCTACCCCATTTGGCAAAGCCTGCACGGTTGGGAGCCTTGGTTCCTGGGGCGGCCCACATGTCTTCAGGATAGCTGGCAACATCGAACAAGCCCTCGTCGTTGAGAGGGTTTTTGTCTGTGGGCAGTTTAAATCCAGGGATGGATTCGGGCACGCTGTCGCCCAATTCCACCAGACGGTCTGCCAGGTAAGTCACCAGTTCATCGTTGCCGCGCAGAACGTCCAGGGCCACGTTCAGGTTGTCAGCAAATTGTTGGCGCATCTCAGCGGAGTCTTTGGGAGCAGCTTCCCCGGTTCCTACCCATTGTGCACCGTAGTTTTTGCTGAAATCCTCACGGCCTTGCCAAAATTTATCTCCATTGCGGGGATGAGCGGCGCCATGGCTGTCATTGTCGAAGGTGTGATATCCGCGGCCCTTGCGGGTTTTGCCAAACATGAGGCCTGGGCGCAGGGGCGTATTGTCGCCGTGGCTGAGCTCGAGCAGTCCGCGGGTCACGTCGGTCCAGTCGCTGCCGTTGGCGGCCTCATGAATATCCCAGCCATAACTGGTGAACCAGTCGCGGGGACTGCCGTGAACGATGCTGCTGAAACTGTGGGGATCGATGCCAAAATCGTTCCAATCCAAAATCATGTGCAGGTTATCCAGGCCCAAACCGTAGGCCGAGTTTTTGGTCTCGTGCCAGCACCCAGCGGTGTGGCCGCCTTCGCCTTCGATGCCAAAGACTTTGACCTCGCCAGCGCCGGCGCGCTTCAGGGCGATGGCTTCCCCAACACAGGCTGGGGCACCATGCCCACTGGGACCAGTGTTGAATTTGCAGAAGAGATTTTTATCAGCCATTTCAGTATGGCCAGGCAGGCCGCCCAGGTGGCGGAAGTCCAGAAGGTCTTCCCAGGTCAGGGTGCGCTCGCCGCCACCGTGCACCAGGTATTTATCATCTCCGGTTTTTTTATGCATAACATTCAGAGCTTCATTGAAAGTGCTCAAAATGGCGTAAATCATGGGAGCGGTATGGCCGGCCACCAAAACAAAACGGTCGGCAAAACGTTTTTCGGGATGCCGGATATCGTAGCGCATGGCCCCACTGAGCATCAGGCTGATCATGTAATGGACTTTGGAGCGGCTGCCGCCCGGGTGCCCGCTCTGGCGGTAATTGAGCATCAGATCGATTTGCTGATCGACGACATCCTTCAAAATTTCCCAATGGGCGAAGTTGGCTTTTTGGGCATCGAAGAGTCTTTGGGTATCCGACACGGGCATCTCCTCTCGGACGTGAGCCGGAACCAGAGCGACCGCCTGTTTCCGGAAAAACGCAGATTGTCATCAGAAAATGGTAGATATGCTGAGGGGATTCAAGAGAGAATAAATTGCAGAAATGTGAGAGAGTGGAGCAAAGGTAAACAAATCAGGGTTAATCCTACGGAGGCGATTCATGAATGAATTGAGTGGTGCAAATCAATTTCAGGGCAATCCCGATTTTGCGAGTTCAGGCGAAGGCCACGGCATGGGCGTGACTTTCGGTAAAACGCTTGGAGATATGAAGTTTATGGGCGTGGTGGGCATGGTCTACGGTATCCTGACCTGTTTGTCGGTGGTGGGGGCCATCATGGGTGTTCCCATCATCATCGCCAGCAATCGATTTTTGGAATCAGTGAAAATTTTTGAGCAATATCGCCTCAGCAACCGACCCGAGGACATGGCCTCGGCTTTTCAAGAGCTGGGTCGTAGTTTTCGCCTCTTGAAAATTGTGGTGATGATCACCCTGGGGATGACGGTCTTGTACTTTGTGGGGATGATTCTATTTGGGGGCATTGCCATGCTGTCCAGTTTGGCTGGTGGCTAAACTCTCGACTGGTGAAAATGAGAGGCAATTTCAATTAATGAAAATGGTTGATCACTTGGTCTTCGTGTTGGAAGATGGCCTCCAGTTATGTGGCTGGTCTGGCTATTCTTAAACGGCAAGGTGCTGGAATGATCATTAGATTTGTTTTGTTGTCTCTGTTTCTCACTTATTCAGTGACCGCGCAGGCGGTGCCCGTGAGCGACGCTGCCCACGGCACCCGCTCGTACGATGAATACGAGAAACCCCTGGTTTGCCAGAGTTGTCATGACGACATTTACCAACAATGGACTCAGGCCATGATGAGCCAGGCTTACACCCACCACTGGGATGAGATCGAGTATTTTGAACTGGCCATTCCCCACGCAGAAAAGGACGAGATGGTGGCCGGCGTTAAGCACGGCTGCAACGGTTGCCACGCGCCCACATCTTTCCTGGCCGGCGATACTCCTCCTCCCCGGCCCGAAGAAAACAGTCGTGCCAACGAGTCGGTGCATTGCGATCATTGTCACAGCGTCACCGGTTTTGAGGGTGATATCCCCCATAATTTCAACTGGATCAGTGAGCCGGGCCGGCTGAAGAAGGGCCCCAAGCCTGGTGTCGAATCTCCCCACCACGACACAGTGGAAAACGATTTTATCAAAACCGGAGATTTTTGCGGCACCTGTCATAATGAGATGAGCCCTTACGGCATCTGGGTGAAATCTACCCACCTGGAGTGGAAAGAAGGCCCGTATTACGAACAGGGTGTGCACTGTCAGGATTGCCATATGCCCAAAGCCAAGGGCCGATCGGCAAAAATGGGTGAGGAGGGCATGATCGCCCAGCACCTTTTCCATGGAGCCCATGATCCGGGAAAATTGAACGGGTCTATCGAAATGCGCATGAATCCCCTGGAGCGGGAAGTGGAATATGATGGAGCTGCGGTGATCAACGTGCAGCTCTTCAATGGCAAATGCGGTCACAAGGTTCCCAGTGGATCAGTGGAGGACCGCATCATGTGGTTGCATGTGACAGCCACCGATAGCGAAGGAAAAACCTGGCATCTGCCTGTGGATCCCAAAGGATTTGCCGGCGAAGAGTACACCATCGCCGCCGATGAGATGGCCTATCAGGATATGGCTATTGCCAAAAACATTCCTGATTTTGCCGGGGTCCAGCGCGATGGCGTGCCCGTGGGCGATCGTATTTTCCGCATGGCTTATTTCGACCCGCAGGGGCGCATGACCATCCAACAGTGGAACACCAAAAGTTTGGGTTTTGATTATCGCATTGGACCCCGGGAAACCAAGGTGGAGACTTTCACCTGGGAAATGCCCGATGATATTGCTTTTGGCCCGGTCAGGCTGGATGCAGTTCTTAAATACCAACGTCTGGTGACGCCGGTGGCCGAATTCCTCAACGTACCCGCCGAGGAATATGAGCCCCAGATCATCAACGTAGCCACCACCACTTTCGAAGTATTTGAATAAGGAGCAGACACCATGAGAAGCCCCAGAACATTCGTGATTTTCCTGTTGGTCGTACTGGCTGCGGCCATCATGCTGCCCCAAACAGCTGATGCCATTCCCGCCTTTGCGAGGACCCACAAGTTGAGTTGTAACACCTGCCACGCGCCTTTTCCCCGGCTGAAAGATTTTGGAGCGGAATTTGCGGGCAACGGATTCACCATCCCAGAGTCAGAAAAAGATAGGGACTTTATCAGCGCAGGGGATGACCTGCTAAAGCTGAATAAAACCTTCCCCGTGGCTGCTCGTTTCGATGCATACGCATTGTTTGACAGTGACGCAGATGTGAAAGCTGATCTGCAAACACCCTGGGCCTTGAAGTTGCTTTCGGGTGGAAACCTGGCCAAGAACATTGGCTATTATTTCTATTTTTTCATGGATGAACGTGGTGAAGTGGCCGGCATTGAAGATGCTTATATTCACTTCAATAATATCGGCGGTCAGGCCTTTGATATCATGGTGGGCCAGTTCCAGACGTCCGATCCACTGATGAAACGTGAGCTGCGTTTGACCTACGAAGATTACAACATCTACCGCACCAAAGTGGGCAGCTCCAACATCGATCTGACCTATGACCGGGGCATCATGATGACCTATGATTTTGAATCCACCGGGACCGGCCTGGTGGGAATGATGGTCAATGGCAATGGCAAACCCGATGCTGGTGCTGATAGAAAATTCGACAATGACAACTTCAAAAACTTTGGATTCCGTATTATCCAAAGTGTAGGCGACCCCTTGAGTCTGGGGTACTTTTTCTACAGCGGTCAGGAAATGGAAAATGCCAGTGGTGAGAAAAACAAAGTCATGTTCCACGGACCGGATTTTGTGCTGGGCAACGGTATGTTTGATCTGACTTTCCAGTATTTGTTCAGGGAAGATACGGATCCAGGATTCAGCGGCGCGGACTCCGATGTGGAAACTCAGGGTCTGGTGGCTGAGTTGGTCTTCTCGCCCCGGAGGGACAAGTCGCGGCAGTATTACACCCTGCTTTATAATCAGATTGATTCGGACTCGGATGCTGACGACTACGAAACCATCACCCTGGGTATGACCCATTTGTTTGCCCGGAACGTGCGGGGAACTTTGGAATACACCAGAAATGTCGAAGAAGAAACCAACCGTGGGGTGATCGGTTTGGTGACGGCTTTTTAAACCAGAGCCCGTCCCAGATGAAACACCTGCAAAATGGCTGCAGCCGCCCTCGCGTCTTCCACGGCGCGATGGGCGGTGAATTTATCCTCCAGCTCCATCTTCCCCAAAATAGAACTCAAACTCAGCCCGCTGGTGCGGTGCTCATTGGCCGCCAGCCAAACCGTGGCCACGGCTCGTAGGTCAAAGGCCCCGCCGGCAATGTGAGTGCGGTAATCCAAGTCATATTCCTGACATTCTTTGCGCAGCAGAGGAATATCGTAATAGGCCCCAAAGGCGGCGATGATGGCCTTGTTGCGAGGGCCATACCAGTCCAGAAAGCGGGCCCCCACCTGGTCGAAGGTCTCTTTTTCAGCCACCATTTCCGGAGTGATTTTGGTGATTTCGGTGATGAAAGGCACCACGGGAAAGCGTTCAGGGCGAACCAGTTCGCTGAAAGTATCAACCACCTCAAGGCTGCGTCGGTCCAGTCGCACGGCCCCTATTTCAATGATGCTGCTGCGCTCGATGGTATTGTTGCCCTGGTCTTCGGTGGGGCAGGTGGCTTCCAGATCGATGACCACGATGTCGGTTGTGTAGCGCATTGTATATCCAGTCGGTGGCCCATCAGACCAATTGAAGCGTGCATTTTTTTCGCGAGGGTGTAATCTAACACTTCCACCGGGTTGTTGTCACTTTCATCCCTATAATAGTAAGGATCGATTTGTCCGAATTATTAGCATTCGAAACTTTTCCCCCTTTGGTCAATGGCCTGGTCGTGGTCGTTTCCATCATTGTGGTGGGATTTGGCGCCGGTAGTATGGTGGATTCAGCGTCCCGTATAGCCAAGCGTTTTGGGGTATCGGAACTGATCATTGGTCTGACGGTGGTGGCTTTCGGGACCTCCGCTCCTGAATTTGCCGTCACCCTCTATTCAGCCTTTGAGGGGCAGGGCGATATTTCGGTAGGTAACATCGTCGGGTCTAATATTTTCAATTTGGGCTTCATTCTGGGTGGCTGCGCCCTTGTGCGGGCTATTCCCACTTCCCGCAAACTCTTGCAACGCGATGGAGTCGTGCTCGGTGGGGCCACCGTCTTGATTCTGGCCCTGGTGGGATGGGATTTGAATCTGGGCCGCAACGACGGTATCCTGTTATTCCTTCTGTTGGTTATTTACCTCATTTATCTGTTCAAGAATCGCCATGCGGATGAAGCGGCTTTGCATCATGAAGAAGAGAGCAGCGAAGAGACCAAAACCCTGGTGCACGATTCTATTTTTCTGCTTCTCGGCCTGGTGGGCATCGTCGGCGGTGCCTTTATCATGGTGGAATCTGCCACCGCCCTGGCTCGCAGCATGGGCATCAGCGACTGGGTCATTGCCGTGACCATTGTGGCTGCGGGAACTTCGGCTCCGGAATTTGCCACCAGTCTGGCTGGTGTGCTCAAAGGGCGATACGAGATCAGTGCCGGTAACCTCATCGGCAGTGATATCTTCAATCTGCTGGGTGTGCTGGGAGTGGCCGGTATGATGCGGCCCATGGATATTTTACCCGAGGCCCGGATGTCGCTGTACGCCCTTTGCGCCATGGTGTTCCTGGTGCTGTACTTCATCAAAACGGGTTGGAAGGTGTCGCGGATTGAAGGCGGCATTTTGGTCCTTATTGCTTTGCTGCGCTGGGTCTTTGATTTCAGCCAGCAGGGCCCGCCTCAATAAGCCCAATACAGGAGTCTTGTTTATATGCAGGGGAAATTGAATAATTTCGTCTTTTTCATTTTTATGGTTTTCACTTTGCATGGCGGCTTGGCCATGGGCCAGGATGGAGTGTGGGCTCCACCGCAACCCTCATCCCAGGACAAGGACTGGATCAAGCTCTCCTCTGGGGAATGGCTGTGGGGAACCATCGATTTGATGCGGGATGAATCCTTAAATTTTGACAGTGAAGAGCTGGATGATTTGACCATTGATTGGGATGATGTCGTGGAAATTCACTCCTCCCGGGTGATGACCTACGCCCTGCCCGATGGCTCTCTTTTCACGGGCACATCAATTCTGAAAGACGGGACTCTGAGTATACGGACCACAGGTGGGCTGCTCCAGATCCAGCAACGGGAGGTTCTCTCCATTCTGGATGGAGAACCCAGCGAACTGAACTTCTGGTCAGTGAAGCTGGGGGCGGATTTGAAGATCATTTCCGGTAATACCAACCAGGCCGATTTTGGCAGCCGGATATTTTTGAAAAGGGAGGCCATCCGCTCGCGAATTGATCTGCGTTACCAGGGCAGCTTCAGTACAATTGATGAAGTGGAAACCATCAACAATCACCGTGGGAATGGGGAATGGAAAATCTTCTTGTCCCGAAGGTTTTTCCTCACTCCCGTAAAAACTGAACTCTATTCTGACAAGTTCAAAAATGTTAAATTGCGCACCACCGCCAGTGTTGGGGCAGGTTATTATATGAGTCGCAGCAGTCAGGCCGACTGGTATGTGGAATTGGGTGTAGGGTTTGAGAATACAGATTATTATTCTGTTTTACCCGGTGAAAGTGCGTCAGAGGGAAATGCCAATTTGCCATTTCGCACCACCTTAGAAATTGATCTGACAAAGACCATCGAACTGACAGCAGAATATGGGATACAGGTGGGTGTGGGAGATGACTCCAATACGGTCCAACACACCTTCATCCTGTTTGAATTTGACTTGATTGGCGATGTTGATTTTACCGCTTCCTGGACTTGGGATCATATGACCAGCCCCAAAGAAAACTCCGATGGATTGGTGCCTAAGAAAGATGATTTTGTCATGGGTTACGGACTGGCCATCAACTTCTGATAAATGGTGAAAACGAAAAAGGGCGGCCATGAGGCCGCCCTTTTTATTGCCTTTTCATCAACCATCAACCATCAAACCCAAGGTCGGTGAGGATACTCTCCACGTTCATACCATTCAGGTTCTGGCTGTGATCAGCATGCGAGCATTCGGTCTCGTTGATGTCCACTTCGTATTGGAAAGAGCTCAAAGCCACATCCACCCGGTGTTGCAGAGCGGCCGCGATATTGCATTCTTCCAGGGTGAGCGGAGCCGGAAAATCGATCACAACATCTTTATCCAGGGCCGTGAATTCGTATTCATCATGAGAGATGTTGGCAAATGATGCGGAGGCGAAAACAGTGATGAGGGCCAGGGCTACGACGGTGGTATTAAGCAGGTTCTTCATTTCTATAACTCCTTGGTAATCGGCTGTGCTGCCAATGTGTTTTGTTGACTACACAGATACCATTGCAAGGATTTGTCCAGTTGCTAAGTTGTTTGGAAGGAGGGCTTTACGGTTTTGCCATGTGGGGGGTAAAGAATAGTCTTCAATAATAATCTGAAAAATGAAGACTATTCCTCAATCGAATATTGGTTTTATTCCCGTCGCTCAGCTTCCACAAAAACCTTCTGCACCAAGGGCCAATTCAATTTGATTCGGGCATCCAGTTTGGCGATGGCATTTTCCACTGTTTCGGCTGTGGATTCGTTTCGAAAATCCAGACTCAAATTCACCAGCACAAATTCGGGGCCCATGTGCAGGGTGAGCACTTCGTTCACATGCTCCACCTCAGCAACTTCGTTTGCCAGTTGTCGAACCCCTTCAACCATCTCCGGCACGGCGCTTTCTCCAATGAGCAGGTCTTTGGTTTCCACAGCCAGCAGCCAGGCTGTAATGGCCAGGATTAGTCCGATGATTACAGAGGCGGTCCCATCCAGCCACAGCCAACCCGTGAGCTGTCCCAACCAGATACCCAGGAAGGCCACGATGATACCCAGCATGGCGGCTGAATCTTCAAACAAGACCACAAAGGTTGAAGGGTCTTTGCTGCGGCGTACGGCCTGGAAGTATCCCAGCCGACCTTTGCTGCGGTTAAACTCCTTGAGGGCAAAATACCAAGCCACCCCTTCAAAGATAAAAGAAAGAGCCAGGACAATGTAGGACAGGTTTACATTTTCAATGGGCTTAGGGTGTAGGATATGGTGCACACCCTCATAGAGGGAGACCCCGGCACCTACGGCAAAAATTAATATAGCCACTACAAATGACCAGAAATAGATCTCTTTGCCATAACCGAAAGGATGCGCGGCATCAGCGGGTCGGGAGGCTTTTTTCATTCCCAGCAGAAGCAAACCCTGGTTGCCGGTATCGACTATGGAGTGGATGCCTTCGGACAACATGGCGCTGCTGCCGGTCACGCTGGCGGCAAAGAGTTTGGTGATAGAAATCAACCCATTGCCGATAAGGGCGGCAAAGATAACTTTTTTTGATCCGGAGTGGGCCATGTCATGCTCCTGAAATAAGAATTGTAATGGGACGAGGCCACTTTAACTACTGGTGCCCTTGGGTGACAAGTTTAAGTTATGCCTCGCTTTTCCGCACCAACAAATCCAAATAGGCACCCTGGACCAGATCGTCCTGATTGATGCCCAGGGCATTCATCAGTCGGTGGGCTTCTGTTTCGCCCTCTTCCGGGGAGTCACCATCGGCCAGAACGACTTCCAATTCCATAAACCACCCCAAACCCTGAACATCATCAAAATGGATACGGGTGCGACCGGCTAAAAACAGCGTACGTTCTTTAATCACCACACCCAAAACAGGCAAAGCGGCGGCCAAAAGTTTGCCCAATCCGTCCGGATCCTCAGTGCGGCTGATGGAGTAGTCGGATATTTTGGGTCCACTGGCGTTGGGCCGCTGGTAACGAATCAATTCACCGTGTCCGTCGCCAAAATCTCTCAGTTTGAGTCTTCCCTGAGGGACCGTGAAAAAGGTGTCAGTCTGGTGGATGATCTGGCCTGGGCTGGAGGTTAGCTTTGCAACAGCTTCACGGAAAGCAACCGGATCAACGACCCGGGCTTTAATTTCAACATTTTGAGCCACAGATATTCCTTTCAAAAAGGGGTTAGTCATTTTGGACAGCATACCGTTATGATTAAAAAAATGAAACTCAAGCCTTGAGGGGAAGAATAGTTTGTCACGGAAATGTTGGATAATTGCTCTGTTGGTAGGAACGATGAACTTCCATGTGTCTCTGGCTCAGAACGCTTCCTGGGGTGACCTGGTGGATGATGGGGAGGCTCTCTTCACCACCGAAAATGCCTGGTGGCTGTTGGGAGGAGTGGGGGCCACCTTTTTAGTCTATGAATTTGAAGATCCAGAGGGAGCGGTCCGAGGCTTGGATGGGAGCTTTTTGGACCCCCTTTTTGATTTTGGTAATATTTGGGGGGATATCCGGGTGCAAGCCCCTCTGGCTGTGGGCAGCTGGGCAGTGGGAAGTTGGCAGGACAATGCAAAACTGGCGCAGGTGGGCTATGATCTGACCCGTGGTCTTCTTCTGACCTATGGGGTGACCAGTGCCGGCAAATTGGTCTTCCAGAGAACCCGACCCAATGGCGATGCCTATTCGTTTCCTTCAGGGCATACCGCCACAGCGTTCACCACGGCCGGGGTATTGAGCAGGCATTATGGGCCATGGGGCACCGCCGCTGGGGTGAGCCTGGGCGTGCTCACGGCTCTGGGCCGGATGGAAGAGAATAAGCACTACGCTTCCGATGTGGTGGCCGGGGCGACCATCGGCTGGATCATCGGGCGCACTGTGGGCAGGCAGGCCCTGAATAGGGATTCTGCCTGGCAGCTGGTGCCCACCGGGCATGGGGTTGTTTTGGTTGGGCGTTTTCATTGATGCGCCTGAGGCCTCAGGGAAATGAGCACAGCAGTTGTAAAAAGATCATTCTTAGTGTACCTTTCCTCGCGAACATCATTCTTTTTAACACAGGAGATACCATGAGATCTTTGACGAATAGCCGAATATTGTTGCTGCTTGGCACCATGACGGCTTTGGCCTTGGTGCTGGGGGCTTGTTATCCCAACCAGCCAGAAGATTTGGGTGAAATTGGCATTGTTATCACCACCGACAACCCTGATGGAAACTACGACGGATTGCTCTATTGGGCCATGCCCGATACGGTGACACCCGTCATCGACCCATTGGATGAATCGTCATTGCCCCTGCCTCGGCAATATGATGATTTGATCCTGTCCCAAATTGCTGAGGAAATGGCCGACCGCGGATTCATCCGTGTCTTCAATCCCAGCTTTGCAGATGGCGATACCTTCCCCCATGTGGTGGTCAAGGTAGGAGCCGTGCAAAGTGATGCCTACGTAGGGTATATTTCCTACGGTGGTTATTGGGGTGGCTATCCCGGTTACGGTTGGGGTTATCCCACCACGAGCTATTACCAATACACCCAGGGTACCATCATGTGGACCATGGCTGATTGGCGCGGTGTCACTGAAGACAACGCAGCCGATCCTGATGTGGTCACACCAGGTCTTTGGGCCGCTGCTATCAATGGCGCTCTGAGCGGCCAAACCAGTGGCAACCCCAATGTTGATATCCCCGCAGGTATCAGCCAGTGCTTCACCCAGTCCACCTACATCCAGGCTACCAGCCGCTAGAAAGGAGTCTCATCATGAAAAAACTACTCATTGTTTCGTTGCTCCTTCTGGCTTTCAGTGTGCCCACCTCGGCCATGGCTGCTGGTGATAACGCATTTGGACTTTCTTGGAGCAGTGCTATTGGAACCGGCGAGACCGCCGATTTTATCTCCGGTTTTCAGGCTCGGGGAGTCAATCTCGAGTACCGCAAACGTGTGACTTCCAATATGTATTGGGGCCTGAATGTTGGCTACAACGTACTTTCGGATTCCGGAAATGAAACTATTTTCGCTGATCATGTACAGGCCACTGGAAAATGGGGCAAATACATCAACGCCGTGCCCATTTACATGGCCGCCTTTTATGAGTTCGGCCCTAAAAAGGTTCGGTCCGGACGGTTTTATGTCGGCATGAATGCCGGGACCGCCTGGATTGAGAAAAAGTCATCTTTGGGCCTCTATACCATCGAAGATGACAACTGGCATGTGGCTATGGCCCCGGAAATTGGTTACAAAATGCCTTGGGATTCTTTTGTGGGACATGTGAGCATGCGATATAACTACATGTTCGATGCGGGAGAAACCGGTAAGCAATCCTGGCTGGAGTTCAGGATCGGCTTCGGGCTTTAGGCTCAGGCGACATCTCAATAAAAAGGCCGGCTTCTGAGGAAGCCGGCCTTTTTTTGTCCTGACGGAAAACCTATTTGCCTCCGACAACCAATCCGGTAGGGGCAAACCAGGAATAGAGGTCAACCTTATACATGCCGTTTTTTACATTGGGGGCCATTTCCATAATGTCCAGGGCCTCATATTTGTTTTTGAGATTAAAAATGACGATGAACTCAACATCGGTTTCGTCATTGACCAAGCCAGCGCTCACTACAAGTCCTTTTTTGGCGGCTTTTTTGATGTTGGCAATGACTTCCATGCGGTTATCCATACCCTCTTGGGAATTCTGAGATTGCCACTTGGGGCCGTGCTTAACCATGGCCACATGGTACATCTGCATGGGAGCTGATTTGGGAGCATCCTGAGCTACAGCTGGCATGGCGCTGACAATCAGGAAGAGGATGGCAGTGATCAGGAAGGTGAACCGTTTCATGAAAAGACCTCTTAGGAAAAATGACTGTTATGGGATGGAGCAGAAGGCTGCTGCCAAGACTCTACTGGGGTAAATAATACATGCAGAAGCTTCCCTGTGGCAAACCCTTCTGGCTATTTGCACAAAAAAAGTGCCGGAAGAAATCTTCCGGCACTCTTGAAAGGCGAATTTAAGCTTCGGTCTTCTTCTGTGTCATCAGCGAAACCACAACCAAAGTGATAAAGCTGAGAGGAATGGAAATCAATCCAGGATTGCTGAAGGGAATCAGCGCCGTATCGGGATCCAGCCCGTAGCGGGTGTACATGCTGGGGGAGGCCAGAATCAGGCCCAGAGCCGAGATAATACCCACGGTGATAGAGGCGGTGATGCCTTTGGCAGTGGTTTTATCCCAGAAAAGCAGCATGATGATGGCGGGAAGGTTGGCCGATGCTGCCACCGCAAAGGCCCAGCCCACCAGGAACGAAACATTCATACCCTGGAAGAGAATTCCCAGAATGATCGCCAGCAGTCCTACCGCAAATGCAGCAACTTTCCCGGCTTTCACTTTTTTCTGTTCGGTCATGTTCATGTTGGCAAATCGGTCCATCAGATCGTGAGCCACTGCTCCTGAGGCCGCAATGATCAAACCACTGACGGTGCCCAGCACGGTGGCAAAAGCAATGGCTGATATGATGGCAAAGAGAATGGTTCCGAAGGAACGAGCCAACAGCGGAGCGGACATGTTGTTGCTCAATGGGTTGACCACGGCGTTGACCATGGCGCCCAATCCCATGAACAAAGTGAGGATATAAAAGAACCCAATGGCTGAAATGGCTACGATGGTTGATTTACGGGCTGCCGCCGGGCTGGCCACTGTATAGTACCTAATCAGAATGTGGGGCAGTGCGGCGGTACCGCAGAACAATGCCAGCATCAATGAAATGAAGTCAAATTTCTGCAAGGCAGAGCCATCAACTTTGAATTTCAATCCGGGTCTCATGATCCGGTTTCCTTCAGTGAGGATGGGATAATGGGCCGT
Source organism: Candidatus Krumholzibacteriia bacterium (assembly GCA_016744705.1). GTDB lineage: Bacteria > Krumholzibacteriota > Krumholzibacteriia > LZORAL124-64-63 > LZORAL124-64-63 > LZORAL124-64-63. The sequence goes on from JADGDU010000018.1 coordinate 66,363, forward strand.
AATGGCTGACCCGTCCAGAGCCTTGAATTTAGCGGTTTGCCACCGTTGAACCTTGGTTTCCTTGTCACCCAAGAGGGAGAGGAAGCGGCTGATGGAAAGGTTCCGCTGCGTAGCTTCATCTCCGGTTTTTCCGGCGATTTGAGTCAGGTTACCCACTTGGCGCAAATGGTTCTCCGCCGAAGCTTCCTTGCCATTGATTAAGTGTTGGCCATTTGGGGTTTTGGCTTCCCACTGAATTTCTTTGAGCAGGGGATCGGGCCCGTCGTTCAGAACCATCCACCAGCTGGTTGAGGCATCTGAAAGTTTGACAAATTTGTGGCCTTTGAATTCCTGGGTCTCCAGAATGGAGGCAGGAGAAAGGGCCGATAGGGTGCTTTCCTGATAAGTATGGAAGGGAACCAGGCCACCTTGGTCAGGTTCAGTGCTCAACCCTCGCACCATAACGGCAATGACCACAATGGTGGAGAAGAGGATCAACAGCCCACCCTTGAGGAATTGCACATAAGTGGTGGAGGTCATGCCGGCGGTGGCAACAATGGTGATGACAATGGCGCCCACCATGATCACGCCCACGTAATGGGGAAGGCCCAACAGAGGTTCCACCAGCACACCGGCGCCCACCATCTGCGGAATGAGGTAAAAGATAGAGACGATGAGAGTACTGACGGCAGCGGCCAGCTTGATACCGCGGCTATCAAATTTGGCATCCAGGGCATCGGTAAAGGTGTACTTGCCCAGGCGTTTCATGGGTTCTGCCACCACAAAAAGGGCAACCATCCATCCGGCCAGGTATCCGATGGAATAGAGAAAGCCATCGTAACCGGCGGTGGCGATCATGCCGCAAATACCCAGGAACGAGGCGGCAGAGAGATAATCTCCGGCAAAGGCGATACCGTTGACAGCCCAGTGAATTTGACCACCGGCCGCAAAATAACCCGAGGCTGATTGGGATTTGCGGGCGAAATAGAAGGAGAGCCATAGAACAGCTATGACAAAAACGAGAAAAATAATGATCGCCATTACTGCACCTCTCCATCGTCATTGTTGAGTTCATTTTCTTTGATGATACAGGCTTGGTTATAAATCAAAGCGAGAATCAGAGCGAAAACAATCAGGCCGAATCCGTAGACCACGGCCAGGTTCAGTCCCAGAAAAATAGTTTTTTCCATGGTGATAGGGCTAATGACATTCAAGGCTACAAAACCGGCATAAACGGCGGCGTAGACCAGGAACATCCATACTCCGAGTTTTGATTTGTAGTTTTGGGCGTGATCGGGGCCACCTTGTGCGGCTGGTTTGTGCAGCATCCGTATCCTCCAGGGTGTTAATTTTGGAACGGTTTCTGTTGGAAAAATAACACCTTTGGGGTAGGCGTTCAAGCCATAAAGAAACGGGAGCCCCTATAGGCTCCCGTTATCTCTGCACAAAACCCAAAGGTTGTCAATGAGCTGTCAGAATAACATCCAAAACTGAAAAGGCACCAATTCCCCACATGAAGGGATGAATTTTGCTGGCCTTACCGGAAGCGGCAGTCACCACCACATAAGCGATGAAGCCAAAGGCCAATCCCATACTGATGCTGTAAGTCAGAGGCATGAGGATGATTGTTAGAAACGCGGGCAGTCCTTTTTCAAAAGAATTGAATTGGATGTTGGCCACATTTTTGAACATGTAGACACCCACAATGATCAGTGCGGGGGCCGTGGCAAAGGCCGGGACAATGCCAATGATGGGAGTGATGAACAAGGCCAGCAGGAACATGACTCCGGTGGCGACGTTGGCCAGGCCGGTGCGGGCACCGGCAGCAATTCCCGCTCCGGATTCGATGAAGGAAGTGGTGGTGCTGGATCCCATAAGAGAGCCGGCAATGGTGGCCACCGCGTCAGCCTCAAGCACTCTGTCGATGCGGTCGATGGAGCCATCCTCGTTGACCAGGTCAGCTTCGTAGGAGCAGGCTACGATGGTGCCCACTGAGTCGAAGAGGTCCACAAACATGAAGGAAAAAATTGCTCCCCACATGCCCCATTTGATGGCATTCATAATGTCCATCTTCATAAATATGGGACTGATGCTGGGGGGAGGACTGAATACGGTACCGGGTACGGCCACTTCTTTGAAAATTACTCCCAGCAAGGTGGTGCTCAGGATACCAATAAGAATGGCGCCTTTCACTTTCTTGATTTCCAGGATGGTAATGACCAACAGGCCCACCAAGCCCAGAATAACTGGCGTGGAAAGAGTGCCAAGGCTTACCAGAGTGGCTGGGTTGTCGACAATGAGTCCCAAGTTTTGAAAGCCGATGAAAGTTATGAAAAGCCCAATTCCTGAGGCGATGGCCAACCTCAATTCAAAGGGTATGGCGGCAATCACATGCTTACGCACACCAAAAATAGTCATCAGGAGGAAAACGATACCGGAGATGAAGACCACTCCGAGGGCTGTTTGCCAGGTGATACCCTTGCCGATGACCAGACTGTAGGCAAAAAAGGCGTTCAGGCCCATACCCGGGGCCATGGCAAAGGGAACGTTAGCCCAAAGGCCAGCCAATATGGTACCGAAGGCGGCAGCCAGGATGGTGGCTGTGATGAGGGCCCCTTTGTCCATGCCGGTGGCGCTGAGGATGTTTGGGTTGACGAAAATGATGTAACCCATGGTGAGAAATGTGGTGACACCTGCAGTGATTTCCCTGGATGCGGTGGTTTTGTTCGCTTCCAGTTTGAATAGGGATTCGAGCATGGTTTTTCCTTTCAACCCTTGGTGGCTAGTCGGTACCTCAGCGCATCATAAACGGTTTTAATGGGAAAATCATTGTCAACCTTGCGTATTTTTGTGATAGCTTTGACAGACATTCATATTTTGGCTCAGGAGTCTTTAGTTCAGTTTGGGGCAAGGAAGCCATGTCGGTAGAACACAAAGAACATTCCAAGGGTGGGCGATTGTCTGACATTTGGGAAATGTCGAGAAATTTCATTCTATTGGCATTGGTCCTGGCGGCCATTGTCATGACTTGGATTTTCAACTGGGAAGATCCAGACCCACCCACTGCCACTCGTCTCGCTTGGCGAATCAACCATAATATTTCCCAGGCCCAACTTTGGACTCAGGAATTTCCCAGGGAAGGGAAAGCCCATGACCTGGAAAAAATACTATCCATTTACGATAGGTCCGTTCTTTTGGTCAGAGTCTCACTGGATGGGGGGGAAATTGAGGGAGTTCCCATTGCCGCGGTTCAAAGCCAAGCATTGCGCTCAGAAATGGAAGAAATTGGACGCTTGGTTGGGCAAATAAAAAATACTACAAACTCTTTTCTATCTCTGGATGCAGGTACTGAAGGTGCCGATGATATTGCCCGGCTCCTGGGCAGCCAATATCAAGAATCGAAAAAACTCACCAGTCATTTAATCACTTCTTCCACAGAGCATCTCGCGCATCATCGAAAGGTTTTTCAACTTTTCCAAATCATTTTGGTGGTTCTGGCAACCGGCTTTTTCCTGGCGATTGTTCTGCACTACAGAAAAGTGCAGACAGAGAAATACCAGGCCGTGAATTTGATGGGGCAGAGTGAAGAGCGAAGAAAGTTGGCTCTTGAAGGAGCAAACCTGGGCACCTGGGATTGGGACCTTAATTCGGGGGCGGTGGTATTCAACAAGCGCTGGCAGGATATGCTTGGCCTTGAGGGGCAGGTTGAGTCCACTTTTAAATTTTGGGAGAAACTCATTCATCCGGATGATTTGCCTCGGTTCCTTCTGGAATTGAATGCCAGTTTATCAGGCGAATCGACCCGTTTGTACAGTGAATACCGCATGTGGGCAATACGGGGGCATTGGATCTGGGTTTTGGCATTGGGAAAGGTTTTAGAGCGGGATGCAGAGGGCAATCCCCTGCGTGCTGCAGGAACTCACCTGGATATTACTCATCGAAAAATCATTGAGCTTGAGCTAAAAAGGGAAAAAGAAAGAGCGCAAAAATATCTGGATTTGGCGGGGGGTATTTTTGTTGCACTTGATGCCCAGGGCATTGTGACCATGATAAATCGAAAAGGTTGTCAGGTACTGGGGTATCCAGAAGAATATATCGTGGGCAAAAACTGGATAGAAAACTTTGTCCCGAAACGTATCCAGCAGACAGTGCAACGTGTCGCCCATGGCTTACTATATGAAAAATCCGTCAACAATGAACATGCGGTTAACTCCCTTCGGACTGCAGAAGGAAAGGAGGTTCTGGTCGCTTGGCACAACGTCCCTTTGCATAATGGAGAGGGCAAAATCATCGGTCATCTCAGTTCAGGCGCAGATATCACACAACAGCATATGCATGAACTGTCTCTGGAAAAGTACCGTCAGCGATTACAATCCCTGGCGGCCCAATTGGCCATGACCGAAGACCATTTGCGGCAGGATATTGCTTCTGGATTGCATGATTCCATCGGGCAGAATTTGGCGGCCTTAAAATTATCCATCGACCTGATGGGGATGAGTCTGGATAGTGATGATGAGCTGGATCCGCCCAGCTTGCGAAAGGAAATTTCCCGGATTTCAAAAAATATAGATCATGTGGTTCAGGAAACCTGGTCTCTTTCCTTTCAGCTATCGCCACCTGGTTTGTACGAGTCGGGTTTGCGCTCCGCTCTGGAGTGGTTGGTGAATACATTCAATCAGGAGTATGAGTGTGAGTTTTTTCTGACGCAATATGATTATCCCTTTCCTGCGGAAAAGGATGGTCGTGGTTTGCTCTTTCAAATGATTCGTGAATTGATGATCAATGCGGCAAAACATGGTTCAGCCAGTGAAGTGAATGTTTCTCTTTCTGGAGAGGATAATTTAATTAGGGCCACCGTTGTTGATAATGGCTCTGGATTTGACACTGACTCCGTCCTGGGTCAAACCGGAGATGTTGGCGGGTTTGGGTTGTTTAGCATCAGGGAGCGATTGGCCTATATTTCGGGAACGCTGGAAATCGAATCGGTGATGGGCCAGGGCACCCAAGTGGTGATAAGTTTTCCCACGGGGAATACCGAAAGTGCAGAAATGGAGTTGGTTGATGAAAGTTAAAATAATGTTGGTTGATGACCATGAACTGATGCGCAATGGACTGAGAACCCTTCTGGAAAGAGAAGGTGATCTGGAAATAGTTGCCGAGGCTAACAATGGCAGAAGCGCCCTGGAATTGGCTGAACAATTCAAGCCTGATGTGGTCGTCATGGATATTACTATGCCGCAGATGAGCGGAATTGTGGCCACGACCCGTTTGTGTCAGGATAATCCGGGTATTAAAGTCCTGGGCCTATCCATGCACCCCGCTGGAAATATGGTTAGTGAAATGCTCCAGGCTGGAGCGGTGGGGTACATGACCAAAAATTGTGCTGCCGATGAATTGGTGACAGCCATTCGTTTTGTGCAGGCTGGTAAAATGTATTTGTCCCCGGAAATTTCTCGGGAGACCGTGCAAGGGTATCTGCAACAATTGAAAAAAGAGTCGCCCGGTGCCCCCAATTCGGGAATTCTTTCTATTCGGGAGACAGAGGTTTTACAGTTGGTGGCGGAAGGCAAACCTACCAAAATTATTGCGACGGAGCTGTGCATCAGTGAAAAAACCGTGGGTGCTCACCGCCAAAGCATCACCAACAAGCTGGGGATACGATCCGTGGCCGAGTTGACTAAGTTTGCAATACGAGAGGGACTTACTCCTCTCGATTAGCCTGCCAGAGTGCTTTTTTTTGCTTTTTGTAATTCTTGGGGAGTTTTCCCTATTAATGAATTCCTGTAATTAGCCGAATATATACCCAGAGAGAGGGCTGAAAGGAGCCTGGTCCCCCAGCTGGTTTGGGTGTGCGTTTTATTTTCCAGAGGAATACGAATGGCAGCAATAGAAAAAACTGAAACAAATGATGTTCAAAGCGAAGCCATCGATTCCTGTGAATCGGTAGATAAGGTTTTGCAGGATTCTGCTGAATCTGCTATTCGGCCTTATGGATTGCGCGTTTCTGATGATGGGATTTCTCTTCTTCTGGATTGTCCTGATCCCTTTGCTGATTTGGAAGCTACCGTCAACCGCATAGAAAATGATTTTAAGGAAATGGGTCTCCCTGAATTTCCCGACTCAGAAATCCTCACGAAAATTTTAGCGCAATCCTGTCAGCCGGGAGAAAATCTGATCGATTTCCCCATCATGAAAGGATGGCTACCCACAGTTAGCATCGATGGTCGGTTGGAATGGGAGCAGGACTTCTTTTCAGAAGAAAAGGTTTCCGAAGATGAAGAGGATTGCCATGATTTCTGGGATCAAAATGACCAACAATCTGTGACGAAAGACCAACTTTTGGCTCGAGTCATTCATCCGATCCCGGGGGAACCGGGCCTTGATGTATTCAGCCGGGAAATACCCGTACCCAAACCCAATGCCATCAAAATGCGTTCCGGTAAAGGCGTTCGTCAAATTGATGAAGGCCAGTGGCTGGCCTACTATGCCGATACTTCAGGGCGGATTCGTTTCCAGGATGAGACCCTGCTTGTTGATGATGTGTACATCATTAAGGGCGACGTCAGTTTGGAGACGGGAAATATTGCTCACACTGGCACGGTACACGTAGAGGGGGATGTTAAAACCGGGGCCACCATCGAGGCTGATGGTGACATCCTGATCAAAGGAATGATGGACCCCTGTAACATTATCTGTGGAGGGTCCTTGACCGTCATGGGTGGCATTGTGGGCCAGGAGGGGTTCCAAATCGAAGTGCTAGGTGACGTGACGGCCACGTATATCGGTGGAGCCATGGTGCGCTGTGGTGGGAATGTCACTGTGGCCAATGAAATTGCCAATGCGGAAATCAAGGCTTCCGGTCAGGTGCTGGTACCCACCGGGCGCATCGCTGGGGGAACAGTGATTGGATGCAAGGGTATTGAAATTGCCGAGGCCGGGGGCAGTGGAGCCACGGCGACTTTGTTGATTGTTGGTTTCGATTTCACGGTAGACAGAAGAGTTGAAGCACATGAAGAGCGTATTGCCCAGCTGGAAGAGGCTCAGGACAAAATTCAGGATGTGCTGAATGCTGCTGGAATTTCTCCCAATAGTGTTCCACCGGCAGAAAATCAAGAGTTGGGTGAATTGTGGAGAAAGTCAAAAGTGATCAGTGAAACTCTTATTAAAGAGCACGCAGCCATTAGGGTGGAACTGCAAAAATCCACTCTGGTCACTGATGAAGAGGTGATAATGACCCGTGAAATCTGGTCAGGAACCACCATTCAAATTGGGCCAGAGAAGATTGTTGTGAAATCATCCATTAAAAAACCGAGGGTGGCTCGGTTAAAAATGGAAAAAGTGCGGGTTTTGCCTTTTGGAACGGGAAATTCTTCAGATAGTACAGAAAACTAGTACTTCTCCCTATTAGGAATCTTCATTTCGTCTCGATAATACAAGTAGATATTCAATAAGGTCAGCCACCTTTCACTGGTAGGAAATGATAATTTCAGGAGGAATCGGAATGCAGGATTTAACACTGGGAAAAAAGATAGCCTTAGGTTTTGGCGTGTTGATTTTTATCAGCGGCGCTCTAGGTGGCATGGGATCTTGGCAAATGAAAAATGCCCAGGAGGGTTCCGAGTTGCTGTCCCAGGAATATGTACCCGAATTAACCGTTTCTGCTGAAATTCGAGGGGCTGCCAACCGGGTCATGTATGAAATGCGCGGCTATGCTTCCACCGAAGAGGAACATTATTTCGAAAAAGCAGCTACGGAAATGGAAGCCCTGGAAGTGGGCCTGAAAGAAGCCGCTGTTCTCGCGGAAACGGCCGTGCATTTAGAAAAGCTGGATGGCCAGCTTAAGGAAATCACCGCTGCCAAAGATCATTATCGGGCGCTGGCCGATGAAACACATGAGAGTGTTTCGGGCTTAGGTGAAGCTCGTAAGAGTTTGGATACAAATGCAAAAGCGTACATGGAATATTCCAACGCCTTTTTGGCCAGCCAAACCTCGAAATTTAAGAACGAATTGGCCGCAGGGCGGGGCAATTCTATGGAACGCCTCCTGAAGGTGTCGCTAATAAATGATGTCATTTCCCTGGGAAATGACACTCGTGTTAAGGCCTTCAAAGCCCAGGGTTTACGTGACATAGCTTATATGGAAGATGCTGAGGCAAATTTCCCCAAGATCAAGGCCAAATTGGACGAGATGCGCACGGTCACCTCCCAGCAAGTGGACCTAGATGACTTGGATGGGATCGAGCAGGCCGCCGACGGTTATGCAGGGGCCATTGAAGAATTTATCGGATCCTGGAACACACTTGCGGACCTCGGGAAACAAAGGAACGAAAGTGGCCGTCAAGTGATTACTGCCAGTGGGATTTTGCAGGTAGCAGCAGGAGAGGCTACGGAGCGAATTTCAACTGAGGCTGCTTCCAATTTGGCCACAGCTTCTAATGTGACCATCATCGGATTGATTCTGGCGGTTGTTGTCGGCGTGCTGTTGGCCTTCTTCATGATTCGCTCCATCACTGGCCCAATCAACAAGGTCATTTCTGGTATGCAGGCTGGCAGTGACCAGGTCTCCAGTGCCTCGGGTCAAGTGGCTGAAGCGAGTACTCAATTGGCCGAAGGGGCCAGCGAACAGGCTTCCAGTCTGGAACAAACAGCAGCTTCTCTGGAAATGATGTCAGCGGGTGCAAAGCAAAGCGCCGACAATTCCCGTCAAGCCAGTGATCGGGCCCGTACTGTGAAATCCAGCGCCGAAAAGGGAAAAACGGCTATGGCCGAATTGAACGGGGCCATGGAAAAAATCAAAACATCTTCGGATGAGACGGCTAAAATTATAAAGACCATCGATGAAATTGCCTTCCAAACAAATCTCTTGGCCTTGAACGCCGCTGTGGAAGCAGCCAGAGCCGGCGATGCGGGAAAAGGTTTTGCAGTGGTAGCTGAGGAAGTTAGAAATTTGGCCCAGCGCAGCGCTGAAGCAGCCAAGGGCACTGCCGACCTTATTGAAGGATCTACAGAGAATTCCAATCTTGGCATCAAGGCTACCGCTGAAGTCTCCACGATCCTGGAAGAAATTGTTGCCGGGGCTGTCGAGGTTTCTGATGTGATTGAAGAACTTTCTTCCACTGCAGACGGCCAGTCTCGCAGTGTGGCCGAAGTGAATATGGCTGTGGGCCAAATGGACTCTGTCACCCAGGCCAATGCTGCCGGTGCTGAAGAATCGGCCTCTGCCGCAGAGGAAATGTCAGCTCAGGCCAGTGAATTGCAGAGCCTCGTGGGCGAATTGACGGCCATTGTAGGTGGGGCAGACGAAATTAGGACCCAAGGGTCTGTGGAGTATGGTCACAGTGTTGGGAATCCGCATGTGAGTTCTCCTGTCGCAACCACTTTTGGTAGTGGTATTCCTGTGGGAAAAAACAGTAGCCCAGATCAGGTAATCCCCCTGGATGAAGAATGTCTTTTGGAATTATAACCAAGGCAGCAGAGCGAAATTGCCCTGTTGTTGATGTTCTGCCTGCGCGGGTCATACCCCCTCCTGCGCAGGCGGGGCAGCTGTTTCTTTCAAATGGAGTGAATGATGAACCAATCCGAAAATAGCATTGATGTCCCGGTGACCCTTGATGACCGGGCAGGAAAATATCTAACCTTTGAATTGAACAAGACTGAGTTCGGGATTGAAATTCTGAGTGTTGTTGAAATTTTGAAGATGATGGAGATCACTGCGATTCCCATGTGGCCGGAGTTTGCTCAAGGGACCATCAATCTGCGGGGCCGAGTGATTCCCGTGGTCGATCTTCGTCAGAAATTCCAACTCTCTGCCACTGAAAAAACCGAACAAACTTGCACAATCGTGGTGGAACTTGATGGGGATCAAATTGGTGTGATGGTTGAAGCGGTCAATGAGGTGAGGGATATTTCGGAAGACAATATTTCCGACACTCCCAACATTGGCGGCAGCGTCGATTCTGATTTTATTCTAGGAATGGGAAAAACGGATGAAAGAACGGTGATTCTGCTCAATCTGGAAAAAATTCTGGTTGGTGGCGAAATGGAAGTGCTACGGAGTGAGTCAGGAGAACCGGTTTTATCTTAGCCATTGTTCCCTAAGGGGCGATGCTGTTGCCAGAGCCGTTCCGCGCGGCTCTGGCCTTTTTTTGAGAACTAACTCAGATCGTATTTTTCCAACCGATAGATCAGCACATGCCGGGGAATGTCCAGGAATTGAGCGGTTTTGCTCCGGTTCCCTGCACATATTTCCAGGGCTTGCCGGATGATTTCTTTTTCCATGGCTATCAAAGAAAAACCCTCGGGGGGCAGCGTCCTGAGAGGGAACCCATTTTCTGATGGTGGCTCTTGCATGGCGGGAGAAACCTTTCCGGACCGGGGGCTTAAGCGGTGCAGATCGGCCAACTCCAAAGTATCGCTCTGGCGCATCAGTACCAGCCGCTGGTTGATGTTTTTCAGCTCCCGAACATTTCCCCGCCATGGCTTCACCCTAAGCTCTTCATGTAGCTTTTCGGTAGTCAATACACCGGCTCCACCATGCAGCAAAGTAAAATGATCCCACAGCAAACTGACATCGTCCCCTCGTTCCCGGAGGGGGGGAAGGTGCAAATGCAATACATTCAAACGGTAGAACAAATCTTCCCTGAATCGACCTTCAGCTACTTCAGTTTCCAGATCCTGGTGAGTGGCGCAGACCAGACGGAAGTCAACGTCCACTGGCAGGTTGCCTCCCACTGGGTCCACCTGATGGCTTTCCAGAACACGCAACAGCTTGGGCTGCAAAGCCAGAGGTAATTCGGCCACTTCGTCCAAAAAGAGGGTGCCGCCCTGAGCCTGGCGAATTTTCCCGAGAGAGTCTTTACCGGCACCTGTGAAGGCACCTTTGGTATGGCCGAAAAGCTCTGATTCCATCAAATCCGGTGGGATGGCTCCACAGTTTACCGGAACAAAAGGCTGGTCGAAGCGAGGCGACAAATCGTGACATGAGCGAGAGATCAATTCCTTGCCCGTGCCGCTTTCACCGGTGATTAACACCGTGGCATCACTGGCGGCAACTTGCTGGACCTGTTGCATAAGGTTTTTCATGATTTTGGATTGGTGTATCAAGCCCGAGTCTGCGGATTTTTCTTGGAGCAGATGTCGCAGGCGGGCGTTGTCTTTTTCCAACCCACGGGTGTGCAGGGCCTGATCTACAGCCATCAACAACTCAGCCCGGGCGAAGGGTTTCAGCAAATAGGAGAAGGCCCCCAGTTGCATGGCCTCCACTGCTTGTTTGACGGTGCCATGTGCCGTCAGAACAATCACTGGTGGGGCACTGTCTGGATTATCTTCCACAACGTGGCGCAAAACCTCCATGCCATCCATGACAGGCATCTGGATGTCAGTCAGCACCAGATCTGGTTTTTGGGGTAACAGTTCCAGTCCCAATTGGCCATTGGCGGCAGGTAAAACTTCGTGGCCTGCTTCCAGAAGCATAAACGTAACGACTTCCCTCAGGTTGGTATCGTCATCGATTAAGAGGATGCGTGCCATGGCTTCAAGGAGCCAGTGAGGCTCGGACCTCACCGCTGTTGGAGAAAAAGCCACCGCCGTTGGGGTTGCTCACAGGGGCTTTTTCTTCCCATTTCCAGAGGTACCACCGTTTGTCGCTTTCCACAAAGTGAAAGGAGGCTTCGGAGATATAGGGGCGCCCGCCAATTTTCAAGAGGTAAGTTAATTGGAAAAGGGCTCTTTGGTCGATGGGCATGCCTCGTTCGGTGATTTCATCGGTGAGGTGGAGCTCTGCCTTGAGGACAGGGCTCAGGATTTGTTGGAGAAAACCCTCTTCAGTGGTGATGTCCCAGTTTTTCCAATCGATATTGGGATACATGGCTTCGGTGATGTCACCCGGCACGTAAACGAAGCTGTCAGCCAAAACGCTGCGGTAGGCGGAAAAGTCACGCTTTAGCACGGCTCTTTCGAGGGTCTCCAGAACTTTCAATGGTTCCTGGGCTCCAAATCTGGAGTCTTCCATAGTGGCATCCACTACCTGGGCCTGGCCTGACCCACTCAGGACCAGAATCAGGATGAGCGGTAGAAGTTTCATGTATGGTTGCTTCAAGATGGCTCGCTTTCCATTTTTGTTCCTCATGAATAGGCCTTACCAAAAGACCAGATTTCGCTCGTCCCCATACTAAGCCCATCGGTCATCCAAAGGGAACCGTTCATATTATTGTTGTGCTCAGACTGGTTCGTATAAGGCTCTAATTTTTAGGCTTTGGGCCCCATATTTGAAATGATTGCACAATAATCAATATAGCATTGGAGAATATTCTACAAAAATACTGGGCGTTTCGCTTGGTGATTGTGTAAGTTATTGTAAGCGCGACAGTTGGGCTTTGGGTTGATTCCTGCTTTAGTGCATTCATGATTCCATGGACTTATGCCGCATGTGAAAAGACAAATGAATCGAGGGCAATGTGTTTTGGAAATACCCCGGCCACACTTTTGGGGCCGCTATTTTGTGGGCTTTGCTGGCCGCGTCGTTGGCCTGGGCCGGCAATGAATTTCCGCAGCAACCTGTGCTGGACGATTATCTGCAGTGGGCTACAGAATACCACCCGAGACTGGCTGCTTCCCGGGCCCAATACCAGGCCACAGTGCACAATGCTGATCAGGCAGGTGCCCTCCCTGATTTGAGATTGTCCTGGGGTGAAATGATTGTTCCCGTGGAAACCCGAGTGGGAGCCCAGCAACGAATTTTTTCTGTTTCTCAAAGCCTACCCTGGTTTGGAACATTGGGGGAATCCCAAGGTGCGGCCAAATCCAAAGCACAAGCAGCTCAAAGTTTATTTTTAGCCGACAGCCTGGCGGTGGCCCAAGGAGTTCGTACCGCCTGGATCCAGTTGGCGAAATTGCAACAAGAAATCTTTCTGACCAGAGGCCACTTTGAATTGTCTCGGCAAAGTGAAGACTTAGCGCTGCATGCTTACGAAGCGGGGACGGCCCGTTTTCGCAATGTTCTACAGGCTCAGATGGAGAGCGAAAAGCTCAAAGTCCGTTTGGAATCGCTGGGGGATCGCTTGGTTCCCAGCACAGTGTTTTTGAATTCGGCAGCTGGATTGCCGTCCACTATTAAAGCTCCCGAGGCTGTGCTGCCTCCGGTCCTGGAGAAAGCTTTGGCTTGGAATGATTTACAGCATGTCCTCGACCGTGACAACCCCACTCTGAAGAGCATGAGACAAAAGGAGGATAGCCATCGCCACTTGGTGGAAGTGGCTCGCCTTTCCGGACGCCCGGGCCTGACACTGGGCTTGGATTATATCATGACCGGTGATGCGATCATGGCCGGTGTTGATGACAGTGGGAAGGATCCGATCATTGCCCGCCTGGCTATCAATGTTCCCCTGTGGTCAGGCAAGTCCACTGCCCGGCGACTAGCCGAAACCAGCCGTTTGCAAGCTGCCACTTACGACCGTTCCCGGATGAGTTTGGATTTGGCGCAACAGCTGGAGAAGGTTCTCTTCCAGGTCCGTGACTCAGGCCGGAGCTGGCATCTTTACCATGAAAACCTCTTACCCCGAGCCCGGCAGATTCTTTCTTCCAGCATCTCTGATTATGAAACCGGACGCGCCACATTTGATGAAGTGATTGGGGCCAGGGAAAGCCTGTTGGCTCTGGAATTGGCTCGTCTGCGGGCCGCTGTGGACCAGAGCCTGGCTTTGAATGATCTGGAAGCGCTTCTGGGTGCTCCAGTGGATTCCTTCATTATTTCCCATGGAAATGAGTAATAATATGAGCTTCAAACAAATCAGGTTGTGGCTTTTGGTTCTGTTGATCCCCGTTGCTTTTGGTTTGGGTTTTTTGATGCGGGGTGCAGAGATCTCCCCTGATGGGATGGCCACAAAGAAGGATCAGGTCCAGCGCTGGACTTGCGCCATGCACCCACAAATCATCCTGCCCACCAATGAGCAGCAATGCCCTATCTGTTTTATGGACTTGATCCTTCTGGAAGAGGAAAGCCAGTCGGGGCTCAACACCAATGAATTGGCCCTCAGTCCAGAGGCGGCTGCCTTGGCTGATGTAGGCACCAGCACTGTGCAGCGCAGGTTTGTTTCGCGACAGGTTCCTTTAGTGGGCAAAGTCGCTGTGGACGAAACCAGGCAGCGAAACATTACGGCTCGGTTTGGCGGCCGGTTGGATCATTTGCATTTGGCCTCCACCGGTGTTCGAGTGAACCGGGGTATGAAATTGGCGGAAATTTATAGCCCGGAAATTTATGGGGCCCAGGCTGAATTGCAGAGTGCTATAGGAGCCTTGGAAGCTGCCGGCGAGGGTGATGCAGCCGTGGGAGCCAGTAGGTTGGTGGATTCGGCCAAAAAACGATTGCTCTTGCTGGGGTTGGATGAGAAGCAGATTTCCAATATTGCTGAGGGTCATCAGTTCGCTGATCACTTGACGGTGGTAGCGCCCTTTGATGGAGTGGTGATTGAGCGGGTGGCCACTGAAGGGCAATATGTGAAAACGGGCTCAGTGCTTTATGCCATGGCCGATCTGTCCTCGGTTTGGGTTACTCTGGAAGCCTATGAACGGGACCTTCCCTGGCTTCGTACCGGCCAGACTGTACAGTTCTCGATACGGTCCAATCCAGGCTTGCAGTTTTCCGGAGAGATCCTTTTCATGGACCCGGTTTTGAATGAAAGAACCCGCACGGTGGAAGTGCGTGTTCAGGTGACAAATAAAGAGGGATTGCTGAAACCGGGCATGTTGGTTTCGGCTGAAGTGCAAGCTGTTCTGGATGCCACGGGCCAACCGGTCAATCCTGATCATGTGACACAGGCTCCACTGGTTATTCCGACATCGGCACCCCTGCTGACGGGCAAGAGGGCAGTGGTCTATGTGAAGCTGCCGGGTGCAGATGATTCTGTGTATCAAGGCCGTATGGTCAAACTGGGTCCTCGAGCGGGTGATTTTTACTTGGTCAATGATGGCCTGAATGAAGGCGAGGAAGTGGTCACGCGGGGGGCATTTAAAATTGACAGTGCGCTACAGATTCTGGCCGGTTCCAGCATGATGATGGCTCCGGATGGCACTCAGGAGACTCTGGAAAAAAAGGAGGAAATCCCAACTTGGAATCCAGCTCTGGTTCCTGAAGAATTTCGACATGGGTTGTCCCGACTTTTGGACTCCTATCTAGTGATACAAAACACTCTGGCCCAGGACGATGAGGTCAGATCAGCTGTGGCCGTGATGGATATGACGGCTGCCATGAACAATGTACAAAGCCAGTCCGCAAATCTTCCGGTGGCCGCCCTCATGCAGTGGGACGCTCTCGCCACTCCTTTGGACAGCGCCCTACAATCTATGGTTCATAGTACGGATCTGGCTTCGCGCAGGGAGCCATTCGAGCCCTTGTCCGATAATCTGTGGTTAGTGTTGGAGAGCTTTGATACATCTGAACGCCAGGTCATTCGTCGCTTCAATTGTCCCATGGCCTTTGATAATAAAGGAGCCAATTGGATCCAGTTGGACGCAGTGACTAACAATCCTTATTACGGCCATATGATGTTGCGTTGTGGTGCCGAAGTGGCCACTCTCGGACAGGATGAAAAATGAGCCGCGAAAATATGGAGACTCCCCAGGGTTTCTGGGCCGACCTCATTGGTTTCTGTCTCGACAACAAACTGATCATTTTTCTGCTGGTTCTTCTGGCAATAGGCTGGGGTGCCGTCGTTTCCCCTTTTGATTGGCAAAACAGTTGGTTGCCTCGGGACCCTGTGCCGGTGGATGCCATTCCCGACCTGGGAGAGAATCAGCAGATACTATTTACCGAGTGGCCGGGGCGCTCACCTCAGGACCTGGAAGACCAGGTGACCTACCCACTGACCTCTGCTCTCATGGGATTGCCACACGTGCGCACTGTACGCAGTTATTCCTTCTTCGGGTTCAGCAGTATTTATGTGCTCTTCGAGGAAGGCACCGAATTTTACGACTCCCGCTCACGCATCCTCGAAAAACTGAACAGCCTACCTGGGGGGACACTGCCCCCTGGCGTGAAGCCAGCACTGGGGCCTGATGCCACGGCTCTGGGGCAGGTGTTCTGGTACACCATTGAAGGACGCGATGAGCAGGGACGTCCCGCCGGTGGTTGGGATTTGGCAGAACTGCGCAAGGTTCAGGACTTTCAAATTCGAGACGCTCTTTTGGCTGCTGGCGGTGTGGCCGAAGTGGCTTCGGTGGGGGGATTTGAACAAGAATACCAAGTGGAAGTAGACCCTGAAGCTTTGCTCTTATATGACGTCACGTTGCCCCAGGTGTCTCGGGCTGTGAGCCAATCCAATGCGGATGTTGGCGCGCGCAGTCTGGAAATCAACCGTGTGGAATATGTGGTGCGCGGAGTGGGAACCGTGACCAGCATCACCGATTTGGAAGAAAGCGTGGTGGCAGTCAGAGAAAATGTTCCGGTGCTACTTGCAGATGTGGCCACGGTGTCTTTGGGCCCTGCCTTACGGCGAGGAGTTTTGGATAAGGAAGGGGCCGAAGCGGTGGGTGGAGTGGTGGTAGTCCGCTACGGAGAAAATCCTCTGGAAGTTATCAGGAAAGTTAAGGAACGCATCCAGGAGATAGCACCCAGCCTGCCCCAAAAAGTCTTGGCCGACGGACGCACCAGTAAGCTCACCATTGTCCCATTCTACGACCGCAGCGGTTTGATCATCGAAACCCTGGATACTTTACGCGAAGCTCTCAGTTTGGAAATTCTGCTGACCATTATTGTGATCATCGTCATGGTGGGGAACATGCGGGCGGGTTTGTTGGTGGCCGGGTTGTTGCCCCTGGCGGTGCTTATGTCCTTCATCGCCATGAAGGTTTTTAAGGTGGATGCAAACATTGTGGCTTTGTCGGGAATCGCCATTGCCATTGGCACCATGGTGGATATGGGGGTGATCATGGTGGACAACATTTTGCGCCGGCAGGAGCAGGCCCCTGGCGCGCCTTTACGGTCTGTTATTCACCAGGCTGGTAGTGAAGTTGCCGGTGCCATAGCCACAGCGGTGGCCACGACTGTCATTAGCTTTCTGCCCGTTTTCACTCTAATTGCAGCCGAAGGAAAACTATTTCGGCCTCTGGCCTTCACCAAGACTTTTGCCTTGGCTTCATCGGTCATTGTGGCCTTGGTGGTCATCCCGCCAGTGGCCCTATTGATTCTTAGGGGACGCAAGCCGGCGGGTTCTCAAGCTGGAGTAACCTGGTGGCAAAACAAAAAGTATCGTAACTGGATACCGGCTTTTCTGGCCGTGATTCTTTTGGCCAACATGTGGTTGCCTCTGGGCCCCGAGCGCAGTCTTATCCTGAACATTCTGTTTGTGTTGGTTCTGGCTGGTGGGCTGCTCTTGCTCTTTGGATTCTTCGGGAAAGCCTATCCCCGCATTCTCGCGGTGTGCCTGAATAACAAGCAGGCTTTTTTGATGCTGCCCCTGCTGGTGATGATTGCCGGAACCCTGGTTTGGCGCAGCTTGGGCCAGGAATTCATGCCCCCCCTGGATGAAGGCTCTTTTCTCTACATGCCAACCACCATGCCCCACGCTTCCATTGGCGAGGCTACCGATGTGCTGTCCCATCTGGACCGAGCCATTGGTAGCATTCCCGAAGTGGAGCAGGTTGTGGGGAAGTTGGGCCGTGCCCAAACCGCCTTGGATCCGGCACCCATTTCCATGGTTGAATCTGTCATCAACTACAAATCAGAATACAAACGCAACGAGAGGGGACGCCGGCAGCGCTACCGTTATGATCGCCAGGATGAACAATTTCTCCGTGACGAATCCGGCCAACTGATCCCCGATAACGGCGGCCGCTATTTTCGCCAATGGCGGGAGGAAATTGAGAGCGCTGATGATATCTGGAACGAAATCGTCCGCGTGACCAAATTGCCGGGTACCACTTCGGCTCCCAAGCTTCAACCTATCAGCACCCGCCTGGTGATGCTGCAAAGTGGCATGCGCGCTCCCATGGGCGTGAAGGTCAAAGGGCCCAGCCTGGAAGCCATTGAAAAGGCTGCCCTGGCTATCGAAAAGCATTTAAAAGATGTACCCGCAGTACAGGCCAGCACGGTGATCGCCGATCGTATGGTGGGCAAGCCCTATTTGGAATTGGTCATAGAACGTAAGGCCATCGCCCGGCACGGATTGACCATTGCCGCGGTGCAGGATGTGGTGCAAACCGCCATCGGGGGTACCACAGCCACCACAACCATCGAAGGCCGGGCGCGCCATGCGGTCAGGGTGCGTTATGCTCGCGAACGCCGGGATGATCTGGAAGCCATTGAGGCCATTTTGGTCCATGGGTCAGATGGAGTGCCGGTGCCTATGGGTGATCTGGTTCAGATGCGTTATGTGCGCGGGCCCATGACCATCAAAAGCGAAGATACTTTCCTTATCGGGTATGTGATTTTTGGTGGTGAGCCCGGAGTTGCCGAAGTGGAAGTAGTGGAGGCGGCGCGTGATCATTTGCGGCAATTGCAGGACAGCGGTGGTATGAATCTACCCGAAGGAGTGAATTATGCTTTTGCCGGGAGTTTTGAAAATCAGGTGCGCAGTGAGAAAACCCTAAGGGTGGTGGTGCCGGTGGCCCTCCTGCTTATTTTCCTGGTCCTTTACCTACAATTCCGATCTGTGGGCACAACGACCATGGTTTTTGCCGGGGTGTTTGTGGCCTGGGCCGGGGGGTTCCTCATGATCTGGCTGTACGGTCAGCCCTGGTTTCTGGATTTCTCAATCTGGGGTGTGGACCTGCGTAGCCTGTTTCATATGCATCCATTGAATTTGAGTGTTGCTGTGTGGGTGGGGTTTCTGGCTTTGTTCGGTATTGCCACCGATGATGGGGTGCTGATGGCCACCTACCTGGATCAGAGTTTTCAGGGACGGAAAAACCAGAACCAGAAGGCCATTCGAAACACAGTCATCGAAGGCGCTGCCCGTCGGGTGAGACCCGCCCTTATGACATCGGCCACAACGATTTTGGCTCTTCTGCCTATTTTAACCCTGGACGGCCGTGGTGCCGACATCATGATTCCCATGGCCATCCCTTCTCTGGGGGGAATGATGATGGCTCTTTTGACCTTGTTCATCGTGCCGGTTTTGTATAGCTGGCGACGTGAACGAGGTAACGTTGCGCCAGCAGAATAATTTCTGGCGCACCTTTTGCTTCCGTGCCATGATTGTGGAGGAAAATATTTCGTGTCGGTTTAAGATCGACACCTTTTTGTGGTTGAATAACGGAGGCTAAAATGAAGAACGTGCTGAAAATTATCGCTATGGTGGCCGTGGTCGCCATGATGTCCGGCTGTGTGCAGATGCACATGGACACCGAAATCAAAAAAGATGGCTCTGGCGTCATGGACATGACTCTGTCCCTGAGTAAAGTTCTGACCGATGCTGTTGAAGAGATGGGCACCGAAGGCATGGATGATGATATCGGTAACATCACCGAACTGCTGGATATCGATAAGAAAGAGCTCGAAAAAGCCGTCAAGGGTCATGATGTGAAAGTAAAAAAATACAAACGCAGTGTGGTTGATGGCCGCGAAACACTGAATGTTGCTTTCGAATTCAAAAACCTTGAGGGCCTGAGCTTTGCCATGAGCGAAGTGATGGGCGAGGGCGACGGTGGCATGGCCATTATCGACCTTGGTGATGGTCAATATGCCTTGCGTCCTTACGAATACAACTGGCCTGTAAGTGAAGAAGAAGTCGCTGAAGAGGCTGAAGAAGAAATGGACAGCGATGACATGGACCCCGAGGCCATGCAGAAGCAAATGGAACTGATGGGCAAGCTCATGGGTGCCATGGGTGAGCTGGAAGTCAGCATGAAAATCACCGTACCTGGTGACATCATTGAAAGCAATGCTCCTGTGGTGGAAGACCGCACCAGCATCTGGACCATCAACTCCAGCAACATGATGACGGCCGGCGGCGACATGGAACCCAACATCATCTT
Source organism: Candidatus Krumholzibacteriia bacterium (assembly GCA_016744705.1). GTDB lineage: Bacteria > Krumholzibacteriota > Krumholzibacteriia > LZORAL124-64-63 > LZORAL124-64-63 > LZORAL124-64-63. The sequence goes on from JADGDU010000018.1 coordinate 86,310, forward strand.
TAGCTCCAAAGGGCTCAAGTTGAAGGCCATCAAAGAGTAGGCATTGGGATTCCCAAAAGTTCATTGTGAACGTCGACCCCGGAAGATTTTCTTCTTCCGGGGTCGTTATTTTTCAGAGAAACCCAACCGATGGTTGGCGCCAACCTGGTAGGCAATTTCCTCTGACACTCCTGCTGAATCGGCAAATTCTTCCCACTTGGAAACCGCTGTGCGCACCTGTTGGAGCAAATCTTCTGCACGGCCGCGTTGGATGGAGGCGTTCCTGGCGCAGGCCTTGAAGTCTTCACGGGTGAAGCCGCTGCGTTTGCCATTGAGGGACATTTGATGCTCACTGGTCCAGTTCCCATGAGGATTGTAACTGTAAGTCATGTCGAAGGCGGGGGAGAGAGCCCATTGTCCTGACTGGTCCATCAGGTAACTGATGTTTTTCACATGATCATCCTGATTGCGAGCCATGATGTTAAAGGCCATGCGGCGAAACTGTTCTTCAAGGCTCTCCATGGGCATGCCCAACTTGCGGATGGTGCGCAAGGCCTGTTCATAGGAATGGGCACCTGCCTGTTTAAAATCAAAATGCTCCATGGCGCAGAAGGATTGCATGTGGACCTTGCGTCCGCTCTCAGTGCGATCAAAACGGCGGGTCATAAAGTGGTTGCGTCCGTTCTCACGCAGCACCCGGGATTCTTTCATCTGGATGCCCGCCGCCAAAGCCATGTTGTAGTATGCGTATTCGATGAGCCCATAGCCTGCCGCGTCTTCCAGTTCCTTGTCTTTGTTTCCGGAAACACCATCAAATTTTAAAAGCCAATATTGGAAGCCTTTCTCGGTTTCGATCTGGCCAGAACGGACTTCCTGAGTTTTGGGGTTCCAGGCGATGATGGCTTTGGCCCGAGCGCCCCCTGCGCTGGTCCCCACCCGCAGTATTTTCTGGAGCGATTCTTGTCGCTTGGGAGCCTCAAAAGAACCTTCAAGCTGGCTGCGTTTGGTGAGGATTTCGCTGGCCAAATCCACCAAAGCTTCCAGGTCGATTTGTTCAGATTCGGCGGCGTGAGGGCCTTCTCGGGGATAATATTCCAAAGCCCCCATACCGCGATCGCCCGTGTAGCAGAGGCGCTCAACGGGGTTAAAATTACCGGGATCACGCCCTTCTCTCACGAGCCAGGCCGCGATGAGGGCGTTGCCATAATCATCGGGCAGAGAATCGGCCAGCAGGCCAGGCAGTCCATGGAAGGTTTCCCGGGACAAGGCGGGGAAGGAGTAGATCTGATCTGATAGCGGCATGGTCAGGGGCGCTATTTCAATTCCGCTGTTTCTGAATGCGGGATCATATTCGAAGTGGCCCAGTTGGGTTTTCGTATTCCAGGAGACGGCCCCAATGGTTTTTCCCCAGAGTTTGATTTCGGCAATGGTCATTTGTCATCCTCCCAGGACCAGGGGGACGAAGGCTCTGTTTTGTCGGGGGCCGAGGATGCTCGCTGGCGTTTTTTGCCGTTCATTTTGACTTGCTGGATGGGGCTGATGGCAGGCTCGGGGATGAGCGCCTCCAGGTTTTCCAACAGTTGCAGGGCTCGCAAAATGCGAATCAAATTCGTGACGTGGGTGGACTCACCATGCTCCACCCGGTGCAAGGTCCGCTTGGATACGCCGGCTTCTTCTGCCAAAGTGCTTTGGGTCCAGTTGCGGTTCAGGCGGTATTGGGCGATACGGCGGCCCAGTTCCTGGATGGAAGCATCGTCGGAGAGGTCCTTTTGGAATTTCATAAGGTGACACCTTTGGCTGGATAAGTGCAGTTAATGGTGTTAATGTGCCACAAGTGGCGACAAAAGTCAATGGTGAAAGTTGTCCAGGTTTTTGAGGGGCCAGGCAATTCTTGCCCATGGCTTGTGGATTTAGGCTGAGTTAGGGCCGAAACAAACCCGGGGAAAGAACTAAAAGGAAGAATTGCATTTTTTCAGGGTGGTATTCAAGACTCTATCGTTTAAAATATAGGAGAAGAAGCAGTGACGATCTCAAATACCGGAGGCGAAAGCTCATGTCCATTCACAAACCTATCATCCTGATTCTGCTGGTCGGTATGGTTCTCAGTTTTGGCGGTAATGCCTGGGCTGCCCCTGAGAATGACCCCATCATTCGCATGGACAGCAATACCAAAATGGAAGTTGATCTGGGCATGATGGTGTCTGATCTGGTGCCACTTTTGTTGGAGGGGCTGGCCGAAGAAGATGAAGAAAGCGTGGCCATGATGAGCTTTCTTTTGGAGCAGGTGGGCATTGATGCTCTGCAGTTGATGAAAGTGGAATCGAAGCAAACCAAGGATCGCTCTACCAGTAAAATGACCATCACGCTGGATCCGGACAAAAAGGATCGTTTGCTGCACCAGCTTTACACCGTTGCCAACGGCAAATGCCGATTTGGGAGCAACGTACAAAAAGATGATCTGGTCATGTTCATGACCTTGCATAATTTTTCATCCTACCTGGATATTATCCTGAAATTTGTGGCCAGCGAAGAGATGAGTGAGATTTTTGGAGATCTTCCCGTGGATGAATTTGGTGACCTGAATTTTGATGGTTTCGCTCCCCGGGTGGAGTTGGTGCCACTGCTTTCCGGAGAACTGGATTTCTTTGTTCTTGAATCTCCTGAAGGCGAAGCGGTTTCCCCTCTCAACGCTCCGTATTTCCTGGTCCTCGGTAGCACCGACGGGTTTGCCTTGCGAGATAAGATTCTGGAAATTGCCACCATGATGGGTGGCCAAGGTGGAGCCGGAATAGCCAGCATGATCGAGTCCATGGAAGCGGAGCAAGTGGGGGATTTTGAATTGGTGGAGTTTCCCTTTGGTGGTGCCATGGCCGTCAGCCAGGATTTCCTGGTGCTCAGCTTGGCCCCGGCCTCTCTGCGGCCAATGCTCACCGGAGAAAACCGTGGTTTGAAGGTTCCTGAGGGCATCGAATGGGTATACATGGATGGGCCAAAATATGGTCAATACATGGAGTCACTCATGGATCTGACAGCTGCCTATTCCGATGAGGGTGATTTAGAGACGGCTTTAATGGTGAAGGCATATTCCATTCTTTTTGAATATTTGGAGACCGAGGAAATTCTCGTCAAAAGCCAGTCCAATGGAATGGTCATCACCACCGAGGTCAATGGACCGGTCCTCACCGGTTTGTACAAAATGACCCTGGCCATGTTGGCCGAGTTGCCGGCCATCATGGAGATGCAACGACTCCAGGAAGAAGAAGATTCGGCCCTCACTGAATATCAAGAGGCCATCTCAATGATGGACGATGTCCTGATGTATTACGCCGAAAACAACAATGGTACCTATCCCGAATCTTTGGATGATTTGGTGACCGAAGGATATTTGGATTATGTGCCCATGCAGGGTGAAGTGAAGCCAGGGGAATATGCGGATGGGTATTATTCCTACCATCTTCTGCGGGATGAAGCAGGGGTTCCTGATGGATTCTTCCTTTTCCTTTATGGTGGTGGAGAAGGCACTGGCTTCGATGTTTACACACCCGAAAACCTGGCAGCTGAAGATGTGAATTTCCAAATTGCCCGCGACGGCATTCCTGACGGGGTGGTTTCATTCTGTTACGATGGAACGGCCATTGCCCAGGGTAAAGTATTCTTCGAATGATTTAGATGGATTGGTAAAGCGCTTCATCTCAGCCCCCTGGCCAGTTTTGGGTCCAGGGGGCTTTCTTGTATGGGGCTTCCTATAACAAGAGTCTGAAGACAGTTGATGTTAATCTTCTTGTCCAAAACGAAAAGAGGATTGCGGTTGTCCTCTTTGGGGCTATCCTATTCTTACAGCCAAACTGTAGCGTTCAGTCCCAAATCCAAAGGATCAGTCCATGCCCACCAACACAGATATCATTGCAACCCTCTATTTAGCTTTTGGCAATGGAGATATCCCCACTGTTCTCGGCATCTTGTCTGAGGATGTCAGTTGGACGGAGGCGGAAGGATTGCCATACGGTGGACTCTACATCGGCCGCGATGCGGTGATGGAAAATGTATTCATGAAGCTGGGAAGCGAATGGAACGACTTTTCAGCAGAGGCTAAAGAGTACGTCTCTCAAGGGGATTCAGTGGTGGCCATTGGTCAATACAGTGGAACGTTCCTGGCCACCGGCAAACCATTTGTCGCACCCTTTGCTCACATTTGGAAAATGCGAGATGGGCAAGTCCACACCTTCCAGCAAATCACCGATACGGTGTTGATGCAGGCAGCAATGAGCTAGAATAAAAATGATTGGGAGTTGAGGAGGTTGCGCACTCCTCAATTCCCAGGAGTTTAAAACGGGTTCGTGGCAAAAACCGAAAACTCAGGAATAAATCCCCGATCGTCAATTTCCAGAGCCCCGACAATGGCGGCGGCTATTTCATCCGGACGCAACTTCGAATCTGACAGTTCCTGTTCATGCCCCACTTTGGCAAAAAATGGTGTTTGCACCTCACTGGGGTTGACCAAAGTCACCCGCACATTGTGAGGACGCAACTCTGCTCGCCAGCATTCGGTCATGCCCCGTAGAGCGAATTTGGAACCTGAATAAGCAGTGGAATTTTTCCCGCCGCCCAGTCCTGAAGTGGAGGAGATGTTCAGCATGTGCCCTTTGTTCTGCTTCACAAAATGTTTTGCCGCTTCGCGGCCCATGAGCATGGCGCCCGTTACGTTGGTGGCGAACATGGCCTCAAATTTTTCTTTGTCCATTTCCACCAGCGGGGCGAAATAGCCAAAGCCCGCGTTGTTGACTAGAATATCGATGCCGCCAAAGGCTTGCACGAAAGTCTCCAAGGTGGCTATGGTATCCGCTTCCTGGCTGACATCTCCCTGGATGGCCATGACTTGCAGTTCCTGGGCAGCCTTGGATAACTTTTCTTCATTGCGGCCCATGATGGCCACTTGGGCTCCTTTTTCTTTTAAAGCTTTGGCGATGCCAAAGCCAATGCCTTCACTGCCGCCGGTGATTAATACGCGGGCTCCTGAAAGTTCCATGAGTGATTTCTCCTTTTGGGTCGTGGTCGTCACGCGATTCATTATTCTGTTTATGATGTGTTCAGAATAAGTTGAAAGGTCTTTCCCGCCACTGTAAATTCCCTGAAAATTTGGCCCGGCGGGTGGACCAGGCCATGAACGAATTAGGGATCACCATCCTCGGTTCTGCCGGTAACTTCGACAAAGTTGAAGACCAGGGTGTGAGCAATGAGTTGTGAACCGAAGAGAAATATCCGGTCCGCATGGTGCAGCGTGACCATGGTCCCCATGGTGATTTCGAAGACTGATGGGCGAACTAGCGGTATGACGTTGGTCCTATTTCATGTATATATTAGATCGGCACGCCACTGATGGCGTGCCCATTTTATAGAAGTCCAGAGGCCAAAGGATTTGCCCGAAAATGAATCTTGTTAGTTTCAGACGGGAAAAACACTATCCCCCTGGGGGTATTGTTTTACTTATCCTGGTGATTCTGATTTTCTGGACCGGTGCTGGCCAGGCTCAAGCCCCGGATCCCCCGGATACTACCGATATTCCTGATCCAAAATTAACTATTGATGAAGAGATCGTCGTTCACGGTCGCCGGTCGGAGAATGAAATCTCCAGCCAATCACTCTCGGTTGATGAGGTGCAAATGGTGCCTGGATTTGCCGGAGATGTGATCAAAAGCCTGCAAGCCCTTCCCGGTGTGGCCCGGCCTACCATGTCCGATCAGGGCGCGATTGTGGTGCGCGGTAGCGGCAATTACGACACTCGGATTTTTCTTGATGGTGTGGATATTCCGCTCTTGTTTCACTTCGGAGGAGTCAAGTCCACTTACAATTCCCTCAGTCTGGGCAGTGTCGATCTTTACCCGGGAGGATTTGGCACCAAGTATGGCGGATGTGTTGGGGGCGTGGTGGAATTGAAGGGGCGACCGGCCCGTGAAGACCGGTGGCGCACCGTGCTGGATGCCAGCCTGCTGGATGTCAGTTTTCATACCGAAGGTCCTTTGGGCAAAGGTTTTGGCTTGGCTGTGGGTGCTCGCCGCAGTTTTGCAGGGGAGCTGGCAAATCAAGCCTTGAAGGGGCGGGATGATATCAACATGGTGGTGGCGCCGTATTACTGGGATGCTGTGGCTCGCCTCGATTGGGATGCCCACCTGGATCACCACTTTTTCATGACCTTTTTTGCTTCCAGTGATCACATGCAAATCATCACTCCGGACGAGAGTCATGGCAGCCCCACCGTCAGTGAGGCCCTGGATGAAGTGGCTCTGGATTTGTCTTTCCAGCGTTTGATTTTGGGATACGACGGCCAGTGGAGTGATCGTGTGCGCAACCAGCTGCGTTTATCGGCTGGACATGACAGCAATTCAGGGCACATCATGGGGCATTTCCGTTTTGAAAGTGATGGGCCGGTTTTTAATCTGCGCGATGATCTGGCCATACGGTGGCGTCCAGATTTCGTCTCCCATGTGGGGCTGGACCTGGCCTACTCTCCCTACAATTATGAGGTCAAAATTCTGGGATATCCTGCGTCCAAGTTGGAGGATAAGAAATTCTCTGATTTGGGGGCCTACACCAATGCGGAATGGCGCCCTCACCCCGATGTGTTGATCACTCCTGGGCTGCGTTATGATTATTATCAACCGGTGGATAAAGGAAAGCTGAGTGTGCGGGCTGCCGCTCGCTGGGATTACCACGCCCAACGCACGGTCACGGCTTCGGCTGGCACCTACAACCAGTCGCCCAGGCCCATGGGGCAATCCACAGATCCCGTTTATGGAAATCCAGAACTTCCGCTGACGACCGCGCGCCACTTCACGCTGGGTCATGAGTGGCGGTTGGGTTCGCGGCTTTCTTTGAAGGTGGAAGGATATCATAACACTCAGGATCAAGTGCCGGCTTTGGCCGATACAGCCAATGTGAATTTCCTGCCCGATGCCGATGCCCGTATGTATGGTCTGGAATTTATGCTACGGCACGAATCTGATGGCGATTTTTTTGGATGGATTTCTTACAGCATCGGTCGCAGTCAGCGCCGTTTTGCCCGGGACCCTGGCACTGCTGACAACTGGAGTGCCTCCTCCTGGGACTTGCATAATATGGACCAGACTCATCACCTGGAGGCGGTGGGTTCCTGGCAGCTGGGTCGCAACTGGGCCTTTGGTTCACGGGTCCAATTTGTTTCCGGAGTACCCGTCACACCTATTTTAGGATACACCGGCAACCAATATGAATTTGATGCCGATCATGGGATTTATGTTCCTGTTGAAGGGGGATATCATTCCCAAAGGATGGAGCCATACTTCCGCACAGATTTACGCATCGACAAAAAGTTCATCCAGGGCAGCACCATCTGGTCTCTGTACCTGGACCTCCAGAACGCCAACTATTTCATATACAACAGTCCTGAAGGTTACTCCTACAACTACGATCATTCCAAACGCGAATCTTACGGCTGGATTTTTGTCCCGGCTCTGGGTTTGCGCGTGGAATTTTAGGAGCATGACGTGAAAGTTATTCTGTGGGGAATCGTTTTGTTATCAGCAGTGGCCGGATTGTCGGCCTGCACCGATGGGTTTCCCGACGAGCAAATGCACTTGGGCAATGAAGACAAGGTGCGGCCTTTTGCCGTGATCATAGATCCTCCCGATGTGGCACCAGGCGATACGGTTCAAGTGTCCCTGTTGGCTCAAATCTCCGATCCAGATGCACTGGATATTACCTGGCGAGTGGCTCTGGATTATAGTGATGGCTTGTACCAGGCCGATGAAATTGAACGTAACTATCGGGATATCGAGGTTCCCTTTCCCGTGACAGATGAGGATGGTTTTTTAAAGCATACCTTCCAATGGGTGGTGCCGGATTCAGCCATCTTGTGGGCTTCGGATATTCCTGAAGTGCTGGATGACCCGGCCATGGTCTTGTTGGCTGAAGAGCTGATCGGTCCGGAAGCTGGTTCACCTCCCACCAAGAGCGCCGTCAACGCCTGGCTGAATGAGCTGACGCCCCAGGATTTTATTGACATGAGTCCGCTGGAACAGGAAGCCACCTGGGCTCTGGCCGATCGCTTTGCCATACAGGTGCGCTTTCGGGCTGCCCTGCGCACCGACCGGATGGTGGACGTGACACGCAATCTGACCATTCGCTATACCAGAAAATTTTCGGGGCCGAACACCAATGAAAATGAGGATATCAGACATTATTTCGTGGTTGCTGTGGAAAAAGAAAATGCTCCGGTTGAAGACATTTATAATGAAGACATTCCCCAAACCGGCCACTTCTTCATCAGTAACGCCAATAGAATCAGTGATCTGGTTCAGGTTCCTTACCATGCCACTTGGACGTATTACATGGTCAGTCTTTATACAGTACAAAGTTATTTTGCCCCATTTGATCCGGGTGTTGAGATTACGGAAGGCACTTTGGACCAGTGGTATTATTACCGGCAGGACCAACCCTTTTCTGATCACCAGTTCTTCGTGGACGAAGATGGCGATGGTGTGGAAATGTTTGAACTGGATGCCGTGGTGCGCATCATGCCCGACGGTGCCGGTTCCCGTTTCAGGGTGGTGGCCTCGTTGCGGGATCATCGTTTAGATTGGGTTTCATACAATGCGGCACCGGGGCAGGTGGTGGAAGAAGGCATTGTGGAATTTGTAGCTCCCTAAACCTTCCAGCTTTCCTGCCCATAAACAATATTTCTATTAAACTTCAGTTTTTGATTGATCCGACGATATGAAGGGGGGGATTTTAGGGAATTATTGGAGGGCGGATTGGCGCCCTATTGGGGAGTTCTTATTTATGCCAGTATTAGAAAAACCAAATACGGAAAAAGGATCAGAGGAACTTCTCCTTGATCCAAAAATTATTGCCGACCTTATGGAAGATTTGGACCGGGTGTTTCGCATAGGCGTTTATTATCCGTCCGGCCATACTATGTGCGATCAGGCGGCCCAGCATTTTATGAAGGCTTTCGAAAAAACTCTGGGTAAAGAGCCAGCCATAAAATTCGAAACGGCCGGCGGTGTGCTGAGTTTGCAGGGGCTAACCTTAGAGCCTGATGTACGAGGTGTTTCTGATTTTAGGGAACTCCTGGAGGCTTTGGGCATAGCTCGGGTGGAAATGGACAGCGGTCTGACGGATGCCGATCTTTACGACTTTGTGTCGGGAATGTTGGCATATCGAAACCGCCTCAAGGGCAGCAAAGATTTTCAAAGAATTCAGGTGGAAGGAATGCCCCCGACCATCACCATTCACCACATCGAATTCTTAGCCAGTGATGCTGAAGAACTTTCTGATCAATGTTCGGGAGACACCTCTCAGCCCCGGCTGGAAACTCTCATGGGGGCCCTTCGTCAGAAAGGTTTGGATGAAGCACAGGTTGAGCAGTGCCGGCAATTGATGCGATCCATTCCCAGGTATCTTACCAGTGGAGATAGGGAGAAATCCGGTCTACCACAGGTGACTTGGACTGATGTGGAAAAACTTCTCCTCAATGCGGTTCAAAGCAAGCCTGAAGCCGATAAAGATGGTGACTCACCCTCCCCTCATGCCAATCTGGATGCTTTGACCTCGATTTTTCGTTCTTTGGGACAAAACCGTGAAACCGACGAACACGGGCAAGCCATCAACATGCTGCTTTCTTTGGCCCGGCGGGAATCTTCCCCGGATTCACAACCAGAATCTGAAACAAAGGGTAAAAAAGCAACCGCGGTGGAAAACCTGATGCCCATGGTGGAATTGCGGCGGGCCATCGATGGATGCGAAGGTCGCATGGGGGCCGATTTTCAGTTGATGACCGAAGGCCGTAGTGAAGAACTCACTATTCTTTGCCAAATGCTGCAGCGCGAGCAGAAACTCCCGGTCCACAACCGAATCAAGAAACAATTGCGGGACATACTGCGGACTCCCTTGGAACCTCAGGAATGGACAGTGCTGGTGGCGGGTGCCAGGCAGCTTTTAGAGTTGCCTGACTCTCAACAGATTGTTAGCCCCATGGTGCTGATGACTGAGATGATCAGAAGTTGCAAATCAATTTCCTCAATGGCATTTCTGGGGGAAGTGGCCAATGGTGCCGAACCCCAACAAATGGATCTTCTCTGGCCCTTTCTGGTAAACGAAATTTTGCTGGAAGGAAGTGGTGATCAAAGAGAGGATTATGAGAAAGTGGTCTCTCTGGCTTCCTCGGTGGGTTCTGCGGCCAGGCAAGAGGGCTTCAGTACCTTGGAAAACTTGCCCAGTGTGAAAAAGAAAATCTGTGCTCCAGATCTCCTTTCACAACCCACGGCTGGAATATATGAAATTCTGGCCAGCCTGCTGGACTGGAACCCGGGGCTCTATCTGGGGAGACCTGTCCTGGCTGGGTTAAAAATGACGCCCCCGAATTGGGTGTGCGCTGGGGTTTTGCCACTGATTCCTGAATTTCATAATGAACATCAAAAGTTTTTAGTGGGCCTTTTGGATCAGGCCGATGGCAGCGAATCCACAAAAGATGTCCTCGAATCGGCCAGCCGCATCTTGGGTCAATATTTGCCCCATTTGCCTCGAAACCGCAGAAGTGAGCCTTGGGTGCCTGCATCCATCCGGACGGTTGTGCAACTGCGTATGGTGGGCAGTCAGCGCTTTCTTGAATCTGTCATGCGTTCTCGCAGGTTCCTTTTCATTGCTAAATGGCCCACGGATTGCCGCAAGGCCGCAGCAGAAATATATGCCACCCTTCCCAACCCATCGGGGAATCCGAAAAAAGGGAGGAAAGGTAAATGACAGACAAACAATTGAACATTGATCAGATGGTCATCCTCTTGAGCAGCGGCATTGCCCAGCGAAGATTGTACTTTGCTGAGCATCCCAAAATCAAAGATTTGGGCGGCGATTTTATTGCTCATCTGGGAAAGTACCTCAAAGCCACGGAGCAGGAGTCTCTCTTCATTGGTGTTTTTGATGGGAAGCTTGTTCATGATGGCCATTTTCTGGTGGGTCCCAGCATCGCCGGTGGCCAACTGATAAAGTTTTCCGGACTCTTACATAGTGGAGGGTTTCTTTTTCATGAGGATGTGACGGCCCAGGAAATTTCATCATTTCTGGGATTGGCCGCCGAAACGAAAGAGGAGCTGGCCAGCCTGGCCGAAGGCCGTGCCTTGTTTGAATTCAAGGGCATTGTGAATATCAATCCTTCGGCCATTTATCAAGATTTTGAAAACTTGGTTCGCGAAGAAGACAAAACCATTTGGAAGGGACAGGACCAATCCCTCGGTCATCTGGATTCGCCTATTCTCGTTTACCAGGCGCTTTTTGATGTGGTCACTTCCGCCCATGGCAGCGCGGCATTGAATCGCACGCTGGACATTGATAATGCCCGCTCCGTCAGCGAATACCTGTTGCAAAGCACACAGGCCAGCTTCACGGATATCATCCAAATGATGCACTACCCGGATTATGATAGCTACACGGTGGGGCACTCGGTTCGTGTGGCTACCCTGGCTGTGCACCTGGGAAGTAAGCTGGGCTTGAATGACGAAGAATTACAGGAGTTGGGCACCGCAGGTTTGTTGCACGATGTGGGGAAAAGTAAGATTCCTGACGAGATCCTTTTCAAACCGGGCCGGCTGGATAATGAAGAATTCGATATCATGAAATCTCACGCCCGGCTGGGGGCGGAAATTCTCATGGAGCATCATGCAGCCACAGCTTTGGACGTGGCGGCAGCCTGGGGGCATCATCTTCGGTATGATGGCGGTGGTTATCCGGATAGCCCGGCCTGGGCGGTTCGCAACAATCTGACGGCCTTGCTTCAGGTTTGTGATGTTTTTGAAGCACTCACATCCATCAGGCCTTATAAAGCGCCCATGTCTCCACGCAAAGCCTATGAAATCATGCTGGAAAATGATGGCGCCTTCCATCCGGGGGCGTTGCATGTTTTCATCCGCACTCTGGGGATGTATCCTCCCGGCAATCCGGTGCGGTTGAATGATGGTTCTCAGGGTACGGTGATCGATGCTGGGGTAGATATTGAACGCCCCTTGATTCGATTAACCCAAACAGCGGATGGCCAGGCCATTGGTGTGGAAAATGACATCCAGGTGGACCTGGGGGCACCCGGCAGCCAGAAATTGGCTGTGGAGGAACTGTTGGGAGATTGGGAATCGGTATTGGCCTAGGCACTGACCCAAATTAAAGTTCGTGGTAGGGCAAGCTGAAGGTGTCCCCCTCTGCCAGATTTCCGGCTTGAAACCCTTTCATGAACCAGCGGGCCCGTTGCTGGGCGGTGCCGTGAGTGAATGAATCGGGCATTACTTTTTGTCCCGCTTGTCGCTGAAGGGTATCATCGCCAATGGCCTGGGCACAGTTGATGGCTTCATCGATATCCCCAGTTTCCAGAAATTCAAACTGCTGCTCGGCATGGTGGGCAAATACCCCTGCCAGGTAATCTGCTTGCAATTCCAACCTGACGGACAATCTGTTGTATTCTTCCTGGGAGACTTTACCGCGCTGCTGGTGCACTCGGTCTGTTAATCCCAGCTGATGTTGCACATGGTGCCCAATTTCATGAGCCATGACATAGGCCTGGGCAAAATCTCCTGGGGCACCGAAGCGTTCCTTCATCTCATTAAAAAAATTGGGATCGATGTAGACTGTCTGGTTGGCGGGCATGTAGAAGGGGCCCATGCGGGCGTCGGCCACGCCGCCGGGCATGACCGTTTTATCGTTATAAATGACCAATTGGGAAGGCTGGAAATGTTTCCCATTCTGTTGGAAAATAGCAGTCCAGACGTCTTCGTTGTCGGCTTTCATGGTGGAGAGAAAGGCGGCCATCTCATCATTGGGAGCAGAGCTCACCTGGGTGGTTGTGGGTTGCCCCGAACCGCCGCCAACGACCCCAAGCATGCTTTGGGGACTAATGTTGAAGACAAACATAGCCACCAGTGCCGCCCCAATGAGCATGAGTTTTGTTCGTCCGCTGGCTCGCATCAACAGGGGCAAGATCACCCCAGCCATGTTGGGCCCACGGCGCCCGCTACTGAGACGTTGGCCACGCCTATCTTCTACGTGACTGCTGCGCCGTCTGTTTTTCCATTTCATGTCAAACTCCCTGACCAAAGCAAAGCCGTCACCACCAGAAGCCAGCAGCGGTGGAAGCGGCTTTAAAAGCCAAGACCAGACTGCCTTGTTGGGGCGATAAAGTAGTTTCAATGGTGATATTCTGCAACCCGTGATGCGGCGTTATGCCGCTCTCCTTTGGACCTTCCAGCTTGTTTAGTGGCTTTATTGAGGATTTTGTGTCACCTTAAGCTCCAAGTCCTGCAATTTTTGCCTTCCCACACTCCGGAGTTCTTCAAATGACCAAACCAGCCCAGGGGTTCAGTGAACTGGATCTGGCCGCCCCGCTTGTCAAAGCCGTTACCGAATTGGGCTATGAATCCCCACTTCCCATTCAGGCGGCCTGCATCCCCCCTTTGATTGAAGGCAAGGATGTTATGGGGCTGGCTCAAACGGGTACCGGAAAGACTGGGGCCTTTGCGCTGCCCTTGCTTTCAACTCTGGATCTGGATAACAAATCTCCCCAGGTTTTGGTTTTGACGCCCACTCGGGAATTGGCCAATCAGGTGGCGGAGGCTTTCCAGGCCTATGCTCGCCACCTCAAGGGATTCCATGTGCTGCCCATTTATGGTGGCCAGAGTTACGCCTTCCAGTTCAAGCAATTGCAACGGGGACCCCATGTGGTTGTGGGTACCCCAGGCCGTATTTTGGATCACCTGAGCCGGCGCACCCTGGATTTGAGTGGCATCAGCACCATCGTTCTGGATGAAGCTGACGAGATGCTGCGCATGGGCTTTGTGGAGGATGTTGAGACGATCATGTCCAAGGCTCCGGATGATCGCCAGATGGCCCTCTTTTCGGCTACCATGCCTCCCCAAATCAAACGCATTTCCAAACGGTACATGAATGACCCAGTGGAAATTCGCATCGAGACAAAAACCAACACTGCCGAAAACATTGAACAGATGTATCTGGTGGTGCCGAATCAGGCCAAATTTGAAGCTCTGGCGCGAATTTTAGAGACGGAATCCTATGATGGCATCCTGATTTTCTCGCGGACACGGCTGGGTACCACTGAGTTGGCGGAAAAATTAAACGCCCGTGGTTTCGATGTGGCGGCCCTCAATGGTGATATGAACCAGCAGGCCCGGGAGCGCACCGTCAAGCGTTTGAAAAGTGGTCATGTGGATATTGTGGTGGCCACCGATGTGGCGGCCCGCGGTTTGGATGTGGAACGGATTTCCCTGGTGATCAATTACGATATTCCTGGGGATTCGGAAACCTACATTCATCGCATCGGGCGCACAGGCCGGGTGGGCCGTTATGGCAAAGCCATTCTCTTTGCCAATCCCCGGGAGCGGCGCCTGCTCAGTTCTATTGAGCGCGTAACGCGCAAGCCCATCACCCGGATGGAAATGCCCAGTCATGATGCTGTGACCCGCAGGCGCATTGAAAAATTCCGAGACATCCTGGTCGAGCAAATGGGTAAAGAAGATATGGATTTCTACCAGGATCTGAGTTTCGAACTCATGGAAGAAATGGATGTGGACATCCTGAAGCTGGCCGCTGGTTTGCTGTGTATGGCTCAGAAAGACCGCCCTCTGCGGGTTGAGGAAAGCAAGGCTCTCTCCAATCCCAGATGGGATGATCCACGGCCGCCAAGGCGAGGCCGGGATCGTGAAGGCCCCCGAGGTCAGGGACAGGGCCAGGGGCAGGGACAAGGCCGGAGGCCCATTAAAAACATGGCACTTTACCGCATTGAAGCGGGCTCGGCCGATGGTATCGAAGTGCGCAACATCCTGGGTGCGGTGGCAAATGAGACGGGCTTGCAAACACGTTTCATTGGGCAAATCAGAATCCATACGGATCATTCGACCATTGAAATGCCCAACGATTTGCCCCGGGAAATGCTGGACCATCTGCGCACCGTGTATGTAGGGAAAAAGCAGATGCGCATTTCGCGTACCAGACCTGATGGTCGGGGTGGTTCCGAGGGTACGCCGCTTGAAGTGGAGGTGACCTACCCGACCGAACCGGCCTGCCCAACCTGCCCGACGGATCCATGTGTGCGCGCCCGAGGGCTGGTCCTCGGCCAACCTGGACGCCATCCGTGCTCTCAAAGCGCATGAGATGATCGTGATCGCCGAGGGGCTGCTGACGACGCGTCCGGTGATCTCCAGTGTCGTGGACTCGGGCGCGGACATCCTCGTTCTCGAGCCATCCTTCGTCTCCGGTGAGCTCGCGTTCCTCCAGGCCCTACCGGTCGGGATCTTCGTGGTGGTCGAG